>CAWBPF010000008.1:0-22281 GCA_963790515.1 uncultured Alphaproteobacteria bacterium | reverse complement strand
CTCCCGACGGGCACTATGACGCGGACATTCTTGTTCTCGCGCTCGACCGCATCGAAGAAACGCTTGCCGCGATAGCCTCAGCCCAGGCTCAGGCCGGCATCTCGGCTCATATCTTCGTGCTGGATCAAGGATCGCAGCCAGCGGCATTCCAACGTCTGACGGATGCGGTTCAGGATCAGCCCAACACGACATTGCTTGCGGTCACTGAAAACCTGGGAGTGGCCGGTGGGCGCAACCTGATAGCGGCGTTGGGGCACGGCCGCGCTATCATCGCGTTGGACAACGACGCCGAGTTCGCCGCGTCCGATACGGTCGCGCGGATGGTCGCCGGGTTGGACGCGGAACCGCGCCTGGCGGCGATCGGCTGTCGGATCGTAACCCATGATGATGGGACCGACGACCGATCATCCTGGGGCTATCCCGCCGACCTGCTGCCACGTGCGGGCAAGTGCTTTGACGCCGTCACCTTTGTCGGCGCGGGCCATGCGATCCGGCGTGCAGCCTGGGAACAGGCGGGCGGCTATGATGCCAAGCTATTCTTCTGCTGGGAGGAATTCGACTTCTGCCTTCGCGCGATCGCCTTAGGGTGGCACATTCGATACCGCGGCGACATCGTTGTACGACACAAGGTTTCGGCTAATCAGCGGGTTCTGTGGACCGCAGGACGCTGGTTCTATTTCGTGCGCAACCGGCTGTATATTGAACGTAAGCTGGATCAGGGCTGGCTTGCGCTGGCACCGAGGATCGGTGGGTATCTGCTGAAGGGAATCCGCAACGGCCTGCCGCTGCAAACAGTCCAGGCCATTCTTGCCGCGGCGGCCATGGCGCCCCGTGCGTCGTCCCGCCCGCTGCCGGCAGCCGCGCTTTCCTATATGTTCCGTAACGACCAGCTGCATCGTGGATCGCTGCTCCGCCGCCTCAAACGGGAGGCACTTGGCCGGATCGGAGCGTGATCTGAACTGGCTTACGCCATCCCATCCGCAACCGCTGTTTCAGCAGAAGCGCAATGATTACGGGACTGTCGATCATATACCGACGGAACAATCTGCGTGGTTCGACGGCCAAGCGGAACAGCCACTCCAGGCCCATCCGCTGCATGACTCGCGGCGCCCGTCTTCTTGCTCCTGAAAGAAAATCCAGACTGGCGCCGACGCAAAGCGCTGTCCCGGTGGCACCGCCGGCGTTGGCGATCGCCTCGGCCAATCGCTCCTGGCGGGGCGTGCCAACCACGAGAAAGATGAAGCGGGCTGGGTTGGCGCGGACGAACGCCACGGCATCCGCGAAGGCCACTGGGTCATGCTCGAAGCCGATGGGGGGATTATGATGTGCGGGGGGCGCGAGGCCGTATCGTGCGACCAAGGCTGGCAGCCAGGTAGGCGCCAATCCTACGATGGTAATCTTTTCGCCAGGCCGGAGATGCTTCGATAGCAAGTGTTCGGTCAGGTCGCTCCCCGTCACGACAGGTGCTGCGGGCAATCCCAGTGCCTTCGCCAGCCCGCCGACGACACGAGAATCGAGCAGACAGAGTGCGGCGTTCCGATAGGTCATGCGCAATCCGGGATCGCGACTGAGGCGCACCAGATGGTCCGCGTTCGGTGTCACGACATACCCGAAAGGCGAATCGGCGGAGCGGCTCGCGATCAACGTCGCCGCCTGGGTCAGACCCAGGTCAGCGAAGTCGAGCCCAAGCAGAGAGACCACTCCGGTCATAGTCCCAAGCGCAGTGTCAACAGGCCAACTCCCCGGCTGTATCCAGTAACCGACGCCTCGGTTGGGATCCGTGATCCATGCAGGTCGGTCTGGTCATAGGTGAACGACAGGCGCGCGGAACGGTTCATCAACCAAGTCAAACCAAAGCCGGCGTTTGTGCCGGTTTGATGGCCGCCTTGAAAGAAATCCGCCTTTTGCAAGGCGATTGAAGCTTTGAACAACAGATTGCGAAGACATTCATGATCGATCGTAAGCCGTGCGGACGAGTAGACCAACCCAGATACACCTTCTTGTGCCGCATCCTCGGTATCCCGGCTGAGCGTCGCACTGACGGTGGTCATCCCGCTGGGCGACCAGGCTACGCCGGCTTCGGCGATGAATGTGTTTGCGCGCTGCATAGACCGCGCTGGCAAAATGTCGCTCCTCGTCTCCCAGCAACATCCGCCAGCGCCACACGGGATCGTTGTCATAATCGAGTCCGGCGAGCATTTGCAAGCTGGTGGAATCCGGACTGATCTGGCCGATTGGCGTTCGGGTGTAATCCTGACCCAAGGCGCGGATCACGAACACGACATTGCGCAGCGGCGCCCATTCATACCGCATGGTCAGCGCACCCTCGGCCACTATGCGGTCGCGATAGGACTGATGGCTGGGCACCCCCAGGATCGTGGCACCGTCATAGGTCCAGTTCGACACCTGCAGAGCTAGGGATCAATGCTCCACCGGCCGCCGTCATCGCAAGGACGCCCGCACATTGTCGATCTGGAACGCTATCGGCCGGTCGCTGGCGATTGTATCGACCTGGCTGCGATCCTCGTGCTGCGACAGATGTGCCATCGCCAGCGTCAGCTGGTTTTCCCCGATATCGATCCGTCCGCCGACCGATGCCGTGCCGTCCAGCCGATCCTGGCTGGGGAGTGACAGATAACGCTGATCCCGCACAGAGAATGCCGCGCCGAACGCATCGTGCGACCAATCGGATCCGATGGTCAGCGCCGGGGCGGTCAGTATCTCCCAGCTTCCGCGCCGATACGGACCTGGCAGCGCATTGGTGGTGTATCCGATGCCTTCCTCCAGGCTTGGCATGAGCTTGAATGCGCCCTCGTGAACGCCGAGCGGTTCCAGGTCGGGGTGGAGGCGGGATTGAATGGTGACACCGGGGGCGGTGTCGTAGCCCGGCACGCCGTCGGGAAACAACGCCGACATCACCTCCGCCATGGCCTCGCCGGCCAGGCAGGCTGCGGAAGCCAGCGCCAGAAAATACCAAAGCACGGTTGCTCGCCGCCACATGCGGCGTGAATAATCGCTGCCAATGGTTAATGTTCAGTTAACGGTCACCGCCGAGCTGCCTACAGCCATATGCAGCTTGTTTTGTTACGTGGCCCGGATCGAGTTGCGCTATTTTGCAGCCGTCTTTTGCTCGTCCGGCACATCGGTTTCCCATCCGCCGCCCAATGCCTTGTACAGCGCGACAAGGTTCGATGAGACCGCTGTGGTGCTACTGGCCAGCTGTTGCTGCGCGCCCAGCAAGCTGCTCTGGGCAACGAGCACGGTCAAGAAGTCCGATACCCCTTGCTGGTAGCGGCTTTGCGCCAGACCCAAGGCTCGCCGGTTATCGGCCACCGCCTGAATGAGTTCATCCCGCCGGGTCTGCTCCGCCTGATAAGCGGTCAACGCATTGTCGACATCGTGCCAGGCCTGCAGGACGGTTCGCTGGAAGCTGATCGCCGCCTCTTGCTGCTGTGCCTGCCGCAGTTCCAGGGTGGCGCGCAACTGGCCTCCCTGAAAGATCGGAATCGTCAGTCCGGGTCCGACAGCATACTGCTTCGAATGCAAGTCGAAGACATTGCTGAAGTGCAGGGACTGCAGACCCAGGCTGCCGGTCAGGTTGAGTGACGGATAGAAATTGGCCTGAGCCACGCCGATGTCGGCGGTGGCGGCGTGAAGCTGCGCCTCGGCCTGACGGATATCGGGGCGGCGGCGCGCCAGTTCCGACGGCACGCCCACCGGGACACGTGGCGGCACCGGTGGTATCGGCTTGGCGGTCGCCAGCTCCTCGCGCAGCGCGTTTGGGGGCTGGCCCAGCAACAGACTGAGCGCGTTGATCAGTTGCGCCTCCTGCTGCTCCAGACTCGGGATCTGCGCCAATGTGGTGCGCAGCTGGGCCGACGCGTTGGCGACGTCGAGGTCGGTTGTAACGCCGCCGGCGGCGCGTTGCTGGGTCAAGTTCAAGCTCTGGCGCGAGGTGCGGACGTTCTCGCGGGCGATGCTCAACTGGGCCTGGGTGCCGCGAAGCTGGATATAGTCGCGGGCGACTTCCGCCAGGCTCGACAGCAAAGCCGAGCGCTTTGCTTCAATGGCCGCCTGGGACGATGCGCTGGCAGATTTAACAGATCGGCGCACGCCGCCCCACAGATCCACTTCCCAGGACGCATCAAACCCGCCCTGCCAGAGATCGAACGGTTGGATGCCGCTGCCCCGCACGCCACCGGTGGACGTGCCCGATGCTCCGCTGGCGCCGGTCGCGCCAGCGGCACTTGGCACGACGGCGAACAGACCATTGTTGCTGGCCTGCTGTCTTGTGTAGGACGTGTTGGCGTTCAGCGTCGGAAGCTGCGACGCCTGGGCGACGCCGAGCTGTGCACGCGATTCGGTCAAGCGGATCCCGGCGATCTTGACATCCAGGTTCTCCGCCGCCACGCGCTTTTCCAGACCGGTCAGCACCGGATCTCCGAACAGCGTCCACCAGTTGACATCGATCGGCTCGGCCACCGGGATGCTCGGCGGCTTCTTCACTGCTTCCTTCGGACCGGCGAACCAGGACGACGGCGACGCCCAGTCAGGCCGCTTGAAGTCCGGCCCCACCGTGCAGCCGGTCAGCGCGGTGGCTCCGGCCAGCGCGGCCGCGAACGGCACGATTTCGTCTTGTTTTGTCGGTCATTGATGTATTCCAGCAGTCAGGCGAGGCGGAAGGAACCTCGGGCAGGAGCCAACGAGGCAAGCGAGCTGGCGCGGTTCATTGTCAATGCGCCATGGCGGCGCCCTTGGACACGCGCGGCAGCAGCAGGACGGCAGGGGCGACGAGGAGCGCCAAAAGGCCAAGCAGCCAGAAGATATCGAGGTAGCTCATGATGGAGGCCTGTGCTTGCACCATCGCATCGACCGGCGCAAGCGGCGTGGGCCAGTCAAGCCGTTGTACGCGGTGATGTGTTCCGCCAGCCGCGCATGATGGAACTGCGTCCGCTCTGCCAGCATGGTGGTGACGAAGGACACGCCGACGCTGCCGCCCAGGTTGCGCATCAGGTTGATCAGGGCGGACGCCTCGTTGGTGCGCGTCGGCGGCAAGCCGACATAGGACACGGCGCTGATCGGGATGAACAGGAACGGCAGCCACACCACCTGCGAGATCGCGGGTGCTGGAGATGCTCCAGAAGCCGATGTTGAGGTCGAGGCTGGAGGCGCCGAAAGCATCGACCAGCCGATGCCCACGCATCGCCATCAGCACCAGCCATTTCGGCTGGATCAGGCGTCCCGTGACGATGCCGGCAACCGGCATCAGGAACAGGGTAGCGATGCCGCCGACGCCGAGGGTCATGCCGGAGGTCGTGGCGTCGTAGCCCAGCAGCGACTGGGCGAGCTGGGGGAGAAGCTGGGTGGTGCTGATCAACAGGAAGCCGACCAGGAACATCAGGCCGCAGCAGATACCGAAGCTGCGGTAGCCCAGCAGTCGGACATTCACCACCGGTTGTGGATGGAGCAGCTCCCATAAAATCAGACGCTGCCAGGCTGAGCCGCTGATCACGCCCAGAGTCGAGATGAAGCTGGAGGAGAACCCGTCATCCATCTCGTACCGGTCGAGCAAGATCTGCAGCGCGCCGAAGCCGACGAACACCAGGACCAGGCCCAGCACGTCGATGTGCAGGCCCTTGGCCAGCAGCGCCCGCCGTTCCTGCTGCAGGATCTCCGGCTCGACCACCAGCAGTCCCGACCAGGGTCAGCGACAGCAATCCGACCGGCAGGTTGATCAGAAAGACCCAGTGCCAGGACAGGTTGTCGGTCAGCCAGCCGCCCAGCACCGGGCCGATGGCCGGCGCGCTGACGACGGTCAGGCCGTACAGGGCGAACGCCTGGGCGCGCTTCTCGCGGCGGAAACGTGTCGGCGAACATCGACTGTTCGGTGGGCGCCATGCCGCCGCCGCCGATTCCCTGCAGCACCCGCGCCACCAGCATCATGCCCAGTGACGTGGACATCGCGCAGAGCAGCGAGCTGGCGGTGAACAGTGCGACGCAGATCATATAAAAGCGCTTGCGGCCGATGACGTTGGCCAGCCAGCCGCTGACCGGCAGAACGATCGCGTTGGAGACCAGGTAGCTGGTCAGAATCCAGGTTGACTCGTCCTGGTCCGCAGCCAGGCTGCCGCCGATATGGCGCAGCGCAACGTTGGCGATGGTCGTGTCCAGCACCTCCATGAAGGTCGCGATCGACACCACGACCGCGATCAGCCATGGATTGTGGTCACCGGCGGCGGAGCGTGGCAGCGCGGGATTTGCCATGACCTAAGTTGACTCAAATGGATGGGGTGCGGCGTTGTTCGCTTGCAGGGACCGGGTCGCGAACCGTGTCGCGCGACGATCCGGCACTGGTGTCCGCAACCCGAAGTTTGGCACGGTGAAAAACGTCGGGGCCGTGGGACTGAACGCTTTGTTTTCAACGTGCCGACTGCGCAGATGTTCGCCAACTGACATTGATGAGCGTCTGACCCGGTACATTAGCGCACCCTGACGGATGGGATCACGGACATGCCCGGCGATAGCACGTAATCGCTGATGCGGGGATCATCGAATATGATCTTCACCGGCAGGCGCTGGACGATCTTGACGTAGTTACCGGTGGCATTCTCGGCTGGCAGCACGCTGAAGGCGGTGCCGGTACCGCCCTGGAAACTGTCCACCTTGCCGTGGAACGTGACCGACGGGACCGCGTCGATCGACAAATCGACATCCTGGCCCGGTCGAATTCCGGGAAGCTGGGTTTCCTTGAAGTTGGCGGTTACCCAGCGGTCGTCCTGCACCAGCGCGAACAAAGCCTGCCCGGGGTTGACGTAATTCCCGGTATTAACCGTCCGATGGGTAACCATGCCCGCGACCGGTGCGGCGATAGTGCAATAGGACAGCTGCAGCTCTGCCGCATGGGTATTGGCTTGTGCTTGCTTCAACGATGCCTCGGCTGCCTGTACCTGCGCCTGTGCCGCCTGCACCTGCGCCTGAGCGCCCCCGACGGTTTGGCGGCTGGCATCGAGCTTGGCCTGGGCGGAGTGAAACGTTGCCGTGGCAGCCTCGATCTGCTGGCGGGTGACGGCACCCGGATTGATAGCCTGGAAGCGGCCATAGTCCTGCTTGGCCTGCAGCAGGTCGGCTTCCGATACGCGGACGTTGGCTGCCGCCTGGTCGACGGCAGCCTGCTGCACCAGCACCTGGGCTCGCGCCTGCTGCAAGGTGGCGTCCGCACTGGCCTCCTGGGCGCGGGCCTGATCCAATTTGGCCTGATAGTCGCTAGGGTCGATCACCAGCAGTATCTGCCCGGCCGTGACGTGCTGGTTGTCGGCAAACAGCAGTCTTGTCACCTGGCCGGATACGCGCGGTGCCACCTGCGTCATATAAGCATCGATGGAGGCGTCGTCGGTGGTGACGAAGTGCCTTGCATTCAACCAGTACACGGTTCCGCCGGCGACCAGTGCACCAATGATGATGAAGCCAATGCCCAAGCCGAGGATACGTTTGAAGCGACCCCGCTTTGCCGGCCGGCTGGCTTTGGCGGATTCCTGGGGCAAATCCAGGTCAAGTGCCTGATCGTCCATCAGCGGCGCTCCGTTATGGGAGGATCGGAAAATCCAGCTTGACCGAACGGTTCGGTCACCCACTTAGGTAGACTTGGGTGGCTGGTTCAGCTTGTCAATGCAGATCGTTCGCGGGATGGTTGGTGATGGACATGAGCGATGGATTAGGTCCGGAAAAGCGTGGGCAAATCCTAGGCGGAGCCGCCATCGTGTTCGCGGCGGACGGCTACGAGGGCGCCAGCATGGCCCGAATTGCCGCTGTCGCGGGCGTATCGAAGGGTACGCTATATAATTATTTCGACAGCAAGGCCGCGTTGTTTACCGCGTATGTCGGTGAGAAATGCGACCAGTACCTCGGCCATGTGTTTGACGGTGCCAACCACGATGGCGACCCGGCTGCTGTGCTGCGCGGCATCGGCAAGCGCATGGTGCAGATGATGCTGTCCGACATTGGGCTGGCGATTTACCGGGTGGTGATTGCAGAGGCTGCGAAGTTTCCGGACCTTGCACGTGGGTTTTTTGAGTCCGGTCCGGCGCGGGCGATTGGATTTATGGCCGACTGGCTGGAGGAGGAAACGCGACGGGGCCGTCTATCGGTGCCTGATCCGGCTTTCGCTGCGGAACAGTTCTTCAATCTTTGCCAAACCAGATTGGTGCTGCGCCGCAAATTGGAGATGCTGCCCGATCCGCCGGAGAGCGATATCGACCGGGTCGTGGAGGCGTCGATCGCGATGTTCCTGCAAACATATCGGAGCGAGGTATCTGCTGAAACAACGGTTTAGACACTACGGCTGTCTCGGTCAGAGTGTAACAACAGGTCTGGGTTACCCTAGTTCAGCTAATAGCCAAGCCGGTCCAAAACTGGGGCGAGGACTTCGCATTTGCGTTGCTGATCCAACGTGAGATCGGTCTTCCATCGGCCGATCGATGCGCCGGGCGAGACACTGGTGCCGTGCTTCGTGAAGAGTTCACTCATTCCTTGCCGGTTCAACGACTGCGCTGCCAGCCCAAGAAACTGAAACAGGTTCGCGACGGTCTTCTCGTGCTCCAGCACGAAATCCTCATACCTCATTACCAGCACGTCACGCCGACCTTCGGACTTGATGTCAGCAATCTTCTCGGCTGCAGCCGCCGTGTCCTGCAATGTTTGGTCGAACGAAGTCCCGTTGGACGAGATCGCGGAACAGACGACATCGCGGAGGTCGCGTATCAGCAAGATTTCCCGCGTGCCCGGAAACATGAACCGGATACCCAGCCTGGAGTCCCGCTCCGGTAACGACTTTTCTGCGAAATAGATTGGATGTTCAACGCCCTTATCGGCGGCCACTTCTTCGTAATAATCGAGGATAATGGCGCTGAACGCACTACTGAGACGCTTGGGCAGCCTTCTCGTCAGGAAACGTTCGAAGGCTTCAGGGTTCCTGAAACCGGTGGAGAATGCGAACTCGAGGTATGGATTGAAACCAATGCCAAAGCGGTTTTCCGCCGCGGTAATGTTGTCGGTCCGAAGCGAACGGGTATGATCCCCTGCGGCGGCAAGGGTACGAAGCGCATGGGCGTAGTAGCATCCCATCTCGACCTCATAAGGTTTACCGCCAGCAACGACGATGTTCGGATGCTGCGCCAATACCGCCATAACGGCTGTTGAACCCGTTCTCCCTGCGGTCGACAGAAGGATCGGCCATGACGGACGGCAGGCCCCGACATCACGATCGCCCTCTATGGGTTTGAGCCGACTATCGTTCCGGACTAAGTAAAACGACGAATGACTGACGCGAACGTTGACTTCCTGTTCACTGTACATGGACAAAGGATCGGAGAAATAAAATCTGAATGCGTAACGCCCGGTTGCGTCCGGATGAAGCCGGTCCAATTCCTCACGGAACATGGTGGCTTCGCATTCCCCCGCGCCGTGGCCATTGACAAGAATGTCAATCTTAACAGGCTGCTTCCAGTTGCTCTGGTCGGCCACCCAACCTGCTACATAGAATTGATTAACTTCGTCAACGTATCCTATATAATCCGAGCTTGGCACGTTATACCCCGGTTTGGACACTCCGATTTGGCACGGAGACCATTGTCGCTTCCGGGTAACAATAAATCCGTATCATTGCAACAAAATCCGCAAAAAGGCGCCATGATATTGACGTCTGTCAATTGCATGATTGGCAGGTTGTTATTTGGAAGGGTCTGCCGCCTCAATCTGAGCTACTTGCAGTATAGAGCTGCGATCAGGCTGATGTTTTTCCGTCTCGATGCCCGGCGGACCGATATATTGACTGTTAGCCGCCGCCGATCTTCGGGATCAAATAGATCTCACTGTTCGGCCTAAGCTCGGCCGCATACGCGTCCTGGAAGATTTCGCCGTCGATGGCGATCGCCATGCTTTCCTCGACCTGCTTGCCCAGTCCGGGAAACCGCCGCTCCAGCTCCAGGATTAGCCGGCGAAAGGTGGTCGCCTCTACCTCGAATTCCGTTTGGCCATCGGTAAACTGCTGTCCAGCGGAACCCGAGGAGAGAACGACCTTAACCATCAGCCCGCAGCGTCAAACGCCGCGCGGACCTTGGGCGGAGACATCGGCAGGTCTGGCATCCGCAGACCCGTAGCACTGCGGATGGCGTTGGCGATGGCTGCCATCGGCGGGACGATCGGCACCTCGCCCACGCCCCTCGCCCCGAACGGATGGCGCGGGTTTGGCACTTCGACCAGCACCGCCTCGATCATCGGGACGTCGGAGGCGACGGGCACCCGGTAATCCAGGAAGCCTGCGTTCTCCATCTGGCCTTTGGCGTTGTAGATGTATTCCTCGTTCAACGCCCAACCGATACCTTGCGCCGCGCCGCCCTGGATCTGGCCTTCCACGTAGCTCGGGTGGATGGCCTTGCCGACGTCCTGAATTGCGGTGTAACGCTCGATCGTTACGTGGCCGGTTTCCTTGTCGACCGACACGTCGCAGATGTGGGCGCCGAAGCCGGCACCGGCACCCTGTGCGTTGACAGAGACCTCGGCGACCAAAGGACCACCTGTCCGTGCCGCCTTGAGAGCCAGCGAAGCGAGATCCAGCGGTTCAAACGCACCGGCGTTGGAGCCGGCCGGATAGGCCTTGCCGTCCTTCCATTCGACCGCGTCGACCGGGATATCCCAGGTCTGGGCGGCCCGTTTCTTCAGGTCGTCGACCACGCGTTCGGCTGCCTGGGTCGCCGCCATGCCGGTGGCGAAGGTAACCCGCGAACCGCCGGTAAGGTGGGTGAAGCCGATGGACGCGGTGTCCGCCACGATGGTGCGAACGGATGTCGCCGGAATGCCCAGCACTTCCGCCACCATCATGCCGATCGAGGCGCGCGAGCCGCCGATATCCGGGCTGCCGGTTGCCGCGGTGACCGACCCGTCCTCATTGACGTGAACCTGGGCGGTGGATTCGCCGCCGATGTTGAACCAGAAGCCGGTGGCGAGACCCCGCCCCTGCCCTTCCTTCAACGGCGACTTCCAGTGCGGATGGGACTTTACCGCGTCCAGAACGGCGGTGAACCCGATGTTCTGATGGGTTGGGCCGTAATGGGTCTTCGTGCCGTTCTTGGCCGCATTCTTCTCCCGCAGCGTCAGGGCGTCGATACCAAGCTTAAGTGCCAGCTCATCGATCAGGCTTTCCACCGCGAACGAAGTGATCGGCGCACCCGGGGCACGGTAGGCCGCGACCTTTGGGCGGTTGCTGACGACGTCGTAACCCACGACATCGACATTCGGCAGGTCGTACATCGCGAACCCGCACATGCAGCCCGGTCCGATCGGCGAGCCGGCGAACGCACCGGCCTGGTACTTCAGCACCTGCTTGGCGGCAACAATCGTGCCGTCCTTTTTCGCACCGATCTTGACGTCCATTGACGCGCCAGAGGTCGGGCCGGATGCGCGGAAGACGTCTTCCCGCGTCATCTGCATCTTCACGGTGCGGCCGGACTTTTGCGACAACGCGACGGCCACAGGCTCCAGATAGACCAGCGTCTTGCCGCCGAAGCCGCCGCCGATCTCGGCCGGGTTGACCCGGATGTTGGACATGTTCAGCCCCAGCAGCTTGGCGGTGTAGGCGCGGACCATGAAATGGCCCTGGCTGGAGCTGTGGATCGAAACCTGGCCATCTGGCGCGTAGGTCGCCATGCAGGCATGGGGCTCGATGTAGGCCTGGTGCACCGGCTGGGTGGTGAAGCGGCCTTCGACGATGACGTCGGCTTCCTTGAAGCCCGCCTCGGCATCACCCTTACGGAAGGTGACGACCTTGGCGATGTTGGACGGCTTCGTCGGCTTCGGGTCGACACCGGTGGTGAACATGTCGTCGTGCAGAACGGGGGCGCCGTCCTCCATCGCGGCTTCGACGTCGATGACGTGCGGCAGGATTTCGTATTTCACGTCGATCAGCGCGAGCGCCTCGTCCGCGATCGCCTGGGTGGAGGCGGCGACGGCGGCCAGGGCATGGCCTTCGTAAAGGACCTTGGACCGAGCCATGCAGTTCAGCGCGAGGTCGCGGAAGTTCATCGGACCTTCACCGACAAACGCCTCTTCCGAGGGGATGTCCGGGAAATCAGCGGCGGTAACGACCGCGTAGACACCCTTCAGCGCGGCGGCCTTGGTCGTATCGATCGATACGATTTTGGCATGTGCGTGCGGCGAGCGCAGGATCTTGCCCCACAGCATGCCGGATGCGCGTGTGTCGGCGGCGAACAGCGCGCGTCCGGTCACCTTGTCGACGCCATCCGGACGGATGGGACGGGTGCCGACGACTTTCAGGCTGGAATCGATATAATTCATCCAACAGTCTCCCCTCGCATTTCGGCGGCAGCGTCCATGACCGCGCGGATCACCTTGTCGTAGCCTGTGCAGCGGCACAGATTGCCGGCCAGCCAGTAACGGGCCTCGGTTTCAGTCGGGTTCAGGTTTTCGTCGAGCAGGGCCTTGGTGGCGACGATCAGGCCCGGCGTGCAGAACCCGCATTGCAGGGCGGCGTGCTCCAGGAACTTCTGCTGCACCGGATGCAGCTTGTCGCCGGTGGCGATGCCTTCGATCGTGGTGACCGAGGTGCCCTCGGCTTCGACGCCCAGCATCAGGCAGGAGCAGACCAGCCGGCCGTCGACGATCACCGAACAGGCGCCGCAGTCGCCGGAGCCGCAGCCTTCCTTGCTGCCGGTCAGGCCGACCACGTCACGCAGCACGTCGAGCAGGGTCTGCTGCGGTTCGCACAGAAATTCCACGGACTCGCCGTTGATGGTGGTGGATACGTAACTCTTGGCCATCTTAGTGAGCCTTTCCGTTCTTGATTCCAGAAGCGCGATCAAACGCGATCGCGGCGGTGCGGCGGGCCAGGACGCCGGCGATCTTGGTGCGGTATTCGATGGTTCCACGCTTGTCGCTGATCGGCTTGGCGGCCGCCTGGGCCGCGGCGTCAAGCTTCGCCAGCGTGTCGGCGTCGAGCGTGTGGCCGATCAGCACATCCGCCGCCGCCTGAACCAGCAGAACTGTCGGTGCGACGGCGCCCAGCGAGACCCTGGCCGCGGTGCATACGCCCTTGTCATCCAGCGTCACGCTGATGCCGCAGCCGACGACCGCGATGTCCATTTCCGTGCGCGGGATGAACCGCAGATAGGCGTCGCCGGAGCGGGCGGGGCGGGGCGGCAGCTTGAATTCGAGGATGAATTCATCCTTGGCGAGCGAGGTGCGGCCAGGGCCGGTGGGGATTTGCTCGACCGGGACTTCACGACGGCCCTTGCTGCCCACGATCACCGCGGTGGCGGCGGCAGCGAACAGGGCTGGCACGCTGTCGGCAGCGGGTGATGCGTTGCAAAGATTGCCGGCCAACGAGCAACGACCCTGCACCTGGGTCGAACCGATCAGGTCAAGCGCCTCTACCAGTCCAGGCCACGCGGCCTTCAGCCCGGCATGGGCTTCGACCACCGCACCCGGCGTCGCGGCACCGATGACGAAGCCGCCGTTTTCTTCGCGAATCCCGATAATTCCTGGTATTTTCTTGGTATCGACGATCAGGTCGGGCTTCAGACGGCCGGACCGAAGCTGAACAAGAAGATCCGTTCCCCCGGAGAGGACCTTCGCCAAGCCGGCCGAACCGGCAAGAAGTTTGACCGCATCGTCCACCGAAGTGGGTGCGGCATAGCTGAGACTTGACATCATCGCTCCCGATCAAACGCGTTTGGCTCCCCCCGGTAGCGTTCCAGGGCGGTCGGATGACACGTTAGGCGATAGAACCCGTATGGTCGAGAGGGGCAGGCGTTTTGGACGGAACTGAGCGGGCGGGAGGCCGATTTAAACATGCTTGGACGGTCGTATCCGACATCGATGACACGCAACCTGGGTGGGATCACGGAGACGACGAAACCGGCAAGTGAGTATAAGGATGCCGCCGCACGTGCCAGGGTCTCGAAGCTGTCGTGAGCACCCGCGACCGAGGGTTTGGGGCGTGCTTCGGCGGCGGCTGATGTTCGGCCGTCGTGTGGACTGATTTGTCGTTCATCAAAGACGGGCAGAGGCATTGGCCGGCGGACACAGTCCTGGCCATCCCGATTTGCGATCATTGATTTGCCACTGTCCAATAGCGATGGATCTGCGCGCAGCGTTCCACATACCGGTAAACCCCGGGCCCGTTAGTCTGATGCGCCAAGACCGGACGCCCGGTCGCGGCGACCGGTGGACCGGTGGCAATCGGAGGGCAGGTCGGACCTTGCGGCGTGTGGCGAGAGTTACTTTAGCCTGCCAGGACGCTGACTGTCGCCGGCTGGTCAGAATGGTCGCGATGCCAGCCAGAGCCTGGTGCTGAACGCTTACAGTGTCGATAGGAACGCGATGAGGTCTGACTTATCCTGGTCAGTGAGTCCGATACTGAACCGACTGTTGTAGAACTCGACAACGCTTGATAAATCGGCTGCCGAACCATTGTGGAAATACGGCGGACGGGCGGCAAGATCACGCAACGCCGCGGTTTTGACCTTGCCGATATCAGCGCATTGTCCAGTGATCAGCGCCCGTCCCAGGTCGGTCACCTGGCGGTCTGTTCCGGCAAGCGGTCCCGACGTGCAATGGACGGTGAATACCGGCAGGTCGGCGAGGCTAAGGCTGGTTGCGGGATTGGATTTGGGTGCGGTGGCAATACCGAGATCAAGCAGTTCTTCGCTACTGTGAGCACCGACCTGCGGTGTATTGTGACAGGACGAGCACGTGCCCTGGATGGTGGGTTTCCCAGCGACATCGTTCAGCCCAATGACGCCCGTGATGGCGAACGACCTTTCGTTGAAGATATCCTGGCCGCGCACGATGGATGCCCTGTTTGCATCCGAAGTACCATTCCAGGTCAGGAACATGGTCATCACGGATGGGTTGAAGTTGGCGCCTGGCGGATTGATGTTTGGCACAAACGGAATTGTGGACAGCGCCACCGGCCCGCCCTGCGCGCCATCTGCTGTCAGATCACCGGCCGCCTTGTCGTAGGTTTGCGCCGAATACAGCCCACTCTCGAACCGGGTCAGTTGACCCACCTGATCATCGCCGAGCGGGGCGGTGCCTTGCGCATGGATCATGACAGCGTCACGGGCCTGCGACGCAAGGCTTGGTTCACGGCCATCCCACATGATGTCCGTAAGAAACGGCAAATTCGACGACGGTTGCGGGCGCCGATACTCCGATACGATCCCGGTGGTCGGGCTGGTCAAGCCGGTCGCAGAATTACTCGTGCAGTTATACGGATCAACCACGTTGGTGATCGAGAACTGCAGAATATCGGCTGACGGCATCGGGATGAAGACACGGATCAGCCCTTTGTTGATCAGCAGACTGTACGCAGCCGCCATGGCCTGCGGCGTCGATGTGTCGGCGGTCGGACAAACCGCACCGTCGACCGGTCGAAACAACGGAGCAGACGGATTTGATTGAAACAGTGACTTGATGTTTCGTGGCGTAATCGTCCAACCCGCGTTTGGTTCGTGGCAAGTCTGGCAGGTGCGCCCATTCGACCCCAAAGACGAGAAAAACGGCTCGGTTGCTATCGAGGAGATAGCGCCCTGTGACAGATAAGTCGCCGCCAATCCCTGAGGATTTCGCCTTGTCAGAAGCTGCGAAAGTGGCGCTAGCTGGCTCTCACCGAGATTGTTGGCGAGGTCTTGAAAGCCGCCTTGTTGGACCGCTCGAAGGCGTGCGGCTTCCGCCACTGATCCTTCAGCCCAGGTCGGCTTGCCAGCTTCGTTCAACGGTGTTGTCTGGCTGGACGTTCCGGCATTCGCTGAGCACAGGCCAGCAATCAGTATGCCTATTGAAATGATTGCTGAAACTGCACTATTCATCGGGTAAGTCCTGCGTGTCATGGTGATGCTGACCTGCCATGCAATTCCCTATGGCTGCTAGAGGGGCACGACCACACAAGCCTCGAAATTTTCATTTTAAACGTTCGTGACGGTTTCTAACTTGAATTCTAGGAAAAGAAGCAGAAACCAATCTCACTTTTAGAGAAACGGAAATGGTGGCGCGCTGCCAAAATCGTATGTCTGCAAAAGGCAAAAATCGTCAAGTGACAGTAAAGGCGGGCAGTCATTGCGGTCCCTGATTTTCTGCAAACCGGAACCATCCTTAAAGTCGGTCCGTTTGGTGATCGACTGAATGACTGCGGTCAGGGAATTCGGTATCCGGCACCAAGGGCACTGTTGTTCGTACGGCTCATGATGGACAGTCGGAATCCACAGGCGGTGCTACAAATGTCGCTCGATCAATCTGCAGGATTGCCAAAGGTCAAGGCATGGCAGGGCATAATCGTGGCACCTACGCAATGGTGACCTTCGCATTTGCATGATGATCCGATGCTCATCCTTTCCATCCAATTCCAGACGCGGTTAGAATCGTTGTATTAAAGCATCGACAATTGTCACGGTATTGGCATCGACCTCCGGCTGATTCCGGCACAGGAATTGGTGCTCTATCGCAGTCGTGCGTTCGGCCGCCCCCCGAAGCCGTCGTTGGGCGGAACTGCTCTGCCTCCCGATCTCACTGTCCAAGGGAGGCCCCGAATGTGCGTGGATTGGACGGGCCTGGGTTCGATTGTCGCGGTCCACCTTCTTGGCCTTGGGCTTCTCTGACGTACCCCTTGCAACCCAGGCCCGGCTGCCCTCCATTAGCGTATCATGGTCACGACCCAAGATCTCCTGAACCACCCCAACCCGCGTCTGGGTGCCAACGTCATGCACTTCGCTCGGCTGCTGCGCCGCGCTGGGCTGCCCGTTGGTCCAGCCGAAACCATCGCCGCCCAGGATGCCCTGACCCGCATTGACCTGGGGTCCAGGACCCAGGCGCGTACCGCGTTGCGTGCCGCGATGATCCATCGCCACGAGCACCAGGATGTATTCGACCAGGCTTTTGCCCTGTTCTGGCGTGACCCGTCGGCCGCCGAGCAGGCCGCGGCCATGGCTCTGCTGGAGGCGCAGAAGGACAAGAAGCCAGAACGTCCACCGCCTGCGGCTCGCCGGGTCGCCGAAGCCTTCGCGTCGAAGAAGGATCAACCGCGGCAACCCAAGGATGAGCCGCCGGTCACCGACATGACGATGACGGTGTCTGACCAGGAACGGCTGCAGCGAATGGATTTCGAGGCGATGGGCGCGGCCGAGATCGCCGAAGCGAAACGTGAAATCCGTCGGCTGGTGCTGCCGCTCGACCTGCGTCGCACCCGTCGGCTGCGTGCGGATCAGAATGGACCGGTCACCGACCTGCGTCGCACAATCCGGACCAGCCTGCGTCAGGGCGGCGAGATCCTGACGATCGCCCGAAATCGCCGCGTCACCCGTCCGCCGCCACTGGTCGTGCTGTGCGATATTTCAGGCTCGATGGCCCGGTACGCCCAGATCCTGCTGCATTTCCTGCACGCGGTGACCAACGATCGCGACCGAGTCCACGTCTTCCTGTTCGGCACCCGCCTGTCCAACGTGACCCGCCAACTGCGAGCCCGCGATCCTGAAGTCGCCTTCCAGATGGTTGCCCATACCGTCCCCGACTGGTCCGGCGGCACCCGCATCGGTGAGGCGATCGCCAGCTTCAACCACCTCTGGGCGAAACGTGTTCTGGGTCAGGGCGCCGTTGTCCTGCTGATCACCGATGGGCTCGATCGCGACGGTGCACACGGCCTTACGGAAAACATGGACCGGCTGCATCGCTCCTGCACAAGGCTGGTATGGCTCAATCCGCTGTTGCGCTGGAGTGGGTTCGAACCAAAGTCCCAGGGCATCAAAGCGATGCTGCCGCATGTCGACGAGTTTCGCCCGGTGCATAACCTGGCCAGCCTGCGCGGCCTCATCGACCTGCTGTCCCGCCCCGTCACTGCACGATCCGTCACTGCACGATCCGTCACCACACGATCTGTCACGCCGCACCAAGGCCTGCGCGCCCTGGCACCATAGAGGGAGTTTTCTGATGAGCATCTCCGAAACCGAGGATGTCCTGTCCACTGCCGCTACGTGGCGCGCCGCCGGTGAGCAAGTCGCCATCGCCACTGTGACCGAAACCTGGGGCAGTTCGCCCCGCCCGGCCGGCAGCCAGATGGCAGTCACTAAATCCGGTCGCATGGCCGGGTCCGTCTCCGGCGGCTGCATCGAAGGCGCGGTCGCCGACGCGGCGATGCAGACCATCGACAGCGGCACCCCGCAACTGCTGGATTTCGGCGTCAGCCATGAACGCGCCTGGGAAGTCGGGTTGGCGTGCGGCGGCAAGGTCAAGGTATTTGTCGAAAAGCTGAGCTGAAATCGCGCCTGTCGTTTCGCTCTCGCCCTCTCCCCAGCAGCTTCCCACTTTGGGAGCGCCTTTCCACTCTGGGGCGGAGGGCGTTATCATGTCTATTCCCGTCGCAGGATGAACGTCCATGACCCCAGAAATCCTCGCCGCGCTGGATCAGGCGAAGCGAGACAAGCGTCCCGTCGTGCTGGCGACGCAGCTTCCTTCAGGCGAGCAGCGGTTGCTGCCCGACCCCGAAGCGCCTGCCGACCTGAACGAAGCCGCCGGCCGCGCGCTTGACCGTGACGAAAGCGGCACCGTGAGGGTGGGCGGGACCGATTTCTTTCTGCATGCCTATAATCCGCCATTGCGCCTGATCGTGGTCGGCGCGGTGCATATCGCCCAGGCGCTGGTGCCGTTCGCCGCGCCCTGCGGGTTTGCGGTCACGGTGGTGGATCCGCGCCGATCCTTCGCATCCGACGAGCGTTTCCCGAATGTCGAAATCTCCACCGAGTGGCCGGACGAAGCGCTGGACAAATTCATCCCAGACAGTCGCACCGCCGTAGTGACCCTGACGCACGATCCAAAGCTGGACGATCCCGCGCTGGACCGCGCGCTGAAGTCGCAGGCGTTCTACATCGGTGCGCTGGGTTCCCGCCGGACCCATGCCGCCCGCTTGAAACGCCTGCGCGAGCTGGGCCATCAGGACAACGCGCTGTCCCGCATCCGCGGCCCGGTCGGGCTGAACATCGAAGCCGTCACGGCCCCGGAGATCGCGCTGTCCATCATCGCCGAGATCGTTGCCGTTCGCCGCAACGCCCCGCTGCCGCCAAAGCCAGTGCCATGAAGTTCGGCCCTGCTCCGCTAGCCGAGGCAAAGGGTGCCATCATGGCGCACAGCCAAAAGGTCGGCGACCGGATGATCCGCAAAGGGTCATTGCTGGACGACGCCGCAATCGAGGCACTGCGTGCCGCCGGCCGGCTCGACGTGATCTGCGCCCGGCTGGAACCTGGCGATGTACCTGAAGATATTGCCGCCGACCGCCTGGCAACCCCGTTGGTCTCGCCACTGATCGCCAGGTCACGAGCCGCGACCGGACGCGTGAACCTGTCCGCCGAGGTGCCTGGACTGCTGCGCGTCGACACCGGTCGCATCGACCGGCTGAACACGATCGACGAAGCCCTGACAATCGGAACGCTGCCCGATTACGCGGTTGTGGCGCCAAAAGATCTTGTTGCGACGATCAAGATCATCCCGTTTTCCGTCCCGGGTAATGTCCTGTCCGTCGCCGAGGCACTTGCCCGTCAGGGCACCAGTCCGCTGACGCTGCATCCGTTCCGTCATCTCAAGGTTGGTCTTGTCATCACCGAACTGCCCGGCCTGAAAGACAGCGTCACCGACAAGACGATTGCCATCACGGACGCCCGCATCACCGCGCTGACGGGCACCCTGCTGCCGCCCATTCGGTGCACGCACCACGAGGAGGCCGTAGCACGGTCGTTGGATAATCTGGTCAGCGCGGGCGCCGACTTGCTGCTGGTCATCGGCGCCTCGGCTGTGGTGGACCGCCGTGATGTCGGGCCCTCCGGGATCGTGCGCGCCGGCGGAGAGATCCTCCATTTCGGCATGCCGGTGGATCCGGGCAATCTGATCTGCCTTGGGCGCATTGGGGAAAAGCCCGCATTGGTGCTGCCCGGCTGCGCCCGCAGCCCCAGCCTGAACGGGATCGACTTCGTGCTGACCCGCCTGTTTGCCGGGCTGCAGGTGACGCCGCGCGACATGATGCTGATGGGCGTCGGCGGCCTGCTGAAGGAGATGGAAACGAGGCCGATGCCGCGCGAAAAGGCGCCGGCGACGCCACGGTCAGGTGCTGCCCCACGCAGTGCGCCGGTTATCGCCGCCCTGGTCCTGGGGGCTGGGCGCTCGCGCCGGATGGCCCCGCACAACAAGCTGCTGGTCACCGACAAGTCGGGCAAAGCCATGATCGCCCGCGTCGTCGACAACGTTTTGTCGTCCAATGCGCGGCCGGTCCTCGTGGTCACCGGACATCAGGCTGAGCAGGTGGAGCATGCCCTGGGTGGTCGCCCGGTCCGGTATGTCCACGCACAGGACTATGCCGAGGGTTTGTCGGCCAGCCTCAAGGCCGGCATCGCCGCAGTGCCGCCTGAGTGTGCGGCGGCATTGGTGTGCCTCGGCGATATGCCGCTGGTGACTGGCCGCATGATCGACCGCCTGCTGTCGATGTACGATCCGGATGAGGGCAGACTGATCGTGCTGCCGACGTTCCGCGGCAAGCAAGGCAACCCGATGCTCTGGGATCGGCGCTTCTTTCCGGAGATTCTGCAAATCACCGGCGATTTAGGCGCGCGGTTCCTGGTCGGGAAATACACTGACCGGGTTTGCGAGGTGGAGATGGCGGACGACGCCGTCCTGCGCGACTTTGACACCACCGAATCGCTGACAACGTTGCCGCGCGGCATGCGGCCTGAAGGGGTTAGCTGAGGCTGCGGGCCCACCGCGTCCGCGCTGAGCGCTCAGGATAGAACAAGCGGCCAATTGTTGCGACTACGTTGTAGAATTGGCCGATCAGAATCGTCCTTGTTGCCGAACCAATTCTTTGCCGCTTGTTCGCCGCTGTACCCGCGGGCAAACATCGCATCGATCCGGGATCCTGAACCTAACAGGCTGCTGAAGAATCCTCTTTCAGAGCGCCATTTCTAAGTTTGGGCAGGCCATTTTCGATATCCAGGGGCCTATTCAGTCAGTTTGGCGATGCCTCAAGACCCGTGATCAGGCCTTGAGGGATGCTTTGGACAGACTCATGCTGTCGCGAGCAACCGCGGCAGGCGGATCAAGTTGTAAGCCGCGGCCTTGAACGTAAACATCCAGCCCACCCGGGCCAGCCCGCGGAACTTGGTCTGCGCCATGCCGCCGACCGTCTTGATCCAGCCGTTCGCCTCCTCAATCCGCTTGCGGATCACCTGGCTGATCCGATAGCCCTCATGGCGCGTGGTGCGGCCATCGATATTCGAGCCGCGATGGGCAGTGATGTTCTGCGCCACGTGTGGGGTGACTTTCAGATCGCGTGCGGCAGCGACAAAAGCTGCTGTGTCATAGTTCTTGTCTGCGCCGATGGTCTTTCGAGCTGACCCAGGCAGATCGCCCAGCATGCCCAGTGCGGCTTCCGGTTCGGCTGTGCCCCTCGCGTGCGTCAGCCGTGCATCAACCACAAGCCCGTTACGGTTTTCCATCAGCAGATGCCCCGTATAGGCCAGCTTGGCCTCCTGACCGTTGGACTTCCTGGCCAGCCGGGCGTCCGGATCGGTGGTCGAAGCGTGGGTCTCGTTCGAGCGCTTCTCACCGCGGAAATTGCGCTCGCCGTTCCGCCCGGGCGCCGGTGGTTCGTCCATGCCATCCTTGCGGCGGAAACTCTTCATAGAGGCCCAGGCTTGGATCAACGTGCCGTCGACCGAGAAGTGCTCGTCGGACAGCAAATTCTTGACCTGCGGCAGGTTCAGGACAGCATCCATGAACGCTGCGGCGATATCGCCTGCCAGCAGCCGGTCGTGGTTTTTGCTGAACACCGTGGGCACCCACACCGGATCGTCCACCGACAGCCCGACAAACCAGCGAAACAGCAGGTTATAGTCGAGTTGTTCCATCAACTGCCGCTCGGAGCGGATGGTGTAGAAGGCTTGCAGCAACAACGCCCGCAGCAATTGCTCAGGGGGAATGGAGGGACGGCCATTCTTCTGAATACAGCGCGGCAAACTGATCGTTCAACGATGCCAGGGCTTGGTCAGCCAGCTTGCGGATCACCCTGAGCGGGTGGTCTGCTGGGATCCGGCTCTCGGGACGCACGTAGCTGAAAAATCCATCCCGCCGCTGATCAAAACCACGCATTCTCGCGCCGCCCCAGGCTATCGATCCGATGAACTATCGAATCCGATACGCCCGCGTCGGGTCAAGGGGTTTTTCAGCAGCCTGCTAATC
>CAWBPF010000007.1:0-521000 GCA_963790515.1 uncultured Alphaproteobacteria bacterium | reverse complement strand
GCCGGGCTCAGCTCTAAAAAAAGCCTGCACGCCAGCGAGCAAGATCGCCCCGACGTAGCGCGTCGACGCCAGCAGTGGAAACAACACCAGGACAAGATTGACCCAAAGTGTCTGGTCTTCATCGACGAGACCTGGGTGAAGACCAATATAACCCGCACGCACGGACGCTGTCCCCGAGGGCAGCGGCCGGTCGCCAAGGTGCCATATGGGCACTGGAAGACATTGACCTTCGTTGCCGCGTTGCGCTGCGACGGCATCGTTGCACCGTGCGTGCTGAGGCAACCTGTCAACGCCATCAGCTTTCTCGCCTGGGTCGCACAGTTCCTGGTGCCAACGCTGCGGCGAGGCGATGTCGTCATCATGGACAACCTCAGCAGCCATAAGCGCCAGGCAATCCGCGCCGCCATTCGTGCCGCGGGTGCGCTGCTGCTGTTTCTGCCCGCCTACAGTCCCGATCTGAACCCGATCGAGCAACTGTTTGCCAAGATCAAGGCCCTGCTGCGCAAAGCCGATGCCCGCAGCATCGAAGACGTCGATGCCGCTCTTGGCGCCCTGCTCGAGGAGTTCAGGCCAGATGAATGCGCCAATTACCTCAGTGCAGCGGGCTATCGGTCAACCTCAGGCTAGAGGGCTCTAGGATCGACGGCCAGGGGCGACTTCGGATGCGTGGGTTTGATCAGCGCCGGGATGGACTTTTCAGCTACGTGCGCCCCGAAAGCCGGATCCCCAAGGACCATCCGCTCCGCCTTATCCGCAGCGTGACGGATGAAGCTTTGAAGGTCCTCGATGCTCAATTCGCCGACAGTATCTAGCTGTCGTTGCCAAGGAGGTTGTCCCATCCGGTCGCTGATTTTGCTAGCGTTGCGGTGATCGGCATCAAGCCCAAGCCGCCTTCGGCGGTCGCGTCGCGAGGCTTGACCCCGGCCGCCGCAACGAAGCGAGGCTCGGGATCGGATGTGGCGGTAACTGTGGTCATCATCTCGATCTGCGCACGCGGGGTCGCGAGCCAGGCCAGAGGCGACTTGCCGCCCAGTGCCGCGTGCGGCCGAATGCTGTTATACTCGGTGATCCAGGGCAGCATCGCCGCCGCCCGGGCGAGCGAGGTGCGGAACGGCTGCGCATAGGCCCATTCGCGAAGGCTGGTCTGAATGAAGCGCTCTGCCTTGCCGTTGGTGCGCGGCGTGTAGGGCCGCGTGCGCTTGTGCTTGATGCCGCGCGCGGCAAGCAGATCGCGGAAGGCGAAGCTTTTGTAAGCCGAACCGTTGTCGCTCATGATGCGCTCGACCGTCACCCCGTGACCGGCAAACCAGTCGACAGCGCGGGCGGTAAAGCCGATGGCGCTTTCCTTGCGCTCGTCAGGAAGCAGTTCCGTATAGGCCAGTCGCGAGGCGTCATCGACCGCGACATGCACATATTCCCAGCCGGTGCCGCGCTTGTTGCTCTGACCCGTTCGATCGCCGGTGATGCGATGGCCGATGCCGTCGATGCGGCCCAGCTTCTTGATGTCGATGTGGATCAGTTCGCCGGGCTTTTCCCGCTCATAGCGGATGATCTTTGGCCGTGGATCAAGCGCCGACACGCGGTCCAACCCGCGGCGGCGCAGCGCCACACCGACGGTCGAGACGGGGCGATGCAGGCGACGCGCTATGGCGGGTCCAGACAGGCGTTGGCGACGCAGTTGTTCGACCTCGTTTTCGATCGCGTCGGCCAGCCGATTGGGGCTGTGGTGCGGCCTTGATGGGCGATCGACCAAGCCAGCAGCGCCCTCGGCGGCATACCGCTCACGCCACTTGCGCACCGTCTTCGCTGTCACGCCCTGGGCTGTCGCCACCGAGGCGACCGGCCAGCCCTGGGCCAGTCGTTCGACGATGAGCATTCGACTGAGTTGCGTGGTTCGGGCATTCTTATGGATGTCCATCCGGGGCTCCAGGAGTGCGGTTGTTGGCGTGGTAACCACAGCTTCAACCTTCGGTCCCGGAGGGACAACCTCCATAGCAGCTACAGCTATTCGGAGAACGGCCGTCCGTCGATCCCGCCCGAATGAGCTGCTGCCGGTTTGGTGGACACCACCTGTAGCTCGCGGCGGCGATCCGCTCGAACTTCATAGTGCTGATGTAGTGGATGGTCGAGTGGCGTCGCTGCGGATTGTAGAAGCGCTCGATGTAGTCGAACACGTCAGCCCGAGCCTGATTGCGGGTGCGGTATACTTGCCGGGCTGGGCGCTCAGTCTTCAGCGAAGAGAAAAAGCTCTCCATGGCGGCATTGTCCCAAACGTTACCGGAACGGCTCATGCTGCACACGATACCGTTGTCGGCCATCAGCTTCTGAAACGGCTCACTCGTGTATTGGGCGGATTCAAGTGGTCGTCGCAACAGGAGGTTTGTTAGCCGATCGAAGCAACTGGTCAAGCGTCTCCGCAGGCGTTTTCCAATTGAGCGACTTTCGCGGCCGGGCGTTGAGAGCGGCGGCTACGGCTGCGACCTCATCGATGCTGTGAATGCTAAGATCGGTGCCTTTCGGAATATACTGACGCAGTAGCCCGTTGGTGGTCTCGTTGGTGCCGCGCTGCCATGGGCTGTGAGGATCACAGAAGTAGACCGGCATGCCCGCATCGATCTTCAGGCGTGCATGCTGGGCCAGTTCCGCGCCTCGATCCCAGGTCAGCGACCGGCGCAGTTGCTCAGGCAGGGTAATAATCGTGCGCGTGATCGCGTCGCGCACTGCCTCGGCACCATGTCCGGCGAGCGCGGGACCGTTCTTCACGCGAGCCTCAAGACCATGGCCCATCATGCGCGGCAGGTGCAGCAGAAGGGTAAAGCGCGTCGTGCGCTCCACCAGGGTGCCGATCGCAGAACGACCCAGACCCATGATCAGGTCGCCTTCCCAGTGGCCTGGCACGGCGCGATCGGCGGCTTCCGCCGGACGCTGGCTGATCATGATCTCAGGAGGGATGAAGGTCTTGCCACGCCCGTGTGTCCGCGCCCTCGGCACCCGCAGGGCGCGCCCGGTTCGCAAGCAGGCTGACAACTCGCGGCGCAGGGCACCTCGTCCTTGGACAAACAGCGCTTGATAGAGGGCTTCGTGGCTGATGCGCATGGCCTTGTCGTCGGGAAAGTCGACCCGTAGGCGGCGGGCAATCTGCTCAGGGCTCCAGGCATTTGCCCATCGCCGGTCCTTGCGCGGGCCGTGCCGACGGCCCTTCCAGGTTACCGCCGGGCCGGGAACAGCAACCCCGCCTGGAGCCACGACAACACCGGCCAGTCGTTCCTCCACATAAGTTCGCAAGGCTGCATTCAGCGCAAGTTTTGCCTGCTGTGGACGGCGAGCAGCGCGCTCGGCGTGCCATTGGGCTGTCGTCGCGCGATAGTCGAGACCACCGCCTCGGGTGGCGGCGTTGCGCCGCAGTTCCCGCGAGATTGTCGAGGCTGACCGCCCTAACTGGCGAGCGATCTCCTGCATGGAGCCGCCCTGCGCGCGATGAAGCGCGATCTCTTCTCGCTCCGCAAAGGAAAGATATCGCCCAGAAAGCGGCTTAGCCGATCGTGCAAACATCGCTGGTGGCATGCCGCCCGCCTTGCGGAACCATCGTGTCCTATAGCTTGCGGCACACCGGCCCCGATCGCAGCATCCTCACTCGCCATGCCGGCCGCAATCGCTGCCCAGAACCGTCTTTGCTCATCTCGTCCTGCCACCGGTGGCCGACCAGGTGACGACAAGGGCGCCCGCCCCGATCGATCTGAACGCCGCTTCCGATTGGTCATTGCAACTGCCTTTCCATCGAGGTGTTGCGACGACCACTTGAATCCGCCACCGCACCGGCAGAGACGCGAAGAATGCCGATGGTGCAGACGCTGCGCGATGTGTGGCGGGTGCATTACGCCCGCGACGACGGACAGCCGCGTTGGCGTGCTGGCACGTAAGTGCCGCCGGTGGGCGAACGCTTGCACTCGCCCTACGATCCAGAGATGCATGACAGCACGAAGTGGCAAATCGAGTGGTCAGGCTACAAGATGCATGTCGCCCAGACATGCGACGCCGATGCGGCACATTTGGTTACACATGTTATGACCTGTCCGGCGATGCAGTCGGACATGGCGAGCACGGCAGACATCCACACATGTCTGGCCAACAAGGGGTTGCTGCCCGCCGAGCACTTCGTCGACGCAGGCTATGTCGACGCTGCGTGGCTGGTGGGCAGCCAGCGCGACCACGGGATCTCACTGGAAGGCCCGGTCCGAGCGGTGGCAAGGCGACCGAGCGAGGCGCAACAAGCCTATGAGCAGCGCCATTTTACGATTGATTGGGAGTGCGAACAGGTCACCTGCCCGCAGGGCAGACATCGGTGACCTGGCGCGCAGGCTTGGACGATGCCGGTGCCCCGCGTATTTGCGCAATATTCAGCCGTACCCACACTGCGGCGCCTGCGCTGCTCGCGCGTTATGCACGTCGGCAAAGGAAGCACATCGCTCTGTCTACTTCCATCCGCGTCCGGAATACGAGGCGCTGAACAAGGCGCGGGCACGAATGAATGATCCCGCCTGGATCGAACGCTACCACATACGTGCGGGCATCGAAGGCACGTTGTCACAGGGCGTGCGCGCGTTCGGCATGCGCCGCAGCCGTTACATCGGTCTTGCCAAGACAGGATTGCAACAGATAGGCACGGCTGCCGCGCTGAACGCTTCACGTGTTGTGGACTGGCTGGCTGGGAAGCCACGCGCTAAAACACGAGTGACACGCTTCACCTCCGATGCGCCAAACCGCCTTTGGGTAGCCGACATCACCTAGATAACCCGAACTATGGATAAGGGGTGAGGGGGCTTCTCAAAAGATCAAGGATTTGACAGCATCGGTTTGCGAAGACTGAGTGCCAAAGTCGGATCCGGAGGACCCCCTCAATGGCCGTCGACATCACAGCGCTGTATTGCTGTCTCGACGACTTCTTTAAGGTATTCGAAGACCGGCAAGCGCACCGGCTGATCCCGTCGCCGACGACCCGGCAGCGCTCCGGCAAGCTGTCGGATTCCGAGATGCTGTTCATCATGGTGCTGTTTCACCTTTCACCCTGCAAGAATTTCAAGGCGTTCTACCTCTACGGGATCGGCCAGCAGCATCGCGCCTGCTTTGGCGATCTGCCGCATTACGACCGGCTCATCAGCCTGATGCCGCGGCTGTTTGCCCTGCTGATGATGCTGCTGCACGGCGTGAGCGGCGGGCAGACCGGCGTCTACTTCGCCGACTTAACCAAGCTCGCTGTCTGTCACAACCGCCGCACCCACCGCCACAAGGTCTTCGACGGCCTAGCCGCCCGCGGCAAAACCAGTATGGGGTGGTTTTACGGGCTCAAGCTGCACTTCGTCATCAATCACAAAGGCCAGATCATGGCGCTGAAGATCACCCCCGGCAACACCGCCGACAGCACCGTGCTGGATGAGATCACCCTGCATCTCAGCGGCAAGATCTACGCCGACAAGGGCTATATCGGCCGCGCGCTGTTCAGCAAACTCTGGCAGCGCGGCCTGCACCTGATCACCGGCATCCGGCGCAACATGCGCAACTACCTGATGCCGCTGGCCGACAAGCTCATGCTGCGCAAGCGCTTTGTCATCGAGACCGTGACTCGACACCCTCAAATCCGAGATGGGGCTTGAGCATTCACGCCACAGGTCGGTCATCAACGCCATGGTCCATATTCTGTCCTGCCTCGTCGCTTACGCCTTCAGGCCCGGCAAGCCTTCCATCTCGCCGATATGCCAAAAGATCGAGGCTCATCCATAGTTGGGGTAGATTAAATCGCGGCTGTCTGGTTGGCGCTGCGCACGACGCCTTCCGGCACAACCCCGGTCTCCACATAGCGCCACAGGGCGGATCAGCAGCTTTCGCGCCATCGCCACGATCGAGATCCGCCGCGTGCGCCCAGGCGCTCTGCGCGTGGCTCCAGGTGGCTCTGCTCCTCCCATCTCCTGCGTTGCGCGCCGTGGCTTTGGCGTTGCCAGGTCGGCGCGGGAAAGCAGGCTCGCCGATCGATCCGGAAAGCTGGATTTGTGAGGTTGCCGCCCGAACCACGACGTCGCGCTCCGAATTGAGGGGGACGGCGCCAGCCGGTGTCCCGTTACGGGTCGACCCACTCCAGCGTTGCGGGTTGCGCTGCGGGAGAACCACCCGAAGGGGCGCACTCCTAATTTCAAGTAAAGGATACAAAAACTTGGCACTCTGCCGCGGGTCTTTGAGAGCGGCGAAGTGATCCAACGGCGGGACAGTGACCGGGTCGCCAAAAGAGCCTCCTACGATCAGGCTCCCTATGGATCAAACTTTTCACCGCGCCGGAAGCTACCCCCATTATTAAAGCGATCGCCCTGCATATTCGCCCTATGCGCGTTGACCGGCTAATCTCACAAGGCTAATCACCCCACCGATGGTTGGCGCCGCTGTCAGGATCAACAAAGGTGCCTAGAACTGGAGCGATGCGTGAAAGACGTCCGCGACGCGCTGATAATCGCGCGCAATTCAGATGGCAGACTAGTGCGTCGGCCGCTATCGCCGCACTTGCAGGTCTATCGTTGGCCACTTAGTATGGTGTTATCGATTCTGCACCGAGTTACCGGTGTAGCAGTGAGCATCGGGACGCTGTTGCTGACATGGTGGTTGGTAGCCGCCGCCACTTCCGATAGGGCGTTCGCCAACGCCCAGTGGTTCATGGGTTCCGCCCTCGGATTACTGGTGCTGTTCGGCTGGTCCCTGGCTCTCATCTTCCATTTCTTCAGCGGCGTCCGCCATCTGGTGTGGGACGTTGGGCTCGGATTTGACCCGCCCATTTATCGCATCTCTGGGTGGGCCGTGCTGATAGCGACGGGTGTCTGCACCATATTGATTTGGATCATCGGCTTGGCGCTTTGGTGAGAGTATTATGACCGAAATACCCTATATCGACATGCTGCGTTCCCCGCTCGGTCGGGCCCGAGGATTGGGTTCTGCTCGATCCGGTTCTCGCCATTGGTGGGCACAACGGGTAACTGCTCTTGCGCTAGTGCCGTTGACAATCTGGTTTATCTTCTCCGTGATCCACCTCTCCGGTTCATCACATGACCAAGTCACGGTCTGGCTGTCGTCGCCGCTCACAATGAGTTTGATGCTCTCATTGATCGTCGCCACATTTCACCATTTGCAACTGGGTGTGCAAGTGGTGATCGAAGACTATATCCATCATGAACCAGCTAAGACCGGCGTAGTGCTCCTTGTGAAGGCGCTGAGCGTGATGCTGGCGTTGATCTGTATCGTGTCGGTGTTGAAAATTGGGCTTTAATGCCCTGAGGAAAGCGCAATGAATGCGATCACGATGCCCTCATCACGGGCCTACAACGTGGTGGACCACACCTATGACGTGGTTGTGGTGGGGGCCGGCGGGTCCGGTCTTCGCGCAACATTCGGCATGGGGGCTTCAGGTCTTAAGACTGCCTGCATCACCAAAGTCTTTCCGACCCGTAGTCATACCGTGGCTGCCCAAGGTGGTATCGGTGCCGCTCTTGGCAATATGGGAGAAGATGACTGGCGCTGGCACATGTACGACACCGTTAAGGGTTCGGACTGGTTGGGTGATCAGGACGCCATCGAATACATGTGTCGTGAGGCCATTCCAGCAGTTTATGAACTGGAACACTACGGCGTACCATTTAGCCGAACGGAGGACGGACGTATATACCAACGTCCATTTGGCGGCCACATGAAGGAATACGGGAAGGAACCCGCGATGCGGGCCTGCGCCGCAGCCGACCGCACTGGCCATGCCATCCTGCACACCCTGTATCAACAAAGCCTGAAACACGACGTGGAGTTCTTTATCGAGTACTTCGCACTTGATTTGATTATGGATCAGGACGGCGCCTGCCGAGGCGTCTTAGCCTGGAATTTGGAAGATGGGTCGATCCATCGTTTCCGTGCGCAGACAGTGGTGCTGGCGACAGGTGGCTATGGACGCGCGTACTTGTCTTGTACTTCGGCACACACCTGCACCGGAGACGGCACGGGAATGGTGCTACGTGCCGGTCTGCCTGCGCAGGATATGGAATTCGTTCAATTCCATCCTACCGGGATTTTCCCGGCCGGCTGCCTGATCACAGAGGGCGCTCGGGGCGAAGGAGGCTATCTGACCAATTCCGAAGGCGAACGTTTTATGGAGCGGTATGCTCCCACCGCGAAGGACCTGGCCAGTCGCGATGTGGTCTCACGTTCCATGACAATGGAAATCAACGATGGACGTGGATGCGGGCCAGCTAAAGATCATATCATGCTGCATTTGGAACATCTAGGCGCCGAACTGTTGCACGAACGCCTGCCAGGAATCTCTGAGACCGCGAAAGTCTTCGCCGGCGTTGACGTGACAAAAGAGCCGATCCCGGTGCTGCCAACGGTACATTATAATATGGGGGGCATCCCGACAAATGTACATACAGAGGTGCTTCGGCCCACTAAGGGTGATCCCGACGCGGTGATCCCCGGCCTGATGGCGGTAGGTGAGGCGGCCTGCGTATCCGTACATGGTGCGAACAGGCTTGGAACAAACTCCCTGCTAGACTTGGTGGTTTTCGGACGAGCGGCGGCGCATCGCGCGTCGGAAAAGCTAAAGCCCAACGGCGGCCAATCACCGCTACCGCCGAAAGCAGGTGAGGCCTCACTCGACCGCTTCGATCGAACCCGTCATGCCAGAGGTGGAACTAAAGTCGCCGAACTACGACAATCGATGCAACGTTGCATGCAAGGACATGCGGCCGTGTTCCGCACCGCCAAGAGCCTGACCGAAGGCGTGGAAAAGATGAAAATGGTTTGGAGTGGCCTGACCGATATGTCCGTTTCCGACCGCAGCCTAGTCTGGAACAGTGACCTGATGGAAGCCTTGGAGCTTCATAATCTCATGGGTAGTGCTATGACCACCATGGTCGGGGCCGAAGCACGTACAGAAAGCCGCGGCGCGCATGCTCATGACGATTACCCGGATCGCGATGATCAGAATTGGATGAAGCACACCCTGGCTTGGTGCGACGAAAAAGGTGACGTGAAGCTCGACTATCGTCCCGTGAAGATGCAGACGCTAACCAACGAAGTGTCGGTGTTTCCGCCGAGAAAGCGAGTTTACTAGGTCGGCTGATAGCAGCAATCTTTTCGAATCAGCCGTTGGACGTGCTTTAAATATCACTGCAACGCGGCCGAACTGCCTTTTGGGTGGAGCTTGGCTCAGTCAGTAGGATCATAGCAGATGGTTGCCTTTAATCTCCCCACTAACAGCCGTATCAGCCAAGGACGGAGGTTTAAGGCACCAGCTGGCACGAAGCATATGAGGGAATTCAGAATTTATCGCTGGAACCCAGATGATGGAAAAAATCCGCAGACTGACACCTATGAAATCGATTTGGATGCTTGCGGACCGATGGTGCTCGACGCTCTGATAAAGATCAAGAACGAGATTGACCCAACTTTGACCTTCCGACGTTCCTGCCGTGAGGGGATATGTGGGTCTTGTGCTATGAACATTGATGGCGGCAATACATTGGCCTGCCTTAAGCCAATTGGAGACATAAAGGGCGCGGTCCGCGTAAGCCCACTACCCCACATGCCGGTCGTCAAGGATTTGGTGCCTGACCTTTCTCAGGTTTACGCGCAGTACCGTTCGGTGAAACCTTGGATGCAGGCCGATACACCTGCGCCACCCGACGGCGAACGAAGGCAAAGTAAGGAAGAACGCGCGAAACTCGATGGGATGTGGGAATGCATTCTTTGCTTTTGCTGTTCGACAGCATGTCCGAGCTATTGGTGGAATGGCGACCGGTACCTCGGTCCAGCGGTGCTACTCCAGGCCTATCGATGGATCGCTGACTCTCGCGATGAAGCCACTGGCCAGCGGTTGGATGAACTGGAAGATCCATTCAAGCTATATCGCTGTCATACGATCATGAATTGCACGGACACTTGCCCAAAAGGTCTCAACCCAGCGAAAGCGATTGGTGCAATCAAGCAGTTGATCGTCGAGCGGCAAGGTTGACTTAGCCGGGGCCTTTGACGTTCATAGGAAGAACGGGGATGGTTGCGACTGGCTCGACGAACGGGGGAAAGCAACCATGATCGAAGTTTGGAGTTGGCCTACACCGAACGGCCACAAGGTGCACATCACGCTGGAAGAATTGGGACTGCCCTACAAGGTCGTCCCGATCAACATCGGGAAGGGTGATCAGTTCAAACCCGAGTTTTTGGCAATAACGCCGAACCACCGAATTCCAGCTATCGTCGATCGGGACGGCCCTGACGGCAAGCCACTTAAGCTCTTCGAATCAGCAGCGATTATGATTTACCTGTCGGAAAAGGCGGGTGGCAAATTGATCCCTTCTGACCCAGTTGGTCGCTACACGTGTCTGCAGTGGATGATGTTCCAGATGGGTGGAACTGGTCCCATGTTTGGTCAATACAACCATTTTGCGAACTATGCCGTTGAGAAAATTCCTTATGCTATCGAACGCTATACGAACGAGGTCAAGCGCCTGCACCGCGGTACTCGACAAGCGGCTAGCCGAGTCCGAATACCTTGCGGGCCCGGATTATACGCTGGCCGATATTATTAATTTTCCCTGGATCCGAAATCCGGAACGCCGAGGCATCGACTTGGCCGAGTATCCCAATGTTAAACGATGGCATGATGCCGTGGCTGCTCGTCCTGCAGTGCATCGAGGCGTTGAGGTGCTTTCTGAGAGGCAACGGCGTGGCCAGATGACCGAGGAGGAGCGGGAAGTTATGTTCGGGAAAACGCAGTTTCAGGTACGCTAGATTGTTGCCACCTTTGTCTGAGATGGTCCCGTCGGTTTGGACAGCCCGGCAGCCCTGTTAAGCCAATCCCTGGTTCATCGTCATGCCGCCACTCGGACCGTCACCTGCTTGCGGGCATGCCCGCGAGCAGGTGACGGTCGCGCCGTTCCATAAGCCTCATCCGGTGTTCGCCCGGCGAGAGCTGTATCGTAAGCGGGGCTCTGACGCCCTTCTTGAAGGTCTGCTCGGTATTGCGTTGATTTGCTTGAGGCAAGGGGCTTCGAGCTATCGTTATGTTCGACATTAAGGACGACGCGAAGAGTAGCTATCGCCGGGTTGAGGTACTGACGGGTCATGGCCGTCGTCGACACTGGTCTGCTGAGGAGAAGGCCCGGATTGTTGGTGAGACACTGACACCGGGTATGGGTGTGTCTGAGGTTGCCCGGCGGTGACAGATCTGCCCGCAGCAAATCTATACGTGGCGGCGCGGCATGCGCCGCGATCTGTCTGATAGCGCCAGACCTGCGTTCGTGCCGATCATGACCGAAGCCCTGTCGTCAGCACCGGCCGCGGGTCCACGGTCGGTAACCCCGATGATCGAGGTACAGCTTGCCGGTGCGGTGGTGCGCGTCGCCCCTGGCACTGACCATGCGTTGTTGACCGCGGTTCTGCGCGCTGTCCGCGCCTCGTCGTCGTCGGCATGATCACCATTCCGGCGGGCACACGGATCCTTCTAGCGACGCGGCCGGTCGATTTCCGCCAGGGTGCCCATGGCCTGGCCGCCCTGGCGTAAGAGGTTCTGGCCGAAGATCCGTTTTCGGGCGCGGTCATCGTCTATCGCAGCAAGCGCGACGATCGGATCAAGATCCTGGTCTGGGATAACAGCGGTCTGGTCCTGGTCTGGAAACAGTTGCAGCAAGGTTCGTTCCGCTGGCCACCGATTATGGACGGGGTGATGAAGCTATCGCCGGTTGAGTTTGCCGCGCTGTTTGATGGTCTCGACTGGACACGCGTCCAAACGGTGCGGGGGATTCTCAAACCCACTGTTTCCGCTTAGGATTCTTGGCAATGGATTCGCCCCGCACCGACATTGCCAAACTGCCTGATGACGCCGCGGCGTTGCACGCCCTGGTGCTGGCGACACTGGCCGAACGCGATGCGGCTGTGACTGAGCGGGACCTCTTACTGGCACAGAATGATCGGCTGCGCCATCTGCTGCTGAAGCTGACCCGGATGCAGTTCGGCGCGAAGTCCGAGCGGCTGCCGGAGGAACAATTCCAGCTTGGCCTGGAGGCCCTGGAGCAGGCGATCGCGCAAGACGAGGCGAAGGCGGAGAAGCAGGATCCAGACCTGCGCAAGGAGAATGCGGTCAAACGGCGGGCCAGCCGTTGGGCGCTGCCGGCACACCTGCCGCGCATCGAAGTGACGCTGACGCCCGAGGATACCGCCTGCCCGTGTTGCAAAGGGACGATGACGGTGATCGGGGAAGACACCTCGGAGCGGCTCGATGTCATTCCCTCACGGTTCCGGGTGATCGTAACCAAGCGTCCGAAACTGGCCTGCCGATCATGCCCGGGCACCGTGGTGCGGGAACCCGCACCGGCCCGGCTGATCGAAGGCGGGCTTCCGACCGAGGCGCTGGTCGCGCATGTTCTGGTGGCCCGCTATGCCGACCATCTGCCGCTGTATCGCCAGGCGCAGATGATGCAACGCCAGGGTGTCCTGATCGACCGCGCCACGTTGTCGTTCTGGATGGGGTATGCGGCGGCCGAGGTTGCTCCGGTGGTGGCTCGGCTGCGCGAGATGTTGCTGGCCTCGAGCCGGATTTTTGCCGATGAGATGGTCGTGCCGGTGCCCGATCCCGGCCGTGGCCGGACCAAGCAAGGCTATTTCTGGGCGGTCGGACGTGATGACCGGCCGTGGGCTGGGACGCTGGCGCCGGCCGTGGTCTACCGCTATGCACCCGGCCGCGGACACCTCTACGCCACGACGCTGCTGGGCCATTACCGCGGCATCCTGCAATGCGATGGCTACGGCGCCTACAAGAAGCTGGGCGGGTCGAAGTCCGCCGCCACCCCGATGACACTGGCGTTCTGTTGGAGTCACGTGCGTCGGGGTTTCTATGATCTGGCCAAGACGAAGGCGCCGATCGCCGTCGAAGCCCTGCAACGCATTGCCGCACTCTACGAGATTGAGGCGCGCATCCGTGGCAAGACCGCAGCCGAGCGACTGGTGGTGCGTCGGGTCGAGACCAAACCACTGGTCGATGCCCTGCGGATCTGGTTCGACACCCAGATCGCCAAACTGCCGGCCCGCGGTCCAATGGCTGAGGCGATCCGTTACGCCCTGAACCATTGGGACGGGCTGGGGCGGTTCTTGGAAGACGGGCGCATCGAGATCGACAGCAACAGCATCGAACGCGCGATGCGCCCGGTTGCCGTTATCAAGAAAGAACAGCTTGTTCCCCGGCAGCAATGAAGGGGGTGAAAACTGGGCCTGCCTGGCATCGCTGATCGAGACCTGCAAACTCAATGACGTCAATCCATAGGCGTATTTCACCGATCTGCTGACCCGACTGGTGAATGGCTGGCCACAAAACGGCATCGATGAGTTGATGCCATGGCACTGGGCGACAAAGCAGCCACCCTGAGCATTAAATCCAAAGGGTGGCAGCACAACGCTTACGGTTCACCGCGCTCTCCCCGCAAGGCGCGTAGTAGAGCCCGGAGCGGCTGATCGAGAGCAACTCGCACTGACGAACCACAGGCAACGCGTGAGCGGGAGCGAACAGTTCGCGCCTCCTGGCCACGCTCATCGGCCGGAGGCTTTCGCTAAAAAATCCCGCTCCATGATCAATTGGCCGATCTTGGCGTGCAGTTTGGAAACTTCCACCGCACTCACCGTCGGGTCCGGCGCCGAACCTTTGGCTGAAAAACTGTTCGCCATCCCCTCGATCGCCGCCTTCTTCCAGGCCGCCACCATCGTCAGATGGATGCCGTGTTTGGCACCAATCTTGGCCAACTGCTGCTCTCCCTTAATCGCCGCCAGCGCCACCCGTGCCTTGAACTCAGCAGAGTGCCGCTTGCGCGCAACCTTGCCCATCGCCCATCCTCAATCCAGACGGGATTAGAGCCCTTTCAGGCTGACCGGAATCGCAGCCATGCAAAAATAGAGGTTCCGAAACACCCCCAGGTACAATTCGTAGGTCTCCGGTTGTCGATCACTGGAGGAACAGATGCTTTGGCGGCGCGGCCAATCCTATTCGCAGGATCTTCGGGAACGTGTCTTCGCGACTGCGGACGATGGTGAGCCGGTCGGCCGGATCGCGCTCCTTCTGCGTGTCAGCGTCTCCTATGTTTCCAAGGTGCTGTCGCGCCGTAAGCTGACGGGTGAAACGACGGCGCGGGCGCAACGCTGCCATGTGGTCCCCAAGCTGAGCGGGCTGCATTCGGCGATCCTGGCACAGGTGACCAGCCGTCCCGATGCAACAATCGCCGAATTGCGTGCCTGGCTGCTCGAGACGCACCAGGTCTCAGCAAGCATCGGCCTGATGAACAAAACGCTGGCTGAGCTTGATCTGACGTTTAAAAAAAGTCCCTCCATGCCGCCGAGCAAGCGCGTGAGGACGTTGCCTCGGCCCGTGTCGAATGGCGCCAGCAGCAGCCCAAGCTGATCCCGTCAAGGCTTGTTTTCATTGATGAAACCTGGGTGAAGACCAACATGACGCGGCGCTATGGCCGGGCCAGACGTGGCCATCGTCTGGTCGACGCCGTGCCGCATGGGCACTGGAAGACGACAACCTTTGTCGGCGCGCTTCGCTGCGACGGCCTGACCGCACCTCTGGCCATTGATGGCGCGATCAATGGAGAGCTGTTCGTGGCCTACGTCGAGCAGGTCCCTGGTGCCGACGCTGAAGCCAGGCGATGTCGTTATCATGGACAACCTCAGGGTCCATAAAGCGGCTGGCGTACCGAGAGGCCATCGAGGCCGCGGGCGCGAAGCTGCTGTTCATTCCGCCCTACAGTCCCGACTTGAACCCGATCGAGTTGGCATTCTCCAAGCTCAAGGCGCTGCTACGAGCCAAAGCAATCCGCACCGTCGATGCCTTATGGAACGCGCTGGGAGACCTATGCGACAACTTCAGTCCCACAGAGTGCGCCAACTACTTCCGCCATGACGGATATTTCCGGTCAGCCTGAAACCGCTCTAGCTTAACTCGCGGTCCGATTTTCCGGGACCACCTCAGTTGAAGGAGGTGGATATGGGACCTGCTACGACACTAAACGCGGCCATCTCATAGCTTTATCTGACCGAAACTTATCGCATAACAGGATGAAATACAGGACATGAAGCACTCATGAGTAGGTCAATAGGCCGATTTTTCTTTTGCCTTTTCTATTGACTTCAAGATAAGTGTCTTTGCTTCGCTAGCGTCGCCCCAACCTTGAACCGTCACCCATTTTCCGGGCTCCAAATCTTTGTAATGCTCAAAAAAATGCTGTATTTGTTCAAGTGTGATAGACGGAAGGTCGGTATAATTGTGAATATTGTGATAGCGTTGAGTTAAATGGGCCGACGGCACCGCAATAATCTTCTCATCTCCACCCCCGTCGTCTGCCATTTTGAGTACGCCGACTGGGCGAACGTTGATGACGGCACCCGGAATAATAGGACGAGTATTCGCGACCAGTACGTCTATTGGATCACCGTCATCTGAGAGCGTATGAGGCACGAAGCCGTAATTCCCAGGATAACGCATAGGGGTGTAGAGAAAGCGGTCGACCACGAGCGTACCCGCCTCCTTGTCCATCTCGTATTTGATGGGCTCGCCCCCAATGGCGACTTCGATTATGACGTTAATATCGTCGGGAGGGTTCTTTCCGATAGATATGGCATCGATACGCATTACTTGTCCCCTAACCTGGAAGTCGTTCGATATCAGCACCGCAGGCGGCAAGTTTCTGCTCGACTGCTTCGTATCCGCGATCCAAGTGGTAGACACGATTGACTATCGTCTCCCCCTCCGCTGCAAGCCCCGCGAGGATCAAGGATAATGATGCACGTAAGTCAGTTGCCATCACGGGAGCCCCCGACAGTCCCGGGACGCCGCGGACGATCGCCGAGGCGCCATGGACGTTGATCCGAGCACCCATGCGGTTTAATTCCGGCACGTGCATGAAGCGGTTTTCGAAGATTGTCTCAGTAACCATGGAAGCGCCATCGGCCACAGACATAAGCGCCATGAACTGCGCTTGCATGTCCGTCGGAAAGCCTGGATATGGCTCCGTCATCACATCCGCACCATGAAGCCCATTCAACCGCTTCACCATCAGGCCATCAGGCAATTGGACAATGTCGACGCCAGCTTCCCGGAGAATGCGAACGGTAGCTCCCAAGTGATCAAGACGGGCGTCACGCAGAAAGACTGAACCGCCGGAAATCGCTGCGGCGCATGCGTAGCTGCCGGTTTCGATTCGGTCGGGGATAATGGTGTGCTCCGCACCATGCAGCTTTTCCACACCGTCGATTGTAAGCTTATCACTGCCAATTCCCGCGATCCGAGCGCCCATAGCAACCAGGCAGGTCGCCAGATCCTCGATTTCTGGCTCACGGGCCGCATTTGCCAGGACGGTGCGGCCTTCCGCCAGCGACGCCGCCATCAGGAGATTCTCCGTAGCACCGACAGAAACGAACGGAAAGACGATGGTAGCACCTCTTAGCCGGCCATCAACGCGAGCATCGATGTAGCCGGCTTCAAGCACGATACGGGTACCTAATTGCTCCAGCCCCTTAAGATGAAGGTCGATCGGGCGTGCACCAATGGCACATCCACCCGGCAGCGACACACGTGCTTCACCAACGCGTGCCAGTAGCGGGCCGAGCACCAGGAAAGAGGCTCGCATTTTGCGGACGATGTCATAGGGCGCCTCGGTGTGGGTGATCGCACCACCGATAGACAGAGTCCGCCCATCGTTGGTAACGGCGTCAACTGAAATGCCGTGTTGGGCCAGCAACGTGCTCATGGTCTGAATATCTGCCAGACGTGGAACATTCGACAAAATCAGTCGCTCGTCTGTCAACATGCCCGCAGCCATTAACGGCAGGGCAGCGTTCTTGGCACCTCCAACCTTGATCTCACCCGATAAGGGCCGGCCGCCGCGAATACGAATACGATCCATTTATTCTCTTACATTCTAGGCAGGGAAGTGCCCCGCTGACCCATATATTTTCCAGCCTTGTCAGCATAACTGACCTCACACGGCTCGTTACCTTGAAGGAATAAGAACTGACATATGCCTTCGTGGGCGTGAATTTTCGCAGGGAGAGGCGTTGTGTTGCTGATCTCGATCGTAACCTGGCCTTCCCACTGGGGCTCGAGAGGAGTGACATTCACAATGATCCCGCATCGTGCATAGGTGGACTTCCCGAGGCAGATCACTAGTACGTCTCGCGGTATACGAAAATACTCCACGGTATGCCCAAGCGCGAAACTGTTCGGTGGGATAATACAAATATCTGTCTTACGATCCACGAAACTGGTGGGCTCGAACGCCTTCGGATCGATCACAGCTGAGTTTATGTTGGTGAAAATCTTGAACTCGTCCGCGATCCGCGCATCGTAGCCATAACTGGACAGACCATAGCTAATGACACCGTCCCGCTTCTGGGCTTCGACAAACGGCTCGATCATACCATGTTCCTGCGCCATCCGACGGATCCAGCGGTCTGACAGGACGGGCATGAGGGCGGCGACTCCACGCGACATTGTGGCGGCCATCTAGCGCAAATGTGTGGCGTATCGCAAACAGGATGTCGCACTTTCGAGGCTGCCTCTACAAATCGTTCGGCGAACGTCGAGTATCCGCAAGGCCCCGATCACCGTAATTAACCACGAATCCCGTTCTGGCGGCGTCATCGGTCCTTTCGCCAGGCGCGTCCACCGTTTGCCAAAGCAGCGATTCTAAGCTGGCTATCCATCTTGCGGGACCCTGCATCAATCTGGAGGCAGTCGATAAACTGGCAAGACAATAAACTCAGCCATTGCTGACGGTCTGAATTCCACCGACCAGGCTATAAGGCAATGCTGTGCGTTGAGCTATAAAAGATCATTAATAATGCGTACGCTATTGCACATGACGAGTGCGCGTGGGTGACGAAAGCCGTCGCATCAGAACGAACGCTTTAAACCAATCCCCTCGCCTCACAATTTTGTGTAATAAGCCCTTGTCCACGTGGCAAAGGATCGCCTGCCCATGCGTATTTCGGTCTTCGGTATCGGCTATGTCGGCGTCGTATCCTGCGGGTGCCTAGCGGAACTAGGGCACCATGTGGTCGGGGTTGATGTCTCTCTCAGCAAGGTCGCCATGCTCGCACGCGGTCGGTCAACAATCGTAGAAGAGACAATCGATACCTTGATCGCCAACGCCGTCCAGCAAGGTCGTCTGACTGCAACCGACGACGTGACGGCGGCAGTTGCTGGCACCGACGTCTCGTTTGTCTCGGTCGGCACGCCGAGTGCGCGCGACGGCAGCCTGGCACTCGACGCCGTAGACAACGTTGTTAGGTCGATCGGACGCGCTATCCGAACCAAGCGCCAATCCCACGCCGTCGTCATGCGCTCCACCGTACCGCCAGGCACTGCCGACGACCGGATCATCCCACTCCTAGAAGAAGCTAGCGGTCGCAGATTGGGTGATACCCTTTCCTATTATAGCAATCCGGAATTTCTTCGCGAAGGTTCGTCCGTCCGCGACTTTCGTTTCCCTCCCTTTACGCTGATTGGTGCACCAATCGGTGACAATGCCACCATTCTGCGGGAGATCTACGCAGCGATCGACGCACCCATTCACGTTGCGTCGTTCCGCGTAGCCGAAAGCGTGAAACACATCTCTAACGTTTTTCACGCGGTGAAGCTCACTTTCGCGAATGAGGTCGGAGCGATCCTGGCCGCTCATGACGTGGATGCGCGCGACGCGTTACGGCTGCTATGCGAGGATCGCGTGTTGAACATCTCCAGCGCCTATTTGCGGCCGGGCTTTGCGTTCGGTGGGTCCTGCCTGCCCAAGGATGTCCGAAGCTTCCTTTCGCTGGCCGACCAGAAAAATCTTGATGCACCGATGCTAAGAAATCTTCTGCCCGCTAACCAGGCAATTATCGACCGCACATTTGATGCCGTGGCCCGTCACGGGCGCAAGCCGGTCGCGCTGTTCGGCCTGGCGTTCAAACAGGGTACCGACGACCTTCGAGAATCTCCATTCGGTACTGTTGGCTGAAAAGCTCTTGGGCAAAGGTTATGACCTGCGCATCTACGACCGCTTCGTCCAGGTTGCCACCTTAATGGGCGCTAACCGCGCCTACATTGATCGGGAGATCCCTCATCTTGAACGACTGATGGTTGTCAGCCCGGAAGCGGCACTTTCAACAACAAGCATTGCTATCATCGGTCACATCGCCGCGGAGGATCGGCCGGCCCTGTTGGGATCGTTGAAAGGCCACGTCGTGATCGATCTCGTTGGCCTCGCCGATCTAAGCACGCAGTCCGGCATCTCCTATGAGGGCCTGTGCTGGTGACACGCCCTCGGCTGCTCTTTATAAGCCCACGCTTTCTGTTCCCGATGGACCAGGGCGGCAAGATCCGAACTGGCAATATTTTGAGAGGTTTAAAAGGTGGCGTATTCGATGTGACACTCGCGTCGCCTGCACCCGCCCATCATGCTCGATACCTTAGTGATATTACAGCCGCATGTGACAGATTTCTACATTGGCCTGAGCGGCAGGGATCTCATGGCCGCCGATTATTAGCGTTGGTAAGCCGCCTTCCGGTCGCCGCCGCGACCGACCGGTCGGCGGCGGGCAGCTTGTTAGTGCAGCAGATCTTAGCCACTCGACCGGATATCGTTGTGGTTGATTTCCCACACGCGGACGTACTTATGCCCCGAGGCTGCATCAACACGCCCTCAGTCTTGTTTACTCACAACGTGGAAGCGGAAATTTTCGAACGCCACGTATGTCGTAGTACGGGTCTTAGGCGACTAATTTGGGCTGATCAAAGCCGGAAAATGGCCCGGCTTGAGAAAGAAAGCCTGGTTCGGTATACAACCGTAATAGCGGTATCTCGGCGTGACCGCGAGGCGCTAACAACACGTTACGGCTTGTCACGGGTGGAGGCGATCGAAACTGGCGTCGACCTCGATTTTTTTTCAACGAGCCCGACAGAGACAGCACCCGACCCCTCCATGGATGGCGGTGTTCTAGTATTCACTGCCACCATGAGTTGGCCCGCCAACGTCGATGGCATCCACTTCCTATTGGACAACGTCTTTCCGCGGCTACTGCATGCCCGGCCTCGCATCAAGGCCGTTATAATTGGTCGCGACCCGCCTGCATCATTGTCTGAGAAGATCAGGAAGCGTGGACTGAATGTCGACCTCGTGGGCTTCGTCACCGATATTCGTCCGTACGTGGCACAGGCAAATGTATATGTGATCCCGTTGTTCATAGGCAGCGGCACCCGGATCAAAGCGTTTGAAGCGATGGCGATGGGTCGACCGGTGGTTTCAACCGCGATAGGCATGGAAGGCCTGGACGTCCGAGACGGGGAACATTTCGTTCGTGCCGACGACGCCGAGTCATTCGCACGGTCAATTCTTGCGTTGATGAGTGACGCTTCGATGCGAACACAAATCGCAACCTCTGCACGGCGTTTGCTCGAGGACCGGTTTTCGTGGTCACGGGTAGCGCATGATTTCGAGAAAATCTGCGAAAAAGCGATGCACATGCCAGTCTCGGGACCCAGCGGTTGAGCGGGATCCGAATGAACAATATCAGAGGTGGCTATCTGAATGTATAGACATTCATCGCGTTATCACGGAACACCATGCGCTTCTCATTTTCGGTCATCTGAAACTTGAAAGCCAAGTGTGGATCATCGAAATCCCAATGCGGATAGTCGCTGGAGTAAACCATCCTGTCCCAGCCGATCCAGTCAAGAACCTGCCGCAAATCGTCGGGATGCTCCGGCTCTTCCACCGGCTGCGTCGCAAACCATAGATTTGACTTCATGTACTCTGAGGGCCTGCGCTGCAAATCAGGCACCTCGCCCCGCATCTTCGCCCAATGCGCGTCTAACCTCCAGGCGAGCTGAGGTGCCCAGGCGAAACCTCCCTCGATGAGCACCACCTTCAACCTTGGAAAAGCGTCGAACACACCTTCCAAAATCATGCTTGCTGCCTGATTCTGCATGGAATGCACCAGCACGTGATGATCTTCCAGATAAAACTGGGGCCAACCACCGGCTGACGGCGCACTGTTCTGGGTGCCCCCAATATGCAACCCGATCGATAACTCATTCGCCTGTGCCGCCGCGAAGATTGGCCAATACCGCCGCCGCCCGAGCGGTTCTGACGTCTTCGAGCCCAACTGAATTTGTGCGAAGCGCCAGTCCCCCGCTCGCTTCTCGATTTCCTTCACCGCCGCATCAGGATCGTCCTGAGGCACCAGGATGGACGCCCGTAAACGTGGTTCAGGATCGACGAACTCATGCACCTGCCAATCGTTCATCGCACTGCAAAGCGCTGTAGCCTCGTCGAGGTTCCGAGAGGTATTTCCTCCTAACAGAGGCTCCAGCACGCCAAACGCGATGTTATACGGATCCAGCAACTGCTCGCGAAGGAACCCAACATCCGACCCGGGCAGCCCGCCGTCGAGCGGCCATGAATCACGCCGGCATGTGTTAGGCGAAAACCGAGGATAGGTTCCCCGATCCGCATAGGGGCCGCAGTTGAACTTACCATATTCGGCGATATGCTTACTCCATCTCTCAGATAGATAGGCATTCAACGCACCTGGTTTCGGATACGGATGGATATCGCAGTCAATAATACCCAACCGGCCACTCGCAGTGCTCGCGTCAGCCAAAACATCAACCGGTGCGTTCATCGCAATGTCTCCTTAAGGCGAGCATATGTTTCAAGCGGGTTATCCACCTGCATTTTCCGCTGTAAATCCGCCGAAGGTCCTTGCGGCATGATCGCGTCACCCTCGAATTGCCAGTGGGGATAGTCGGACGCGAATAGCAGCATGTGATCCGCTTCAATCTGCTCGATTATGCGCTCGACGGTCTTACGATCAGGTGCATCGAAAGGTTGGATGGTCAGGCGAACGTTTTCCCGGATGATTTCGGCCGGCGAGCGGTTGACCCAGGGCACTTCGGCCCGCACGCCACGCCAGGTCTTGACTGCCCGCCAAATGAACCCGGGCAACCAGGATACGCCTGATTCAATCAGTACCGACCTTCAAGTTCGGAAATCTGTTGAATACACCGTTGGAAATCAGGCTCAGTAGCTGATCCTCGAACGTCTGCGATTGTGCGACATAGTCATGAAGATAATGCGACGGCCAACCGGTCGAGGTCGGAGCGTATCGGTACATGCTGCCCGCATGAATGCCGATTGGAAGCCCGTGTCGAACGGCGGCCTCGTAGATGGGCCAATAATACGATCGTCCCAGCATCATCTCGCAGGCAACCGGCAGCAGCACTTGAACGAACCGGCGGTCGCCGGCACAACGCTCGATCTCGTCCGCTGCCAATAACGGTGCCTGCGCCGGCACCACGATGGACGACCGCAGCCGGGGCTCGTTGTCAAGCCAATGCTCCTTGATCCAGTCGTTTACCGCAGAGCAAATTGCCGCGCCCATACTCTCACTCACGGCAACCTGCCCGCCTGTCAGCGGATTGCAGATCGACACCCCGATGCCGAATGCGTCCAGCGCCTGACGGCGCATGGCTTCGAGGGTTGAAGCCGGACGCTGACCATTAATCCGCCAGTCCGGCCGGCAGCTAATTGGCGCATTCAGCGGGTAGGACATCATGTCGAATCCGTCGATTCCGCGGGCGACGAAGGACTCCCGCCAAAACTCGTTCATGTACGGCAGCAGCGCCTTGATATCCGGCACACCCGGATGAATGTCGCAGTCAATCGTGCCCACAGTCATGCCAGTCTCCGATTTTGACGATGCAAGGCGGCCTCCACGACGGTCAAACTCCTTCGGACTTCCGACCAACCATCGAACATGGCTTCATACTGCTTTATCATCACAGCCTGCCTCATCCCGGTGTTATCCCCGCTCGCCGCAACGCCCGTTGCCAATCCAGCGCGACCCCATCCAGCGCCATCTTGGCCGTCTTCTGACCCAATAGTACGTTGGAGATCGCTCCCCTCAACTGTAACTCCATGGTTGGCCAGAACGGGTCACGCGGCTCCAACTGAGCCGTCTGTAAAGCTTGCGCCAGCACGGGCGCCCACCCGAAACGATCCAATACGGTTGGATCGGTCAAGACTGAGGTTCTGGGTGGCGCGTTGCCTCGCTCCAGCGACCGCCGCATCCAATATTTGCTCGTGGCAAACTGGATAAACGCGAAAGCCCATTCGATATTCTGTCCCGCCATCGGCACGCCGAAGGTCCAGCCGCTCAGCGACACCCGGCTGTCAGCCACCGAGCGGCGCCCCGGCGCCACTGCCCATCCCCAACGTCCGGCGGTTTGCGAAAGTCTCGGGTCGTTTAGAAGCGTCCCGTAGGGTGCCAGCGTGATCGTCATACCATAGCGGTCATGCTGGCCGCCGGCGACGATCTCATCGTACTCCCAGGTAATGCTGTCCGGGACCACGACCTTGTATCGGGTCATCAGGTCGCCGTAATATGTCAGCGCTTCGACCCCGGGGACATCGTTGATCAGGATCTCATGGGTTTTCGGGTCGAAATATCGCCCACCATTGCCGCGCAGGAACGGCGCGAAGCCACCCAATATTGCTGGTCCCTGACGCCCCCAGATGCCCAGTCCGTATCGTTCCGGCGCCTTCGTCATCCCTTGAGCCACTGCTAGGAAGCTGTCCCAGTCGCTTGGTGGTGAGGCAAAGCCCATATCGGCCAGCAACTGCTTCTGATAGGTCAGGATACTCGCGGTTACACGATAGGGGATGCCCAGCAGTTTCCCCTGATAGCTGGATAAATCCCGCACTGGCGGCAAAAAATCATCCCAATCGAAATCCACATCCCGCCCAGCATAATCAGACAACAGCCTTGCGTGATCCGCCATATGCGGGGCTAGCCATCCCGCAAAGGTCGCGGTCCACTGAATTATGTCGATGTCAGGCGAACCGGAATTCAGCTCCGCCTTCAGCCGGGCACTCAACGCATCAATGGGCAATAGCGTGAAATCAACCTTGATGCCGGTTTTTTTCTCGAATGCCGGAGCCACTTCCTCGGTCAGGCACCAGTGCCATGGACCATTGTCTCCGACGAAGACCAGTTTCTCCGGTTTGGACCTCGCACGCACGATAGATGGCATGGCCATCACGGCTCCGACTGTGAGAAGGCGCCGGCGCTTCATCCTCTGCCAATACCTGCTCGGCGCAGCCCCCGCTGCCAGTCCACAGCCACATCGTCAAGCGCCTGCTTCGCGGTTTTTTGTCCCAGGATCGCCTGCGACAGCCCGGTGCGAAGCGATAATTGCAATGTGCTCCACACCGGTTGCGCCGGTGTCGGGAACCCGGTCTCGATCGCCGCCGCGGCAACTGGGGGCCAGCCAATCAGCTCCACCATCGCTGGGTCACGCAACACCGAACCGCGCGGCGGCGCGTTGCCGCGGATCATCGATCGCCGCATCCAGTCCTTGCTGCACGCCATCTGGATGAACTGCAGCGCCCAGTCTCTGTTCTTCGTGTATTTCGGTATTGCGAGGAAATGCCCGTCCACCCAGGTGCGGCCCTGGTCCTTCGCGGTCTGGCCAGGCACGGTGGCCCAGACCCATCTGCCGCCGGTTTTCGAGAGTTTCGGATCGTTGATCAGCGTGCCATACGGCGCGAAGGTCTGGGCCATCGCATAGCGATCGTTCTGGCCGCCGGCGACGATTTCATCGAATTCCCACGTCATCGCCTCGGGCGGCACGACCTTGTCCTTCAGGACCAACCCAGCCCAGAACTCCAGCGCGGCGACCGCTTTGGCGTTGTTGATGAAGATTTCGCCGGTCTTGAAGTCAAGCAGGTCGCCGCCGCAGGAATACAGCCATGGCAGGAAGCTGGCAGGATCGCCGGTCCCTGTCGCGCCTGACATTCCGAACCCGTAGCGTGTCCGGCGGCTTGTTGGTTGCGATCGCTGCCTTTTTCAGATCCGCGAAGGTCTCCGGCAGCTTGGTGATGCCGGCCTGCTCCAGCAGCGCCTTCTGATAGTGCATGATGCCGGTGGTGATGCGGTACGGGATGCCGACCATCTTGCCATCGTAGGTTGCCGCGCGCTTGCTGCCGGACAGGAAGTCGTCCCAGTCCCAGGAGGGATCCTTCGCCATGATCTCCGTGGCCAGCGCCTCGTGATCCAGCATGTGCGGGCTGATCCAGCCGGCCATGCCGACCGACCACTGCACGATGTCGATGCCGCTTGATCCCGAGCTCAGTTCGGCCTTCAGCCGAGCGGTCCAAGGATCGACCGGCAGCAGGGTGAAATCGATCTTGATGCCGGTGGCCTTCTCGAACGCCGGCGCGACCTCCTCGACCATAGTCCAATGCCAGGGCCCGTTGTCACCGACATAGACCAGCTTTTCCGGCTTGCTCTGCGCTAACGCCGGAAACGGCACCACTGAAGCGGCCGAGGCAGCGAGCAATTTACGCCTGTTCAATCCGGTCATCTCACTCATCCCTTGACCGCTCCTGAGGAAAGCCCGGCGACCAGATGCCGTTGCGCCGCAAACGAGAACAAAATGACCGGCAGAATGACCAGCACGCCAGATGCGGTCATGCCGCCCCAGTCGACCCCGGTATCGCCGCCGGAAAACGCGGCCATCAGCACCGGCAATGTCCGAGTGGCGTTGTTCGTCAGCACCGCGGCGAACAGAAAATCGTTCCACGCCAGTTGCAGGCACAGGATGCAGGCCGCCACCAAGCCTGGCTTAATCAGCGGCAGCACGACATGGATGAACGCCCGGAAGCGCGTGGCGCCATCCACCCAGGCGGATTCCTCCAGTTCACGCGGCAAATCCTCGAAGAAGCCCCGCATGATCCAGACGACCAACGGCAGGCTGAACGTGGTGTAGGCCAGGACCACCGACGTCCGCGTCGTCGTCAGCCCGAACGCGCTGAACAGCACGTACATCGGCACCAGCACCGCGATCGGCGGCAGCATCCGCATCGCCAGCAGGGAGAAGAACAGGAAATTCCGGCCAGCAAACCGGAACCGAGCCAGCGCGTAGGCGGCCGGCACGCCGACCAGCAGCGACAGACTGACTGCACCTGCCGAAACCAGCAGGCTGTTGACGAATGCCTGCCCGAAATCGGCGCGTGCGAACGTTGCGGCGTAATTTTCGAGCGTCGGCCACCATAGCGAACAGCGGCGGGGAGGCGAACACCTGCAGCCGCGTCTTCAACGACAAGCCCATGATCCAGACCAGCGGAAACAGGAACACCACGGTCAGTACCGATCAACGCGGCATAGACACCAAAGGATTCTGCATTCCTTCGCCGTCGCGACCCAACCGGGCTTAATGCTGCCATCAGTTCGCGTCCCTCCGGCGGACAAGCGCAATGAAGCACCCGCACATGATCAGCGATATCAGCAGCATCATCCACGATGCCGCTGCTCCAAGGCTCAGATCGAATCGCACGAACGAGGCGAGATAGGTGTACATCGACAACACCATCGTCGCGTTCGCCGGCCCGCCGCTGGTCATGACGTAGACGTTGTCGAACGACCGGAACTCGAAAATCATCCGCAGCAGCAGCGCCACCAGCAGATAGGGACGCAGCAGCGGCAGGGTGATGTGCCAGAACATCTGCCACCGGCTGGCGCCGTCGATCTGCGCGGCCTCCACCGGCTCATGCGGCAGGGAGCGCAGGCCAGCCAGCAGCAGGATCGCCACATAAGGCGCGTTCTGCCAGACATTCACCACCGCTACGGACAGCAGCGCGGTGTCGGGCCGGCCCAGCCAGACGATGTGCTGCCGAATAAGGAAATTGATGACGCCATGGTCGGGATCGAGCAGCAGCTTCCAGCAGAACGCCGCGACCACCGGCGTGATCATCATCGGCACGATCAGCAAGTGTCCGGAACAATCCGATCCACGGCAGGTCGATGTTCAGCAGCAGCGCGATGCCCAGCCCAGCGACCAATTCCGCGACACCACGCCAGCGGTGTAAGCCAGTGTCAGGGCCAGGCTGCCGACGAATTCCGGATCGGTCAGCAGATCCTCATAGTTTGCAGTGCCAGCGAACTTGCCGCCGAACAGCGTCTGGTCGGGCGACCATGCCTCCAGCGACAACCAAGCCGAAAACAGCAGGGGGACACCGAACACCAGCAGCATCAACAGGGCTGTCGGCAATACAGCGAGGCGTGGGAAGTTACGATCGACCCAGTTCGCGCGGGGCACCCCCCGTGTGCGGACATTGCCGCCGAGCGCAGCGGCGGCGATTTGGTTTATTCCCTCCATCGTCCTGTCCGCTCCCATGGATGGCAGGCCTTTGGTGGGACGTTAGACCGAGTTATTGGGGAACGCTACCTTTGGAGAAAGTCATGCCGCCTGTCTGGTCGCTTTAACGGCTGTCTATCAACTCTCACCGCGACCGGATTCGGATCCAACCCGTTTATCCGGCCTTTTCCTTGACTGGTTTAGTATCGTTCGCAGCGACCGGCTTGATGACGCTGGTGATTGTCTCGCGCAGTACGGTTACACGGAGGTTCGGGGCAATCTCCACCTCGATTTCGCTGGAAGCGATCTGCTTGCCGTCCTTATCCTGGACCATTGGAACGCGTTGGACGGTACCCAGAATCCCGCCGCCGGTGACGACCTTGTCGCCACGCTTCAGCGCCGCCAACATGCCCCGCATCTCTTTCTGCTTCTGCTGCTGAGGCCGGATGAGCAGAAAATAGAATACCGCGAAGATCAGAACCAGCGGTGCGAATTGCGTGGCACTTCCCAGCAACCCTGCAGCATCCTGCGCATAAGCCGGGGAAATCAGGTTAAACGGGTTCATGGCTGCGCGGGTCCTTGCGATGAGTCACGGCGGACCATAGTTTCCGCCCTTCTTTCGTCAAGCGTCCTGGATTGCTCTCTCCATATGGAACAAACTTCGATCGACCTGCTGAGCCGCATCGCCGACGCCCTGGAGCGTCTGGCGCCGCCGCGGCCCGCCCCTGTGGACCTGACGCAGGCTGATGCGTATGTTTGGCATCCGTCTCCCGCCCATCTGGCACCTGTCCGGAAAGTGGCCCGCGTCGATATCAGCCTGCTCAAGGGGGTGGATCGTCAGAAATCGATCCTGGCCGAAAACACGCTTCGCTTCGCCCGCGGTCTGCCTGCCAACAACGCCATGCTGTGGGGTGCCCGCGGCATGGGCAAATCTTCCCTGGTGAAGGCGATCCACGCTGTGGCCAATCAGGAGAAGCCAGGATGCCTTGTCCTGATTGAGATCCATCGCGAAGACATCCGCACGCTGCCAGACCTGTTGAACCTGTTGCGTGCCGAAGCGCGCCGTTGCCTCATCCTCTGCGACGACCTGTCGTTCGAAAAGGAGGATGCCGACTACAAAGCATTGAAATCGGTCCTGGATGGCGGCATCGAGGGCCGTCCCGACAATGTGTTGTTCTACGCGACCTCGAACCGTCGTCACCTGATGCCGCGTGACATGATCGAGAACGAACGCTCCACCGCCATCAATCCAAACGAATTGATCGAGGAGAAAGTCTCTCTTTCTGACCGGTTTGGCCTTTGGCTTGGCTTTCACAATTGCGACCAGCCGACCTTTCTGGCGATGGTTGACGGTTACGCGGAAGACATCAAATTGCCAATCACCTCCGAGGCGTTGCACGTCGAGGCGGTGGAATGGTCGGTGACGCGCGGTGCAAGGTCGGGTCGGGTTGCTTGGCAATTCATCCAGGAGATGGCAGGACGGCTGGGTGTGGTAACGAAGGGCACCTAGCCGTCACCCGATCCAGATCGTCCAATGTCGTCCGGCTTGCGATGTGCCGCCACCTTCGCCGATGCTGCGCGGCCACTCTCCAACCAGGTTGAGCCGTCCGCATGAACGATACCCTCGCTGACTCGATAGTGCCGGACAATGCCGCCTTCGCAATGCGCTTGGCCCGCAACATCAAGGGCGAAGTGCTGTTCGATCGCGCCAGCCGCGGCCGCTACGCTACCGACGCCTCGATCTACCAAATGGACCCGGTCGGCGTGATTGTCCCGGAAACGATCGACGATGTTGCCGCGGCGATGGCGATTGCCCGGGATGAGGGGATTGCGGTGCTTCCTCGCGGCGGCGGCACCAGTCAATGCGGTCAAACGGTGAACCGAGCCTTGGTCATCGACTGTTCCAAACACCTTCGACGCATTCTGCACGTCGATCCCAGGGCGCAAACGGCGTTGGTCGAGCCCGGTTTGGTGCTCGGTCATCTCAACAACGCCTTGCGAGCCGACAAACTGTTCTTCCCGGTTGATCCTTCAACTCATGCCCGCTGCACGATCGGTGGCATGGCGGGTAACAACTCCTGTGGATCGAAGTCCATCCGCTACGGCCTAATGGCTGATAATGTGCGAGCAATTGACGCCCTCTTGTCAGACGGATCCCAGCACCGCTTCGGGGTCGTGGCGGATAACCTTGACGAGCGGATGCCCGCTACCATCGCCGATCTGATACAGCGGCTGCGAAGCCTCGGTGCCTCTGAAGCCGATGAAATCGCCGCCCGCTTTCCTAAGCAACTGCGTCGCGTTGGTGGCTACAACATCGACGCTCTTACCCAGGCGGCACGTGTCGCCGGCCGCGATAACCTTGCGCGTCTCCTGGTTGGGTCGGAGGGTACCCTGGCGTTTTCCGCGGCCATTGAGTTGAGCTTGCAGCCGGTCAAGCCGCGTAAAGTGTTGGGAATCTGCCAGTTTCCCACGTTCCGCAAGGCGATGGAGGCTTCGCGGCATATCGTCGCCCTGGATCCCGAAGCAGTTGAACTGGTTGATCGCACCATGATCGACCTCGGACGTGGCATTCCGATCTACCGCGCCACCATCGACCAGATGTTGTTGGGTGAGCCGGACAGCCTGTTGATCGTTGAGTTCCACGGGCACGAGGACGGGCCCATCATGGCGAAGTTGGGAGAACTGGAAAGCCTCATGGCCGACCTCGGTCATCCCGGTATCGTTTGTGCCACTGATCCGGCATTTCAGGCCGACATCGCTGCCGTGCGCGAGGCCGGCCTGAACATAATGATGTCAATGAAGGGCGACGGGAAGCCAGTCTCATTCATCGAGGACTGTGCGGTCGATCTAGAAGACCTTGCCGACTATACTGAACGGTTGAACGACGTGTTCGAGCGGCACGGCACCAAGGGAACCTGGTACGCTCATGCATCGGTCGGCTGCCTGCACGTGCGCCCAGTGCTCAATATGAAGGATCCGACCGACGTTGCGACGATGCGCTCAGTTGCCGAGGAAGCGTTCGCTTTGGTGCGAGAATACAAAGGCTCCCACAGTGGCGAGCACGGTGACGGCCTTGTCCGCAGTGAGTTCCACGAACAGATGTTCGGTCCCCGAATCGTGGCCGCGTTCGAGACGGTAAAGGAGGCGTTCGATCCAATCGGTCTGCTGAACCCGAACCGGATCACCAAGCCCCCTCGTATGGATGACCGCACGCTGTTTCGCTACGGTCCCGGCTACAGTCCCATCAGTGATTTCACCCCCCGCCTGGACTGGTCGGAACACCCGGGGCCTATGGGCGGCATGCTGGGGGCGGTCGAGATGTGCAATAATAATGGCACCTGTCGAGGCTTCGACACCGGCGTGATGTGTCCGAGTTATCGCGTAACGCGAGATGAAACACATCTGACTCGAGGGCGGGCGAACACGCTCCGCCTGGCCTTGACCGGGCAGTTGGGGGCCGACGCAATCACCTCCGACGCGATGGCCGATACGATGGCGCTTTGCGTGTCCTGCAAAGCCTGTAAACGGGAATGTCCCACAGGCGTCGATATGGCCAAAATGAAGATTGAGGTCTCGGCGGCCCGCGCCGAGCGTCATGGGGTAAAGTGGCGGGAGACTTTGATTGCGGAACTTCCACGCTATGCACGGTTCGTCTCCCACATACCGATCCTGGCGAACGCACGGAACCATCTGCCGCCCCTCCGCTGGCTTACGGAGCACTTTCTTGGACTTTCTGCCGCGCGCCGGTTGCCCAAATGGCGGCGTGACAGGTTTCTGGACAAGGAGGCGGCCGCTGCGGCTCCGGCGTCCCCTCGCGGTGACGTCTACTTGCTAGCGGACACGTTCAACCGGTACTTTGAGCCCGAGAATCTACGGGCGGCCCTTAGGGTGCTGGCGGCGGCAGGTTATCGGGCCGTGATCCCCAAAGTCGATGGGCGTCCATTATGTTGTGGACGAACTTGGTTGGCTGTGGGCCTTGTCGATAAGGCGCGCGAGGAAGCGACACGCACGATGCACCATATGGCGGACGACCTGCCGGTGATTGGTCTGGAACCGTCATGCCTGATGACGCTGCGAGATGAATTCAGGTCGCTGTTGCCGGGGGCTGCTACCGACCGCTTCGCGGATCGTTCCATGCTGTTAAGCGAGTTCATCGCCAAAGAACGACCGGAACTCACTCTACGGCCGCTACCTGGCACAGCCCGGGTGCATGGACATTGTCACCAGAAGGCCTTTGGCGCGTTCCCGGACGCATTAACCATGCTGCGGTTGATCCCGAAACTATCCATCCAGCCGATCGCTGCTTCGTGCTGCGGCATGGCAGGAAGCTTTGGGTATCAGGCAGAGACTGAGCCGACGTCCAAGGCGATGGCGGAGAGCGGCTTGTTGCCAGCGGTCCGGGCAGCCGCGGTTCATGACTACATCGTCGCCGATGGCACTTCGTGCCGGCACCAAATCCGTGACCTGTCAGGACGGGAGGCGGTGCATTCGGTACGGCTCATGGAGCAGGCATTGGAGCAAAAGTCTTAATAGCTACAGCCTTGCGATTAAAATTCATTCCAGTGCCACGATTTTTAACAGTTTCGTAATCCTATGCGGCGCAGTTTCTCCCCCCGTTGTCTATTTCTAAATTAATCAATGATCGGTTACCATCAGTGATGGACGGTAACCAACGTTGGGTACAAAGTTTTCGTGCTAATCGCGCTAGAGGTCGTGTGCGCGATCAAAAAAGAGATTGTGATATTAGCATGCATGGGTTGCCATTAAGGACTACCTCGATGCGGCGCTCTGCTGAACGCATAGCAGGCGCTATCGCATTTGTCTTTGTCAGCATGTTCGGAGCCGGTGCGCAAACCGTTCAGCAAGGCGCCGCAGTTCCTGTTACGGTTAGTGTTGTGACCCGCCAAAACGTACCGTCCTGGCTGCGAGGGCTTGGGACTGTACAAGCCTATTTCGCGGTCCAACTGAGGCCACGCGTCGACGGAACACTGACGGACGTTCCGGTCAAAGAGGGACAGGACGTAAAGAAGGGCGACTTATTGGCTGTTATCGACCCCCGGCCCTATCGGGCGGCTTTGGATGGCGTTCTCGCCAAGAAGCAGCAAGATCAGGCGCAGCTTGCGAATGCCCAGGCCGACTTGGCTCGATACACGTCTCTTGTTCGGCAAGATTTCGCCTCAAGGCAACAGCTCGAGACCCAGCAGGCGATGGTGAAGCAGTATACCGCGGCGTTGTTGGGCGACGATGCCCAGATCGAGGCGGCGCAACTCAACATGAGCTTTTGCTACATCACCGCACCATTCGACGGCCGTGTCGGCTTGCGCAATGTCGACCCCGGCAACGTCGTACGTTCGACCGAGGCGACGCCGATCATATCGATGACACAAATTCAGCCGATCTCGATAACCTTCACGTTGCCGCAGGACACGCTGCCCGCCATCATGCGAGCCATGGTGCGGCACCCGCTGGACGTCGTGGCTTATGCCGGTGACAATAAGACCGAACTCGATCAGGGCACTCTACTGACGCCTGATAACACGATCGACGTCAGCACTGGCACCATCAAACTAAAGGCAACGTTTCCCAATACCCATCACACGCTTTGGCCTGGCCAATTCGTCAATGTCCGGTTGCTACTAGGAACCGAGCCCAACGTCCTCGCCATCCCCGCCACATCGGTTCAGCACGGGCCTGACGGTCTGTTCGTCTATATGGTTGGAGCGAATGACACAGTGACGGTGCAACCCATTCACGTCGAGCGGCAGAATGGCGATCTCTACGTCGTCTCCGATGGTTTGTCCGAGGGGGCTGTTGTCGTCGTCGCAGGTCAATCCAGACTCCAGGCGGGAAGTCACGTCTCGGTTCAGCAAGCTCAGATTGCCCCGGCCAAGTCCGGGACTTAGTCTCAACGAACGAGGGGAAAGCCCGGGACATGAGCATTTCAACCCCGTTTATTCGCCGTCCCGTCGCCACCTCGCTCCTAACCGCCGCCCTGGTTCTGGTGGGCTTGGCCGCTTATCCGTTTCTGCCGGTCGCACCATTGCCGCGCATCGACTTTCCCACCATCAACATCACTGGCAAGTTTCCCGGTGCCAGCCCGGAAACGATGGCTTCCACGGTCGCGCAGCCATTGGAGCGGCAGTTTGCCCAGATTCCGGGCGTGGCGCAGATGACCTCGGTCAGTGTTTTAGGTCAGTCCCAGATCACGCTGCAGTTTGACCTTGACCGCAACATCGACGGCGCCGCCGGCGACGTGCAGGCCATGATCAATGCCGCCAGCGGGCAGTTGCCTAAGGGCATGCCCTCGGCGCCAACGTATTACAAGGTAAACCCGTCCGACTCGCCGATCATGATCATCTCCGTCCAGTCGGATGAATTGCCGATGATCGACGTTGACGACTATGCCGACGTCGTACTGGCGCAGCAGATGTCGCAAATTGCCGGGGTGTCGCAGGTACTGATCGGCGGCGAACAGAAACGTGCCGTACGTATCCAGGTTGATCCGGCCAAGCTGGCGAACATGGGCCTGACGCTGGAGGATGTGCGCGGCGTGTTAGTCAATGCGACGGCCAACAGTCCAAAGGGAACGATTGACACACCTGACCAATCCTTCGCGCTGTACGACAACGACCAGCTAACAAAGGCTGCACAGTACGATGATGTGATTTTAGCCTGGCGCAATGGCGCCCCGATCCGGGTGCGCGATATCGGCCGAGCGGTGGACGGGCCGGAGAACCAGTTGCTGGCCGCCTGGCAGAATGGCAAGCGCGGCATCTTGCTTATTGTGTTCAAGCAGCCCGGCGCCAACGTCATTGAAACGGTAGAACGAATCAAGGCTGCGCTGCCACACCTGGAGGCTTCGATCCCGGCGTCAGTTCATATCAATACCGTCATGGATCGAACTCTGACGATTCGTGCGTCACTGGCCGACGTACAATTCACCCTGATGTTGTCCGTCGCCCTGGTGGTGATGGTGATTTTTGTCTTCCTGCGTAGCCTATGGGCGACGATCATTCCGTCGGTCACCGTCCCGGTGGCGTTGATCTGCACCTTCGCCGCGATGTTCGTGTTAGGCTTCAGCCTGGACAACCTCTCGCTGATGGCACTGACCATCGCCGTTGGTTTCGTCGTGGACGATGCGATCGTCATGCTGGAAAACATCTTCCGGCACATCGAGGACGGTATGAGCCCGCTGGAGGCATCCTTAAAGGGTGCCGGCGAAATCGGCTTTACCATCGTCTCCATCAGCTTTTCCCTGGTCGCGGTGTTCATCCCGCTGCTGCTGATGGGCGGCATCGTCGGACGGATGTTCCGCGAGTTTGCCATGACGGTGACCATCGCGGTGATGGTGTCAGCCTTCGTGTCGCTGACCCTGACCCCGATGATGTGTTCACGTTTTCTGCGCCACCATACGGGCGGGCACGGCTTGGCCTATCGGATAGTGGAAGGATTCTTCGAGGCTCTGATTGGCGGTTACAGGCATACTCTGGATATCGCGCTGCGTTTCCAGTTTATTACGCTCTTGACGTTCCTCGCGACGGTAAGCCTGACCGTTTACCTGTTCATCATTATTCCCAAAGGGTTTTTCCCACCACAGGACACCGGCGTGGTGTTCTGTTCGACAGAGGGCGCTCAGGACATCTCCTTCGGTCAGATGTCAGACCTGCAGCAAAAGCTGAATGCCATTGTCGCGGCCGATCCGGACACCTCGGCCTACGGTTCCCTAGTGGGCGCAGGTGTCGGCGCCCAGACCGGCAACAACGGCCGGATGTTCATTGCCTTGAAACCTTGGGCTGAACGGATCGGCGGCAGTGCGCAGCAGTTCATCGACAGAAACCGGCCCAAGTTCAATGCGGTCATGGGCGGCAAGGCGTTCATGCAAGCCATTCCCGATATCAAGCTGGGCGGGCGCCTGTCGAAGACCGAATTCCAGTACACATTGCAAGACGCCAGCCTTGAAGAGTTGTTCGAGTGGGCGCCCAAGGTGCTCGCGAAACTGCAGACCCTGTCGATGCTACGCGACGTGACGTCGGATCAGCAGATCGGGGGCACGACGGCGACACTGGTTATCGATCGCGACAGGGCGGCGCAGTTCGGTATCCAGCCACAGGCTATCGACGACACGCTTTATGATGCCTTTGGTCAGCGCCAAATTACCCAGTACTTCACACAGGTGAACAGCTATCACTTGATATTGGAAGTTTCATCGGACCAGTTGGGCAGGCTTGATACGCTGAATTCGCTTTACGTTCATTCCACCACTGGACAGGCAGTGCCGTTGTCCGCGTTCACGAAATGGAGCACGTTGCCGATTTAGCCATTGTCGATCAGTCACCAGAGCCAGTTTCCCGCTGTCACCTTGTCGTTCAACTTGGCACAGGGCGCGGCGTTGGGCGATGCCGTGTCAGCCATCAACGCGGCAATGCGTGAGTTGAACACCCCGGTGACTGTCCAAGCTTCGTTCCAGGGCACAGCACAGGCGTTCCAGGCTTCGCTGCAAAGCACTCCTTATCTGATCGCCGCTGCGATCATCACGGTCTACATCATCCTTGGGATCTTGTACGAGAGCTATATCCTGCCATTGACGATCCTTTCGACGCTGCCATCCGCCGGTATGGGCGCGCTGATAATGCTACTGCTGTTTCATATCGACCTATCGATGATTGCGATCATCGGCATCATCCTGCTCATCGGAATCGTCAAGAAGAACGGCATCATGATGGTCGACTTCGCCATCAATGCCGAACGCCGAGACGGACAGGCGCCATTGGCCGCCATCCGTCAGGCCTGCTTGTTGCGGTTCCGGCCGATTTTGATGACAACGATGGCGGCGATGCTGTGTGGCCTGCCGCTCATGTTGGGCCACGGCGCAGGATCCGAGCTTCGGCGCCCGCTCGGTTTTGCAATGGTGGGTGGCTTAGCGCTTAGTCAGGTTCTGACACTTTATACGACGCCGGTTATCTACCTGTATCTCGATAGATTGCAGCACTGGCTCGCACCGCGTCGGTCGCGTATGCCAGCTTTGGCAGCAAAAATGGGCGCTGAGGCCGATTGATTGGGCAGTGCCCTGCGGCGTGGTGGGCGCGACAGGGATTGAACCTGTGACCCCTACCGTGTCAAGGTAGTGCTCTCCCGCTGAGCTACGCGCCCGTTTCACCGGGACGCAGTGTTTAGCGCGCGCCACGATCGGTCCGCAAGACCGTATCGTGCAGCAAAAAGAAGATACCGGTCGATGAACCTCATTGCGATCGGACGGCTACGCCGCAGTCCTGAAGCCGAACTCTTTGAACGTTATAATGCTCGGCTTCGGCCGCGCCTGACGGTCACGGAGTTGGCCGAGGAACGAGGTCCGCCGGCGGTTATCAAACGCAAGGAAAGCATGGCCTTGCTTGCAGCCCTGCCGCGGGATGCCTTCGTCGTGGCATTGGATCTGGGCGGTTATGCAATCGGTACAGAGGCGTTCGTCGGCCGCCTGGCCGAGTGGGGTGCTTTGTCTCGCCCAATCTGCTTTCTGATTGGCGGGGCAGAGGGCCTCGATGCGGAGGTTTTGGCCAAGGCGAATTTTACGTTGTCGCTGGGGGCGATGACATGGCCGCACTTTCTGGTTCGAGCCATGCTGGTCGAACAGCTTTATCGCGCCCAGGCGATTGCCCTCGGCCACCCCTACCATCGATCAGGCCGTCCAACCCCTGATTCCGTGGTCTGATAAAGGGTGCTTGCATCAACTCGCGACTCGCGCCATGTCAGCAGCAGGGATGGCTCAGGGGTCGTCTCATTGACAAACCGGCTAAACCCGGGTCGTTCGGGTCGGCGCACTGGTTATGGAGGACGTATGGGTAGCTTCAGCATCTGGCATTGGTTGATCGTGCTGGCCGTGATCCTTGTGCTGTTCGGCGGTGGCAACAAGATCAGCGGTTTAATGGGTGACTTCGCCAAGGGCATCAAGTCCTTTAAGAAGAACATGGCGGAGCCTGATGACGCTTCCATGGAAGAAAGCGCGTCCAAGCCAACCGGTTCTCTGGCCGGTCCGGGCGCTCACGCCTCGCCAACAAATCGTGAACCCTCAGCAACCCACTGATAAAGCAACGACAGAATAATGTGTGAGCGGACTATCGCCTGCCTTGCGCTGCAACCATCCGTAATTTAAGGCGTCTGTATTACCGCTTGGGTGTTCCCGAGTGAGACAGCCAGTGCTTTTGGCTATTGGCAGAAGGATGCCGTACGGCGGATGAATCACATAATACGGAAACCTGATCCCTCAGCGGGTGCGCGGCGGCTTGTGCCAGTCGCAGCCCTGGATCACGCATCGATCGTCGAGGCGTATCGGCGTTGGGCAGGCATCTACGACACGGCGTTCGGCGGCATATCATCAAAGGGTCGCCTTCGCGCAGTATCCCTTATCAATCGGCTGCCGGGTGGCGACGTGCTCGAGGTCGGGGTCGGGACTGGCTTGGCTCTGCCGCATTATGTTCGCAGCAAGCGGATTACCGGCATCGATCTGTCAAAGGAGATGCTGCGAAAGGCGCGGGAACGTACGCGTCAAGATGGTCTGACCAACGTCCAGGCACTGCACGAGATGGACGCGGAGGCAACGAATTTTCCAGATGCCTCATTTGATATCGCGGTCGGCATGTTTGTCGCTTCTGTGGTACCAAATCCCCGTCGTCTCTTGGCCGAGATGCGGCGCCTGGTTCGTCCCGGTGGCAACATTCTTCTCGTTAACCACTTTGCCGCAGCAAACGGCCCCCGGTGGTGGCTGGAGCGCGCCATGGCGCCCGCCTCACGGGCGCTGGGTTGGCACCCCGATTTTGCTATGGACGCAATATTCTCAGCGGAAGACCTGGCCAGGATTGAGACCGAGTCGGTGCCGCCTCTGGGGATTTTTACGCTGGTGCGGTTGCGGGTCTGAGCCTCAGCAAGGTCAGCTCTTGCCCCATACTTCGCGTGGCGCAAATCGCTGGTACTGATGCCTGCATGGAGTCATTGTACGTTGACTGCGGAAGGTTTGCCTGGGGCCGAGCTATGGCCGGCGGCGAGCTGGCCGCTTCGTAAATCGTCCCGTTGGCTGCATGACATCTTGATCTTGTCGGTTGTGTCCGGTAGGCGAACAGCGGAGAGGCAGCGCCGGGTATAGAGCTTGGCGGATACCCTGCGAGCGAGTTGGGATGGTCAATCGATGCGGATTGTAAAGTGGCTCCTGGCAGTCATTGCCGGGTGTGGTTTTAGCCTGTCTGCCGCGCCGTTCGCGTGGGCCCAAGGCGTGGTGGGCGCACCACGCCCATGGGAAATGGGCATGCAACGCTCATTCGGTCCGATCAAGGATCGGGTGATCGAGTTGCATAACCTCGTGCTGGTAATCATCACCTTGATTACCCTGTTTGTCGGCGGTTTGCTGATTTGGGTGATGATACGCTACAATTCCCGCCGGAATCCGGTGCCAAGCCAGACCAGCCACAACACGATCCTTGAAATCGCGTGGACAGTCGTTCCGGTCCTGATCCTCGTCATTATCGCGATCCCGTCGTTCCGCCTGATCTACTATCAAGACCGGACACCGGATCCCGACATGACCATCAAAGTCACCGGTCACCAGTGGTATTGGGAATACTCGTATCCTGACCAGGGCAACGTGGATATTGAAAGCCGCTTCGTTCATGACGAGGACCTGAAGCCCGGCCAGCTTCGGTTGCTGGATGTGGACAACCAGATGGTGATCCCGGTCGGCAAGAAGATCCGGATCCTCACCTCCAGCAGTGATGTCATTCACAGTTTCTTCATCCCCGCATTCGGCGTGCAACGGTACGCGATCCCGGGACGCACGATCGAAACCTGGCTGGAGGCGGATCAGGTGGGCACATTCTATGGTGAGTGCAACCAGATCTGCGGCCAGGATCACAGCAGGATGCCGATCTCCGTTAGGGCGGTGTCGGAGGCTGATTTCAAGGCCTGGGTTGAGGAAGCAAAAAAATCTGCTTCAACAGCGCAGTTTCCCAAGATCGCATCCAAGTGATTGGGGATATAAATGATCGCGGTGGGAACGGATGCCCGCCTAAGCGCTGGCGTTTCAGTGGAGAGGTATGATGGTCTGCGGCTTCTGACACTCACGCCCATGGTCATGGCGACGATCACGCGCACGATCACGACCACAAACCCGGATTCGTGGCGCGTTGGCTTTTCAGCACCAACCACAAAGACATCGGCACGCTGTATCTGATCTTTGCGGTCGTCGGCGGGCTCCTCGGCGGCACGTTGTCCGAGATTATGCGGGCGCAATTACAGTTCCCCAACAATCACATCGTTACCGACGGCCAGGAGTGGAACACGATCATCACCAGCCACGGGCTGCTGATGATCTTCTTTTCGGTCATGCCTGCGCTGATCGGTGGTTTTGGCAATTGGTTCATCCCGTTGATGATCGGGGCGCCGGACATGGCGTTTCCACGGCTGAACAACATCAGTTTCTGGCTGCTGCCGCCCGCCTTCGTGCTTATTTGCATCGGCTTGGTGATGGGCGAGTCAGGTTCCGGATGGACCCTATATCCGCCGCTGTCGAATTCGACCTTTGAACCAGGCATGGGCATGGATTGCACGCTCTTCGCGCTGCACCTTGCCGGGGCAAGCTCTCTGCTCGGCTCGATGAATTTCATCGTCACCATCTTTAATATGCGCGCGCCAGGGATGACGCTCCACAAGATGCCCCTGTTCATTTGGGCGGAACTGGTCACCGCATTCCTGCTGGTTTTGGCGGTTCCGGTCCTGGCCGGGGCGATCACCATGCTGATCTGCGACCGCAACTTCGGGACCGCGTTCTTTGACCCGAGCGGTGGCGGAGACCCCGTGCTGTTCCAGCATCTGTTCTGGTTTTTTGGTCATCCCGAAGTCTACATCATGATCCTGCCCGGCTTCGGGATCATCAGCCATGTGATCTCCACCTTCAGCAAGAAGCCAATCTTCGGCTACCTTGGGATGGTCTATGCGATGGTGGCGATCGGCGTTGTCGGGTTCGTCGTCTGGGCCCACCACATGTACCTGTCAGGCATCGACGTCGACACCAGAGCCTACTTCATGGGTGCCACGCTGGTTATCGCGGTTCCGACCGGGATCAAGATCTTCTCCTGGATCGCGACGATGTGGGGCGGATCCGTCGAGTTTAAGACGCCGATGCTGTGGGCCGTTGGCTTCCTCTTTGTCTTTACGGTTGGGGGCGTCACCGGAGTCGTCTGCGCCAATGCCGGCATCGATGAGGCGATACACAACACCTACTATATCGTGGCGCACTTCCATTACGTGTTGTCACTCGGTGCGGTGTTCTCGATTTTCTGCGGGTTCTACTACTGGATCGGCAAAATGTCCGGTCACCAGTACCCGGAGTTCTGGGGCAAAGTGCATTTCTGGCTGACCTTCATCGGGGTCAACTTGACCTTCTTCCCACAGCATTTTCTCGGGCTGTCCGGCATGCCTCGCCGCTATCCGGATTATCCCGCCGCTTTCGCCGGGTGGAATTTCGTGTCGTCGATCGGTGCATACATCAGCGGCATCGCCTTCCTCGTTTTCCTGTATGTCTGCTTCCGCACTTTCACGTCGAAGGAGCATCTTGCCGACAATTACTGGGGCGAAGGCGCGACGACGCTTGAATGGACCCAAACCTCGCCACCAGCGTTCCACACCTATATGGAAATGCCACGGATCTCCTGAACAGTGAGCGACACCACACCATCAGCGTTGCAGATCGACGAAGGGGTGCGAGCCCCCTTGTCGCCCACCCTTGGACAAGCTGGCGACGGCGTGCTTGAGGCCGATTTCCGTGACTGGATCGCTTTGCTAAAGCCGCGGGTCCTGACACTGGTTGTCTTTTCAGGGCTGGTTGGGATGATTGTGGCGCCGGGTCATCTGAACCCAGTGCTGGCGTTCACCGCCATTCTTTGCATCACGGTCGCGGCCGGAGCATGCGGCGCCGTCAATATGTGGTACGATCGGGACATCGACGCTATTATGCGTCGTACCCGCAACCGTCCTATTCCGGCCGGTCGGATACAGCCTGATGCAGCGCTGGGGTTTGGCGTTACCCTCGCGATCGGGTCAGTCATCGTCATGGGGCTTGCAATCAATATCCCGTCGGCACTGATTCTGGCCCTGTCGATTTGCTTCTACATATTCGTCTACACGGTCTGGTTGAAACGGCGCACGCCGCACAACATTGTCATCGGTGGGGCGGCGGGGGCCTTCCCGCCCGTTATTGGCTGGGCAGCCGTAACCGGGTCGGTGGATTTGATGCCGTTGGTACTGTTCGGCATCATATTTATTTGGACGCCGCCGCACTTCTGGTCCTTGGCGCTGTGGGCGAACGACGATTATCGCCGAGCGGGGGTGCCCATGCTGCCGGTGGTCGCCGGTGCCAAAGAGACACGTCGCCAGATCCTGCTGTATACGATCGTGCTGGTGCCGCTAACCTTGGTGCCGTACCTGATGGGGTTCAGCGGCCCGCTGTACGGGATTGTCGCCGGAGCTCTGGGTCTGATCTTCCTTGAGCGTGTTTATCGTGTGATCAGTGATAAACAGGACGCACAAGGAACCAGTTTGACCAACGATGCCCCTGCCAAGGCGGCGTTCAAATATTCCGTCCTCTATCTATTCGTGCTTTTCGGGGCTTTGGCCATCGATCGTCTGATTGGATAGCCGATGGCGCGTGGCAGCCAACGACCCATTGCCGGCTCTAAAGAGGATTCCGCTTTACGCCGTCGTGGGCGAAGCTGGGCCATCCTGATTGTTCTCATCGGGCTGTGTGTTTTGTTTTACGCGATCACCATCGTTAAAATGGCCCATCGATAAATGGCCGGAAACCGCAGCAACAGGATCCTGGCCGGGGCCGTCGTGCTGGTGATCTTTGGCATGGTCGGCGCATCTTTTGCCGCTATCCCACTCTACCGGCTGTTCTGCGCTGCCACCGGTTATGGCGGCACCCCAAATATCGGACCAGGTGCTGCCCCGGGCTCGAACGGCGAGACCGTACGGGTGCGCTTTAACGCGGATACCAATCCCGCTCTGCCCTGGACCTTTGCACCGGATCAGCTTGAAATCTCGCTCAAGCTTGGCGACGAGCAGGTCGCATTCTATCACGCGACGAACCTTTCCGACCGGTCGGTTTCAGGTATGGCGCTCTACAACGTAACACCTGAGAAAGTCGGAAAATATTTCCACAAGACAGCCTGTTTCTGCTTTAACCAACAGACACTTGCCGCGAAGCAGGGGATGGAATTTCCCGTTAGTTTCTGGGTCGACCCCGCAATTCGCTCCGATCCGAATACCGCGGACGTGAAGGTCATCACGCTGTCCTACACCTTCTTCCGATCTCTGGATGATGCCGCCCGGTCAGGCGCTCTGGCCAAGGCAGGATCTCATATCGGTCCTTTGTCGGCCTCCGAGCGCCAGGAGAAAGGGCGAACAAACTAATCCCACAAAGGGATTGTCTCTGCCCCCTTGAACTGGCTAGAGATTTGGCGATTATGCGGCGGCCGGGTCGGGGCGGTTTCCCCGGCGGTGTAGGTATGGACATGGCATGAGCAGCGACGCGCACGGTGCAACAGTTCTGGCTCCCTCAGGCCATGCGACTTCGGGTCCGGTCAGTTCTGGCTTGAAGCACCCCTATCACCTTCCTGATCCAAGCCCGTGGCCCATAATTGGCGCACTGGGCGGCTTCATGACCGTTTTCGGCATCGTATTGGCCGCCCATTTCGGCAATTACGTGGTCCTGGTCCTGGGCGCCCTGACCGTCCTGACCACCATGTTCTTCTGGTGGCGCGACGTCGTGCGTGAATCCCGCACGCCCGGTGCCCACAGCGTGATCGTGCGGCTTGGCCTGCGCTACGGAATGACCCTGTTCATTGCTAGCGAGGTCATGTTTTTCGTCGGGTTCTTCTGGTCGTATTTCAACTTTCTGCTCTTCCCGGAGACGCAGGGCAACGGTCAGACTGTGTGGCCGCCGAGCAACGTTCACACGTTTGATCCGTTCCACCTCCCGTTTCTGAATACGATGATCTTGCTGCTGTCGGGCACCACGGTGACCTGGGCGCATCACTGCCTGATTGAAGGGGACCGTAAGGGCCTTGTCCGGGGTCTCGGGCTGACAATCCTGCTCGGCCTTAGCTTCACGCTATGCCAAGGGATCGAGTATTCCCATGCGCCGTTCAAATTCAACGGCGGCGGGGTCTATTCGTCGGTGTTCTTCCTGGCCACCGGCTTTCACGGTTTCCACGTTATCGTTGGGACCTGTTTCCTGATCGTGTGCTGGTTCCGCGCACGCGATGGACAGTTCACGCCGGAACGGCACTTCGGCTTCGAAGCGGCCGCTTGGTATTGGCACTTCGTCGACGTGGTATGGCTGTTCCTCTTCATCTGCATTTATTGGTATGGCGCAGGGCAAATCGCAGCCGAATAACCCCATCCGGTGGCCGAATCGCCAACTTCGCTTGTCAAGGCCTCACTTCGTTGTCGCTGCCCTCGGTGTGGGGAGGGTAAACTTTTCATAGGGCTGCTCACCTTGCGGCCCGCATGTGCCGTGTGCGGTTTGGATTTCGGACAGTCGGATACTGGTGACGCCGGCGCCGTCGGCGTCATCATGGTGTTGGGCGCGATCATCGTTGGATTGGCGTTCTGGGTTGAGTTTCGGTTCAATCCGCCGCTATGGGTTCATGCCATTCTATGGCCCGCCGTAACGTTGCCGCTGGCTGTCCTGATCATGCGGCCGGTTAAGGCCGCACTTGTCGCGGCCCAATTCCGACATCGCCCGACCGAGATGGGATTGTGACATCAGGCTATCGCCGCTTCGTCGTTCCAGGTCTGACCACCCTCGTTATGCTGATTGTCCTGCTCGGGCTCGGGACTTGGCAGGTGTATCGTTTGCGGTGGAAAGAAGGGATCCTGGCTCAGATCGCAATGGCCGAGGCAGCGCCCCCGGTGCCGCTTGGACCGACACCTGCGCCTTACACGAAGGTCTCGGTGACCGGTCGATTTCTTTTTGATCGCGCTGTCGAATTTGGCGCCGAGGTGCGCGACACCAGTGCCGGTCCCACGATGGGCTACTATCAGATTGTTCCTCTGGAGCGGGAGGACGCACCGACGATCCTGGTGAATCGTGGTTGGGTCCCGCAGAAGCGCGAAGCGCCGCTGGACGAACCTGACGGCGTGGTGACTGTGACCGGTTACGTGAGGGCCGCGGAAGCGGCACAATGGTTTAGTCCGACGGATAACGCCCCGGAACGACAGTTCTACACGCTGGATCCAAGAACTATCGGCGCCGCAGTGGGCGTCGTCAGCCCGGCCCCATTCACGTTGATCGTCCTGGGCCCCGCGATGCCCGCGGCCTATCCGGCGCCGGCCCAGCACTTGCCGCGGCCGCCCAACAACCATCTGTCCTACGTGATCACCTGGTATGGTCTGGCGGTCGCGTTGGTGGTCATTTTTATCGTCTGGATTCGAAAGGCGCCGCGGTCTTGAAACATCCCTCTGCCTACGAACGTCTCGCCGCCCGCTTCCGGCTCATCGCCACGATCGGTGAGTGCGAATCGATGCTCGGATGGGACGCCGCCGCGGTCATGCCGCCGGGCGGCGGTGCCGCGCGCGGGGATCAACTCGCCGCCCTTGCCGTACTGCGCCATGAGCACCTGATCGCGCCCGAAGTTGCCAACGACCTCGCCGCGGCCGAAACATCCGACCCGTGGGAAGCAGCCAATCTTCGCCTGATGCGCCACGCCTATGCCCGCGCCCGGGCGTTGCCGGCAGACCTGGTAGAAGCCCAGGCCAAAGCGAACTCGAAATGTGAGAAGGTTTGGCGCGTCGCGCGACAGGACGCCGACTTTGCCTCGATCAAACCACATCTTGCCGAAGTCCTGCAACTAACCCGCGAAACCGCATCAGCCCTGTCGGGAGCGTTGGGCCTTAGCCCCTATGACGCGCTGATGGACGGTTTCCAACAAGGCATCGGTGCCGACGAAGTTGAGCCCATCTTTACCACTTATGAAATCGTTCCTGACCGATGTTCTACCGGAGGTCGAACGTCTGCAAGCGCTCAAGCCAGCCGCTCTTCGACCGGCCGGGCCATTTCCCATCCCCGCTCAGCAGGCAATGTGCCGTGAACTCGCGGTGGGTCTGGGGCTCGACTTTGATCACGCCCGGCTGGATCAGTCCGCCCATCCGTTCTCCGGCGGAACGCCCTCGGACGTTCGGATCACGACCCGCTACGTCGAGGAGGACTTTACCTCCGCCATCCTCGCCGTTGTGCATGAAACCGGTCATGCGCTTTATGAACGTGGCTTGCCAACAGCCTACGCGCGCCTGCCGGTTGGCCAGGCTGCCGGCATGGCCGTTCACGAAAGCCAGTCCCTGATTGTCGAGATGCAGGCGTTTCGCTCCAACGCTTTTTTGGAATGGCTTGGCGGGCGGCTGCACGAAACGTATGGCGGTTCGCCGGAACCCTACCACGTGGAAAACCTGGGCAACCTCTGGCGTCATGTGCAGCGCAGTACCATTCGCGTCGATGCGGACGAACTGACATATCCCGCGCACGTCATCCTCCGCTTCCGGCTGGAGCGGGCAATGATCGCCGGGGACCTCAGCGTCGGTGATCTCCCCAGTGCCTGGAACCAAGGCCTCCAGAGCTTGCTTGGCATCATGCCACCCGATGATGCGCAGGGATGTCTGCAGGACATTCACTGGTACGATGGGGCGTTCGGCTATTTCCCCAGCTACACGCTGGGCGCGATGGCCGCTGCGCAACTGATGCAGGCCGCTCGGGAACAGATTGTTGGGCTGGATGATGCCTTTAGGCGCGGGGACCTATCGCCGCTGTTGGCTTGGCTTCGGGTCCACGTACATGGCATCGGCAGCCGAATGGATTTCAACTCGATCCTGGAGCAGGCAACGGGCCGAGCGCTCGACCCGTTGGCGTTCCAGGGCCATCTCCGCGAACGATATCTGAACGGCGCGGGTTGATCCGTCGTCAGTAGCCAAGCGGCTCTGCCTCGGCTGTCTCCCAGTGGCCATTCCTGACGACACAAAGGTATGACTGGTTCGATCCCTGGTGCTTTGTCGGACTGAAGGCAATCACCGGCGAACCAAAGATGTCATGGTAGTTCTTGATCGCCTCCATACCCGCGACGAAACTGTCCGGGGTCAGTTCACGGCCGCCATTCTTCAACGCCTGGACCAGAACCTGGGCGCCAGTGTAGCCGATCTGTGCCGCGAAGTTCGGTGCTCTTCCGTATTGCTTGCGATAGGCGTCGGCAAAGGCCTTCACGTCCGGTGACTCGGTTCCTTCGCCCGCGAAGAGCATCGGCGTTATGGAGTAGAAGCCTTCCGTTGTCCCCCCCGGCACTTGCGCGACCACATCGTCATAGCTGGCAGCTTGGCCAAGCATATCGACCGCCCAGCCGGTCTTGCGCACCGCAGAGATGATCTGGACAGAGTCCCGCACGATCGTCCCTAGAACCAGAAGATCGCACCCGGCGTCGTGCATCCGCGCCACTGATGCACTGAAATCGACTTCGGTCGGCTTGTGCAGGGTTTCACCGGCCAACGTCAGCTTTTCCGCCTTAAGCTGGTCCTTCACGCCATCAGTTATGTCCCGGCCAAAGTCGGTGTCCTGGGCCATCGAGCAGACCTGTTTCTTGCCCTTGGCCTCGATAAAGAACTTCAGCCCGGCGCGGATCTGGTCGTAGTACGACGATCCCAGGCCAAACTTGAGATGGTGCAGCGGCTCATACATCGAGCGGGCAGACGTCAGCGGAAATACATTTGCCACACCTTTGCTGAGCTGGTCCGGCATGACGGCGTTGTTCATCGGCGTGCCGCCATTCGCCACCATGATGAAGACGCCATCCCGGTTGATCAGTTTGTTCGCCGCCTGAACAGACCGAGGCACCTGGTACTGATTGTCTTCAACGATGTACCTGATCTTTCGCCCGTTGATGCCGCCGGCGGCATTCACCTGATCAAACACCATGCGCCAGGAGTTGGAGTTGTTTACGCCCCACATCGCCGTCACCCCGGACAGATCGGTATAGGTGCCGATGACGATCTCGGTGTCGGTCACGCCCCGTATCGGTTCGGCCGCCAACGCTGGCGCGGCCAGCAACAATGCGGCGGCCACAAGCATGGATCTGATCATCGTTTCCCTTTTTACCTTTGATGTTTTGAAGGCGGCTTACGCAAAGGCGCTTTGCAGCAGCACCTGGTAGCGTTCGTCGAGACCACCGGAACCCAGCACTGCTTCATCAACCCGCTGGATTGCAATCCCCAGGCTTCTGGCCCAGTCCAACGCCGCTGGCCCAACCGCCGAGCCCCCGACATAGGCTAGCCGCAGTTTGTTCAGACCAAATTCCCGCCGGACCGCTCGCAGAATGAAAAGATCGGCAATTTGCGCTTTGGGGCCACCCAGGCGGCCGGCGCGTAGGGCCCACTCGTAAGCCAGTCGCTGTGTGACCGTTGCGCCTTTTGCCTGGGCGGTGGCAAGCCCGTGCAGATGATCCCAAATCGCGGCATCGGCACCCAGGACCGTTGGCTGCGACTTCGCGCAGGTTCTCGATCACGGTATCGGGGCGCTCAGGATAGTTGCTTATGCAGCGTGTTTCCAAGGCAAGGTACAATCCCCAAACCCGCTCCGTGATGTCGGCCAATCGCGACACGGCCAGCCGTTCATCGGACGGTCGTATCGGCAAACGCGCGCTCGCGGCCGCGATCATGTGCGTGAGGTCACCATGCGTCAGCGTCCGGCCCACGCCGCTGCTGGCGCCACGCGGAAACTGAATGACCGCCGGCTGGTTTGCCTCGATCGCGTTGACCGCCGCTGCCCAGTCGGCCTGACCCGTCAAATCGGCAAATTCCGGCAGACCAATGCAGTTCGCGTCGGAAAAGTCCCGCAGTCCCTTCATATCGAACACCACGATGCGGGATAGCGCCGGACAATGGTCACGAATGGACAGGATTTTGTCGAGCTGCTCCTCGTTTTCTACAAATACCAGTCGACTGCCGCTGGATGACAACTGGTGAGCCACGCGATCGGGGCTGTCATCGGGATCGATCGCAACGCTGGCGGCGCCACATCCCAGAATAGCCAGATCGGCATACACGGCTTCCGGCCGGGTTTCCGATAGGATCGCCACGACGTCGCCCCGGCCGAAACCCGCGGCCAACAGGGACGTACCGATATCTCTTACCCGGGCATCAAGTTCCGCCCATGTGACGGCTTTCCAGATCCCACGATGTTTCGTGCGCAAGATGGTCTCGCCGCCGTGCGCGGCAGCCCTTCGAACCACAAGCGCGGAGACACAGAGATGCGGCTGGTCCATCTTCAGTTCCATAACCGTTTCTTTTTCCAGCGGCGGGTGCCACGCGCACCGGCCTCTTTCTGGCCCAGGTAGAACTCCTTGATGTCGGCGCGCTGCAGCAGTCGCTTGCAATCGTCCGCCGCGACAATCCGGCCAACCTCCAGCACGTAGCCAAAATCCGCGGTCTGCAAGGCGATGTGCGCGTTCTGCTCAACCAGCAGAATAGAGACGTTCTGCTCTTGGTTAATGCGCCTGATGATGCCGAAAATCTGCTGCACCAGCAGCGGTGACAGTCCGAGCGACGGTTCATCCAGCAACAGCAACTTTGGGCTGCCCATCAACGCCCGGCTGATCGCCAGCATCTGCTGCTCACCGCCCGACAACAGACCGGCGCGCTGACCCTCCCGTTCTTTCAGCCGGGGAAAGTAGTCGAAACACAGCTCGGTATCGCGGGCGACGCCGGCAGCATCCCGCCGCGTGTAGGCACCCATGTTGAGGTTTTCGCGCACCGTCAGGAACGGGAAAATCTCGCGTCCCTCGGGCACATGGCAAATGCCCAGGCGCATCACCTGGTCCGGCGGCATACGGGCGATATCGCGCCCTTCGAACACAACCTGGCCCCGTTCCGGGTCCAGCACGCCCGAGATTGTCCGCAGCACACTGGTCTTCCCGGCGCCATTGGCCCCTAGGACAGTAACAATCTGGCCCTGGTCCACATCAAGCGACACGCCGCGAATGGCCTGGATCGGGCCATAGAACGTCTCAATCGAGTTCACCCGTAGTAGAGGCTCGCTCATGCCGCGCTTTCAACCTCCCCACCAAGGTAGGCTCGCACGACCTCGGGATGGGTCTGCACGTCCTGGGGTGTGCCCATAGCCAGCACCTTGCCGTAATTCAGTGCCATGACGCGGTCGGAAACCTGGTTCACCAATGACATGTCGTGCTCGACCATGATGACAGTGATGCCCAGGTCCTTCTTGATGTCCTCGATCCAGAAGCCCATGCCCTCTGTCTCTTCGACATTCAGCCCGGAGGAGGGTTCATCCAGTAGCAACAACTTGGGCTCGATGCACAAAGCCCGCCCCAGCTCGACCACCTTGCGGACGCCGTAGGGCAAGTTGGCGATCAGCGAATCACGGTGCCGCTCCAGTCCCAGGAAGGCAATCACATCCTCCACCTTCTCCCGATGTCGCAGTTCGGCTTTGCGCACCGACGGCAGGAACGCCAGCTCGGACAGGAACCCGACGTGCGAATGGCAATGACGGCCAATCAGCAAGTTCTGCAAAAGCGTGGCGTTTGGGAAAAGCTCGATGTTCTGGAAGGTGCGGGCAATGCCCAGGCTGGCGATTTGCCAGGCCGGAGTGCGGGTGATTTCCTTGCCTTCGAAAATCAGTCTGCCGGAGGTCGAGTTGTAGATGCGGCTGATCAGATTGAATATCGTGGTCTTCCCGGCGCCGTTCGGGCCAATGATCGAAAACACCTCACCCTGACGGACGTCGAAGCTGACCGAATCCACGGCACGAATGCCACCGAACCGCACCGAAATATCGTCGGCCTGAAACAGGTTCATCGCAGACGCTCCGACTTCGCATAGGATTTCTGCCGGCGGAAGCTGGTCTGCCGTTTGAAGGGAAACGCCTGAAACCACAGTTTCATCTTCAGCCACATTCCGTTCAGGCCGCCCGGCTGAAACAGGATGACGAACACCAGCACCAGCCCGAATAACGACGGCTCTAGGCCCGGAAGCCTGCCTATGCCGAATGGCAGGTCGTCACGCACGACGGCGATAAACTGCGGCAGGAGACGCACGAACATGGCACCCAGGATCGCCCCTCGCAGCGACCCAAGGCCGCCGACAAAGACGATGGTCACGAACTGCACCGACAGCAGCACATCGAACGCGTCAGGCGCCAGATACCGGACGTAGTGGGCGAACAAAGCGCCTGCCAGCCCGGTCATGCCCGCGCTGATGGCGAACGCCATCGTCTTGTACCGCGCCAAATGGATGCCCATGCTTTGCGCGGAGATTTCACTGTCCCGTATCGCGACCATGGCTCGCCCGGTCGGGGACCGCAGTAAGTTGGCCGAGACCCATAATACGAACGCCAGCACCACCAGCGAAACATAATAGATGCCCGTCGCACCTTCGATTGGAATGCCGAAGACGTAGGGCGTCGGTACTGCAAAGCCGTCAAAGCCGCCGGTGACAGCCGTCCATTTTTGGAACACCGTGCCAACGATGCTGCCGAAAGCCAAGGTCGCGATCGCCAGATACAACCCGCTCATGCGCAACGTCGGGCGCCCGATCGCCGCACCGCAAAGTGCAGTGAACAAGCCGGCGAGTGGCAGCGTGACCAGGAATGGGACGCCCCGGGCCAGCAGGACGGCATTGACGTAGGCACCAATCCCGAGGAACGCCGCGTGTCCCAGGCTGATCAAGCCGGTATAGCCGACCAGCAGCATCAATCCGACGCCCGCGATGGCAAAAATGAATACCGCGCCCAACTCGCCGATGTAGAATTCGCCCAGCAGCAGGGGGGCAATCAGAACCAACACTGCCAGCAGGCTGTACCAAAAGCGATCGCCATTATGCCGCCACAGCGCGATATCCTGTTGGTATTGTGTTCTGAACAAATAGCGCATCGGTCAGACCCGCTTTCCCATGCGTTCGGCGAATAAGCCCTGCGGCCGGATGAACAACATCAGCAGCAGCACCACGTTCGATGTAACTTCCTGAAAGCCGGCCGGAAGCTTGTATCCCGCGAACTGCTCGACAATGCCGACGATGACCCCCCCGATCAACGAGCCCGGAATGCTCCCGAAGCCGCCAATCACCGCAGCGGCAAACGCCTTGATGCCAAGGAAACCCATATTCACGTCGATCATCGAAACCGGCGACAGCAGAATGCCGGCCAGGCACGCGACACCGGCGCTGATCGCCCAAATCAGGGAAAAGATCGTTCTGACCGGGATGCCCATGTAGTAGGCCGCAAGCTGGTTCTGCGACGCCGCCTGCATGGCGACACCGACGCGCGTCTTGCTGAAGAACAAATACAGGATGCCGCACAGCAGGACTGTGCCGACGATGATGGATAGGTTGTCCTCACCTAAGACAAGCCCGCCTATATTGGCGGTTTTGTTGGTGAACGGCGTGTTGAAACCGACCGAGTCATAGCCCCAGGTGATCCCGGCAACGGCGCGAAAGATGAAGCCCAGCCCCAGCGTGAGCATCACCACGGCGAATTGCGGCTGGCCAATCACGCGTCGCAAAATCAACGCGTCTAAGGCATAGCCGAATGCGCCGGTGATCAGAATCGCCAGGATGGCTCCGAGCCAATAGGGCAAATGGAAATTCGCGATCAGGCTGAACGCGACGAAGCCACCGAGCATCATCACATCGCCTTGGGCGAAGTTCACCATCTCGGTCGCTTTGTAGATCAGCACGAAGCCAAGAGCGATCAGCCCGTAAATACAGCCGGACGCCGCACCGTTCACGACAAGCTGCAATATGCGCGCAGCGTCTTCCACCGCCTCAGGCCTCCCTGCCCTTTGGGCCAGCAGGCCCTCATTCTCGTTGCTGGGGAGGATAGGGTGGCGGTTGAAGCCGCGTCAATCGCCGGTCCGCTCGATTTCCGGGCCGCCTGGTCAGAATAGTGACATCTGGCCGCTCACCGGCTCTTCCGCGCCATCAGGTAGCGTGAACTGAGCACAATCGAGCTGAGACCGAGCTTCGCCGAAACCAAACTGGCGCGCCGCCCGGGCGAACCGCTGGGCCAGAAGCTCCGCGTAAGCGCCCTGACCGGAAAAACGATGATGAAACCGAGAGTCATTCAGCTCACCGGCTCGGGTCTGCCTGATCAAGTTCAGCACATGGCGGGCACGGTCAGGGAAATGGGTATGCAACCAATCCGCGAACATCTCGCGTAATTCCAGCGGCAATCGCAACAGGATGAAGTTCGCGTGGCGCGCGCCGGCCTTGGCCGCGGCCGCAAGTATTTTTTCCAGCTCGGCATCGTTCAGGGCCGGTATCATCGGCGCCGCCAGCACGCCCGTGGGTATTCCCGCCCGGGTCAGTTCGGCAACCGCATGGAGCCGACGGGCAGGGGTGGCGGCACGCGGTTCCATGACACGGGCGAGCCGCGCATCGAGCGTGGTGATGGAAATATGGACTTGCGCCAGATTACGTTTCGCCATCGACGCCAAGATATCGAGGTCGCGCAGCACGCCGGATGATTTGGTAACGATGCCCACCGGGTGATTGAACCGATCCAGAACCTCGAGCACCGATCGCGTCAGCTTCAGGGTGCGTTCCACCGGTTGGTACGGATCGGTGTTCGATCCGAGTGCCAGGGTACGAGGCACATAGCCGGGCTTGCGCAGTTCTTTCTCCAGCAACTCGGCGACATCGGGCTTGAACACCAGCTTGGTCTCGAAATCCAGCCCGGGAGAGTATCCAAGATAGGCGTGCGTCGGCCGGGCGTAGCAGTAGATGCAGCCATGCTCGCAGCCCCGATAGGGATTGACCGCGCGGTCGAACCCGAGATCGGGCGAGGTGTTCCAACTGATCGCCGAACGGGTTGAATCACGAAGCAGGGTCGTGTCGAGCCTTGGCAGCTCCCCGACATCCTGGAACAACGTCTCCCACCCGTCGTCGAATGGCGAAGCCGCTTGAGCATTGAACCGGACACCCGGATTGGTCACCGCGCCACGGCCCGCAGCCTGAAGCGACGGAAGGCACTGGACGGGCCCAACGTCCGCTGAACCAGCGTCATCCATCGCGGCGATAGCGTCCCGGTCGGCATGCACTTCCAACTGATTCAACATCTGGACCTCGTGTTCATGCTATGTTTGAATACGAAGTCGCATGAAATCAGCGACCTTGTCAAGAACAGACTAAGAACATTGTTGGGAGCGCGTGATCTGTCCGGCTTTGTTAGCGCGTGAAATGTCCGGAATGTTCGTCCCTTGTTCGAGGGATGGCAGATGCGGCGACAATCGGCACTGTGGGGTGTTTTCGTGAGCCGCTTCCACGACGCGCTGGAGCGCTTTCGGCGCCGGCGTCTGAGTGCTGATGAGGCTGGCGCACTGCTTGGCGTTTCGGGTCGTCAGTTCCGCCGCCTGTGCGTCCGGTTTGACGATGAGGGTGAGGCGGGATTGCGTGATCGGCGGCTTGGGAAAGCCTCGTCGCGCCGCGCCGACGCGGCCGAGATCGGGCGGATGCGTGGGCTGTTCCGGGATCGTTATGCCGACTTCTCGGTCCGGCACTTTCACGAGACGTTGGTGCGCGAGCACAACTACAAGCTTTGCTACACGGTCACACGGCTGGCGTTGCAGTCGGCGGGGCTGGTGCGCAAGGCGACACTGCGGGGCAAGCACCGCAAGAAGCGTGAGCGGCGTCCGCTGCCTGGGATGTTGCTGTTCCAGGACGGCTCGACGCATGGCTGGCTGCCTGGCACCCAGGACAAACAGGATCTGATTGTGACGTTGGATGATGCCACCGGCCACATCACCTCGATCTTCCTGACCGAGGAGGAAGGCACGATGTCGAGCTTTCAGGGGCTTGCCGAAACGATCCGCCGGCATGGCTTGTTTGCTGCGTTCTACACCGATCGTGGCTCGCATTATTTTCTGACCCAGGAGGCTGGCGGCAAGGTGGATAAGACAAACCTCACCCAGGTCGGCCGAGCCCTGGCGCAACTGGGTATTCGGCACATTCCCTCGTATTCGCCTGAGGCGCGGGGTCGGATGGAACGCGCGTTCGGCACGCTGCAAGGCCGCATACCGCAAGAGCTGCGGGTGCGCGGACATGCCACGGTCGAGGCGGCAAACGTGTATCTACGGGATGTGTTCATGCCGGACTTCAATGTCCGGTTCGGGGTTACCGCATCGGATGACGGTTCGGCCTACATCGCCTACACCGGGGCTGCCCTGGAGGATACGCTCTGCCTCCAGGAAGACCGTCAGGTGGGGCGCGACAACTGCGTATCGTGGCAAGGCAAAAGTCTGCAGATCCCGCAGCAGACGCATCGTCATCACTATGTCCGTGCGACCGTGCGCGTGCATCAATACCCTGATGCCACCCTGGCTTTGTTCGACGGACCGCGCTGCCTGGCCCGTTACGACCGCGATGCCAAACTTATTCAACCAACAGTGCCGAGGGCCGCATGAGCGCAACGATGACCATCAGCCGACAGCAAGACACCCGTGGAGTTGTGCATAACGCAAACGCGTTACACACAACTCCACCGGCGCAGCCAAAATCAAGGAAGTGGACATTTCATTTATTCAGAAAGGCGGACATTTTAACGCGTCAACGACAGAACAGACTAAGAACATGAGGCGGTGCGAAGTTGCCCTTGCAGCCCGGAAATGGCGATGCGGGCATAAACGCTTGACAACGCCGCGCCGTCATCCTTTCTACCGCCTTCGCCGCGTCCGATCCCATGGATACTGCGCCGGCCCAGTGTAGGGGTGTAGCTCAATTGGCTAGAGCGCCGGTCTCCAAAACCGGAGGCTGGGGGTTCGAGACCCTCCACCCCTGCCAGTTCATGGGCTAAAGCATGGGAACTTGGGTGGCGATCATCGAAGGATTTGGTAAACGTGGCGTTTCAACCGGCAAAATTCGTACGTGAAGTGAGGACGGAAGTGTCCAGGGTGACCTGGCCCAGCCGTAAGGAGACGTTGGTGACGACAGGCCTGGTGTTTGCCATGGCCGCGGTCGCTGCCATCTTCTTCTTCGTCGTCGATCAGGTGATCGGCCTTGGGGTGCGCGCGCTATTCAATGTGGGCATCTGAAAGGATTCCGGGAAATGGCTAAGAACTGGTACGTCGTCCACGTCTACTCCGGATTCGAAAAGAAGATCGCCCAGCAGATCACCGAACAGGCCGCACAAAAGGGTCTGGCCGATCAGTTTGAAGCCGTGCTCGTGCCTTCCGAGAACGTCGTCGAGGTCAAGCGCGGCCGGAAAATCAACAGCGAGCACAAATTCTTCCCCGGTTATGTCCTGGTGAAGATGGATCTGACCGACGATGCCTGGCATCTCGTGAAGAACACCCCGAAAGTGACGGGATTTCTCGGCAGCAGGACCAAACCAAGCCCGATCAGCGAGGCCGAGGCGGAGCGGATCCTGAAGCAGAGTCAGGAAGGTGTGGACCGCCCGCGTCCAGCCGTTCTTTACGAGATCGGCGAGCAAGTGCGCGTTGCCGATGGTCCATTTACCAGCTTCAACGGCACGGTCGAGGAAGTCGACGAGGAAAAAGGCCGAGTCAAGGTCAGCGTCTCGATCTTTGGCCGCTCCACGCCGGTCGAGCTCGAATACTCGCAGGTGGAGAAGATCTGAAGGCCGTCTTGGTTGCGCCCAACAAAAAAGGCCCTCGATATGAGGGCCTTTTTTATGCCAAATCGCGTTGGATCAGGCGTGCATCGTGGCCGGAACGCGCCCGGCGGGAATGCCCTCGGGGTCAAGCCTGTAGCCGCCGCCTTCGGTCACCAGCAACCGCGCATTCGCCGGATCGGGCTCGATCTTCTGGCGCAGACGATAGATGTGGGTTTCCAGGGTATGCGTTGTCACGGCAGCGTTGTAGCCCCAAACCTCGTTCAGCAGAACCTGCCGAGCGACTGACCGCGTCCCTGCGCGATAGAGAAACTTCAGGATCGCCGCTTCTTTCTCCGTCAGCCGGATCCGACGGTTCTTCGCCGGTTCCTGCAGCAGCTTTGCCGCTGGCCGAAACGTGTACGGGCCGATGGTGAAGACCGCGTCCTCGCTGTTCTCGAAAATCCGTAACTGGGCCCGCAAGCGGGCCAGCAGCACCGCAAGCTTGAACGGCTTCGCGATATAGTCGTTCGCGCCGCAATCCAGGCCCTTGACCACATCGGTTTCGCTGTCGAAGCCGGTCAGCATGATGATGGGCATGCGCTGACCCTGCTTGCGCAGCTTGGCGCACAGGTCTCGGCCGTCGCCGTCAGGCAGGCCGACATCGAGGATGACCGCATCGAAGCGGGCGTCCTTGCCTGCAAGGCATTCTTCGGCAGCCTTGACCGACGCCGCTTCCGTTGCAACGAATTCTCCATCGACGGCAAGCTGATCAACCAAAGTTTCACGCAGAGCGTCGTCGTCATCGACGATCAGGACCGGGCGTTCTGCCGACATACTAAGTTCCTCTTACCATTGTTGAACTTGGCGTATTATCGACGCCCCAGCTCTGATCTGCTTATATTTAGACCAGACCACCATATATGTTCCCGTATAAGGACGAAATCAGTTCCGTAGTCCTTATGAACCCTGACCAATCACAAGATTGCGCGCGTCATCACGACCAAGTAGGTTGAGCCGCATTCGCCCACTTCAATTCCTCCCTATATGGTGAGACGCATCTCGTAGTCATCTCGTCCTGATGTGAATTGTCGCCTAAAGCTCAAAGCCGACGAATTTTGGTTATCAAATGTTCCAGAGTCTTACAAAGGCCTTTTTCATCGGCAAACAAGGTCTGGATTGGCAGGTAATGAATGGCTGACAGCTTTCCCCGCACCGGCGACGAGGCACGGATGCGCCTGCGGCAGGTGCACAGAGCCGCGTCCGACCTTCGCCGTGGTGTTCCGGTGGTCCTAGGTGGTCACACATCTTTGTTGATACTGGCCGCTGAAACCGCCGGTGTCGATAGTTTGACGGAGCTCGAGACGATTGCTGGCGCCTACCCGGTGTTGATCCTGGCTCCGGCCAGGGCCGCGGCGATACTGCGAGCCCCCATGGCCGCTGATGCCGCCGCCGTAGCCGTTGCATTGCCCGAATTGATTCGAGACATCGAAGTCTACCAATCCCTCGCCGATCCAATGTCGGTCCAACCGGTCGTTCGGGACATTCTGCGACAGGTCCCAGCGCCCGATTTGACCGACGCCGCCATCGCCCTCGGCAAGATCGGCCGCCTGCTTCCAGCCCTCCTCGCGGTTCCATTGGCCGATACACAAACGGCTGTCACCAGCCATGGGCTGATCGAGGTCGCAGCGACCGACGTGCTCGCATACGCCGATGCTGAAGTAGCCGGCCTTCGCCAGATCGTATCCGCGGATGTGCCGCTCAATGACGCACCGGACAGCCGGGTCGTCGCTTTTCGCAGCCACGGCTCGGCCATCGAGCATCTGGCAATCGTCGTGGGTCGACCTGAAACGCATGACGCCCCGCTCGTTCGCATCCACTCCGAGTGTTTTACCGGCGACCTTCTCGGCAGCATGCGCTGCGACTGCGGGGAGCAGCTTCGCGGCGCGATACGTCGCATGGCTGAAGCGGGTTCAGGGGTCCTGCTGTATCTGGCGCAGGAAGGCCGTGGCATCGGTCTGATCAATAAATTGCGTGCCTACGGTCTGCAGGATCGCGGACTGGACACCATGGACGCGAACCGGGCACTGGGATGGGGCGCGGACGAACGCAACTTTTTGATCGGGGCCACCATGCTGCGGATCATGGGGATCAACCGAGTGCGCCTGTTGACCAACAATCCTGACAAACTCGATGCCATGACCGCATGTGGCATCGAGGTTGTGGGCAGAGAGCCGCATTTGTTCGCACCAAATGGCGTCAATGATGAATATCTCGCGACCAAGGCCGCCCGATTTGGTCACATGTTGGATTAAGTCACGTTAAAGACACATCACCCTGGACCAGAGGCCATACTCAAGGGTAAAGGGCTTGGCTCCTTTCGCGCGAGACTCACATGACACCGTCGGAAATCGAACGCCTTCAGACCTACCTGCGCAAGCTGTTCGGCAGCGAGCGGATCAAAATCGTCCCGCCGCCGCGCCGCGGGCTGTCAATTGAACTCGCGGTCAATGACGAGACGATCGGAACCGTGCATCGGGATGTTGATGACGGGGAGACGTCCTATTCCATTCACCTGACCGTGTTGGAAGAGGACCTGCCGGCCCCCCGCCCCGCCGCGGCCAAACCGGCGGTTGGCTCGCCAAACCGCCGGTGACTACCAGGCTTCGCGCCCCTTCGGCGGCCGAGCCAGGGCCGAGGCTTTTTGCTCCGCCTCATGCTTCTCGAACATCGCGCGTGCGGCGTTAGAGCGTTTTTCGGCCAACTCCTCGCGATGGGCGGAGCACCATTCGAACGATTCGATGCGTGGCCGGTTATCCTGGGCGAAATGCGGCATCACGTAGCGCTGATAGAGTTCGTATGACCGCTTGGTCTCCTCGAAATCAGCCCAGTTGTGCACCTGCTGCAGGAACACGCCGAAATCCCCCTGCTTGTCGTACAGCCGTTCGATCAGCGCGATCGCATCGTCTGGTGTGCCGATCACGCCAAATTTGTTCTCCACGAACCACGCGGCCGGATCCTGCCCGGGTGGCACGATGAATCGCGGCTGATTGTTGTTCAGATAGTTCAGATACGGCTCAAACCCGAACTTCACGTTCTCGAACGCTTTTGCCCTGGTTTCCGCGATATGCATCGGCCCGACCAGCCGTAGCCGCGAGGCGTCCATCTGCCGACCGTTCTCTGCGGCGATGTCATTGGCGATCTTCCAGTTCGCCGCCAAGGCGTCGTAGCCAAACGGATTGGTTGCGGCGACGCAGATCATGCTCAGATCGTATTTCCCTGCCAGGCGACCGCCCGAGGGGGTGACCGCGCTGACGACCGCGACTTCCGGATGGGGCTGGGTGTAAGGCAGTATATGCGCCCGGGCGCCGACCAGATTGTACCAGTCGGTCTTTTCGGTGACGATTTCGCCCTTGAACAGGCGCAGGATCACGTCCAGCGCCTCTGCCATGCGGTCGCGCTGCGTGTTCGGATCGATACCCAGCATCAGCGCGTCGGATGCCAGCAATCCCGGTCCCGCGCCAAACATGACACGACCGCGCGTATGATGGTCTAGCTGGATGATACGGTTCGCGGTCATCAGCGGGTTGTGGTAGGGCAAGGAGATCACCCCGGTGCCGAACCGGATCGACTTCGTCCGCTCCGCCGCAACCGCGATGAACAGTTCCGGCGAACTGATCAGTTCCCAGCCAGCCGAATGGTGTTCTCCAATCCAGGCCTCGTGGAAGCCCAGCCGATCGAGCCACTGCATCAATTCAAGGTCGCGATCCAGACAGGCCGAGGGGTTCTCGTTCATCGGATGAAACGGTGGCAGGAACGCGCCGTGGCGTAGGGTTATACGGGACATGCTGGTGTTCCCTCGGGCTCTGTGTGCCGGAATGGTATGACCGCCGAAGCCATTCGGCTAGAGCGAGCACCCCGGGGGCAGCCGGCTCTCACCGGGCCCGACCACTACTAGGGTTGCGGCAGCAGCCCGTGGCCACGCAACACCGTCACCGTGCGAAGCGTGCGGCCATCCAGACGCACCGACGTGGGGGGCAGAACCTCTATCGTACCGAACCATCGCCTCGCGGCACTGATTTCCCGTTCGGCGGGATCGAGTATCAGCAGCAGCGCATCCTGCCCAGCGAAATGCGCCGGTGGGTGGGCAAAACCAAACTGCCGTGAATCCGTGCTGAGGCAAAGCATTGTCACCGCTGGCCCAAGTGCGTAGCCGATTTTGCCGGCGTCCCGCCAATCCAGTGCCGCTGCCAGCGTACCGGGCGGCAACAGCCCGCGATGCTCCAGATCATCGCGGATCGACGTCCAGTCCAATCCCTCCGCCGTTGGATCCTTGCGCATGACGGCGGCCAGATTGCCGCCAAGCCAGTCGAACTGGATCTGGGTGGAGATCACCACAACCGCTATAAGGATAATCGCCGCCGAACCGGCCATGAGCCGTCGCACCCAGGCGCGATCCAGGCGACGAGCGATTGCATCACCCAAAATCGGGAACAGCATCAAATAGCCGGGCGCGGCCCAGTGATAGAGCACGCGTTGGCTCGACCAGGCGGAGATCAGGGCGAACACCACAATCGGCGGTGCCGCCAGCCAAACCAGCAGCCGCCGTGGCCAGGACGCCTCGCGTCGAAAACCAGCCACGAACAGAACCATCATTGGCGCCCAGATCCAGGGCAGCACAAAAAGTGCCTCGCCGGCCAGGGTCTGGATCGGCATCCACGGTCGAAACCGCAACCCGGCTGCCCGGTCGCCCTGAAACGCGAATGACGCCCAGCCATGCGTCATGTTCCAGATCAAGACAGGCGAAAACACCGCCAGCGCAACCACCGCCGCCAAGTAAGGCTCAGGCCGGCATAGCCAGGGCCGATGCAACCGGCTGGACAGCAGATAAAAAAATGCACCGGCGATGGTCAAGGCAGCCGAGTATTTCGAGAACAGCGCCATACCGGCGCACAATCCTGCCAGCGCCCACCACCCAAGTGCGCGCGGTCCGGTTGCCGGCAGTGCGTTGATCAGGCACAGCGCCGCCCCAAGCAAAGCTGCATCCAGCGGTCCGTCGGGCAATACCCAGCTTCCGGTCGTGACGCCAAACACCGGCGACAGGTTAATCGCCACGACAGCCCAAAAACCCGCTTGCTGATCAGCCAGTCGGCAGGCAATCCGATAGACCAGTACCTGGGACAGCGCGAACAGCAGGATGAACGGCAGGCGCACCGCCCAGGGCGCTTCGGTGCCAAACAGGTGGGACGCGCCCCACGACAACCACCAGCTTGCCGGGGGATGATCAAAATAGCCGAGACTCGGCATACGCCCGGCTGTCACCATATAGCTCTCGTCCATCCCCAGTCCGGTTGTCGCGGCGAACGCGAAACGGACCAGCGTCGTCCCGGCGATGAGCCCGGACATTGGAGAAAGCCTCATGGAGTGCGGCTGCTTCTGCTGCCTTCAAACCTTCGCTGCAGCGGAGGTAATCGACTGGATCGACGATGGCGACACGCCACTATGCCCCCATTGCGGCATCGCCGCGGTGCTGCCGGGGGTGACCGGCCTCGTCGAGTTGTTTCGCCTGCGCGAACGCCGCTTCGGCGCCAACGTGGGCATACCACTGCCGGACGAGGAGGTATGACATCGACCGGGCCGGAAAGCGGGTGATCAGGCGCCACCCAGCTTCCCCTGCCTGAAACGAACGGATCACCCAGCCTATGCGGGCACAATCCGCTGGGTCTGGATGCCAAGGCCCTCAACGCCCAGCCGCATCACGTCGCCGACCTTCAGGAAAACCGGCTCCGGCTTCACGCCCACGCCCACGCCCGGCGGCGTGCCGGTGGCGATCACGTCGCCCGGGTGCAAGGTTATGAAATGGCTGACATAGCTGACCAGTTTGACCACCCCGAAGATCATCGTCTGGGTGGAGCCATCCTGGAACCGCTTGCCGTTCACCTCGGTCCACAGCGGCAGGTCCTGCGGATCCGATGACCTCGTCCTTCGTCACCATCCAGGGGCCGGTCGGGCCGAAGGTTTCGCAGCCCTTGCCTTTGTCCCAGGTGCCGCCGCGCTCGGTCTGGAATTCGCGCTCGCTGACGTCGTTGCAGACGCAATAACCGGCGACGTAAGTCCATCGCCTCGTTCTCCGGCACATAACGCGCGGTCTTGCCGATCACCACGCCCAGTTCGACTTCCCAGTCCAGCTTCTTGGACCCGCGCGGCAGCTTCACGTCGTCGTTCGGACCGGTGAAGGCGCTGAGCGACTTCAGGAAGATGATCGGCTCCTTCGGCATCGGATTGCCAGTTTCCGCGGCATGGTCGGCGTAGTTCAGACCGATGCAGACGTAGTTCACCGGTCGGGCGACGCAGGACCCGATGCGCGGATTGCCCTCCACCTTCGGCAAGGTTCGATCGGCTCGACGCTGGCGATCATCTCGCAGCGATGCTTCCGACAGGGCGAACCCGTCGATGTCGCGCACCAGGCTGCTCAGGTCGCGGATCGTGCCGTCATTGGCGAACAGACCGGGCTTTTCGGCCCCGGCCGGACCATAGCGCAACAGCTTCATCGCGTTCTTCCCCAGTTTCGATTACAAGCGTCAGCCCGCCATCTATAACGATCGCCTGGCCGGTGATGAACTGGGCATCGTCGCCGGACAGATAGACCGCCAGCGCGGCGATTTCCTCCGGCGTGCCCAGCCGGCCCATCGGCTGCCGGGCGACGAACGCAGCCCGCGCCGCGTCGACCGAGCCGGCCGCTGGCGGCATTCGCCGCGATGCGTTCATCCAGGCTGGGTGTTCCGACCGTGCCGGGGCACAGGCAGTTGCAGCGGATTCCGCGTGGTCACATAGTCGGTGGCGACCGAGCGGGTCATGCCGATCACCGCCGCCTTCGAGGCGCTGTAGATGAAGCGGTTCGGCACGCCTTTCAGGCTGGACGCGACCGATGCCATGTTCAGGATCGATCCCGCGCCCACGCTGCCAGCATTCCCGGCAGAAACGCCTGCATGGTGCGGAACATCGAGCGGCAGTTCAGATCGAAGGCCAGCGACCATTCGGCTTCGGTGGCGTCCAGCAGCGTGCCCTGATGAACCACGCCGGCGCAGTTGAACAGAATATCGATCGGACCAGCGTCTTGCGCGGCGCGCGTGATCGCCGCGGGGTCGAGCACATTCAATTCCATCTTACGCGGATCAGATCAGCTTCCAGACCGGCAAGCTTCGCTGCATCCACATCCGTCGCGACGACGTTCGCCCCGGCAGCGGCGAATGCTTTCGCTGTTGCCCGCCCGATGCCCTGACCGGCCGCGGTTAAAAAAGCTGTCTTACCCGTCAACGATTGCATCAGACCCCTCCCCTTGCCGCACCTGTCGGCACGGCAAGAGGCGGTCTAGGCTATTTCGTGCGGAAGGTCACCCTGTCGGAATGCATGCGGCTGACCTTCCTGCCACGACAAATCACAGCACCATCAGCCAGACTGGAGTCAGTCGGGTGATAAGGTGCCCGCGCAAACAACGATCTAGTCTTCCAACGTAAAGCCTACCTTCATGGTCACCTGGTAATGCCGGACTTCGCCCTGTTCGATTTCACCCCGCATCTGGGTCACCTCGAACCAACGCAGGTTGCGGGTTGTCTTGGACGCCCGGGCGATGGCGTTCTCGATCGCGTCGGCATGGCTGATCTCCGATGATCCCGCGAGTTCGATAACGCGATAAGTGTGGTCGGTCATATTGACGCTCTCCATGTTACATTGCTTACGCGGCCATAACTGGCGAAGCGACGTAGGGTGGCATCAGCGCCCGGTATTTTGTTCGCGCTGATCGAAACTTGCCACCCGCGCCCTGCCGGGCTTCACTGCTTCCAACGATGCGCAACAAACGCGGGGAAGCGAAATGCTGGCCTGGTTCAAGGACCTGACCACCACCGAACGCCGCACGATGGCAGCCTGCTTTGGCGGCTGGTCGCTGGATGCCCTGGACGTTCAGATCTTCAGCTTTGTCATCCCCTCTTTGCTCGCGGTTTGGGGCATCACCACCGCCGAGGCCGGAGTCCTGGCAACGGTAACGCTGGTCGTCTCGTCCTTTGGCGGCTGGATCGCCGGCGCGGTATCAGACCGGTTCGGTCGCGTGCGCATTCTGCAGGTAACGATTCTGTGGTATGCGTTCTTCACCTTCCTCTGCGGCTTCGCCCAGGACTTCAACCAGCTCTTCATCCTCAAAGCCCTGCAAGGGCTCGGTTTTGGCGGCGAGTGGGCCGCCGGCGCGGTCCTGATGGGCGAAGTCATCCGCGACAAATACCGCGGCCGAGCGGTCGGGCTGGTGCAAACCGGCTGGGCGGTCGGCTGGGGCACGGCGGCTCTGCTCTATACCTTGTTGTCCGCCAACCTGCCTGAAGCGCTGGCCTGGAAGGTCATGTTCTGGATCGGCCTCGCCCCGGCCGCGCTGGTCTTCTGGATCCGCCGTTATGTCGACGAGCCTGCAATCAGGCCTCGCGCCGGCGGGTCGGTGGGTATCCTGCACCTGTTCTCCGCGCTGAAGCCGCCCTACCTGTCCACAACCTGGCGGGTCGCAATGATGGTGACCGGCGCACAAGGATCAAGCTACGCGCTCACGACCTTCCTGCCGCTCTACCTGAAAACCGAGCGCCACCTGACCGCCGTGGGCACCGGCGGGTACCTGATGGTGCTGATCCTCGGGGCGTTCTTCGGATTCCTGTCGGGCGCCTACCTTGCCGATGCGATCGGTCGCAAAGCGACATTCATGGTCTCGGCCATCGGCTCGGTCGTGCTGATGCTGGTGTATCTGTTTGCTCCGCTCAGCAACGATTTGATCCTGCCGGTCGGCTTTCTGCTCGGCTACATCAACCTGATGATGTTCTCGCCGATGGGGCCCTTCATGACCGAGCTGTTTCCAACCGCAGTGCGCGGCGTCGGGCAAGGGTTCTGCTACAATGTGGGGCGCGGGATCGGTGCGGTTTTTCCGGCCATGGTGGGCTTTCTTGCCGCTCGCCTCGGTTTGGCCGCCGCGATCGCCGTTTTCACTTTCTGCGGCTTGGCGCTGATGATCGTCGCGCTGCTGTTGTTGCCTGAAACCAAGGGACGCTCGCTCGCCAGCCTGGAAAGCCGGCCGGCGGAATAGTGTCCGGTACGCCTCCTCCCCCGCAACGGGTGGGGCAGTTCCCCGATTTATCTGTCACACTCGCGCAAGCGTGCTGCCGGAAAGTTGTCGTTGGGGAACCAGACTGCTTACCTCTCGTTCCATGCTGAACTGATTTCGAAAGGAGCGGCACCATGGCATTTGCCAACGACGCACGCGGTAAACTCGACGATGCCCAAGCCCAAATCGCCCGGTTGCGTGAGCAGGTTGAGTCTATGATGAAAGATCGGGTAACGCCCGCGGTCTCAGATTTTGCGGGGCGGGCAGAAAGTGCCGTCCATACCGCCAGCGGCGCGGTCCGCGATCAGGCCCATGTGGTCTCCGGTCGGGTCAAGGAGCAGCCGCTGATGGCGATCATGATCGCCGCGGCAGTGGGTTGGGTTATCGGTCGCGTGATGCGCTGATCGATGCGCCCTTTCCGGCTTGCGCGGATCGCGGCGGAAGCCGAAGGCGTCCGGCTGCGCGGAATGGCGACCCGTATCGCTATTCGGGTCGTTTTCGCCGTAATTGCCCTGTTTTTTGTAATTGGCGCGGTCGTATTCGCACACGTCGCCGCTTGGTATGAAATACGGATCGGCCTCAATCAATCCTACCTCGCGACAGCCGGATATCTCGGCGGCGCCGATCTGCTGCTGGCCATCATTCTGGGATTTTTTGCGACCCACTCCAGCCCCAGCAAGGTCGAGATCGAAGCGCGCGAAGTCCGGCGCAAGGCGATTGAGGGTATGTCCAGTGCGCTGACTCTGACCCAGATGGCGGTACCAATGCTGCGTCTGGTTACTGGCTTCAGGCGCCGAAACCGCGCTTGAGATAGCGCTGACTGTCGGCCGCAAGGCCAAAGTGCGCTAACTGGAATGGTCAGCGCGCTTTGGCGCATTGCGTGATAGGCACCGGCCTGACTGTTCCGATCAGGCTGATGCTGGCCTAATGGTTGTTGCGTGACTCGCCACGGGTCTCGATTACATTGAGGAACAAAGTTGCCGGCTCCAGGCATGCGCCCGAGCCAAGCTGGCCCACCATCGATCGGTAGATTTCCTCCCAAGGTGTCATGGTGGTCAGCTTGGGCGGGGTCCAGGCGGCCTTCCGCGACTCCAGCTCACCTGCCGGCAACAGCACATCGACCTTCCGGTTGTTCAGGTCGATCCTGATCCGGTCACCGGTCTTCAGGATCGCCAGCCCGCCACCCACGGCCGCCTCAGGCGAGACGTTCAGGATCGACGGTGAGCCTGACGTGCCGGACTGCCGCCCGTCACCCATCGTCGGCAACGTATTGATGCCCCGCTTCAGCAGCGACGCTGGCGGCTGCATGTTCACCACCTCCGCGCTGCCGGGGTAACCGACCGGGCCGCAATTGCGGATAATGAGCACCGACTGATCTTCGACACCCAGATCCGGGTCCTCGATCCGGTGGTGGTAATCCTCCGGCCCCTCGAACACGATCGCCTTGCCTTCGAAGACATTTGGCCGATCCGGGTTGGATAGGAAGCGCGCCCGGAATTCTTTGTCGATGACGCTGATCTTCATTACCGCGCTGTCAAACAGGTTGCCGGACATCACGACGTACCCGGCCGACTCCAGCAACGGGCTGGCGTAGGAACGGATCACCTCGCGGTCGCCATCACGCACCTCGGCCAGGTCTTCCGCCAAGGTGCGACCGGTCACGGTGCGCACCTCGCCATGCAGTTTACCGGCGGCCAGCAGTTCTTTCATCACTGCGGGCACGCCACCGGCGCGGTGGAATTTCTCGCCGAGGAACCGTCCGGCGGGCTGCAGGTCAACCAGCAGGGGTACGTCGGGTCCCAGCCTCTGCCAGTCATCCAAAGTGTGCTCGACGCCCATGTGCCTCGCGATGGCGACCATATGGATCGGGCAGTTGGACGACGCGCCCAATGCCGCCGCCGCGACCACCGCATTTTCGAACGCCTGCCTGGTCATGATGTCGGACGGCCGCAGATTCTCTTTCACCATCCCGACGATGCGCTTGCCCGTCTCGAACGCCATCCACCCACGCTCCCGGTATGGTGCGGGGATCGCGGCGCAGCCCGGCAGCGACATGCCAAGTGCCTCGGCGAGCGAGTTCATCGACGTCGCCGTGCCCATGGTGTTGCAGTGGCCGACCGAAGGCGCCGACGACGACACCATGTCCATGAATTCGTCGTAGCCGATCTTGCCCTCGGCAAAGAGTTTCCGGCCTTCCCATACGATGGTGCCGGAACCCGACAGACGGCCTTTCCACCAGCCATCCAGCATCGGGCCACCGGACAGCACAATCGCGGGAATGTTCACCGTTGCGGCGCCCATCAGGCAGGCCGGGGTCGTCTTGTCGCAGCCCGTGGTGAGCACCACCCCATCCAGCGGATAGCCGTGCAGGATTTCCACCAGGCTCAGATACGCGAGATTCCGGTCCAGCGCCGCGGTCGGCCGCTTGCCGGTTTCCTGGATCGGATGGATCGGGAATTCCAGTGGCACCCCACCCGCGTCGCGGATGCCATCGCGCACCCGGCTCGCCAACTCGATATGATGCCGGTTGCAGGGCGACAGATCGGACCCGGTCTGGGCAATGCCGATAATCGGCTTGCCACCGCGCAATTCCTCCGGCGTGATCCCGTAGTTCATGTAGCGCTCGAGATACAGCGCCGTCATCGCGGGATCCGCCGGATCATCGAACCACCGCCTGGACCGCAGCCGCTTGTCCTCGCTGCCGTTGTGGCTTGCCATTGGCATGTTCCTCCGGATGCTGTGGTTCGGCCGGAGACTGTGCGGCCGGCGGCTATCGGTCAAGTCGCCCGCTATGTCGGTTGCCGGTTATGTCCTGGCGCGTTCCCGCAACCGGGAATGGGATCGTCCGTAGGAGAAATAGATCACCAACCCGATCGCCAGCCAGACCACCAGCCGCACCCAGGTCATCAGTGGCAACCCCGACATCAGCAACAGGCAGAACAGGATACCGAGGATGGGCACACCGGGCACGCCGGGCACCCGAAACGGCCGGAATACCTCGGCATCGCTGCGGCGAAGGTAGATCACCGCGCCGCACACCAGAACGAAGGCGAACAGCGTGCCAATGCTGACCAGCTCACCCAGCACCTCGATCGGCACCAGGGACGCGGTGACAGCGACGATCGCCCCAATCAGGATCTGGCTGAGATAGGGTGTCCGCAGCCGGGGATGGATTTGGGAAAACAGGCCGGGCAGCAATCCGTCATGCGACATGGTGTAGAAAATCCGGCCTTGTCCATACAGCAACACCAGTATCACCGTTGTAAGGCCGGTCAGCGCGCCAAGCTTGATCAACACCGAGAACCAGGTCAGTCCGATCGCATCGACCCCTTTGGCGATCGGGTCTGACACGCTCAGTTCGGTGTACGAGACCAACCCGGTCAGCACCGCGGCGACAGCGACGTAGAGCAGGGTGCAAATGATCAGCGACCCCAGAATGCCGATCGGCATGTCGCGCTGCGGCAGTTTGGCTTCCTGCGCCGATGTGGATACCGCGTCAAAGCCGATGAAGGCGAAGAAAACCACGGCTGACCCGCGCAGTATCCCGCTGAAGCCGAAACTGCCGAACGTTCCGGTATTGTCAGGGATGAACGGATGCCAGTTCGCGGGGTTCACATACATCGCACCCAGGACGATGAACGCCAGCACTACAGCCAGCTTGATCACCACCATGACGTTGTTAAGCCGAGCGGATTCCTTGGTTCCCAGCACCAGCATCGTTGTCAGCGCGGCCACGATGAAGGCGGCGGGAAGATTGATGATGGCACTGACGGTGCTGCCGTCGGGCAGTTTCATCACGGTACCCGGCGCGGCTGTAAGCTGCGGTGGGATCGTTATGCCGACATTATGCAGAACGCTGACGATATACCCGGACCAGCCAACCGCGACCGTCGCCGCGCCCATCGCATATTCCAGGATCAGGTCCCAGCCGATGATCCAGGCGAACAGCTCCCCCAAAGTAGCGTAGGTATAGGTGTAGCTACTGCCGCAAACCGGCAGCATCGCCGCCAGTTCAGCGTAACAAAGCCCGACGAAGGCACAAACGATACCACCGAGAACAAACGACAGCATGATTGCTGGGCCGGCATAGTGCGCCGCAGCGGTGCCGGTCAGCACGAAGATGCCGGCGCCGATGATCGCCCCAATGCCCATCGCCGTGATGCTGAGCGGACCAAGCGTCTTCGAAAGCTGATGCCCCTCGGCATCACCGCTGTCCATGATGTCGGCGACGGATTTCCGCGCCATTATGCCAAGTTCCGCCATCGTGTGATTCTCCAAACGAAAGCTGTTACTTTCGCGAAAGAGGTGATTCGGGGGTTTGGGCCTCGCAACCAAAATGTAATAGAGACAACCCGGTTGCCAGCGCGGTCTTTCACGAAACCTGCAGGTCACACGATCGGTGGCAGGCTTGCCGGAACCGGTTCCGTTCCACCGCCTGCCCGTCCCACCATGACAACTGCATGATGGAACCATCCTGGCTGGTGCTTCGGTTTATCCAGGCGCTAAATCCCGGCAGGAGGAACCACGCATGAAAATAACCGGTGTCGAAACCTATTGGACGCAGACCCCGTTCGACATGGGCGGCAAGCCTGCCGTGATGGGCGGCCTCAACTGGCAGACCATGAACACGGTCTGGCTGCGCATCCAAACCGATGCCGGCATCGACGGCTGGGGAGAGGCCTTTGGTCATGGCACCGCAGCCGCCACCCTCACTGTCCTCGACACCCAACTCGCCCCGGCCGTGCTTGGCCAGGACGCGCGCGATATCAATGGACTGCGACAAAAACTGGCGAAGGCCTTCCACATCTATGGCCGCAACGGTCCCCATGTCTTTGCCCTGTCGGCGCTGGACATCGCCCTGTGGGACATCGCCGGCAAAGCCGCGAACCTGCCGCTCTGGCGCCTGCTCGGCGGTTCACCGACCGAATCCCTGACCTGCTATGCCAGCCTGTTGCGTTACGGCGAAGCCGCGCAGGTCGCCGCCGCCTGCGAACGTGCCGCCGGGCGCGGCTATCGTGACGTGAAACTGCACGAGATCACCACACCCGAAATCACCGCCGCCCGCGATGCACTCGGCGACGAAGCCAGGCTCATGGTGGATGTCAACTGCCCCTGGACCGTTTGGCAGGCGCTGGACATGGCCCGCGATCTGGAGGACCTCGACCTGACATGGCTGGAGGAACCGGTCTGGCCGCCCGGTGATCACGAGGGCCTGTCGCGTGTCCGCCTGGAAGGCGGCATTCCCATTGCCGCCGGTGAAAACGCCGCCGGGCTGCACGACTTCCGCGCGGCATTCGAGGCAGAAGCGCAGGACATCGCCCAACCGAGCGTCATCAAGATCGGCGGTCCGTCGGCAATGGTCGAAATCGCTGCCCTGGCGAAGGCCTTTGGCGTCCGCTTGGTACCGCATAACGCCTATTTCGGCGCGGGCTACCTGGCATCACTGCATGTTAACGCCGCGCTCGCGCCCGAAGCCCCGTTCGAGCGGTTGTTCGTCGACCTGGAGGCCAGCCCATACCATGAAACCGTGCAGGCAAAAGACGGCAAGGTAGCAGTGCCGTCCGGCCCCGGCCTCGGCCGCGATCCTGACATGGCGGTGCTTCGACGCTATCTGGTGCGGGAGCCTCAGGTGCACGCGAAGTAGCCATGCGAAGTGGCCGCGCGGAGTAGCAGCGTACACGCAAAGGTTCCCTCTGCCACCGGTTCGTGACTTGCTTCGGAACTTCTACAAATGCCGATGTTATTCTGCAATTTCGTGGGGTTCTCGCTATGTCGGATAACAGTGCCGGTTCCGCCCCCGGTGCGAGTGCCTGGACGAGTGTCCCGCAACCGATCCGGCACAGCTACGGCCTTAGCGTCCGCGACCATGGGCTGGCGACCGCAATCGGACTTCTCATGAAAAGCCTGCCGTACGCGCTCGCCCGGTTCGGCATTCTCATGGCTTATGCCGTCGCATGCATGATCTGGATTGTCGTGGCATTCGGTGGCGCGGCTTGGCTCGGCACGCACATCGCGGGTGCGTTCGGCGTCCTTTGGTTTGTCCTGTGCGTGGTCGGCATTGGCTGGTTTTGGGGCACGGTGCTGCGTTACGCCCTGCATCTCCTGGCCTGTGGCCACGTCGCCGTGCTGACCGAACTGATCACCCGCGGCCAGGTCGGCAACGGCACGGAGCCGATGCTGAGCTATGGGAAGCGTATTGTCCTGCAACGCTTCGGCGAGGTGAACATCCTGTTCGGGTTCAACATGCTGGTGCGCGGCATCCTGAACACCTTCCACCGCACGCTGGACTGGATCGACCAGATGATCCCGATCCCGGGACTGGAGAGCCTGTCCAGTATCGCCAACATGATCCTGCGCGCGGCGACCCGCTACCTCGACAAGGTCATCCTGTCCTACAACCTCGCGCGCAATGACGACGACCCGTGGACCAGCGCCCGCGAAGGACTGGTCTATTACGCCCAGAATGCGAAACCGATCCTGATGACGTCGATCTGGATCGTCATCCTGGAGCGGCTTTTGACCTTTGCCCTGTGGCTCCTGCTGCTCGCCCCGGCCGCCGCGATCACCGTCATGCTGCCAGCCGGCGTCCGCGAGAGCGGTGGTCTGGTCACCGTGCTCATAGCCATACTGCTGGCGGGAACCCTGCGCTCCGCCTTCATCAAGCCGCTGTTCCTGATCATGATGATGGTGCGGTTTCATGCGCTTACGGAAAATCAGCCGATCAATCAGGACTGGGATGCCCGGCTGGCGTCGGTTTCCGATAAGTTCCAGAGCCTCGGGTCCGGATTTTCGCTGGGTTCACGGTCGCGGGGGTTCTGGCCTGGTCGAACCTGACATGATCTTCACGGCGCGGAACGCTTCTACGGTCCGGCAAAGCGGGCAAACGATGCGGTCAATATGTCGTAGATCGCCCGCTTGAACGGCACCGCCAGCAACGGCAGCTCCCGTAGTGCAACCCACCGCCACGCGTCAAACTCGGGATGAGGATCGAGATCCAGCCGGATGTCGCTGTCGTCGCCGGTAAAGCGCATGGCGTACCAGCGTTGCCGCTGGCCACGGTATTTGCCGCGCCATGCGATGCCCAACAGATCGGGCGGCAGGTCATAGGTCAGCCAGTCCGGATGCTCGCCGATCACCACGGCCTTGCGTGTACCGATCTCCTCCTCCAGCTCCCGCAGAACCGCGGCCTTGGGATCTTCGTCCTCATCGATGCCGCCCTGCGGCAGTTGCCAGCCTCCGGCCGGACCCTCGGCATTCGGCATATCGGCCCGGCGCGCGACGAAAACGAGCCCGTCACGATTGAACAACACAGCGCCGACATTGGGCCGGTATGGCAGATCACTCATTTACCGGTTTCCTCCTTCGCGGGTGGCAATGCCAGCGCGCTGACCGGGGCGAGCGCCAGCCCCTTCGTCAACAATGTGCCCGTCCAGGCGGCAACACGTTCTAACGTAAGGGGACGCGGGACGGAGACAATACCCAATGCCGAACCTCGGTTCAGGGCGATTTTGGTCAATGTATCCAGTCGCTTGTCCAGTGTGGCCGCATCGATCGGTTCCTCGTCGATCAACAGGTCCGCCGGCCGGTTCCAGGCGTAGGGCGACACCGGCTGTCCCGTTCGGGCATCAACGAACAGCAAGCCTCGATGGGCGGCCTCCTCCAGCACGGAATCAATCTGATCCTGCACACCGCTCAGCCGCTCGCCGCGCATCTGGCCGAGCCCGTTGGTCAGTCCGACATAGCCGGTGATCCGCGACAGCACCCAGCGCAGACGATTGAGATTCTCGGCGGGTGGCAACGCCGTCATCAACGCATATCGATCGTCCGGGTCATTCACCGGGTAACCCTGCGGTTCCATCGGGACCGACAGCAGGTATTCGTGTTCGTTGATCCGCGCGGCGTCCAGCAGACGGCTAAGGTCACCTGCGTAAGGCGAAATCGCCAGCGTCACGCCACCCGGAAGGTTTTTGATCGCCGCGAGGCTTTCAGCCTCACTCATGCCAATGCCAGTGATCAGGAGGCCAACCCGCGGACGTACGCTCGACGGATCAAATCCCGATGCGTAGACCGCCATGGGGGTCCGGCCGTCCGGCGAAATCCGTGGCAGCTTCAGAGTGGCACTACCGGAATATGGCTCCAGAAGCGTCGGATCGGGGCCGGCGACCGGGCCGGGCGTGTCGCGGCCAGGCTTTTTCGACACCGACGCCTGTTTCGATGCAACCGGACCTTTGACGTTTTGTGGTCCGTGCGTCGCAGGCACGGGATCGTTGTGAGCCACCGGCACCGCTATCGGCGCCAATCGGGCGGAGGGGCCCAAAATCTGTAAAACTCCGGCACCAATCCCAAGCAACAGCAGCAACCCAATCCAGAACCGTCTCAGGCCCCGCCATCCCGCGAACAGGTCGAGGGACGGCAGCAGGCCTGAAAACCGGGCAGCCACCGCCGTCGAATTCAGTTGGCGGAGGCGCTTTTCTGCGCCGCCATCGCCTGAACCAGCGCGACCGCCTGCTGTAGCTGGAAGTCGGTCTGCGTCAGGTTTGGCCGCATCGAACTTCGGAAAATCCTCCGGCGGCTTGTCGGGAATTTGCTTGGCGATCGGCGGCAGGTCGTTGCGCGGCGGCAGCGCTTGCGTTCCGGTGCCGCCCTGGTTGGTCAGTACTTTGTTGTAGTCGGCTTCCCGCTCACCGCCAAAGGTCGGACGTTCCTCACGGGTTTCCTGCACGGGCACATCCGGAGATGATGCCCAGTGCCTGGATCGAGCGACCGGACGGCGTGTAGTACCGCGCCGTGGTAAGCCGCATCGCACCGTTACCCGGCAGCGGGATCACGGTCTGCACCGACCCTTTGCCGAAGCTTCGGGTTCCCAGCAGGATCGCGCGTCGATGATCCTGCAGTGCACCGGACACGATCTCCGACGCCGAGGCGGAACCACCATTGATCAGCACCACCAAAGGCGCGCCGTGCAGGATGTCGTCACCCTTGGCATCCCAGCGCTGGCTGTCCTCCGGATGGCGGGCGCGGGTCGAGACGATCTCCCCCTGGTCGATGAAGTCGGACGATACCGATACCGCCTGATCCAGCAGCCCGCCGGGGTTGTTCCGCAGATCGAGCACCAAACCGCGTCAGCTTGCCGCCGTTCTGCTGCCGAAGTGCCTTGACCGCCTGCTTGATCGCCGGCGTCCGCCTGTTCGGTGAACTGCGTCAACCGGACATAGCCGATATCGTTCGGGCTCCATCCGGGACTTCACCACCTGGATATTGAATGGTCTCCCGGATCAGCGACACCTCGATCGGCTTGTCGACATCCTGCCGCTTGATGGTCAGCACGATCTTGGAGTTCGGCGGGCCGCGCATCCTGTCGACCGCGTCGTTCAGCGACAGGCCGATCACCGTCTTGCCGTCCAGCGCGGTAATGATGTCGCCCGGCTTGATGCCAGCGCGCGCCGCGGGCGTGTCATCGATCGGCGAGACCACCTTGATGATGCCCTTGTCCTCGCTGACCTCAATGCCCCAGGCCGCCGAATTCGCCGCTTGGTCTGGATCTGCATGTCCTTGAACGCTTTGGAGTTCATATAGGAACTATGCGGGTCGAGGCCGGTCAGCATGCCGTTGATCGCGTTTTCGATCAGGTCCTTGTCATCGACCGGATCCACGTATTCCGCGCGGACCCGCTGCATGACGTCGCCAAACACCTTCAGCATCTGATACATATCGGTGCGGCTGCTGTCCTGGGCGAAGGCGATGCCCAGAGATCCCAGGCTGGGACCAAGGGCGGCGCCGGCCAGGAAGGCAGTCCCAATCAGCAAACCATAGCGCCAAGGCCGGCCGCGGAGATCCATGCTTTCTTTCCCTTCGGCGTCTCGGCAAAACACCGGGACGCATGATCGGAGCTGTATACATCAAGAGAGCCGCTATAGCGCGCGCAAACTCTGTCACCCTGTTGTCGCGCAGCGGACCGGTCATAGTCCAGTGTTGATTTCGTAAGATGTTGAAGAGTTAGCTGCTCGAATGCAGCCACGGCGTCGGATTGACCGGCGTTCCATCGTGCCGCAGCTCCACGTAAAGCGCCGGTCGTCGCGCTGTCGATCCGGCGTCCCACTTCGGCATGACCCCGATCGGCTCCCCTGCCACCAGGCTTTGCCCCAGTTTCACATCCAGGCGGTCGAAGCCCGACAGGACGACGTGATAGCCGCCGCCGCAGTCAACGATCAGCAACAGACCGTAACTACGGAAGTTGTCCGCGAACACGACACGCCCGCCACAGGGGGAAATCACGTGCGCACCCGGTGGCGCGTAGTAGGACACGCCTGTTGCCGGGCCGCCATCGGTCTGTTCACCCCAGCCCTTTACTACAACCCCAATAACCGGCGGCTGTAGTTGTCCGCGTGGGCCCGTGCCGGCGGCGATCGAACCTGCGCCACTCGGATGCGCCGCGACCGCCGCACGCTCCCGCGCCGCCTGAGCCTCCACCGCGTGTTTCTGCCGCTCCGCCCGAGCGGCGTCCTCGCGTGCTTTTGCTTCGTCCGCCCGCCGCTGTGCCTCCAGTGCGGCCAGCGCGGAACGCAAGTTCTCCATCCGGCCGCCGGCAGCCGCGGCAATACTGGCCGCCTGCCTGGCCTCGGCCTCTGCCGTCGCCTGCTCGGCGTGTGCCGCGGCGATCGCCCTGTCCAGCGCCTCGGTTTCGCGTTTCTGCTCGGCCTGCGCGTCGCTTAGCCGGGGCACCTCCTGACGCAACGCCGCTACCGTGGCATCAAGATCCGCCTGGTCCCGCCGCAGCGCCTCGGCCTCGATCTCCATCTGCCGGGACAGGCCTTGCAGGACCAGCACGCCGCGCAGCGCGACGTCGGGTGGCGCTGGCACCGCCAACAGGGTCTCCGCCGGATACATCGAAAGCCGCTCGATCAAGGGCAACAACGGCTGCATGGCCTTCGCCCGGAGCTGCACCCGTTGTTCGGCCTCCAACCGCTTTTGCCTCAACCCATCGATGCGCGCGGCGATATCGGCCGTGGCAGCCTCTGTCCGCTGCAGCCTGGCCGCCGCTGCCACCCGGTCCTGCGCCAACTGCTGCGCCTCGGCCGAGGCCCGCGCCGCCCGGTCGGCGGCTGCCTTGCGGGCGGCAAGCTGTTCGCTGCTGAGATGTTCGGCGTCACGCAGCTCCCGCTGGGTTTCCGCCTCTCGCGGCGTCACCGCCAGCACCGGCGCCGGCGCGACGACAGCCAGGATGACCAACACCCGCCACGCGTTCACGGCAGACATCCTCGGCTTAATGGGCGATCACCATCGGCTCATGCATCACGAGCATTTCCGGGGATGGGCCGGAGACAATCACGCCGCTGGTCAACTGAATTTCCATCCGAAACGGGCACGCGTTGTCAGTCGGATGGACACCATCGAACAACAGGTCGTTGGCCAACCCGCTGCAAAGCGTGTTCAATCTGTGGTACAGTCCGCTGCGGTTGAGCACCTCATGCACATCCGGCCGCGGCCGCCACACCGGGGCGCAACGGACAACGCCATCCAGGAGCAGCCGGACCCACAGTACATCGCTGTTGCACAGGCACCACCCGCCCACCGACACCGCGATGCCGTCTGGCGTGTCGCGGGCCAGCAGCTCGATCGACCAACGCGGTGCGACACCGCCCAAAGCAGCATCGGGTCCCGCGAAACCCAGTCCCGGAGGTGTGGGGCGATGTGCGAAGATGCGAACGCCTGGCCCGGAAGCCTTGGTCAGCCAAAACAGCATGGATGCCGATGCGTCCCGCCGACCCAGGAGGCTGAAATAGGGTTGCCCCACAGCGGCTACGAGCGGTGCGAAGGACGTAACGAAACCATCTTCCGCCCCGGCTTCCCGGCAGATTCGGTACGTCGTTTCCGCGCCCAGCGGATCGGGGTCAAGCGGGATCATCTCGGCCGTCGCGAAGCCGACCTCCAGGCCCAGATCCTGCAGCCCGTCGCTGTCGAACAGATGCTTCTCTTCCAGCCCCGACAGGAAACCAAGATCGCCCTGATGGATCAGGAGCCGCCGCGTTTGGGCGAGAAGTTCCAGCACCGCCGTCTGCCCATCCGGCCAGGCTCCGTCCCGGGCAAGACGTTGCACGAGCGCGTCCGCGATCGCCGAGCACATTGCCTTGTAGAACCTCCGATTCGGCACGACGAAAGCCGCCCGGCCGCCCGGTTTCAAAACGCGATGCACCATTGTCAGGAACGTCCGCACATCGCTGATGCGAGACAACAGGCCGGTGCCCACCACGGTGTCTGCCACCGTGTCACGGACGATATCCTGCGCTCCACTGAGCGTTGCGTAACCGACAGGCCGGTCGAGGTTGAGGCCAAACGATGCGATCCGGGTGCGCGAGGCCTGCAGCGAGTCCATTTCTGTCCCGAGCAGCAGCAGGCTGCGGATCATCCAGCCCGCCACGATGGCGTCGATCGTCTCATCGGAGCCGAAGGCAATGACGTCGCCAAGGAAAGCCGGCCAGCGATCATTGGCGGCACCTTGCATCCGGCCCAAAAGATCGGCCGTCCCGCGCCGGTGCGGACCACTGCCGTAGCGGGCTGCTCCGATGTCCAACGCCGCTGCGTCGCCGACAAAATCCGCGACGCCGTCAATCACCGGGATGGTCCGCTCGCAGTCCGTGCAACGCATCGCGTTGGCCGAAATCGTGGCGAGGCGGCCGTTGCAGGACGGGCAGTTCAGGCGGTCAGCCAGCTTCATCGGCGTGTGGCGGTAGCGGTCTTATTTGCCGGTGAAGCGAGGCTTGCGCTTTTCCTTGTAGGCACGAATACCCTCCTGAAGGTCCTCCGACTGCCGCACCTTGGCGATCGTCTGGCTGACCGCCACCATACGCTCGATCGGGCCGACAGGCATGACTTCATTTACCAGCCGTTTCAGCGCGCTGATCACCAGCGGGGCGGACTCCAGAAGCTGTTCCGCCATCACCAGCGCTTCTGTCTCGTGCTCCCCGTTTGGCACCACGCGGTTGACGAATCCGACGTCGTAGGCGCGCTGGGCGGAGATCTTGGAGCCCAGCAGCATGATCTCCATCGCCAGCTTGTGCGGCATCCTGCCGACCAGGGAACTGATCCCGCCGGCCGTGGTGCCGAGCTTCGCTTCGGGGTAGTAGAACTGGGTGTCCTCGGTGGAGACCATCAGGTCGCACATCATGACCATGACGATGCCGCCGCCGACCACCCAGCCCGAGGTCGCGGCGATGATCGGCTTATCGGTCTGGAAACCGACATTCGGGATGGCGCGCCAGAGTTCCGGCAGGTCGTTCACATCGGCGCCGGAGGAGAACGCTCGCGTGCCGGCGGCGCTCAGGATCGCGACACGTTGGTCCGGGTCGGCGTCGAAGGCCTTGAAGGCCTGTTGCATTTCGACCGCGACCGCCTGGCTGATGGCGTTCAGCCGCTCCGGCCGATTGATGCGGATGATGGAGATTGCCCCGCGATTTTCGACGCTAACGGCTGGCATGCTGGCGATTCCTCCTGATTGTTGTGGCCCGGTCGGCCGATGGCGTGCGGCGCGGCCTTCTTAACGGTCTGCCGGCGCCGCGGCCATCGATCAATAATACTCGATATCGTTGACAAAGCGACAGGATCTGGACGACGATCCAGCCCTCCACAGTAAGGGCGCAGCACCGATGCGCTATGTCCTCGCATTCCTGACCATGCTTACCTGCCTGTCTCCACGGCTGTCCGCCTGGGCATACGATGATCTCGTGCTGCCAAGCGTCGATTTCTCGGCGACCGCGATTCACAAGGCCGGTGCTTTCGAAAGCAAGGAAACGATCCACTACGCTGCCGGAAAGTTGCGCATCGACCACGGCAATGGCTTCAGCACCACGATCCTGGACCTGAAGACGCAAACCGAATGCTTGCTGATGGTCAACCACACCTACCTGGTCCTGCCGATGGATGACGAGCTGTTCCGGCGCTACATCGCCCGCACGGTCGACATGAGCGGCGCCAAGAAGATCGGCAAACAGCGCATCGAGGGCCTGGAGACCACGAAATACGCGTTCGGCGACGATGGCGCACTGGATGCCGCCGGATCATACTGGCTGACCACGACCGGGATCATGGTGCGGCGGGAGTATGAAGCCGGTGTGTTTGGTCAGAATGTCCATCACCTGGAAGCCCTGACTCATATCTCGTTCGAAAAGCAACCGCCGGCGCTGTTCACTATTCCACCCGGATATACGAAGGCGAAGTAGCCGCCCCCTTACATCGTCGCCCCTAGCACCCACGGCGCGAACTCAGCCGCGCCAAAATCAAACTGCTCGCTTTTGGTGCGTTCCCCCGAGGCAACGCGCAGGATCAGTTCGAAAATCCGCTGTCCGGCCTGCTGCACCGTCTCATTGCCGTCGAGCACGGTGCCGCAGTTCACATCCATATCGTCTTCGATATGCTTGAACATCGGCGTGTTGGTCGCGAGCTTGATCGACGGCGCGGGTTTGCATCCAAACACGCTGCCGCGGCCGGTGGTGAAACAAACAAGGTTGGCGCCGCCGGCGACCTGTCCGGTGGCGGCGACAGGATCATAGCCGGGCGTGTCCATGAACACGAAGCCTCGGGCCTTCACCTGCTCGGCATAGCGGACCACATCGACCAGATTGGTGCTGCCGGCTTTGGCCATCGCACCGAGTGACTTCTCCAGAATTGTGGTCAGGCCACCGGCCTTGTTCCCGGGTGAGGGATTGGCGTTCATCTCGGCACCCTCCTGGCGGGTGTAGTCTTCCCACCACCGCATGAGCGCGACCAGTTTCTCACCCACTTCCCGCGACACCGCCCGCCGCGTCAACAGATGTTCGGCGCCATAGGTTTCCGGGGTTTCCGAGAGAATGACGGTGCCGCCATGCCGCACCAGCAGGTCACTGGCGGCACCCAGCGCCGGATTGGCCGATACGCCGGAATAGCCATCCGACCCGCCGCATTGCAGGGCGACCGTCAGCTCCGACGCCGGGACGGTCACGCGGCTTACGCGGTTCGATTCGGCCAGGATTTCCTTCACGAACGACACCCCTGCCGCAACCGTCTTACGGCTTCCACCCATGGTCTGGATGTCCATCGCGTGCAGCCGGCCGGCGAGCCGTTGCTCTTCCATCAGGCCGCCGATCTGGTTCACCTCGCAGCCCAGGCCCAGCACGATGACATGGGAAAAATTCGGATGCCGGGCGTAGCCGGCCAGCGTGCGCCGCAGTACCCGCAGTGGTTCGTCCTGCGTCATGCCGCAGCCGGTCTTGTGGGTCAGCGCGACAACACCGTCGACGTTCGGGAAATCGGCCAGCGGATCGTCCCCGGTGAAGGGGTTGCGGCGAAACATGTCGGCGACGACCCCGGCGACATGGGCGGAACAGTTCACGCTGGTCAATATGCCGATGTAGTTGCGCGTGGCCACCTTGCCGTCCGGCCGGCGGAATCCCTGGAATGTGGCGGCCGGATCAAAGAATTCCGTCGGTCGTGCGTCGATACCGTAGGCGTAGTCTTTGGCGAAGTCGCCCATTTCGCAGTTTTGGACGTGCACGTGCTGACCCGGGGCGATGGCGGCGGACGCGAAACCGATGATCTGCCCGTACCTGCGGACAGCCTCACCCGGCGGGATAGCCCGCGTCGCCACCTTGTGGCCAGCCGGAATGCGCTGTGTTGCCAGCACGTTGTCACCGACCGGCGCGCCAGGCAGTAGTGTGGCGCGGGCGATGACCACGTTGTCCTCCGGATGCAGGCGAATGACGGGGGGCGTTGCCATGGCGATTTCCTCGGTCCAGATTTCCGTCTTCTTACAACCTCCTACCCGGGTTCCGCAAAGCCGGGCTCGTTTTCTGTTGAACCCGATGGAAGGCGCCTCGTTGGAGTCCAGGTGATCCGCGTGGATCGCAAACTGAAGCAGCAACGGAGAGAGAAATGGCACCGTTTCAGACCAACCAGGCCGCCATTCCCCAGGACATGGTGACCAGGGTCGGCACGGCTGCCGGCCGCGTCGCGCAGATTCAACAGGACTACGCGATGAAAGCCGAGGCGACGACAGCGGACGAGGCGCGCGAAACCCTGGCCAACAAAGCGCGTGCCGCAGCCGAAAAGGTGATCGACGAGCAGGGGATCACGATCCAGGATTATAATGCGGTGCTGACCGCGGCAGAGACCGACGAGGATCTAGAACGCCGCCTGCTGGATGCAGCCCGGGAGGTGCTTTGAGATGCGGCGTTTGGCAATTCTGGCGACCACCGTCGCGCTGAGCCTTGCGCCTGCGCTGGCATTCTCGGCACCTGATCAAGGGCCGGCAAGCCCGCCGGCTCCGGCAGCTCCGCCCGGTCCGACAATTTCCGACGGCGCTATCAGCAAGGCCGGTGCGGCGTTGCATGATGTGGCAAAGCTGCAGCAAAGATATCAGGGGCAAATGGAAACGGCTTCTCCGGCCCAGAAGAAAAGCCTGAGCGAGCAGGCCAATGCGGAGGCGGTGCAGGCGATCCAGTCGCACGGTCTTTCGATACAGGAATATTCGACGGTGGTCCGCACCGCGCAGAATAATCCGCAGATCAAGCAGCGTCTTCTGGACGCCGCCAGCATCGACAAGTAGCACGCAGCGGCGTAACGAATTGGGTGTCGTGTCGTGGCTGTGGTTCGCCCGGTTGCGACACGGCTGCCTTGGTATCCGGACTGGGCCCAACCGGGCGCGATGATGTTCCTGGTCGCGTGACCGGTCGCTATCGGCAGGCATTCTGGTGCCAGCCGGAACCGTGTGCCGATCCAACGGCGACGGCTTGCCTCCGTGGTGCAGCCTGACGCCGCACGGGTCCGGCGGCGATGATGAGCGGATCGTGCCTTGAGCTCATCGGTTTCATGGTCATGAGACTACGACGCCGGCGGCATCGCGTTGTCAGGGAGCGGCCGAGTTGCCAGGCAGGATTTTGCCGATCACCTGACCCATGGCACTCGCCCATAGCATCTGGTTCTTCTGCTGCGTGGTCAGTTGCTCAGGCGCCGGCCGTTGGGGCGTCATTTGCGGCACCGTAACGGCGGACGTCGTCGGACCGGGTGTGGGAACAACAGCGGGTCTGGTGGCGGCGGGCTGTTGGCTGGTGGCCTGGTTGGTCGCCAGGTTCGCCATCGCCCGGGCGTGCCGGATCGCGGCGCCCAGATCGGCTTCCGGCTCACCGCTTGCGGTTGCTGCCGGTTCAGCGGGCTCGGTGCCCAGACTGTCCGTCAGGGCCTGCTGACACTGCTTCTTGGAGCGGTTGAGGGCGTTGGCGTTACCTCGCAGACGCAGGCGTGTGGTCACCGATGTTCCGCTGATGGTTGCTTCGGAGAGGCTTTCCAGCGTGGCGAGACCAAGGGCAAGGACCTGCGCGGCTTCTGCCAATTCAGCCTGGGTGCGGGCGCCATAGGAGGCGAGTGCAGCCAGAATGGCGCCGCGGGCTTCATCAAGGGTGGCGGACGTGGCGACGAAGAAGGGCATGAGGGAGACGACAATCACCTCCATGAACGGGTCGATTTGGTCGGCGAAGGCGGTCATGGTCGCTGCGTCCTGAGATTGAGTTCGTTCTTTGTTCTTCTATCTCAGGTTGGATCGGAAATGCAAGGACTAGTTTCGTTCCCCCGGTTTCGCTCTCCTGGAATTCGTTCCCCAGGTCAGGTTTCAGGTGATTGCTATGTCGCAGAGAGGGGTCATCGGCGGGTCATCCCGTCGTTCCGGTGGCTGGATCGACGGGATAGAGTGTCGCGAACCTCGAGTTCGTCATTGTGAGAAACCTCAGGTTCGTGACACTAAACGCCTGGTTTTCAGCATGCCGACCGCTCGGCTGTTCGCCCGCTGACGTTGTCGAACGGCTGAGCCGGCACGCGGGAACGCGACAGAGGGGGCCGGCTGCAGAGGCCGACCGGGAGGCAGGAGGCGGCGATGCGGGCAATCTTTGTGCAAATCAAGTGTGAGATGGGACAGGCGTACCGTGTGGCGCGGGAAGCCGCGGACACGATCCCGGAGATGTCGGAGTTGTTTTCGACATCCGGACAATACGATCTACTGGGGAAGTTCTACCTGGAGACGGAGCAGGACATCGGCCTGTTCGTGACGGAGAAGATTCAGACCCTGCCCGGAGTAAAGGATACCTACACGCTGATTACGTTCAACGCATTCAGCGGGGGGTCGATCAGCGGAGGAGCCGGGCGATAGGCAGGTCCCGGTTATCTCCTGTCAACGGCTCTATGGGCGAACCGGCAGCCGGACCATTCCGGCCGCAGCGTTGTCCGTCCTCAGTCGCATGCGGTGGCGCGACCACGGGACGCGACCAGGGGTCGTGACCGGGGGTCGTGACGCTGTTGGTGCCGGGCCTTGAGGCAGTGGTTGCTTAACCGCAGCGACGCCGGTGGCATCGGCGGCTTGTCCGGTGCGGCCTTGACCGGCCTGGGCGGCCTTGATGGCATCGGCCGGCCGGCTTGAGACAAGCCTGGACCATGATCGGGTGCGCGGTCGGCAAAATTCATGGATTTGTCGTGGGTTTTGGTTTTCTGGCCCAACGGTACTCGTGATAGAAGTCCAACGTCCGCCATTCCGCATTTGAACAGCGCGCCAGCCGCCGGATCCGGGAGGACATCAGACTGGACCCGGCTGACTTGCCGGCGAGCGCAAGGATTATTCGTATCTTATGAAGATCGTACTGATCGCGGCGGCACTGGCCGTAATGGGACTCTATTGCCTGGCGGTCGGCATACTGGCGTGGCGGCAGCGGCGGTTTATCTACGTCCCAGAAACGGTTCGCCCTGAGCTGTCGGCAGCGGGGGTTGCCAAGGCGCGGGTGCTGACGGTGCGGACCGACGATGGGCTGGACCTGCTGGCCTGGTGGGCGCCTCCGGCTGACGAGACGCAGCCGGTCGTCCTGTATCTGCATGGCAATGGCGGACATATCGGTTATCGCGCGCCACGCCTGGCGCAACTGAGCAGCCACGGTTGGGGTGTCCTGCTGCTGGAGTATCGGGGTTTCGGCGGAAATCCCGGCACGCCGACAGAGGCGGGTCTACAGACGGATGCCCGAGCGGGCTACGCCGCGCTGCTGGCGCTTGGTATCCCGTCGCAGCGGGTCGTACCTTGGGGGGAATCGCTCGGCAGTGGCATCGCTGTCCGCCTCGCGACCGAAGTGGATGTGGGCGCGGTACTGCTGGAGTCGCCCTATACGAGTATTGTGGCGATCGGGCAGAGGCGGTTTCCGCTGGCCCCGGTTTCCTTGCTTCTGCGGGATCGTTTCGACTTGATCGGCAGGATCGCGGCGGTTCGCGCGCCGGTGCTGGTGATGACGGGTGGACGCGATGACATCGTCCCGCCGGCGATGGGCCGAGCGGTGTTCGCGGCGGCGCGTGAGCCGAAGATGTTCTGGTTCGCGCAGGATGCTGGACATAACGACCTGGGTGAGGCCGGGGCGTTTGATGCCGTGCGGGCGTTCATCCGCCAGCATTGGACGATCATTCCGGTCGCAGCGGAATAGGCCGGATCACGTGCTCACCGGACTGGGCGGTGCCATCCGGAGGTAGCGACCGATGCCCGTCCACACAGCACGCAGATATGGTTGTCGGTTCGTGCTTGTTGTCACCCGCTATGCCGTTGTTGCGACGGCTGTCGCGGTTGGCTCAAGTATGCGGCGCCGGGCGTCGGGTTGGTATTGCTTGCGTTCGCGGCGGCTTGACCAAACCCGCGCACCTACCAGGCAGCCCTGAGCCCTGACGGTGTTGGTCTTGCCAATCATTGCGCCTCGTCCCATGGTCCCCCGCCATGTGGTTTGCTCCGCCGAAAGAGATTACGACCCGGGTCCTGACCCGCCTGCCCGATCGGTTCCGCAGGCTGGAGCGGTCCGAATGGGCTGACGCCAATCGGGCGGGGGAGCCGGTCGACTGCTTCCTTGAAGGGCCGTGCTACGATGCCCTGGGCCGTCTGCATGTCGTGGACATCCCGTATGGCCGGATTTTTCGCGTTGAAGGCGATGAGTGGACCCTGATCGCTGAATATCCCGGCTGGCCCAACGGCCTGAAGGTGCAGCCGGACGGCATCCTGCTCGCGGCCGATTACCGACACGGGCTGGTGCGCATCTTTCCTGATACCGGTGCCACGTCCGCCGTGCTGCAGACGGTGATGAGCGAGAGCTTCAAGGGTTTAAACGACCTGACGTTGCACGCCGACGAGTCGATCCTGTTCACCGACCAGGGCCAGACTGGTCTGCAGGATCCGACCGGGCGGGTCTGGCGGCTGCACAAGGACGGGCGGCTGGACCGGCTGATCAACACCGGCCCAAGTCCGAACGGGCTGGTGCTGAACAGGGCGCAGACCCATCTTTACGTGGCGATGACGCGGTCCTGTGAGGTGTGGCGATTTCTGCTTCGCGCCGACGCCGTGGTCGCCAAGGCGCAGTGTTTTGCCCGCGTTCCGGCGGGGCTGGTCGGTCCTGACGGGTTGGCCATGGACTCGGCGGACCGGCTTTATATCGCCAATCCGGGCCATGGCTGCGTCTGGGTCATCGACCCGTTCGGCATGCCGCTTTACCGGGTGCAGTCGACCACGGGCCGCATGACCACCAACTGCGCCTTGACGCCGGATGAGCGCGGCCTGGTCATCACCGAATCCGAAACCGGCACCATTCTGATCGCGGAGATACCCCCACCATGACCTCATCCGGCGAATTCGTTTCCATCTGTGAGGTTGGCCCGCGCGACGGCCTGCAGATCGCCAAGACCCGCATGACCACCGATGACAAGGTGGCCTGGATCGTATCGCTGGCGGCCGCGGGCGTGAAAGAGATCGAGGTCGGCAGCTTTGTCCCGCCGCGGGTGATCCCGCAGTTGGCCGACACGGCGGAGGTTGTGGCGAAGGTGCTGGCAGCGCTGCCGGACCTGACGGTGCAGGCGCTGGCGCCGAATTTGCGCGGGGTGCAGAACGCCTACCATGCCGGCGTGCACAAGATCTCCATTCCGGTGTCGGTCAGCGATGGGCACAGCCAGGCGAACCTCAACCGCACGCCGGCGCAGTCGATCGAGATGATGCGGGAAATCATGGACTGGCTGAAGGCGCAGCCACGCAAGGTGCCGGTGGTTGCGGGCGCCTCGACGGCGTTTGGCTGCTCGATCGACGGGGTAGTGGCGACGGCGAAGACGGTCGCGCTTTGTCAGGGGCTGGCCGACGCCGGGGTGGATGAGATCATGCTGGCTGATACGGTGGGCTACGCGTATCCGGCTCAGGTCAAGGAAGTGGTGCTGGCGACGCGGGAGGCGATCGGGCCGGTGCTGTATGGGCTGCATCTGCACGATACCTGTGGGTTGGGCATCGCCAACGCCGTGGCAGGCCTGGAGGTTGGCATTCGCGCGTTCGATTCGTGCCTGGCCGGGCTGGGCGGCTGCCCGTACGCGCCGGGCGCGTCCGGCAATGTGGTGACCGAGGATCTGGTTTTCATGCTGGAGAGCATGGGCTTTACGACGGGCATCGACATCCCGGCGCTGCTGGAATCGCGTAAAGTGCTGCATGCCGGACTGCCAGCTGAGGCGTTGCACGGTCAGATACCGAAGGCAGGGTTGCCGCCGACGTTTCGTCGGGCTGCGTAACGCCCTGTTTCAAATAGTGTCGCAGGCCAGAGTTTTTGGATAAACAGTCGACTTGGATTTGAATATGCAATAGAAATCGCCCAAACCCGGCTGGTGTCGGGTCCAGGGCTCAAAATATGGTTCGAACGAAACATTTTCCGGCATTTGTGGACGAACCGGACCCGGATTGGCAGGCTTTGCCCGTCGGCATGGCTGCAGTACCCGCCGCCGGTCGGGTAGGAACCAGCGGTTTCGCGAGCGTGCAGGCTGTCGGGTCCGGGTTGGTCATGCCAACGGTGCCTTCGCAAATTTCTGCATCGCAGCTTGATGGGTACAGCTACGGCAAGACCTCGGTCTGTGGCAGCAATATCGCCCTGGCCTGGCGATACAGTTCCGGTGCCGGGGTCAACGTCGGGCTGATGGATGACGGCTTCGATGTAACCACCACGGCGACCTTCGGCAATTTCTCCACTGCGCTGTCGCGGGTGTTCGGGGGGGCGCCCAACGCCGGCATCGGCGAACCGGCGGGCGGATTTCACGGCACCACCACGGCGGGCATGATCGGCGCCACCGGCGCCAACAACACGCCGGAGGGGATGGCGCCGAATGCGACCATCCTCGGCGTCAAGGTCACATTCAGCACGGCGAGCACCGCGGTGCTGGCGCAGGCGGAACAATACGCTGCGTCGGTTTCCGCGGTGGTCAACAATTCCTGGGGATTCTCCGGCTATGGGGTCGGAGAGCCGTCCAGTGCGGGATACGGGGTCTGGTATTCCGCGATCCAGGGGGCCGTGGCCAGCGGCCGTGGCGGATTGGGCGACGTCGTTACTTTTTCGGCAGGCAACGACTACCAGGACGGCAACGACCTTGCGGTTCAGCCGATCACCGCCGATTACCGCGTCATCGCGGTGGCGGCGTCCAATGCCGATGGGACGGCGTCGTATTATTCGAACCCGGGTGCCGCGCTGCTGGTTGCGGCGGTCGGAGATTCGGTGGCGGTGGCAAATCCCGGCGGCGCGGGAAACTCCATCACCAGCGGCACATCGTATTCGGCAGCCAGCGTTGCGGCGATCGCGGCGCTGATGTTGAGCATCAATCCGGCTCTTGGCTGGCGGGATGTGCAGGAAATCCTGGCCGATGCCTCCTATGCGCCAGCACCGAGTGCTGCTGGGTTCAGCTACAACGGGGCGGCGACCTGGAACGGTGGAGGGATGCATTTCTCCAACGACCTTGGCTTCGGCGTGGTGGACGCGAACGTTGCGGTCAATCTTGCCCGCGCATGGACCGAGCAATCCACCAGCGCGAACCTGGACGCGGTCACGGTCACCCGCACGGCGGCGTTTGGTGTCGGGGTGAATGGCTCGGTGAGCAGCTCGGTCACGGATAGTGCCGGCATACGTGTTCAACACGTGCAGGTCACCATCAATGACACCTATCTGCCGGTGGCGCGGTCCAGGATCGTACTGGTTGCCCCGGATGGGACGCGATCCGTCCTGGTTGACCAGACGGGACTGGTCAGTGGCAAGGATCAGACCGGGGGTTTAGACGTGTCCGGGTCGGTTATCACCAGCAATGCGTTCTGGGGTGAAAGCGCGGTTGGGGCGTGGACGTTGCAAATCCAGGATATCGGCGGCGCGGTGGCGGGCACGATCAAGAGCTGGAGCCTGACGTTTCTCGGCGACGACGCGGCGTCGGTGCAGTCTCCGCTGGTCTATACGCCGGAATTCGCGACGGTGGCAGCGGGCGCACGAAAGCTGGTGACGCCGGGGCCGTCGGTGACGATCGACCTGATTGCCCTGCCGGGCGCGACGACGATCAATCTGAACGGCGGGGCGGGCATGATTGATGGCGTTGCGGTCACGGTCCGCAGCGGCCTGAAGAATGCCAATGCCGACGGCAGCACCGGGATCGTCACGCTGACGGGTTTGGCCAAGGGCGGCAGTGAGCTGACCGGTGGCGACGGAGTGTCGTATCTGAATGGTGCGGGCGGTGACACGATCTATGCGGGTTTCGGCAGCACCCTCATTAACACAGGGACAGGCAACAGCCAGGTTACGCTGTCCAGTCTTTCCGCCTCGACCGTTACCATCAGCTCGGGTGGCGGGGATACGATCTACGGGGGGTTGGCGACAGCTTTGATCATTGCCAGCGGCGCCAAGGGTGACACCATCTATGACCAATCCGCCGGGCTGAGTTTCGTCAACGGCGGCGGCGCGAGCATGCTGTACAGAGGCTCGGGCAGCGTGAGCGTCCAGGCGGGAAGCGGCGGTGGGACATACTATGCCGGGACCGGCGGTGGCAGTCAGTTGATGGCCGGCTCAGGCGTGGTGACGTTCTACGGCGGTGGTTCGGGTGACGTGCTGACGGCGGCGGGATCGGTGGCGGACCGATTGATTGCCGGCGCGGGGAAAGAGACTTTATCGGGCGGCGTTTCGACCGGGTCGATCACGCTGCAGGCTGGTTCGGGTACGGACACGCTGATCGCCGGCAAGGGCAAGACGACGTTCATTGTCGGGACCGGAAACAGCAGCATCACGATGGGCGGGAAGAGTGGTATTGTGCAGGTCCAGTCCGGTCAGGCCGGAGGGTTGAACACTGTCTCGGGCTTCCGACTGGGCATCGATGACCTGCATTTGGTGAGTTTCGCGGTTTCGGCGGCGACAAATGCCATCAATGGGCAGAAATCAGATGGGCGTGGCGGGACGCTGCTCACGTTCGCTGATAACACGCGCATCGATCTGCTGGGGGTCGCCAAGGCCTCGTCCGGCTATTTCGCATAGCGACCGCGGGGTTGATGGCGATGCTGCCTGGTTCGGTCAATTCAGGAAGATCTTTCCCGGGTTCATGACCCCGCGCGGGTCGAGCGCCTGCTTCACGGCGCGCATCACCGCCAGCGCTTCGGCGCCGTGCTCCTGCTCCAGGAATTCGCGCTTGCCGATACCGACGCCGTGCTCGCCGCTGCACGAGCCACCCAGTGCCAGGGCGCGCGCGACGATCTTCTTGTCCAGTTCCCACGCCCGCGCCATGCCGTCCGGTTCCGGCGGCACCAGGATCACGGTGTGGAAGTTGCCGTCGCCGACATGGCCGACGATCGGCGCGGTCAGGCCGGAGGCGGCGATGTCCTCCTTGGCGCCGAGGATCGCCTCGTTCAGGCGGGAGATCGGCACGATCGCATCGGTGGCGATGCCCTTATGGCCCGGCTTCAGCGCGAGGCAGGCCCATAGCGCGTCGTGACGCGCCTGCCACAGCTTGGCGCGGGCGGCGGCTTCGGTGGCCCAGGCGAAACCCAGGCCTGTCGTAGCCGCGGGCGATTTCCTCCGCCTGGCTGGCCTGTTCCGCGACGCCGGCGGGCGTGCCGTGGAACTCGAAGAACAGCGTGGGCAGGGCCGCGAGGCCTTCCAGTTTCGAATAGGCGATGCAGGCGGCCATCTGCACGTCGTCCAGCAGTTCCATGCGGGCGACGGGGATGCCGATCTGCAGGATGGCGATGACGGTTTCGACCGCGTCGCGCAGGGTCGGGAACTGGCAGGTGGCGGACGACACCGCCTCCGGGATGCCGTGCAGGCGCAGCTGGATCTCGGTGATGACGCCCAGCGTGCCCTCCGAGCCGACGAACAGGCGGGTCAGGTCGTAGCCGGAGGCGGATTTGCGCACGCGGCCGCCGGTGCGGATCAGCCGGCCGTCGGCCATCACGACGGTCAGGCCCATCACGTTCTCCCGCATCGTGCCGTAGCGCACCGCGTTGGTGCCGGAGGCGCGGGTCGCGCGACATGCCGCCGATGGTGCAGAGCGAGGTGCCGGGATCGACCGGGAAGAACAGGCCCAGGTCGCGCAGATGGGTGTTCAGCTGGTCGCGCGTGACGCCGGCCTCGACGCGGCAGTCCATGTCGGGCTGGCTGACGTCGAGGATGCGGTTCATGCGCGACAGGTCGAGCGTGATGCCGCCGCGCACCGGGGTGACGTGGCCCTCGAGCGAGGTGCCGGCGCCCCAGGGCACGACGGGGACGTGTTCGGCGTGGCAGAGCGCCAGCAGGCGGCAGGCTTCGTCGGTGGTTTCGATGAAGGCGACGGCGTCGGGCAGCACCGGCGGCTGGGTGTCCTGGCCGTGCGAGTGGTGGTCGCGCAGCGCCGCGTTGGTGGTGATGCGATCGCCGAGGAAGTCGCGGCGGCGGCGATGAGGGCTTCGACAGGCATGGACGGTTTCCTGGTGGCGGGTTGCCGCAGGATTGGACCCGGGGCGGCGTCGTGGCAAGGGTCTTCGGAGGTTTCGCCGGTAGCAGTGGCAGTCCACCGGGCGGGCAACGGGCCTGGGCGCGTTATTGCGTCCACGGATTGAACGACTGGAATCTCGTGCGGCCGTTCCGTCGCTTATTGGTCGATTTTGGCATATGTTAATCCTCCGTAAAGGAAGTCGAAGGTAGGTTGGGCGCTATTGGGCTTGGTTGCCGCACCGGTGAAGGATTGAACATGCCGTCTAGTAATGACATCAAGGACAGGCTTGCCTTCCTCCGGATTGACAGCACCACCCGGGAAATTCTGGGTGCGTTCCTGCCGACGTTGCGGCTCGAGCTTCCGAAGATACTGTCGGCGTTCTATGAGCATCTGCAGCGCCATCAAAACCTCGCGGAGATGTTTCAGGCTCGTTCGGCCATGGAGCGTGCCAGCAAGGCCCAGGGCGATCATTGGGTAAAGCTTTTCAGCGGACGTTTCGACGAGGACTATGTTGCTTCGGTGCAGCGCATTGGCCTGATGCACAGCCGCATCGGGCTGGAGCCGCGGTGGTATATCGGCGGCTACAGCCTGATCCTGGGACATCTTTTCGCCGCGGCGACACGGGCTTTTACAAGCCGGCTGAGCCCTGGGGCGGCACAGGAGAAGACGGCACGGTTGCTCAATGCCCTCAATCAGGCCGCGATGCTGGACATGGAGCTCGCCATTTCGGTCTATATTGAACAGAACAAGGCGTCGTACGATCGCAAGCTGGCTGACCTGGCGGGAACACTGGAGGCCAAGATTGGGCCGCTGGTCAACAGCCTGACGACGCAGGCGAGCGGGCTGACCAGCACGGCGACGGCGATGTCCGCAACGGCGGACGGCGCATCGAACCAAACCAGCGCCGTGGCGGCGGCGGCCGAACAGGCATCCGTGAACGTGCAGACGGTTGCGTCGGCGACCGAGGAACTTCACTCCTCCGTTGCCGAGATTCGGCGTCAGGTCACTCATTCCACTGAAGTTACGGCGACGGCGGTTCGCGCGGCGGAAATTACCAACGTGGCGGTGCAGGAGTTGTCTGGCGCGGCCCAGAAGATCGGTGATGTTGTCGCGCTGATCAGCAACATTGCGAACCAGACAAATCTTCTGGCACTGAATGCGACGATCGAGGCCGCGCGGGCGGGCGATGCCGGCAAGGGCTTCGCCGTCGTTGCGTCGGAAGTGAAGGGCCTTGCGGGTCAGACGGCGAAGGCGACCGAGAGCATCACCTCGCAGGTCAACTCCATGCAGGCTGCGACGCAGGCGGCGGTGAAGGCCATTCAAGGTATTGTGCAGACGATATCGACGATCAGGGAGATCTCGACCACCATCGCCTCGGCCGTCGAGCAGCAAGGGCTGGCGACCCAGGAGATTGCTCGCAATGTGCAGGAGGTGGCGCAGGCGACCCACCACGTGTCGAGCAACATCAGTGGTGTCAATCAGGCAACCATCGAGACGGGGTCTGCCGCGGGGCAGGTGCTCGCGTCGGCCACCGACCTTGGGAAACAGGCCGCGACGTTGCGGACTGATGTGGGCAACTTCCTGGCCAGCCTGCGGACGGCTTAGGTTGCTGCAGCGCTTGCGGCGGCCGGATTGATGCCGGCTGGCGCGACGGTCTTTTCGGGACCGTTGGCGGATAGATTTGACGGACGGTGCCGCAGGGTTTTCTCCACGAGACGTTGATTTGGTGAGCCGATTGAACCGACGCCTGGCAACCAAGCGCCGGAATCGAACCATCGGCGGTGTGGACGCCGGCCGGGGACTGCCTAGGCGATTTTCGTTGCTGGCGGCCTCGCACCTACTGGCGAGTTTCAGGTAGGGCCGGGGGCCTTTCACGCGGCCGGGCGTGACTGATTCGATGCGACGGTCGGATCTTCGCTCGGTGCGTCCGGCAATTGTCGCCTCAGTGTTCCGGGCGCTGCATTTCCAGGACCGACGTTCTGTTTTACAGATCCCGCCGCTTGCCATATTGCGTGGATGGGGGCTGAAGGCTGTCTATGGCGGCGCGTCGGCCCGGAATTTGGGTTGATCTTCGTGTTTGCCAAAATCGAGGCTTCCATGACTCCGACAATCGACGCCGAACGGCTTTGGCAGTCCATCATGGACATGGCTCAGATTGGGCCGACGCCCGAGGGCGGCAGTTGTCGGCTGGCCTTGACCGCCGAGGATACTGCCGCTCGGGCGTTGTTTCTGCGGTGGTGCGGCTTGCTTGGACTGGAGCATCAGCAGGATGCGATCGGCAATATGTTCCTGCGTCGGGCGGGGTTGGATAAAGACGCGGCAGCGGTGGCGTTTGGCAGTCACCTGGATACGGTTCCGACCGGCGGACGGTTCGATGGTGTCTTGGGTGTGCTGGCCGGGCTGGAGGTGCTCCGGGCGTTGCATGATGCCGATGTGACCACCAAAGCGCCCTTGGAACTGGTCAACTGGACGAATGAGGAAGGCAGCCGGTTCCGGCCGGCAATGATGGGTAGCCGTGTGGCGGCCGGTGGGTTGGCGCTGGATGCGGCGCTGGCGATTACCGACGACAACGGGGTCTCGGTGGCGCGGGCGTTGTCCGACAGCGGGCAGTCCGGAGCACTGCTGCCTGCCCCGCGCGACTGGAGCGCGTGGCTGGAGCTGCATATCGAGCAGGGGCCGGTGATGGAAGCAACCGGCGCCGAGATCGGTATCGTGATCGGGACGATGCATGCCCGGTATTTCCAGCTGGTCGTGACCGGGGAGCCGAGCCACGTTGGGCCGACCGAGATGAACCGGCGGCACGACAGTCTGGCAGCGGCGGCCGAGGTGATCCTGGCGGTGGAGCGGATTGGGCTGGCCGCGGAACCGGAGGGCCGGGCGTCGGCGAGCTGGATCGAGAATCTGCCGAATGCACGGGGGAACGTGCCGCATGTGACTCGGCTGCATTGCGATGTTCGGCACAACAGCGCGGATGAGGCAGTCGCGATGGAGGGGATGTTGCGGCGTGCGCTTGGCGATATCGCCTCGCGACGGGGTGTTCGGATCGATGTTGATCCGTATGCGACGTTTGGTCCGATCGTGTTTGACACGGCGTTGGGGGCGTTGCTGCGGGAGAAGGCGGCGGACCGTCAGTTGAGCACGCGGGACATGATCGCGGCGGCGGGGCATGATTCGGTGCTGATGGCGCCGCTGGTGCCGAGTGCGATGCTGTTCGTGCCGAGTGTCGCGGGGATCACGCACAATCCGAAGGAGTATTCGACAAAGGAACAGGTGGCGCGCGGGGCGCAGGTGCTGCTTGACGCGGTATTGGCATTGGCTGGGGTTTGAGGGTTGCCGGGTTTTTCGTAGCGATTGCCGGCGGCCAAGGCCGCGGTTACAGGCTCGGGTGGGCACTTCTGGCTTATGCATAGAGGCAAGCTGGCAATCCATCCGACGGCGATGGTGGCCCGGAATACGGCCCCTTTAGCATTGTGTATCGGGCTGGCGGCAGGCAGTTCATCCTGTGGCGCCAGAACACGGTACTATGCCTGGTACGCACGATACCGGGCCAGCAGGTTATTATTAGTTGGCAACATGATGGTATTGCACAGCACCATATTCCCCCAGTTGCCATATCTATTTGCAGGGATAGGGGTCGATACTGATCCCTTGAATGGGCGAGTGCGTTGGGATCGCCCTCCGGCCCTGCCGGGCGCAGTGTTGTTCCTGTAAAGAAGGTTGACCCTTGCTGTTTGCTAAAATTCAGCTGCAGTATGTGACTTCTATGCGAGGCACGCTGCGGTTCCAGTGCCATTGATCTGTTGAGTGGGTTTACCCGACGTCTGGGAACCAAGCGTCGGGATTGGACGACTGGCTTCCATGCCGCCAATGAACGCGTTTGGGGAGGTCAAGTCCCCGTCGTCATCTTGCTGCTCGTTCAGGACACAAATTGCCTAAGTCCAACGTGGTGTATTTCGCGACCCCTTGGGTGGATTGATATTAGTCTTGCGGATGATCGGATCCGGTGGTCAGGAGCGATCAGGAGAGTTCATCGGAAATTCGGCGTCAGCGCTGAGGAATGACGATATGAACTGGATGGCATCAAAGGCTGGGCCTGAGGATAGATTGCCTCCGCCGCCCCATACGGACCCGCCATTTCATACCGATTTGGTTTCGTTGACGGGTGCCTGGTGTTCGCGGACGCGCGCTGTCGAGAAAGCACACTTCCGAAGATGTGTCAGGTTCAGAACGCAGCATGTAGTGCTCGGTTGTGTAACCATCGCATGTAGTACGCTGCTGGGTGTTCTGGTAAACACCGACCCCAATAGCTCCCTCCATTTTATCGTCGAGGATATAAAGCCCATTCTCACCGTTGTTGTTCCGGTGTTGACGGCACTGGTTTCGTTCCTGCGATTTGATGAGCGTTCGGCTATGCATCACGTGTCGGCGGCGAAGTTTGCGTCGCTGAAACGTAAGCTCCAGCTTGAATACACACAGTGTATCTCCCGGCCCGGGAATTGTGATCCTGATATCTGTAAGACGCTGGTCGAAGTTTGCCGGGTGTGGGACGAGCTGACGAACCAGTCGCCGGCATTGTACAAGACGGACTGGGCGGAAATTGCTCTGTATGACGATGAAATCAGGAGCGCGCGTTTTGGTTCGGCGAAGCCGTCAGGCTCGGGTGGCTGATCCAGATCGATGCCGGATGCAGTATAGTATGGAAGCCGAGGAGTTGAGTTTGGCGTAAGGTCAGGCGGACAAACGCTGACTGGCGAGCAGTCGATTACGCGCCGTGACGGGCTGAAATCAACGTTCTATTCGGTCGTCGCCGCGGGGCCTACAGCATGGCCCAACCACCGTCTACCGGCAGGTCCACGCCGGTGATCTGGCGCGACACCGGGGAGGCCAGGAACAGGCAGGCGTTGGCGACGTCCTCGTCCATGGTGATGCGGCGGAGAGCGTATTCGCGCGGCGTGGTGGTCTGACCGCTTCCTGTTCGGAAATGCCCAGTTTGGCGGCCAATGTCGGCACGACCTTGGTGCGGAAGCGGTCACCGTCCACCATCCCGGGGGCCACGAGGTTGACGTTGATGCCGAAGGGTCCGGCTTCCAGCGCCATTGACTTGGTGATGCCACGCAGGCCCCATTTCGAAGCGGAGTAGGCCATGCGTCCCGCCCTGCCGCGCATGCCGAAGGTGCCACCGACGTTGACGATGCGGCCCTGCGCGGCGGGCGATCATGCCCGGGCAGGACGGCGCGCATCGTGTTGAAGCAACCGGTCATGTTGAGTGTGACGATCTCGTCGAACTCGGCGCGGGTAGTTTCCCAGCCGGTCTTGCCCATCGGGCCGGAGCCGCCGGCGACGTTGACCAGAATGTCGATTTTGTCGAAGGCGGCGATGGCCTGGTCCACCACGGCCTGGCAGCGGGCGGTGTCGGTCAGGTCACACGACGCGATCATCACGCGGCGGCCCATGGTGCGGGCGGCTTCGGCGATTGGTTCGATGGCGCCGATGTCGCGGCCGGCCAGGATCAGGTCGCAGCCCTCACGGGCGAAAGCCAGGGTGATGGCGGCGCCCATGCCTTTTGCCGGGCCGGTGATCAAGGCGACTTTGTCTTGCAGGTGCAGATCCATATCAGGCCGGCTTGGTCATCATGATGGTTGTCCGGCTGAATCAGGTGGCCGCATCGGTACGCCGTGACCGAACGTGATGCGCCCATAACAGCGGCACGACGGTGACCAGGATCGTCAGCGTCGAGACCGCGGCGATGGTGGGATCAAGCGCGTAGCGCAGATCCTCCCACATCCGCCGCGGCAGCGTCACGGCGTTGGCGCCGGACAGGAACAGCGACACCACCAGTTCATCGAACGAGGTGATGAAGGCGAACAGCGCGCCCACCAGCACGCCGGGCAGGATCAGTGGCAAGGTCACCTGCCGGAATGTCCCGAGCGGGGTCGCGCCGAGACTGAGCGCAGCCATTTCCAGTCGGCGGTCGAAGCCGGCCAGGCTAGCGCCGACGCTGGTCACCACGAACGGCACGGCGAGGCAGGTGTGCGCCAGCACCAGACCCACCGGCGTGCCGACCAGGCCGAAGCGGGCGAAGGCGTAGTACAGGCCGATCGCCACGATGATGACCGGCATGATCAGCGGCGACAGGATCAGACCGGTCGCCAGCATTCGAGCACAGGCCGGCAAGCGCGCCAGGCCCAGGGTGGCGAGCGTGCCCAGCACGGTGGACAGGATGACGACGGACACCGCGACTTCCAAGCTCAGCCAGGTCGCGGCCAGCCAGTCCCGGCTGCCCAGATATTCCCGATACCAGCGCACGCCGAACGCGGGCGGCGGAAAGGTCAGATAGCTGGCGGAGGAAAACGACAGCAGCACGACGACGACGATCGGGCGCGATCATCGCCAGCAGGATCAGCGCCACGACCACGCGCATCAGACGCTGCCCGCCGGTCATCGGTCAGCCAACCGGAACGCGCTGCCGACACCGAACAGGCGCTTGGAACAGCGCCATGATCGCCAGTGTCGCGGCCAGCAGCGTTGCCGACAGGCACGCGGCATAGGGCCAGTTCAACTGGTCCACCTGCTGGGCGATCAGCATGGACATCGTCATGTCCCTGCGGGCCGCCGACCAGCGCCGGCGTGATGTAGAACCCCAGGGACAGGACGAACACCAGCAACACACCTGCAGCTACGCCGGGCATCGACAGGGGCAGAATGACCTCCCGGAAGGCCCGGAACGGTGTGGCGCCGAGGCCGAGCGCGGCTCGTGCCAGGGAGGGGTCGATCTGGCGCAGCGCGTTGGCGATCGGCAGGATCATGTAGGGCAGCAGGATGTGGATCATTGCGATGTGGACGGCGATGGAGGTGTTCAGGATACGCAGCGGGTGATCGATCAGGCCGCCGGCGAGCAGCGCCTCGTTCAGCAGGCCGCGGCGTCCAAGCAGCACCATCCAGGCGTAGCTGCGGACCAGAATGCTGGTCCAGAACGGCAGCAGCACGATGATCAGTGCGACGCCGGCGGTTCGTCCGGGGCGGACCAAGGCCAGAGCCACCGGGTAGCCCAGCAGCAGGCACCCGCATGTCACGACGGCCGCGGTGCGCAACGTGGTCCAGAACACGTTCAGGAAGACGGTGTCGTGGGGCAGCGCCTGATAGTTCGCCAACGTCCAGGTCGGGTCGGCGACGCTGCGCATCAGCATCGCCAGAACCGGCACGGCGTAGAACACCAGCCATGAAGACCAGCAAGCGGCGCCACCAGCAGACCCGGCATCATCCATCGCCAGGCGAGGCCAGGCGCTTTGAGCGTGGACGGACGACGGGCGACTTCGTGACGGTCGCGCTGGTTCAGGATTTGGGAGGCGTGGCTTTGGCTCACAGGGCGAAGCCGCGGATACCGGCCTGCGCCGGCATGAGGTAAAGGGCTGAGCGCACGGTGCCTGGGGCGGTCGGGTGGATGGTTCGAAGGGCCGGTTGGGCGGATGAGACCGCGTCAGACAACGACGGTGTCCGCCGCCAGACCAGGCGATTTCGGCGATTTCGCCGACCGTGCGGCGGCGCATCGGCCGCACCCGAGGGTTCCTTCAGCACCATCGGCGTGCCGTCGGGCGCGGCCAGCAGGTAGCGGCAGCGTTCGCCGGCGAACACCGCCTCGGTTACGGTGGCCTGCATCCGGTTCAATGCCGGGGTGGCGAGCTTCGTCGGCGAAGCGCATGCGCTCCGGGCGCATGGTCAGCATCACCTTGTCGCCCGGGTGCGGGCGGGATCGGGCGATCGCCCGCACCATGGTGCCGCCGCACTCGGCGACAACGATGTCCTGGTCCTGGAAGCCGTGCACGATGCCGGGCAGGAAGTTGGACTCGCCGAGGAAGGACGCGACGAAGCGGTTGCAGGGGCGGTCGTACAGATCCTCAGGGCGGCCGAGCTGGGCGATGCGACCCTCGTTCATGACCGCAATGCGGTCGGACATCGTCAGCGCTTCTTCCTGATCGTGGGTGACATAGATGAAGGTGATGCCGAGGTCGGCGTGCAGGCGCCGCATCTCGAGCTGCAGGCTTTCGCGCAACTGCTTGTCGAGGGCGCCGAGCGGTTCGTCCATCAGCAGCAGGCGGGGTTGGAAGACGATGGCGCGGGCCAGGGCGACGCGCTGCTGCTGGCCGCCGGAGAGTTGCCTGGGATAGCGGTCGCCGTAGCCGGGCAGCCGCACCAGGTCCAGCGCCTGGGCGACCATCCTGGCGCGTTCGGCGCGGTTGATGCCGCGCTGCTTCAGCGGGAAGCCGATGTTGTCGGCGACGGTCAGATGCGGGAACAGCGCGTAGTTCTGGAACACCATGCCGATGTTGCGCTTGTGCGGCGGCATGCCGACGACGGAGCGGCCGTCGATGGTGATGTCTCCGCCGCTCGGGGTCTCGAAGCCGGCGATCATCATCAGCGTCGTGGTCTTGCCCGAGCCGCTGGGCCCGAGCAGGGTCAGGAATTCGCCGGCGCCGATGTCGAGCGAAACGCCGCGCACCGCGCCGACGCCTGCCGAAATCCTTTTCCAGAGTCGCGTCAGCGAGACGACGGCGCCGGTCATCCCAGCAGCCATTTGTTGAAGCGGGCGACCACGGTGTCGCGGTTGTCGACCCACCACTGGTAATTGTACGGCACCAGCTGCGACCGGATCGCCGGCGCGCTCGGCAGGATCGTCATCCGCTCGGGCGGCAGGTAGTCGGCCGACTTGTCGTTGACGAAGCCGTAGGGGATCAGCGACGACAGCCGCGCCTGCGGGATCGGCATCGTCGAAAAGGCGATGAACTTCATTGCGTTGGCGCGGTTCTTGGCGCCCTTCGGCACCGCCCAGCAGTCGCGCTTCGACAGGCCCTGCTGCCAACTGATCGCGGCGGGCACGCCGGCCTGCCTGCAGCGCCGCCATGCGGCCGTTCCAGACGCTGGCCATGCACGACCTCCTTGTCGGTCAGCATCTGCGGCGGCACCGCGCCGGTTTCCCACCACTTCACGACGTCGTCCTTGATCTTGTCGTAGCTGGCGAAGGCCTTGTCCATGTCCAGCGGATAGAGCTTGTCGGCCGGCACGCCGGCGGCCAGCAGGGCGAACTCCAGCTCGGGATTGTTGCCGCTGCCGGCGCCGACCAGGGTGCGGTCGCCGGGGAATTTCTTGGTGTCCCAGAAATCCGCCCAGCCGCTTGGGACGGCGCCCTTGAAGGCGTCGGTGCGGTAGGCCATCACCTGCGCCCAGACCAGCATCTCCAGCCCGTGGTCGAAGCGGAAGTCCTCGCCGACGCCGGGATCGATCAGGTCGTAGTCGATCTGCTCGAAGTAATCGCCGCGCTTCTGCAGATTGAGGACCGAACCGCGGCTGACCTGGGCGAGGTCCCATTCGACGGTGTTGGTGTCGACCATGGCCTTGATCTTGGTGAAGTCGGAGCCCGCGAAATCATTGACCTTGATGCCGCTGAGTTTCTCGAACGGCTCGAAATAGGCTTTCTTCTGGGTCTCCTGCATCAGGCCGCCGAATGTGGCGATGCGGAGTTCGCCGGTGCCTTTCAGTTTCTCCGGGATTGGCGGGATCTCGGGCAGCGTCGGTTTCCGCTCTTGTCGAGACGAAGGGCATGGACAACCCGATGGCCAGGGCGGCGCGCCGGCTGAGTGTGTGTTTTGGCATGGGATCAAAACTCCAGCAGATTGTCGCGGAACTGGGTGTGGCCGTAGGCAGAGCGCACAAGGCCGCGGTCCTGCAGCGCGGGCACCAGCCCGTCCTCGATTTCCGCCAGCAGACGGCGGCTGACATTGGGCATGGAGAACAGGAAACCGTCGCCGCCGACTTCCTCCATGACTTCGCCCATCTGGGCGGAGACGGCGTCTGGCGTGCCGATCAGTTCGACCGACAGGGCGGTGACGTTGTGTTCGGCCATTGTCTGGCGCAGGGTTCGGCCGGCGGCCATCTTCTTGAGCTGGTCCAGCGTCTGCTGGTGGCCGTTGGTGGTCAGATCGCCGCAGCGGCTTGTCGAGGTCCATCTGGCCGAAGTCGATGTTCATGACCTTGCCGAGATGGGCCAGGCGCTGCGGTAGCTGGGCGGCGGCGCGGGCTTGGCGGATGCGCTTTCGCTCGTCGGCGTCGGCCTTGGTTTCGCCGATGATCGGGGCGACCATGAACAGCACCTTGCAATCGTCCGGGTTGCGGCCGTGGGCGGCCATGCGGGCTGCGGACGTCGTCGCGATAGGCTTTCATCGCGTCGATGCCCTTGGTGTGGGCGACGATGGTGTCGGCGTGGCGGGCAGCGAATTCGCGGCCGCGTGGCGATCCGCCGGCCTGGGCGATGACCGGCTGGCCCTGCGGCGCCGGGCCGGAGTTCAGCGGGCCGCGCGTCTTGTAGAACTTGCCCTCGTAATTCACCGCGTGGACCTTGGTGTGGTCGACCAGCGTCCCGGTCTTGCGGTCGGCGATGATCGCGCCGGGTTCCCACGAACCCCAGAGCTGGCGCACCGACGTCCATGTATTCGTCGGCCATGTCGTAGCGCAGATCGTGTTCCGGCATGCCGTTCATGCCGAAGTTCATCGCCGCGAAGTCGGAGCTTCCGGTGACGGCGTTCCAGCCGATGCGGCCGGCGGACACCTGGTCGAGCGTCGCAACGAGCCGGGCCAGCAGGTAGGGCGGATAGGCGTAGGTGCCGAAGGTCGGAACGATGCCGATGCGCGATGTCACCTGGGTCATCAGGGCGGCGACCACCGATGGGTCCTGCCGCGGCACCGCGATTGCCATGTTTCAGATAGAGCTCGGTGGAGCCGCCGAAGCTTTCGCCGACGTAGGAAGAGTCTTCCAGCAGGATGTAGTCGAAGCAGGCGCGTTCCAGACAGCGGGCCATGTCGAGGAACAGGTCTGGTCGTTCCCAGGTTGTGCCGATGTGGCCGGTCCATGGTTCGCCCCACGCCTGGACGCTGGAGCCTTGCAGGAACCATGCGAGGTGGAAGGGTCTTGGGGACATCAATCGCCTCTGCCGCTGTCTGTGGCGAGATGTAAGCAAACCGCATGCCCAAGGTGGGATGCCGCTGATCGGCAGTGGGGTGGATGCGCCGGTTCTGCCACGACGGGCGCTTTAGTTCATCGTTCGCCTACGGAACCGGCAGTTTGACTACAGACCAAGCATATCCCGGATGCGGCCATAGGCGACCCTGGCTGCCACGCCCGATCGCCACAGCGCGTGGAACGGCATTTCCTTGATGGTCGTGATCGGCATGTCGATCTGCGTCGTCTTGCCCCCCATCACGCGGCGCGCCAGTTCCGGGCCCATCGTGGAACTCATGGCGACGCCCCGGCCGTTGTAGCCGAGGCAGACCAGGACGGTTTCCTCGGGTTCGTGGATATGCGGATAGTGGTCCGGGGTGTAGGCCAACTGGCCGCTCCAGCCATGGGTCCAGCGCACGTCGCGCAGTGCCGGCCAGAGGCGTGCGGCATAGGTGGTGAGGTAGCGCAGTGTCTCGGCCGCGGTGACGTCACGCTGGACGCTGCGGCCACCCATCAGCAGGCGGTTGTCCGGGTCAAAGCGGTAATAGACGGTGATGTTGCCGATCTCATACAGCGATGCCCGGGAGGGCATGATTGACTGGACCACCGCTTCCGGCAGCGGCTCGGTCGCCGCGATCGCACTGAACAGCGGCACGAGGCTGCGGCGCAGACCGGGCCAGAGATTGTCGGTGTAGCCGTTGGTGGCGAGGACCAGCTTTTCGGCGGTCACCGAACCGTCGGGGGTTTGCAGGCGCCAGTTCGTGCCGGTTTTGCCGGCTCGCAGCACCCGGGTTCCGCCGTGGATCGCGGCACCCTGCTGGATCGCTGCCTGCGCCAGGCCGCGGGCGTAGCTCAAAGGATTGAGCTGGCCGCCGCGCCGGTCGAGCATCGCGGCCCGGTAGCGGGGGGTCCCGGTGGTCGCCTGGATTTCCGTATGGTTCAACGCGGAGACCGGAGCGCCACGCCGGATCCATTGTTCGGCTGATGCCCGCACCTGACTGCCGCCGCTGGCGGTGATGGCGGAGCGCAGCGTGCCGGACTGCAGTGCGGCGCAAGAGATCTGGTGGCGGCGGATCAGGTCGAAGACAAAGTTCGGCGCGTTGCCGGACAAGGCGACCATGCGTGCGCCCAGGTCAGGGCCGAAATCACGCTCGATCTGGTCGGGATCATGTTTCAGGCCGGGATTGACCTGACCGCCGTTGCGGCCCGAGGCTCCCCAGCCCGGTTCATTGGCCTCCAGCAGTACCGACATCGACGCCTTCTTCTGCCAGGTGCAAGGCCGCTGACAGACCGGTGAAACCCCCTCCGACAATGGCCACGGCGGCGCGGCGGTCGCCGGTCAGCGGCGGCGTGCTGGGTGCGGGACGGGCGGTGTCGGCGTAGAGGCTAGGCGGGAGTGGGCTGGCGGCTGTCATGGACCGGCATTCAAGGTCCCGGTCGGTTGTTACGCAAGTCCGCCGGGTGGCGGCGGCCAATCTGGACGGAGCCCGCTGCCGGGAATTGGATGCTTGCGTGGGATGGCCGGGTAGGGCGGACACGGGCGCAAAAAATTGTCGCTCTTAAGATTTTCTTTACATGTTTCTGTGCATGAAAAGAATCTGACCAGGACCGTAGCCGTAACATGTGCATTTATTTCGTCAGGGATGACAACAATGCAGCAAGGGCGATCAGCATCATGTTGACGGCCGACGCGGGCGGCAAGGATGATGAAAAGAGTTACGGAGTGGCCAATCCGGCCTTCCAGTTCATCCGGTGCCAGAACCCGGTGAGGTGTCTCAACGTGGCGCTCGTGGTTCGCTGAAACGCCCGGTATGCCCGCTCGCCTTTCCCGGACCAGCCGCCTTTTTGTCGTCGTCGGCCTAGCGCTGGTTCTGGCGATTGGCGGCACGACCGCCTGGCTGATCCTGACGCAGCGCGCCGCCGATCTGGCTGAAGGCCTGCAATCCACTGAAAGCCTGGCGCAAGTGCTGGCCGAACAGACGTCCCGCACCATACAGCCGGTCGACCTGATGTTACGCGAGATCCAGGGACGCCTGATGGCGACTGAGCCGGAGTCTTCGGACCCCACGGCGGGATGGAGCTCGAAGGCGATCTACGATGTGCTGATTGAACGGCTCAAGGGGCTGACCCAGGCCGACGCGCTTATGGTGATCAGTGCGGACGGGCATGTGGTGAACTTCTCGCGCGGCTTCCCGGCCGTGGCGCTGGATGTTTCGGGCCGCGACTACTATCGTTACTTCAAGGCACAAGACGACCATGGGCTGTTTGTCAGTGCTCCGGCGAAGACCTTTTTGACTGGCAGGTGGACCGTTTTCCTGTCGCGTCGCATCAACGATGCGCATGGCGCGTTCGCGGGCATTATCATGGCACCCGTCACGCTGTCGTATCTGGAGGATTTCTACCGTGTCGTGGCCCCGGAGCATCGGTCGGTCACCTTGTTGCGGCGGGACGGCGTCATTTTTGTTCAATTTCCGCCCGACGAACGCGCGATCGGCCAGACGTTGCCGCCTGACGCGCCTTGGTACAAAACCGTGGAGGCGGGCGGCGGGTCCTACCGATCGCCTGGGAATCTGAACACTGTAGCAAGTCTGGTGGCGGTTCATCCGCTGCATGATTTCCCCTTTGTCGTGGACGTCAGCACGGCCGAGTCCGCGGCGTTGTTCCGATGGCAAGGGCGGATGTGGTGGCTGATTGCGGTAGGAGGTCTTGCCGCTGCCTGTGCGCTCTTCCTGTTGCGGGTTTTCGCGTTGCAGTATAATCGCCTGGCCGGACAGAATGCCTTGCTGGAGACAAGCCGTCAGCGGTTCGACGCTGTGCTCGAAAATATGTCGCAGGGCCTTACGTTATTCGACCGCGACCAAAATCTGCTGGTCTGCAATCGCCGCTTCGCCGAAATGTACAAGCTGTCGCCAGACCAGGTTCCCCCAGGCACCCCGTTTGCCGATGTCATCAGCCATCGCATCGCTGCCGGGACCTTCCTTAATATGGCGTCGGAGAAATACCGCAGCCGGACAAAGAGCCTGGTCGGCATGGCGGAATCCTTTGAACTGATTAACGAACTCAGCGACGGGCGATCGATTTTCCTGCACAGCCGGCCGTTGCCCACCGGTGGCTGGGTATCGACGCATGAGGATATCACCGAACGGCGGCGTACCGAGGCATCGCTTGCGTTCATGGCGCGGCATGATGCCTTGACTGAACTGCCGAACCGGACGTTGTTTCAGGAGCGGCTGGCGGAAGCGATCGCGGTGACCCAGCGTGAGGGTCATTGCGCCCTGATGTGCCTTGATCTCGACCGTTTCAAGGTGATCAACGACACCTTGGGTCATCCGGTCGGGGATGAGCTGTTGCGTGCGGTTTCAAATCGGCTTGCCGGCGCGATCAGGGCTGGTGACACGGTTGCCCGCCTTGGCGGCGACGAATTTGCGGTCATCCAGGTCGGGCTTAAGACGCCGGAACAGGCAGCGGTGCTGGCCGAACGGATTATCGAGGTCTTGCGCGAACCGTTCGACATCGACGGCCATCGGATCGTGTCAGGTATCAGCATCGGGATCTCGATCGCGCCAAGGGATGGCAACTCCCCGGAGACGCTATTAAAGAATGCTGATGTCGCGTTGTATTTGGCCAAGACCAAAGGCCGCGGCAGCTTCCGCTTCTTCGAACCCGAGATCGACTCGTACATCCAGAAGCGGCGAGCGGTCGAATTTGATCTCCGCAATGCGATACCGGCTGAAGACTTCGAGTTATACTATCAGCCGATCCTGAATCTGGCGTCCGGGAAGGTGGCCGGGTTCGAAGCGCTCATCCGGTGGAACCATCCCGAAAAGGGCCTCGTCAGCCCGGCGGAATTCATCCCGATCGCAGAGGAAACCGGGTTGATTGTCCCGATCGGGGAATGGGCACTGCGGAGAGCTTGCACGGAAGCCGCGGGCTGGCCGGAGGAGATCGACATCGCGGTCAATCTCTCGCCCGCTCAATTCACCGGCGTCGAACTTTTCAGTGTTGTTCAGAATGCGCTTTCTGTGTCGGGCCTGAACCCGAAGCGGCTGGAGCTGGAGATTACCGAATCCCTGTTGCTGGAGAACAGCACTGACAGGTTGGCGATTCTGCATCAGTTCCGCTCGTTGGGTATTCGTATCGCCCTGGACGACTTTGGAACCGGATATTCGTCGCTTAGTTATCTTCGCAGTTTTCCGTTCAACAAGATCAAGATCGATCGCACGTTTGTTCGCGACCTGGATACCAACAAGGATTCGGCGGTCATCATCGGCGCCGTGGTGACCATTGCGCAAAGTCTCGGCATGACCACGGTTGCGGAAGGTGTCGAAACCGTGGAGCAACTTGCCAAGGTTCGTGAGCACGGTTGCGTCATGGTGCAGGGCTATCTGTTCAGCCGCCCACGTCCAGCGGGCGAGATTCCGGCGTTGATACGGACGTTGCGGATCAAGGATTCGCCGAAGACCGACCTGTCGCAGGTCGACGCCGTGTCGGCTTTCTCATGATCGGGTTACGTTGGTCTTGGCCTGACACCGGGGTTCAAGCCTGAATTATCCGGCGCTTGCCCCGACGGGCGGATGTCGACAAGGGTCGGCAACCTTGGATATGGTAACTGTTATTGGGTCTTTCGGCGCATACTGGTCGCCTTTGCCTTTGGCATCTTCGGCAGAAACTGGGCGCCAGACCGTCTAAGATGCTCCCAGACAGCCTGGGCGGCGGGTAGCGGGCGACGTTCGCCGCGCCGCACGGCGAACCATTGACGGACGATCGGCAGACCCTCGACGTCCAAAATCACCAGCCGGCCGGCGGCGACTTCTGCCGCAACAATATGGGCTGAGACCATCGCGATCCCCATGCCGGCCATAACGGCATGTTTGATCGTCTCGTTACTGCCAATCTCGATCCGTGGCCCGCTTGGCAGATTGGCCGCTGAAAGCAGCCCGAGCATGAGGGCGCGGGTGCCGGACCCGGGTTCGCGGAGCAGGAATGTTTCGCGCGCCACCTCGGCGAGCGGGATCTGGTGGCGCTTCACCAGCCAGTGGTCGGGCGCCGCGATAATGACATGCGGATGGTCGCCGATAATCGCCCGCTCAAGCGGGAAATGCTCGGGCGGGTATCCCATCAGCGCGACGTCGAGATTGAACTTCTCCAGCTCGGCAATCATTTCCGACCGATTGCCAACCAGGATCCGCATCTCGACCATTGGATGGGTGCGCTGGAACGCCGCGAGTGCGAATGGCGCGAAGTATTGGGCGGTGCTGATCACCCCGACCGAAACGCGGCCTCCGCCCATGCCGCGGAGGGCGTCGACGGCGGTGGCACAATCGGTCAACGCGGCCTCGACGCGTTCAAGCGCTGTCAAGACTTCACGGCCAGCTTCGGTGGGCCGCATCCCGGTGGCCGTTCGCTCATATAGCGGCATACCGCCAAGGGCGTCTTCAAGTAGTTGAAGTTGTTGTGAAACAGCCGGCGGTGTGACGGACAGCAACTGGGCGGCGGCTGAAATGCTCTTCGCGCTGGTGACTGCACCGAGCGCGCGTAGCTGGCGCAGGGAGGTACGGCGAGGAAAATTTACAAGATTTTCTGTCATTGACACCAACAATAAAGGAATTTCTTTCGATCGGCAACCGGCTTAGCATTCGCTGCAAGGTCGGACGGTGTTCGCGACGTATCGCCCATCAGTGACGGGCGGTGCGTCGCGATATGCTGGAAGTGTCCGATCGCAGAGAAACGTGTTCGCTGTGCGACCCGCGCTGCTCTGCGATCGGACACCAGCGGATGATCAGGTCCGGTCAGGAGGAGGCTACTGAATGACGATGCTGGATGAGCATCTTGCCGCCTGGTGTGCAGCGGACAGCAACCGACGAGCGGCGGCTGAGACCGTAAGGGCGATCGCTTCCGGGGCAGCGCAGCTTGCCACCGTTATCGCGCAGGGACCGATCGCCGGCGATCTTGCTCGGATTATCGCTCCGAGCGCAGATGGCGATGGTCAAAAGGCGCTCGACCGGTACGCAAGCGAGCTGTTTGTCGAGCGGTTACGCGGATCGATGGTGGCAACGGTGGCTTCGGAGGAGTTGGCCGAGGTCATCGTGCTCAATCCGAACGGGGCGATCGCGGTGGCGATCGATCCGCTCGACGGGTCCAACAACATCGACATCAATGCGCCGTTGGGCACGGTCTTCTCCTTGCTGCCGGCAACCTCTGCGACGGCGCCGGAAGAAAGCTTTCTGGCACCGGGGGTTAATCAGATCGCCGCGGGCTTCGTGCTGTACGGACCGCACACCGCGCTGGTGCTGACACTGGGCGAGGGGGTGTCGATCTTCACGCTGGATCCGCGCAGCCGCGATTTCGTTCTGACGCGTGATGCGATCCGCATGCCGCTGGGGCGGCGCGAATACGCCATCAACGCATCGAACGGTCGTCACTGGCCGCTGGCGATCAGGGCCTATGTTGAGGAATGCGTGGCTGGGGCCACCGGACCCAGGGGTGTCGATTACAACACCCGCTGGCTGGGCGCCGTCGTGTCAGAGGCTTATCGCATCCTGTTGCACGGTGGGATCTACCTATACCCGGGCGATGCCCGGCCGGGCTACCGGCGTGGGCGACTTCGGCTGCTGTATGAGGCCAATCCGATCGCGCTGCTGGTCGAACAAGCTGGTGGCATAGCGACGGATGGATTCGGCCGCATCCTCGATCTGGTTCCGGCGGATATTCATGAACATGTGCCGCTGATTTTCGGCTCGCCGGACAAGGTCGAGCGAGTGATGGAGTTCTATGCGGCAAGTGTGCCGCAGGCTGGTCAAAGGCCGTTGTTCGCGGTGCGTGGCCTGTTCAAGTCCTGACCGCGAAGGGCCACGAAATGTCGGTAAAACATCCCATCATTTCCGTCACGGGATCATCGGGCGCGGGCACAACGACGGTCCGATCCACGTTCGAGCGGATTTTCCTGCGCGAGAAGATCGAAGCGGCCTGGATCGAGGGCGATGCGTTCCATCGCTACGACCGCGCTGAAATGCGGCGTGCGATGGAAGAGGCGGGAGCGGCCGGCAACAACCATTTCAGCCATTTCGGTCCAGAAGCGAACCTGCTGCCGGAGCTTGAGAAGGTGTTCGCGGAATACGGCCGCAGCGGATCGGGTCACACCCGCCATTATGTGCATGATGACGCGGAAGCCCAACGCTTTGGCGCGCCGCCCGGGACATTCACCGGCTGGGAGCCGTTTCCGGCCCGGACGAACGTGCTGTTTTACGAGGGCCTGCATGGCGCTGTCGTAACTGAAGAGGTGAACCTGGCGCGGCATGCCGATCTGAAAATCGGCGTCGTTCCGGTGATCAATCTGGAGTGGATCCAGAAGATCCATCGCGACAAGGCGACGCGGGGATATTCGACCGAGGCCGTCACCGATACCATCCTGCGCCGGATGCCGGACTATGTCCGCTATATTTGCCCGCAGTTCACGGAAACCGATGTGAATTTCCAGCGCGTGCCGACGGTTGATACCTCCAACCCGTTCGTTGCCCGCTGGATTCCGACGGCGGATGAATCACTGGTCGTGATCCGGTTCAAGAGCCCGCGCGGTATCGATTTTTCGTATCTTGTTTCGATGCTGCACGGCAGCTTCATGTCCCGGGCGAACTCGATCGTTATTCCCGGCGGCAAGCTTGATCTTGCGATGCAGCTGATACTGACGCCGATGATCCTGCAATTGATCGAGCGGTCACGACGGGCAAGCTGAATAAACCAAAGGAAACAGGAATGGCTTTTGTCACCTTGCGGCAATTGTTGGATCACGCTGCCGAAAATGAATACGGCGTGCCGGCGTTCAACATCAACAACATGGAACAACTGCTGGCGATCATGACTGCGGCAGATCGAACGGCCGCGCCGGTGATTTTGCAGGCAAGCCGCGGTGCCCGGTCCTATGCGGGCGATGTCATGCTGCGGCGGATGGTGGAGGCGGCGGTGGAGATGTGGCCGGCAATCCCGGTCTGCCTGCACCTGGATCACGGCGACAAGCCGTCGACCTGCGTCTCGGCGATCCAGCACGGTTTTACCAGCGTGATGATGGACGGTTCGCTGGAGGAGGATGGCAAGACGCCAGCCAGCTATGACTACAACGTCGCGGTCACCGCCAAGGTTGTCGAAATCGCCCATGCCGTCGGCGTGTCGGTGGAGGGCGAACTCGGTTGCCTCGGGTCGCTGGAGACAGGCCATGGCGAGAAGGAAGATGGCCACGGCGCCGAAGGGGTGCTGACGCGCGACCAGTTGCTGACCGACCCGGATCAAGCGCGGGACTTCGTGCTGCGCACGGGTGTGGACGCGCTTGCGGTGGCGATCGGCACCAGCCACGGTGCCTACAAGTTCAACCGGGAACCGACCGGCGATATCCTGGCGATGGACGTCGTGCGGGCGATCCACCAGCGGTTGCCGAACACCCATCTGGTGATGCACGGCTCGTCATCGGTGCCGCAGGAATTGCAGGACGTATTCAACGCCCATGGCGGCGCGATCCCGCAGACCTGGGGCGTGCCGGTGCGGGAAATCCAGCTCGGCATCAAGCACGGCGTGCGCAAGGTGAATATCGATACCGACTGCCGGATCGCGATGGTCGGGCAGTTCCGTCGCATCGCCAGCGAGAAACCGGCGGAGTTCGATCCACGCGCGTTCCTGAAGCCGGCGATGGCCGCGCTGACCGACCTTTGCGCGCAGCGGTTTGAGGATTTCGGTACGGCCGGGCAGGCATCGCGCCTGCGTCCGCTGCCGTTGGCCGCGATGGCGACACGCTATTCCAGGCGTGAACTCGATCCGGCCGTCGGTGGCCAGCAACAGACTTTAGCGGCCTGAACAAGGAGCCAGACATGAACGTTGTTACGCCCCAGACCAAGCGCACCGGCCGCTATGACGCCGGCGTGATGAAGTATAAGGAGATGGGTTACTTCGACCTGGACTACCAGCCGAAGGACACCGACATCCTGGCGTGCTTCCGTATCACCCCCCAGGACGGCGTCGATGCGGATGAAGCGGCGGCGGCGGTGGCGGGTGAAAGCTCCACCGCGACCTGGACGGTTGTCTGGACGGACCGGTTGACTGCCTGTGACCAGTACCGCGCGAAGTGCTACCGTGTTGATCCGGTGCCGGGGGCGCCCGGGCAGTATTTCGCCTTCATCGCCTATGACATCGAGCTGTTCGAACCGAATTCGATCGTCAATCTGTCGGCGTCGATCATCGGCAATGTGTTCGGCTTCAAACCGTTGAAGGCGCTCCGGCTGGAGGACATGCGGCTGCCGATCGCCTACGTGAAAACGTTCAACGGGCCGCCCACCGGGATTGTTGTGGAGCGGGAGCGACTGGACAAGTTCGGGCGTCCGCTGCTTGGCGCCACGGTGAAGCCGAAGCTGGGTCTTTCCGGTCGCAACTATGGGCGGGTGGTTTACGAGGCGCTGAAAGGCGGGCTCGATTTCACCAAGGATGACGAGAACATCAACAGCCAGTCGTTCATGCACTGGCGTGACCGGTATCTGTACTGCATGGAGGCAGTGAACCGCGCGCAGGCGATGACCGGGGAGGTCAAAGGCACTTACCTGAACGTGTCCGCCGGCGACATGGAAGAGATCTACGAGCGGGCGGAATTCGCCAAGTCGCTGGGCTCGACCATCGTCATGATTGATCTGGTCATCGGATACAGCGCCATCCAGTCGATTTCCAAATGGTGCCGGCGCAACGACATGATCCTGCATCTGCATCGCGCGGGACACTCGACCTATACGCGCCAGAAGACGCATGGTGTCAGCTTCCGGGTGATCGCCAAGTGGATGCGGCTGGCGGGGGTGGACCACATCCATGCCGGAACGGTTGTCGGCAAGCTGGAGGGTGATCCGGCGACGACCAAGGGTTACTATGACATCTGCCGGGAGACGCGAAATCCGCAGGCGTTGCAGAACGGGTTGTTCTTCGACCAGGAATGGGGCGGCATCCGCCGGATGATGCCGGTGGCGTCGGGCGGCATTCATGCCGGTCAGATGCACCTGTTGCTGCATCACCTGGGCGAGGACTGCGTGCTGCAGTTCGGCGGCGGCACCATTGGCCACCCGATGGGGATTTCGGCCGGCGCCACGGCGAACCGCGTGGCACTGGAGGCGATGATCATGGCCCGCAACGAAGGTCGCGATTACCTCGCCGAAGGTCCGGACATCCTGGCCGCGGCGGCGCGTGGTTGCACGCCGCTGGCGCAGGCTTTGACCGTCTGGAAGGACGTCGCTTTCGACTATGCGTCGACCGACACGCCCGACTTTGTTCCCACCATGTCCGTCGCCTGAGCAGGAGGCCATCACCATGCGTATCACCCAGGGCACATTCAGCTTTCTGCCTGACCTGACAGACGACCAGATCACGCGCCAGGTCGCGTACTGCCAGCGCAACGGCTGGGCGGTGAACATCGAGTTCACCGACGATCCGCATCCCCGCAACACGTACTGGGAGATGTGGGGGCAGCCGATGTTCGACCTGAAGGATCCCGCCGGCGGTCATGTATGAACTGGACGAATGCCGTAAGGTGCATAAGGGCCGGTCGTATATACGGTTATCGGCGTTCGATGCCACGGCCGGGTGGGAGAGCGTGCGGCTGTCGTTCCTGACCGACCGGCCTGAAGACGAGCCGGGGTTCGCACTGCAGCGTCAGGAGGTGAACGGACGATCAATCCGCTACACAACACGCGCCTACGCGACCGACAAGCCGATGGGTTCGCGCTACTGATGGCGGACATCGACCTCGCGGCCGGTTTCGAGGCCTCGGGCGTGCGGCCGGTGTTGGAGCAGCTTGATCACGAACTGGTCGGGCTGAAGCCGGTCAAGCGCCGTATCCGGGAGATCGCGGCTCTGCTGCTGGTGGACAAGCTGCGCCGCGATGTCGGCCTGACCGCGCAGCCGCCGACCCTGCACATGTCGTTCACCGGCAATCCCGGCACCGGCAAGACCACGGTGGCCGCCCGCATGGCCGATATCCTGCATCGGCTGGGCTATATCAGGTCGAACCATCTGGTGTCGGTCACGCGCGACGATCTGGTGGGACAGTACATCGGCCACACGGCGCCGAAGACCAAGGAGATCCTGAAGAAGGCGATGGGCGGCGTGCTGTTCATCGACGAGGCGTATTACCTGTACCGGCCGGAGAACGAACGCGACTACGGCCAGGAAGCGATCGAGATCCTGCTGCAGGTCATGGAGAGCCGGCGCGACGATCTGGTGGTGATCCTGGCGGGATATGCCGACCGGATGAACCGCTTCTTCACCTCCAATCCGGGATTTCGGTCGCGGATCGCGCACCATATCGACTTCCCCGACTACGACACCGTGGAGCTGATGGCGATCGCCGAGCTGATGTTGAAAGGACAGAACTACAGGTTCAGCGCCGAAGCGCGGGATGCGTTTGCCCGCTATCTGGATGCCCGGATGCGGCAGCCGCATTTCTCCAACGCCAGGTCGGTGCGCAATGCGCTGGATCGCGCGCGGCTGCGCCAGGCGGTGCGGCTGTTTGAAACGCGCGGGCAGACCTTGACCGTCGAGGATCTGATGACACTTGAACCAGAGGAAATCCTCGCCAGCCGCGTGTTCGCGGCGGCAGCGGAGACGGCACCATGAACGACGTGTTGATTGCTCCATCCATCCTGTCAGCCGATTTTTCACAGCTTGGCGAGGAGGTGCGTGCGATCGACAAAGCTGGTGCCGACTGGATCCATCTGGACGTGATGGATGGTCATTTCGTGCCTAACATCACATTCGGGCCGGATGTTATCCGAGCGATCCGCCGCTGTTCGGATAAGTGCTTTGACACCCATCTGATGATCAGTCCGGTGGACGCATACCTGGAGGCCTTCGCCGCTGCCGGGGCAGACCGGATTACCGTGCATGCGGAGGCGACTCAGCACCTCGACCGCACGCTGCAGGCGATTGGGGCGCTGGGTAAGAAGGCCGGGGTGGCGCTTAACCCGGCCACACCTGAGACAGTGGTTGAGTACGTACTGGATCGGGTGGACCTGATCCTGGTGATGACGGTGAACCCTGGGTTCGGCGGGCAGCGCTTCCTCCATTCCCAGTTGGATAAAGTGCGCCGGGTGCGAAGGATGATCGGTGACCGGCCGATCCGGATCGAGGTTGATGGCGGGGTTACGCCGGAAACGGCGCCGTTGGCGATCGAAGCCGGGGCGTCGGCGTTGGTTGCCGGTTCGGCGGTGTTTGGCCGGCCGCCGTACGATCGTGCCATCGCTGCGCTGCGGATGCCTCGGTCGTAAGTGTTCGTTTCGTTGCCCGCCGTCCGCGTTGACGCCTTGGCCCGCCGCGCCTAGCTTGCGGCCCTCAGTCACTCGCGGGGAACGTCTTAATGTCCAACAAACTCAAGGCACGCATTGCCACCGGCAAGGCCAACGTCAACGGGTGGCTTGCCATACCGTCTGGCTTTTCCGCCGAGGTGATGGCCCAGTGCGGCTGGGACAGCGTCACCGTCGATATGCAGCATGGTGTGCAGGACTACCAGTCCATGGTGCAGTGCTTCCAGGCGATGCAGGCACATCCGATCACGCCGCTGGTCCGCGTGCCGTGGAACGAGCCCGGCATCATCGGCAAGTGCCTGGATGGCGGGGCGATGGGCATCATTTGCCCAATGGTCAACAATGCGGCGGAGTCGAAGGCATTGGCGGATGCGTGCTTGTATCCACCGATGGGCAAGCGCAGCAATGGTCCGATCCGCGCCGCGATGTATGGGGAGGCCAGCAGTTATCAGGCCACCGCCAACAACGAAATTCTGGTCATTCCGATGATCGAGACGCAGCAGGGCATCGACAACATCGATGAAATCCTTAGTGTTCCCGGCATCAGCGGCATCTATATCGGGCCGTCCGACATGGGGCTGTCGCTCGGCATGATCCCGATCCTTGACCGGGAAGAGCCGATCATCCTGGAGATTTACGGGAAGCTGCTGGCGTCGTGCAAAAAGCATGGCAAGTTCGCAGGCATCCACAATGGGACAGCGGCCTATGCTGCACGGATGATGCAGATGGGCTTTCAGCTTTGCACCATTGCCAACGACAGCGGGCTGATGGCTCGGGCCGCGCGGGAAGCAGTTACGGCGACCCGCAAGGCTGCCGGCGACGTGGCGAACTGATTGGTCGGACGATCGCCGAGCTCCAGTGACATGGCCGGGTTTGGACCCGGTCGTGCCGCTGGGGCGGCGGCCTTGGGCGAAGTGCCTCGCTGGGCTTGTGCCAGAATCCTTAGTTGTCAGCGGTGGGCATCGTGGGCCTGGTCAAGGGATCTGTCACACGCCGGCGCCACGGAGCGGTCCTTACGTTGGATCGAACAGCTTGTCAGACGCGCGGCTGACGGATTGATTTATTCCTTCGGTCAGATTGTATCCGCTAGCGGGCCGATCCGCGCTGATCCGCGACCACGGCCAGGTTGAAAGCGGTCTCACCCAGGCGTTGCAGCATTTCCGGCAATGGCGGTTGCGCGGGCAGCGGACCATCTTCCAGAAAATCTGTCCACGCTCTCCATGCCTGGTCATCCAGGTTCAAAGCCCGCCGCCGGTCATCCGGTGACAGCTTGATTTCATCACACAGGGCATGAACCATTGCCAGTTGCGCGCGCGCAAGGTTATCGATTGCCTGCCAGCCCAGATCTCGTAGCATCGAACGCTCCGTTGTGATGGTCATGTCCCGAAGTTTCAGCCGTCTTGGGGCATGAATGAGCTTGTTACATGGTATTTCTATGGCAACACGACACAGTTACGTTATCGAATATAAACGGCCCCAGGTGACGTGTCTGAATCAGTCGCCTATCTTCTCGGCGGCCGGGGCTTCTAGGTTGCCGCCGCCGGTACAGGGTGGAGCGTAATCGAATGGAACTCACGCAGGCACGCAAAGCCCGCACCGCGCCGAGACATGGTGGCCGTGTACTGGCCGACGCGCTCGTGGCCCAGGGAATAGACCATGTGTTCGAGGTTCCAGGCGAAAGCTTTCTCGACACACTCGACGGTCTTTATGATCAGGGCGGCAAGATCAAGCTGGTCACCTGCCGCTTCGAGGCCGGTGCGGTCAACATGGCGGACGCCTACGGTAAGCTGACGGGCCGTCCCGCCGCGGCGATGGTGACCCGAGGACCCGGCGCATGCCACGGCGCGATCGGTGTGCATGTCGCTTACCAGGACAGCACGCCGATGTTGCTGTTCGTCGGGCAGATCCCGCACATGGACACCGGACGCGACGCCTTCCAGGAGGTCGATTACCGCCAGATGTTCGCCCCGTTGGCCAAGTGGGTGACCCAGATCGATCACGCCACCCGTATCCCAGAGGTTGTTGCCCACGCCGTCGACGTTGCCACCAGCGGCCGTCCGGGTCCTGTGGTGATTGCCCTGTCGGAGGAGATGCAGAAGGACCAGGTTCAAATCCCTGATCTGCCCCGGGCAAGAAACAGCCCGGCGTTCCCGGACCCGGCCGCCGTCGCGCGTATGCGCGCCATGTTGGTGAAGGCCAAAAAACCGATCGTTGTCGTCGGCGGCTCCTGCTGGACCCCGGACGGCCGGGCGGCGTTGCACAGATTCCTGACCGAGAACAACCTTCCCGTGACAGTCGGCTTCCGCCGGCAAGCCCATTATGACGGCAGCCAGAACAACTTCGCGGGCGACCTGGGTGTTGGATCCGACCCCGGACTGATTGGCAAGTTCAAGGAAGCCGACCTGATCGTTGCGATCGGCAGCCGGCTCGGCGATGCCGTGACGCAGGGCTACACGCTGCTCGACATGGCTGGGAGTGTGCCCATCATCCAGATCCATCCCGATGGTGGCGAAATCGGCCGCGTGTTCCGGGTGGCGCTCGGCATCGTCTCGGACCTCAATGCCTTCGCCATAGCCGCGGCGGCCCTGGATCCGGTGAAACCGGCCTGGACCAAATGGACCCAGGAACTCCGGTCGCTGCGGGAAGCCCAGCGCGCCGTTCCCAACTATCAGGGCCCATTGAATCTGGGTACCGTCATGCGGGAGCTTGAGACCCTGTTAACGCCTGATGCAATTGTCACTACAGATGCCGGTAACTTCGCCGGCTGGGCCACGCGCTTCCTGAATTTCTCAGACGGCCAGCGCTACATCGGCCCGACCAATGGTGCGATGGGTTACAGTGTGCCGGCCGCGGTCGGTGCCAAAATCGCATTCCCCGACCGCATGGTCGTCAGCATGGTGGGCGACGGCGGCTTCATGATGACCGGGCAGGAGATTGCGACCGCGTTCCACCACGGGGTCGCCCCGATCGTTCTGGTATTCAATAACCAGATGTACGGCACCATCCGCATGCACCAGGAAAGAGCTTACCCCTGGCGGGTGTCGGGCACCGCCCTCACCAACCCCGATTTCGCCAAGTATATCGAAGCCTTTGGTGGTCACGGCGAAATCGTCACCAGCACCGAGGAATTCACGCCTGCCTTCAAGCGGGCTATCGAAAGCGGCAAGCCCGCTCTCATTGAACTCCGGACCAATCCCGAGCAAATCACCACGCGAGCAACGATCACCGATTTGCGGTCCGGGAAGAAACCTCCCAAACCTGCGCCGAAGCCAAAGCGTAGCGCCGCCCCGGTCCACCGCGTCGCGGTTCCGGTCAAGAAGCGCGGTTGAACCGGATTTTTCGAAGAAGTGGTGCGGCTTGTGCCGCCCGCGACTATCCGGCAAGCGAGGCGACGATCCCTGCCCACTCGACACGCTGCGTCGTGTTGTTGTTACAAGACTTATACAATCAGGGTCCGCTATGCTTTCTGGTGCGGCTCCGCCCAGGACCTCGATTGATGCGCCATGCCAGCCGAAGCGCCATCGCCGGTGCTGCCGACGTTCGAATTTCGGTCCTTGTAGCATGAAATGAAAGCCGCGATCAGGCCTGACCGGAAACGGCACGGCCGTCGGTCACCGAGCGTATGGCGCCTCTGAATGGCTTGGCCGATACAGCAGTCTCGAAGTGCAAATGGATGTGGCGGTAACGATGGAAAGAGCCGTCGCGAACCCTGCCGGCGCGTTCTTCAGGTCGGTGAAAGTGGTGGTGCTGCTCAATTCTGATTGGCGATGGATGCCGGGCGGCTTCGAATAGGCTTGGTACCCGACGGGTCGCTACGTCCGTGAGCCCGCCTTGGGCGCGTGAAGATGTTTCACGGGGCTGTTAGTTTCTCAACCGGGCACAGCCGCAGCGAGCGAACGGGCCCGATCTATTGCCCGCGTGAACCATGGGGACAGATCATTTGTATTGGCATCGAATGGTTTGCGGCCACTCAACCCCTCCGGCTCTTTCGCCCTTTGGATGGCCGATCCTCGGGCTTCAGACCAAGACCGCTCTGCAACGCCAAATTGGATCGCAGTTTGGCATATTCCGCAGCGACCATCGGATAGCTCTCCGGCAGGCCCCATTTCGCCCGGTATTCGTCTGGCGTCATGCCATGCACTGTCAATAGATGCCGCTTCAGCATCTTCATGCTCAGCCCATCCTCCATGCAGATCAGGTGATCGCCGAAGACAGTCTGCCCGTAAGTCGGGATGCACGTAGCCATTGTGGGCTGTGCATGTGTATGTATGCCCGTCAGCATGGTTGTGCTGATCTGGATATCGTGCACCATCTATGCGGTGAGTCGCCGCGGATATCTGCGTGTCATGCGGGCCCAAGTGTCCGCCAATGTGTTGATAAACATTGCGGATCATGTCTGGAAGTGCATCAATTCCGACGGGATTGTGCCCAGCGTGGGCCGCAACGATCTGGGCAGAAAGCGCCAGGAGATGTCGGTTCTGGTCACTCATTGGTCTCGGGCCTCGGCGAAAATGAAGCTTTGACGTTTTTTTCACGTTGTATTAGCATTTCGGTTAACGTCAATGTCATTCATCGCCAAAACGGCGTCTGAACGACTAAACTAGGCGGAGGGTTTGAATGAGTGACGCTGATTTTTCAGGATGCCTATGCCCGGGTGCGGGGCCGGCACACCGATCAGGCTTGGTTTGCCCTTTCACCGCGGGAGATCACCGACTCGATCTACCGCGAAATCCGCCTTATCGACCGGGAACGTCTGGTGTCTGCCGGAAGCTGACTTTGCCCGATCTGCCGATCGCCGCGGAATAGCCGGCCGCGGGTTGCCGCGTCGGCAAATTGATGCGACTTTAATGACCTTCTGACCTCGTATTGATCCAGGCAGCAGACGGAACCTCGATCCGCATGTCGGGCGTTGTCCCGTCGTGATGAATCTGCTCCGATCCGGCACGCTGTCTCCCGCATCGTCGGCGCACGATGAACCGGGTCCCGTTAACATCTATCATCTCCATCCGCTCGTCGCCGGCCCGCTTGAGACGTGGTCCGCCACGTTCGCGCGCATCGCGGCGATGGGGTTCAGCCATGTTTGTCTGGCCCCGCCATTTGAGCCGGGCGGAAGCGGCGATATCTTCATCCACGCGTCATTCGACCGGTTGCATCCTGCGCTGCAGCTTCACGGGTTCGGCGAACAGGATGGTCTGGCGGTTGGCGCTGAATTGGCATCGCGCGCCGGGTTGCGATTGATGCTGGACATCGCGCCAGGCCATGTCGCGGTCGATTCGCCACTACGGCAGCGCCATCCCGATTGGTTTGGATCCGGCGGGCGCCGGCGGGATTGCGGATCCGAGGCGGCGTCCGCACCGCGTTGATGTTTCGACTGCCCCGGTTCGATCAGACCGCCGTGGCGGACGCTGTCTCGGACTGGTGGATCGAGTTGCTGAGGCGCCTGACCCGCGTGGGCGTCGCCGGGTTCCGCTGCCTGACGCTGGACCTTGTTCCCGCCTCGTTCTGGCGGCGGCTGATTGCGACGTTCCCCGAAACATTGTTCCTTGCCTGGACCCCTGGCGTCAGCAGCCTGGAGAGTCTTGCCGGGGTGGGATTCGACCTGACCTGTTCGTCGGCGGGCTGGTGGGACGGCCGGGCGTCGTGGTTTTTGGATGAACAGGCGAGCGTTACGGAAGATCGCGCCGGCACTGGCGTCACCGGAGCCATCGTTTCTCGAGCGGTTGGTGCATCGCCTGCCGCCGGATGCGGATGTTGCCGACTTCGTATCGTCTGGCGCTTGCGGATTGCCGCTTCGACCGGGGCGGGCCTGTTTCTGCCGATGGGGTTTGAATTTGCGACCGAGCCGCCGGTTTGATCCCGGTGCGCGCCGGCCCCACGGATATGGAGGCCGCGCAACGGGACAGGTCTGCCGACCTGTCCGAGGACATTGCCGCGGCGATCCGACTGACGGCGGAATTGCCGCCGGTTGAGCGGTCTGAGGCCGATCACCAGCCCGGCTGCGCCGGTGACCGCGCTGCTGCGGTCAGACAGCTTGGTCGTGATCAATCCGGATATCATGCGGCCGGCACCGTTGGGTTTTCGCTTGGCACCGCTGCCGCCGGCGGCCGGCGTGGCGTTGTCCGCTGATGGCGATGCCGATACGCCGTTGCGGCCCGGTGAGGTGCGCATCTTGCAGATGCCATCCGACCGCAGGAGGTTTCCGGGTGGAGCACTGGAACTGAAGCGGTCCTGGGCGGAGGCGAGCGCGTATCGCCATCGAGGCGGTCGAACCGGGCGGCGACTTCCCTGCCAAAACGCGTTGTCGGCCGCGACTTCACGGTCAGTGCCGACATTTTTGGCGACGGCCATGATGTGCTGGCCGCCGATCTGCTTGTGGCGGCCGGCGGACGCGCAGGAGTGGCAGCGCATTCCGATGACGAAGCTGCCCAACGACCGGTGGGAAGCCACGGTCCGGCCTGACCGGATCGGACTTTACTGGTACGCGGTCGAGGGCTGGTGGGATCAGTGGGGAACCTTCACCCATGATCTCCACGCCAAGGTCGCGGCGGGCCAGACCGTCGACCTGGAAATTCAGGAAGGACGGCAACTGATCGAGGCTGCCGCTGGTCGAATTCCGGCGGCATCCGACCGCGGACGTGCTTGCTGTCGGACGATCTTAAGGCGGCGATGAAGCAGGCGGACCGCCGGCCGTTCGCTGCCCGCAGCCCGTCTCATTCGGTGCGGGTCGATCGGCCGGCGGCGGAATTTGCCAGCTGGTATGAGTTGTTTCCGCGCTCCGCAACCCATGATCCGGCGGTCCACGGCACGTTCCGCTCGGTTATCGACCGTTTGCCGGACATCCGGGCGATGGGCTTCGATGTGCTGTATTTCCCGCCGATCCATCCGATCGGGCGGATCAACCGCAAGGGACGCAACAACAGCCTGCGGGCCGAACCGGGCGACGTCGGCAGTCCGTATGCGATCGGCAGCGCGGAGGGTGGCCACGACGCGATCCATCCAGCGCTTGGCACGCTGGAGGATTTTCGCGCGCTGCTGGAGGCGGCGCGGGAGAACGACCTGGAGATCGCGATCGATTTCGCTATTCAGTGCGCGCCGGATCATCCCTGGGTTACGCAGCATAAGGACTGGTTCCGCTGGCGGCCCGATGGGTCGATGCGCTACGCGGAGAATCCGCCGAAGAAATATGAGGATATCGTCAATCCGGATTTTTACGGCGAAGCGTCATTCCCCGCCGTGTGGTCGGCGTTGCGCGATGTGATCCAGTTCTGGGTCGATCAGGGCGTCCGGATCTTCCGTGTCGACAATCCACATACCAAGCCTTTGCCGTTCTGGCATTGGATGATCGCCGACATCCAAAGCCGCCATCCCGATGTGCTGTTCCTGTCGGAAGCGTTTACCCGGCCTAAGCTGATGTATCGGCTTGGCCAAGGTCGGATTTTCGCAATCCTACACTTACTTCACCTGGCGTAACACCAAGCAGGAGATCACCGAGTATCTGACGGAGCTGACCGCGCCACCGGTGGCCGAGTTCTTCCGGCCGAATTTCTTCGTCAATACGCCTGATATCAACCCGATTTTTCTTCAAACCTCCGGTCGGGCGGGATTTCTGATCAGGGCCGCACTGGCCGCGACTCTGTCGGGTCTGTGGGGGATGTATTCGGGCTTCGAGATCTGCGAAGCAGCCCCGCTGCCTGGACGGGAGGAATATCTCGATTCGGAAAAATATGAGATCCGGCCGCGCGATTATACCGCGCCAGGCAATATCGTGGCGGAAATCACCGCGCTGAACCGGATCCGGCGCCAGCATCCGGCGTTGCAATCGCATCTCGGACTGGTTTTCTACCCAGCCTACAACGATCAAGTCATTCTGTACGGAAAACGTGATCCAATCGATCGCAGCATGGTCCTGGTGGCGGTCAGCCTTGATCCCCACATCGCCCAGGAAGCGGTGATCGAGGTCCCGCTTTGGGAATTCGGCCTGGGCGACCAGGCTGCGATTTCGGTGACGGATCTGATGCGCGGGGACAGTTTTCATGTGGTATGGCAAAATCCAGCGGATCCGGCTTGATCCGACGGATTTGCCCTTCCGCATCTGGCGGCTAGAGGTTCGATAGAATGAATGTCGGCCACCCGCGGCCGCGGATCGCGCAGGCGACTCCGCCGGTCGCTGAAGCCGATCCTTTATGGTACAAAGATGCGATCATCTATCAAATCCATATCAAATCGTTCTTTGACGGGAACAATGACGGTATCGGCGATTTCCCCGGTCTGATCTCCCGGCTCGACTATATCGCGGAGCTGGGCGTCAACACGATCTGGCTGTTGCCGTTCTATCCTTCGCCGCGGCTGGATGATGGATATGACATCGCCGATTATCGTGGGGTTCATCCGGATTACGGGACGCTTGGCGGATGTAAAGCGCTTCATCGCCGCGGCGCATGACCGGGGTATTCGGGTGATCGCGGAACTGGTGGTCAACCACACCTCCGATCAACATCCCTGGTTCCAGCGCGCCCGGGTGTCGAAGCCAGGCTCGATGTACCGGGACTTCTATGTATGGTCGAACGACGATCGCAAATACGCCGGCACGCGCATCATCTTCGTGGATTCCGAACGGTCCAACTGGACCTGGGACGACACCGCCAAGGCCTATTACTGGCACCGGTTTTACCACCATCAGCCGGACCTGAATTTCGACAATCCGCGGGTGATGCGGGAGGTGCTGTCGGTGCTGCGCTACTGGGCGGAACTGGGCATCGACGGCCTGCGGCTGGACGCGGTGCCGTATCTGGTGGAGCGCGAAGGCACCAACAACGAGAACCTGCCGGAAACCCATGCCGCCCTGAAGCGGATCCGCGCTGAACTGTCGCGCGCACTATCCCGACAAGATGCTGCTGGCCGAGGCCAACCAGTGGCCGGAGGACACCAAGGACTATTTCGGCGACGGCGACGAATGCCACATGGCATTCCATTTTCCGCTGATGCCGCGCATGTACATGGCGATCGCGCGCGAAGACCGGTTTCCGATCACCGACATCCTGCGGCAGACACCCGATATCCCGGAAAACTGCCAGTGGGCGATCTTCCTGCGCAACCATGACGAGCTGACGCTGGAAATGGTGACGGAGTCGGAGCGGGACTTCCTGTGGGAAACCTATGCCGCCGATCGCCGCGCGCGGCTGAACCTTGGCATCCGCCGCCGCCTTGCGCCGCTGCTGGAACATGACCGGCGGCGTATCGAGTTGATGAATTACCTGCTGCTGTCGATGCCGGGAACGCCGGTGATCTATTACGGCGACGAAATCGGCATGGGCGACAACATCCACCTCGGCGACCGCAACGGTGTGCGCACGCCGATGCAGTGGTCGCCCGACCGCAACGGTGGCTTTTCCCGCATCGCCGATCCGTCGCGCCTGGTGCTGCCGATGGTGATGGACCCGCTCTACGCCTATCAGACGGTCAACGTTGAATTGCAGGCGTCCGACCCGCATTCGTTGCTGATGTGGATGCGGCGGACCATCGCCGTCCGTCGGCAATACAAGGTGTTCGGACGCGGCGGCTACCGGCTGCTGTATCCGAAGAACCGCAAGATCCTGGCCTATCTTCGGGAATACGAGGACACCACGATCCTGTGCGTCGCCAACCTGTCGCGCACGCCGCAGGCGGTGGAACTCGACCTGTCCGAATTCCAGGGCCGCCTGCCGATCGAGCTTGATGGACACTCGCAATTTCCGCCGATCGGTCAGTTGACCTATCTGCTGACCTTGCCGCCGTATGGCTTCTACTGGTTCCTGCTGTCGGAAGCCGACGACTGGCCGTCCCACCACACACCCGCGCCGGAACCCATGCCTGAATACCAGACCATCGTCATGCGCCATGCGCTGCCCGAAGCTATCATGGCCGCTCGTTCCGTGATCGAGCGCGAAGTCCTGCCGTCCTATCTGGCGAAGCGCCGCTGGTTCGCCATGAAGGATCAGGCGCTGCGTTCGGCCCGGATCGCCCTGATGACCCGCGTGCCGGCCGAGGACGCGGTGCTGCTTGAGATCGAGACCGAAACGGCATCCGGGACGGCCCGCTGGCTGCTGCCGCTGGGCATCGTCTGGGACGACACAACGGCAGCCGCCGTTGCCGACACAGCTCGCCCTCGCCCGTGTGCGGCGCGGACCAAAGGTCGGCCTGCTGACTGACGCCTTTGCGTTATCCGGGCTTTCCGCTCGCGATGCTGGCCGGGCTGGCGCAGAAGGACATCATCGCCATCGATCGCGGCATGATCCGGTTCGAGCCGACGTCGCGCATGGCGGACATCACTGTTCCCGATGACGTGGAGATGCAGTGGATTTCGGCCGAGCAGTCGAATTCCTCGGTGATCGTCGGTGACATCGCGATCATCAAGATGTTCCGCCGGGTGACGGACGGCCCGCATCCGGAAGCCGAGATGGGGCGCTACCTGACCGAGAACGGATTCGCCAACACACCTGCCCTGCTGGGCGAGGTCGTGCGTGTCGATCCTGACGGCACGCGTCATGCGCTGGCGATCGCCCAGCGCTTCGTGCGCAACCAGGGCGATGCCTGGACCTGGACGATGGACCTGCTGCTGCGCGGGCTGTCCGATATCACCGGCGGCGATGAGGCCGCGTTGAGCGATGCGGCGCAGCCACACCGACTATGTGCGCTTCGCCGGGCTGCTGGGACAGCGACTGGGTGAAATGCACCTGGTGCTGGCTCGGCCGTCGTCCTGATCCGGCATTTAGCCCGTCCACCGGAACCGCCGACACGGCGACTGTTTTCGCCGATCGAGCGCGGCATCAGCTAGACGCAGCCTACGCCGCTTTCGATGCTGGTCATCAATGGGATGCAGCGGCCGAGCAGGACCGCGCGGCCATGCTGGCAGCAAGGGACGCTTTGCGACAAGCTGCAAGCGCTGGCCGAACGCGGTCGAAGGCGCGACGCTGACGCGCATCCACGGCGACCTGCATCTGGGTCAGGTGCTGGTTTGCAACGGCGACGTCGTCATCATCGACTTCGAAGGCGAGCCGGCCAAGCCGGTCGAGACTCCGTCGCGGCAAGGACCATCCGCTGCGCGATGTCGCCGGCATGATCCGGTCGTTCGATTACGCGGCCGCGGTGGTCAAGCGGCGCAGCCAGGCAAGCCACGCGCATCTGACGGACGAACAGGTCAACGCGTTTCTGGATAGTTTTGTCGAGCGGGCAACCGATGCCTTCCTGACCGGTTACCGAGAAGCGGTTGACGCTCTGCCGAGCGGGCAGACGCCGATCGCTGTCAATGCGGAGTTACTCGATTTGTTCCTGATCGAAAAGGCAGCCTACGAAGTCGTGTATGAGGCGGCCAATCGGCCGACGTGGATTGACGTGCCGCTGCACGGGCTGGCGCGCCGCACGCGCCGATTTGCTGGGGATCGAGGCAGCATGACGAGCATCGCATGAATGACGCCGTCGTCCTCCCGTCGATCTCGCCCGAACAGGCCTGGCAACTTTCCACCGGCAGCCTGCGGGATCCATTCGCGGTTCTGGGGCCGTTTGAGACCGAGATCGGCCGCTTCGTTCGTGCCTTCCTTCCTGGCGCGAGTCGGCGTCGAGGTGGTCGCGCGCGGCAGACGGACGGCATCTTGGTACTTTGTCGCCAGCTGCAGCCGGATGGCTTGTTCATGGGGCGGGTCGAGGGTCGATGAACCCTATCGGTTTCGGATCCAATGGCCGGGCGCGGTGCAGGAAACCGAAGATCCGTACAGCTTTGATCTGCTGCTGAGCGAAACCGATCTGCATTTGTTCAATGAAGGCCGGCTGTTCGAGATCGCCTTCACCCTGGGCGCCAATCCCGATGACGGTGGATGGCGTTCGCGGCACCCGGTTCGCTGTCTGGGCGCCGAATGCTCGCGCGGTGTCGGTGATCGGCGACTTCGACACCTGGGACAATCGGCGCCACCCGATGCGGCTGCGCTATCCATCCGGCGTGTGGGAGTTGTTCGTGCCGCGGGTCGGACCGGGCGCGCGCTATAAATTTGCGATCGTGGGTGCGGACGGCGTGCGGCTGCCGGACAAGGCCGACCCGCTGGCCAAGGCGACCGAGGCGCCGCCCGCGACCGCGTCCATCGTGGCTGACCCGATGCCATATGTCTGGCACGACGAGGCCTGGATGCAATCGCGGGCGGCTCGGCATCGGGCGGACGCACCGATTTCGATTTACGAGGTGCATGCCGCGTCGTGGTTCCGGCCTGGTCCGGATCAGACGCCAAGCTGGGATGGGCTGGCCGAACGGCTGGTGCCGTATGTGGTGGAGATGGGGTTCTCCCATGTCGAGCTGATGCCGGTGGCGGAACATCCGTTTGGTGGCTCGTGGGGCTATCAGCCGCTGGGGCTGTTCGCGCCGTCCGGCCGGTTTGGTCCGTCTGAGGGCTTCTGCCGCTTCGTCGATGCCTGTCATCGCGCTGGCGTTGGCGTGATCATCGATTGGGTGCCGGCGCATTTTCCCAACGACGCACATGGGCTGGCGCGGTTCGACGGCACGCCGCTGTTCGAGCACGCCGATCCGAAGGAAGGATTCCACCAGGACTGGAACACCTACATCTACAATTTCGGGCGGCGGGAGGTGCAGGGCTTCCTGATCGCCAGCGGCGTGCATTGGCTGGAGCATTTCCACGTCGATGGCCTGCGGGTCGATGCGGTCGCCTCGATGCTGTATCGCGATTACAGCCGCAAGCAGGGCGAATGGGTGCCCAACATCTATGGCGGCCGGGAAAATCTGGAGGCGATCGGCTTCCTGCGGCATTTCAACTGCGGTCGTGGAGGAACGCTGCCCGGGTGCGATGACCATTGCCGAGGAATCGACCGCGTGGCCGGGCGTTTCGCGCCCGGTGCGGGACGGCGGCCTGGGATTCTCGTTCAAATGGAACATGGGGTGGATGCACGACACGCTCCACTACATGGAGTGCGATCCGGTCTACCGTCGTTATCACCACAACGAGCTGACGTTCGGCCTGATCTACGCGTTCTCTGAAAACTTTGTGCTGCCGCTGTCGCATGATGAGGTCGTGTATGGCAAAGGCTCGCTGATCCAGAAGATGCCGGGCGACGACTGGCAGCGTTTCGCCAACTTGCGTGCCTATTTTGGTTTCATGTGGGCGCATCCTGGGAAAAAGCTGATGTTCATGGGTGGCGAAATCGCGCAGTGGCGGGAATGGAATCACGATTCTGCGATTGATTGGGATTTACTCGATCAACCGCGCCATCGCGGCATTCAAACACTGGTGCGCGACCTAAACGCCCTCTATCGTCGAGAAACCGCATGCTGCATCAAAGGGATTCCGTATCGACTGGCTTTCGTTGGGTCATCGGCGACGATTCGGCGAACTCGGTATTCGCCTTTCTGCGGTACGGGAATGAGGACGGCCGCATGGTATCTGGTCGTCTGCAACATGACGCCGGTGCCACGGGTAGGTTATGGGGTTGGTGTGCCTCGGCCGGGCTATTGGCGGGAGCTGTTGAATACTGATGCGGGCGTCTATGGCGGGTCGAATATGGGGAATGCCGGCGGGTCGAGAGTGTGGCGACGTCCAATGCACGGCGAAGCGCAGGCGCTGTTTCTCACGTTGCCGCCACTATGCGACGATTTTCCTTTCCCCGAGCCCCTGAACAATCCGGTTCTTTCGACCGTCGAAGCTCGCCTCGATCAGGTGCGGGCTTTTGCGTGTTGGTGGGCGAATTCCTCGGGGACGGTGGAACGAATCTGTGACAGGTGATCGTTGTCGGTGCTTGAAAGGAACGGAACCGGACGGGATTTTGACCTTTGACGAATGTCATGCGTTGTGGCGGAGTTGTCCAAGAATGACGAACCTTTTAGATTCCGACATGCGGTTTTGGTGCGAAGCGGCTGGACGGATGGATCGGTGAGATTCCGGCTGTGGGCGCCCGCGCAGGAAACAGTATCGGTAGCGATCGAATCTGGTGACCTGCTGCCGATGCGCCGTTCAGCCGATGGCTGGTTCGAGGCGACAGCTGCCGTGCCGGACGGAACACGCTATCGCTACCGGCTTGCGGACGGGCTGATGGTACCTGACCCCGCTTCGACGGGGCAGGCGCACGATGTACACGATGCCAGTGTCGTTACAAGCTGAAACATTTACCTGGAAGCATCCAGACTGGCGCGGGCGGCCATGGACTGAGACGATACTTTACGAGGTACATGCCGGGCGCTGCAGGTGGTTTTCGCGGCGTGCAGAACGATCTGCCGCGATTGAAGGAATTAGGCGTAACGGCCATCGAACTGATGCCGGTCAACGACTTTCCCGGCAAGCGCAACTGGGGCTATGACGGGGTGCTGCCCTACGCGCCTGATACCGCGTACGGCTCGCCTGATGATCTGAAGGAACTGGTCGATACCGCGCATGGATTGGGGCTGATGATGTTTCTGGATGTGGTCTACAATCATTTTGGCCCCGACGGGAACTATCTGGGTTCCTATGCGCCGCAGTTCTTTCGCGACGACGTGAAAACGCCCTGGGGACCGGCGATTGACTTCCGCCGTCGCGAAGTGCGGGATTATTTCACCTGCAACGTCCTGATGTGGCTGACGGAGTTTCGCTTCGACGGCCTGCGCTTCGACGCCGTGCATGCGATTCAGGAGCAGGATTGGGTCGAGGAAATGGCGGCGACCGTGCGCGCAGACGGTTGGCCAGGACCGCCATGTGCATCTTGTGCTGGAGCATCATAACGCTGCGTCGCATTTGCGTGAGGACGTTGACGCGCAGTGGAATGATGACGGCCATAATGTGCTGCATGTGCTGCTGACGGACGAGGACGGCGGCTACTATGCCGATTACGCCGACGATCCCGCAGCCAAGCTGGCGCGCGTCCTGGCCGAAGGGTGGGTCTATCAAGGCGAGCATTCGGCCTATCTGAAGGCACCGCGTGGCGAGCCAAGCGCCGATCTGCCGCCTTATGCGCATGTGCTGTTCCTGCAGAACCATGATCAGATCGGCAACCGGGCGTTTGGGGAGCGCCTGACATCGCTGACCTCGCCGCACCGCACTGGAGGCTGCCATCGCGCTACAGATGCTGTGTCCGCAGATCCCGCTGTTATTCATGGGTGAGGAAACCGCGTCGCAGACACCGTTCCTGTTCTTCACCGATCATCACGACGAATTGGCGGATGCGGTGCGCGAAGGGCGCCGTCAGGAGTTTGCGGGTTTCGCTGCAATTTGCCGATCCGGACGAAGCGCGAACAGATTCCCGACCCGAATGCGGTCGAGACGTTCACGGCGTCCATTCCGAAGCCCGTTGAGACCGACCGCTTCGACTTTTACCAGCGACTGATCGCGCTTGCGAATGAAGGAAATCGTGCCGCGGCTTGCCGGGCACGATGTCATCTGGGCGCCGAAGTGATCGGGCCGAAAGCCGTGCTGGCGCGGTGGCGCCTGGGCGATGGATCGCGGTTGACGATCGTGACAAATTTGGGGGCGGACGCGGTGCAGTTCGATACGCCGGCGGGCCGGCTGCTGTTCGCGACCGGCGATACGGGTCCGATGACCGCCGCGTATCTGGAGGTTGCGGCATGAGCGATGAGATCGTTCGAGATCTGGCCCGACGGGCCGGTATCGCCGTGGAGTGGCAGGACTACGCCGGGCGAGCCACGCGTTGTCGCGCCGCCTGTCCTGCGCCGCGTGCTGGCTCGGCCCTTGGGCTTCCCGCCGATACCAGCCGGGAATTGTCCTCAAGCCGGCGGCTGCTGACGAAGCGCAGCAGCCTGGCCGACCTGCCGCCGCTGGTGACCGCAGTTGCCGGCCGCCCGACGCGGCTGGATGTCGGGGGGAACGAAGCTCAGCCAGCGGAACTGGTGTTGGAAAGCGGGGAAGAGCCGGCAGGTCGCGCTGCTGCCAGCGCGCGGGCGGCTGCGCATCCCGGCGATCGCCGGAGATCGGCTATCACCGGCTTCGTGTGGAGGACCGGGAAATCGTGCTGGCGGTATCGCCGGCTCGATGCCGCTCGATCGAGGATGTCGTTCCGGATGCGCGACTATGGGGTCTGGCAGCCCAGCTTTATGGCTTGAATCATCCGGGTGACGTTGGCATCGGCGATCTGGCCGGCGCCGCCGACTCTGGCGCGGGCGGCCGGGGCAAAGGGTGCTGACGCCATTGCGCTCAGTCCGATGCATGCGCTTTATGCCGCTGACCCGGCTCGGTTTGGACCCTATGCCCCGTCCAGCCGGTTGTTCCTCAACCCACTTGCATGCCGCGCCGGAACTGGTTTTTGGGCCGGGCGTGACGACCGAGACGGCGCTGCCGAACGGCCTGATCGACTGGCCAAAAGCATCGGCAGCGAAATATGCCTTGTTGCGGAAACTGTTCGAATCGTTTCTGGACGGTAGTGACTGGGATGGACCGCTCGGAGCGGATTTTGCGCGCTTCCGCGCGGACCAGGGGCCGCTGCTGTATGAGCATGCCTGCTTCGAGGCATTGCAGGCGGCGCGCATGCCGCAGCGGGACTGGCGCGAGTGGCCGCTTGACCTGCGTGATCCCCGCGGGCCCGCCGTCGCGTTCTTTGCCGACTCGCAGCCTGACGAGATCCTGTATCACCAATTCCTGCAGTGGGTGTCCGACCGTTCGGTCGCCGCGGCCCAGCGGATTGCCCGGCAGGCGGGTATGCGGATCGGCCTGATCGGCGACCTCGCGGTCGGCATGGATCCGAACGGCAGCCATGCCTGGAGCCGGCAGAGCGACATCCTGCTGGGCCTGACCATCGGAGCGCCGCCGGATCTGCTCAATCCGCGAGGGCAGGACTGGGGCCTGACCGGATTCTCGCCGCGCGCGATGGAGGAGAACGGATTTGCGCCGTTCCTCGCAACGCTGCAGGCGGCGATGCGGCATGCCGGCGGCATCCGCGTCGATCACGCCATGGGGCTGGCGCGGCTGTGGCTGATCCCGGAAGGCGCTTCGCCGGCGGATGGGCGCCTATCTGAATTACCCGGTGGGCGATTTGCTGCGGCTGCTGGCGCTGGAATCGGTGCGCCACAACGTGGTCGTGATTGGCGAGGACCTTGGAACCGTGCCCGAAGGTTTCCACGATATGCTGGAACAAAGCGGTATCCATGGCATGCGTGTGCTGTGGTTTGAGCGCGATGCGCAGACCGGTTTCGTCCCGCCCCGAGGTTGGGGCAGCACTGATGTCGCGATGACCTCGACGCATGACCTGCCGACGGTGGCGGGTTGGTGGAAGGGCAGCGACATCGATGTCCGACACGAGCATGGCCGGCTGGGCGAAGGTGTTGATCCTGAGACGGTACGCAAGGAGCGCGAGCAGGACCGGCCGCGGCTTTGGAACGCCTTCGTGCGGGAACATGTGGGCGAAGGCCCCGTTCCGGACCCTGAGGAGACTGAGCGGGTGGTCGATGCGGCCGTTCGCTTCATCGCCAAGACGGAGGTGCCGTTGTCGTTGATCCCGCTTGAGGATCTGCTTGGGTCAGATCGAGCAGCCCAATCTGCCCGGGACGGTGACGGAACATCCCAACTGGCGGCGGCGCCTGCCGATGCCGGCCGATGAGGTGCTGGATACCGAAGCGGTGGCACGCCGAATAGAGTTATGTGGCGGCGGAAAGGCCCCGCCAATGACCCCTCGGGCGACCATGCGGCTTGCAACTGCATAAGGGATTTACCTTTGCTGACGCAGCCGAGCTTGTGCCTTATCTGGTCGATCTGGGGATCAGCCATGTCTATTCGTCGCCGATCCTGACGGCGCGGGCGGGGTCGATCCATGGCTATGACGTGGTCGATCCGACCTCGGTCAATCCGGAACTGGGCGGCGAGCAGGGGTTGCGCGATTTCGTCGCGGTTCTGCGCGAAGCCGGGCTGGGGCTGATCGTCGACATTGTGCCGAACCATATGGCGGTGGGCGGGTCGGACAATCCCTGGTGGACGGACCTGCTGCGCCACGGGCGATCCAGCCGATACGCCGATTTCTTCGACGTTGACTGGGAAACCGAACGATCCCGGACCTGCGCGGCAAAGTGCTGGCGCCGTTCCTTGGCCGTCCGTATGGCGAGGCGCTGGAGGCCGGGGAAATCCGCCTGAGCGCAATCCGCTTCCGGGGAACCGGTGATTCGCTATTTCGACAGCGAATTCCCCATCGATCCCAGCGATTACGCCCATATACGCGAATGCGGGCTGCGAATCCTTCGATCCGGCCAATCGCGAGCGGACGCTGCACATGCTGCACACGTTGCTGGAGCGGCAGCATTATCGGCTGGCCTGGTGGGGTGCCGCCGGCGATGAAATCAACTGGCGGCGCTTCTTCGACATCAATGGGCTTGCCGGACTTGCGGATCGAAGTGCCGGAGGTGTTCGAGGCGACCCACGCGACACTGTTCCGCCTGTTACGCCGATGGCCTGATCGATGGGTTTCGGGTGGATCATGTGGATGGCCTGTCCGATCCGCCGGGTTACTGCCGCCGCCTGCGCCAGCGCCTGGACGAACTGGCGCCCGGTCGCCATGCCTATCTGGTGATCGAGAAGATCCTGGGCGCGGGCGAGGCGCTGCCGACCGATTGGGGTGTCGATGGCACCAGCGGCTACGACTTCATGAATGAGGTCAGTGCGTCTGCAGCACGACGCCTCCAGCGCGGCGGCGCTGGGACGGATGTGGCACGAGGCTGACGCAGACGGTCCGCGGATTTCGAGGACTGAGGAAGTCTCCGCCCGGCAGGAAATCCTGCTGAACGTGGTTTCGATGCCCAATTGAATGCCGTGACGGCGGCGCTGCACCGCGTCGCCCGGGCCGATCCCAAGACGCGCGATGTATCGGCAGCGGCAATTCGGCGACGGACTGATGGCGCTGCTGTCGCATTTTCCAGTGTATCGTGGTTATGATGCCGGGTACGAAACGATCAGCCATGGATCAGGTGGCCTTTGCCAAGGCACTGGCGGCGGCGAAAGCAGGCCTCACCGGCGTCGGCTGCATGCGGTGCTTGACCAGTTGGACCGCTGGCTGGGCGGCGAAGCTGGGGACAAGGTCGCGGGCACGCGGTTTCAGCAGCTCAGCGCCCCGGTCGCGGCGAAATCGGTCGAGGACACGGCGTTTTATCGCTACGGTCGACTGCTGTCGCGTAACGATGTTGGGTTCGATGTCGCCACGGCTTGGCAGTTCCGTGGCGGATTTTCATCAGGCGTGCGCGGACCGGCTGGCGACTTTTCCTGATGCCATGCTGGCAACCGCGACGCATGACCACAAGCGCGGCGAGGATCTGCGGGCCAGGCTCGCCGTGATCAGTGAAATTCCTGATGAGTGGGCTGCCTTCCTAGCCAATGCCGTTCGGTCGAGGCCTAGCGTCCCGACCCGGCTGACGAGATCATGCTGTATCAGATGATCGTCGGTGCATGGCCGCTGGATCTGGACCCTGTCCAACGAGGCTGGGTGCAAGGCATTCGCGGAACGCTTGGCCGGCTGGCAGCAAAAGGCCTTGCGAGAGGCCAAGCTACGCACAGACTGGACGGCGCCTAACGAAAAATATGAGACGGTTGCGCGCAATTTTCTGTTCGATCTGTTATCGCCCCAGGGAAAATTCCTGCGGCGTTGCGTGTTCTTTTATCGATATGATCGCTCCGGCGGGCGCGGTGAACGGGCTCGCCCAGACTGTGTTGAAGATGACCGTGCCGGGCATGCCGGACTTTTTCCAAGGGACGGAATTTTGGGATTTCAGTCTGGTCGATCCCGACAATCGTCGGCCGGTTGATTATGGCGCTCGGCGGGAAGCGCTGGCAGCCCGCGAAACCCCTGCAGCGTGCCAAGCTTCGTGGCGTGACGGCCGGATCAAGCAAGCTGTTATGCAGAAGGTACTTGAATTTCGACGGCAGCAGCCCGGGCTGTTTGCTTGCGGTGATTACCTCCCAATTACGGTGCAGGGCGATCTTCGGGACAATTTCGTAGCGTTCGCCCGGCAACATGAAGGGGCAGCGGTGGTGGTGGTTGTGCCGCGGCTTTCGCACCGTTTGTTGGCAGGGGCTGGTCACCTCTCGCTTGATCCTGAACGTCTGCGTGACAATCGTCTTGTACCGCCAGAGTCGCTGCGTGGGCGTCGCCTTCGACCATTGCTGGGCGGGGGTGATACCGTGTCGGGTCACCCTGATGTTCCGCTGCCGTCGGTATTAGGAGATTTTCCGGTGGCGGTATTATACGCAGATTGATTCTGCGTGATGTCGCACTGCGGAATACAGAACCGAAACGGGCTTGGTGCGTTGTCTTTCTGTCACCGCGTGGAATGTACCCGCGGTTCGTTCGGAAGGACGGCAAGATGTTTTCAAAGTCATACTCGGTTCTGTTGGCGGCGACCTTGATGGCGGCCCCGTTGGGGGCGGCCATGGCTCAAAGCTCCAACCCAAGTGGCAATATGGGCAGCAACAACTCGGCGACGGCATCTCCGGGCACGGCCGACAATAAGGCCGTGTCGGGGATGCATACCGGCGATACCGCATCGCCACATTCGACAACCAGCAACTACAGCGGCTCCGCTATGAACACCACGGCGCCAGGGGCAACTGGTAAGACAGTCGTCCCAGGTACGGCCAGCAGCCAGGCAAGCGCGGCGTCCGGTACCTCGGAACAGAAGTCGGGCACGATGAGCAGCGGCGGCGGCAAGTAAAAACAACAGCACCGATGCGGTTACGCCCTTGTCACCGGGCGTCGCCGCTTCGGCGTTTACTGCGTTTTGCAGCTCTGCCTTCAGCGCGCTTTGACTGCACGGTTGCCGTGGCTTGACTGGGGGACGCCCCTGTTCAGCGACAAGTGGGAATGGACACCGAGCCAGGTGTCGCTTGTTTTGTGAAAAACGATCGTGGCACGTCCGGGGCGCTCGAACGAAGTGCCGTCGGGGTTGAAGCCGGTGCTGGTCCAGGGTGCGATCACAACCGCAAGGGTATTATCATCTGAAACCAAAACGTGGGTTTCGCTGATAGTGAAGCGGAAATCGTCAGTTTTCGGCCAGACATTGTCCCATTGGCTGTTAACCCAGGCTTCGAGGCTGGGTAACACGTCCTGGTGGGTGCCGAACGCCAGTATCTCGGGATGGAATAACGGTCGCGCCGATGCATAATCGACAGCGCGTACATGAGCGGAAAACCCCTCCAGCCAGTCGATGAACCAAGCTTTGGTGGCGGCGTCGGCGTTGGGCAGTTCCATGGATTCATCCCTCTGTCACGGGCTGGCGGAACACCGGCGGTAAGCGGCCAGCGTTCCGTGCGTGTGTTGTTTCTCCTGTATCAACCAGGCGTTCTGGCGTTGCTCTACGATAGGGCCAGCGACGAGCGCCGGCGGGACCGCCAGTCGCTGGCCAGCGCCATGAGCGATGTCATCGCCATGAACAGCACCGACGAGAAGAACACCCAGCGCGGCAGATTGTGGTCCATGATCCAGCCGCCGATCAAAGGCCCAGCCGTGCCGCCGATGTTAAAGCCGGTCGTTACGATACCAAATACCCGTCCGAACGCACCCGGCGGCGATGCGGCGCGGACCAGCATGTCGCGCGAGGGGGAGATCATCCCCGACAGGAACCCGGCCATACCCATCGCCACGACCACCAGGACGGACCCCAGGTTGATGGTGCCGACCAGCAGGATCAGTACAGCGCGGCACCGCCGAAACCGAAGGCTGCGACATCACCGTGGCGTTGGGTACGGTCGGCGATCACGCCGCCCGCCAGCACGCCGATCGCCGACATGAACAGGAACGCCGACAGCGCCAGGTTCGCCGACGACAGCGAAATCCCATAGACCGTGACCAGCGCGACAGCCGAATAGTTGGTCAGTGCGCCGCTGCTCAGGCTGACAGCAGGACGAAGAAACCGACCAGTCCGATCACGGTTGGCGTCAGCAGTTTTCGCATCGGGATGTGCTGCGCCGCTCCAGCCTGGGTGCGCGACGCGGCGTGGCGGTCCAGCCAGCCGGCCATCATCAGCGGCATCGCAACGACGAGCCCGAGCAGTCCGGCGACGATGATCGCGGCCTGGAAGCCGAATGCCTGAGCGCCGAGCAGCATCAGGATCGGGGCGATGGCGCTGCCGAGAAAGCCGGCGAAGGTATGGAATGGAGAACGCTTTGCCCAAGTCGGCTGGGCTCGATGACCGCGCCTAGGATAGCATAGTCGGCCGGGTGGTAGACCGCGTTGGCGACGCCGATCAGTGCCATGGCGCAGAGGATCCATGGGTAGACCGGGAACAGGCCAATGGAGACGTAGGCGGCTCCACCCAGGATCAGGCCGGCGACCAGGACACGTCTGGCGCCGAAGCGGTCGACAGCATAGCCCATGGGCGTCTGTACCAGGCCGCCGACGATGTTGAACAGGGTGATCGCGAGACCGAGCTCGACGAAGCCGAGGCCGAGGCGGGCCTTCAGCATCGGGAAGAGCGGGATCAGGACCAGGTAGTAGAAATGGCTGACCAGATGGGCGGCGCAGATCAGGGCCAGGGATTTCAATTCGGTGGGCTGAAGGGGCTCGCGTCCCTGGGAAGCGCGGGGCGGAGGCGTGGTGCGTTGGATGGTAGAGGTCATTGGTCGCTCTGTGCTCGTCTGGGCTTTGGCACGGTGCCTATCACGTTGGCGGCGGCCAGGTGGTCGATTTCTTCGCGGCTCAGTTGCAGGCGTCCGGCCAGAATTGCTTCGTTATCCTGCCCGAGGGTGGGGGCCGCGCGGCGGATGGGATAAGCACTGTGACCTTCCCGGAAGGCGGCAGAAGATTGCCAGTGGGGGCCGATAAACGGGCGGTCGAGGCGGCGCCAGAAGCCTCGGGCGATCAGGTGGGGATCGTCGACCAGCGCGAACGGGGTGCGCACAACACCGGCGGCGATGCCATGAGACTGCAGACTGGCCATGGCGGCGTCCGGGGACCGATCTTTGGTCCAGGCAGTGATCAGCGCTTCGAGTGTGTCCTGTTGGGCGCGGCGCTGTGCCGTTGTCAAGTCGGCCAGGCCGGGGCGCTGCAGCAGGGCGCATAACGCCTGCCACATCGTGTCGCCGGTGATCGAGATGGCGATCCAGGCGTCGTCCCCGGCGCAGCGGAAGCAGCCTTGCGGCACATAGACAGGATGGCGGTTGCCGATGCGGGGCGGGGTTTGGCCAGTGGCGGATTGCTCGATCAGCGCGGGGGCGACGAGGGGCAGCATGCACTCGACCTGCGACAGGTCGATGTTCTGGCCCTGACCGGTCGCCTGTCTTGTGCAGCAGGGCCACCATCAGCGCCGCGGCGGCGTTGAAGCCGCCGATCGGGTCGCCGTAGGCGGTCTGGTTCATCGTTGGCGGGTCGTCCGGGAAGCCGGTGATCGTGGGCAGGCCGGAGGCCTGTTCCAGGGTCGACCCGTAACCGCGGCAGTCGCTCCAGGCGTTGTTCGAGCCGAACGCGGGCATCGAGAGCATGACCAATCCTGGACTGACGCTCTTGCAGCACGGTGTAGTCGAGCCCGAGTTTGCCCAGGACCTCGGCGGAGTAATTCTCGATGACCGCGTCGGCGCCGGCGACGAGGCGCTTCAGCAGCGCCACGCCATCGGGATGCGTCAGGTCCAGGGTGACGTCCAGCTTGTTGCGGTTCATCAACTGGAACCACGGGATTTTCTCGTAGTTCTGCTCGGCGATGAAGGCCGCCCGCAGATCGGTGCCGCGCCACCAGTCCGGGTACTGGCAGGCTTCGACCTTGATGATCTCGGCGCCGAGGTCGCCCAGATGGCGGGCGGCGGTGGGGCCGGCCCAGCCCATGGTCAGGTCGATGATGCGCATCCCGGCCAGAGGCAAGGTGTTGGCCGGGCGCGGACCGTGCGGGGCGACCGGATGGCGGCGACGAACCAGACTGCGATGATCCTCGCCTGCCAAGGGCGCGGTGCCACCGGTTCGGGGTGGGGTTCGGGTCAGGTGCTGCGGCAGGCACCGGGGCCTCGAACGCAGCGTCGCCGATGCGGACGGGGACGAAGGCGCCACGTTGGCGGTGGACCGGTTGTTCCAGCAGTTCGGCCATGGTGGGGACGACGGCCATCGGCAGCTTGTATTCCAGGGCGCGTTCGAACCACTCCGTCGCGGTGCGGGTTTCCCAGATGGGCTGGAACAGCGCGTCGATCTCGTGGGCGTTGGCCAGGCGGTCGGTGTTGATCGCGTAGTGCGGGTTCTTGGCGAGATCGGGCATGCCCAGCATGGCGCAGATGCCTCGCCATTGGGCGGGGGTGACGATGGTGACGCCGATCAGGCCGTGTTTTGTGGGATAGATGCCGACGGGGTAGTTGCGGCCGAAACGATTGACCCCGGGACGTTTGCGGGATGCACCTGCGTCCCAGGCGACGGCGGCTTCGTATTCCGCAACGTTGACCGCGGTTTCATGAATGCTGACGGAGAAACGGCGGCTGCCGACAGGTCGGCTGTACAGGCCGGCAGCGGAGGCGATGAAGGCGGCGAGACCGGCAACGATGCCGGACTGGCAGTCGGTTGCCAGGGTTGGCGGACCCTCGGCACGACCAGTCAGGGCGACGAGGCCACCCAAGGCCCGGACGGTGGCTTCAGTGGCGGCGAAACCGGCGTAGGGGCCGTGGTCGCCGAACCAGGAAACGGTGGTGATCGCCAGGCCGGGCTGCTGGGTGCGCAGGATGTCATGCGGTGGTTGGCGATCGTTCGGCGGCCTGCTGTCGAGCAGCAGGTCGGCGCCGGGCAACAGGGCTGCGACCGTATCGGGCTTTTCGGTCACGCTGCGCTTGTTGGTGTTCAGCCAGGCGAACAGGCCGCTTTCGCCGTTGCCGAGGACCGGCGGCATGCGGCGCAGCGGGTCGCCACCGGCGGGTTCCAGCTTGATCACGTCGGCGCCGAAGTCGGCGAACAATTTACCGCAGTAGTCAATCCCGACGCCGGTGCCGAGTTGGAGAACGCGATAGGCGGAAAGCGGCATTGGTTGTGGTTCTTGGACGGTTCAGGTTGTTGCCCACGACAGTGGCACATGCCGTGGCGGGTGCAAAATCCGGCTATGGTGAGCGCGGGCCGGGTCGCGTCTGATCAGGACGGGGTGACTGGATTGACGTTGGGTGGATCGCGTTAGACCTCGCGAGCGTATTGCCATGCAAAGTGAAGATAAACCTGGATCCTTTGAGTGTACGGGGAAGCCGGATAGGGATGGCCTCCTTGGACGAATGGATGGGCGAGCTTGGTGCATTCTGACTGCTAGGTTTGCGTTCGATCGATCGCGTGCTTGCCGGCTATCCGCCCCAGGGCGGCGCTGTTGTGTGGGCTGATCGCACCGGGAGCGCTACCATTGACTTGACTTTCTCTGGCGCTGGCCAATAGCGTCAAGAGTAATCAATAAGACTGCAAAGGAGCGAAACCGTGGCAAATAGCCAACCCAGTGGACCGGTCGCGCCATCCGGTCTCAATCATCTCGTCATAAACGTCCGAAATCTTGAGGAGTCGCATCAGTTCTGGACTGAGATTCTCGGATTCACCCAGGTCGGCGAATTGCAGGGCCGACCGAGCGGCGCGCCCCGGCGTGGAACCATGCGGTTTTACAGCGGTGACCATGGCGGTGGTCAAATGAACCACCATGACATCGCGCTGGTGGAAACGCCTAGCCTGCCGCCAGCCTCGGCGGATGCAGCGCCGACGGCGATCTCTCACATTGCGATTACTCTGCCGAACCGCGATGCCTGGTTGCGCCAGCTGACGTACCTGCAAAGCCGCGGCGTGCCCTTCGACCGGCGGGTCGAGCACGGTATGACCCACAGTCTGTATATTCGTGACCCAAACGGCTACAGCGTCGAACTACTTTATGAGCTGCCTCGGGACGTCTGGGAAGGCGACATTCAGTCGGCGCTTAATCATTATGTAGCGCTGCCGACTGAGGGCGAGGCGGCGCTGGAGGATCGAACCGAGGGCATCCCGATGTTTGCCCGCGCTGGTGTCTGATCACGGAGACTGAGTTGCATCGCGGCATTGCGTTGCAGTGTGAGCCTGGGTTGCTGCAGCTAACCGCGACATGTCGCCCCTTGCTTGAGGGACGATACGCGCGCAGGACGTTGCTTCTGAAGAACAAACATCTTGTGGGAGCAGCTCGCGTGCTCTCGGCGATCGTGTAAGGGAGATACGCATGCTGGATCTGGCCCCACTGACACAACGCGACACTGACGCAGGCACACGGGAGCGATTTCTTTCCGGGATCGATAACGTGCTTCCGATCATCCGCGCCCGCGCGGCCGAAACCGAGCGACTTGGGCGGATCCCGGAGGATATCGTGCTGCGGTTGGCCGATGCGGGTGTGTTTCGGGCGGTGCAGCCTCGGCAATGGGGTGGGCTGGAACTTGATCTGGCCACTTTCTACGAGGGAATGATCCGGATCGCCTCGGCTTGCGGGTCCACCGGCTGGGTCGCGAGCGTGGTCGGCATTCATCCCTGGCAAATTGCGTTGTTCGCGAAAGAAGCACAGCGGGAGGTGTGGGGGGAGAACCCGGATGCGCGTGCGTCTTCGTCGTATGCGCCCACCGGTTCGGTGCAGCGGGAGGGTGATGGCTTCCGTTTGTCGGGGCGCTGGCACTTCTCCAGTGGCGTTGACCATTGCGGGTGGGCGCTGCTGGGGGCGGTTGTGCCGGATGCTGGCAACGGGACGGAGTTTCGGACTTTCCTTGTGCCACGAAGAGACTTCACCATTGACCACGAGAGCTGGCAGGTGACCGGTTTGGGCGGAACCGGCAGCAAGGATGTCGTGGTGGCCGGAGCCTACGTGCCTGAGCACCGCACCCATCGCATCGTCGATGTCTACAATGGCACGGATCCTGGCTTCGTGGTCAACGACCGGCCGTACTACCGGTTGCCTTGGCGTCTGGTGTTCGCCACCACAATCGCGGCTCCGGCGATCGGGGCAGCGGCCGGGGCTGTGGACGCTTTCATCGAGCAAAATCGAGACCGGGTCTCGGCCTATGGTGGCCCCCCGGTCGCTCGGAATCCGGCGCTGCATCGGCCACTTGTTCGCGCCTTGACCGAAGTGGATGCGGCGCGAACCCGGGTCGGGGCGACGTGGACAGATTTTTTGTCGCGGCTCGAAGCGGGTCAGACAATCCCGTATGAGCGCCGAGTGCAGTGTTTGTATAAATCGGCGCACGCTCACATGAGCTGCTCGGGCGCCGTATACGAGCTTATGGGCGTTAACGGAGGCCGCACCATGGCGACCGATGCCGCGCTGCAGCGGTTCTGCCGTGACCTGCTGGCAATGCGAAATCATCCGGCCGCGAATGTGGAGTTCAGCGCCACCCTGTACGCCCAGGCGAAACTTGGCGTGGAGCCGCCCCCGTTTGTTCCGACCCAGCGTTTTGTTCTCTAAGGCAACGCCGAAGAATAACCGCTTCAGGTCGCTGCCGATTTTCTATCCACATGGTGCCATCCCGGCAAAGCCGGGGCGGCGCCAGGAGTTAAGGCGGGTGCGGCGGCTGCGCGTCGTGTTGGGTTTGGTCCGAGCGGGTCGTGATAGCGGTTTCGGGGCAGCAGAGGGGCCATTTGGGTGCGATCTGTTTCATTGGTGTGGCCGGTCAGGCCGTTCTTGCGGGATTTTCGCGACGGTTCGCGGCAAATTCCCGAGCGGCCAAATGCGATCCGGCCATTGCTTTGCGCACGATGTCATGAAGACGGCCGGCATCCGGTGGTTCGGACGTTTGGTCCTGGCATTGTGTGATCAACCACGTCTCAAAAGCCGCGGTGTGAGAATCTATCCCATCTTCTGAGACGTCGTTCGAGCAGAGGTGGTCCGCACCCTCGGCTGGCGGCGCTTCGGGCAACGCTGCTTGGTGCGGTCCGGAGCTGGCATTTAACACCTCCGTCATAGACCGTTCGGCGACGTGCTGCGCCCACGCGTCCTGGTCTGCCGCGCCCTCGATCGCCTCCCGCTTCTGGCGCGACGCCTGCACCCGCATGAGGCGTGCGTGCACCGACAGCGATGTCCGCACCATCGAGCCGTATTGTGCGTTCAGCCGCATCACCAGACCGATGTCGTGGGCGTGCTGACGGAGCAGGCGCAAGATGTCCTCGGCCTGGGCGCGGGCGGCGATGCACTGGGCGGCGAGATCGGCCTCATTCGCGTTGACCGGCAGCAGTGCCGCGACCTTGGCGATGGCGGCGTGGTTTCGGGTGCACAGTGCCTCGGGGGTGTCATCGAGCGGCGGCGGCAACAGGTCGGTGAGGGTGTAGACGAGCTGGTAGTACAGGTGGGTGGCGAGATCGATGGGCGGATGCGGGGTGGAGGAGGTTTCCATTCCTGTAACTTAGATCGATATAGGAAATAAGTCAAGATTTGTTGTTGCCGTTCCGATCCGGGTTATCGGGAGAACGTGAGTGGGGGTGGTTTTCCTTGTGGTTTCGGGGGTGGAAGGGGCCGTTTGGGCATGACCGGTTCAGGTCGATGCCGTAAAGATGGCGCGTTGGTTGGCTCACTTATCGTTGGACGTCGCCTAAGTCCGGCTGAATGCAGTCGAGGCGGCGCGGTCGGCAGGCGGCAATGTTGTTTGGCGAATCGACGACCGCCTGCGGGCAAATTTGTGTCGTGGGTTCAAACTTGTGACCAAGCTCACATAAATCCATCACACTTGCTGATAGGAGCAGGCCGCAAGAGGACCAATCCGGAAACAGGGTGGCGGCCATGGCGTTTTCCGACGCAATTCACAGCAACTGGTTCACGTTGTTGGCACCGCGCGAGCGCCGGGATGCGCCGCGGAACGAACCTTTCAAGGACGTGCTGGACGAGGCCGAAATCCTGCTCACGCACGCAGCGGAATGGGGCGTTGCCATATCGCCCGAAGTCGCGGAACCGATCCTGGGCGCACAGTCGGCGTATCGGAACAACAATGCGAACGATCAGGTGCGCGCGGCGTTCTACGATGCGTATGCGAAACTGGCGAAACAGTTCGGCGACGTTACGGCCACGACGATTCGCAACTGCAGTTCGGTGAAGACTTGTCGGTCGCTGCGGTACAACCGCCTCGTGGCACTATTCATTACGGCATTGATTGCAACCGTTTCTGTCGCGACATTTGTGGCTGATTCAATGTCAAACGAAATCGTTGAAAACATAACGGTTGGGAACGATGATGCGGCCAAGCTGCGCGCGGCATTGACGCCGGTCGGGAGCGATCGGTCGATCGACCCGATCTACGCGCAGCAGGATCCTTGTTTCCTGACCAACAAACCCCCACCGAGCAGCGAAAAGGTCGTCCTGAACGTATCCCAGATCGAGGGGCTGCAGCAGTTTGCGATCGCGATCCGCGACTTGCACGGGCGGGCCCTGAAACTCAATAAACTGATCAATCTGGTCGGCATGGTTGAGTGCGATCCGCTTGGTGCATGCGTCGACAAGAACCACCTGGTCCCACCGGAAGCAGAGGCACGGGCACGGACTCAGATCGAGCCGGCAATACTGAATTACAGCGCCGAGGTATTGTGCAAAATCGAAACATTCCAGACGATACGGCACTTCGCGGATAACGTCAGGGCTGATTACCGAGCGGTCATGGGCGCGATTCTGGCTTATGCTTTGCCGATCGCTTACGCCTGCCTGGGTGCCTATGCGTTCCGGTTGCGGCTGTTTGCGGAAACTATCCGCAAACGCACCTATGACCCGTCATTCGCGGAACTCGGCTCGCATGATCACGGCGGTCATCGCCGGCGCCATCGTCGGACTGTTCAATCCGGCGCAAGGGGTTGCACTTTCGCCGTTGGCGACCGCGTTTCTGGTGGGATATGGCGTGGAGTTGTTCTTCAAGTTCCTGGACACGCTGATCAACGCCTTTGCGTCCGCTGGCGCGCGGCCAGCGAAATAAACGGGTTCAGGGCCGCATGGTGAACAAGGACTGGCCGGGCGTTCGCAGCGGCGCGGCCATGTTGGCGAACTCGCACAACAGCGGACGCGTGTCGCGCGGATCGATGATTTCCTCGATGATGAAGGCTTCGGCCGACCGGAACGGGCGAGCGCATCTGTTCGAGGCGCTGCCTCGATTTCGCGCAGTTTCGCGTCCGGATCGTCGGCGGCGGCGATCTCGGCGCGATACGCCGCTTCGACGCCGCCCTCCAGCGGCAGGGAGCCCCAGTTTCCGGACGGCCAGGCATAGCGGATCGGCGTCTGGGTGTGCGGCACATGCGCGCCGCCGCCGACGCCGAAGACGTTGCGGATGATGATCGCGCACCAGGGGATGGTGGACTGGTGGATGGCGCTGATCGCGGTGACGGCATGGCGCATGGTGCGCGGTCGATTCCGCCTCCAGCCCGACCGCGAAACCGAAACAATCCACCAGGTGAACCATCGGCAGATGGAAGGTCTGCGCCAGGTCGACGAAGCGGGTGATCTTGCGGGATGCCGCGGCACCCCAGGCGCCGCCGCCGAACAGCGGATCGCCGGCCAGGATGGCGACCGGCCAGCCGTCCAGTCGCGCGAAACCGGTGATGATGGCCGGCCGAAGTGCTTGCCCATCTCGAAGAAGCTGTCCGTGTCGACCACCGATTCGATGATCCTGCGCATGCTGTAGGCTTTGCGGCGGTCCTTCGGCACGATCGAGATCAGGTGCTCGTCGCGGCGGTTTCGGATCGTCCAGTTGCGCTGGCGCGGCGGCAGTTCCCAGACCGAGGACGGCAGGTAGGACAGGAACCGCCGCGTGCGCTCGAATGCTTCCTCCTCGGTGTCGACCGCGTCGTCGACGGTGCCGGCCGGCACCTGGACCTGATGGCCGCCGAGTTCGCTGCTTGGTGCGTTTTTCTCCCAGCCGCTCCACCACCGGCGGGCCGGCGACGAAGACCGCGGATGTGTCCCTGACCATCAGCGAATAGTGACTGGCGGCCAGGCGGGCCGCGCCCAGACCGGCGACGGAACCCAGTCCGAGTCGCGACCACCGGCACGCGACCCATGTTCTGGGCACACAGCCACAGGCCGGAACTTTGGCCGATGCCGCCGGGCAGATTGGCGTGGCCGGTGGTCTCGATGGTCTTGACCGAACCGCCGCCGCCGGACCCTTCGATCATGCGGATCAACGGCATGCGGTACTCGCCGGCCATCTTCTCCGGCATGAAGTACTTGCCCTTGATCGAGGCGTCCGCCGACCCGCCGCGCACGGTGAAGTCGTCGCCGATAGATCACCACCGGGCGGCCGTCGATGGTGCCGCGGCCGAACACGCCGTTGGCCGGCATGAAATCGGTCATGACCGTGCCGGTATCGTCGTAGGTCGCTTTGCCGGCGATGGAGCCGATTTCGAGGAAGGAGCCGGCATCAAGGCATTGGTCGATGCGTTCGCGGACCGTCAGGCGGCCGCCGGCATGCTGGCGGGCGACGCGCTCGGGGCCGCCCATCTCGCGGGCTATCCGTTTGCGTTCGGCGAGTTCATCCAGTTCCGCTTGCCAACTATCCGTCCGAACACCAGTGGATGGCGGCGGGGTGATCTGATCCATTTGCGAGTGCTCTTCGTGCCGAACGTTTCGACTGGATGTTCCCATTGGCCGATGCGGGGGTCAAACGCGTATGCAAGGATTGCCGTGCCGCGATGCCGGGCGGGCGGGGCCGTGGGTCCGGATTTGCGTTGACCGGACAGCGGCATCTGTGGTCGTACCCGCGAATGACACGCCTCATTTTTCTGCTATGCGCGCTTGCCCTCTGCGTGCCGTCGCTGGCAGTCGCCCAGAAGCCTAACGCCGCGCCCGCCGCAGCGCCGTCGCTGTCCGCGGACCAGGCGCGTTCGGCGCTGGACGTGCTGAACGATCCCGCCAAGCGGGCGGCTTTGGTGGCTACGCTGAACGCCATCGTCAAGACGCAACCGGTGACGTCGGCGGTGCCCGTGGCAGAAGTTGCGAAACCGGCACCGACCGAAACCACGGTCGAGGGCGTGACCATACCACTGGCGCCTGACAGCCTGGGTGCGCAGATTCCTGCTGTCAGCCTCCGCCTTCGTCAACCATGTCGGCAACCAGGCTATGGACGCGATGGAGACGGTCCAGAGCCTTCCGCTGCTGTATGGCTGGGTCGTGGTCATGGCGACCAACCCGATCGCCCGCAACCTGCTCTTGGATGTCACCTGGCGTATCGCCTTGGTACTCGCGTGTGCCGCAGCGGTGGAATACGGCCTGCGGCGCGCCATGCGTCGACCTATTCATAGCCTGGAAGGGGCGGCTCCCGCGCATCGTCACGCCGAAGTGGACGAACCGCCCAAGGAAATCACGGCAACGGCTGACGAGGGCCTTGTGCGTGCCGAGGCGGGGGAGATCGAACCACCGCTGCTGCGGCGCAATCGGCCGTCGGCATGGACGCTGTTGCGGCGTGTTCCCCTGGTCCTGGCGCGCCTGCTCCTGGAACTTGTGCCCGTCGCGGGGATCGTCGTGATCGGGCACCTGATTGCGGGATCGAGCCTTGGTGGGCAGACCATCAGCCGATTGATCATTCTGGCCGTCGTCGACGCCTATGCCGTTTGCAGCGCGATGTTGTGCGTCGCACGGATGCTGCTATCGCCCGAGGCGTCACGCCTGCGGTTGTTCCACTTGGACGACAAGGCCGCCGATTACCTGATGCGGTGGACCCGGCGGCTGATCCTGATCGCGGTCTGCGGATATGCAATTGGGGAGGTCGGGCTGTTGCTGGGGCTGTCCGACCTGGCCCATGACGCAATGCAAAAAGCCATCGGGCTGGTACTTCATATCTCCATCGCGATCATGGTGGTGCGGAACCGGCGCGTGGTCCGCCACTGGTTGCGGGCACCGCTGGGCGCGACCGGCGTGGTCGCCACGGTACGCAACCGCGTTGCCCGGGTGTGGCACTGGATCGCGCTGTTCTTCCTGGTGGCCGGCTGGTTGGTCTGGGCGGTCGAGGTGCCGCATGGCTACACCGCTGTTCTGCACTACTTTATCGTCACCACCCTGGTCCTGATTGGCGCACGGCTCGTCCTACTGCTGGTGTTGGGTGTGGTCGACCGCGTGATGCGACCGACGCCGGATGCGACGGGTCTCTATCCCGGCATGCACGCCAGGCTGAGCGTTTACCATCCGGCCGTAACCGTTGCCGTGCGTCTTGCCGTCTACGCGTTGTGCATCGTTGGCCTGTTACAGATATATGGCCTCAACACGTTCCTCTGGCTGGTCTCGAGCCCGCTGGGACTTCGTATCCTGTCGTCGACCGGAACACTCGTGGTCACCGTCGTACTGGCCTTCGGCGTGTGGGAAGCGATCAACGGAGGCTTCCAGCAGCATCTTGAGCGGTTGCAGCGCGAGGCCGAGTTGGCCAAGTCGGCCCGCCTGCGGACCCTGCTGCCTTTGTTGCGCACCACGCTGCTGATCACCATCGCGATCGTCACCGGCCTGATGGTGCTCAGTGAGATCGGCATCAATATCGCCCCGTTGCTTGCCGGTGCGGGTATCGTTGGTGTGGCGATCGGCTTCGGATCGCAGAAGCTGGTGCAGGACTTGATCACCGGCATTTTCCTGCTGCTGGAAAATGCCATGCAGGTTGGGGATGCGGTGACGGTGTCCGGTTTGTCCGGTGTGGTTGAGGCGCTTTCGGTCCGCACCATCCGGTTACGTGCGGACGATGGATCGGTGCATATTATACCATTCAGCTCGGTGACCAGCGTGACCAACATCAACCGCGGGCTGGGCAACGCGTCGATCAGCGTCAGAGTTGCCTACGCCGAGGATACCGACCGCGTTGCTGCCGAACTGTCGGCGATCGTGGCCAGCATGCGCTCTGATCCGGACCTGTCGGCGAAGATGTTGAGCGACTTCCAGCTTTGGGGCGTGGACAAGGTCGATGGCGCGTCGGTCACCATCGTCGGTCAGGTGGTCTGTACGGATTCCGGCCGTTGGGTCGTGCAACGAGAGTTCAACCGGCGCATGAAGCGGCGGTTTCAGGAGCTTGGGATCAGGATCTTCAATCCGGTGCAGACGATTTCCGTGTCCGCGACGGTCCAGGCTCCTGCTGAAACAGGGGAGGACCATGGACACGCTCAGGCTGCTGACTGAATTGATTCGAACCGATGGCTACAAATTTGTCCACGGCGCCGACATGCGTGCCCTGCTGGAGCAGGCTGGTTCACTGACCGACTGGCCGGTCTTCGCGGCGAGCTGGAATGACCTGGGGCCGGATACATACATGGCCGATGGTGGGCGTTACCGGAAACGCCGTCATGCGGTGTTCGCGGTGGGCATGGACGGCGTCGTCCGCCAACCTGCGCAGCCACATTATCAGAGCCGTGACTACAACACGTTGAACGGCGGGATCGAGCGCTGGTTTGAATCGGTGGCCGGGCCGATCGGTTCGGGACCGTCGATGACGACTGTGCTGACGTTCTGCCAGCAGCTGTTCGAGATGGTGTGCTCGGCCAGGAACTGGCACGTGGAGGTGCATCAGTTCCGCATCGAGGCGCGCCGCGGCCAGGAGGGTCGGCCAACGCCGGAGGGATTGCATCGCGATGGGGTTGATTACGTGCTGGTGCTGCTCATCAACCGCACCAACATCGCGAGCGGCGTGACTTCGGTGCACGGGTTGGGCGGTGAGGCGTTGGGGCATTTTACACTGACTGATCCGTTCGACGCGGCTCTGGTCGACGACACGCGGGTGATGCACGGGGTGACGCCGGTTGAACCGCTGGACCCGGCGGAACCGGGTACCGGGACGTCCTGGTGGTTACCTTCCGGCAGCTTCGGTAGTTACGCCGCCCTCCTCCGGCCCCGTCATCCGTCGGCCGTCATCCAACCTGGGCCAACGCGGCGGGCTTCCGTGACCAGAGCGGCGGTCAATGGTGTCAGTGGTTCACGGTGCGGATAGACCAGGCCGATGGTTGGCGGTGGGGTCACGTCTTCGATCGGGATTGCCCGGATTGGTTCAGGCAGTCCCATTGTCTCCGCAAGCACCGCGGGCATGACACTCGCCCACTGCCCGGTCCGCACATGGGAAAACAGCAGGACCATCGAGTTGGACTGCAACGTCGGCGATGGTTCGACCCCGGCGTCGCGCAGTTTGCGGTCGATGATGCGCCGGTTCTGCATATCCGGGGTCAGCAGGCAAAGTGGGACGCTGGCGACTTCAGTCCAGGTCACTGACTTCCGGTCACCGAGCGGACGGTCGGCACCGATGAGGAGGCAGTAACGTTCGTGGTAAAGCGGGATTGCCCGCGCCCGCCCCAACGGTTCGTTATCGACGTAGGTTAGTCCGGCATCGACCTCGAGGTTTTCAAGCAGGGTCAGGATCTCGATGGAGTTGCGCGACAGGATGGTGAACAGGACCTCGGGGTGCGCGGCATGCAGCGGTGTCGTCAGGGTTGAAACGATTGGCAGTGCGGTTGGCACCGCCGCGATGCGAAGATGGCCGGCGAGGCCACGCTTGAGTGCCCGGATTTCATCCCGCATGGCACGGTAGTCCCCGACGATGCGTCGTGACCAGTCCAGCACGCGCAGGCCCTCCGGGGTGAAGCCGATGAAGCGCGACTGGCGCTGGACAAGTAGAACGCCGAAGCCTTCTTCGAGCTGTTTCAGCCCGGCCGACAATGTTGGCTGGGTCACCCCGCATGCTTCGGCCGCTCGGCCGAAATGCTGTTCGCGGGCAAGGGCCAGGAGCATTTCAAGCTTGTCGATCATCGCTCGTTCGCCCGGCGGGAGACAAAAATCTGTCGATTGTGGAACGATATCCAGACGCGCCGACCTTGCAGGAATTCTTCACCGACCAACGCATCGCCTACTCCGAAATCCGACGGCAGGACAGTGATTGCCGGCGATTCTTCGGCCACGGGACCGATCCGCAACAGCTTGAATTGATGCAGGCGGGAAATCGTCACGTTTGGCCCGACGCCACGCTGGGTAATGGCGGGGTCCCTGGCCAGCGTCTGTGCGTCCAAACCCATCCGGCGCGCCATGTCGACACCGATGACATTCGCCTGCGCACCGGTGTCCAGGATCGCCATCCCAGGCACATTGTCCAGGTCGAACGGCAGCAGCAGGCGGTCCTTGCGGGCTCGGACGCCGGTAATCTCGACCCATGGCTCCTGCCAGGGCGGCGATGCGTTCGGGCACATCCGGCTGCGGTACAGCGTCAGTTTGCCGGCTGGCACGTCGATATCCATGTCGAAGGCCAGCAGGATATCAGCGCCCAGCAGGCCATCGGCGTTCAAGCCATGTTCGAACTGCAAGTTGAAGGTGCCGACAGCGATCCGGGTGATCGGGAAAGTGCACGCCGCCCAGCACCAGCCGCTCGATCGTGACATCGGTTGTGGTCGTGGCGCCGCCGATACCCAGGGACCGGGTCGTGTAGCGTGGATCATGCGGCAACCCAAGCCGTTCGGCTGTTGCGTCGCTGATTGTGGTTCGCTCTGCCCCGCTGTCGACCACGAGGCGAACCCATTTGCCGTTGATGCCGGCCGGGACGACGAGCAGGTGGTCCTGAACCTGCAACGGCATCTGCGCGATCATGGTCAGGTTGCAGTCGACATCCGGCGCCGTCTGCGCAGCGCGCCAGGAAGAGCAGAAGCAGCAGAGACAGAACGCGCGACGGAGCGGCAGCTGCATGATCGGCACCTCTGGTCATGATTCGTTCGGCACCATGCCACAGCGGCAACGCCGGTTGCCACGAAACCGTATCGGTGGTCGGATAGGTCTTCGCCTCGGAATCCTATGCCCGGAATACTTTGCGCCGCATGTCCGATGCCGATCACCGAAGAACTGTTCCGCAACGCGATCTCGGCGATCGGCGACGAGATGGTGCTGACGATCTACCGCACCGCGTATTCGGGCGTTCTGAAGAACATCATGGACTACAGCGCGGCGATCTGCGACGCGCGAGGGGCGCCTGGTGGCGCAGGGCCTGTCGCTGCCGGGCCATCTGTGCTCGATCCCGGTGGCGCTGCAGGCGGTGCTGGCGCATTTCGGCGATGATGTGCATGACGGCGACATCTTCATCAACAACGATCCTTACGATGGCGGCATGCATCTGCCGGACATCTTCATCTTCAAGCCGCTGTTCGCGGACGGGCAGTCCGATCGCCTATGCCGCGACGATCTGTCACCACACCGATGTCGGCGGGCGGGTGCCGGGATCGAACGCGTCCGACAGCCTGGAGATCTATGCCGAGGGGCTGCGGATTCCGCCGCTGAAGCTGTACGAGAAGGGCCAGCCGAACACGACGCTGTTCCGCATGATCGAGCGCAACGTTCGGCTGCCCGGCCGGGTGTTCGGCGACATCCGGTCCCAGCTTGCCGCCTGCGAGATCGCCGCGCGCGGCATGACCGATCTGGTCGGCCCGTTATGGTGCTGACGGCGTCACGACCCTGATGGTCGCGATGATGGACTACTCCGAACGGCTGACCCGGCAGTGCCTGCTGGAATTGCCGGACGGCGAGGCGACCTTCACCGACTGGATCGATGACGATCAGATCGATGTCGGCGTGCCGATCCCGCTGGTCTGCACCGATCCGCAAGCACGGCGACACGATGGAGGTGGACTGGACCGGCAGCGCGCCGCAGGTGAAGGGCTCGATCAACAATACACTTGAGCTATACAGCCGCCATGAGCTTCACCGCGGTGAAGTCGGTGCTGTCGGTGAACATGCCGAACAACGACGGGGTGTTCCGCCCGATCAAGATCATCGCGCCGGCTGGCACGATCACCCATGGCAAGCTGCCGGCCGCCTGCGCCGCGCGCGGGCTGACCGGATTTCGCGGTGTGGACTGCGCGTTTGGTGCGCTGGCGCAACTTTATCCCGACAAGGTGTTCGCCGCGTCCGATGGCGGCAACACCGGCCTGACCATCGGCGGCTACGACAAGGACCTGAACCCGTTCATCTATGTCGATTTCATCTCCGGTGCCTGGGGCGGCCGGCCCTGGGCGGACGGGCTGGATGGCAACACCTGCATGTTCGCCAACATGGCGAGTTTCTCGGTCGAGGTGATCGAGGCGGAGAATCCGCTTGAGGTGCTGGACTATGAATTTGTCCCGGATACCGGCGGCGCGGGACAGTTCCGCGGCGGCATGGCGCAGCGCAAGACGTGGCGCATGCTGGCCGACGAGGGGATCCTGCAGGTCCGCGCCGATCGGCAGACCCATCGTCCGTACGGATTGCAGGGCGGCGGTCCGGGCGCACCCGGGCTGAACGTGATGAACCCCGGGCTGCCGACGGAGGCGAAACTGCATGCCAAGATCACCATGAACCTGACCCGGGGGGAGATTTTCCGTCATGAGCTTCCCGGGGCCGGCGGCTGGGGTCCGGCGTTGGAGCGCGACCTTGACCTGGTCGCGCGGGACCTGCGTGACGGGCTGGTCACGATCGAGGCCGCGGCACGGGATTACGGCGTTGTCGCCGCCGGCGACCCACCGGTGATCGACGCCGTTGCGACCGAGGCATTGCGCGCTCGGCTGCGATCCAACGCAAGCCGTTGCCTGCCGTGGCCTGGGAGCCGGCGGCATGAGCCTGCGTGTTGGCATCGACATCGGCGGCACGTTCACCGACCTGGTTGCGATCTCTGACGGATGGCACGGTAACGACGCACAAGACCGCGTCCACGCCGCATGACTACGGCGAAGGTATCGTCGAGGGGTTGCGATCGTTGCTGGCTGATCGGCCGGGTGTCGTGACGGACGTGTTGCATGCCACCACGGTGGGATCGAACACCGTGCTGGAAGGCAAGGGCGCGAAAACCGCGTTGATCACCACGCGCGGGTTCCGCGACATCCTGGAAATTCGCGACCTTCGCATGCCGGTGCTGTACGACATCGGCTGGACCAAACCGCGCGCGCTGGTGGAACGTCGTCTGCGGCTGGAAGTGACGGAAAAGATGCGGCCTGACGGGTCGGTGGCGGTCCCGCTGGACGCGGCGAGCCTGGAGCCGGTCATCGCCATGTTGCGCGCAGGAGAACGTCGCCAGCGTCGCGATCTGCCTGCTGCACAGCTATGCCAATCCGGCGCATGAACAGGCGGTCGCGCAGGCGGTGCGTGAGGCCCTGCCGGACATCGCGATTTCCGTCAGCAGCGACATCCTGCCGGAGATCAAGGAGTATCCGCGCACCAGCACGACCGTCATCAACGCCTATGTCCAGCCGGTCGTGCGGGCCTACATCACCGCGCTGGATGCCCGCCTGCGCGAGCTGGGGATCGAGGCGCCGCTGCAACTGATGCAGTCCAATGGCGGCCTGGCATCGGCGGCATTCGCGGCGGAATCCCCGGCCCACATCATCGAGTCCGGTCCCGCCGCCGGTGTCGTTGGCGGCGCGGCGCTGGCCCGGCGGCTGAACGAACCGCGTATCGTTACGTTCGACATGGGCGGAACGACCGCCAAGGCCGGGCTGGTCGAGAACGGCGAGGTCCTGCGCGCCGAAGCGATCGAGGTCGGCGGCGGCGTCATGGCCGGGATCGCGGCTGCTGGTCGGCGCCGGCTATATGCTGAAACTGCCGGCGATCGATCTGGCCGAGGTCGGCGCGGGCGGCGGCTCGATCTGCCGGCTGGACAGCGCGGGGGCGCCGAAGGTCGGACCCGAGAGCGCGGGGGCCGTTCCTGGGCCGGTTTGTTACGGCCGTGGCGGAACCGCTCCGACGATTACCGACTGCAACCTGGCGCTTGGCTATCTGGACCCGGGCGGGCTGACCGGCGGCAGCATGCGGCTGGATCTTGACGCCGCCCGTGACGCCATCCAGCGGGACCTGGCGGTGCCGTTGGGGTTGTCGGTGGAGGAAGCGGCGCACGGCATGCTGCGCCTGGCGTCCGCCACCATGATGCGGGCAATCCGCGCGGTGTCGGTGGAGCGGGGGCGCGACCCGCGGCAATTCGCCATGCTGGCGTTCGGCGGCAACGGGCCGCTGTTCGCCGCAGGCATCGCGGCGGAACTGGGAATTGCCCGGATCATCATCCCGCCGCTGCCCGGCGTGTTCAGCGCGTTCGGCCTGCTGGTCGCCGATGCGGAACATCATGCGCGGCAGAGTATTCGGGTGCGCCTGGATCGGGCGGATACCGAGCGGATCGGGGGGATCATCGAGGATTTGACGGCCGCCGGGCGGGAACGGCTGGGGCGGGATGGTTTTTCGCTGCACCGGCAGACATTCCAGCGGGCCGCATTTGCCCGTTACGTGGGACAATCGAGCGAGATCGAGGTTGCACTACCGGATGGCGTAATCACGCCGGCGCTGATCGCCAGCCTGTTCGGGGATGAACATGAGAAAACCTATGGATTTCGCGCGCCGGACGGCGAGCCGGTTGAACTGATAGGCCTGTCGGTGATGGCGCGCGGCCTGCCGGAACAGCCGCGTTTGCCCGGGCGGATCCGCCATTCGCACAGGCCGTGCCCGCCAGTCGCCGCGCGTGGTTTCCGGGTAAGGGATGGGTGGAGACGCCGGTCACGGACCGCGCCGGATTGGCTGGCACGATGCGGGGGCCGCTGATTGTGCAGGAGTATGATGCGACGTGCCTGGTGCCGCAGGGCATGACCGCCAGGGTCGATGATTTTGGGAATATCCGGTTGGAATTGGCTAAAGTTGGTCGGGCGTAGGCTCCTGGATGTCGAGCCCGACATAAAATTCGGCCATTGGCACTTCGATGCCGATTTCGGGCATGTGCAGCGTGTCGGCGGCGGTCAGTGCTTCCACGACCAAGTCGGTCCCTTTGCGCACGAAGACCATTGCCGCGATGGCATCCTGCTCCAGGATGACGTAGCGCTGGATCGTGGGTGTGTCGGCGTACTCGCGCAGCTTTTCGATGCGGTCGATGCGGGAGGTGCTTTCGCTCAGTACCTCGAATACAACGACAGGTTCGCGGACGACGGTCGTGTGCGGCGGCAGGGGTGTGCAGAATACAAAGGCATCGGGATAGCGTATACGACCTGCAACCTCGATCTTCAGGGTCGGCCCCTACACGCGGCATGGTCACGCCACTGAGGCGGCTACGCACGACGAACCGGATATTGCCGCCGATCGTCTCATGTGCGAGCGTGCCGCCGGTCATCGCGACGGGTGCAAAACCGTCGAATTCCCAGCGCAGTTCCTGCCGTTCTTCCCAGGCAAGAAATTCTGCGACCGTCATCGGCCGGCGACGGACAATGCTCATCCGATCCGTGTAGCACGGCCGGGGCCAATTGTCGCCGGCCGACATGCGGTGCTAGACCCCACCGGCCAATCAAGGAGGAACACCATGGCCAAGACATACTGGATCGGCACGTACCGTGCCGTGACCAATCCCGACAAACTCGCTGCCTACGCGCAAGCTCGCCGGGCCGGCGATCACTGCCGGCGGCGGCAAGTTCATCGTCCGCGGCACGCCGGCGAAGACCTATGAGGCCGGGCTTAACCAGCGTACCGTGGTGATCGAATTCGACAGCCTGGCGCAGGCGACGGCCACCCACGACAGCCCCGCCTACCAAGCCGCCCTGGAGGCGCTCGGCGACGGTGCCGAACGCGACATCAGGCTGGTCGAGGGCGTCTGATCAGCCAGTAATATACTCGCACTTGAACCCGTCGCCCCAGCGCTTGACGTAGCCGCGCGACGGCGACGGGAAATGCGCGAAGCAGCACTGCGTGTCGGTGTCGCAGTAGGTCTCCAGGAACTTCCAGCGCGTGGCGGAGCTCTGCAGCGGGTCGTAGTCGACCCGCATCGCCAGATCCGGATCAGCTTCGCCTGCAGCGGCGTATGGATCAGGTCGCCGGTGATCACCGCGTCCTTGCCGCCCCGGCCCAGCGTGACGGCGTAATGATCGATCGTGTGGCCCGGCGTCGGGATCAGCGAGACCAGATCGTTCAGCGCATGATCGCTGGTGACCAGGTCGCAGCGCTTCGCCTCGACGATCGGGATGACGCTGTCGGCGATCGGCGGCACGCGTCGTCCTTCGTCGTTCTCCGCCAGCCAGAAATCCAGCTCGGTCTTCGAGAACAGGTAGCGGGCCTTGGGGAAGGTCGGCACCCAGCGGCCGTTCTCCAGCCGCGTGTTCCAGCCGACATGATCGACATGAAGATGCGTGCAAAGAACGAAATCGATGTCGTTCACGCGTCAGCCCGACGTCGGCCAGGCCCTGCATGAAGACGTTGTCCTTCTTCTTGTGCCAGATCGGACGCGCCGGGCGGTCCTTGTCGTTGCCGACGCAACTATCGACCAGGATGTTGTGCGTGCCGGTCTGCACGATATAGGACTGGAAGCACAGCACCAGGCGTCCTGGTCATCCAGCGCCGTCGGCGCTTGCAGCCACGACCGGTTCTCGGCCAGCATCTCCGGCGTCAGCTTCGGCAGGAACTCCAGCGCCGGCGTGAAGCCGCATTCCATCTCGATGATCCGGTGGACGGTCATGTCGCCGACCTTGAACGTCGTGGTCGTCATGGCTGCTCGCTCCCCTGGTTCTGTCGCGTCGGATGATGTTAGCTGCGGTATCGGCTGACCCGACAAACCGGCGCCGAGGAGGATCCGGCATGAACGAGGCCGCGGCGGCGCTGAGCCCCGAGACGGTGATGCGGCAGATGAAGCAGAACGGCGTCACCGACATCGTCTGGCTGCCGGACAGCGAGACCAACTGGCTGTATCTGCTGATGCAGGCCGATCCCGACCTGCGGCTGGTCGGCGTGACGCGGGAGGGCCACGCCTGCTCGATCGCCGCCGGGCTGTATCGCCGGCGGGCGCAAGCCGATGATCCTGATCCAGAACACCGGCATGATGGAGTCCGGCGATTCGATCCGCGGCTGGCTGATGGGGCTGAACGTGCCGGTCGTGCTGATGGTCGGCTATCGCGGCTACACGCGGCACGGCGTCAACACCGACACCGCGGCGACCTATACCGAACGGTTCCTGATGGCGTTCGACATTCCGTTCTACCTGGTGGAGAACGACGCCGATGCGGATCGCATCACCATCGCGTTCGAGGAGGCGGAGCAGACCCAGCAGCCGGTCGTCGTCCTGGTCGGCGACGAATACCACGGCTTCAACCGGTAGGAGGGCAGCGCGACATGATGCACACAGCGGATCTGCTGAAGGTCTTCGCCGAACACCGCGGCGATGCGATCGTCATCTCCGGCCGCGGCGGGCGCCACTGGATCGGCTATCGCGACACGGCGCTCGACATCCCGCTGGGCGATCCGGCGATGGGCGGCCATGCCGGCTTCGGGCTGGGCCTGGCGCTGGCGCAGCCGGACAGGCGGGTGGTGCTGTTCGATTCCGAAGGCGACATCCTGATGAGCCTGGGCCAGCTGCCGACGATCGCCGAACAGGCGCCGGCGAACTTCTATCATTTCATTCTGGACAACGAGGTCTACGCGACGACCGGCGGCCAGCCGGTGCCGAACGCGAAGCATGTGGACTACGCGGCGCATGGCGCGGGCCGCGGCTATCCGACGCGCCGCACAGCTTCGCCGAACTGGCAGATTTCAGCCGCGAACTGCCGGCCATCCTGGCGGCGCCGGGGCCGGTGTTCGTGGCGCTGAAGGTCTGCCGGAGGTGGAGAACACGCCGATCGGACAGCGCGTGCGCTGGCGCAAGCGCTCGGCGGACAAGGTGGTCGCCGATCTTCGCGCGGCGCTGGGGCGAGGGTAACGAGTCGACCGGTCACGAACACCGTCCCAACCCCCGCGAACGATGCGGCTAGGCAAGAGCGGCCAATCGGTTACGCGCTTCGTCCTCTTCCTCGATCTGTAGTGCGTCATTGAACCGGTTGAAAAAGCCGCACAGCGTGATGCGGAGCGTCAGCTCAACGATTTGGGCTTCGGAGAAATGCGTGCGCAACCGTTCGAACAGGCTGTCGCGGATCCGATTCGGCGTCTCCCACGCGGCTTGCGCGTATTCGATGACCAGGCGGTCGATATCGTCCAATTCTGGATTACCAGGCTCCAGCAGCCGGTCGATCGCTTCCGGTGAAATGCCTTCAACTGCCAGGAACGGCTTGTGATGCGCCACGCAGTAGTGGCATTCGTTCAGCTTGGAAACCACGACGATCGCAATCTCCAGGTAGCGCTTCGGCAGGGTTGCTGCCTGGCGGAGCGCCATCAACAGGCCCATCAGGTGGCGAACAGCCTCCGGCACATGAGCGAACACCGCGACCTGATTGCGGAACGGACCATAGCCGCCGGCGAACTGTTCGTAGATCTCCGCGATATCGGGCGGCAGCTCGGCGGAGGAGATGTTGCGGACGCGGGCCATGGAGGGCGCCTTTCTTCGTTAATGGGGCTTGGGCTGATGATGGTGGAAGATGACATCGCTGTTGCCAAGCGGACGACCTCGCCCATGTAATGCTCATGACTCACGTAACGGTCTGGTTCGACGGGTCCTGCCCACTGTGCTCACGGGAGATAGCGCTGATGCGCCGGCTCGACCGTCGGCAAATGATTGCTTTCGTCGACGTCGGTCGCGGCGATGCCGCCTGCCCGATTGACCGTGCGTCCCTGCTTGCGCGCTTTCATGCGCAGGAAGGCGGCGGCCCGTTGCTTTCCGGCGCCGCTGCGTTCGCGGCGATGTGGCGAGCGATCCCGCTGCTTCGTCCGCTTGGTCTCGCCGCCCGCAACGCGGTGGTGCTGCGGCTCCTGGAGCGTCTCTACAGAGCGTTCCTACGCATCAGGCCGTTTCTGATCGCTCACCTGGCCGGCGCATGACCACTGCGCGGCTTTCAGTGCCGCCGGTTGTGCTCACCTACGGTTTGCTTGGGGTCATTCCCTTCCTGGCTCCGGCGTTGGCCGGGATCGCGTTGCCGGGGTTTACGGATCTGGCCGCGCGGGTGCTGGCGTTATATGGCGGACTGATTCTCTCATTCCTGGGCGGCGCGCGCTGGGGGTTCGCCAACGTTCCACCATCTCCACGGATTGGCGTCATTTCGCTGTCGATGTTGCCGACGCTGGCTGGGTTGGCTCTGCTGGCTGCTCCATCCGAAGCGCGACGGCTGCAACTGCTTGGGCTTGCCGTGGCGTTGGTCCTGCATTGGGTTTGGGACCTGCGAAGTCAGGAGTTGCCCGCCTGGTATCCTAAGCTGCGAACACCGCTGACGATCGGCGCCACCGCCGGCCTGATCGCAGGTGCTGTCGTCCTGACATGACCGAGGATCTGGCCGTCGTTGTCGGCGCGTCAGGCGGGATAGGCCGCGCTATTGCCGAGCAGTTATGTGTCGATCCCGCCTATCGTCGCGTTATCGCCCTGTCCCGCCGGTGTCCGGCTGGTTGGCGGGATGGCCGGGATTGGATCGCCGTCGATATACTGGACGAAACGACACTTGCTCGGGCCGCGGCGAGGTTGCTCGAGATGGGTCCTGTTACCCGTATTGTTGTGGCTTCGGGCCAGTTGCACCGGCCTTCCCTTGTTCCCGAAAAATCGATGCGGGCGTTGTCGCTTGAATCCCTGACCGGGCTGTTCGCCGTGAACGCCGCTGGGCCCGCGCTGGTCGCCAAGCACCTGCTGCCGCTGACGCCCAAGGCTCGGCCGAACCTGTTTGCTGCGCTATCGGCGCGGGTTGGCAGCATTGGCGACAACCACCTTGGCGGGTGGTACAGCTATCGCGCGTCCAAGGCGGCGCTGAATATGCTGATCCGAGGCATCGCCATCGAGCATCGGCGGACCCGTCCTCTGGGGATCTGCGTCACGCTGCATCCTGGCACTGTCGATACCGCGCTGAGTGCGCCGTTTCAGTCAGGTGTCCGGGATGGCGGGCTGTTTACGCCGGCTCGGTCCGCCGCGGCGCTGCTTGCGCGTCATGGACGGGCTGGGACCGGAGGCCAATGGCGGCTTTTTTGCCTGGGATGGCTCTCCGATCCCCTGGTAGGCTCGTGTTACCGCAGCGTCGCCCCCGTCGCCTTCGCCACCGCGGCGACGACTTTCTGGCAGGCGGCCTCGATCTCGGCGTCGGTCAGGGTGCGTTCGCGCGGCTGGAACGTCACCTCGACACCCAGCGACTTCTTGCCCTCGGCCATCCTGTCGCCCTCGTAGAGGTCGAACAGCGTCACGCCGGTGATCAGCGTCCGCTCCGCGCCCTTGGCGGCGCGCATGCACGCTGTCGGCGGCCACGGCGCTATCGACGATGAAGGCGAAATCGCGCCGCACCGGCTGGAACGCCGGCAGATCGGGCGCGGCCTTCCTGCGCCGCTTCGGATCGGCCACGGCGTCCAGGTTCAGCTCGAACGCCACCATCGGCCCCGGCAGATCCAGCGCCGCCAGCAGCCGCGGATGCATTTCGCCGAAATACCCCATCACGGTCTTCGGTCCCTGCCGCACCATGCCGGAGCGGCCGGGATGCAGGAAGGCCGGCGCATCGGTGGTGACCTGCAACGCCTCCAGCGGCACGCCGACCGCGGTCAGCAGCGCCCACAGATCGGCCTTCGCATCCATCGCATCCACCGGACGCTGCGGCGCCAGCCAGTTGCGCGGCGTCTGGCCGGCGCGCAGACCGGCGGCGACCAGCTTCTGCCCGTCCGGCGCATCGATCGCGAACGCCGGCCCGATCTCGAACAGCGCGACATCGGGATAGCCGCGGGCGGCGTTGCGTTTCGCCGCCAGAGCCAGTGTCGCCAGCGGCGTCGGGCGCAATTGGTCCAGATCGGCGGCGATCGGATTGCTCAGCCGCAGCGCATCGGGCGTGTCGCCGAACCGTTCGGCGTCGGCCCGCGCCATGAAGCTGAAGGTCACGCATTCCATCAGGCCGGCGGCGGCAAGCGTGCGGCGGGCCAGTGCGGTGCGTTGCTGCCGCGGCGTCAGCGTGGCGATGCGGCACCGGGCTCTCACGCGGCAGCGAGACCGGCGGCACGGCGTCGAGGCCGCGCAGGCGCAGCACTTCCTCGATCAGGTCGTTCTCCGCCTCGACCGCCGCACAGCCTTCGGCCGCCTTGGCGGCCTTCGCCGGGATCGAGCGTGGGTGACTGGTCCAGCGTGATCGGCGCGGCGACGTCGTTGCGCCAGGACGGCACGGCGACGGTGACGCTGGTCGGCATCGCGGGTGCGCACGGTGAAACCCAGCCGTTCCAGTGAGGCGACTGCCTCGTCGGCTGGAATGTCGGACCCGCCGAAGCTGGCGATCCGGGCGAAGCGCATCGTGGCGTCGCGCTGCCAGGCGGGTTCGGCGCCGGCCGCGGTGACCGTGCCGGGCTCGCCGCCGCACAGTTCCAGGATCATGCGCGGTGGCGGCCTCGATCGCGTCCGGCATCAGCGCCGGGATCGAGCCCGCGCTCGAACCGCTGGCGCGCGTCGGAGACGATCTGATGCCGCCGGCCGGTCAGCGCGATGCGGACCGGATCGAACAGCGCGCATTCGACGAACACGGCGGTCGTGGTTTCGTCGCAGCCGGTCGCCTCGCCGCCGATCACGCCGGCGATCGATTGCACGCCGGCGGCGTCGCAGATCGCGCAGTCCTCCGGATCGACGACGTAGTCCTTGCCGTTCAGCGCCCGCATCGTTTCGCCGGCGCCGCGCCGCAGCGTCAGCACGTCGCCCGACAGCTTCGCCACGTCGAACACGTGCAGCGGCCGGCCGAGGTCGAAGGTGAAGAAGTTCGTCACGTCGACCAGCGCGTTGATCGGCCGCAGCCCGATCGAGGTCAGCCGGTCCTGCAGCCATTTCGGGCTGGGCGGAGTTCCGCACGCCGCGAATGGTGCGGCCGATGATCCACGGGCAGGCTTCGGGAAATTCGATCTGCCAGCGCGGGCCGCCATCGAACACCGGCGGGATGACGGCGGGCGCGAACGGCTTCAGCGTGCCGAGCCCGGCCGCCGCGAGGTCACGGGCGACGCCGCGGACCGAGAAACAGTCGCCGCGGTTCGGCGTGACGCCGATCTCGATGACCGGATCGTCCAGGCCGGCATAGGCCGCGTAGGACATGCCGACCGGCGCGTCGGCCGGCAGTTCGATGATGCCGGCATGATCGTCGCCCAGGCCCATCTCGCGCGCCGACAGCAGCATGCCGGCGCTTTGCACGCCGCGGATCTCGCCGACCTTCAGCGTGATGCCGGTGCCGGGAATGAACGCGCCGGGGGCGGCGAACACCGCCTTCATGCCGGTGCGGGCGTTCGGCGCGCCGCAGACGACCGAAACGATGCCGTCGCCGGTATCCACCTTGCAGGCGCGCAGCCGGTCGGCGTTGGGGTGCTGCAACGCCTCGATCACATGGGCGACGCGGAACGACGCCAGCGCGGCGCCGCGGTTCTCGACGCCTTCCAGTTCCAGGCCGATCCGGGTCAGCGTGTCGGTGATCCGGTCGAGCGGCGCATCGGTCTCCAGATGCGTCTTCAGCCAGGAGAGGGTGAATTTCATCGCTCAGACCCCCTCGTGCAGCATGGTCGGCGCCAGCGGATTGAACCCGTAATGCCGCAGCCAGCGGAGGTCGGATTCATAGAACGGCCGCAGGTCGGCCATGCCGTGCTTCAGCATCGTCACGCGCTCCACGCCCATGCCCCAGGCGAAGCCCTGCCACTCGCGCGGGTCGATGCCGCAATTGGCCAGCACGCGCGGATGCACCATGCCGCTGCCCAGGATCTCCAGCCAGTCGCCGCCGCGGCCGAGTTCGCCGGTCCTGCGGTTCCAGCCGATATCGACCTCCATCGAGGGTTCGGTGAACGGGAAGTAGGACGAGCGGAACCGCACCGGCAGGTCGGAGATGGCGAAGAAGGTGCGCAGGAAGTCGATCAGGCAGCCCTTCAGGTGGCCCAGGGTCATGTCGCGGTCGATCACCAGGCCCTCGCACTGGTGGAACATCGGCGAGTGGGTGGCGTCGTGGTCGGCGCGATAGGTGCGGCCGGTGACGATGACGCGGATCGGCGGCTCCTGCGACAGCATGGTGCGGATCTGGCCGGGCGAGGTGTGCGTCCGCAGCACCGGCGGCGTGTTGCTGTCGCGGCTTGGCGGCAGATAGAACGTGTCGTGGTCGGCGCGCGCCGGGTGATGCGCCGGGATGTTCAGCGCGCCGAAATTGAACCAGTCGCTTTCGACGTCCGGCCCGTCGACCACGGTGCAGCCCATGGCGCCGAAGATCGCGGCGATTTCCTCCATGGTGCGGGCGATCGGGTGGATCAGGCCGGTTTCCTGCGGCCGCGGCGGCAGGGTCGGATCGATCCGCTCCGACAGCAGGCGGGCGTCCAGCGCGGCGTCCTCCAGCTGCGATCTTGCGCGCCTCGATCGCCGTGGTCAGCGCGTCCTTCAGCCGGTTCAGCGCGGCGCCGCGTTCCTTGCGCTGTTCGGGCGGCGTCTTGCCGAGGTCGCGCAGCATGCCGGTCAGGCTGCCGTTGCGGCCCAGCACGGCGATGCGGACGGCATCCCAGGCGCGCAGGTCGGTGGCGGCGGCCAGCGCGGCATCGGTCGCGGTCTTCAGGGCTTCCAGGTCGTCGTTCATCGTTGTGTCCCGTACACGGAAAGGGCCGCCCTGTTCAGGCGGCCCCTTTTCCTTGATCGCGGTTCCGCTGGAACGGCCTGGTCGGAGTCGATTCACGCCGACGGTGGCCGGTGCCACGCCTCGTCGCGATCGGATACTAGGCCAGGGCGGCCTGAACCTTCTGCACGATCGCCGCGAACGAGGCCGCATCGTCATAGGCGATGGCGGCGAGAACCTTGCGGTCCATCTCGATCCCGGCCTTTTTCAGGCCGTCGATAAATCGGCTAGTAGGTCAGCCCGTGCTCGCGCACCGCGGCGTTGATGCGCTGGATCCACAGGCCGCGGAACTCGCGCTTCTTCACCCGCCGGTCGCGGTAGGCGTATTGCAGCGACTTCTCCAGCCGCTCCCGCGCGATGCGGTAGTTGGTGGAGGACCGGCCGACGAAGCCCTTGGATTGCTCCAGGACCTTCTTGTGGCGGGCGTGGGTGGTGGTGCCCCGTTTGACGCGTGCCATGCTGTGCTACCCCCTTAACCGATGCCGTAGGGGGCCCACTGCTTGACGGTCATCCCGTCAGCATGGGTCAGCGTCTGGCTGCCGCGGTTGGTGCGCTTCATCTTCTGCTGAGCGGTTGATCAGGCCGTGGCGCTTGTTGCCGGGGCCGGCGAGCACCTTGCCGGTCGCGGTGATCTTGAACCGCTTCTTGACCGACGACTTGGTCTTCATCTTGGGCATTTTGGTCTCCTTCTGGTTCGCGCTTGCCCATCCGGACCGGATGTGCAACGGCAAGCAGTCGCGGCCGGGCATGCCCATCCAGGCCCGGTCTCGCAGACAGGGGCGGGGATATAGCGGCGGCGGCGGCGGCAGGCAAGCGCGGATAGCGATCCGTAGAAAGTAATAAGGAGACGATCCTCGCCGACGGAGCCTCGCGCCCATGACGGTGTCTTCCAAATTCGGCGCGTCTTAAGATAAATCGGCAACGGGTCGTGCCGGGGATCGTGCTCGCGGGCTGCGATTGATGCCGACCGCCGAAATAAGCAGTACGCGACGAAACCGGGGCGGCCGGAAGGCCACAACCTCAAGCCTGGCTGGTTTCCCGAGCTCACTGGACTGTTGCCGTAAGTAGCACGATATCGATCGGGTTTCGGATTTACAGAGACCACCGTACTCGGTGCAATATCGACGTTGGGGCGAGGGGCCCCAGCGCGATCAAGGAAAAAGCAACCGTATCGGTTCGTCCCGTCGGCCTCGCGTTGATTGCGTCCCAGCGATGGTTTCATGCGAAGTCATGGTCGCGCGGGTGCGAACGAGTTGAGGCTTCAGTGAGGTCGACGGCATTCTTGTCTTGCCGCCCTGCCCGGCCGCACGCCAGCCAACGCTGGTGTATTGAAGGACTATCCGCCTGAGCGGCCCTCAGGTTGTCGATCATCGCGTTCGGTACGACTTTAATTACGAGCTTAAGAGCGCGCCCGCCTGATGCGCATTGCGAAAGGCACTTTTCCCAGCCTGTGCACTCCCTCGGATACCTGGGCCGAGATCTATTGAGCCATATTGATGTGGCGACTTAGCACGTAAATAGAAGTTGATGCCGCAGCCGTCCGCATAATGCTAGATGCTAATAGATGTTGGGAGAAAATGCACGCTTCAAGTGTAGATGTAGATTTATCGCCCGTATAGGTTGTCCGGCCATTATGTTCCGCCAATCTTGGAGTTCAAGGGGTGGGATTGTACTTCGCACAGTACCGAATCACGTTTGGGTCACGCTGACCTGCGCAATTTTCATGCAGGTCGATTGGTATCGATCAACAACTGAAGCGGCTGGGTTGCATCGCTCCTTTTGTTCAGCGGGCGTTGGTTCGAGGCTTGCAAGGTAACATATTCGCATGAAGGTTAGTCTTCCGATTGTTGCTCGGCGATTTCTGCGTCATAATGGTCGAACGATTTAAGGTAGTTTCAAGTGAAAGAAACCGGAGAAACAGACGGGAAGACTCGCACTGATGACTTTCGGCTTGAAGATTTCTTGCCGTACCGTCTTTCAGTAGCGGCTGAATCAGTATCGCGCCTTATCGCCAGGCACCATCTTGCTCAGTCGGGTCTTGGCATGCCGGAATGGCGCCTGCTTACGGTAGTCGGGCGATTTGGCGTGTTGTCGCCGACCGCCGCCGGTGAGAGAACCTCGATGGACAAGGTCAAAGTTAGCCGAGCGGCTGCGAGTTTGGTGGCTCGGGGGCTTCTGCGACAGACCCAGGATCCCGAAGATGGCCGCGGCCGGTTGCTTCGTCTGACACGCAAAGGCACAACGATCTATACAGGTGTTGCCTCGACCGCGCGCAGCATTGACGCCACCCTGGCGGTCGGATTGACCAGAACGGAACTGAGCGTCCTGCACAAGGCCTTAGGCAAACTCAATGAGCATGCCCAATCCATTTTGAACGGCGAGGAAGGTAACCCCGACGAATAGCGGCTGCCGGGGGTTCCGGGGAGATCTGTCGGGCAACGGCATCTTGCGTGGACTGGTCAATGGCGTGTCAATGTCGGCCGCCGTCAACCAGGAGATTGGAACGCATATGCCTATCGACGCTGCGACCCTTGCTGCCCTTTCCGGGGTTTCGACCGCTACTATCACCACGGTCCTGCTGAAAAAAGGTCTTCGGAATGTATGGATGCGCGGCACCAAGCCGATCCGCGCTGGCCAGCCCCGCCTGATCGGACAAGCGTTTACCCTGCGTTTTGTGCCGGCACGGGAAGATTTGGCGACGCCCGGAGTCCTGGTCGTCTCCGATCTCCACTCGCGCAGCCATCGAAGCGATGCCGGAGGGATGCATTACGGTGGTCGATGCGATGGGCGTCACTGATGCCGGCATATTCGGTGACATTCTCTGTGCCCGCATGGCAAAGAAGGGGGTCGCCGGCCTGGTGACCGACGGTGTCGTCCGCGACTTGGCCGGTGTGCTAGGGACAGGACTACCTGTGTGGTGCCAAGGCGCAGCCGCCCCGGCGTCGGTCGCCGGTCTAACTTTCGTGAACTGGCAGGAACCGATTGGCTGCGGTGGTGTCGCGGTATTTCCGGATGACGTGATCATGGTCGATGACGATGGCGCGGTGGTCATCCCACAAAAGCTCGTGGCAGAGGTTGCTGCCGTCGCGTCCGATCAGGAGCGACTTGAAGATTGGATCATGAGACAGATCAACGAAGGCGCCTCGCTGCCCGGGTTGTATCCGCCGAATGCGGAAAATAAGGCGCGATACGAGGCGTGGCTGAAAAGTCAGTAGTGTACCGGACCTAACATAGGGACGTATCAGCTTTACAGCATGAGCGGCAGGTTGTTTGGGTCGATCCAGTCTGGACCTGAGAAGCGGATCGCAGCTGGATCTGCCCTACAAAACCCACCGGCGCGCCATCGGCCCGGGCGGCGCCTCTTAGTCGGCCTCATACGCAGGTGCGACACTGGTATAGGAAGCAGAAATTACGTTGCTATTTATTGCGAGTTTGGATTTTGAGTATTGTAACAAGGTGCCTCAACGCCTTCTTTGAATCACTGTATTGTCATGTCCTACACGTCGTTGTGCGGTTTCGTCCCGTCTCTGCTGACATAATTGGGGAGTGACTTCGTCAAGGATCGTTAGGAGCATGCTTTGCACGACGCCCTGGTCGAAAACACATCTTGGGTTGAATTTCCTTCAAATATCGAAGTTACGGACCCGCAAAAAGCGGTCCGACAACCACCGGCCAACACAAGCGTATTGCGTCGGATCGCCACTTTGGTTCGTCGCGCCTGTGCTCCCGTCGCGAGCCGTTGTCTGGTAGACGTTCCTGCTTTTTTGCCGGCACGGCTGCAGTTCCGCCTGAACCGTGCCCTGAACCTGACCGGGCCCGATATGGCGAGCATCGAGCTTGACTATCCGGCCTGGATCCAGCTCTACGATCGTACCAACGTTGAGGCCCGGCGTGATATCGTCGCGGATATCGCCCGGCTTGAAAAGCCGCCATTGATCTCAGTGCTGATGCCGGTGTTCGACCCGTCGCCGGAGCACTTGCAAGCGGCTATCCATTCGGTCCGGGATCAATACTATCCATGGTGGGAGTTGTGCATCGGTGACGATGCGTCCACTAAGCCGGTCGTCGCGGAGATCTTGCGGCGCGAGGCCGCGGGCGATCATCGGATCAAGCTCGTTCGACGCGAACGAAACGGTCATATTTCCGCGGCATCAAACTCCGCGCTGCGGTTGGCCACTGGGCCATTCATCGCACTGCTCGACCATGATGATGTGCTGCCCCCGCACGCTCTCTATGAAGTTGCCGTGCGTATTGCCGCGCAGCCCGATGTCAACATCCTTTATTCGGATGAGGACCGCGTCGACAACGAGGGGCGGCGCTCTCATCCATATTTCAAACCGGACTGGAACCCGGACTTAATCCGAGGCCAGAACCTGATTTCGCATCTCGGTGTATACCGGCGGACACTTGTCGAGCATGTCGGTGGGTTCCGGACCGGATTTGAGGGCAGTCAGGACCATGATCTCGCACTGCGGATCGTGGCGGAGACGCGCCCTGAACATATCGCTCATATTCCAAAGATACTTTATCACTGGCGTCAGGGCGCATCTGATCAGACCTTCTCCGAAGCGGCATATGAACGTTGCATCGTTAACAGCAGGCGAGCCGTGCACGAATTCGTCACGCAGGATCAACCTGAGGCCAAGGTCGCGCCGGCGCCGGTCGTCCCAAGCTGGACCCGGGTCATCTATTCTGTTCCCCAGCCTGCACCGCTGGTTTCAGTTGTTATGTCTGGCAACACCGCCACGGATGATGTGTTGTTTGGCTGTATCGACAGGCTGCTACGCCAAACCGATTACCCGGCGTTGGAAATCCTGATCGCGGCTGAGACCTCGACGCTGCCACGGCACTTGGCGGGGGAATTCTCGGGTGCGTTGCATTGGGTCTGATGCGGTATCGGCGAATCAGGCGGCTGCAGGGGCGCGTGGGCGTCTGTTGCTATTGCTGGACCCCAATTTAGAGGCCGATGGTGGCGGTTGGCTCCGAGAGATGGTGTCTCATGGGCTGCGTCCGGATGTGGGCGTCGTGGGTGGAAAGCTGCTGGGTCCCGAAGGGACAGTGAGGCACGCGGGCCTCGCTCTGGGTGGCCGCGACGTCGTGTTCTATCCGTTTGCCGGTCAACAGCGCACCGGCATTGGCTATTTCGGCTACCTGCAACTTGTCCGCGATGTGACGGCGGTCAGTAGTGCCTGCCTGCTGGTTCGGCGCGACGCCTTCGTGGCCTGCGGCGGGTTCGATGAAGCGCTGGAGGTTCCAGCCTTCAAAGAGATTGACCTGTGCTTGAAACTTGCCAATGCCGGCTACCGCACTGTGTGGACGCCGTATGCGGAATTGCGTTCCCGTCTCGATGGGTCACCTTTGTGCGCCGAGACAGCCGGATTCCAACGCGGGATCGCCCGCATGCGCCGCCGTTGGGGAGCGCGACTGGAGAATGATCCTCACTGGAGCCCAAATCTTGGGCTTAATTCGGGTGAGACCAGGCTGGCGTTTCCACCGCGGGCAGCACGGAAGCCCGCCTCCTTGGGAAAGGGTCCTTCGTACTGTTCTGCGGCTGGCCCCGCCCGCCTGGAAGTCATCGCAAACGCTCCTTAATTCTGTGACCAATCGGCATTGACGGCGATTTGGATGCGTTTCGATCGGGCAAGCGGCGGCCCGACCGGTGCACGCCTAGCTTAGCGGCCTGCAGGCCTGGGTAAGCCAGGCTCGCTCGATCTCGCCGAGTGCCGGCCCAACAGTTTGTAGGACCCGCGCATGATAGGCATCGAGCCACGTCCGCTCCTGTTCCGTCATCAGGGCGGGGTTCAACAGACGCCGGTCGAACGGCGCGAGGGTCAGGGTCTCGAAGCACAGGAACGGCTTGGTAGCGCCCGGCAGTTCGCCGGCTGCGACCAGCAGCAGGTTCTCCAGCCGGATGCCGTAGTGGTCGGGCAAATAAAAGCCCGGCTCATTCGACAGGATCATGCCGGCGGCGATCGGCACCGGGCGGGCAAGACGGGAGATGCTGACCGGTCCCTCGTGGACAGACAAGTAGCTGCCGACGCCGTGACCGGTGCCGTGGTCGTAGTCCAGGCCGGCCTGCCACAGTGCGCGTCGAGCGAATGCATCCGAGATGAGCGCCACCCACGCCCTTGGGAAAGACAGTCGTGGCGATCGCGATGTGCCCCTGCATCACCCGCGTTACCCGGTCGCGCATCAGCGTCCGGCGGCGTTGTCAGGGCCGGTCCAGATCGTGCGCGTGATATCGGTTGTTCCGTCCGGATACTGGGCACCGGAGTCGATAAGGTAGCACCTCGTTCGGCTTGATCGGGCGGTTCGATTCGATCTGTCACCCGATAATGGATGATCGCACCATGCTCGCCCGCGCCGGAGATCGCGGGGAAACTTTCGCCGCGGAACTCCGTCGACCTGCCGGCGAAAGCCAGCAAGGCGTCGGCGGCGGACATTTCGGTTTCCTGGTCCGGCTGGGCGCGGCGACCGACAGCCAGTGCAGGAAGCGGCAGACAGCCGACCGCGTCGCGGAGATGGGCCGCGCGAGCACCCTGCTGCTCGACGTCGTTTTTGCAGGCCTTCGGCAGCAGGCACGGGTCGCTGCCGGCGCCACCGTCGCGCCCGCCTTGGCCAGTTGCTGCGCGAACCAGACCGGCGATCCGGCCGGATCGACACGCACGGTCTTCCCCGTCAATTCGGCCAGCGCCGGGCAACAGCGCGGCGCGGTCCGCGACCGAGACCGCATTGCCCAGCCAGCTCCTGGTTTCGGTCGGCAGTTTGGCGGGATCGATGAACAGGTCGGTCGCGCCGTCCGCGTGCACCAGGGCGAAGCCCAGGGCGAACGGCGTGAACGGCACGTCGCCGCCGCGGATGTTCAGCAGCCAGGCGATCGAGGCCGGATCGGTCAGCACCGCCGCGTCCTGCTTGGCGTCCCGCAGCAGCTTCGCTACGTCGGCCCGCTTGTCTTCCGACGCCCGGCCCGCATATGCCAGCGGATGCGGCTGGGCGGGCGCAGTTGGCGGCGCCGGCCGATCGGTCCAGACCGCATCGATCGGATTGGCGTCCGACCGGCACCATCTGTCAGGCCAGCGTCGGTGTAGCGGGCGAGGCCTTCCTCGCTGATCAGCAGCGGGTCGTAGCCGATGCGGCCGTCCTTCGGCGCGTGCTGCGCCAGCCAGGCAGGCGGCGGCTCCTCGGTGATATGCAGACGCTGCCACAGGCTCGGGATCAGTCTGTTCGGCGAGTTGCAGGACGTAGCGGCCATCGGTGAAGACCGCGGCGGTCGCCAGTCAGCACGACGGCCAGTCCGGCGCTGCCGGTGAAGCCGGTCAGCCAGGCCAGGCGTTCGGCGCCAGCCGGGACGTATTCACCTAGATGTTCGTCCGCGCGCGGGACGATGAACCCGTCGAGACCTTGCCGCGCCAGCTCCTGCCGCAGCGCCGATAACGCTGAAACACTCATTTCTATCCCTTTTTGCTGCTAACGAGCATCAAAATTCATAACTCGTTCTGTATTCATGCGTTTCTCGCATGGCAGTTTTGGTTGATCTGGTGCTTAACACCGCGTAATCCGCATTATGTTGCAGCGCATCATAACCCGGGGGCGCCCCGCCACCCTGACGTCGCGTAGCACCCGGGTTTGTATGGACAGTTGCCATGAGCGCTCACACCGCTAACTCCCAATTCTCCTTCGAACTTCCCAGCTTGAGCTATATCGACGCCAAATGGGAAGAGCCCAACCTTAGCACCCCTGCGGTGTCGACCCCGGCGCGCAGCGGCGGCCTTGCCGAGTGGTTATCACGGCGCGTAGCGGCATTCCTGGCGTGGCGTCGCGACAGCCGGGCGGCCGCTGAACTTTCCCTGATGTCAGACCATGAACTGATGGACATCGGCATCAGCCGGTCAGATTTGCCGAGGGTTTTCGATCGGACCGTCAACCAGGATCTGCGCGAGCGGGGCAACTACGCCTGAATGCAATAATAGGCGTAAAAGTTTAGCTTATTGTGTCAACCCCAGGGCCGGAAACCACCCGCCCTGGGGTTTTTGCGCTGGAGTTGAATGTAGATACGTTGGTCCGTCGATCGGATCATCCGGGCCAGTGTATGACGGCCAAGGCTGAACTGATGATGTCCGGCACGTTCTGCCAGTCGGTCAGCAGCCAGTAAAATGCAATCAGCAACGCAACCCCGAATAACGGGGCGGCAAATGCTCTGCCGCCGCGTGCTTCTTTTCGGGACACAGGCATACAACCCTCCAGCCACCGTTCGGCGTCACCCGCGATGCGCGGGGAGACGTAGACATAGTGACCATAGCCACTGATTGCGGCGAAACTTAGCGGCTTTGTGTAACGTTTGCGACAATCAAGATGGCTGGCACGCGCCAGACGCATAGGTGCGTACGCCTGCACTTCGGCATAGTGATCCGACGCGCTGGATCGTATTGAAGGAGTGCCCGTGAGCGAGAATACCGCCGTCTCCATTCCGATAGCTGCCCGGGCCCCATCCGCCGTAAATGAGACCGGGACGACCTTCGCCATTTTGATATCGTTAAGCCTGTGTCATTTTCTGAATGACATGAACCAGTCATTGGTTCCGGCAATCTATCCAATCCTGAAAGACACTTATCGGCTGGACTTCGGGCAGATCGGCCTGATTACGTTGGCGTTTCAGCTAACCGCATCTTTGCTCCAGCCGTTGGTGGGCATGGTCACTGACAGGCGCCCGATGCCGTTCTCCCTGCCGATTGCAATGGGATGCAGCCTGCTTGGCCTGCTGTTGCTGTCGGTGGCGAACAGCTATCACGTGATCCTGGTCGCGGCGGCGATGGTCGGTCTGGGATCATCAGTATTCCATCCGGAATCGTCCCGCGTGGCTCGGATGGCGTCCGGCGGACGCTACGGGTTCGCGCAATCGCTTTTTCAGCTTGGGGGCAGCGCAGGTTCGGCGATCGGTCCCCTGCTGGCGGCATTCATCGTCGTGCCCCGCGGTCAAGGCAGCATCGCATGGTTTTCGGCTGCCGCTCTGTTGGCGATCCTCATGTTGACCAATGTGAGCGTATGGTACTCGCGCCACCCTGCCATGATAGCCCGCCGAGGCCGCCGGGCGCCGGCCGCGATCCCGGCATCACCGCTGCCGCGCGGGAAGGTGGTGGGTGCACTTGCGGTTATCCTGGTGCTGCTGTTTTCCAAGAATGTCTACACATCCAGCCTGAGTTCGTACTACACGTTCTACCTGATCCAGAAATTCGATCTTTCGGTGCCGCATGCCCAATATATGCTGTTCGTCTTCCTGGGTGCCGTCGCGGCGGGCACCTTCGCCGGCGGACCGATCGGCGACCGTTTTGGCCGAAAACCGGTGATCTGGTTCTCCATCCTGGGTGCGTTTCCATTCGCCCTGATGCTGCCTTATGCCAGCCTGATGTGGACCGGCGTCCTCAGCGTTGTGATCGGATTGATCCTCGCGTCGGCGTTCTCAGCGATCATTGTCTATGCGCAGGAGTTGCTGCCGGGCCGAATCGGGCTCGTGGCAGGCATGATGTTCGGTTTCTCTTTTGGCCTGGGCGGCCTGGGTGCCGCGGCGTTGGGCCGAATTGCGGACGTGACCGGCATCGAAACCGTCTACCGCGTCTGCTCCTTCTTGCCGCTGATTGGTCTGCTGACGGCGCTGCTGCCGGACATCGAGCGTCGGAAGTAACGCGGGTATGGATCACGTCGAGCTTGCGATGGTGCTTGCCGTGGATGGGTCGGCGAGTGTCACCTATGACGAGTTCGGACTGATCGCCGGCGGAATGGCCACCGCGCTGCGTGATCCGACGGTTACCGCCGGCCTGACCGGACACAGCATGCTGGCTTTATTGTTGTGGTCTGGCACCGGACAGCAGGATGTCATCACTGACTGGACCCGTATCACCACTGCTGGGGATCTGAGCGCATTTGCTGACAGCGTCGATAACATGCCGCGAACGGTGAAAGCCGGCGCGACCGCGATCGGCGAGGCATTGCTCACCTCCTTAACTCTTCTGGCGAAGGCGCCCGCCATTCCCAGGCACAGCATCGTGAACGTGATCGGCGACGGCCGCTCCAACGACGGAATCGCGCCAGGACCGATCCGGGATCGGATGGCGGCGGCGGACATCACCATCAACGGGCTGTGCATTCTCCATGAAGAGCCGGACCTGTTGACGTCCTATACCGAAGAGGTGATCGGTGGACCGGGCGCCTTCGCGGTAACCTGTGCCGAGTATAAAGACTTTACCGAAGCGATGCGGCAAAAGCTGACGCGCGAGATCAAGGGACCCATCGTCTGAGGGCGGTGCGGTCCCGGTTGGAAACGGAACCGCACCCGATCATGTCTGAGCAACCCACTTCGCCAAACGACGGCCGCGTCGTCGCGGCGGAGACCCACACTGAATTCGTCTCATCCAGCGCGACCGAAGGCGAAGTCACACGCGACCGTATGGTTGGCAAGGTGACTGAGAAAAAGACCTTTGAGCCGGCTGGAAACGCCGAAAACGACATGCCGCTGCCAACCGACCCCAAGACGGTGTTCCTGGGCGGATTATTCGGTATTGCGTGCATGGCGGTGCTGTATGTTGCCTCCGAGATCGTGCTGCCGCTGATCATGGCGATCGTGCTGAAGCTTCTGTTGCAACCACTCGTCCGGTTGCTGGAGCAAATCCGTATCCCGCGCGCCATTGGCGCGGTGTTGTCGGTGTTGCTGGTGTTGTCGGTCTTTGGCGGCACCATCAGCATCCTTGCAGGCCCGGCGGCGTCCTGGGCGGGCAAATTGCCGGAGGCGATTCCAAAACTGCGTGACAATATGGGCTTCCTGAAGGCGCCGATTGATGCGGTTCAGGGCGTGATGCACCAGATCGACAGCTTTGCCGGCGGCAGCGCGGGCGGCTCCCCGCCCCAGGTTTCGGCAATGAAGCCGTCAAGCCTGGTGGGCGCGGTGTTCAGCGGCACGGCGACCGCGACGTCGGGCCTGTTCACGACGTTGTTGATTTTGTTCTATCTATTGGTGTCTGGTGAAACCTTCCTGCGCCGGATGGTCGAAATCCTGCCGCATTTCGACGACAAGCGGCAGGCGGTCGAACTTTCGATGCATATCGAACGTGATGTGTCCGCCTATCTGCTGACGGTCACCTGCATCAACCTGCTCGTTGGCACCGCCACGGGATGCGTCATGTGGCTGTGCGGTGTCGACAGTCCGGTGTTGTGGGGCGCGGTTGCCTTTGTCGTGAACTATGTGCCGATCCTGGGACCCATGGTCGGGATCGTTGTGTTTCTCATGGCCGGCGTTCTATCGCTTGGCGTGTCCTGGTGGGCCGTGCTGCCGGTCGGCCTCTATTTCTGCATCCATGTCATCGAGGGTGAAATTGCCACCCCGATGCTGTTGGCGCGGCGTTTCACCATCAACCCGGTGGCGGTGATGCTGGCATTGATTTTCTGGTTCTGGATGTGGGGGGTGACAGGCGCGATCCTGGCGGTGCCATTGCTGGCTGTCACCAAAATCATTTGCGACGATCTGCGCCCGTTGCGCGCCTTTGGACACTTGTTGGAAGGATGACGATCGCGCCGCTGCTGCGAGCAGCGGCCGCCCGGCGGAATGCAAGTTTGCTAGCGTTGGCGGACGGAGTGAAAAGTTACCGCTTTTGAGCGTCCGGCGGCTCGGCAAAGCGGGCATTCTGCCGGACGCTTTCGGCGATGTGGGCAAGCGGTTCCGCCTGTGCCGCCACGCTGAGGTCTGGCGCCGGCCGTTCAAGGGCACAGAGCAGGCGAAGCAGAAAGGCCGATCCTGGACGGGACCATCTGCGAAGTGCATCGCACCGCCACTGGCGGACAGCGGGCCGAGCAGAATATTGGTCGGTCACCGGCGGTCACAGGACCAAGATCGGCGCGGCTGTTGTGTGTGCGGACAACCGGAAGGTCGCGTGATCCTCGTCCGCCGCCAGAGAGGCGACTGCGCTGTTGCCGTGCCAATGCTGTGTCTGGTTGAAGGCGCCGTCGTCGTCGCCATCCGCCGCGATCCGTTCCTGACCAAGCCGTGGTGGCTCTGTCCGAGACCCTAGGCTGACTTTTTCTGCACCATCGTCGCGAGATCACCGACGCAGCGCAGGGCATCGAGTTCACGGGTGTTGAACTTGATCCCCCACTTCTCTTCGCAAGCCATGATGATTTCGATCTGTTTGAAGCTGTCCCAGCCCTGGACGCCCTTTGCGGTCAGCTCCGGCGACAGCTTTATGTCGTCGCGCATGAACACGTCGTGGAAGATTTCGGTCAACGCGCCGTAGATCTCGGCATCGGTCGCCATCAGCTCAGCCCTCGATTACATGAATGAAGGTTTCGACGGGGGTAAAGGTTGCCAGATCCAGGATGTTACAGTTGCCCCCCGCAGGGTCGGTTTCCATAACGGTAAAGCCCAGGCGGGCATAGTGGTCCTTGACCATCGCGTTCTTCTTGGTGGGGATATACTCGCCCACGAGCCTTTTGGCCCCGAGCCTGGCGGCTTCCTGGGCGATCAGGTTCAGCGTCGTTGGTTCCACCTGGCGCCCAAGCACCCGGCAGCTCATGAGCCAGGTGTCGACGTGCAGGTCTTTGTTTTCCTGCAGGCGACCGATGATGATGGCGATGATGCCGTTGTCGCCGAAACGGTCGGTCAGCCGCAGCTGCAACCCGAAAGCGTCCGGGTCAGCCATTACGGCGACGATGTCTTCGTCGGTATAGCGCCGCGTGGTGAGATTAAACTGGTTGGACTTGTTGATCAGCTGCACGATCCGTTGCAGTCCGATCCTGTCGAACCGTCTCCAGATCAGTTGCATCTCCAACCCGCGCAGATAGGACGGCAGGTCCGTTACCGTGGCTTTCAGTGCGTCGCGTGCCTTGTTGCCTTGGTATTGCGAAGTTCGTTCGCGATCTTCCTCGGTGACCGACAGGCCTTCGAAGTATCCTGCGTCGGCCAGTGCGACCGGATAGCCGGTGGGGTCGTCGGAGACTTCGGGTACCGCGACCATAGGCAGCTCCTGGCGTACCAGGTTTCGCTCGAACGGGTTGTCGTCGATGAAGCAGAGCGAATCGAGGCCGATGTTCAGTTCCTGGGCGATCGCCCGAATATTGTCGGCCTTGTTCGACCAGTTGGCGACAAAACTGGCGATGTCTCCACGCTTCAGCACCATGTCGGGATGCTTTTCGAACGGCTCCAGCGCATTGGCTTCATCGTTCTTGGAGCATACCGCGAGGATGATGCCGCGGCGGCTGAGCTCGCGGGCATATTCCTGAAATGCGGTATAGGCCTCACCCAACGGACTGCCCTGGCCGATTTGGATGCCTTCCAGTCCATCGTCGCCGATGACGCCGCCCCAGACCGTGTTGTCCAGGTCGAGCACCAGGCATTTGAAGGACCGACCCTGTTTCGCTGCCAGCCAGCGGCCGACCAGATCGCCATACATCGGTCCAGCGGCGGGGGAGACTTCCTGTTTCGAGCGGTGCCACAACCCGGTGTCGTGCCATCTGCCGATGCCGTCGCGGGCCGCTCGATCGTCGATTGCCAAGATGTCGACACCCTCTTGCTCGGCCATCGCGCGGATCGCTTGGTTCAGGCGAGAGACAAACCAGGCGCGGGAGCCGGGCAGGCGGTGTTCGTTGTTACCGAGCAGGGTGAGATGTACCGGTAAAACGGTCTGTTGGATAATGGGGCAGCGGAAGGCATCGCGGGCAAGGCGCCAGACTTCCTTGATGTGGCCTCGCATTTCGGTCAGCGCGGCTTGGGCGGCGTCCTCGTCCATACCGGACGTGATGCCGGCGGTCAGGTGATAGGCGTCCAGTGCGATCAGAATCGCGGTCGGTTTGAAGTCGTGCAGCGGGGAATCGGCTTCCGAAAGCTCCTGTAGATACTGACCGTAATCGTTTTCATAGGTATCGATCCAGATGCCGCGCCGCAGGCCGGCGGCTCGGATACCCGGAAGCAGGTGTGTAAGCGTGGAGGAGCCCAGTACCGCAATGCGGACCTTCTTGGTGGCCAGCGACTCGGGTCCTGTGGGCAGGATCCGACGGATGGTTTCGTCGAGCGCGTTGGTCAAGACAAAATTCAAGCGGGCGTTTGCCAATGTCACGGCATTGTCCCAGGCGGTGGCCGGATCAGCCGGGAGAGCCCGCAGGCGCTGACGCCATTCCGGGATTGTCGGCAGCCAATGGAGATCAGTCATTCGTGCCCCCTCGCACGTCGCGGCGTCCGAGTATCACCCAGGAAGAGGCGCGTTCAATGCAAAACGCCAGGATCCCGTCGAGGATCCTGGCGTCGAGTTCAGGCCGGTGTTGCCGGGCTCAGGCAACGAGTGCCGCGGCTTCACCGTGGATTGGGTACTGATCGACCGGGGTGCAGCGAACCGTCACCATGGCCATGCCGGCGACGTTTTCCCACGGAATGGTTGCCGCGCCATCGGTCCAGCGCCACATCGTGGAACCGGACTGTTCGGCGTCGTGCCATCCATCCCGCAAAGTGGGATGATCGGCGGGCAGGATCGATTCGTTATCGTCCGCACGAATTGCTATCCAGTCGACACGCACGCCGAGGCGGCGCGTGTCGCGATGGTGCGAAATCATTTTATCGGCGGGAATGCAGAACCGGGAGGCGAGAGTGACGGATTGTGTGCCGGCGGGCACCATGAAGACATAGCGTGAAGCGCGGTCCGATATCGGCGAAATGCGCTGACCGTCGGCAAGAATATGCAGGTCCGGGTCCTCGGTCGTCACGGGTGTCGGCACTTCGTAGCCCAGCGCGGCAGATCGTTCTGCGAGGCGGCGCCATATCGGCTCCAGTTGATCTGCGTCGCGTATCAGCGGCGCGCAAGCATCGGTCAGCCATCGCTCGGCATTGGCATTCAGCGTGAATGATGGATGGAGCTGACGCGGTTCGTCGGAATTGTCAAACAGCGACCGATTTCCCGTATCGAGATAGCTCTCTGCAAGCGCATTCTCGGCCAGCAGTATGCCGTGCCGCTCGAGTTCAATGTGGTAGTAAGTGAACGGCGCGTGATCGCGTTCACTGGTAATCGTTCCGCCATTAACCAGGAGTTTCGCCGGGACGCACAATCCATCAATGATGAGGCAGTGTTCAGGCGAAAGGAACAGATCACGTGTTGGCTGATTATCGGCGATAGCGTTCGGTCGAAGACGGATCGGCGCTGCATCTTCGACATGCGCATGCCGTGAAAGATCGACTGTCGAAAAGCCCACCCATTTTACTCGCTCCAGCTTAGCCTGGCCGTCACGAATAACTGTGACCTCAGACCCTGCTTGAAGGGTTTCTACCAAAACCGGCTCCCCGGCGGATGAGATCCGAGTGCCATTCATGTAACAACCGTGAGCCATTGGATACCTCAACCGACAACGGGATAGATCAGACCGGCGTGCCAAACGCCTGGCGATCAATAGTCGCCTTACGAAATAAAATCTATCCTAATGTATACATTGTCGATTGAATTCGACTTTGCCCGGCAGACGCAAAGCCGAGGTCGCGTAAGCGAGGGTGCCTCCATCCGAAAATCGCCAAGGTCACTGATCAAGTCGTCAGCATGGCTGATATTGTTACGTATCATTGCATAATGGGCCATAGATGATGACTCGAGAGTTCCTGCCGGGCCGAATCCGAAAGTGAAACCAATTGTAATGAATAGTAAAATGCGGTTTCGAATGTCAGGGTTCTTTACACTCTCGAGTACCGTTACGGCTAGCGTTGCAATTTTGGATTGATTTCATTGAGAAAGCAATGATGGCACGAGGTTTGCGTCGTGGACGTCAATCCAACGATTTTCAAAGGGCTCCCCTATGAACGCGCGTATTCTGGCCCTCGGCGCTCTTACCATGCTCGCTGCAAATGTTGCGCACGCGGCAGTCTACTTCGACACCATCACCGGAGCGACATACACCGGCTCCGACGGTCCGACGGCGGATGGCGTGCCCGTAATGGCGGAATTGTTCTACACGCCGGGCCTGCCAAATTTCTCACAAATCTCGTTGACCCTGTCAGCCGGTACGCCCACCGACGGCGGCTCTTTCATGGTTTTTCTTGTTCCCGATAATGGTCCAAGTGGTTCGAATGGTGTGGCATCCATTCCGCAGTATAGCGGCGGCACCAGCTTCACGGGCTACAATCACGCCGCTCTCCTTGGTACGTTTTCGGACGGCTATCTGGCCGGGTCCGGTAGTGGCACATCGTTGGTCACGCTCAACGTATCAGCCGCGACCGAGGCGGCCGTTGCTGCCAACACGAATAACGGTGAGTACTGGGTCGCTCTAGTGCCTTCCGCCAATTCTTCAGTAGAATGGTATTATAACGCCAGCAGTTCCGGCTTGGACACGATTAGTCAAAACTACTTCAACAGTGTCAGCGGTCCCGGCAATAGTCTCGGTGCCGCTGCTGACGCCACCGGTCCATACCAGATGCTGGTTGACACACCTGAGCCCGGAACGCTGGCAATTCTGGGTAGCGGTCTCGCGGCCATCGGCTATTTTCGGCGCCGAGACACCAAGAGTGGCCGGGTAGGATCTATGCTGCGGCGATAAACTCATCGGCGCTCGGCCGGCGTTTTGGCCTCCCTGGAACGGCACAAGGTTCGGCGGAGGATCACCAGTCGCCCGTCCAGGTGCCCGTAATGCCGATTGCCGTTGCCGGACACACGACTATTCGGCTTCTTGCGTCTCTTCCAATCGTGCGTTCAACTCTGCGCCAAGCAGGACGGCGTAGGCAGACATATAGAACCACAGCATCACGCCAACCGCGGCCCCGAGCGATCCATAGGTCGCGCCAAATGCTGCCGATCCGCGATACGTAAACCGACAGAAGCTCCGACGCGATCAGCCACAACACCGTCGCGAGTGCTGCGCCCGGCGTGATCCGGGGTCGCGGCGGTTCGGGTCTGGACGGGCCAAACCGATACAGCAAGACGATCGCGACGAAGAAAAAACCGATCAGCATCGCCAGGCCCGCCGTGTGGATCAGCCCGCCGCCATGGCTCGACAGGCCGAGGAAATCGATCGCCGGCGGCAGCAGCAGCAAAACGCCGATCGCCAGGATTGCACACAGCACGGCCACCAGCGTCATCGCCAGTCCGATGATCTGAAACTGCAGGAACGGTCGCTGCTCGGTCACGTCATAGGCGACGTTCACGGCGGACAGCACTGACTTGCTGCCGGTGGCGCTGCTCCAGAACGTCAGCAGAAAACTGACAAGCGAGATGCAGGCTCAAATTGCCGCTGCTCTGGGCGGCAAGCTGATGCACCCGGTCCTCGATCAGGCTGAAAGCCGGCGGCGGCAGCAGTCCGGACAGTGCCACCAGTTGCTGTTCCGCGGTCGCCCGGTCCAGCACCATGCCGCAGACCGAGATCAGCATGCTGATCGCCGGAAACAACGCCAGGGTCGCATAAAACGCGCAGCCGGCCGCCGCGAGCGAGACACGGTCGGTTGTGCTCGCCCGAAGGGTCCGGCCGAGCAGGTCATGCCAGGCTGCTCGGTCCGAACGGCGGGCGCAGGGGCTGGTTCTGATGCCACGTTGTCCTCGGTTGCAGAAGGTTATCAGGCATGTGGCCCGCGCGGCTGGCGTTTTGACCCCACGCACGGAATTCCTATTGCGTGAGGGGAGGGTGGGTCCTATGTCGCGCCTCACGCAGCAACGCACGTGCCTCTGGCCCTCTGTGGTTACGCAACGACGTCAAGCGTTCTGGCAATCGTTTGGTCGCTGGTTCGTTCGACCGTTTCGTCAACTACGCTCATCGCCTGAATAGGTGAGCGTCCAACTGAGGGAGGCCCGGCGCGATGACCCCGAAAATCGCCCGATTCCTTGCGCAGCATCAGCCGGCAACGCCGTGTCTGGTGCTGGACGTGGACCGCGTGGAAGACAATTTCCGCGCGCTTCGCAATGCGCTGCCGCTGGCGCGGATCTATTACGCCGTGAAAGCCAACCCGGCACAGCAGGTGCTGGAGCGGCTTGTCAGTCTGTCCAGCCACTTCGATGCCGCGAGCATCGAGGAGATCGATGCCTGCCTCGATGCCGGCGCCGACGCCGAAGGCGATCAGCTTCGGCAACACCATCAAGAAGGTGTCGGCGATCCGCCGCGCCCATGAAGCCGGCGTTGACGATGTTCGCCTTCGATTCGCGGGAGGAACTGGAGAAAGCTGGCGAAGCATGCCCCCGGCGCGCGCGTCTACTGCCGCATCCTGGTGGAGAACGAGGGCGCCGACTGGCCGCTGTCCCGCAAGTTCGGCACCACGATCGAGAATGCGCGCGCAGCTGATGCTGGAAGCCGGCGAGCTCGGGCTTGATCCATATGGCCTGTCGTTCCACGTCGGCAGCCAGCAGACCACCACCCACGCGTATGAGGTCGCGATCGGCAAGGTCGCCATGCTGTTCACCGACCTGACCGAGGCCGGCGTCAATCTGCGCATGATCAACCTGGGCGGCGGTTTTCCGACCCGCTACCGCGACGACGTGCCGGAGATCGACCAGTTCGGCCACGCGATCATGACGGCGATGACCGATCATTTCGGCAACGCCCTGCCGGAGATGGTGATCGAGCCTGGCCGTTTCATCGTCGGCGACGCCGGCCTGGTTTCCGCCGAGGTCGTGCTGGTCAGCCGCGCGACCGCAACGATCCGGTGCGCTGGGTCTATCTGGATATCGGTCGCTTCGGCGGCCTGGCCGAAACCGAAGGCGAATCGATCAAATATCGAATCACGACGCCACATGATGGATCGGCAATGGGTCCGGTGGCGATCGCCGGCCCGACCTGCGACGGGGCGGACATCATGTATGAGAAATCGAACTACCGCCTGCCGCTGGCACTGACGTCAGGCGACCGGGTCGAACTGCTGTCGACCGGGGCCTATGTGACGACCTACGCCAGCACGAAGTTCAACGGCTTTGCGCCGTTGGCGGAATATTACCTCTGTAACGCGTGGCTGTCATTGCGACCCGAGTCGGGCGTCAATGACAGCGCGTCGCTCGCCGAATACGTGCTTTGCCTACCGGATCAAGCCGGTCAACGGGCTGGACGGATCGGCCCCCATGCGCCGCGGCATCCGCCCGGCACGGAAGGCCAGCCGCCCCGCCTCGACCGCTGCCTTCATCGCCCGCGCCATCAGGATCGGGTCCTTGGCATGGGCGATCGCCGAATTCAGCAGCACCGCATCGCATCCCAGCTCCATCGCGATCGCCGCGTCCGAGGCCGTGCCCACGCCGGCATCGACCAGGAACGGCACCGTCACGTGCTCCATCATCATGCTGATCATGGCCGGGTTCTGGATACCGAGCCCGGAGCCGATCGGCGCGCCGAGCGGCATGATCGCGACACAGCCCATGTCCTGCAGGCGCTTGGCGGCCAGCGGATCGTCGGCGCAGTAGACCATCACCTCGAAGCCGTCCTTGATCAGCGCCTCGGCCGCCTCGAACGTGCCCTGCATGTCCGGATACAGCAGCGGCGGCGGCCCCAGCACCTCCAGCTTCACCAGGTTCCAGCCACCGGCTTCCCGGGCCAGACGCAGCGTGCGAACCGCATCCTTGGCGGTGAAGCAGCCGGCGGTGTTCGGCAGATAGGTGTATTTCTTCGGGTCGACGTAATCCTGCAGCATCGGCGCGCCGGCGTCCGACAGGTTCACCCGCCGTACCGCGACGGTGACGATTTCCGCCCCGCTCGCCTCGATCGCGCGCCCGGTCTCCTCCAGGTCCTTGTAGCGTCCGGTGCCGACGATCAGCCGAGACCGGAAGGTGCGCCCGGCCACCGTCCAGGTGTCGTCCGCCTTGTGTTTCCGGGGCGATTGATCCGTCCATGCTCAGCCTCCACCGATGAAATGCACGATCTCCAGCGAGTCGCCGCTTGCCAGCCAGGTTTCGGCGTAGCGCGACCGAGGCACGATTTCCTCGTTCCGCTCCACCGCGACTTTCTTGGTGTCGAGGCCGAACTGGACCAAGAGGGCCGAGACGGACAGCGGACCGTCGGCGGGCCCTTCGAACACCCGGCTTTCGCCGTTCAAGGTCAGGGTCACGGAACTATGCATGATCCCTAGTATGGGACGCCAGCTTGGCGGCGGCAATGTTTGGACTGGTATGTCCAGGCGCGGAAGGGACTTGGACAGCCGGCGCAGATCAGACGGGTGGAACGGGGGTGCCGCCCTGGTCTTCCTTCCCCTACCTATGCTACGGCCAGCCTCATACTGGCGCGCGCGGCCAGGTCATGGTGTCGCAGGCGATGGGCCGTGGCGTCGCAGGCGATGGCCAAATTGCTGGAGGACAACAGTTGACCCGTATTCCGATCGACCCCGACACGATCCGCGCTCTGGCAGCGGTGCTGGTTGAAACCGGCCTGACCGAGATCGAGATTGCCGACAAGGACAGCCGGATTCGCGTCGTCCGGGGTGGTGGGATGGCAACGACAGTGGTCCCGGTCGGTTCGGTGCCCGTGGCTCCGGCCGCGTCGGTCGCGCCATCGCTGGTGCCGGATGTCGCGTCCCATCCGGGAGCGGTGGTCAGTCCCGATGGTCGGTGTGGCGTATCTATCGCCAGAACCTGGGGCACCGCCATTCGTCACCATCGGGCAGCAGGTTATCGCCGGCCAAACGCTGCTGCTGATCGAGGCGATGAAGACATTCAACCAGATCAAGGCGCCGAAAGCCGGCACAGTGGCCGCAATCCTGGTGCAGAGCGGTGCGCCGGTCGAATACGGCGAAGTGCTGATCGTCCTGGAATAGTCAGTTGTTTCAAAAAATCCTCATCGCCAATCGCGGCGAGATCGCCCTTCGAATCCAGCGCGCATGCCGGGAACTGGGCATCGCGACGGTGGCGGTGCACTCCACCGCCGACGCGGAAGCGATGCACGTGCGTCTCGCCGACGAAAGCGTGTGCATCGGTCCGCCACCGGCCAAGGACAGCTATCTGAATATCCCGTCCATCCTGTCGGCCGCGGCGATCACCGGGGCCGATGCGATCCATCCCGGCTATGGGTTTCTGTCGGAGAATGCCGGCCTTCGCAGAGATGGTGGATGCGCACGGGCTGACATTCATCGGCCCGATCGGCCGAACATATCGGCATGATGGGTGACAAGATCGCGGCGAAAACCGCGATGGCCGCCGTTGGCGTGCCGCTTGTCGCCGGATCCGATGGCGAGGTGCCAGACATGGAGACCGCTCGGGTTGTCGCGGCTCGCATCGGCTATCCCGTGCTGATCAAGGCGGCTGCCGGCGGCGGCGGGCGTGGGATGAAGGTCGCGCGCAATTCGTCGGAATTGGAGGACGCGTTCCGGCTGGCACGGACGAAGTCGCGCGCGGCGTTCGGCAACGACGCGGTTTATATGGAGAAATATCTCGATCGGCCGCGGCATATCGAGCTGCAGATCATGGCCGATAATTATGGCAACGTGGTGCATTTCGGAGAACGCGATTGCAGCCTGCAACGGCGCCACCAGAAGCTGCTGGAGGAGGCCGGTTCGCCGGCCATCAGCCCAGCTCAGCGTGACGCGCTTGGGAAACGGCGACGGCCGCGCTGCGGAAGCTAGGCTATCGCAACGCAGGCACCCTGGAATTCCTCTATCAGGATGGGCAATTCGCCTTCATCGAGATGAACACCCGCCTGCAGGTTGAGCATCCGGTGACCGAAATGCTCTGCGACGTCGATCTGGTCCGCGAACAGATCCGCGTCGCTGCTGGCGCATCGCTGGGTTATCAGCAAAGCGACATCACCTTCAGCGGCCATGCCATCGAGTGTCGGATCACGGCGGAGGACCCGGTTACCTTCATGCCCACACCAGGGCGCGTGACGGCATTTCATGCGCCGGGCGGATTGGGGGTCCGGGTCGATTCAGCGCTTTATGCAGGGTATTTCGTTCCGCCGTATTACGATAGCCTTGTGGCGAAGCTGATCGTGCATGCGCCAACCCGCGAACGCGCGATCGATCGCATGCGGCGGGCCCTGGATGAGTTCGCCGTGGTCGGAATCAAAACCACCATCCCGTTGCATCAAAGGATCGTCGACGCCCCAGATTTTCTGGCGGGCGATTACACGATCCACTGGTTGGAAAATTTCGTCGCGGGCGCCTGACCCGCCTATTCAGCGGAGCGAGACCATGAGCCAAGATCATCATCACACGCCAGTGGATTGGAAGCTAAATGGCGTGCGGGTCATCAAAGGTGACCAGCTTGACACCAATACGGCGCAGACGCCGGGAATGAACCGGGCGGCGGCGATCAATCTCGCGAGGGTCGGGGCACAAAAGATCTGGGCTGGCACGGTGAATATCCATGCCAATGCCAAGACCGGCGCACATCATCATGGTGCGCTGGAAAGCGTGATCTACGTTGTGCGCGGCAAAGCCAGGATGCGCTGGGGCGAGAAGCTGGAATATGTCGCTGAAGCCGAGGCGGGTGATTTTATTTTTGTGCCACCGTATGTCCCGCATCAGGAGATCAACGCGTCCACCGATGAGACGTTGGAATGCGTCCTGGTGCGCAGCGACAACGAGGCGGTGGTGGTGAATCTGGACATCGAGGCAGTCGAAAAGCCAGAGGCGGTTTACTGGGTCGATCCGATTCACAAACATCCGCATTAGGAGACCGGTAGCCCCCGATGCGGGCTCTATAGACAGCGGTTGTGACGACCGATCGTCGGAATGATTACACATGTAGTCTACCACCGCGCGCTGGGCGCGGTGGGCAAAGGGCTGCCAAGACATTCGCCCCCGAACGTTTCAAGCCACGAAATGAATCAGCGGCTCGCAGACCTGTCCCACCCTGCGTATGAAACGCCGAGGGCAATGCGACCAGGGATAGGACGCTTGGAGCTTGTACCCAAGTGACCATTTCCCTGGTACAATGTGGCTGAGTGAATGCCGTCTATTGCCCCTGGCCGAGCGTCGTCATTAACCTGTCAACGTTGAATTTGATCGCCACCAACTCGGCTTGCAACCCGACGGCTTGCTGATTTGTAGCGGTCACGATCGCGCTTAATTCCTGCACCGCTTTCCACAGGACTGGGACAAGCTGGTCTGGGCGTAGATGCTCGGTGCCATCCTCGCCCTTTACATACACGCCGTAGTTCATCCCTGGGGCGTGCTGATCAAAACCGGCCTTTACGTTCGAGGCCAGGAAACCGAGATGGTTGCGTCGACCAGCGCGGCTGAACTCGTCTGGTGACCGGCACAGCGCGCTCCACCATTCGGGGGACGCGGTGAGTTTGCTGGAAAGACCGTTCCGGCTGCGCTTCGCGGACAATGGATCCAGACGAGTCCGTGACCGCAGGCTTGGCCGGCACCGTTATCATCACCTGATTCCCGTCCGCATCGTGCACCGGTACATCGTCATATAGGTGTTCGTGTCGTGTTTCTGTCCGGGTTGCTGGAATCGCTTTACCGTCTCGCACTTCATAGTGTGCTGTTTCGTATGTGCGCTCCTCCGTCGCGTGCACCAGTTGTGTTTGGGTTTCTTCAACCAGGTCGTACCCGCCCTCGATCCACTTGAAGGAAACCGGATCGATGCTGGTAACGATGGGCAGCGCGGGCGGCAGTGGCGTGATGTGCGTTTTCAGCGACGCGTCGGAGGTTTGGATCGTGCCGTTTACCGTCCATACCTGCTGCCAACGCAACGCTGAGATACCCAGCGACGTCGTGTTATCGCCAGCGGGCACCAGGTTCGGTTCATTAATGAAGACTCCGGTCGAGCCGGCGCCGCCGATGACAAGGTTGTTGTATGGGTCGAAGGATATCAACGGCACGTCAGCGGTGTTGGCGGCGTTACGGCCAACGATTGCCATAGCGTTACCGAGCCGGATCGCGCTTTTGCTGCCGCCGGCACCCGCCATCGGTTGCAGGTCGATCCCATATGTATGCGTGCCGTAGCTGACAAAACCAGCAGTCGCGGTGGACCAATCGAAGAAGGAGGCCTGGCCGGCGTTTATGACGGAAACACCGCGTTCCCACTGGATTCCATTGTCGCCTTCCACCGAGATGCCCGAGGTGTTCCAGTGCGTGCTCGCCCCGGTCACCAGCATGCCTGTCGAGGTCGCGCCTGCAAAACCCTGCCAGCCAACGGCGGCGCCACGATCCTGGGCGAAGTTGTTGAAATCCAACTCAAAACCGAGCGCAAAGCTGGTGGCGGGGAAGGAACTGTCCATCGAGGTCAAGCAATTGATCGACCAGATGTCAGACGATCCGGCCACGCCCTCTATGCCTGCATACAATGCCACCTTATCGGCGGTTCCCGCTCCGCTGGTCCAGCCTGAGCCGGCATTGGAGTACAGGTTGAAGGCGCCGAGGAATTCTCGGCCGGCAGACCAACCGGTGGTGGCTTGCACGACCAGGGAACCGCGTGTCGAGGCAGGGTTGCCCTGTGGGGCGAACGAAACCGAAGGCGTGTTGGACACGATGCCGCCGGCCGTCAGACTGTTCAATGCGGTTCCCAGCGAGGCTGAATAGACAACGGGACGCATTGCCGCCGACAGCCCGAGCGAGGCAAGCGCCGCGTCCGTTGTGGCTGCTTGTATGACCGGCTGCATGGCATTGGATGCCACCGCCCCGCCGGGCGGCTGCGTCTTGGTGGCAACGAGATTGCCGGACGCGTCGAACGCGGCGAATGTCCCAGCGCGTTGCGCGGCCGGTGGCAGAGTGGTGACCAGCCCCTGCGCGTCAACGGCCGGCACCTGGACGGCCCTACCGAGTTGTTCTGCCAATTGCTGCACCTGGAAGGTGATCCAGTCCAGTCCGCCTTCGACGGCGGCAGGTGCACAGTTGGCCTGGTACGCCAGGCTGGTGGCTTGGGTAAACGGCGTCTGGCGGATGAATGTCAGGCTGGTGCCGCTGGCGACCGGCGAACCTGTCAGCGGGTATGTAAACGTTCCGCCGCTTGGGTTGCCCACGCCGTTGACGACGTAAGCTGATGGCGAAAGTGTCGTTTGGTTGCCGTTAGAGTCCGTGTAGATGAGTGCGTACGGGCTGCCAAGCGGCACCTCGAAATTATAGTTGAACGTCGTTTGCGTCCCATTGCCTGGGGCGATCACTTTGCAAGCGGTTATCGAAACGGTCATTTTGAGTCCGGAGTTTGGTGGGATTTCTAAGGGGTCTTGTCGAGGCCATAAGCGACGCGGCTAAACGAGAGTGTGACAGGTCAATGGTATCTGTTTCTTGCCAGCCATGAAATTCGGGCAATATCGCTCCCGTCAGTCATGAATTGCTTTTCATTGAACGAAATCTGGCGTGCGTGCGGGTTGGTCGAACGCGGTTCCGCCAGGTGCCTTTTCAAGCGGCCTGAGGCGGATGGAAGTCATTAGACAACCTTGCGATCGTCGTTGTCCGTTCGCCACATCCGCCTGCCATGCTATGACACTTCATTCCGTTCATGGGGGGATCGGACAAGGACACGCTCCAAACGCAGCATCCTTCCGGTCCTCCCCCAATGCGTGCTTGGTCTAGGTCGACGCTTTCAATGCGGCGACAATCATGCTGACGCCCTGGGCGTGCCAGCGCTGGATGGCCTTGTGATCAGCGCCCAGCGCCTTGCCTAAGCGCCGCCAGGGAAACAAATGCCGGTCGGTGATTGGATGTACCAGACTTCTGGCCCCCACCACGCGACGCAGCACATAGCGATCGACCGGGATCAGCGGGATCCAACTCAGGGCTTCGTCCATCCGGGTTATTCTTTCCGCCGACGGTACCGGTGGGCGGATGCGGGCCTCGGTCCAGCCATAGGCTTCCAGTGCCGTGTGGACGATTTCCAGTGAGGATGTGCGCAGTCTGGTTGTCCATCCGGTGCCAGGCAAGGCGAGCAGCGTCGCGCCGGCTTCCTCTAGCCGATAGACGACATAATCGGCATCAATCTCATAGCCGTTGGTCATAGCCAGGCGGAGCGCCTGTGTCGGTACGGCCGTGGCGGCGGGCTTGTTGGTGCGCGGGATCGTCATGGTGAGGTCCTTCCGGCGTTCTTGCGGGCGGCGTGGGGCAGTGTCGGCTGGGCTCAGCGGATCGTGTCAGGTGTTCGGAATGGCACGTCTTGCAGGCCGGTCCCGCGGTTGATAGCGCCCCAGCTTTCGGTATGACCGGCCGGAAGCGGCTGGCGGTCGGACTCATCCATGGCTGCGGCGGCATGCGCGGGAGGGCGTTCGATACCGATGTCACGGGCGCGCTCGATGATCGTCCAGCGAGCCAGACCGAGGGCGAGAGCGATAACCTCCCAAGGTGCGCCCTCGGTACGAAGGCGGCGGATTTGTGCATCCTGGCCTTCGGTCCAGACTGTTTTCCTAGGCATTGGTGGCTCCATCAATGAACAAGAAGTGAACAATCGGTTAGTTAGTCCAACTGACGGATAGCGTCAATAAAAATAACAGCCCGAAAGGAAAAAATCCCTTTGATGCCCAATGGGCTGCCGAACCCCTCATTTAGATCGGAAGTCGGATTCACCTAGGAAGCTGGTAAGACGGGTCTTCCGGTCAGGTCAAAGCCTGCTAGCGGTCCGCCGAGGCAGCTGCCTTCGCAGCATCCGGTGTGGTTGCGGGGTTATGTTGGTTTGCGAGAAAATCCACTCATCGGTGTTAGATTTCGCTGGCAATGTTAGAGTGCGTAAGTTATACTAACTAATATGAACACACCTCAGGACATCGGTACGCGCATACGTGTCGCTCGACGGAACCGGGGGCTGACCCAAGATGAACTGGCGGATCAGGTCGGCGTCTCCCGCAGTGCGGTCGCGCAATGGGAAACGGGACGCACCGGGCAGGTGACCGGCAACCTGTCCCGAATTGCTGACATATTGGAAGTCAATGTCGAGTTTCTGATGCATGGCGATGAAAAGCGTGCGGTGGGCGAAGTGCGGCAGGGTGACGAATTGGCGCTACTACGATTGTATCGTGAATGCGAACCGGAAGACCGGCAGATGTTACTACGCACGGCTCGTCGATTGGCGCGACATTGAGGGTTTCCGCAATCTGACCACCTTATCAGGGTCGAGCCCGGGCGTTGCTCGAACGGGTCAGAACTTTGAGAGGTCAAAGGAGTATCGGCCAGCGCCCGGCGTCAAGTCCGTGGTGCACGTAGCGGCCGGACTTCCGGCGGGGTGACCAGCCGCTTGCCCGGGAGCGCAAACAGTTCGCCATCAGCGCCGAACCAGCCTACGCCCGTTATTCTATGGCCCTATGAAACAGCCGGTGACGCGGCGGCCATACGTGGGGCTGCCGCCCTTCGCAACCGATCATTGATCGCGAGGCCCAATCCGCGATCCGGAATGGGCATGACAGCAATTGCCCGGGCCCCAAGCCTGCCACCTTCGCTATCGAGCCAGTGCAGCCCCTCGAACAGCCGGGCCGCGGCCTCAGTGGTATCGCCCGTTGGACTGAGTTGAAACTGACATCGTCCACCAGACAGCGGTAAACCGAACGCCAGCAGGGCTTCATCGTCTGCGAGCGTCACCGCGTTCAATCTGACCGGCAGGTTCGGCGCGTAATGCGAAGCCAACATTCCAGGTGACCTGAGACCCTCCGCCGCGTGGGCAGTCCCGGGCGAGATGCCGTAATCGACCGGTCCGAGGCACGCCTGTAAGTCCTCCAAGGTGACACCCCCTGGCCGCAACATGACCGGGACCGACGCGCTCAGATCAAGCACGGTCGATTCCACGCCGATCTCACAGGGCCCGCTGTCGAGGATCGCGGCAATGCGCCCCCGCAGGCCGTCCATCACATGAGCTGCTGAGGTCGGGCTGACATGCCCCGAACGATTGGCGGACGGCGCCGCGATCGGCCGGTCGGTGGCCAACAGCAGTTCCGCCGCAACGGGATGGCTTGGCACCCGCACCGCGAGGGTATTGAGACCTGCGCTCGTCAACCGCGCGACCGGGCAGTCCGGCCGGCGCGGCAGCACCAGCGTCAGCGGGCCCGGCCAGAACGTCGCCGCCACATGCCGAACCCGCTCGTCCGCGATGACGTGGCGGAACGCATTTGCAGCAGAAGGATAATGACAGATCAGCGGATTAAATCGCGGGCGACCCTTGGCACGAAAAATCGCTGCCACCGCCTGGGCATTGGTCGCGTCGCCGCCCAATCCGTATACTGTTTCGGTACCAAACGCGACCAGCGCGCCGTCGCGCAGCAGTGCTGCTGCGCGCGCCACGCCAGCCTTGTCCGCACACAGAATCTCAGTCATGCAGGCAGCCAATACCGATTCCGCCACGACACGGCAAAGGTAGCGACATGGCAAAGGCTGGGAATGCGGTCTAGGCTGTCCTCTCGATCGACTGGAGACATCACGAACATGCTCGATATCGCATTCGCCAAGCCGGCTTTACCGAAATCCGGCGCGCTCGTGCTGTTGGTCCACGAGGGTGAGAAGCCCTCCGGCTTATGGTCACAGCTTGATGAGGCTTGCGGCGGCGCCATCGAGAGGGCGTTCGGGGTTGCGGAGTTCAGCGGCGCCAAGGGCAAGACCTGCATGATCCTCGCACCCGGCGCGAACCTGACCCGCGTTTTGGCGGTCGGGATCGGCAAACCGGCCGATTTGACTCCGAAGATCCTGGAGGAAGCCGGCGGTGCGATCACCGCGAATCTTGCTCAGGAATCGGCAGTGACCCTCAGCCTCGGCGCGCTGGGGCCGCAACAGGCGGCCGAGGTCGCGTTGGGCGCGGTGCTCCGCAGCTACCGCTTCGACCGCTACCGGACCAAGGAAAAGACCGAGGACAAGCCGAAGCTGTCCAAAATTACGATTCTGACGGCGGAGCTGCCGAAAGCAAAGGCCGCATGGGAGCCTTTGGATGCGACCGCCAAGGGTGTGTTCCTGACGCGGGACCTGGTCAGCGAACCACCCAACGTCCTGGACCCGCCGGACATGGCCGAGCGCTGCCGGAAACTGTCGGAACTTGGGCTGAAGGTGGAAATTCTGGGGCCGAAGGAGATGGGCAAACTGGGTTTTGGTGCCCTGCTTGGGGTTTCCCAGGGGAGCATCAAAGAGCCGCGAATGGTGGTGATGCACTGGAACGGCGCCAGCAGCAATGGACGCAAGTCGAAGGAAAAGCCGGTCGTGTTCATCGGCAAGGGCGTAACCTTCGATACCGGCGGCATCAGCATTAAGTCGGCCGGCGGCATGGAGGACATGAAATGGGACATGGCCGGCGCCGGCACGGTCATCGGTTTGATGGCCGCCTTGGCTGGACGCAAGGCGAAGGTCGACGCGATCGGCCTTGTCGGGCTAGTGGAAAACATGCCGTCCGGTTCGGCTCAGCGGCCCGGTGATGTCGTGACGAGCTATTCCGGCCAGACCATCGAGGTGATCAATACCGACGCCGAAGGGCGCCTGGTCCTCGCGGACGTCATCTGGTACGCCCAGCAGAAATATGACCCCAAGTTCATGGTAGATCTGGCAACTTTGACTGGCGCCATCATTGTTGGGCTTGGGCACGAATATGCCGGTCTGTTTAGTAACGATGACGCGCTGTCGCAGAAACTGACGGCCGCGGGCCAGGCGACCGGCGAGCGCGTGTGGCGGATGCCATTGGACGAGGCGTACGACAAACAGATCCGCTCCGACATCGCTGACATGAAGAACGTCGGTGGGCGGCCCGGCGGTTCGATCACTGCCGCGCAGTTCATTCAGCGTTTCGTCAACGGCAAGCCTTGGGCGCATCTGGATATTGCCGGCATGGCCTGGAGCACGAAGGACACCGCCGTTACACCGAAGGGAGCGACTGCGTTCGGGGTGCGACTGCTTGATCGCCTGGTCGCGGATCATTACGAGGGCTAATGACGGAAATCGGGTTTTATCACCTTACCCGTTCGACACTGGTCCACGCGCTGCCGCAGTTGCTGGCCAGGACATTGGCGACGGGGCAGCGAGCGCTTGTGGTGGGCGGCGCAGGCACGGCGAGCCTCGATGCACTGAGCGCCGCGCTGTGGACGGATCCGACCTGGTTACCGCACGGGACGGCTTCGGATGGGGACCCGGATCTGCAACCAATCTGGTTGAGCGGCGAGGCCAAGCCCTTGAATGGTGCCCGCTTTTTATTTCTGGTCGATGGTGCGGTGGCAGATCAGATCGAAGATTATGCCCGCGTCTTCGACCTGTTCGATGGCAATGATTCCGCAGCGACCACTGCCGCTCGGGCGCGGTGGAAGGCCGCCAAGGACGCCGGACACAAGCTGGCATACTGGCAACAGACCGAAACCGGTTGGCAGAAGAAAGCCTGACGGATCCTAGCGCTTCTTGCCGACAGGCTTTGTGTTCAGCCACCACTTCACCGGCTCGGGCTCCGGTGCCGCGATCTGACTGGTGCGGCCACGCCGCGTGTTGCTGGCAACCACCACTTCGGGCTCGACCAGGTACTGGCTGACGACGTGCCGACTCCGTCCGGCGGCGCATTGGCTCGGATGTGGCCGGGGGCTCCTGCGAAAGAGTTCGCACGACCTCCTGCGCAGCATCTCGAGCGGCTTCGGCTGCGTACAAGGCCTTCTCGGCCGTTCTACGGGCCTGCCGTTCGTTGCTGAGCTGTTCTTGACACGCGTGAGCATTTTGTTCGGCTACTCGGACCTGTTCAAGCGCGTCATGAAGACGTGCTTCCCAGGCTTCACATTCAGTACGCAACTGAACCATGGCCTCTCGTTCGCGGCGCAGGGTTTCGACCGCCTCGTTCTTCGCGAGTTCAGCGTGACCAATCTTTGTTTGCAGGTCGCGCACCACGCTTTGCGTTTCAGCCAGCGATCGTTCGGCCTTCTCACGAGCGGCCGTTTCGGCTGCCAAGGCAGCCTCGGTGCGTTGCAGGCGACTGCTGGTGGGTGCAACTGTGGGGGTGACACCGCGATGGATGGGCGCTTCGTGGCCTTGATCCCGGCGCAGAACGGTTACCGGAATGTCGCCGTCCTGGACAAAACGTCGCCGATGCAACCCACCATTGAAGCGGTCACCCAAACGCGACGATTGGTCCATCCGTTCTGAATCCGAACGATGGCGCGGTGTTTCGCCGAGTAAGCCGAGGGCTCGTCGCATCTGGGATTCGGCTTCGTCGATCGGAGCCAGATCGTCAGTGGACACCGGGTCGGATGGGCGGGTCAGCCTATCTGGTTGTGTTTCGCCGGACGTGGGATCAAGGCGCAGTTTCAGATTTTCAGACAATTTTAATCACCTGGAGATAGGGAGCGCTGTGGCACCGTCAGGCCAACGCGAGGAACATGACCGAATCATGTCCCATCGGGCGTAAGGTCTGTGGGCGTTATCGCGTCTCAGACAGTTTCTTTCTTGGAGTTTATGCCAAACGACATAATTTTCAACCGGTTGCATCGTTTATGATTATGGGGCTTACGGGAAATATGTTAATTTCTCGTTAATCCGCCGGATTCGCATTATCTAAGTTGATCATTTATAGGCTGATACTAACAATAGCAAGTGATACGCTGCTTTAAACCTTATTCAGCTCAACCGAGACGGCTAGCATCGACGCCAGGTTGGGTCGCCGCTGCATCGGCGTCGATCGCTTTAAGGGGGATGAAGTTTATGGATAAGGACAATGCAGGCATCATCGCAGTTATCGATGATGACAATGATGTAGGCGATGTCCTTGGGGGTCTATTGGAAACAATGGGCTATGAGGTGGAGACATACCAATCCGGCATGGATTTCCTCGCCGAAGCCAAGTTCGACCGCCTAGCCTGTCTGGTCGTGGACCAAAATATGCCCAGCATGACAGGCCTGCAGATGATCGCCAAACTGGTGGAACGGGGCATCAACATCCCGGCCCTGTTGATCACCGGCGTTCATGATGTTGAGGTTGAACGCCAAGCCGCAAACCTCGGGGTGATGACCGTCCTCGAAAAGCCGATGTCACATCACGAACTTTTGCGCTTCATCTCCGTGTCGGTTGGCTGACGGAAAGACTTTGGAGCGGAGCCCTTATATGAGGGCGTAAATCGTCATCACCGTCCTTGCAAGATGCAATCATTGCACGATGCGGCAGGTCCAGTCCGACCATGCGGGCTGGGGCCGGCATCAGGGCGCCGTTCAGTTGCACAATTGACGTGCTCTGAATATTCCAGCGGCGCTCTTATGACCGAATTATATGGGCTTGCGATGGTCAGGCAGGATCAAACGCTCCTATCCTGAGCGGATTTCTGCTGGCATGGCCTGGGGCGGCGTTGCTTCTAATCAACTTCCATACGGTTCGTTTTAAAGAATTTCTGTAGTAGAATGTATAAATTCGTGCTCCCACAGTACGAAACGTGTCACCGAAAGTGGTTAACGAATGTTAATTACCGGCCTGACATAGGCCCGGCTCCTCGCCAGAGCGCCGCCCGGGGTGCGGGGTATCCAATGGTTCAGACGGTGACGACACATCTCGAAGATGACGACAGGTGCGCCGCAAGACCCGCAACAGCGCTTGACGTCGTGCCGTGATTCCTGAACCCCGGGCAAATTTCCCAGAGCAAGTGGCATCAGGCGCATGCTGAAGAACTGGCTGGGACAATTATTCCGCTCGCGATGTCCAAAACACGTTACGACGCAGCCTCCAGTTCTTCCTCGGCCAACAGCCAGATTTCCTCTGTAGCGGCGGACTCTTTAGCAATTGCAGCAAGCCGAGTATTCGCGGCGGTAACCTCGGCTGTGCGGCCAGGGGCGTAGATCGCCGGGTCGGCCAGCTTCGCCTCGATCCGCTTGCGTTCAGCGGCGAGGGTGACAAGCCGCTTCTCGGCGTCCTGGGCCTTTTTCCGGATTGGCGCGAGCGCTGCCCGAGCTTCTGCGCGTTCGCGGCGGTCGTCTTTGCGGGTGACGACGTTGGTACGCGTGGCCGGACGGGCGCGTTCGACCAGCAGTGCGCGGTAGTCATCGAGGTCGCCATCAAATGGGCGAACGGTCCCGTCACCGACTAGCCAGAGCCGGTCAGCCACCAGCTCGACAAGATGCGGGTCGTGGGTGATCAGCAGCACCGCGCCCTGAAAATCGGACAGCGCTTTTACCAAAGCATCGCGGGCATTGATATCCAGATGGTTTGTCGGTTCGTCAAGGATCAAAAGCTGCGGAGCATCCCGCGTCGCCAGGGCCAGCAACAGCCTCGCCTTTTCTCCACCGGACAGGTTGGCAATCGGGGTTTCCGCGCGGTCGGCGTCCAGGCCGAACCGGGCGAGTTGGGCGCGAACTTTCGCCGGTGGTGCGTTTGGCAGAGCACGGGCCATGTGATCGACCGGATTTTCCTCGACCACAAGTTCATCGGTCTGGTGCTGAGCGAAGTAGCCGACCTTCAGTTTGGGGCCGCGACGCATTTCTCCCGACAGCGGCGCCAGGCGATCCGCCAGTAATTTTGCCAGGGTGGATTTGCCGTTGCCGTTGGCACCGAGCAGGGCGATCCGATCGTCCATGTCGATCGTCAGGGAGACATTGCGGAGGATCTTCGTTGTGCCATAGCCGATATCGACACGTTCCAGCGCGAGGATGGGTGGAGCAATTCGTGGCGGTTCAGGGAAGTTGAAACGGGTCGGCGTGTCCTCTATCACGGACTCGATCTGCGGCAGTCGTTCAAGCGCCTTGATCCGCGCCTGAGCCTGACGCGCCTTCGAGGCCTTGTAGCGAAAGCGGTCGATGAAGGACTGGATGTGGGCACGCTCCGCCGCAACGCGCTCGGCGGCGCGGTTCTGTTGCATCGCGCGTTCCGTACGAATGCGAACGAATTCGTCGAAGCCTCCCGGTGTCAACGAGATTTTCCCCTTGTCCAGATGCGCGATTGCTTCGACCGCGCGGTCGAGCAAACCTCGGTCATGGGACACCACAAGGGCTGCCCCGGGAAAGCGAGCGAGCCAGGTTTCCAGCCACATCGTCGCCTCAAGGTCGAGGTGGTTGGTGGGTTCGTCCAGCAGCAGGAGATCCGGGTTGGCGAACAATGCCGTTGCCAGGGCAACACGCATGCGCCATCCGCCCGAGAACTCAGCGACCGGGCGCGCCTGAGCGGCCTCATCGAAGCCGAGGCCCGCCAGAATGGTAGCGGCGCGGGCTGGGGCTGAGTCAGCGCCGATGGTGACCAGCCGGTCGTGCACCTCGGCCAAACGGTGCGGGTCGGCGCTCTCGGATTCGGCAAGCAGGGACAGGCGCTCCGGATCGCCTTGCAGCACGGTGTCGAGCAGTGACATCGGTCCCTCGGGGGCTTCCTGACGTACCGTGGCCATGCGGGCGCGCGATGAAAGCCGAATGTCGCCGCCGTCGATGGTGATTTCGCCGGCGATGGCGCGCAGCAATGTGGATTTGCCGGCACCGTTGCGGCCGACCAGGCCGATGCGCCGGCCGGGATCGATCGTGAGGTCGGCACCGTTCAAGAGCGTGCGGCCGCCCATGCGGATGACGGCACCGGAGATGACCAGAAGGGACATTGGCGGGATGTAGCGCTGGGTGTTGTTGTTAGGAAGCGTGGCCTGCCGGAGTTGGCCCGAAAACAGGAGTGAGGCTGGTTGTGCGGGCCACTTGGGCGAGCTGGTTTTGAACGAACGGCATCAACCGATAATCTACTGGTTCGTAACCTCGATCATGGCGCGGACCCTCGGATAAACCTCCCGTGCCCATCTTGATCCGCTGAACACACCGTAGTGGCCGACGCCGGTCTGCAGATGGTGCCGCTTTTGGCTGATGCGCAGCCCGGTGCAGAGATCAAGCGCCGCCATCGTCTGGCCGATGGCACAAATATCGTCGCGCTCACCTTCGACGGTCAATAACGACGTGCGCCGGATGGCCTCTGGCCGGATGGGCTGGCCGTGCCATGTCAGCTTTCCCAACGGCAGGTCGTGATCCTGAAAAATACGCTTCACCGTCTCCAGATAGAATTCAGCCGGCAGATCCATGACTGCGCCATATTCGTCGTAGAACTTCTTGTGCGCCTCGGCCGCGACCACATCGCCGCAGGCCAAGGCCCGGAACTGGCTGATGTGCGCGTTGATGTGGCGGTCGAGGTTCATTGTCATGAACGCGGTCAACTGCAGGAAGCCGGGATAGACGCGCCGAAAGGCCCCTTTATAGCGCCAGGGAACGGTGTCGATGAGGTTCTTCTCAAACCACTCGATCGTGTGTGACTTGGCGAGTTCGTTGACCTTGGTGGGATTTTGACGCGTATCGATCGGACCAGCCATCAGGGTCAGGCTGCGCGGCTGTGCACGGTTGCCAGCTTCCGCCATGACCGCTGTGGCGGCCAGTGCCGCGACCGCCGGTTGGCACACGGCGATCATATGGTGACCCTTCGCCCATCACCTCCATGAAGCGGATCAGATGGTCGACGTATTCATCGAAGCCGAAAGTGCCTTCCGACAGGGGGACGTCCCGCGCGTTCTTCCAGTCGGTGATATAGACATCGTGGTCCGGCAGCAGGACGGACACGGTGCCGCGCAGCAGAGTGGCGAAATGGCCCGACATGGGCGCCACGACCAGCACCCGCGGCTGCACGACGTTGCTGTCTTTGCGGAACCGCAGCAGCGTACCGAACGGCGTTTCGAAACGGGATTCTTCGGTCACGCCGACGACATCGTTACCCATTCGTCGTGGATCTGAAGCCGTAATCCGGCCTGTGATGGGTTAACCCGCTTTCAGCCATCATGGTACACGCCGCGCCGAACTGCCGGAGCGGCTGTGGCGTTAACTCGCCCATGTCCATGATGCCCGCGCCATGCCGGCGCCGAAGCGGGCCAATTGACGAGCGGGGTACATCAAGTCGGCCTGCGCCTGGTATATTTTGTAAATCATCGCCTGCTGAGTCACGCAGCCCCTATCACTAGATTCGTTATCAGTCTATCACAAACGCTCGCCATGATAGCGAACATGTTGCTATATTGCGGCGCAACATGCCAGCACGTTCGGGAGTTGTCACCATGGCAGGGGCCACGCTTCTCATAAGCAGCAAGAATTATTCCTCCTGGTCACTGAGGGGATATCTGTTAACACGCCTTGCCGGGCTGCCGTTTTGAGGAAAAAATGGTCGATCCGGATGATCCAGCGAACCGCAAAGAACTGCTTATGCAGTCGTCGTCAATCCGGGTTCCGGCACTCATGCACGATGATGTGGTGATTTGGGATACGATTGCGATAGCCGAATATCTCAACGAAACGTTTCCAAAAGCCGAAATGCTGCCGAGCGAACGGGCGGCGCGGGCGCGTTGCCGATCGATCTCCGGCGAGATGCATTCCGGTTTCTCGGCGCTGCGCGAGGCCCTGCCAATGAACCTGCGACTGTTCCGGCCGGGCTTCGCGGTATGGTCGGCGGTGCAGGCGGATATCGACCGGATCACCGAGATCTGGCGGGAATGCCTGACTGACGTGGAAGGGGCCATGGCTGTTCGGCGCCAAGCCAACCATCGCCGATGCGATGTATGCACCTGTAGTGACGCGGTTTCGTAGCTACGACGTGCAGATGCACGGTGCGTGCGAACGCTATTGCCAGCAGATCATGGCGTGGCCGGATATGAAGGAATGGTTCGCCGCGGCTCAGAAGGAACCCGAACAGATCGATGAACTGGACATCGAATTCTGATCGGCCGGATGGGCGACAGAAAGCATCGTTGACCGGGCTTGGCCCGGTCACGACAGACAAAACGGTCCAGGCAGCCAATCAATCCCGACGGACGGCCGGACCTGAACCCGCGGACCCGTGCTACCAGGGGTGCGGTTCAGGAACCGGAACCGGGCTCGTTACATCGAACGTCTTGAAATCCGCGGGGCCGACGACTTCCAGATATTCCATGTCCGGTGAGTAATCGAAAAGGTAATGCGTAATGCCGGGACGTTGGTGCACGCAGTCACCCGCAGCCACCAGATGTTCCTTGTCCTCATACATGAACTTGGCCCAGCCCTTCAGCATGATGACGATATGAAAATCGGCGACATGTTGATGCCAGCCCGTGCCTTTTTCAGGCGCCTCTTTCGCCCGGACCAACTGGGCGATGACACGGCCACCGGTGGCGTCTGCGATACCCAGATCACGGTATTCGAAAAATGAGCGCAGCCCTTCAGCGATCCATGGTGTGTCGCCTGGCTTGACGTGGGTGAATGTATTGACGATTGGCTTGTCGAGCATGTGCGAGGCTCCCTGTTCGAGGGCCGCCGCCTGGTGCTGGATCCCACGCGAGGCCGGTCAAGAAACAGGCCTGCCTTCCGGATTTCCTCCTGCAACGGGATCTTGGCGTCCAGCGGCACCCGTCCCGCACTTCTGATAGCGTGGCATGGCGCGCTGACGCCGGCAATGGTTTTCCGCAGCCGATACGTTCTGTAGATACGCTATTTCACTAACGGAACCGCGGCATGACCTCGCGGCACAGCAGTCGCAGCGCCTCTTTTTCCTGATCGTGTGGGATAAGGCCGCCGCAGTTGGTCTCCAGCATGATTCCATCGAGGCCAAGGTCCGCCTGCAACCTGCGGACCTGATCCGCGACCCGATCGGGCGAGCCGATCAGTACGCTCCCACGCAGCGCCTCGTCGTACGTAATCGTGTTAAGCCGTTCCGCGGCCTTCGCGCGTTTGTCCCTGCCATCCACGCCTGCCCGTCCGAGTGTGTCCGTCAGCAGCGCAGCCTGGGCGCGATAATAATGAATGAGGCTGACCTCAGCCTCGGCCCGAGCGGCCGCTTCCGTGGCTGCGACATATCCTGGCGCGCGCATATACACCGATCCGTTCCCGGGATGGCCGGCGTCCCGCCACGCTTTCCGATAGGCCTCGATACTCGGGATCAGTTCTCTGGCATCCTCAAACTTCACGCCCATGAAGATCGGTTTGCCTTGCTTGCCGATGGTGATGAAGGTGTCGGGGCTGGTGGCGGCGATCCGGATCGGTGGCCCCAGCGGCTGGAACGGACGCGGTGTGACCGGGACGTTCTTGAAGCTGTGAAAGGTCCCGTCGTAGGAAACAACCGGATGCATCCAGGCCTGCTGGATAATCGCCAGCGTCTCGGTGAAACGGTCACGGCTTTCTGCATAGGGAATGTTGTAGGCTTCGTAGGTCCGAGCGACGCCGCTGCGGCCTACGCCAAAGATGAGCCGGCCACGGCTGATTTGGTCCACGGTCGCGGCTTCTTCGGCGATGCGCAGGGGATTGCCCAGCGGCAAGACCTGTACCGCGATGCCGATTTTGATTTGGCGGGTGCGGGCTGCGATGGCACTGGCGACACACAATGGAGCTGACAGGACGGAGCGAGCGGGATCGAAATGCAGCTCCGCCAGCCACATCACATCCAGACCCCATTCCTCTGCTGCATCGACCATGGCGAAAGCTTCGTCGAATGCATCAGAATCCGGACGCTGGTCCAGCGACGGGAACTCATGGTAGACGCCGAACTCCATCATCTTGCTCCGCAACCGATACCAATCGAAGCAGTGTCGGTTGGGATGAATGTGCGGTCAATCTTCCGATCGGCACTCGCAATCCACCCGCGCTTTATTCTCCCGACAACTCCCGGCGCCGGCGGTCGAGTTCATCGCTGTACCGACGCAGCGCGTATTGCTCGGTCAGCAGGCCGATGACGTGGCGCTCCTGCGCGCTGTCGACCACGACCAGGGCGTCACTTTCGGCGTTCTCGAACATCGCCACCGCTTCCTTGATCGTCATCTGCGGCAACAGGACCGTGTCCGCGTAGTGGACGATGTCGCTCACTTTATGATCGTCATCGGCGTCGGCGTGGGCTTCCGGCAGCAGGACGATGCCGGCGTAACGATCTTCTTCGTCCAGTGCGATGACGCGCTGCGTGGCCCCCAAGGGAAAATCGCGCTTGAAAGCGGTCAGGGGCGTGTCGGCGCGAACGGTGCGCATTTCCCGCCGCATCATTCGCCCGACTGTCAGATTGCGCATCCAGCCGATATCGACCGCGCTGCGGATAGCCTCGCCACGCAGGTGGAAGCGCCATGTGGCGAAGGAATAACCGAACGTCCGTCGCACCGTCAGCGATGACACCACGCAAGCAGCGAGCACCGCGACCGTCATCGGCAGGCTTCCCGTCGCCTCCAACGCGAGGAAACCCATGGTCAACGGGCCGCCGATGATTGCCACCGCAAGGCCGCTCATGCCCACCAGGGCACAGACTTCCTGCGGTATCGCGTGCGCGGTGCTGACCAAGGCCAAAGCGCTGGCAAAGGCTTTGCCCAGTAGCGCGCCGAGAAACAATGAGGCGAAGAACAGGCCACCACGAAAGCCGGAGCCGATGGAAATGGCCGAGGCGGTCGCCTTCAGCACCACCAGAAGGACGACCCATCGTAAAGGATCGTGCACTTCGAACGTCAGACCGAGAGCGCCGTGCCCGGAGGACAGCACCGCCGGTGTCACGAGCGCCAACGTTCCGATTGCCAATCCACCGATCGCCGGGCGCAGCCAGACCGGAACACGGCTCTTGCGGAACAGGTCCTCGGTAATCGTGACGCCGCGCATGATGGAGATGCCGAGCAGGGCGCAAAGCATGCCAAGGGCGAGAATAGGGATGTAGTCCAGCGGATCGATATGGCTTGGAACCTGCGGGGTCAGGTCGAAGATTGATCCACCGAGCGCATGCACCACAGCCTGGGACACCAGCGCCGCGACGGCGACCGGAGCAAAGGCCGCCAGAGTATAGGTACCGATAACCAGTTCAAACGCATAGAACGCGCCGGTCAAAGGGGCGTTGAACGCGCCGGCGATGGCCGCGGCCGCACCGCAACCCACCAGCAGGCGGAGATCGTTCCGTCGCACCCGGAACGCATGACCCCAACGCGAGGCAATTGCCGAGCCGATCTGGGTATATCCAGCCTCCAGCCCGACGGATGCACCGACCCCATTCGACATGATGGTCTGCAGGACAACGATCAGACTGCCGTTCATCGACATGCGGCCGCCAAACAGGGCATTGGCCTCAATCGGATCGACGGTGCGGCGGGGCCGATAGCGTGCGATGACCAGCGTAACGAGCCCGAGGATGAGGCCACCAATCGTGGGAACGATCACGGTCCGGAGCGGATTGAGCGACGCCATGGCGCTAAGCCGCTGAGTGGACATGATCCCAAACAGCACTTCGTGGACGAGTTGCGTGGTGGCGGTCATCAGCCAGACCATCATGCCGGTGGCGCAGCCAAGGAACGCGGCGAGGACCACCAGCCAAATTTCGTCGGCGCGGACCAGCGCACGCAGTACTTGCGGCGCATGCATGACAGCCGATCCGATTGGTCGGCGGGGACGCCGAACCTGAGCACGTTTCGTTGCCGTTTGGTCTTGCGCGCCTGACGCAGGCTTCCCGGCGACGCGGGCGCCTTCCGGGCCCGCCAGGGCAGAGTCGCCGTGCAGTGTCGGCATTCGCAACGTCCAGCCGAGAAAAAGGGGAGATGGTGTTTTGGAACCGGACCTGGCCCCACGCAACATTTCATCCTCTGATTAGGGCATCACTGTGGTAAAAATATCGATTGGGCGATCCAAACCGGTATGGTTTGGGAAGGTCGCCGTGGTGCCTAGGTCCAACAATCACGCCTCGGAGACGCCTGATCTGGTGAATTCGTCGAAGTACGGAGAACCCTGATCAATGAAGCGGTCGCAAAATGATTGCTGCTATGCGTTTGCCGCGCGATCCGCTTTTGTCGCCGCGAGGTCGTCCTCGATAAACGCGCGGATCACGTCCAGCACGGGTTCGTGTGTCGAAAAGCCGAGTGTCCTTGCGTGCAACGCTTCGAACGCCGGCGGCCAGGTCGAGACGATGGCGGCGATGGCCTCGTCAGGCACACGCTTGACATGCGATGATGCGCCGGGCGCGACTTCCTCCAGCGCTTGCAACAGGTGGGCAACGGTTGTGCTGATGCCGGGCGGGTCGATGCTGCGGTCCAGCCCCATTGTGCTGGTATCCATCGTGGCGGCGTGCAGCAGCCAGTCAACCGCTCGCCGTGGGCTGCAGACCCAGACTGCGAAGTCGTCAGCGACAGGGAGTTCGCTGTCCAGACCCAGAAGGGGTTCACGCACGATGCCGGAGAAGAAAGAGCTGGCAGCCTTGTTGGGGCGGCCGGGGCGAACGATGACTGTGGGCAGCCGCAACGAGATCGCGTCGAGAAAGCCGCGGCGGGATGCGTCCGCCAGGATCAGTTCGGCGGCTGCTTTTTGCGCACCATAGCTATTGCCGGGGATTTGGCGGGTGTTATCGGGCAAGGTGCTGTTCTGGTTGGCGCTGAAGCTGGCAACCGAACTGGTGAACACGACGCGCGGCCGCGATCCCAGGGCTCGGCAGCGATCCACTACGGCGTCGGTGCCGCGAATGTTGACGCGGCGACCAAGCTCGTAGTCGGCCTCCGCTTGGGCGCTGACCACGGCGGCGAGATGGAAGATGACGTCCGTCCCGCCGGGGATCGCGCTGTCGGGCAGGTTGACGACGTCGCCGCCGACGGAGGTGACCGGGAACGGGGCGTCCGGCTTTGGCGGCGGGACCATGTCGAACAATGTCAACGCGGTGACCCGTTTGCTGCCCAGCGTGCCGTCCTTCGCCAGTTTTGCCGCGATTTTGCGGCCGAGGAAACCGCCGCCACCAAGGATTGAGATTTTCATGAACTGATCCTCCATCGATCAGGATAGATTGCACCGACCGGACGGGCGGTCCACCGTTCCTGTATGATCAGCTCAGATACATTCGAATTACTGCTCAATCCCCGACATGGCGTTCCCGGGGTCACGATCCTCCCGGCCGCTGGATTCCGTCGTGCCAAGGCAGCGATTACCGGCTGGCCCGGGTACGCGCCAACACCGCTGCGCGATTCTGTCCGGCATAGCTGACCTGGCTGAGGTACGGATCAAGGACGAAGGCGCCCGGTTTGGCCTTGGCAGCTTCAAGGCACTCGGCGGCGCCTACGCGGTCGCGAATTTGTTGACCATGGCCTTAGCACATGCTGGCGTGGCGTTGTCGGCTGGTTCGGATGAACTCGCGGATGGGCGCCATGCAAAGCATACCGGAGCGATCACTGTCACCTGCGCGACTGACGGCAACCACGGTCGTTCCGTCGCCTGGGGCGCTCGGCGGTTTCATTGCCGCTGCGTGATCTTCGTGCATGAGACCGTCAGCCAGGGGCGGGTGGATGCCATCGGGGCGTTTGGTGCGGAGGTCATCCGGGTTGCCGGCAATTATGATGACGCGGTGCGAGAGGCGGATCGCCAGGCTAAGGAAAATGGCTGGTTCGTCGTATCCGACACGTCCTATCCCGGATACACGGACGTGCCGCGAGACGTAATGCAGGGCTATAGGCTTATGGCCGATGAGGCGGCGGATCAGTGGTCCGGCCCGCCACCCACACATGTGTTCGTGCAGGCGGGGGTCGGCGGGGCCGCGGCGGCGGTCTCCGTGCAAATGCGGGCGCGGTTCGTACCTGCGCCGCTGCTGGTTGTCGTGGAACCCCGGCAGGCGGCGTGTCTGTTGGCAAGCGCGAAGGCCGGTGGCGTGACCGCGGTTACTGGCGATCTCGAAACGATGATGGCGGGATTGGCGTGCGGCGAACCCAGCCTGTTGGCCTGGCAGGAACTGGAACGCGCGGCATTTGCATTCATGGCGATCCCGGACGAGGCCGCGGCGGCAAGTCTGCGCCAGCTGGCGGATGCGGGGATTGCGATTGGGGAGTCCGGCGTCGCGGGACTGGCCGGATTGTTGTTGGTCCTTGACGATCTGGCTGCTAGAGGTCTCCTGCGACTAACCACACACAGCCGCGTGCTGTTGTTTGGCACTGAGGGTGTTACCGATTGCCTTCTATACGACCGCATCCTCCGGTCCGCGCGGCGTTAACTTCTTATCAACCAGTTGTGCCTATTGTGCCGCAGGCTTGACGGAAATACCCGCCATCGCCTGCGTTAGCCTATCAGTCGGATACTGTGACGAACTTACAACAATGGAGCCCCTGGATGCGCGCCAAATGGCCACTTCTTGCTGCAGTTCTGAGTGTTGGGGTGACCTATATCGCGTATCCTTACGTGACGCTCTATCGCCTGGGTTCGGCGATCAAGAGCGCCGATGCTGCCACTTTGGAGACGCTGGTCGATTGGCCGGCTGTGCGGGAAGGAATCAAGGAAGACGTCTGCGACCTCGCCGCCGAAGATTCAGGTCCGAAGACCAGCCAGGATCTACCAGCTTTCGGCGCATCGTTCATGCGCGGGATCGCGTCGAGTGCGATTGATCAAGCGGTGACACCACAGGCGTTGCTCGCTGCGACGACCACCCTGCCGGCTAGTCAGCCGGCCCCGCGCGGTGCAGATGTGCATGTGAACTGGGCGTTTTTCGACAGTCTGACGACGTTCGCCATCAGCCTCCAGGCACCGGGTCAGACCGAGCCAGTGAAGCTGGAGATGGATTTGAAGCACGGCGCATGGCGCGTACAGCGCGTTTGGCTGCCGGCGGAGTTGTTGTCGCCCAGCTCCCGCACCTGACCCTTTACCCGGCCGGCTTGGACGCCTCGGATTTGGGTGTTTCAGTCGGGCCGCCCGCTTTTTTCCAGGCGCCGAATCCGCCTTCGATGTGGGCCACGTTCTCCAGGCCCATGTCCTGCGCGGTTTTCGCGGCCAATGCCGAACGCCAGCCGCCGGCGCAGAAAAAGACAAAACGTTTTGGTTCGGTGAAAATCGGCTTCCCGTACGGGCTTTCCGGATCGATCCAGAATTCCAGCATCCCCCGGGTGCAGGCAAAAGCGCCAGGCATCTTGCCCTCGCGCTCCATTTCCCGCGGGTCGCGAAGATCGACGAACACCACGTCAGGCTTGCCAAAGAGGTCGATGGCGGTTTGTACCGGGAGGGTTTCAATCTCGGCGTTGGCTTCCGCGAGTAGTTGTTTATAGCCCTTCTTGATCGGCATGGCATCGTCCCCTGGGTGATGCGAGCACCGTTGCCGGCGATCTCGCCTTGGTTTCCTGAAATTGTAATGGTTGGCGCTGGCATTGGCCACAGCGCCGGTAATCGCGCCTTTGCGGACGCGTGCTGTGGCGGAAAGTTGTCAGGATGCTCATGCTCGACGGCTCATGAGATTGCTCCGCCATCGGCTCGGCGGTATTGCTTCACCGCGGCACGCGGCCGTTTGGTCATCCCGCGCGCCTACCGCCAGCGGAGACGCCAGCTGGTATGACGACGCATTGGGAGGCAGGCGATGGACATTGAACCCCGGCTTCAATCCGCTACCGACCTTCAGGCCAGAGTGGACTTGGCCGCCGTTTACCGCCTGCTGGCCCACCATGGTTGGGGAGACGTGATCTTCAACCATGCTGCCATGCGTTGTCCATCCAACCCGCGGCACTTCCTGATCAAGCGCCATGAGCTGTTATACACCGAGGTGACCGCGTCGAACCTGGTCGAGGTCAGCATGGATGACGACCTGGACGAGCGGGCCGGTGTCAACCGGCCAGGCTTCACGCTGCACAGCGGAGTGCTGCGTGGTCGACCGGACGTCCATTGCTCCGTCCATGTGCATCCCGAGGAGGGCGTTGCAATCTCCGGCTTGAAGCATGGGCTGCGGCCGCTGAGCCAGAATGCCATGCGTTTCTACAACCGGATTGGCTATCACGATTATGAAGGTCTGACGGACAGTTTCGATGAGCGTGAGCGAATTATCGCCGCACTGGGCAAAAACCGGGCGCTAATCATGCGCCATCACGGGATTACCACCGTAGGAGAAACCGCTCGGGAAGCGTTCTCCCTGATGAAGGAATTCGTGCGGGCGTCGCGGATCCAGCTGCAGATGGAAGCCAGCGGCGCCGAATTACTGGAAATCCCTGCGGATGTATGTGAACGGGTCGCCGCTCAGTACGAAAAGCACGATCGGGGCCGGGCATCGGCCGAGTGGCCAGCGTATCTTCGACAACTCGACTCGATCGATCCTGGTTATCGATCCTAGTGGTTCGATGCCGGCGCCTCCTCCCGGGGGGTGGCTGAACCGACCCACCGGACCACGCTCTGGCTCCAACTTACATCCATCGCTTCGAATGGGTCTCAGCACTGACGCTTTCCATGCCGGTTCGTGGCCATGAATCCAGCCTGGGTGTTGCGCACGGCTCGGCTGACCTTGACCCCGGTCGGCGGCGGGGATCTCGTTGAGTTACGGGCGTTCAAGGCTGATCCGGCTGTTTTCGCAGTGATGCTGGGCGGAGTTCGCGACTTCGCCCAGACCGCGGAGGACCTGGCGCAGGATGTTGTTGCCTGGGGCCAGTATGGTTTCGGAATTTGGGCGATCCGGGAGGCTGGTCGCTTTGTCGGTATCACCGGATTGGCGCATCGCTCCGATGGGCGCGGCGTGGCTCTGCGCTTCGCGCTTTGGCCGGAGGCGCAGGGCCACGGATTAGCCCGCGAGGCTGCGTTCGCAGCGTTGCGGTTTGGCCACGAACGAGCCGGTCTGCCTCGTATTGTGGCCGTTGCGCGGGAGAGCAATTTCGGATCCCGTATCGTGTTGGGCGGAATCGGAATGCACGAAGCCGACACGTTCGTGCAACATGGTTACCCGATGATCCTGTATGAAAGCTTGCGTCTCCCGACCGTTGATTGAGAGCGCGGTCGAAGTCTCAGATTGAAACAGCCTTCGCCGATCGCTCTGCACACATCACAGGATCTTGCCTAACCGTTCTGTGATGCGCCCTGGGAGATCTGATTCTTCATCGCGGTGATCAGAGCGTCGATGTTGTTGTTGTTGTGACTGAGGTAAGATGCGTAATCCTGGCGCTGCGTGAGGCGGAGGGACGTCCCCTCGGCTACAACATCGATGATCTTAGGCGCACTTGACGGATTCGCGATGATCCAGTCCACCGCCGTTGGAGCGTTGTTGGGGCGGACAACCGTGGTTGACACCACTGCTTCCTCATCCTGCGGCTTGCTGCGGCCCATGGTGAAGGTCACGCCCTTATATTCGCCAAGCTTGGATGTGATGTTGGTAACCAGCACTTCGTGGAACAGATTCAGGTACTGCTTCTGCTGCTCCGGTGTTGCCTGACGCCAGAACCGACCCATGCAAAAGCGGCCGATGCCGTCAACGTCGACGTCGGTGTTGATGATTTGCGTCATCTGCGAGCGCTTGGCACTGGCGGAGCCCGGACCATTCACCACGGCTACCAGCTTGTCACCGGTCGCTTTGACGAAAGCCGCTGCCTTATCCGTGCTCTGTGCGCGAGCTGATAGTGGCATCAACAGCATTACGGCGGCGAAGGTCATGAAGTGCCGGCGATTAATCATAATATATGTCCGAGCTCCGGAAACGGGGTCGCTTACTTCGCGGATGTGTCAGTCGGCTGGGGAAACCAGACGGGAACAGTAGCGCGATTGTCGTTGCGCAATTCTTCGATCTGGGCATGGCGATGCTGCCGGTAAAGGCTACGGAACGTCGCATAGGGGTCCAGCGCGGTTTTCTTTATCTGGTCGAGGGAATCAAGCACCCGCTCCCGCGAGTTTATGGCGTTTAATCCGTAACGCGACCAATTGAACGCGGTGAGGCCGGTATCGTGCGGCCCACCAACCCACGTGAAGGGATCTATCGCGATATCCGCACCGAAACCGGCTGCGTCTCGCGGGTCGGTCGGGCCGAGCACGGGAAGGAAGAGGAATGGTCCTTCGGGCACGCCGTAAACGGCCATGGTCATCCCAAAATCGGCGTCGTGGTCAGGGTAGCCCCATTTCGTCGCGACGTCGAAGATACCGAGAGCACCTGCGGTGGTGTTGATCAGGAAGCGCATTGTGGTATCGCCAGCGCGACGGGGCTTACCCTCCAGAATATCATTGGTGAGCTGCACGGGCGTCCCGATGTTGGACAGCACGTTATGCAGACCCTGGCGCACCGGACCAGGCACGACATAGCGATAAGCCTGCGCCGCAGGGCGGAGGATTACCGTGTCGAGGCCGTTGTTAATGGCGTAGAACACACGGTTGGTCGGTTCCAACGGGTCGTTGGTCTGCTCGTAGTCGGCTATTGCATCCGGGTCGTCTGCCGGCGGCTTCGTCGCGCAGGCGGATATCCCCATGACGACCAATGCCAAGATGGCCAGCAGCCGGGGGGGGCCGAAGACCGAGAGGCGGGAACAAAGGTCAGATCGCATCAACTTCCTCGGGCCAGGTCCGGACGTGGTTGAAAATCTCGCACGTTCGGGCGGACAATCACATGGCGGGTCGTGGGCCAGATTGGAACACCCCGATACTGAGTTTTCCGTGAACCACGTTGATGTACCGAATATCACGAGGTGAACGGGCAGGAAATCCCCGGTGATCGACGGCGGGATTCCCTTGCGTTTCTGACCAAAACCGGAGAATGAACCGCGATGGACGATGTGATGAGCCCGACTTCCGCCACTTTGCAGCGCTGGCTGACCGGCCCGCGCTTTACCGCGCTACCGATCCGATCGGCCAGCCATCCGGCGCCACAATTGTCGTTCGAATTTTTTCCACCGCGAACGGAAGCGCTGGAACAGCAGCTTTGGACCTGTATCGAGCGGCTCGCTCCTTTGGCGCCGCGTTTCGTGTCGGTGACCTATGGTGCAGGCGGGACCACCCAAGCGCGAACCCATGCAACGGTTGCCCGGATCGTGCGGGAGACGAAGCTGATCCCAGCGGCCCACCTGACCTGCGTTGGCGCGACGCAGGAGCAGGTGAACGAGGTCGCTCGGCGATACTGGGATGCCGGTGTGCGGCATATTGTGGCGTTACGTGGGGATGCGCCGCCGGGAAAGGCGTATGAGCCACACCCGGGTGGATATCGCTATGCCGCTGATCTTGTCGCCGGATTGCGGAAGGTCGCGGATTTCGAGATTTCCGTTGCAGCCTATCCAGAGGTGCACCCGTCCGCGGCCAATCCCGTGGCAGATCTGGAAAACTTGAAACGGAAGTTGGATGCCGGTGCCACCCGGGCGATTACGCAGTACTTTTTTGATACCTCGACCTATTTACGGTTTCTCGATTTGTGTCTGGCAGCGGGGATCAAGGCGCCCATCGTGCCTGGGATCATGCCAGTGTCCAATTTCGCGCAGGCTGTAAAATTTTCGGGCATGTGCGGTGCGAGTGTTCCGGGTTGGATGGGCCGGCTGTTTGAGGGGACCGAAAGCGATCCGGAAACGCGGCGGATGGTCGGGATGGTGGTTGCTGCGGAACAGGTTCGACTGTTGCAAGCGAACGGGGTCGATGAGTTTCACTTCTATACGCTGAACCGTCCGGACCTGACGTATGCGATCGCCCATGTACTCGGCGTTCGTGGACCCGCTGTCGCCTAGCGCAACGCGGGTACCACCGATCTGAAGGAATAGCGTCGGGATCAGTCGGGGCGGCGAGGCTTATATCACTAAAACGTGCCGCGGGTCGACGCAGCCACTGATGGGTGGCGTGCCGACCTGCGACGCGATCTGACGAACTTCTATTGGGCCGCGCAGAACGTTTTTCGGTCGTATCGGCGCGTCGCAAGCGCTTGCCGATCGCATCCACAAACATGTTCGCCCTTTCAGGTCAGCAGCCCGGAGAGGACCCGCGGTGATGGACCGAATTTCCAGGAATGTAGAAATCTCGCTCTGCGGCGGCCGCGATTGCATTTCAACGACGCTGAACGGGTCGTCCTGAAGCGCCATAGTCTCGCGCGCCATCAACAGAAGCGCGGGTAGAATTGAAATCGTGGAACAGTGCCGCAAAATCGAACCAGTCAGATCCAGCGAATCATACACCTTGCGACTAACATCGGCGTCTCGGCCGATAGTTTTATTTAGGGGATGTCATAGCGGCATTTGGGTTTATGCAGAACCATCGCCGCCTCCAACCCGGTTACCGGGTCTCGGATGAGTGGAAATAACGCCATCGAAATTTGTCGCGCAGTCATCGCCAGTCAGAATCGTGCCGGCTTTCGGACGACCGCGCGATCCCGACGTGTCGGGAAATTTTACATAGCGATCCTTATGGGAAATGAAACCAGTAGCAAATGCCTGATTTACCGAGGAAATATACCATGGCACGCCGTTTGCTGATACGTCTTCGACTGATGAGGCTGATCAAATCGTAGGTTTGGCCTGTTGCCGGCTACGATCTTACCGACCCGAGGAGTACCTGATGAATTCGTTTTCTAAGAGGTTCGCTGCATTGGCGATCACCTGCGGGCTGAGCGCTGTAGTGGGTGTATCCGAGGCAGGTGCGGCGAACATCGTTTCCGTCACGGTCCCTTTCACGACTTCGCCAAGCGGTGTCAATGGGCAGCAAACCGGCTGGACGTTTTCCGGCGCCATTCCACAATTCACGACTTCGCTTCCCGGCATGAACGCGGATTGTTCGACCGGCGATAGCTGTGTGTTGACCGGGGTTTCTCTCGTTGTCACCGATGTAGCGACCGGGTCGGTGACATTCACGGCCCCTCCAAATCCGAATGGCGTTCTGAGCGGATTTTCGATCGGTTCTCAGATCTCGTTCAATAATCCATTCACTGCCGGCGTTGTGCGAACCGCGGCATCCTACGATATCTGCGACGGTTCCAACGTGAATTTGGTAAGTTCCCCGACTCCGGTATGCGATCAAGCACTTGATAGTTTGAATTTTGCCACCAATCAGCAAATTCAGGCTGCTCTTGCAAATACCGCATCCAATTCGTCTACTTTGAACTCCACTGCGCCCGGTGTTCTTGGCGCACTAGCCTCGGGACCGCTGGCTATTACTGGTGGAAAGACGCAGTCTTATGTCAGTGGAAATGACAGCAATAACGTTACATCTGTTCCTGACGTGACGGCTTTTATTTCTGGTCAAATAACGTTTACCTACGCGGATAATCCCGCGAGTGTGCCTGAGCCCGCTTCGCTGACGATGCTTGCCATCGGGTTGCTGGGTGTCGGGTCGGTCCGTCATTGGATGAACCGGCGCTGAGACAGGATTTGTTTGTAACCCTGGCCCACACAGTCCCCTGATTGCGCCCGGGTTGCGGCACTGTCGTATCGCTGGATCCTCACACCGCGGCAATGCTCGATCGCATTTCGTCGTTGGTTCAAATTCGTCACTACCTTCAATCAGTTGTGCTCACGCCGGTATGTGCGTCGCTGTGACAGCGGACCGAAACGGTGGGCTGGCAACATCCTCGCCGTTTGGCTTACCGGCAGGACGGTAGCGAAGAAAACGTCGTGACCGGGCACCGATTGCCTCGCCGGTAGTGATGCGGCACGTCGCGCGAGCGCGCGGCGTAGCCGGTTTCGCTGCCGCCCAAGATACCAAACCGCGAACATCATCCGTCCGGCATTTGGCCAACTTCGCGCAACGCTCTATATCCAGCGCTTGCCAGACCGTTGGATTGCATGACCGACTACCTCACCCGCCTCAACGCTGAACAACGCGCCGCCGTCGAGACCGTCGACGGGCCATTGCTAGTCCTAGCCGGAGCCGGCACGGGCAAAACCCGTGTCCTGACGACCCGCTTTGCCCATATCCTGCTGACCAAGCGGGCTTTTCCCAATCAGGTCCTGGCCGTCACCTTCACCAACAAGGCCGCACGCGAAATGCGCGAACGCGTGTCCGCCATCCTGGGCGAACCCGCTGAAGGCCTTTGGCTCGGTACCTTCCACGCACTGTGCGCCCGGATGCTGCGACGCCATGCAGAACATGTCGGACTATCGTCCAACTTCACCATCCTGGACACCGACGACCAGCTACGCCTCCTGAAACAGGTGATGGAGGCCGAGCGGATCGATACCAAACGATGGACACCGGCATCACTGATGGCTGTCATTCAGCGCTGGAAGGACCGTGGTCTGACCCCGGCAAGGATCACGCCAAACGAGGACTCAGATTTCGCCAACGGTAAGGCGCAAGGATTGTATGCCGCCTACCAGGCGCGGTTGCGGACACTGAATGCGGCCGATTTCGGCGACTTGATCCTGCATGTGACGGAGGTACTCCGCACTCAGCCGGAGGTACTGGCGGATTACCACCGCCGCTTCCGCTACATCCTGGTGGACGAATATCAGGACACCAATCTGGTGCAGTACCTGTGGTTGCGCCTGCTCGCCCAGGGTCACCGCAACATCTGCTGCGTGGGCGACGACGACCAGTCGATCTACTCCTGGCGCGGCGCGGAGGTGGAAAACATCCTGCGTTTCGAGAAGGACTTCGAAGGCGCCAAAATTGTCCGGCTGGAGTTGAATTACCGGTCCACGGCCTCGATCCTGGCAGCCGCGTCGGGCCTCATCGCGCACAACGAGGGCCGGCTGGGCAAAACGCTGCGGCCTGGACGGGCAGATGCGCAGGGCGGCGAAAAGGTCAGCATTGTCGAACTGTGGGATTCCGATGAAGAAGCCCGGATGGTTGCGGGAAAGATCGAGGAACTTCGCCGCGACGGGCATCCGCTGGCCGAAATGGCCGTGCTTGTCCGCGCCGGCTTTCAGACCCGGGCATTCGAAGAACGACTGATCACCATCGGTGTGCCATATCGCGTCGTGGGCGGCCTGCGGTTCTACGAACGCGCCGAAATCCGCGACGCCATCGCCTATATGCGCGCAACCGTGCAGCCGGCCGACGATCTGGCGTTCGAGCGGATCGTCAACGTGCCTCGACGCGGCGTTGGGGAATTGGCGCTGCGCACGATGCACGAGGCTTCCCGGACGTGGGGCGTTCCGCTGTCAGCCGCCGCGGCGCGATTGGTGGAAACCGCTGGCCTCAAGGGCAAGGTCAAGGAGGCGATTGGCGCCCTGCTGCGCAACATGGCCCACTGGCGCGATATGCTGGAGATCGACGGCCATGTCGTCACGGTTGCCACCATGCTCGACGAGAGCGGCTACACCGAGATGTGGAAGCAGGACAAATCCGCCGAAGCGCCGGGCCGGCTGGAAAACCTGAAGGAACTGGTGCGCGCCCTGGCCGACTTCGAAACATTGGCCGGCTTTCTCGATCACGTCGCGCTGGTTGTGGAGAACGAAGACCGCTCCGACACCGACAAAGTGAGCCTGATGACGCTGCACGGCGCCAAAGGGCTCGAGTTCGACACGGTTTTCCTTCCGGGATGGGAGGAAGGGGTGTTTCCCAACCAGCGCTCCATGGACGAGTCCGGGAACAAGGGTCTTGAGGAGGAACGCCGCCTCGCTTATGTCGGCCTGACCCGCGCGCGTCGGCGGGCGATCGTCAGCCACGCGGCCAATCGCCGAATTTACGCGAATTGGCAAGTCAGCATCCCCAGCCGTTTCCTGGAGGAACTGCCGGACGCGCATGTGGAGCAAACGGGTGCATCCAGGGCCTCCAGGGTCACCGCGGCGACATCGTTTTCCGGCCAGTTTCCGTTGATCGCACGTCCGCCGCGGGTGATCGATGTCTGGGAGCAGCCGGCCCGGCCCGCTCGGACCGACAAGGTCCCCGTCGGCGCGCGGGTGTTTCACCAAAAATTCGGCTACGGCACCGTGACGGCGGCCGAGGATGACAAGCTGGATGTGCATTTTGAAACATCCGGTGACAAGCGGGTGCTGGATCGCTTTGTGGAGCGTGTCTGATGGCAAATCATCCGATCCCGCTGGAAACCGTCGCCGTCAGCGTCACGGAGGACGCCTTGGAGGCGTTCGAGGCCGCCCTAGCAAACGCCTGTGACACTGTCGGTTTCTTCCGCGACCACGACACCGGCATCTGGCGGGTCGAAGGCGTCAAGCAGGTCGGGGTCAACGAGGCAGAACTGGCTTCATCCCTGGCTGTCGCGTCGATCATGACGGGGGTTTCGCCGGTGCTGGAACGTTCGGCAACCCAGGCGGACGGGTGGCTCGCACGAACCTACGCATCGTTTCCGGAACAATTGATCGGCAAGCGCTTCGCGGTGCGCGGGACGCATCTGACCGGGGCAGAGACGCCGAACCGCATCACGCTGACGCTGGATGCTGGATTGGCGTTCGGCACCGGGGAACATGGTTCGACTCGCGGCTGCATGGTGGCGCTGGAAACCGTGGCGCGGCGGCGACCCCAGCGTATTCTTGATATGGGAACCGGATCCGGAATTTTGGCGATGGCGACCGCCAGGTTGCTGAATCGTCCGGTGCTGGCGACGGACATCGAACCCTGGGCCGTGCGCGTCGCGGCGGAAAATGCGGACTTGAACGGGGTCGCACACCTGGTGACGGTGCGATTGGCCGACGGTTGGCGGGACCCGTTCGTGAAGGCGCATGGTCCGTTTGACCTGGTGTTCGCCAATATCCTGGCGCGTCCGCTATGTCTGATGGCACGCGATTTGGCCCTGAACCTGGCACCAGGCGGCACCGCGATCCTGGCGGGGTTGCTCGCCAATCAGGCGCGCTGGGTGCTGGCGGCGCACCGCGCCCAGGGTCTGCGGCTGGAACGGATGCTGCCGCAAGGTCCGTGGATGACGATTGTGGTGCGGAAAGCATCAGCGCCTTCGACCCAAACGTCTTCCGCACCAGCGCCGGCTTCAGCCTAACAATGCTTAGCCGAGGTTGCGGAGCACGGTGTGTCTTTGGCTTTAAAAGTTCAACCCGCCACGGTGTTTCGATGGCGTTGAAGAATCAACATGCGTGGAGGGACAGCCCTACGCTCGCTGCGCACGTGGGCGGCTCCGCGTCACGTCAGCCCGGAATTGCCCCGACACTTGATCGTTAACCAGGGGCGAACAGCCCGATATCGGCGAACCAGGCAGGCAGAGATATGTGCACTAACGGGTTGTTCGACATCGTGACGCGGGGATGACTATCACCGCCGCCATGGCGGTCATGGTTGGCGCTTTGGCCGGCGGCTTTGTGACCGGCCTCGCGGGCTTCGGCACTGGTTTGATCGCACTCGGCATTTGGCTCTATGTCATAGAGCCCGCCACGGCAGCGACGCTTGTCGCGGTCTGTTCGGTCGTCGCCCAGGCCCAGACCATTCCAACAGTTTGGCGCACGCTCGACCGCGCCCGTGTCTGGCCCATGGTTGTGGCCGGTCTCATTGGGGTGCCGGTCGGAACGATGTTGCTGGCCAAACTCGATCCAGCCGTCTTCCGCCTCAGCATAGGCGTTCTGTTGCTAGCCTTTTCGAGCTTCATGCTGTTCGCCCGCGTCCAGCCGCGGATCCTTTGGGGCGGGCGGGTCGCGGACGGCGTTATTGGCCTGGCAGGCGGCATTTTAGGGGACTTGCCGGATTGTCCGGTCCCCTGCCTACGGTTTGGGCGACATTGCGTGGCTGGGGCAAGGACGAGCGCCGCGGTGTCTTCCAGGCATTCAACCTGGCAATCCTGACCGCCGTCGTGTTGTGGCATGTGGCCTCCGGGTTGCTGACTGCCGACGTTGGTCGGCTCATTGTCGTGGCGCTTCCCGGGACCTTCGTTGGTGCGTGGTTGGGCGCTCACACCTACCTCCGGTTGAGCGACAGACGCTTCCACGAGGTCGTGCTTTGCTTACTTGGGATCTCCGGGATCTCCCTGGTTTGGGCAAGCCTTTGAGAGAAGTGCTTCGACGGCCCGTGTCGGTCCGCCCCGGATCGACATCTCCGCCCGTCCCCTCCCGCTCCTGACGTTCCGCCTGTATCGTCCCGCCCGGTCATCACGGAAGGAAACGGAACATGCCCAGCATCACCATCAACGCGACCGATGGCAGCGGTAAATTCGCCGCCCATGTCGTCGAGCCAAAGGCAAAACCCACCGGCGTCGTGGTCGTGATCCAAGAGATATTCGGCGTCAATCAAGCGATGCGCGACGTTGCCGAATGGGTCGCGGATCTGGGTTTCATCGCCGTTGCCCCGGACCTGTTCTGGCGCATCGAACCGGGCATCGACATCACGGACAAGTCGGATGCCGAATGGAAGCGCGCGTTCGAACTGTTCCAGGCCTTCGACCAGGCAAAAGGGATCGAGGACCTGCAGGCGACCGTCGCGATGTGCCGCACGTTGCCCGGTGCGAACGGCAAGGTTGCGACGATGGGTTACTGCCTCGGCGGCCGGCTGGCATTCATGATGGCGGAACAGTCCGACGCAGACGTAAACATCTCCTATTATGGCGTTGGTCTGGACGGTCTGCTCGGCGACCTGAGCAAGGTGACCAAGCCGCTTTTGGTGCACATCGCCGACAAGGACGCGTTCTTTCCGCCCGAAGGAAGGGCTGCGGTCGTTGCCGCGACCCGAGACCACAAGCATGCCGTCAGCTACGTCTATCCCAATGCCGACCACGCCTTCGCGCGGGTCAACGGCACTCATTGGGACGGACGATCGGCAACAATCGCCAATGGCCGCAGCGCAGAGGCGTTGGTTGCGGCCCTGGGCTGACACGCCACCCGACCCTGGGCTGCGGCAACGTAATAAGTTGGCACCGCGGATAGATTGCGGATAGATAACCGTCATCACTTGGTTCTCCTTCTATCCTCGGTTCCGATGTCTTCTGATCCTGGACTACACCCCATAACGGAGAACACGACCTGATGGATGGTTTAATCACGCCTGCACCGGCCGGCAAGGGACTGGCGAAAACCGCCGGGGCGCTGGCTGGGATCAAGGTCATCGACCTGACCCGTGTGCTGGGTGGTCCCTACTGCACAATGATCCTGTCGGATCACGGCGCGGATGTGATCAAGATCGAGCCACCACAGGGCGACGAAGTCCGCGACTGGGGCCCCCCGTTCCACGAAGGCGACGCCAGCTATTTTATCGGCGTCAATCGAAACAAGCGTGCCATCGCGATCGACCTTGGCAAGCCGGAGGGCAAGGCGGTGCTGTTGCGCCTGCTGGAGGGTGCGGACGTCCTGATCGAAAACTTCAAGCCCGGTTCGATGGAGAAATGGGGCCTGGGCTACGAGGATGTGCTGTCGAAGCGCTTTCCAGGCTTGATCCATTGCCGGGTCTCCGGATTCGGCGGCGACGGGCCGTTGGGTGGACTGCCCGGATACGACGCCATCCTGCAGGCGATGACCGGGCTCATGAGCATTAATGGCGACGCCAGCACCGGCCCGATGCGGCTTGGCACCGCGATGGTCGATATGGGCACCGGCCTGTATTCGGCGATCGGCATTCTGATGGCGCTGCATGAACGTGGGCATTCAGGCCTGGGCCAGTATCTGGATATGACCCTGTATGATTGCGGCATGGCGCTGCTGCATCCCCAGGCGGCGAATTACTTCCTGAACGGCAAGCGGCCAACCGGAACCGGCAATCCGCACCCGAATCTTGTCCCATACGACAAGTATCCAACCCGGACCTGCGAGATCTTCATTGCCAGCGGCAACAACGGACAATTCCGCAAGTTGTGCGAACTGATCGGACGGCCGGAAATGGCCGACGATCCGCGTTTCGCCAACAACGGCGAACGAAATATCAATCGTGTCGCATTAACCCTGGCCCTGGCGGCTGCCTTTGCCGATCAGGATGGCAAGGAACTGTCGCTGCGGCTGATCCGAGCGGGGGTCCCGGCCGGTCCGGTGCTTCCGGTGGACGAGTCGACCGCCGCACCGCACACCGCTCATCGCGAGATGGTCACCGAACTGGACTGGTACAAAGGCATTGGCACACCGATAAAATTCAGCCGGACCAAAGGCGGCACACGCCGTCCACCGCCCAAATTCAATGAACACGGAACCGAGGTCCTGGCACAGGTCGGCTATACCGAGGCCGAGATCGAAGCGCTGCGGGAAACCGGTGTACTGCACACGAAACGACGTGTTTAGCTGATCTTCCTGATGTGGCCGCTCGATCTGCCAGCGTGCGATGTGCTGAAACTGCCTAGGGAAACCGCTATTCCCTGGGCGGTTTTCGATCCGGATTGGTATCTTCGTACTTATCCGGAAGCAGCCGCAGCCACCAATGGCGATCCACACGCTGTTATGGAATACTATCTGCGGAACGGCCAAAGACTGGGTCATTCACCGAACCTTATGTTCGACGAGCAGTGGCACCGCCTGACATATCCTCAGATTGCCGACCGGATGGCGGATGGTCATTGCCAATCCGCCTTTGATGCCTATTGCCGCCGTGGTGCCTTGGACCGTTCGGCCCATTGGCTATTCGATGAACTCGCCTATCGCGAACATTATCCCGACCTGACGAACGATGTCTTCGCTGCGGCACAGATCTGCAACGGCTACGATCACTATCTGCGACATGGCGCCGAGGAAGGCCGCGTCGGCCATCGGCTGTTCGACCCATCGACCTACCTGTCCCACGTCGACCTCGCGGACCGTGCCGCAATCCGACGGGGCGGGGTGTTTCAGCACTACCTGAACCGTACCGAATCTGGTGAACCCGAGCTTCGGACGTCGTTATATTTCGATCCGGATTGGTATGTGCAGCGCTACCCGGAGGTTGCGCAAGCCATCGCGGCCAAGCGCTGGAAAAGTGCGCTGCATCATTACCTCGGCAACGATACGCCCACCGCATTCGACCCGCTCGAAAGTTTTTCCGAAGCCTGGTACCTGCTGCACGATTCCGGACTGAAGACTGCCATCGAAGCGCGGAGCTTCCGCAACGGCTACATGCATTTCTTGCGGTTCGGCGCCAGGGAATTACGATCGCCATCAGCATCGATCGATCTGGCCTGGTACGCAGCCCAACCGTCGGTGCGATCTGACCTCGAAAACCAACGTGCACCCGACGCCTATACCCACTGGCTGACCATAGGCGCTCTCGCCGGACTTCCGACCATTGAGGCCGAAACGGAAAAGCTGACCGAGGCTCACGGTCGGATGTTGCTGCATCGATCCGCCGCAGCCCTGTTACCCATAGCCGGCCGATTCGGGTATTGTTTTGAATGCCTCAGGGAGCCAGCCGTCAGTGTTGTTCTGGTGGTACGGGACGGCTTTACATCGGTGATGGGAACCATCGCCTCCCTCCGGGCGAGCACTGCATCCGATATTGAACTCGTCATCGTCGATCTTGGATCAACCGATGAGACGCGCTTGATCGGTCGATACGTGCCGGGGGCGAAGATCCTGCGCTTCGAAGGCGATATCGGCTGGGCGCCCGCTGCCGACGCCGGACGGCAAATCGCCACGGCGCCTGCTGTGCTTTTTCTATCCGGCGTCGCGCATATAGCGCCCGGATCGATAGATCGGGCATGGGCTCGGTTGACGGCGAATGCGTCGGTGGGAGCCATCGGCGGCATGATGCTGCAGTCCCACGGCCTCATTGCCCAGGCGGGCGGTATTTTGTGGAACGATGGTGGCATTCACCACTTCCGGCATGGGGCATCGCCATCGGCGCCGGAGGCCAATTTCGTCCGGGACGTCGACTTCTGTGGGCCAGGCTTCCTGCTGGTGCGGGGAGAACTGCTTGCCAGCCTTAGCGGGTTCGATCGCGACTGTCCGGTGGGTTACGAGACCGTCGATCTCTGTTTGCGTATCGCACAACTGGGCCTGCGGGTTGTTTACGATCCATCTATCATGGTTGTGCTGTGTGATCCGATCTGGCCAGATGGCGGCTGTGGCGCCCACTTTCGTCGCAAGCATCAATCAGCGCTGGAAGAACGTTTCGCGCCCGGTGGCCTGGCCCAAGTCTTCGCGCGCCATGCCGATCCCAGGCCTCAACGCATCCTGTTCATCGAGGATACGGTGCCCGTGCGCCGGACTGGATCCGGCTTTGTACGCGCAAACGACCTGATCCAAGTGATGGCCTCCGCCGGATACACCGTAACAGTGTTTCCGGTGAACGGCTGTACCCAGAACCTCGCGACGATTTTTCATGACATTCCCGATACGGTAGAAGTCATGCACGATCTCGCCTTGGGCCAGCTTGCCGCGTTCCTGCGAGCGCGCCCGTTGTACTACGACACGATCTGGGTGGCGCGAATCCACAACCTTCACAAGGTGCGGCCAATCCTGAGGCGACTGCTGGCCGACGGCAGCCTGAAGGCGCGCGTTGTGCTGGACACCGAGGCCGTGACACCGTACCGGGAGGCAATGCAGGCTGCTCTCACCGGCCAGGCTTACGACCTGCAAACCGCGATGCAGTCGATCCTGGTCGACACCGATATCTGCCGGCATACCATCGCGGTGAACGCTGCCGAGGCCAGAACTCCTGGAGCAGCAAGGGTGTGCCCCGCTTTCGATCATCGGCCATATGATTGCGCCGAAGCCGACCCCACGGCTTTTCTCGCAGCGGGCCGGGATGCTGTTCGTTGGCGCATTTCACACCCAGGACAGTCCGAACCTCGACAGCCTGACCTGGTTTGTGGACGCGGTGCTGCCATTGATCGAGGCGGAACTGAAGTGGGAAACCAGACTGACCATCGCCGGTTACGTGGCGCGAGGCGTTGATCTGACGCGGTTCGAGCATCATCCCCGCATCACACTCCGCGGGCCGGTCGCTGACTTGACGGCTCTCTATGATGCCAACCGGATCTTCGTCGCCCCCACGCGATATGCTGCCGGTGTCCCTTATAAAGTTCTGGAGGCCGCGTCACGGGGATTGCCCGTCGTGGCGACGGAGTTGCTCCGCCAGGAACTGGGGTGGGCCGCAGACCGAGAGATCCTCGTTGCCGCGCAGGACGATCCCGCCGGCTTCGCGACCGCCGTCACAAAGCTGTACCGTGGGGAAGAACTATGGTGCTCGCTGCGCGGTGCGGCGTTAAGCCGATTGGTCGAGGAGAATGGCCGCGAGGACTATGCCGCGGCGGTCTCGTCAGTCCTTGGGGCGGTAAACGTTCGCGAAAGGCTATAGATCACGAGATAAGGATCAAAAAATTATCTAACGGCAGGAATGTTGGAATAATTGATTGTATTCACGTGTAATAAGCATTGATTCTGGCTTGGCACGTGCCCATAAACCAAGCGCAGGGTGAACCCCAAGCTCTGCTTGCTTCGGCGACCGGCCCCGTATTTCCTCCCCAGCGGGGTCGGTTCTCGAGCCTGCCTGACAATCGCGAACCGCTGTTCTGTGCGCCCGTTGATCGCGGCCGTCTGGTAAGTTCGGAGCAGCCGCGTTGCTGATGTTCACGTTACTGCAGGAGATTGAATTCCGCCGTCACCCTGAAGAAAAGGGCGCCGCGGGAGATATTTTCCCGCGGCCAAGTTCAAGGGAGGAAACAGCGCCTGTCTAACTCACATTTTCGTCAGCCGACAAGTATAATTTTCAAAAATCCGAGATAGGGCGTGCTATCGATGAAAGAGCGCCTGAGATATTCGCTAAAGCTCCATCAATTCCATTGCGTCGCCGATCGCAAAGCGACCGCCTTCAACGACCTCAGCGTGCACGCCCAATTCAACATGTCCGTATAGGGAACGAAGTTCCGAGACCGGATCGGCATCGCGCTCCCCCGTCTCTGGGTTCACTTCGGTAGCGGGACAACGGGTGGTACCCTTCACCACGCGCAAAACCGCACCGCCGACCTGGATTTCGCGCCCGATCCATTCGCGTTCCGCCCAGGCCGGGGCGCCGCTGAACCACACATTAGCCCGGAACCGGCGACGATGCCGGCGCGCGCCGACCTTCGATTCGTAGTCCCGTAGGCTGGCTAGATTGTTCAGGCTGACAACCGGGGTTCTCTGGTCGCCGAACACATGGCCCGCGATATGGTGGAAGGCCGGCTGGCCGCGGGCTTCCTCACCCATGTAGTCGGTCAGAAACGCGGCGATCTTTTCCCGTCCTGCCGGCGTCAAGGCATTCGCCTGGATCCCGCTGCCGTCGGGCGCTCGGATCCGCAGCATCTTTGATCCCGGGTCGAACACGCTGAACAGCAAGGCGGCACGTGCGTGTTTCATCTGGCACAGAAAATTCCATTTCGGTAGCCAGGCGGGGTTAGCCGGGTCAAACTCCGCATCGCCATGGGCCAACGCAAACGCGCGATCCCAGGGGATGGCGCCGCCCGTTTCGACTTCCGCCTGTTCCAGTGCTTCCGCGGTCAGCCCTTTGACAGGATAACGGTACAGATATTCGATTCGCATCGTTCACTCCCTCTTGAGCGTTAGTCTGCACCGCCCCATCTGTCTGGCAAAGCCTGTTCATGCTGCCTCTTGCAGGGGCATGAAAGGGTGGTCGCCTGACGAAAGGGACATGAGATGGATATTCAGAAATTCACAGAACGCTGCCAGGGTTTTCTGCAGGCAGCCAGCACCATCGCGATCCGCGAATTCCACCAACGGATAACCGCCGAGCATTTGCTCAAGGCGTTTTTGGATGACGAGGAAGGCGCCGCGTCCGGTCTGATCAGGGCCGCCGGCGGTGACCCCAAGGCCGTTGCCACGGCCAATGACGCCGAAGTGGCGCGCCAGCCGAAGGTTAGTGGCGGCGGCGCGGGACAGCCGCAACTTACCCCGGAATTGGTACGGGTGCTGGATTCCGCACAGCAGACCTCAACCAAGGCGGGCGATGAATATGTCGCACAGGACCGGCTTCTGGTGGCCCTGGCGGAATCGAGCACGCCGGCGGGACGGGCGTTGAAGGCAGGCGGCGTTACGCCCCAATCGCTGGAAAAGGCAGTCAACGACGTTCGCAAAGGCCGCAAGGTTACCAGCCAGAATGCGGAATCGAGCTTCGACGCGCTGAAGAAATATGCGCGTGACGTGACGGCGATTGCCCGGGAAGGCAAGCTGGATCCGGTTATCGGTCGCGACGAGGAAATCCGCCGCACGATCCAGGTCCTGGCTCGGCGCACCAAGAACAACCCGGTGCTGATCGGCGAACCTGGTGTCGGCAAGACCGCCATCGTTGAAGGCCTGGCGCTGCGCATCGTCAATGGTGACGTGCCTGAGGCCCTAAAAGGCAAGCAACTGCTGTCGCTTGATCTGGGGGCGATGGTCGCCGGCTCCAAGTATCGTGGCGAATTCGAGGAGCGGCTGAAAGCGGTTCTGAAGGAAATCGAGGACGCCCAGGGCCAGGTCATTCTGTTCATCGACGAGATGCACACTCTGATCGGCGCCGGTCGCGCGGACGGGGCAATGGATGCATCCAACCTGATCAAGCCGGAGCTGGCCCGCGGCACCCTGCACTGCATCGGCGCCACGACGCTGACCGAGTACCGCAAGCACGTCGAGAAGGATGCGGCCTTGGCGCGTCGCTTCCAGCCGGTGTTCGTCGGCGAACCGACAGTCGAAGACACCATCAGCATCCTGCGCGGGATCAAGGAAAAATACGAGCTGCATCACGGCGTACGGATCGCCGACGCAGCGCTGGTCGCTGCGGCGACACTGTCGAAACGCTACATCACCGACCGCTTCCTGCCCGACAAGGCGATTGACCTGATCGACGAGGCATCAAGCCGGCTTCGCATGCAGGTAAATTCGAAGCCTGAGGCATTGGATGAGCTCGATCGTCGCGTCATCCAGTTGAAGATCGAGCGTGAGGCGCTGCGGAAAGAGACCGATCCGGCGTCGAAGGACCGGCTGGAGAAACTGGAAAAGGAACTGGCCGATCTGGAAGACCGCTCCAACGTCATGACGACGGCGTGGAAGAACGAGAAAGATCAGGTCCACGAGACCCAGAAACTGAAGGAGCGCCTGGATCAGGCCAAGTCCGAGGTCGAAGTGGCGCAGCGCCGCGGTGATCTGGGCCGTGCGTCGGAGCTCAAATACGGTGTCATCCCGGACATCGAGCGCCAACTGGCAAAATCCTCCGACGGCAAGCTGGTGAACGAGGCGGTGACCGAGGAAAGCATCGCCGGGGTGGTGTCCCGCTGGACCGGCGTGCCGATGGAAAAGATGCTTGAAGGCGAGCGGGCCAAGCTGCTGCGCATGGAAGATCAGTTGCGTCAGCGGGTGATCGGGCAGGAGGAGGCGCTGAAGGCGGTCTCCCACGCTGTGCGGCGCGCGCGCGCCGGGTTGCAGGACCCGAATCGGCCAATCGGCAGTTTCCTGTTCCTCGGCCCAACCGGCGTTGGCAAAACCGAGCTGACCAAGGCGCTGGCGTCGTTCCTGTTCGACGACGACAAGGCGATGGTGCGGATCGACATGAGCGAGTTCATGGAAAAGCACGCCGTGTCGCGCTTGATCGGTGCCCCTCCGGGCTATGTCGGCTACGACGAGGGCGGTGTCCTGACCGAGGCTGTGCGGCGGCGGCCGTATCAGGTGATCCTGTTCGACGAGGTCGAAAAGGCGCACGAGGACGTCTTTAACATCCTGCTGCAGGTTTTGGACGATGGCCGCCTGACCGACGGCCAGGGCCGCACGGTCGACTTCAAGAACACGATCATCGTGCTGACGTCCAACCTCGGCAGCGACATCCTGGCGCATCAGAAAGAGGGTGAGCCGACAGCGATGGTGCAAGGGGAGGTGATGCGGGTCGTGCGCCAGCATTTCCGTCCCGAGTTCCTGAACCGGCTGGACGAAATCGTGCTGTTCCGGCGACTGCAGCGCAGCGATATGGCCGCGATCGTGGAAATTCAGTTGGCTGGCCTGCGCAAGCTGCTGGCCGACCGGAAGATCGGGCTGGACCTGGACCGTTCGGCGCTGGATTGGCTGGCGGCCGAAGGGTACGACAGCACGTATGGCGCTCGTCCGTTGAAGCGAGTGATCCAGCGGACCTTACAGAACCCGTTGGCTGGGTTGATCCTGGAGGGCGGGATCAAGGAAAACGATACCGTTCACGTCTCGGCTGGGCCCAATGGATTGATCATAAACGGGCAGTTGGCCGAGGCTGCCTGAGGTCGAATGGGGGCGGTGTCATGCCGCCCCCTCACTCGACACGCGTGTCTGCGGCGTCGGAACCGCAACTCCGCTCCAGAAAACAAGCATCGCCGTATGAGTGGAACCGGTAACCCGCGCGCACGGCATGGGCATACGCGGCCAGGATGCGTTCTCGGCCCGTAAAGGCCGATACCAGCATCAACAATGTTGACCGCGGCAGATGGAAATTCGTCAGTAGCCGGTCCACCGTTTTGAAGCGGTAACCGGGGAGAATGAACAACGCGGTCTCGCCGAGAAATGGTTCGACCGTCCCATCCGGGCGGGCGGCACTCTCCAGGAGACGCAGGCTGGTCGTTCCGACCGCGATCACCCGGCCGCCACCCTTCCGCGCCTGATTGATGGTCTCGGCGCTTTCGGCGGTGATCTCGCCGCGCTCGGCGTGCATTCGGTGATCGGTCACCCGGTCGACCCGGACCGGGAGGAAAGTGCCGATCCCGACATGCAAGGTGACAGTGACCCGCCGGATCCCAACAGCATCCAGCGCCGCAAGCAGTTCGGGTGTGAAATGCAGGCCGGCGGTCGGTGCCGCCACCGCGCCCTGCCGTCGGGCAAACACGGTTTGATAATCCGCCGCGTCGCTCAGCAGCGGGCCGTCCGGCCTGTGGATGTAAGGCGGCAGGGCGAGCGCCCCGGCCTGAGCGAACGCCTGCATCAGCACCTCGCCGTCCAGGTTGAACGCCAGACCGATGCTGCCGTCCGGATCCTTCTCGGTCACCCGTGCCGTCAGCGCCGCGGCACCTTCGATCGCCAGGATGTCGCCTGTTCGCAACCGACGGCCATTGCGTGCCAGCGCTTTCCATATCCCGTCGGCGCGCGGCCGGTCGAGGGTAATGCCGATCCGGGCGTCTCCCCGAGTGGCCTGAAGTTGTGCCGGGAACACCTGCGTGTCGTTCGCCACCAGCACATCGCCGCGGCGGAGCAAGGATGGCAGATCGCGGATGGTCAAATCAGTTAGCCGGTCACCCACCACATGGAGCATCCGGGCAGAGTCGCGCGGCCGAACCGGTTTCTGGGCAATGCGATCGGCAGGCAGATCATAATCGAAATCCGCCAGCGTCAGGTCCGACGCGTCACGCCTGCAATCCGTCATGTAAGATGGACTCACATGCATCCGGCTGAACTGAGCATGTCCCGCGAACGCCCACGACGCGCTATCGGGACTGGTACGAAGAAATCTCGATCAGATTGCCGTCGGGATCGCGGCAATACACCGACAGGATCGGTCCCAGTGCACCCGCTTTTTCCACCGGACCCTGCAGGATCTGCACCCCGTTATCGTGCAAGTGACCGATGACTTCGTCCGGAGGCACGGCGGTGATGAAGCATACATCCACGGCGCCTGGTTCGGCACAGACACCGGTCGCCCAGGATCCGACATCGACATCGATCGGCCGCAGGTTGATCTTCTGTCCGCCAAATTTCAGCGCGGTGCGGTTTTGCGGACCGAAATCCTCACGCTCCATCCCCAACACGCGCTGATACCAAGCGGCGCTGATCTCCACGCTTTTGCAGTTGATGACGAAATGGTCGATCCGATCGATGGTAAATCGCATTATCCCAGCCCGTCGTAAAAGTCGTTTCCCTTATCGTCCATTACGATAAAGGCGGGGAAGTTCTCAACCTCGATCCGCCAGACCGCTTCCATGCCGAGTTCGGCAAATTCCAGCACCTCGACCTTGCGGATGCAATCCTGAGCCAGCCGGGCGGCCGGACCGCCGACACTTCCTAGGTAGAAGCCGCCATGCGCCTTGCAAGCATCCTTGACGGCTTTTGATCGATTGCCCTTCGCCAGCATCACCAATGACCCGCCGGCTGCCTGGAATTCCGCGACATAGCTGTCCATGCGGCCGGCGGTTGTTGGACCGAAGCTGCCGGTCGCCATGCCGGCAGGGGTCTTCGCCGGCCCGGCGTAGTAGACCGGATGGTCTTTCAGATAATCCGGCAGGGGCAAGCCGTTATCCAGCCGCTCCTTGAGCTTGGCGTGCGCGATGTCCCGCGCCACGACCATGGTGCCGGTCAGCGACAGCCGGGTCTTTACCGGATAGCGCGTCAGTTCTGCGCGGATCTCCGCCATTGGCCGGTTCAGGTCGATGGCGACGGCGTCATCACCCAGGTGTTCGTCCGTGGCCTCCGGCAAATACTTTGCCGGATCGGTTTCAAGCTGCTCCAGGAACACGCCCTCGGGGGTGATCTTCGCCATGATCTGCCGGTCGGCGCTGCAGGAAACGCCGATGCCGACGGGCAGCGAAGCGCCATGCCGCGGCAGCCGCACCACGCGGACGTCATGACAGAAGTATTTGCCGCCGAACTGCGCGCCGATGCCGATGTTGCGGGAGATCTCCAGGATCTGCTGTTCCAGCGCCACATCGCGGAACGCATGCCCGGATTTGTCGCCGCTGGTCGGCAGCCCATCCAGCCATTTTGTCGACGCCAGCTTGACCGTCTTCAGCGTCAGCTCCGCCGAGGTGCCGCCGATGACGATCGCCAGGTGATACGGCGGACAGGCCGAGGTCCCCAGCGTCTTCATCTTGGTCTCAAGAAACTTCGCCAGGCTGGCCGGCGACAGGATCGCCCGGGTCTCCTGGAACAGAAACGTCTTGTTGGCGCTGCCGCCGCCCTTGGCGACAAACATCAGGTGGAATTCGTCGGCGTGGTGCTCGCCCGGTGCCGCCATGATGTCGAACTGCACCGGCAAGTTGTTGCCGGTATTGACTTCCTCGAACATCGACAGCGGCGCCATCTGCGAATAGCGCAGGTTAGTTTCAGTGTAGGTGCGATGCACGCCCCAGGACAGCGCCTCTTCCTCATCGCCGTCGACCCAGACGCGCTGGCCCTTCTTGCCGAATACGATCGCGGTCCCGGTGTCCTGACACATCGGCAACACGCCGCCGGCGGCGATATTGGCGTTCTTCAACAGATCGAGCGCCACGAACCGGTCGTTCGACGACGCCTCGGGGTCGTCCAGGATCGCCCGCAGCGACGCCAGATGCGCCGGCCGCAGCAGATGCGACACGTCATGGAACGCTCGGACCGCCAGTTCGCTCAATACCTCGGGGGCGATGCGCAGAACGGTCTTGCCTTCCACGGTAATCGTTCGCACACCCTCGATCGGCAGCCGGCGCCATGGCGTGGTCCCCGCACCCAGCGGGAACATCGGCGAGTAAACGAAATTGGCAGGCCGTTGCGCCGGAGAATCCACGAAACTGTCCTTTCGGCCCCATGGGCTCAAACTAGGTCGGGCTCAAACTAGGTCGGGCTCGATCTTGGCTGGGTGGTCTTAATCTTGTGGAGACCGGCGACGGAACGCGTCCAGACTGACGACCTGGCCCGGTTCCGCCTCTTTCGGCTCCGGCAACCGCTCCGGTTCCTCGGCGACAGGTTCGGTGGCGGGTGGTTCGGCGAGCTGGAAGCGCAGGCCATACCGTATATGCGGATCGGCGAATTCAACGACCGCATCCAGTGGAATGACCAGCTTGGATGGCACGCCGCCAAACGACAGCCCAACCTGGATCGCCTGCAGGTCGCGGTTGAATGCCAGGTCCCAGAACTGATGCTGCAGGACGATGGTCATCTCTTTTGGATACTGGGCGCGAACGCGCTGCGGGATATCCACCCTTGGATGATCGGTACGGAAGGTGATGTAGAAATGGTGGCCGCCCGGAAGGCCCTGCACCGCCACGTGCTCGATCGCCTGCGCCACGACATGCCGCAGCGCCTGCTCGATCCATTTCTCATACGGCAGCAGACTATCCGGCCGCTGCTTCTGATCGTCTTCCATCACTGCCCTCGCGCCATTCACAAAACTTTCGCGAATTCAGCGCCACCCATAGCGCGTACCCGCCGGCCGGCAAAGAGGCTTGATGAATCACGCGTTGGGACCGCTGCAGGAATGTCCGCGCACCGGCCTGATTGTCCCCGCACCGGATCGTGCTATTCATCGCTTTCCCGCGGGAGAATATAGTCAGCGCCATGACCCAGACCGCAGCATCCCCCTTCGTCGATCGCCCCGCCGGTTTCAACCGGCTCCGGCAACTCGCGGACCGGCCCGACGGCCGCCGCATCACCCCTCTGTTCGCCGCCGACCCCGGCCGGGCCGCCCGGTTCACGGCGCATTTCGATGATCTGTCACTGGATTACTCGAAATCTTCGATCGATGACGCGGCGCTGGAGGCGCTGTTCGGCCTGGCCGAAACCGCCGGACTGGACGGGTTTCGCCAACGCCTGTTCGCCGGGCAGCCGGTCAACGAAACCGAACACCGGGCGGCGATGCACATGGCCCTGCGGGCCCCGGCCGATTCCGGGCTGAAGGCGATCATGCCGCGTGGCACTGAAGACGCTGCCGCGATGGCCGGGGCCGAGCGTGAGAAGATGCGGCACTTCGTCGAAGCGGTGCACAGTGGACAGCAGAAGGGTGCCACGGGCCAGACTTTCACCGACGTGATGACGATCGGGATCGGCGGATCCGACCTCGGCCCGAAGGTCGCGACCGAGGCGCTGACGATCGGCCGCTCCGACGCAAAGATGACCGCGCATTTTCTGTCCAATGTCGACGGCCACGCCTTCGCCGAAATTACCCGCGGCCTCGAGCCGGCCAGAACCTTGGTGCTGGTCGCCTCAAAAACGTTCACGACGCTGGAAACTGCGATGAACGCGGCAGCGGCCCGGGCCTGGATCGTCGGCGCGCTCGGCGACGCGGCGGTGGCGTCGCATTTCGCCGCGTTGTCCACCAACCTGCCGGCGGTCGCCGCGTTTGGGATGAAGCCCGAACGTGTCTTTGCCTTCCAGGATTGGGTGGGTGGGCGCTATTCGCTGTGGTCGCCGGTCGGTCTGGTGATCCCGCTGGCGGCGGGCTGGGACAAGTTCCAGCAGATGCTGGACGGCGCCTGGGCGATGGACTGTCATTTCCGCGATGCACCACTGCGGCAGAACCTGCCTGTCCTGCTGGGTCTCGCCGGGATCTGGAACACCAACGCGCTGGGCTGCGCCACGCAGTGCATCCTGGCCTATGACGACCGCCTGCGTCGCCTGCCCGCCCATCTGCAGCAGCTTGAGATGGAATCGAACGGTAAGCACGTGATGCTGTCCGGCCAGCCCGTCGGCTGGGACACCTGCCCGATCCTGTTCGGCGAACCCGGCACCAACGCGCAGCACAGTTTCATGCAGCTCGTGCACCAGGGCACCCGCCCGGTGCCGGTGGACTTCATCCTGGCGGCGAATGCGGATCATAGCCGCCCGGATGCCCACAGGGCGTTGGCCGCAAACGCGTTTGCCCAGGCCGAAGCGTTGATGCGCGGCAAGTCCGAAGCCGAGATCCGCGCCGAGATGACAGCCCATGGCGCCAGCCCGGCGGAAATCGACGCCGTCGCCCCGCATCGTGTCGCCGTCGGCGAACGTCCGTCCAACACCATCATGTTCAACCGGCTGGACCCGTTCAGCGTCGGGCGGCTGATCGCCCTCTATGAGCACAAAGTGGCGGTGCAAGGCTGCCTTTGGGGGATCGATAGCTTCGACCAATGGGGTGTCGAGCTCGGCAAGCAGCTCGCCAGCGGGATTCTGCCGGAACTCACGCCCCATGCGGAGCAGAAAGCCCGTGATGCGGCTGCCGGCCCTGGACACGACTCGTCGACAACCGCTTTGATCCAGCGTTTCCTGAGCCTGCGTGGGGACGCCTGATCGTCTGAATGTCGCGTATCCGCCTGCTGTCCGAGACCACCGTCAATCGCATCGCCGCTGGCGAGGTGATCGAGCGGCCGGCTGCCGCCGTCAAGGAACTGGTGGAAAACGCGCTGGACGCGGGCGCCACCCGGATTGCAGTCTGCCTCGATAACGGCGGCGTCGACCGCTTCGAGGTCACCGACAATGGCATCGGCATGTCGGCCGAGGAGCTCAGGTTGTGTGTGCTGCGCCACGCAACGTCGAAGCTGACCGATGAGACGCTGGTCCGTATCACCACGCTGGGGTTTCGCGGTGAGGCGCTGCCGTCGATCGGCGCGGCGGCGCGGTTGCAGATCACCTCCCGCCCGCATGGCGCCGACCATGCCTGTGTCATCTCGGTTGAAGGCGGCCATGTCTCCGATGTCGCCCCCACCGCCGGGTCCTTTGGCACCCGGGCTGTGGTGCGGGACCTGTTCTTCGCCACCCCGGCGCGCCGGAAATTTCTGAAAAGCGCCCGTATCGAATCCGAGCACGCGGAAGCCGTGGTCCGCCGGCTGGCGCTGTCGGCACCGAATGTGGCGTTTCGCCTGGAACTGGATGGCCGCGTCGTTTTCGAGGCGCCGGCACAGGACCGGATCGACCGCGTGGCCGTGCTGCTAGGACCCGACGCCGCGGCGGTGATGCTGCCGGTCAGCGAAGAGCGCGACGGGCTACGGATCAGCGGTTATGTCTGCTCCCCCGCGGTCAGCCGGGCCACACCGGTGGGGCAGGCACTGATCGTCAACAATCGGCCGGTGGCCGATCCGGTGTTGCGGACGGCGGTGAAGGTTGCCTATCGGGACGTGATCGCTGCCGGACGCCATGCGGTTGTGGCGCTCTATCTCGACGTGCCTCCGGATGAGCTCGACGTGAATGTCCATCCGGCGAAAATTGAATTGCGTTTCCGCAACATCGCCGCGGTGCGCTCGCTGGTGATCGGCTCGTTGCGCCGCGCTTTGGGCGTGGGAACGGGGCAGGTGGTGCCGATGGCTTCGTTTGGTTCGGCGTGGTCGTCATCCGGCGGGCGATCGGCTCGGCCGTTCTATCCGGTTCCAGCGCCCGGCCTGTCTCTGAGCGCGAGCGTCTATCCACGCAGCAACCTGGCCGAGGCGCAACTTCCCTTCACTGGCGCCCCCGCCGCACGGCAGTTCCTCGCGCCCGGTTCGTCGCCTGACCATCCATCACCTGACCACCCGCTGCCCGACGACCCATCGCCCCACGACCCGCTGCCTCACTACCCGCTGGGCGCACCCGTGGCGCAGGTGTTGGATACCTACATTATCGCCGTCGCCTCGGACGGCTCGCTGGTGCTGGTGGATCAGCACGCTGCGCACGAGCGGCTGACGCATGAGACGATCCGCGACCAGATGCTGGATGGCGCGGTCCGCAGCCAGCCGTTGCTGTTGCCCGCCGTGGTCGACCTGCCCCCGGGCGACGTGGCCCGGTTGATCGCCAAAGCCGGTGATCTGGCGCGGCTGGGGCTGGAGTTGGAAGAATTCGGCCCCGGCGCGATCCTGGTTCGTGCCCTCCCGGCAGTGTTGGGAACAACTGAACCGGGGCCATTGCTGCGGGACCTCGCCGACGAGTTCGCCGACATGGACGAGCAGATGGCATTGTCTTCACGCCTTGATGCGGTCATCGCTCGCATGGCCTGCCACGGCAGTATACGCGCCGGCCGCAAGCTCGGGTTGACAGAAATGAGCGCGCTGTTGCGGCGAATGGAAGCAACCCCGCGGGCCGCGACATGCAGTCATGGCCGGCCCACGGTACTCAAGCTGTCAAAGGCCGATATCGAGAAGATGTTCGGGCGTCGCTGACTCCATCCACGGCGCGACGCCTTCCGTTCATGGCGTCAATCGGAACAGTGTCCCCGTCGTTCGGTTTCCGATAGGGGCACATCGGATGGAACGACCTTGAGAAGCGCGAAATTCGGACCGTTCGCCTGGCAGACCAGCGGCAACCGCGGAGAGATCCGGGTAGAACCTGGGACCAGAACCAGGACGTAGTTGTAGTCCGGCGCAAGGCTGTCCAATTCCGCCCGGCTCTCACCGAGATCGTCCTGCTTCCAGAGCTCCTCGAAATGAGGTTGGAAGAACAGTAGCTGCCCGGACATGTTCGCAAACGTGCCGGGGTCGAAAATCTGCCTTCGCATGACCCCATAGGCCGCAAACCGCGTGAGGGTCGGGCGGCGGAAGATCCCGCCATCCGGCAACCGTCCCTCGATAACCATCAGGCGAGTGCCGAGCGGCAGTTCATTGAGAGCATGGTCAAGGGCTGTAAGCGTCGGCTCCCACGTCAGCCAGAAACCTGCGATCATACCGATGCGGCCCAGCACCAGGGCCCCGAAGTACCAGCCGGCCGGTTGAACCAGTTGCTGATAGCGGGGGCCGGGCACCAGACCTGCTACCAGGAAGAAGGCCAAGGCCCACGGTATTCGATAGTCGATGAACGACGCGCCGAACGCGCTTTGCGGCAGCGCAATCCAGAGGGCCAGTAATACCACGACGATCGTCAGGCCAATCGGGTGGAAACGCACCACCCGGCTCAGCAGCGCGGCGACCAGTCCCACCGTGGCCAGGACCAGGAGTGCGCCTTCCAGCATTGGATTTGATAACAGGGTGATCGCGGCAAGTGACCGCGCCTTGTCGTGCAGGGTGCTGAACTGCAGGACGTTATCACCCACGACATCGCCGCTGGTTGGGCTGAACCAAAGAAACACCAGCAACACCAGCGTCAGGCAGCAAATCGGCAATACCTGCCGCCTCAGCAGTTCTAACGGCAAACGGCGTGTGACCCCGCCGGCGGCAAGGAAGCCATAGGTCAGCTCGCACGATCCAACGGCGATGGCAAAGAGTCCGAAGGCGACGAGATGACAGAGCAACGTCGCAAAACCGAGCGGCAGCAGAAATGCGATCCGTCGGCCGGGCGGTTGGGTGCGAAATCGCAGGTACAACCCGAAGAACAGCAGCGCCAATCCTACGCCAAAACAATAACTCAGGAAACCATACTGGAATGGCCCACCGTAACAGAGCAACGGCACCACGCGATAGATCCTGCCTTGCCCGTTGCTCAACCTGCGATTCACCATCCGCGTGCCGACCAAAAGCAACAGCATCGTGCTGATGCAGAAGGCCCGGACGGCCATGTCGATCGACATGATCTGACGTGCCACGAGGACAAAGATCTCCAGCGCCAGATTTGGAACCAGAGCCCAATGGACAGAGTAGAACATCTGGAGATAAGGGCTGCTTGCCCAGTCCCGCAGGACGTACTGCCGTGCCAGGTGGCCGGGCAGGTCAACCAGCGGCAGGTGCGCTGTGAGCAGCAGCGGGAGAATGGATACCGCAGCGATCAGAATGTCGATCCACGCCTCCCGCAGCGGACGAGGGCCAATGGCAGAACTTGGCCGAAGTTCGGCGTGATCAAAGTGACGATCGGCAAGGTTCACTGTCGACATGCGGAAGCACTCATGTGGTGGTGTTTAGGATGACACATTTCTTGATCCGCGCACGCCCTCGGCGCAGAAGCCGATACTGTTACTTGAGCACGCGCCATCAATGGGTTCGTAACGAACAATTCAGTTACGCCCGCCTGGGGAGCGTTTATGCTTTATGGTGTCTGTTATGATCACATCAGATAACTTTAGAATTACCACCACGCACAGTGGGCCAAGCCCGTTCGTCTTTATGAGGCCCAGGGGTCAAAAGCTTCAAAAAACAGCGTGAGCAGCTGTACGGCCGACTGAACAGGACGTTCTGGGTCTCTCGCCAGTCTATACAATTACTCAACGTTCGTTCGTCTTCAACACCTTGTTGTCATCCAACACGTTCGTGCCATCACAGTTCCACTTGGACGGGTGTCCCCGCCGGGGGGAGCGGATGACGGAAGTGGCCGGCAATGATGCGCCCACGAAAATATCCGCTCGGTGGTTCCAACGCGCTTGGCCGGCGGTTCAAAAACTCCGAGGTGGTCGGAAGAAGTCTGTACGCCTCGTAGGGCCGCAAGCCGGCTGCCTTACCTGACATGTCACTCAACCCTGACGCATGAGCCAGGATGGCAGCGCGCTTTGCCGGTCGCTCGGCCGTTATATCCAGGCACAACAAGCCGTTTGGCTCCTCCAGTGACGGCGAAACGGACGGACGGTCCGATGTCTGATAACACACCAATCCAACACAGCTCCGTTCGGCGACCTTGAACGCGATGCGGTTCGCTGCGACCCGGTCGGGTATGGCGTCGTCCACCGAAGGCGCACAGATGACATTGCAATCTCGTGCCCACATCACCAGCATTATGCCGCGAACCACGGCATCAAAGGCGGGCCCATCGGCCGGGATGGTGCCGTCGAACAAGCCCGCCATCAGCAATCGCCGCGCCGGTAGTCCCAGGCATTGAACCGCGGTTCGCGTTTCCCGTTCGTGCAGCGTCGCCAGATCATCCGGTGAGCGAAAATCCGGCAATGCCGACATGGTGGAACCATCGGTAAGAACAACGACAAACGGATCCCTGCCCCGGCGGCAGCAACGGCTAATCAGGCCGCCGCACGCCAGGCTCTCGTCACCCGGCCGAGCGGCAGAATCATTAGATTTTCGCTGCCAATCATCGTCATCCACGCGGCGGTGGACGGGCCGTCGAGCCTGGGTTCACGGGCGGTCACCATAAGGCCGAGCCCCTTGTCGATGTTTGTGTTTGTCATGCTAAATGTAGTCACATCGGCCCGCACGTCCAACGAGGCGGCCGTTCGGGCGAAACACAATCGTCTCGCATTGTGGCAGATCTGGGCGCAAAGTGGCAGACCTGGTGGACGATAAACTGCACCGGCATTCCGGTGGGAACAAAGTTTGCCCCTATCGTCAGGGTTGTTGGATGCGGCGCCTGCCGAACCCTGACAATGGTCGCAACCGCCGGCCTGATGCCGGCCGCTTGGAGAATCAGGCTATGGATCAGCAGCAAACGACGAGTAGTCTGGCTGTGTTTCCGCACACCGACGGCTCCCGCGTGCCTTACAAGGTCTACAGTTCCGGCGATATCTATGCGCTGGAGCAGGAACGGATCTATCGCGGCCCGACATGGAGTTTCCTCGGTCTGGAAGCCGAAATCCCCAAACCTGGCGACTACAAGAGCACCTTCGTCGGCGACACGCCGGTGGTGATGACGCGGGCGGAGGACGGCGCTCTGGCCGCCTGGGTCAACCGGTGCGCGCATCGCGGCGCCATCGTCTGCCGACTGCCCCGGGGCAACGCGTTGTCGCATAGTTGCGTGTACCATCAATGGAATTTCGGCGCGAAAGGCAACCTGCAGGGCGTGCCGTTCCGGCGCGGCCAGGCTAACGCCACCGGCATGCCGAAGGACTTCGATCCCAAGCGGCACAATTTGCGGCAGCTTCGGGTCGAGAGCTATCGCGGCCTGGTGTTCGCCACCTTCAGCGACAGCGTTGCCGATCTGGCAACCTATATCGGTCCGGAGATGCGGCCCTATGTCGATCGCATCTTCTGCAAGCCGGTGGTTTACCTCGGCTGCACCCGGCAATATTCCGACAGCAACTGGAAGCTGTATCTGGAGAACGTGAAGGATCCCTATCACGCCAGCCTGCTGCATCTGTTCCACACCACGTTCAACATCTTCCGTGTCGGCATGCGGGCGAGATGCGTGCCGGACGCAACGCATGGATTGCACAGCGTCATCTTATGTATCGAAGAACGAGGACCAGGACAGTTCGGCTGACTACAAGACGCAGCAGATCCGCTCCTATGACGAGGGATTTCGTCTGGAGGACGATTGCATCCTGGGCATGATCCAGGAATACGAAGAAGTCACCACCAACCACATCCAGCCGATCTTTCCCCAACTGGTCATCCAGCAGATCCACAACACCCTGGTCGCCCGCCAGCTGCTGCCGAAGGGGCCGGATCATTTCGAGCTGGTGTTCCATTTCTTCGGCTATGAGGACGACACGCCCGAGTTGCGCAAGCTGCGCATCAAGCAGGCCAACCTGGTCGGCCCCGCCGGCTATATCTCGATGGAAGACACCGAGGCGACCGAGCTGGTGCAGCGCGGCACGATTCGCGATGGCGAGGCCAGTTCGGTCGTCGACATGTCCCGCGCCGCCCCCGATGAGCAGGCCACGCTGATCACCGAAAGTCTGATCCGCCGGTTCTGGATCGGTTATCAGAAGCTGATGGGCTTTCAATCGCTGGCCACGGCAATGGAGTAGCGGCAATGGAGGATCTCATGCTGCGGCTGGAGCTGTCGGCTCTGCAGGACCGCTATGTCGCCGCCCTCGACAACGACCGGATCGAGGATTGGCCGGGCTTCTTCACCGAAGACTGCCTGTACGAGATCGTCTCCAAGGAGAACGAAGACCAGGGCCTGCCCGCGCCGGTGATCTATTGCGATAACGCCCGCATGCTGCGTGACCGCGTTCTGGCGCTGCGCAACGCCAACATCTACGAAAAGCCACAGTACCGGCATTGCCTTTCAGGCATGGAATGGTCGCGCGAATCGGACGGCGGTTTCGCGATGCGGACCAGCTATGTCGTGGTCAATACCGGGCAGGACGGCACTTCCGGCATCTATCAGGCCGGGTGCTATATCGATCGCGTGATACGGACCCCGGACGGGCTGCGGTTTCGCGCCAAGCGCTGCATCTATGACACCCTGCGGGTACAGACCGTGCTGGCGTTTCCGGTATAGTGCGTCCGAACGCGGCAAAAAGCCGCATCGTTGGGAGACATCTCATGGCAGTTGAAGGCGGAATCACCCGTCACGGCGAAAGTCTGGACAACATCGTCTGGGACATCCTGGGCCAGACCTACAAGCCCGTGCAGTTATCCGAGGCGTCGTTTGCCTTCGACACCCTGTTTCCACCGGGCACCTTCGTGCCGCCCCATTTCCACTCCTGACCAGGATGAGTTCATCCGCGTGCTTGAGGGCGATTTCGACCTATGGCTGGACGGCGAGGACCTGAAGGCCACGCGCCGGCGACCTGATCCGCATGCCGATGGGATCCAAGCACGGCATCTTCAACAAGAGCACCGCCAACACGCGGGCACTGTTCTGGGTCGCGCCGTCGCAGCGGCTGTATGACTTGTTCGTGCAGATCGACAAGGTTGCCGACCCGGCCGAGGTCGTCCGTATCGCAGCCGAATACAACATCCATTTCCTGCCGCCGCCGGGCTAGTCGTGCGCATCATGATCGCAGGCGGCGGCATCGGCGGCCTGACCCTCGCCTGATGCTGCATCAGCAAGGGCATCGCCTGTCAGGTGCTGGAGGCCGCCGCCGAGGTGAAGCCGCTCGGCGTCGGCATCAATGCCCTGCCGCATTCGATCCGCGAACTCGCGGCCCTGGATCTGCTGCCGCGGCTGGACGCGATCGGCATCCGGACGCGGCAACTCACCTATGCCAACCATCTCGGGCAGCCAATCTGGTCGGAGCCGCGCGGCACTGCTCGCCGGGCATGATGTGCCGCAATTCTCCATCCACCGTGGCCGCCTGCACGCCATGCTGTGGCAGGCGGCGACGAGCGTCTGGGTCCGCGTCGGCGTCGCGTACCGATCAGCGGCTGGCCGGCTACACCCAGCACGCCGACCATGTCATGAGCCAGCTTTCAGCACGCCGCCGGCACGAGGGAAATCCTGACCGGCGACGCGCTGATCGGCGCAGACGGCATCCACTCGACCTTGCGCGCCAGCCTGCATCCAGACGATCCCGGCATCCGCTGGAACGGCATCCAGATGTGGCGCGGCGCGGTGGACTGGCCGGCATTCGACGGCGGCGACAGCATGGTGATCGCCGGCGACGCCGTGGCCAAGCTGGTCCTCTATCCGATCGGCCCCGGCGATAGCGACGGCACGCGACTGACCAACTGGGTGATCTACGCGCGAGTCGCCGACGCGGGCACACCGCCGCCACGGCGGGAAAACTGGTCGCGCCTCGGCCACTATGAGGCGTTCCGGCATCTCGCCGAACGATTGCGGCTGCCGTTCATCGATACCGGCCGGTTGATCCAGAGGACCCAGCGAGATCTTCGAGTATCCGATGTGCGACCGCGACCCGCTGCCGTGGTGGACGCAGGGACGGGTTAGCTTGCTGGGTGACGCCGCTCACCCGATGTATCCGGTCGGATCCAACGGCGCTTCCCAGGCGGTACTGGATGCCCGCTGCCTATGCGATTTGCTGACGAAGCATTGCGCCACGGACGCGCTGGTCGCGTATCAAGACGATCGGCTGCCAGCAACGGCGGCGGTGGTTCAGTCGAATCGCATAGGCGGTCCGGAGCGGGTAATTGATCTTGTTGCCGCGCGGGCGCCGCAAGGTTTCACCCATCTGCCGGACGTAGCCACCGAGGCGGAACTGGCCGGCATTGTCAAAGGCTATGCGCAGCTCGCCGGATTTAACGTGGCGCGTTGAATTTAGTCCGTGCCGCGGCGCCTCAGATCGTAATGCGCACGCCTAGTTCGACCACTCGGTCGCTGGGGATGCGGAAGAATTCGGTCGCCGGGACCGCATTCCGCGCCATGACGAGGAACAGCGCCCGCCGCCACCACGACAGCTTCGGCGCCATGCCAGGCACCAGCACTTCGCGTCCCAGGAAGTAGCTCGCCTGCGATACCCGCACCCCCAACTGGTCGGTCAAATCCTCCAGTTCCTTCGGGATGTTCGGGCTCTCCATGAAGCCGAAACGCAGCACGATCCGATGGATCCCCGGCGCCAACAGCGACACCTCCGCTCGGCGGCTTTTCGACACTTCCGGCACGTCCTCGTTTTGCACGGTTACGAACAGGACGTTCTCGTGCAGCACCTTGTTGTGCTTCAGGTTATGCAGCAATGACGTCGGCACGTAATCTGGATTGCCGGTCATGAACACCGCGAGTCCCGGTACCCGGATGATCCGGGACTGCGGCAATCGTGCCAGGAATGGTGCCAGTGGCATGCTGGACTGTTTCCAGCGCGACAGCAGAATGTCCCGTCCGCGTTTCCACGACGTCATCATCCCGGTCAGCGCCATTCCCAGCACCAGCGGGACCCAGCCGCCTTCAACGATCTTCACCGTGTTGGCGGAGAAGAACACAATGTCCACGAGAAACAGCGCACCGAACACCGAAACCGCGGCCGCTCGCGACCAATGGAATTGCCGGCGGAACACTACCATCGCGAGGATCGCGGTGCACAGGAAGGTGCCCGTCACCGCGATGCCGTAGGCAGAAGCCAGATTGTCCGAGGTCTTGAACGCCAGCACCAGCAACACGACCCCGACCGCCAGCGCGGTGTTCACCTGCGGGACATAGATCTGGCCCTCTTCCAGGTTCGACGTGTGACGTACCGTCATACGCGGCAGGAAACCGAGCTGCATGCATTGCCGGGCCATGGAGAATGCGCCCGAGATCACCGCCTGGCTGGCGATCACCGTGGCCATGGTCGCGAGGATCACCATCGGCAGCCGCAACCAGGTCGGTCCAAGCAGGAAAAACGGGTTTTCGATCGCGGTCGGGTCGCGGATCATCAATGCGCCCTGGCCGAAATAGTTCAGGATGAGGCAGGGTAGTACGAAGGTCAGCCAGGTAATCCGGATCGGCTTGGCGCCGAAGTGCCCCATGTCGGCATACAGAGCCTCCGCCCCGGTGACGCACAGCACGACGGCACCCAGCACGAAGAAGGCCAACCCTTTATATTGAATACATAACGCGAGCGCGTAGGTGGGGGAAATCGCCAGCAGCACGAAGGGATGTGGAACGATCTCGACCAGGCCCGTCAGGCCGATGATGAAGAACCAGACCACCATGACCGGGCCAAAGACCCGGCCGACACCGCCTGTGCCGTGATACTGCATCGCGAACAGTGCGACGATGACCGCGACGCTGATGGGCAGGACGTAGAATTTGAGTTCGGGAGCTGAAACCTCGAGCCCTTCCACCGCCGACAGCACGGAAATCGCGGGTGTGATCACGCCGTCGCCAAAAAACAGGCAAGCGCCGGCTATGCCGACAAGGGCGATCGCACTCTTGACGCTGCGGCCAACTGAAACCCTCTGCGCGAGTGCCATCAGGGCCAGAATACCGCCTTCGCCCCGGTTGTCGGCGCGCATGATCAGGAACACATACTTTATGGTCACGATGACAATCAGTGACCAGAAGATCAGCGACAGCACCCCCATGATCTCGGTAGGCGTTGTCTTCGTGGGATCAAACAGTTGTAGGCTCGCCTTGAAGGCGTAAAGCGGGCTGGTGCCGATATCACCGTACACGATCCCCAAAACCGCCATCAGCACACCCAGGCTCGGCTTCGGCCTGCCGTGTTCCCCGGGTTCCTGATCCTGGTTCAAATGCTTGACCTCATGGTACACGCGGTTGGCGGTGCTATTCTTATCCCGGTTGGCACGCGATCCAACCCCGGGGCGCGGCGTCCCTTACCCTGGCGTCCACCTTGGAGCAAGCAAGCTGTTATCCGTGGTCTGACATGAAGGATCGTGTGAGCAAACCGGGCGGCAGATCGGCCAATGTCCCGATCGCTCGCTGATTGGATGGGCGCCAGATCAGGGCGTGTGATAACGGTGGCGGTCTGCCGCTTGGCTGCCAGGGTTTCAGCCCAAGACCTGCCAAGCCCCTCAATGATGACACCCTGGTCAAAGCCGAGTGGCAACCGCTCCCACCAGGCTGTCACTCCAGGATTTGCTGCGCGAATTCAGTCCACTCCCGGCGATTGAGGCCACTGGCTTCCTGGGTGACAGCCTCTCCGGCCAGCATCCGCTTCACAACCGCCACCATCTGGGCAGACAGCGTCACCGCGCCCAACCGGTAGTCACGGAAGGCGGCGGCGGCGACCGGCACCCACGCCTCGGTCACCCGCATCATCTCGTCGGCATACACCCGGATTTCATACTGAGCATGCGCATCAGCGCGCAGCGAAAGAAAATGGAACAGGTTATGCAGATTGGTCTTCCAATACCATTGCGTATAGGTATTGAGCGTCAGGTTCATCCTGGCCAGCTCCCGGGCGAGGCCACGGCGATTCGGGTCGGCGCTGTCGCCTTCGTTCAACATACTTGCATAGTTGGCGTAGCAGCGTTCGGCATCGGATCGTAGCAGGTGCATGACCTCAACCGCTTCGTCACCGTCCAGGATGTCGCCGCGGCCCTGCCGGTTGGTGGCCGATTGGGCGGCGAGATGTTCGGCAGAGGGGATGTAGAACTCCCGGTCCAAGATCGAATAGCGGGCAGAATACTCGTTCACGCTCGCGGTGCGGTGCCTGATCCATTGACGGGCGATGAAGATCGGCAGTTTGACGTGGAACTTGATCTCGCACATCTCGAACGGCGTGGTGTGCCGGTGCCGCATCAGGTAGCGGATCAGGCCGGCATCTTCCTGCACCCGCTTCGTGCCACGGCCGTACGATACTCTCGCAGCCTGCACGATAGCGGCATCGTCGCCCATGTAGTCGATTACCCGGACGAAGCCATGGTCGAGAACCGGGAACGGCTGGAACAACATGGCGTCCAGTGCCGGGACGGTGGGCCGGATCGTGGACGCGACGCGGGTGCGTGCTTCGGCGATCTCCATTGCCTGCTCTTGCGTGTGCGACTCGTCAGCCAATGCAGCCTCCTCAACCGGTTGGCCCGTCCATAGCGTGCCGCGATAATCCGACAAAGATTTCTGTTAAGGCATCGGAAGGCACGTCGCCGACGCCAAGGCCTGTCGGCACGGAGACTGTAAAAGTCCTTCCCAGCCCCCTGGTTTCGTTTATCATACCGCATTGCAAAATGGAGACACGAATGCAGCAGGGTGGTGCGACGCAAAGTCAGGTCCAGAGCCTATTGCAGCCGCACGGAACGATGCAGGGTTACGATCCGAAATCGTTCTTCTGCGAGATGCTGCGGCCCGGCCAACCGCAGCATCCGACCCTGACCCTGCTCATGTCGCGGCTGGCGGCCCTGCCGATCGCCAGCCTGCGCCAGCGCGCGGCGGAAGCCGAGCGGGATCTGCTGGAACGCGGCATAACCTTCACGGTCTATTCCGATGCCACCGCCATCGACCGGATCCTGCCATTCGACCTGATCCCCAGGGTGATCACGCCGGCGGAATGGCACCAGATAGAGACCGGTGTGGTCCAGCGCGTTCGTGCGCTGAACATGTTCCTGTACGATATCTACCACGAGCGGAAGATCCTGGCCGACAAGATCGTGCCGGCGGAACTGGTGCTGAAGAACGCCGGCTACTGCGAAGCAATGGTTGGCTTCGACGTGCCTTTCAAAACCTATGTCCATGTGTGCGGCACGGACATCGTGCGCGACGAAACCGGCGCCTTCCAGGTGCTGGAGGACAACGCCCGGACGCCATCCGGTGTCGCCTATGTGGTGGAAAACCGCCACATGAGCTTGCGGGTCATGTCCGACCTGATGACCAGCCTGCGCGTGCGCGGCGTCGATGAGTACGGGCTTCGGCTGCACAACGCCATGGCCGAAATAGCCCCGGCGGGCGTGGATGATCCGCAAGTGGTGGTCCTGTCGCCCGGCATATTCAACTCCGCCTACTTCGAGCACGTCTTCCTCGCACGCGAGATGGGTGTGCCCCTGGTCGAAGGCCGCGACCTCACAGTCGAAAGCGGCAAGGTCTGGATGCGGACCACGGCGGGCCTGGCGCAGGTGCACACGATCTACCGCCGAATAAGCGACGATTTCCTTGACCCCGATGCCTTCAACCCCGACAGCATGCTGGGGGTTCGTGGCCTGATCGAGGCCTGGCGCCGAGGCGCCGTGGCCATCGCCAATGCCGTCGGCACCGGTGTCGCCGACGACAAGGCGATCTATGCCTACATGCCCCGGATCATTAAATACTATCTGTCGGAAGAGCCGATCCTGCCGAACGTCGACACACGGATCTGCGCCGAACCCGAGGCGTTGGCCTACACGCTGGACCATCTGCACGAACTGGTGGTCAAGCCGGTGGCAGAATCCGGAGGTTACGGACTGCTGATCGGGCCGCATGCGTCCAAGGCCGAGCTCGCGGACTTTCGCGCATTGCTGAAGGCAGACCCGGCAAACTACATCAGCCAGCCGACGCTGAAATTGTCGGTGTCACCCACCTTGTGCGATGACGGTGTGCGGCCCCGGCATGTTGATCTGCGGCCATTTGCGATTACCGGCAAGGACACCTGGGTACTGCCAGGCGGCCTGACCCGGGTCGCCTTGCGGGCCGGCAAGCTGGTGGTGAACTCCTCGCAGGGCGGGGGTTCGAAGGATACCTGGGTGTTGGCATGACTGAGGTGTTGGCATGATTGGGGCGTTGGCATGAGCCCGGTCCTGCCTGATGGATATCATCCCGCAGCGGCACAAGGTGCACCTGATCGCCCGCCACGCTGAAAGCACAATTTGGCTCGCGCGCTATATGGAGCGGATCGAAAACCTGGCCCGCATCCTGGACGTCACCAACACATTCGCCCGTGATGCCGACGACACCCGCAATTGGCTGTCGATCCCGCGCATCAACGGTGACCTGACCGAATTCTACAAGAAGCACACCGAGGCGACCCAGCGCAGCGTCGGCGAGTTCTACCTGCTGGACAACACCAACCCGACCTCGGTGCAATCCTTCATCGCCGCGGCGCGGGAAAACGCGCGTACGCTCCGGGCGTTGATCTCGACCGAGATGTGGCTGCAGATCAATGTGTTTCACGGCAAAATCCGCGCATTGAACACGGCCTTCATAACGCCGGAGCACTTCACGTCGGTCTGCTCGATGCTTAAGGATGGGTCTCAGGCCCATACCGGCATCACCGAAGGCACGCTCTATCGAGACCAAGCCTGGCACTTCTATATGATCGGCCGCTACCTGGAGCGAGCAGACCAAACGACGCGTCTGCTCGATACAAGGTTCCATTCGCTGGCGCCGCAGTCAGACGTTCTGGACGCTGATATCGACGCGGGACAGTGGAACGCTTTGCTGCGCGCGGCTGCCGGGTATCATGCCTACCGACGGGAGCATCCCAACGGCTATCATCCGAAGGAAGTTGCCTGTTTCCTGCTGGCGAACACCGCCTTCCCACGCTCGGTTGGCTTGAACCTGGCCCAGGTCGAGTGGCACCTGACGCAGTTGCGGACACGGTATTTCCTGCGCATGGCGGTGGCGCTGGAGCGGCTGGATCAGCTGAACGGCATGATGACCTATCAAAACGTCGCCGAACTCGCGGGGCGGAAATTGTCGCCGTTCCTGGACTATGTGCAGCGCGAAATCGGCGCGCTCCATCAGGATATCGTGGAAACCTTCATTAGCTAGGCTGAATGACGGTTCGCCATCTCCAAAAACGCGCCACACCACCCATTATGTGAACATGCACGGTTTCCTGACGGTCCTGGTCGGCATCATGCTCCTCGCCACGCTTGGGGTGCTCATCGCCGGCATGGTCGGCATGGTCCGGGAGGGCGATCCAAGGCGTTCCAATAAGCTCATGCAGTGGCGTGTTATCCTGCAGGGTGCCACGATCTTGCTGTTCGTGATTCTCATGAGTCTGCTGCGCTCCTGACCGCCTTATCCAACCCTAACGCGTTTGACACATTCAAACCCCGCCAATATGGTCCGGCGCCCTCTCGCAGGTGCAAACTGGCAGCGTTCGGAACCCATACGGGGCCGGGCGTTATAGATATTGAGTCCATCAACGTCCCCAGGAAGCGGTACGGTTTTTCATGAAGATAATTGTCCCCGTTAAACGGGTTGTTGACTACAACGTGAAGGTTCGGGTGAAGTCCGACGGTTCGGGCATCGAAACCGCCGGCGTGAAAATGTCGATGAACCCGTTTGATGAAATCGCTGTCGAAGAAGCGGTACGCCTAAAGGAGAAAGGCGTCGCGACTGAGATCATCGCCGTCTCTATGGGGGTGGCGCAATGCGCTGAGACCATCCGGACAGCGCTGGCGATGGGTGCGGACCGTGGAATTCTGGTGGAAAGCGACGCCGACCTCCAACCCCTCGCGGTCGCCAAGCTGCTGAAGGCGATTGTGGAACAGGAAAAGCCGCAACTGGTCATCCTGGGCAAACAAGCGATCGACGACGACATGAGTGCCACCGGCCAAATGCTGGCCGCTCTGCTCGGTTGGTCGCAGGGCACCTTCGCCAGTAAGCTTCTGGTCGAGGGCGACACGATCACCGTCACAAGGGAAGTCGATGGCGGGCTGGAGACGGTTGCACTGACACTGCCGTCCATTGTCACGACGGACCTGCGCCTGAACGAGCCGCGCTACGCCTCGCTGCCCAACATCATGAAGGCGCGCAAGAAGCCAATCGCCAACATGAAGCCGGCAGATCTGGGCGTCGACGTCACGCCGCGTCTGACCGTCCTGAAGGTGAGCGAACCGGCCAAGCGCAAGGCTGGTCAAAAGGTTGGTTCGGTTGCCGAACTGGTGAATAAACTCCGGACTGAAGCGAAGGTGATCTGACGATGACGAGCTTGGTTCTTCTCGAATACGACGATCAGGGCATCAAGCAGCCGTCCCGGAGCGCTGTCGCCGCCGCCTCGGCGTTGGGCGAAGTACATGTTCTGGTTGCCGGTCTCGGTCTGGGCAAGGCCTCGGCCGCGGCAGCTAAGCTGCCGGGTGTCACGAAGGTGCTGGTGGCGGACAATGCCGCGTTGGATCACCTGTTGGCGGAGCCAACGGCGGCCCTGCTACTGGCCCTGGCGCCAGCCTATTCGCATATGCTGGCTGCGACCACAGCGGTCGGCAAGAATGTCATGCCGCGTGTTGCCGCGTTGCTGGATGTTCAACCAATCAGTGACATCGCCGGGGTGGAAGACGCCGATACGTTCATCCGCCCGATCTACGCCGGCAACGGCATGGCGACGGTGAAGTCATCCGATGCCAAGAAGATCATCACGGTCCGAGCCGCCAGTTTCGATCCGGTAGCGGCCGACGGAGGCAACGCCACGACTGAGAACGTGACCGTCGGCGACATGCCCGGCCTGTCCAAGTTCGTGTCCGCCGAGCTGTCCAAGAGCGAGCGGCCCGAGCTAACCGCGGCCCGGGTTGTTATCTCCGGTGGTCGGGGCATGCAGAACGGTGAAAATTTCAAGCTTATCGAGCCGATTGCTGATAAGCTGGGTGCTGCCGTCGGCGCGTCACGTGCTGCTGTCGATGCCGGATTCGTACCCAATGAGTTCCAGGTCGGTCAGACCGGGAAGATCGTCGCGCCTGAACTTTACGTCGCTGTCGGAATTTCGGGGGCGATCCAGCACCTCGCCGGCATGAAGGACAGCAAGGTCATCGTGGCGATCAATAAGGATGAGGAAGCGCCCATCTTCCAGGTCGCCGATTACGGCCTGGTAGCTGATCTCTTCACCGCGCTGCCAGAGCTGGCAGCGGAATTGGAGCGCTCCTGAATGAACGTCGACGTTAAATCCTCCACGAGCGTAAGTCCCATGGTCACCGAGCCGCCGGAATTTCATTCCGTCGGTATCATCGGCGCAGGACAGATGGGCAACGGTATCGCCCATGTCTGCGCCCTGGCCGGTTTGCCGGTGACGATCGTCGATATCAAGCAGGACGCGTTGACCAAGGCCATGGCGATCATGGCCCGCAACATGGAACGGCAGGTCAACCGCTCGATTGTCACTTCCGATGAGCGCGACGAGGCCTTGGCCCGTGTCAAGACCTCAACCGAGTATGATTCGCTCAGCGATGCGGATTTCGTCATCGAAGCGGCGACGGAAAAAGAGGACATCAAGCGCCTGGTGTTCAAGGCCCTGATCCCGAAGTTGAAGCCGTCCTGCGTGGTGGCGTCGAACACATCCTCCATTTCCATAACCCGGCTGGGTGCATCGACTGACAGGCCGGAAAAATTTATCGGCATGCACTTCATGAACCCTGTGCCGGTCATGAAGCTGGTGGAAATCATTCGCGGCATCGCCACCGATGAGCCAACTTTCCAGGCGGTAAAAAACCTTGCCCAGAGGCTGGGCAAGGTTGCCGCGGTGTCAGAGGATTTTCCGGCCTTCATCGTCAATCGCATCCTGGTGCCGATGATCAACGAGGCCGTCTACGCGTTGTACGAAGGCGTCGGCTCGGTTTCGGCCATCGACACGTCGATGAAGCTGGGCGCGAACCATCCGATGGGTCCGCTGGAGCTTGGGGATTTCATTGGTTTGGATACCTGTCTGTCGATCATGCAAGTGCTGTATGAAGGTCTGTCGGACAGTAAGTACCGGCCATGCCCGTTACTGGTAAAATACGTCGAAGCCGGCTGGTATGGTCGCAAGACCGGTCGTGGGTTCTACGATTACACGCAGACCCCGCCTCGCCCTACGCGGTAGCCCTCGGCGCCACGAGCAGTTTAAGACTGCGTGCGGGATGTGGCTGATCATTCGGACCGTGCTTGGTTGGGCGAATGACCCCCGCCTGTTCCATCTTACCGAGACTGGGCGCGGGTCAGCCAGAAGCCGCTTTTGCTCGCGACGTTTATCCAACCGGTTATGATACCTCGACTGTGCTCATGTACGCTGCTGAAGATTGGTATGCGGCGCAAACAGCAATGCCCTTGCCCGCGTCGACAAACGTTGTAGGATAGTGAGACCAAGTTCTTTCGTGGGAATTTCTTCAACCCCTCGAGGCTGCACAGGCACGATCGGCAACTGCAAGCCGTCCGCCTGGCTGGCTAGGGTATAGAGGGCCTTCTCGTCGAAATTGTATTCGCTGATCAGAATTGCACGGCAGGTGGCGTCCGCCAAGAGATCCCGTAGCTTCATCATGGCAACGATCTGATATACGTGGGTGAGAGAAAGTACAGATTGCAAAAACAGGAACGCCGATTCTATTAGAACATGCTCTTGCGAAGGCAACTCAGGGTATCGCAACAAATCTCCAAAGCCCTGTCGAAGGACATCTGCAGTGACTCCCGAAAAGAAATCCAGAGCCACAAAGAAATGCTCGTTCAAAGTTCTCACACGATTTGAATCAATGTTGCTGCTGGTGTTTTCCCCAGGAAGAATTCGAAAATTGATCATATCGCTTTCAGATATGAAAATGTCGGAATGCTTAACAACCCGAATCCACATATCAAGATCGGGCAACTGACGCAGCCTGTTATCGTATGGCCCTGTCGCCTTGTATAATTCGCGTCTTATAAGAACCGTCGGGTGGCACAGGCAGTTGCCATGAAAAAAGAAGTATCTTAGCCATTCACCTCGGCTGCGGTTATTCTTATTAAACGCCTGACCAAAACTCAGTGCATCTTTGTCAATCGTCTGCCCGTTTCGATCAAAGAAATTTACCTTTCCAAACACTGCGCCGATGTTAGGGCTAGCATCGAGAAATCTTAACTTGCTCGGATAGTTTGCCCGGCAGCCACGCATCGTCTGAATTAATGACCGCAATATAGCGGCCACGAGCCCTTTCGATCAATTCATTCAGAATGAGGGCGGCGCCTCTGTTTCTGGTATTGCGCTCAAACCGTATACGAGTGTCCGTCTGAGCCGCAACTATCTCCGCCGTTTGATCCGCGGAACCATCGTCCGAAATAAGAAACTCGAAATCGATAAAGTCTTGCGTCAAGACGCTGTCAATGCATTGTGCCACGAACGGGGCGTGATTGAATGTTCCCATGACAACCGAGATGATGGGGTCCGACATCAAGACTGGCCCTTACGTATTTTATTTATGGCAATAGGAACGATCGGGGGCAACAAGTATCTTGCTGCCTGCCGACCAAGCGCTTTCACGCCATCAGATATTCCCGGTGGGACGCACGCGATCAGGATTGCAATGATTCTGCAACTCAAGGAGCGATGACGATCTGACACCGTAAGTGAATGGCTCAATCGCTTCGCCAGTGCCTCGAATTCCGTATCGAATACCTGGTCTGTGCTCGTGTTGTAGTGCTCTATGACCCTTAATTGCGTAGCGACACGTTCCTCCTGATTAAGTCTGTTCCAAGTTCCTTTGTTATGGACGCGATAGACCGAAAGCGGTGTATGGAGGAAACCGATCAATGCATTACGTGCAATACAAATATTTACGCCCCAGTCGTAGGCAGTGCCAGTATAAAGATGATCGGGTATCGCTCTCAGAGCGCTCAGTCTATACATGCAGGTCGAAAAATTGCCGATCAGATTGTCATCGATTAAGCTCCGAGCATCTAGGTAACTGAACTCAGAGTTGACGACTGACCGAGCGGTAAAGCGGCATGACTTCTCATCGTAAACGAAATAGTTTGCGCTGACCGCGGCACATTCCATGTGTTCGTCGAGAAATGCAAGCTGAGCGGCAAGCTTACCTGGATGAACCCAATAGTCATCACCTTCAATGACGGCGACGTATTCTGTTTTGCAAGCTGCGAACGACCGTTGATAATTTTCTGTTATTCCCCGATTGACACTAAAATCCAAATAATGATGTCGTGGAGGGGCCGCATTAGCGGCGAAGATCTCATCTATTATCTGGCGGGTGTTATCAATCGAACCGTCATCCGCCACAATCACGTCGTATCGCTCAGAGACCTTCTGCATCAATACGCTTTCCACAGCCCGGCGAATATAGGCCTCGTGATTGTAGGTGACGATCAATACCGTCAACCGAGGTGGATCGTGATTAGGCATTTCGAGCCTTCTGTAGCGGGCGTGCTGGATTTCCGACCACGGTCGTGTTCGGTGCAACGTCATGAATGACCACAGCACCCATGCCCACGACCGCTCCTTCGCCGATGACAAGCGGCTTCGCTCCTGTGCCCTGGCGAATGACCGCGCCCGAGCCGATATAGGCACGGTCCTCTATGCGGATATTGCCATTGCAACGCACAGACGGTGCAAATGTGACGAAGTCACCCACCCAGCAGTCGTGTTCCACGTAAGAGTAGATATTGCAATGAAAGTGGCGACCGATATGTATGTTGCATGTGATCATAGTGAAGTCACAAATGATGGCACCTTCGCCAATGACGTTTTCGTCCAGGATGATGGCCGAGGGTGCAGCGATATTGAAAGGACGAGCACCCGCAGCCTCGCACACAGCAGCGATTCTGGCGCGGACCATGGAGTTTGCGATCGCAATCGCGAAGCGGATGTCGCCCTTGGATCCCAGAAACTCGTCCATTCCTATTATCGGACAACCGTTTCTTATTCCTCCGACATCTGTTTGTTCTGAGACAAAGACTAAGCGCGCGCCAGAGTCGCGAAGAAGCATTTGATATTGCTTCCGGACGATGGGCAGAACATCACGGCCGAATCCCCCGGCGCCGATGATTCCATAGGTAACCTCAGGCATACGACGGCTGTTTTTTGCGATATCGCAGGGTACGGAGAATAAGACGCGACACCATATCCACCTCTTCGATCGATAATGCATGGTAAAGTGGCAGACACAGAATTCGACAGGCGATGTCGTCGCAGTTGGGGGTGGGCTGACGGTCCACCAGATAGGGCAAACTACTAAGCGATGGATAAAAATATCGACGCGGATAGATACTGTGGGCGTTAAGAGCTTCAACAACTTCGAGCAGCACCGCCTCAAACTCGAAGATCACTGGGTAGTATGCAAAATTATATTTGCATCCCTCCGTGATGACCTGACGACCTATTGCGGCGCCTCGTAGATTTGCGGTGTAGCGTTCGGAGAGAAGCTTTCGTTGCTCCAAAATGGCCGGAATATATGGCAGGTTGCAGAGTCCCATGGCAGCGTGAAACTCGCTGTTCTTTCCATTGATTCCAGCAATGTCGAAACTTGTCGGGCTGGTATGGCCAAAATTTCGCATAAGCGAGAGGCGGCGGATAGTTTCCGCGTCTGGCGCTATAAGTGCTCCGCCCTCAATCGTATGAAACAATTTAGTTGCATGAAAACTAGCCGTAGAAACCGCGCCATAAGCATATAATGATTTGCCTTTGTATTCCGATCCAAATGCATGCGCGGCATCAAAAATCAGACGTAGACGGTGCCTCTTCGCAATGTCCTCGAGGCGCTCGATGTTGCATGCATTACCGTAAACATGGACGGCGAGGATAGCGGTCGTCCTCTTTGTAATCGCCATCTCGATCTTGTCGGGATCAATGTTCAGAGTGTCTGGCTGTATATCAACCATAACGGGTATGGACTGATTCCACACTATACTCGACGTTGTAGCCACATAGCTGAACGGAGTCGTTATCACTTCGCCATGCGCGTTCATAGCTCGCAATGCGAGTTGTAGAGCCACCGTCCCGTTTGAGACATATAAAAGGTGGTCTAGGCCCAGGCGCTTCTTCAGCTGGAGTTCAAGTTCATTGACGAGCGGACCGTGATTTGTCAGCCAAGCGCGATCCCAAATCGTCCCTACCTTCTCCTGATACTCATTCAACGGTGGCATGAAGGGCATCGTCACGGGTATCATTGCGTGCCCTTGTACATTCCGGGTGAATGTTCGATTTCCCGCGCTCCGCGAATTCGTCTCGTTTGGAGTTGCCAACAAGAATGAAAAAGGCTACTTGTCGTCGCGCAGACCGCGGGTGGGATATCAGCAGGCAAGGCCGCCCCAGAGCAACAGCCGTTAGTGGTTTTCATCATTGGCCTGCACGAATCCCCCAACCGACGAAGGCCAAACGCGGAATTGGCGCCATTTGCCCACCGCGACCAACCGCCTTGGCGGCGAACTTAGCGACGCGTCCATGCCGATGCAACAGATACGGAAAGCGTGGTCGCCGATGCAAAATCGAGGGTAAGTACGGATCTGCCAGCGGAAAGGACGATAACGCGGATGCAGGCTTTTCTGATCCTGGCTGAAGCAGTTTCTGCGATGCTCGTATGGGCCATCAACGCTCAACGTTCCGGATAAACGATGATCGAACCAAATAATAGCAGGATATTGGGGCGGCATTCCGAGACGGCGACGCGGCGGAGTCTCAATTCAGAACGCTAAGATTGCGTTCGCTTGGATGCATAGTCAGCCAATTCGGACTGTGACCGTAAGACAACGTCATCCCGGAGAAACAGAATTCTCTCCAGGATGACGGCAAGATTTAATCAGCTAGCCAGTTATTCTGAAAGCGGCAGGGGACGTCTGTTGTCCGCCTTGGAGCGACCGCCTAGCCGTAGGTTGGAGAAGCGATTATCCCATAGGCTGTGGAGGAAGCCCCCAGACCATGCCAAGAACCTTGGGCTCCTGTGGTGGGCAGGACGTAGTATCCCGCATCGCCAGTTGCTGCATTTCGGAACAGGATATCGGAAGTGCCATTTCCGGTATAGTCGCCAACGGCAGCGACGCTGTAGGATGGTGATGATACGCCGATATCAACCCAACTGGCCTGACCACCGGCACGTGGCATTGCAAGGTAGCCAGCGTCTCCGGTCGTGTTGTTCCGAAACAGGATGTCGGCAACACCGTCGCCGTTGAGGTCACCTACTCCAACCACAGCGTAAGCGGCTGAAGCAACGCCCAGACCTACCCAAGTTCCCTGACTACCTGCGGATCCGGGCGCAAAATAGCCCATATCCCCGCTAGTTGTATTCCGGAACAGGATGTCGGACTTTCCGCTTCCGGTAAAATCGGCAACACCAGCGACTGAATACAGGAGTGAGGGCGAGCCAAGACCTTGCCAGGAATTTGCGCCGCCGGCGTTCAGCAAGTAAATGCCCATGTCTCCGGTGGAGCTGTTACGGAAAACAAGATCCGCCGTTCCGTCGCCATTGAAATCACCGTCGCCGATGATCGAATAGGCCGGAGAGGAACTGCCCAGGCCGACCCAGGTTCCCTGGGGGGACGCCGTGGAGTTCGCGATATAGCCCGTGTTTCCGGTCGCGTTATTTCTCAGCAGGATATCTGCACGGCCGTTTCCGTCGAAGTCTCCAATGCCCACGACCGAGTAGGCAGTAGAAACCTGACCATATCCGATCCACCCGCCTTGGCCCTGAGAGGATGGTAGAGCGCTATAGCCCATGTCACCGTTGGAGGGATTCCGAAACAGGATGTCCGAGACATCATCTCCGTTAAAGTCACTGGCAACATGGGAGACTTTCACAGCGGTCCCCGTGGCGACAACGCTGGTAGTAGCATCGGTTACCGAGGCGCCAGCGCTATCCACGTCCTTGATTGTAAACGACGTGGTGACAGTCTGTCCGGCTGCAACCTCATGTGCCGTCGGCGTAAACACCAGTCCATCAACCGCGGTGGTGACCGCGCCAGCAGAGCCGGTGACGGTATAAACCCCAGTCGCGGCATTATAGCTGCCACCACCCAGGTTGGTGAGGCTGCCGTTAGCCGCGGCGGACAGCGTGACGGTTACGGTCTCAGTTTGCCCAACGTTCGCGTCAGCGATGACGACATGGGAGAAAGGCGCGATCGTTGCCTGATCTGTCACCGCCTGAGCGGCCACAGCGCCCGTGATTGTCGGTGCCACCGGCGGGGTGCTGGTCGTTACCGTGATGGTGGATCCAGACGCTGTAAAGCTGTCGCCAGTATAACTGCCACCCAAGACCAGCGAGGCGACTGTCGTGGTTCCGTTGAGGACAGCAAGCGTACCGTTGGTCAACATCGCGCTGGTTGCCGTCAAGCCATCCAGCCTGATCTTGTCTCCAACCTTGGCATCGATCGTCCCGGCGAAGCTCGACGGAGCAGCGAGCTCCAGCGTGTCATCACCGTTCATCATGATCGTTTGACCAGCCGCCACGGTGTTGACGACCAGCGTCGCACCGGCGGCAACGACGGTGCCCGCTTGCCTGTCGAAATCAAACTGCACAACACCGGTGCCGGTCAGGCCGCCGGTCAGATCCATCGTGCCGCCTTCGGCTATCAGGGTGCCGTTGTTGGTAACGCCACCGACGATCGTCGCGGAACCTTGGACGATGCCACCGGCGATATTGATGCCAGCCGTTGTGATGGTCCCGGCCTGGAGATTGAGCATGCCTGCCACGACCGAACCGACGCCACCCTCGACGGTTAACGTATTGGTGCCGGTGTTGAAGGTGCGGCCTTGCAGCACGTCGACGGTGCCCGCGGCCTTGATGTCGGTCAGCGTCGTCTCGACCCCAACGTAGGTGGCGCCGTTCCACTCGTTGATAACGGCGGTCGCGTCGTTGTACGTGAGTTCGGTCCAGCCGCCGGGATTGAGCGGTGGCCCTTCAATCGTCGCGATATTGACGATCAGCCCTTCCAGGGCGCCGCCCAGGTTGACAACTGCACCGGGACCCTTTGCTTCGAATATGCCGTCGAACAGGGTGCGGTTAGGCACATCCAGCTCGGCGATCGACTTGGTGTCAATCGTCGCGGTGCCGGCAAGCGCTTGTATGGCATTGGTGATATACACGCCGTTCGTGCCGGTGAGCAAAAGATTGCCCTCGACCTGCAAGAAGCCGTTTACGGTCCCGGCGTTTACGATTTCTGCGTTGACGCCGCCCTGGGTATGGATGAACGTTTGAAGCGAACCGCCGATCGCTCCGGCTGAACCGGGGGCAAATACCAGCGTGCCATCAAGCTCGAGTTCCGCCGCGTTGTATGGGACCGAATTGGCTGCGTTGTTGTCAGCGTCCGTGCTGTTCATCGTCAGGCTTTTGACCGTCACGGTCTCGCCCGCGGCGATGGTAACCGTATAAGAGGCGCCGGTTGGCGCCGCGGCATCGATCGCCACATCAGCCGTACCGTCGGTCGGCACCGCGCTAGGCGTCCACAGGGTGCCCGTGTTCCAGTCACCGCTAACGCCCGTTGTCCAAGTATAGGTTGCCATCTGCGTCCCTTTGCAGTGGGCTCAGAAATCAATTCTGTGAAGCACTAGGAATACTTGCGATCAACCAACGCATAGACGTGGGCAGCTCGCATATGCTCTGAACTTTGTTCCGAACCCTGTTGTGAAACTCACGGAAACGTGGATCGGCCGTCGCGGCTGACGATCTCCGTAAGCCAAACAATGACGGTAACGGAGTAAACAAGAAAATCACGTCGCATTGATATCGATACGTTAACGCGACCGTGATTGCCGCTAAATGCGGCTATGGCGCTCCCAACGGTCCGGCAGCCTCGGTCTGATCGACACGCGGCTGCCAACACGACTGAATGCAAAGACGGACAATAAGGATGGAGACTGTTATCCGTCCGTTCCTGCAATCGCGACGACCTCGGCTTCCGAATAGCCCAATTCGGCCAGTATCTCGCGCGTATGCTCGCCCAGCTTCGGCCAGGGTCGATGCACATTCGGCGGCGACTTCGAGAACCGGGCAGGGATTGCAGGAATAATCACGTCGCCCTCGACAGGGTGCTCATAAGCCTCGAAATAACCGGTCTCGACCAAGTATGGGTCCGTGAACAATTCATCGATATTATTGGCCTTACCGCATGGAATATCCGCCGGCCGCAGCTCCGACAGCCATTCGTCTGTCGTCCGTAGCTTCATGCCCGCGGTCAGCGTGGCATAAACCGCATCGATGTTCGCCGACCTCGCCTGAACCGAGTGGAACCGAGGATCATTGATCAGGTCGGGCACACCCATCGCGTCGAACAACTTGCCCCACTGCGCGTCGCTATGGGCGATCACGCTGATGTAACCGTCCTTGGTGGCGTAGGGTCGTCGGTGGGGCGTCAGCATCCTCGGATAGCCCAGACCCTTCTCCGGCTCCCCCAGCGTGCCGTGCCATAGATGTTCGACCAACGTGAACGACAGTATCGTTTCCATCATGGGCAGATGAATTTCCTGCCCCTGACCCGTGCGCTCGCGGTGAAACAACGCCATGCCGATCATTGACGCCAAAGTCGCCCCGGTCAGCTTGTCCACCATGACAGTCGGGAAATACCGTGGCGCCCCGTCAGGGCCGGCATTCAGCGACGCGATACCCGAAACCCCCTGGATAAGGTCGTCGTAAGCCGGAAACTCCTGCATCGAGCTTCCCTTCCGAAAGCCGGAGGCACAGGCATAGATCAGCTTGGGATTTCGGGCGGCCAGCGTCTGGTAGTCCAGCCCAAGCCGTCGGGCGGCACCGATACGCATGTTGTGAACGAACACGTCGGCGGTCTCGACCAGCCGTGGCACCACGTCTCGCGCCGCGGGCTGCTTCAGGTCCAGCGCAATGCTGCGCTTATTGCGGTTGAGATTGGCGAAATACGATCCCATCCCGGGCGTGCGTGATGGCCCGATCAACCGCGTCGAATCCCCCTGCGGCGTTTCCACCTTGATCACGTCGGCCCCCATATCGCCCAACGTCTGCGAGCAAAACGGACCCAGGACAACGGTGGTGATGTCGATAACCCGGATGCCGGACAGCGGGCCGGTTGCTTGTGTCACGATAGTTTCCTCATCATTGCGGCAACCGGAAGCATCACTGCCAGTCCGGTGATTGGCAATGCATCCCAGCCTCAACCCGTATCCACACCCGCCCGCACGGCGTTAAACTGGGCATCATGAATGCCCCGCCCCGCCGAACGCCCCGGCTGAAAAGCCGCTCGGCCCGCCCACAAACTGTCCTGCTGATTGTCGCCAGCGCGATGTTCATGGAGCAGCTGGACGGCACCGTCCTCGCAACCGCATTGCCGACGATGGCGCGCAGCTTCAACGCCGACCCTCTGCATATGAACGTGGCGCTGACCTCGTATCTCCTGACGCTGGCCATGTTCATCCCCGCCAGCGGACGCATCGCGGATCGCTTCGGCTCCCGTTCCGTCTTCCGGGCCGCGATCGGGCTGTTTACGCTGGGCTCCATCCTCTGCGCCCAGGCGCCGACACTGTGGGCGCTGGTGGCTGCGCGGATGCTGCAAGGGGCTGGGGGTGCGATGATGTCGCCGGTCGGTCGGCTGGTGATGTTGCGGGTTGTGTCGAAAGCCGAGTTGGTGCGGTCGATGGCATGGCTGATGATACCGGCGACGATCGGACCCATCGTCGGACCGCCGCTCGGCGGCTTCATCGTGACCTATCTGTCCTGGCACTGGATCTTCTACATCAACGTGCCGATCGGCATCGCCGGCATAGCCCTGGTCACGATCTTCATCGATGAGATGAAGGAACCGGTGCGGACCAAATTTGACCTGCGCGGCCTGATCCTGTCCGGCACAGCACTGGCCTGCCTGATGTTCGGGATCGAGGTCGCCAGCCGCGGCGTCGGTTCAACCTGGATCGTCGCCGCGCTGCTGGGTATCGGCGCGGCGTCGGCGATTCTCTATTGGTTCCATGCCCGCCGAACGCCGCGGCCGATGCTGGACTTCCGCTTGCTGCGCGTAACCACTTTCCGCATGTCGCTGCTGTGCGGATCGCTGTCGCGTATTGCCGTCGGCGCCATGCCGTTTCTGATGCCGATGATGTTCCAGCTGGGCTTCGGCCTGTCGGCGGCGCAAAGCGGGCTGGTGACGTTCGTCAGCTCCATCGGCTCACTGGTGATGCGCGCCTGCGCGCCGTGGTTCCTGAAGCGGCTGGGCTTCCGCACCGGTGCTGACCTGGGTCGGCGCGCTCGCGACCCTCCTGCTGGCGCTGAGCGCGGCGTTCCGCCCAAGCTGGCCGCTGCCGCTTGATCTACGCCGTGCTGGTGGCCAACGGGTTTTTCCAGTCGCTGCAGTTCATGGCCTACAACACGATCGCCTATGCCGATGTCCCGCGTGAGGACATGAGTGCGGCGACCAGTTTCTACACGACGTTCCAGCAGATGTCCCTGACCCTGGGAATCGCGGTCTCGGCGGCGGCGCTGGCCGCGTCGATCACCGTGACCCATCATGCGCAGCCGATGCTGCCGGATTTCTCCGCCGCATTTCTGTTCGTCGCCGCGATATCGTTCATGGCGCCGCTGCTGGCGACGCGGCTGGACAAAGGCGCGGGGGCCGAATTGTCCGGACACCGCGATCGCCCCGGAACAGCCAAGGTCGTTCAGTAAGCAGCGCCCCATGACCGCCGCTCAGGCCGCTTCTGCGTCGCTGTCAACGACCACGCGGTTACGACCCAGGGCCTTGGCGCGATACAGCGCATCATCTGCCCGCGCCAGGATCCGTTCGATCGACTTATCCGTTTCAAGTTGAGCGGCCAATCCCACGCTTACGGTCATCGAAATCATCCGATGGCCGAAACATGCCGGCGTCTCGGCAATCTTCGCACGCAAGCGCTCCGCCACCCGTTCCGCCACATCCGGCGGAGTGCCAGGCAACGCGACAGCAAACTCCTCGCCGCCAAGCCGTCCGAGCAGATCGACCCGGCGAATTCCGATACGGAGTGTGGCAACGATCTGCCGCAGCGCACAATCGCCACCGGCATGGCCATAGCTGTCGTTGACCATCTTGAAGTGGTCCACGTCGATCATCAGCACCGCCATCTTGGTACCCAGCCCCAACAAGTACTGTGCCGATGCAAGAAACTCGGATCGGTTCAGGGCGCCGGTCAGCCCATCGGTGGTTGCCATCTCCCGAAGCTTGACCTCCAACTGGCGGCGCTCAGCAATCTCTTTTTCCAGCAGTACACGAGCGGCCTCTGCCTTTTGGGCGTTTTCCTCCGTGGCTTCGGCGAGTGATGCGAGATAGGCCGCCTGGCTTTCCAGCGTTTCGGTGTTGAACCGCAGTTCAGCGCTTGCCCTGTCCGTTGCATCGGAAGCTGCCTGCTCAATCTCCTTGGAAATATCGATGTAGGTCAGCAATCGACCGCCATCGCCCGCAGCGACACAGCGGAACAGAACGTATCTGGAACCGGCGAGGCCGATCCGCGTGAGCCGAACCGATCCGGCACGAACCTGCTCCTCCTGTTCCGCGACGTAGATGGGCAAATCAGCTTCCGGCAAGTCTAATGATTCACTAATCGTGACGTAATCGAGCAAATCGCGGAAGGTTGGACCCGGCGCGAACCGATCTGGATCTATGCGCCAGATTTCCCAGAATTTCTGATTGATATAGACGGCACGCAGATCACGGTTGAGCAGGACGATGCCGACATCAATAATGTCTAATCCATCACCAAGAGTTCGAAGCATGCCCGCGGTCAGTTGTGTGAGGACATACCTCGGCATCTGTCCCTTCTTTCGCGTCGGTGGTATGGCGCCCGCCAGGTTATCCGGGAGAGCGTCGACGTCGTGCCGATGCTAAAGGTGATCTATTACCAAATGATAAATGCCCAAGGCCTTCACGCTGAGTGCCAGGTTGACCAGCCTACTTGGCGGCCGCCCGATAACTGGGGTCAGGCGCTTCCCTCGCGCGCTCATGGCCCATCAGCAACAGTATCACAGTGGCGACCAGCGCGCCCATCGCGATGGCTAACAGCCCGATGGAGAAGCTGCCGGTGGCGTCCTTGATACTCCCCATCATGTACGGCCCGAGGAAACCACCGAGATTGCCCACGGCATTGATCAATGCGATCCCCCCGGCCGCCGCGGTACCCGACAGCATTGCTGTCGGCAGCGCCCAGAATGGCGGTGCGATCGCGGATTGACCGACTTGTGCCAGGATGATTGCGATCATCATGAGGACCGGATCGTGCAGCAGGACGCACACGGCAAGTCCTGCGAAGGTCAGGAAACAGGCGGCCGCTGTATGTAGCCGGCGCTCCCCCGTCCGATCGGAGTGAAGGCCCCACAAGACCATGCCGACCGCCGCGGCGGCAAAGGGCAGGGCGCTGATCAGGCCGTTCATGCCCACGCCAACGCCAAACCCGTTGACGATCTGCGGCAGAAAGATCACCAGCCCGTAGCCTGTCATGTTCTGGCCGAAATAAACCAGCGTGAGTAGCCAAACCCGCGGATGCCGTACCGCGTCGGCGAAAGAGTGATTGTGAATGGCTTCCTTTTCAGTGCGCTCAGTTGCCAGGCGATTGACCAGCCACGCCCTTTGGTCCGGCCTTAGCCAGTCGGCCTGTTCTGGCGTGTCGGTCAGGTAGTAGAAAAACACGAGCGCGAGAACGACTGGCGGGATCGCTTCCAGTATGAACAGCCATTGCCACCCTTCCAACCCACCCCAGGCGCCCAGGCGCAGGATCTGGCTGGAGATCAGCGATCCCGACACGATCGAGATCGGGATTGCGGTCATGAAGATGCCGATGATGCGGGACCGGTAGTGCGATGGAAACCACCAAGTCAGATAAAGGATGATGCCTGGATAAAATCCCGCCTCCGCCAGCCCGAGCAACAAGCGGACGCTGAGAAACGACCAGGTGCCCGTGACGAATGCGGTTGCACCCGATATCACGCCCCAGGTGAGAAGGATGCGGGCAATCCAACGTCTGGCGCCAACCTTGGACAGGATCAGGTTGCTGGGAATTTCAAACAGGAAATAGCCGAGGAAGAAGATGCCGCTGCCAATGCCGAACACCGCGGTGGATAGGCCGAGCGACTTGTTCATGGTCAGGGCGGCAAAGCCGACATTTACCCGATCGAGATAGGCAGCGAAATAACCGGCCATCAACAGCGGGATCAGGCGGCGGGCTACCCGACGCATTGTCTCCGATTCGATTGCATCGGTGGCGGGCGTGACGTTTAGAGCCATGAACTCATCTCCCGGCGAGATTATCATTTTTGTTGCGGTCACCGTTCTTATGGCAACCGTGGCTTAAACGTCGCGCTTGGCTATCGGTTCGCGGCGATTAATTCAACCGCCGGCCATTCAGGAAATAATCCTGCTCGGCGGAGCGGCAATTCTCTGACGAAGTGACGGTAACCGCCACTTCGCGACGCCTGCTGGTTTTACGTTCAGCCGCGCCGTCCCGGTTTATTCGCCCAGCCGTTCGACATTCTTGGCGATCGTTTGCTGGATGGGCGCCATTGCCGCCTCGTGGGCACCAAGCGCCAGCATGCCAATCGACATGAAGTTCGACGCAGCCTGCTGGAACCAGGCGATGGCGAAGTTGCCCTGGGCCTGGGCCATTGCCATCGGATTGGTACATCCAGCCAGGGAAATGGTGGCGCGGGTGGCAGTCATGATCGCATCGGACGCGAAACGCGTGATCTGTTCACCGGCCTCGCTGGACTGCTGCAGCATGATCCTGCCCGCGGCCGAGAACGCCTCCATCTTTTCAGGTATCATCCTGCCGAACTCCGCATGATCCGCCCGCAGGGGATCAAACGCGGCGGCCATACCAAGGGCGACCCGCTTGGCGATGACCTGACCCGCGGCCACCGCAAGATCGTTGCCGTTGTTGGCATTGCGTTTTGCCACTTCCAGCACGCCGTTGAGTGATGTCATCTGTTTGTTCCTGAAAGGTATGATGTTCGAGGCGCGAATCCCCGGTGCCAGCACAAGATGCACGAGGCTAGGGACCTCATGCCGGACAAATGGCATATGATGGATCCATTGGGCCAACATATGCGGTAGCCCGCGCGGCACGCGATAGTCCAGTAGCGTGACGCTGTCGAGATTAGGCACCCAGCGTCGCAGGGTCGGCTCGATTTCGTCGCAGTTGATGCCCCACGGCATGGGCGGCAACCGGTAGTGCGGCGTTTGATTGAGTCCGATGAGCGTAAGCCGCGAAAACCAGCGAGGCACCGCATCAAACACCATTTCCGCGCCAGGAAACCGCCTGGCGATATTGGCGAACAGAAGGCGCAGATCCTCTGGCTGAAGATACATCAGCAGGCCCTGGGCGACGATGAACACGCCCGAAGAGGGGTCAACCGCGTCCATCCATACCGGGTCAAGCGCACTGGCGGCGACGTGTCGAAAACGGTCGGAAGGCGGCAGAAACCGCTCTCGCAAGCTGATCGCGTCGGGCAAATCAACAGATAGCCAACGAATGCGGCCGTTGTCGACGCGCTGTCTCTGGGTCTCGAGACCTTCGCCAAGAGAAACGACAATGCCGTCCGGATGCATCGTGATCCAGCGCTTCAGGGTGCGGTCGATCTCGGCGGCCCGGGCAGCGAGTGACCCGGCCGGAATGCCGAAATGGTGGTGGAAATCGTAGTCGATCGACCGGTGAATGCGTACGCTGTCGGGATCATTCAGCACGCCATCCTGTCGGGAAGCCTCCAGCGCACGATTATGCAGCGCCCACAACATGGTTTCGGATACGTCAACCAAGCCCGGTGCAATCTGGGCGGCGTTCGGGTCAGCCATGGGAAAGCTCCTCTGGGAATTTAAACGCCGCAGACCCTATGTTGCAGTGCAGCATAAGGAATACAAGGGACATTGTGGCGATCCCCAGAATTCATGGTCACAGAATACAACAGGGGCAACAAATTTCGAACCTTACTGTCAACGACTTTGCCGCGAAGCCATAATTAGGCGTGTCTGAAGCCTGAAAACCCTGGGGTATCCATGGTCAGGTCTCGTTACAGTACCCGAGCGGTGCTGCGAAGCGCCCGCTTGGTTGGGATGGTGCATGGCGCTCCGGTCGGGTTTGCTATCACCCTGGCAGGTAGTCTGTAACAGTTCCAACTTCCGATAAAGCCGGTCGCGGTTTGAGGCCCAAACACCTGCCACGTGTGCTGGTTCCGGGGTACTCTGGCAGTCGGCTTCCTCAGAATACTCCGCTCAGACGATGTCGGTTCGAGCGCCAACCGGCCAACCGCAGAGCTATGCCAGGCACCACCACCAGTACCGTCAACAGCCAAACCGCGACTGCCGCGGCCGTCGGCCAGTCGCGATTGGAGAAGAATTCTTCCCATAGCACCTTACCGATCAACTGCGCCTGGGGTCCGCCTAGCAGTGCCGGGATCACATACTCCCCAATCGCCGGAACAAACACCAAAGCGACCCCGGCCGCCACCCCCGGCAACGACAGAGGCAAGGTCACGCGCACGAACACCCGCCATGGCGCGGCACCCAAATCCGCTGCTGCCTCCAGCAACGCCGGATCCATCCGCGACAACCGGGCGTAAAGCGGCAGCACCATGAACGGCAGATATGTATAGACAATACCGATATACATCGCCGCATCGGTATAGAGCAGCCGGGGCATTCCAACCGAGCGAGTGATCAGACCGCCATCAGCCAACAGCCCGATCCAGGCGTTTATTCGCATCAGAAACCCGGTCCAGAACGGCAGCATCACCGCCAGCAGCAATGCGTTCTGCCAGCGAGGCGCCGCACGGGCGATTGCCAGCGCCATCGGAAATCCCATCAGCAGACAGATGAACGTAGAAATCCCCGCAACCTTCAGGCTGCGAAGCAAGGCTTCGCCGTATAGAGGGTCGGTCGCCACTTGGAGGAAATTATCGAAGGTAAAGCCCAGGCTGTATGGCGGCACGCCGTCAGCTGGTTCAGCCAGGGCAATAAGCAACACGATCCCCAAAGGAACCGCCAGCAGCAGAATCAGCCAGACCACCGGGACCGCCAATACCCAGTGCCGCGAGGCCGAATGGGCCGGGGCCGAACCTGCTCGCCCGGAATACCCTGGCGAATGCGGTGGCCGAGCAGCGAATGCGCGATCCAGCGTCATTCAGGCAGCAACATGCAGGCATCCGGTTGCCAGCCCACCATCACCGCCGTCCCCGGTTCGACCGCTGCCGCCCCCAATCCATCCGCGAGTGCGCGTCTGACCCGCAGCATCGACCCGTCCGCCAGCCGGACCGACACCATCAGCGCATCCCCCGCATAAGCGGTTTCCGTAACGACACCATTCACCGTATTGACTAGATTGTCCCCGCCGATCCGCAGGCGTTCCGCCCGCAAGGCAAGCAACCCTGGTCCCGTTACGCCAGGCCGATCGGCCCGAACTGAAACATCCAGGCTAGGCAGCACGACCGACTTCCCATCCACCACGCATGGCAGGATATTCGCTGCGCCCAGGAACGCTGCGACGAAACGGTTCGCTGGCGACTTATACAACGCCGCCGGTGTTCCGACCTGCGCCATCCGCCCATCCTGCATGATGCCGATCCGGTCTGCCATCTGCAGCGCTTCATCCTGATCATGGGTAACCAGGACAAAACTTATACCCAACGACCGCCGCAGCCGCACCAGTTCGGCGCGCGTCTGCAGCCGCAGTCCTTGATCAAGCGCCGACAGTGGCTCATCCAGCAACAGCAACCGTGGTCTCGGCGCCAGACTCCGGGCGAGAGCCACCCGCTGCTGCTGACCGCCGGACAATTCGCCGGGCCGACGGGAACCGAAGCCCGCCATCTGCACCAGCGCCAGCATTGCTTCGACCCTGGCGGCTATCTCCGCCCGCGACACGCCACGGCGCCGCAGCCCAAAGCCGATGTTCCCCGCAACCGACATGTGCGGAAACAATGCATAGGATTGGAACATCGTGTTTACCGCGCGTCGGTGTGGTGGCAATCCGGATAGATCGGTATCATCCAGCACAATGCGGCCCGCCTCCGGCCGAACGAACCCGGCCACCGCGCGCAGCAGCGTCGTCTTGCCCGAACCCGAGCCGCCGAGGAGCACAAAAAGCTCATCGCGGCCCACCGTTAGATCGAGGTTATCCAAAGCCAGCGTTGCCCCGTAGCGAACCTTCAGGCCAGCCACGGTCAGCAATGTCAGGCACCTGCCTTGAAGCGCGCCCAAAGCCGCGTTCGCGTTCGGTCGGCGGCTTGTGTTGATGGCCCGATCGTAAAGAACCGCTGCATCTCGGAGTCGGTCGGAAACACATCCGGGTCGTCCAGCACATCCGACCGTACCAGCGCCCGGGTCGCCGGCACCGCATTCGGATAGCGCGTCGCGTTGGTGATCCTGGCCATCATCTCCGGCCGCAGGACGAAGTTGATGAACGCCAGTGCCTCTGGCTTATGCGGCGCATCGGACGGGATCGCCAGCATATCGAAGCCGATCTCGCTGCCTTCCTTCGGCACGATATAACGAACAGTGGTGCCCGCCTTGGCGCGCGCCGCCGCCTGTTCGACATCACCGGAATAATCCAGTGCCAGACACGCCTGACCCGTCGCCAAAGCTTCCAACGCCCCACCGCTGGCGAATTCCCGGATGTAGGGCCTTATTGCCATCAGTGTCTTGAAGACTGCATCCAGATCCGCCGCCGACGCACTGTCGGGGCTGCGACCAAGGAAGTGCAGCACCGACGGGATTACATCGATGGCCGAGTCCATCATGATAATCCCGCAGGGCGCGATCCGCTTCGCCGACGCCGGGTCCAGCAGCAGGGACCATGAATCCAATGGCGCGTCCGGCGCCAGCGCCTTGATCCGGTCCGGATTGATCCCCAACCCGATTGATCCCCAAAGATAGATCGCGCCATGCCGGTTGCCTGGATCGGAGGCCTCGATCCGCTGCATCAGCGCCGGATCAAGGTTCTTCCAGTTCGGCACTTTCGTCCGGTCGACCACCGTCAGCGCCCCGGCGCGGATCAGCCGTGAGAAACTTGGCTCGTTGCTCGGCAACACGACGTCGTAACCGGAATGGCCGGCCAGCAGCTTCGCTTCCAACGTTTCCAGGCTGTCGAACATGTCGTATCGGGTCTTGATCCCGGTCTCCTTGGTAAAATCCGCCAACACCGATGGATCAATGTAGTCGGTCCAGTTGTAGATATTGACCACGCGCTCCTGCGCTCCGACCGGAGCAATCCCGCCCGGAACAGCGAGGATCAGGAAGATCAGAAACCAACGAAACATCATGGCGCACCCGACGGGATAAAGGCCGCCTGCGTGCCGCCATCAACCGGGATCGTCGTCCCGGTGACATACCGCGCGGCATCCGACAGCAGGAACATCATCACGTCCACTACATCGTCCGGTTGCGCGACCCGCCCGACCGGGGACACGCCCGAGGGCCGGTACCCCTTCGACGCCGCCGGGTCCAGGACCGCCCGTACCATCGGCGTATCGACCGTCCCCGGCGCCAGCGCGTTCACCAGTACGCCGGACGCCGCCCACTCCGCCGCCATCACCCGGCACAGTTGACTGACCCCAGCCTTCGACGCCGCATACGCCCCGCTGACAATCTTTGGCCGTAGCGCCGCGATCGAAGACAGCAGCACCACCCGGGACGGATTTTCGCTGCTGGCCGCTCGTCGCAACAGCGGCAGAGCTTTCTGTGCGCAAAGGAATGTGCCGCGAAGATTGGTGTTCAGGACAAGATCGAAGTCCTCAACCGCCATATGTTCCAGCAACGACGTCCGTAGCACGCCAGCGCAGCAAACCAGCGCATTCAAACTGTCGCCCATCCCGCCAAAAGCATCCGCGACACTGCCCGCATCCGCGACATCGCAGACCACTGGTCGGAATCGTGGTTGAAATTTGCTGAATTCGTCACTGACCAGGTGCAGCCGATCCGGAGCCATGTCCATTCCGAACACGGTCCACCCCTCTTCCAGCAACCGCCGGCACGCCGCTTGGCCAATCCCCGAAGCCGCCCCCGTGATCGCCGCAATCCTGCCAGCACCCGCTGAACTCATGATGGCTTCCTCCGCCTTGCCGGGAAACCATGCTACAATGTGTTCCGCTCAGGCCGAAAGCCGGAAGGCGATTCTACGCTGCCATCACCCGTACACGATGCCACGCGGCGCACAGGTAGCCTTTGAAGTTCCACACATCCTCGGCCGCGGCGGGCTGCACCTGTCCGGCTGAATCCCATGCCCGCACCGCTAGTTCGTGGTCACCTGCGGGCAGTTCGACCGCCGCCTGCCAGAACGTCCAGCTCCAGGGCGCGTCGGGTCGCCGCTCCAACACAGCCTGAACCCAATGTCGGCCGCCGTCAGCGGACACATCAACCCGCTCGATCGCCCGCCCCGTGGCGATCGCGTAGCCACGCACCGCGACCGGGCCCGCCCTAACCACCGCGCCCGGGCCCGGCTGACAGATTGCGGCATTCAGTGGCATATCGTTGATCGGAACTCCCTTCGACCAATCGACCGTCTCCGCCGTCACATCCGGCGGCAGCAACTTGTAGTCGCATCGCTGAAAATGGCTCTCCGATGCCTCGGCCTGAACGGTTATGCCGCTCAGCCATTTCGGACTGCGAACGCCGGCAAACCCGGGAACCACCATCCGTAACGGAAACCCATGCGCCGCCGCCAGCTTCGTGCCATTCATGGCAAATGCCAGCAGCACTTCTGGACAAAGTGCCTTCGACATCGGGATCGAGGCACCATACCGCCCTGCTTCAGCGACAGTATCGCAAGCCTCGAAGGCGACGTGCAGCCCGAGATCGGTATCAGCCCCCGCTGCCCTCAGCACGTCGGCCAGCGCGACCCCTGTCCACGCGGCGTTTCCGATCGCGCCCGCCTCCCACTTGTCGCCCAGGACGGGCCGCACCCGATGTAGATCAGCCCGCCGGTTACCCGCGCACTGCATCACCGCCACCACCGTTCGATTGGGAAATCCATTGTGCAATTCGCTTATCGATAGATCGAGCGGCGTGGTCACCCGGCCCTGAACGCGCAAACGATGCGTGTCCTCCGACAAGGCCGGAACCTGCCCGTGACTTCGGACATAGAAATCGTGCTGTGATGTAATGAAGCTGTCGCGGAGCCGCTCAAGCGGCGGTTCAGCGTTGAACGGTGTTTCTGAGAGCACGATCAGCCCAGGCATCGCTATCCTCCGAGGTCTGGAACGGCCCCGTTCACCCCAGGTTCCCATTTCGCAGCCAGTTGGACGCACGCACTGTGACCGTGCAGCAACGCCATGAAGATACCTTGATGTCGTCCTCGCATCGTCAAATTCGCTCGCCATGTATGCGGAGCTTTCAAAGGAGACAATTTTTCGATGCGCAGGTTACTTCTCGCCGCCGCCGCGCTTGGCGGTCTAAGCGCCTTGACGAGTGTCGGTGCCGTCGCTGCTCCTTCAGCCGCGGGCGTTTATGTCACACCGTCACAACCGCTGGTCACAAACGTGGATTACTACTGGCACCGCCGCCACTGGCATCATCGGCGCTGGGAACACCACCACTGGCATTACTGGGATTAAACATCTCGATGATCGCCCGCGCCGGCACCCCCTCGGCGCGGCGCGACCGTAATGTCGCCGCCCTGTCACGCTTTGCTAGCCTGCGGCCTTCGGCATTAGTGATCAAACGATGATGCGCGTATCGCGGTACCGGCCATCCCATCAGCGCCTGCAGCAAGCGATGTAATTCGGTCGCCGCCTTCAAATCGACGGCCCGGGTGACCAGCGTCACGCCCTGCAGCGCGTCATCATGCGTGACACATAAATGATAGCTTGCCGGAGCATCTTTTCGCCCCAGCACGACATCACCGAACCGCTCAGGATGACAGGCGATGCGGCCTTCGCCTTCCTCTTCGAAGAACAAACCAGGCTGACAGGCGGCTGCCATGTCCAGCCGCAGCGCGAACCGGTCACCCGCCGCAATTCGATCCGCCCGCTCCGCCGATGACATTCGGCGACAGGTGCCTGGATACAGCGGCGCCCCATCCGGCGCATGCGGCGCGATGGCCGATGCCGCCATCTCCTGTGCAATTTCAGCCCGCGTGCAAAAGCATGGATACACCAACCGCCGCTCGGCCAGGCCATCCAGCAGATCCTGATACTCGGCGAGGTGCTCCGACTGAACCCGCACCGGCCCGTCCCAATCCAACCCAAGCCACGCCAGATCCTCCTCGATCGCCGCCGCATAGTCCGGCCGGCAACGGGACGGATCGATGTCCTCCAGCCGCAACAGAAACCGCCCGCCGGCATCCCGCGCCCGCTTCCACGCGTTAAACGCAGAGAACGCGTGCCCCAGATGTAAGAACCCTGTTGGACTGGGCGCGAAGCGTGTGACAATCATCGCGACCAAAATATCGCATCGGCGTAGAAATGGGAGGTACCATCATGCTGACGCTAGAAGCCATTCATTGGGGACCCGCTTCCAAAGCCAAACCCAGGCAACTGGTGATCCTCTGCCACGGCCTGGGTGCCGATGCCTTCGACCTGATCGATCTCGCGCCATCCTGGCAGCACGCCTGCCCCGACGCCTTGTTTGCGGCCGTCCACGCGCCGTTCCAACATGATTCTGGCTTCGGCCGCCAATGGTGGGGCGTCGCCGACCGCTCCCCATCGACGACAGAGGCCGGCGTCCGCGCCGCCATGACCTATCTGCACGGCTTCATCGACGCCGAACTGTCCCGTCTCGAACTTCCCGGCGATGCCTACGCGATCATGGGCTTCAGCCAGGGCGCGATGATCTCGCTGTTCACCGGCCTGCGCCGCACCGTTGCCCCGCGCGCCATCCTGGCGTTCTCCGGCGCCCTGGTCGCTCCCGAAACGCTGGCGGCCGAACTGGCCAACCGCTCGCCCGTCCTGCTGGTCCACGGTGAAGCCGACGAGGTGGTCCCCGTCTCCCGTTCCCACGACGCCGAGGCAGCCCTTCTCGCCGCCGGCGTCCCGGTAGACGCCCATTACATCCCGCGGCTCGGCCACGGCATCGACGACACCGGGATCTCCCTTGGTGCGCTCGCGTTGCAAAGAGGATTTTCATGACGAAACAATGAAGTCGAGGACGCGCTGAGCGATCCGGGTTGCGGCGCGAAGGGCGGTCTGTCATAAATCGTACAGGTTTTCGGCGGCGCACAATATCTGGCGACTCGGCGATCTCTACGCACCAGATGATGCGCTCCGGCTGAAATGGAGTCGCTTTTGCCTGACGGCGGATTGCAGTACCCCACTTTTGTGCTGAATGCGGTGCTACCCGCCGGGCGCTGCCCGTGAGCCATATTCCCAATCTCCAGACACTGGTGCTCAACGCGGACATGCAGCCATTGAGCTGGGGTCCGCTCTCCGTCTGGTCCTGGCAGGACGCTTTGGTCGCGGTGCTGCAGGAACGCGTTAATCCGGTCATCAATTACGACATCGAAGTCCATTCCACCCGACAGTCGTTCCCGATTCCGTCCGTCGTCGCGCTGAAGAGGTTCCATAAGCGCCGCAAGGTGGCCTTCACGCGCTACCACGTCTTTCTGCGCGACCGGTTCAGTTGCCAGTACTGCGGGGAGACATTGCCGGCGAAGGACTTGACGTTTGACCACATCGTGCCGCGCTCCAAGGGCGGCATCACAAGCTGGTCCAACGTCGTCACCTGCTGTCAGGCCGACAACTTGTTCAAAGGCAGCCGGTCCCTGAAACAAAGCGGCCTGCGCCTCCGCTGCCCCCCGAGCGAACCAACGCCGCATCAGATTGACGAAGCGGCTAAGTGGCACGTCGCGCGGGAAAACCTGCACCGGACATGGCTGGACTTCCTGTACTGGGATGCCGACCTCGAAGCTTAAGGCAAGCCCCGACCGGAACCTGCCGCGGCTACCCGGCATCACAGCCAAGGCAGGCCTTGGTTGATCGACCGGGGTCGCAAGAAATGTTCCTTCAAGCTAATAACCTTTGGCTTTCAGGAATTGCTTCACTCGTCTGATTCAGTTCCGCGTCGGACTAAGGTGTGAGGGTAACTGGAAGGCGATCAACAAGGTCAGCAACGCGAAGCAAGTTGCCATCATGTAGGCGTTTTGCAGGGCGCCGACCATCACCTCGGTCAAATGGGCGAGTTCGGCCGCGGGCATGGCATTGCGAGAGGGCGGGTCCAGCAAGCGATCGACTGTATGCACCGCGCCGGGGTCAAGGTGGAGCATCGTGGCATTGAGCACCGCGCCGCAGCCGGCGGCCCCGGTCGACTGGCCGACAAAGCGCATGAACATCGAGGAGGATGTCGCCGCGCCACGCTGCCGCCAGGGTACCGACGCCTGAATGGAGACGATGAAAACGGTACTGCAGAACCCCATGCCAATGCCGATCACCAGCGATCCGGCCGCGGCCCACACGGGACCATCAGCCGGGCGAAGCGCGGCCAGCATGGCACAGCCGGTTGACAGCGCCAGGCCGCCCAGGATGGCAACGCGGCGATAGCTGGTGCGCATCATGATGCGCCCGGCAGCAATGCTTGCGAGCGCCCAGCTCACCGACATGGCACCCAGGACCAGTCCGCCGTCGATCGCGCTGCGGCCCATCGCGCCCTGTACGTACGTTGGCAGGAACGCGGCGACACCCATCATCATCGCACCGGAGCTGAAGTTGCCAACACTGCCGACAACAATGACGCGGTTACGCCACAGCTCCAGCGGAAGCATGGGTTCAGGCGTGCTGCGTTCATGCAGATAGAGGACCACTGCCGCCAGGATGCCGGTGATAACCAGACTGGTCAGTGTTACCGCACTCAGGCTGCCGCTTTGGACGAGGGCCAGCATCAGGCTGCTGAATGCGACGAGCAGCAACAGTGAGCCCGCCCAGTCTATACGATGTTGGCGGTGCCGCACCTCCTCCTGCAGGAACACGGCGATCATGACGATGGCGGCGATGCCGATGGGAACGTTGACCCAGAAGACGATCCGCCAGCTTGCGTGCGCCACCAGGAAGGCGCCCAGCGAAGGGCCGATCACGGCTGACACGCCGAACACCGAGGAAACGAGGCCCTGGATGCGGCCTCGTTCGGCGGGAGTGTAGATGTCACCCAGGATCGTCGCCGCGACTGGTTGGATGGCGCCGGCGCCGCATCCCTGCAGCGCTCGGAAACAGACGAGCGACGGCATGTTCCAGGCCATGCCGCACAGGATGGTGCCGGCCAGGAAGATGACGGTGCCGACGAAGAACACGGGCTTGCGGCCATACAGGTCGGCGAGCCGGCCGTAGACCGGGATCGTGACCGCCTGGGTCAGCAGGTAGACGGTGAACACCCAGGTAAACAGGTTGAAACCGCCGAGGTCACTGACGATGGTCGGGATGACGGTCGCGACAATAGTGCTTTCCACCGCCGCCATGAATGTCGCGATCAGGCAGGCCGCAAGCACAAGGCGACGGCGACCTTCGCTCGGCCGTTCGGCCAAGTGGGGCTGCACACTGGCAGGGCTTCCGCCCGCAGCGTCTGGCATCTTTTGTTTCCTCCCGCGCGAAAGCGCTTCCTGCCATCTCAGGTCGTTTATCCGGCGTGAAATGGCTTTCACATTTTGTTTGTCAGAATGATCTACGTGGTTTGCACGTTCCGTCTGTTGATCAACAGAGAGCTCGGCCTGATTGCGGTTGGCACCAAGGACCGGACTTTGGTTGCCGTCAACCGCCGCGGCGGCGCAGGGCGGCGGTCAGGGTGTTTTCCAACAGGCATGCGACGGTCATGGGGCCGACGCCACCCGGCACCGGGGTGATGGCGCCGGCCACCGCGGCGCAAGGTTCGAACGCTACGTCGCCGACCAGGCGGCCGTCGGGTAGGCGGTTGATGCCGACGTCAATGACGGTCGCGCCGGGCTGGATCCAGTCCGCCTGGACCATCTCGGGCTTGCCGATCGCGGCGATCAGGATATCGGCGCGGCGGCACTCGGCCGGCAGGTCCCGGGTGTGGGAGTGGGCAACCGTGGTTGTCGCGTCAGCGGCGAGCAGCAGGCGCGCCATCGGGCGGCCGACAATCGCCGACCGGCCCAGCACCAGCGCCCGCGCGCCGGCGGTTTGCACACCAAAGGCGCGCAGAAGCTTCATCACACCAAGCGGGGTGCAAGGAACAAGAGTGGGGCGGCCGTCGGCCAGGTGGCCAACATTTGTCGGATGGAAGCCGTCAACGTCTTTCGCCGGGTCGATCGCCTCGATGACCGCCTGCTGGGTCGATGTCGACGCGGCAGCGGCAACTGCACCAGGATGCCGTCGATGGCCGGATCGTTGTTCAACCGGTCGATCGTGGCCAGGAGTTCAGATTGGGTTGTCTCCGCCGGAAGCCGGATGGTCTGAGCCTCGATGCCGGCTTCGCGGGCCGCCCGGTCCTTGGTCCGGACATAGACCGTGCTGGCGGGGTCCTCGCCAACCAGCACCACCGCGAGGCCAGGGGTGAATCCGGCAGCGGCCACTCTCGCCGCGACGTCGGCGCGCAGGGCGGCAGCGACGGATTTGCCGTCGATCAGTCGGGCAGTCCGTGGCGCCGTTAGTTGCGAAACCGTCGGTTGAGGCACGGGCATTTGGTTGGTCACAAGCTTTCCAGTCTCGCAGTCAAAAGGGCGGTGTCGCCGGCAACAAGGATGGTCTTGTCTCGGCTGGTCTGGCCAAGCGTGACGGTCACGGCGGAGGCCGGGACGTGCAGCGCGTCGGACAGAACCGCGCAGGCGGCATGGTTGGCGCGCCCGTTTTCCGCTGCCTCGCTGACCCCGATACGAAGGCAGGGCCCATGGACCGACTCGGCTCGGCCTTGGATACCGGGTCGGCGGGATTTTGGCTGGACTTTCACGGTCACGCTGACACCGTCAGGGTGGGTGCGCCAGAACGTCGTCAAAGCAGCGGTCGTAACGAGCCCAGTATGACGGATTCATACAGGCTGGCCAGCAACATGCGTGCGGCCTGCAGCAACAGCAGCAGAATCAGCGGGCTAAGGTCGATGCTGCCGAAACTGGGCAAGATATTGCGGATGGGCCGCAACGCCGGTTCGGTCACGCGATAGAGGAAATCACCGATCGACCACACTACGCGATTGCGCGTATCCAGCACACCGAAAGAGGCAAGCATGCTGAACACGGCTGCCAGTATGACAGCCCATATGTAGAGATTCAGCAGCTCATCCAGGAGCCAAAACAGCGTCCTGATCATTGGGCGAACACTCCAGAGTCGGGGGCGGAACCTAGCGATGGCGAAGCCGTTCCGCAACATCGCTGACGCACGGGTTACTTGGTGCGGCCAGAATGGCAACGACAGGCGGTACTCGCCTGTGACCTAAATCACAGACGGCTCACAGGTGATGCATACATATTGACGCACCGGCCGATGCTATCCCGACGAGCGCATCGGCCGCGGGATCATTACGTGATCCATGTCACCCGGACCTGAACTCGCCCGGCCGCTTCGGTGGCCGGGCCTTTTTTTGTCGCGACCCAGTCCGACTTCCCAGGGCGCCGTTGCGCCGCTCGGGATTGCCATGCCGCTGCGCCACTCGGGCTTAAATGGCGCGGGATGCTGACTGGATTGGGTCGGCAACCTATGTAAAACACCTTCACATGAGCATGTGCGCCACATGAGTTGGTCTGGGCCCTCGGACGGCGGCAGCGGGCGCCGTGGCTACCATCATGGCAACCTGCGGGAAGCCTTGATCGACGCGACACTGGAGCTGATTGGCAACAAAGGTCCCGCCGGATTTACCATCGCCGAAGCGGCCCGGCTTGCTGGCGTCAGCCCCGCCGCCCCCTACCGGCATTTCCGCGACGCCGACGCCTTGCTGGCCGAAGTCGCGCTGCGTGGTTTCGATCGGCTGAGCGGGCGGCTGGCCAAAGCCTGGAACGACGGCCGGCCGGAACCGGTGCGGGCGTTCGAAGATGTTGGCCGCGCGTATCTGGCCTTTGCCCGCGAGGAACCGGCGTATTATGCCGCGATGTTCGATTCACGACTTGCGACCGATGCGTATCCCGGGCTGCAAGCCGCCGGCGACCGGGCTTTTGGAGTTTTGCGAGAGGCGGCGGACCAGGTCGCGGCGACCGTTCCGAAAGGCCGGCGGCCGCCGGCGCTGATGATGGCACTGCACATCTGGTCCATGGCGCACGGCATCGCATCGCTCTTCGTGCGCGAAAGTCCGTCGCGGCGGAAGCTGCCGATGGCGGCGGAAGACCTGTTGGAAGCCGGCGTATTGCTATACCTGCAAAGCCTGGGCCTGGCTGGCGGGGAATAAGCCGCCTTGCCTGTGGCAATTGCATTCTGCTTGCCAACCAAGGCGGCGCGCTGAAGTGGTTTGTTTTGATATGGGAGGTTAAATCTATGCCAAGCCATGAAGCCCCGCCTGTCTGCGCAAGTGCTGTGTTCGTGGCGCCGTGTATCTCGGGTCCCCGTTAAGTGGACCAGTCGGTCGAACCACGCTTCCTGTCCGCGCATGACGAGTTAAGCGCGCTGATACGCGACCATGACTGGGCATCCTCGCCAATTGGCGTACCCTCAACCTGGCCTGTCGCGCTCGGCACGCTGGTGGAGGTCATGCTCGGGTCGAAGCAGGCGATGTTCGTTGCCTGGGGGACGGAAGGCACGATGCTCTACAACGAGAGCTACGCCGAAATCCTTGGCAGCAAGCATCCAGCCGCGCTGGGGCGGCCGTTCATGGAGGTGTGGTCGGAGATCCGCGACGACCTGACCCCGATTTTCCAGCAGGCGTATGCCGGCGTCCCGGTCCATATGGACGACATCACGCTGGTGATGGACCGGCACGGCTATCCGGAAGAAACCCATTTTGCTTTCTCCTACACCCCGCTCCGCGATGCCGAGACAGGGGCCGTCGCCGGGTTCTTCTGCGCCTGCAGGGAGACCACGGCCCAGGTGATTGCGGAGCGACAACTGCGCGCGAGCGAAGCCGAGGTGCGCGGTGTGCTTGAAGGCATGGGTGAGGGGTTCCTGTTGCTCGACCGCTCATTCCGCATTCAGCGCATCAACGCCGCGGGTTTGCGGCTCGACGGGCGTAGCCGAGAGAAAATCATTAGCCGCCATCTGCTCAAGGTATGGCCGGAAGTGGAAACGCTGCCGGTGTGGCCGGCCTACCAGCGTGTGATGACCGAGCGGGCGGCGGAACAGCTCGTCTATCATCACGTTTCCTCTATCCACGACTATTGGCTGGAAGTGCGGGTCTATCCGTCCAACGAGGGAATCGCGATCTTTTATCGCGATGTCACCGGCGCCAGACGTGCCGAACAGGCGCTGCGCGACAGCGAGGCTCAGTTCCGGGCGTTTGCCCAGGCGGTTCCCAATCATGCGTGGACGGCTCGGCCGGACGGCAATCTCGATTGGGTCAACCATCAGGTGCTGGCCTATAGCGGGCTTGATCAGGACAGCCTTGCCGGCACAGGCTGGACGCGGATCGTCCATCCTGACGACCTGGCGCGGGCGGCTAAAATCTGGGCGCATTCGCTCGCGACCGGTGATCCGTATGAAATTGAGTTTCGCATCCGTCGGGCCGACGGGGCGTACCGCTGGCATCTGGTTCGCGCGCAGCCCATTCGGGCGGAAGATAGCGGCATCGTTCAATGGGTCGGCACCAACACCGATATCGAGGATCAGCGCGTCGCGACGGACGCCCTCGCCGCATTGAATGCCGATCTGGAGCAACGGGTCGCGGAGCGTACCGCGGAGCGTGACAGGGTCTGGCGGCATTCCCGCGACCTGCTCGCAATTCTGGATACAAGCGGCATTTTCCGAGCCGCCAATCCAGCCTGGGCCACGATTCTGGGCTATCGGCCGGAGGAGGTCGTCGGTCGCGGCCTTGCGGATTTCGTCTGGCCGGAGGATTTGGATCGGACCCGGGCTGGCCTTGATACCGCTGCAGCAGAGCGGGATTTGACCAATTTCGAGAACCGCAACCGCCACAAGGACGGCACGCCGCGCTGGATTTCCTGGCATACTTCGGCCGAAGGCGGCCTGATCTACGCCTATGGGCGCGATATAACCGCTGAAAAGGAGCAATCCGAAGCGCTGCGTCAGACCGAGGAAGCGTTGCGGCATGCCCAAAAGATGGAGGCCGTCGGGCAGTTGACGGGCGGGCTGGCGCATGACTTCAACAATTTGCTGACCGGCATTTCTGGCAGTCTCGAATTGCTGCAAATGAGGGTTGCGCAGGGCCGGATGGCCGAGCTTGATCGGCATTTCACCGCGGCGCACGGGGCGGCCAAGCGTGCTGCGGCGCTGACCCATCGACTGCTGGCGTTCTCCCGGCGGCAGACGCTCGATCCAAAGCCCACGGACGTCAATCGCCTGGTCGCCGGGCTGGAGGATCTGATCCGCCGGACGGTTGGTCCGTCAGTCAACATCGAAGTGGTTGGCGCGGTCGGGCTGTGGACCACGCTGGTCGACCCAAACCAGCTTGAAAACGCACTGCTGAACCTTTGCATAAACGCACGCGACGCGATGCCGGACGGTGGGCGGCTGACCATAGAAACCGGCAACCGCTGGATGGATGCGCACACTGCGCGTGAGCGGGAACTGGCGCCAGGGCAGTATATTTCGTTGTGCGTGTCGGATACCGGCACCGGCATGACGCCAGATGTGATGCGGCGGGCGTTTGATCCATTTTATACGACCAAGCCGATGGGGGCAGGAACCGGATTGGGGCTGTCCATGATTTATGGCTTCGTCCGGCAATCGGGAGGGCAGGCGCGGATCTATTCGGAACCAGGGCGCGGAACGATGGTCTGCCTGTATCTGCCGCGTCATTTCGGCGAGGCCGCGGATGCCGAGGTGCCGCCGCCGGCGGCGACGCCGCAGCGGGCCGAAGAAGGGGAAACTGTGTTGATCGTCGACGACGAGGTCACGGTGCGGATGCTGGTGACGGAGGTGCTGCAGGACCAGGGCTATACGTCCATCGAGGCCGCGGATGGCCCGTCCGCTTTGCGGGTGCTGGATTCGGACCGGCGGATTGACTTGCTGGTGACGGACGTCGGGTTGCCCGACGGCATCAACGGACGACAACTGGCCGATATGGCGCGCACGCTCCGTCCCGGGCTGAAGGTGATGTTCATCACCGGTTACGCTGAGAATGCGGTGGTACGGAACGGGTATCTGGAGGCCGGCATGCACGTGCTGACCAAGCCGTTCACGCTCGAGGAACTGGCGATGCGGCTAAGGGAGATCATCGGCGGAACATAGGCGGAGCGGGTCCCGCGGCGCTTTCTGCTATTACGTTGATTGCGACCATGCAATCACCGGGAACCGGACAGGTCGGTTGCCCCAGGGATGCGCACGTATACACGGTGTGCCACGCGCGGTTGTCGAGGCGGGGCATCGGCTTAACGCCACGGACCGCAATGCGAAGGAGTGCGGCCTGACGCGAGATCGAGCCACGATAGGCCCTGATCGTGGACAGCGTCAGCGGGATGCAGTCGCGCGCCTGGAGCCTTCGAACTGATGGCATGATGACCGACAATGACGGACGTCGGCTTCGATCAGGACGGTTTCGCACAAATTTGCGGCCAGGAGGATAGCGAAGGCGACCCGAAAGTTCCGGTCCGCTCCGTTAATGAGTCACCGGATAAGGTGGGCGTCAATTCCGTCCTGATCAGGATCTCGTATAAACAGATAGATCCCATTCGCGGCCACATAGGCGCCATAGTGTTCAGGCCCAATCGGGTGACGATGAAACCGCCAACCGCGCTGAGCACCAACAAAAGGAACTGCCGGAAAAACACAGAAACGACGCCTTGCAGCACACTGGACCGCAAATACACCGGCGCGAAAGGCGGAACGTTGTCCACCGTCCGATCGTTACCGGTCGAGCCGCGCGGTCCGTCCGTCGTCTCTGCTCGGATACTAATGACGTCAAGCATATCCCGAACAAGGCTTGTGCATCGTAGGGCAGACCGGCGGAACGTCTGAATAATCCTTCATTTGCCGTGACATACAGCCAGTATAACGGGCTTTCAGCCGACAACGCCGGCCACGGGCACTCATACCAGGACAATTCATGGTACAAAATCCGATGAAACGATTTATCAACCACAATCTAGGCCGGTTTGGGTTCGAAATTCGACAGACAGGCCACGGCAGATCGGTGATGGATTTCATGGCTAACCGCGCGGTTGACGTCGTTCTGGACGTGGGCGCGAATGTCGGCCAGTTCGGCTCATCGCTCCGTGCCCAGGGCTATCGCGGAAAGATCGTGTCATTTGAACCCATCCGGTCGGTTTATCAGACGCTGGCCGCCATGGCCGCGGCGGATGGCAACTGGGAAGCGCACAACTTTGCCCTTGGGACCGAGGCGGGCCGCACCACGATCAATGTTTCGGACGCATCGGTCTTCAGTTCGATATTACCCTCGGCTCCCGCCGCCGCCCTGTACGACACAAGCGCGTCGGTCTCTCATACCGAGACGATCGAAGTCCAAACGCTCGACACCGTTATGCCGACGACAAAGCGTAATACGCTGCTCAAAATCGATACTCAAGGCTATGAGCGGCAGGTCCTCGAAGGAGGGCGGCAGGCACTGAAGATGATGCAGGGTGTTCTGACGGAACTGCCGATCATTCATCTTTACGAGCGGACCTGGCAACTCCACGAGGCGATTGAATTCATGGCCGCGGCGGGCTTCGTTCCCGCGCAAATCCATCCGGTCAACTACCATTCGATCGACAAGGTATCATTGGTTGAAGTCGATTGCCTGTTTCGACCGCGCGACGGTCGGGTAGACTGACGTATTCAGGCTCGCCGTAAACAGTCAACGCGCTCGATCGCATTGTTACGCGAGGGACTTCATCAGACTGACTACTCCGGCCATGCTGATGCTGCCCTTTGATCGATTGCAACGAAGCGCGAGTCGCGCATTGGCCGCGTTTCGTCGCGTGGATCCGCCAGTCCATCATGTCGCGATGCATCGTCCTTCTCTGGCGGGCGGTATTGGCGCCATCCGCCGGTCGGATCGCGCATGCTCTCGCACCTGACGAGCCCGCCCATGACGACGAGAAATCTCATCGAGGGCTTAGAGCAACATCACCCTGACTGGAACAGTCCAGGTGATAAAGTTGCTCGCTCAAACACGGAAATAGAGCGCGCTGACTATCTCCAGTCAGCCTGAAAGCGCTCTAGTTGTAGCTGCTATGGAGGTTGTCCCTCCGGGACCGAAGGTTGAAGCTGTGGTTACCACGCCAACAACCGCACTCCTGGAGCCCCGGATGGACATCCATAAGAATGCCCGAACCACGCAACTCAGTCGAATGCTCATCGTCGAACGACTGGCCCAGGGCTGGCCGGTCGCCTCGGTGGCGACAGCCCAGGGCGTGACAGCGAAGACGGTGCGCAAGTGGCGTGAGCGGTATGCCGCCGAGGGCGCTGCTGGCTTGGTCGATCGCCCATCAAGGCCGCACCACAGCCCCAATCGGCTGGCCGACGCGATCGAAAATGAGGTCGAACAACTGCGTCGCCAACGCCTGTCTGGGCCCGCCATAGCGCGTCGCCTGCATCGCCCCGTCTCGACCGTCGGTGTGGCGCTGCGCCGCCGCGGGTTGGGCCGCGTGTCGGCGCTTGATCCACGGCCAAAGATCATCCGCTATGAGCGGGAAAAGCCCGGCGAACTGATCCACATCGACATCAAGAAGCTGGGCCGCATCGACGGCATCGGCCATCGCATCACCGGCGATCGAACCGGTCAGAGCAACGGGCGCGGCACCGGCTGGGAATACGTGCATGTCGCGGTCGATGACGCCTCGCGACTGGCCTATACGGAACTGCTTCCCGACGAGCGCAAGGAAAGCGCCATCGGCTTTACCGCCCGCGCTGTCGACTGGTTTGCCGGTCACCGGGTGACGGTCGAGCGCATCATGAGCGACAACGGTTCGGCTTACAGAAGCTTCGCCTTCCCCGATCTGCTCACCGCGCGCGGCATCAAGCACAAGCGCACGCGGCCCTACACGCCGCGCACCAACGGCAAGGCCGAGCGTTTCATTCAGACCAGCCTTCGCGAATGGGCCTATGCGCAGCCGTTCCGCACCTCGCTCGACCGGGCGGCGGCGATGCTGCCCTGGATCACCGAGTATAACAGCATTCGGCCGCACTCGGCACTGGGCGGCAAGTCGCCTCTGGCCTGGCTCGCGACCCCGCGTGCGCAGATCGAGATGATGACCACAGTTACCGCCACATCCGATCCCGAGCCTCGCTTCGTTGCGGCGGCCGGGGTCAAGCCTCGCGACGCGACCGCCGAAGGCGGCTTGGGCTTGATGCCGATCACCGCAACGCAAGCAAAATCAGCGACCGGATGGGACAACCTCCTTGGCAACGACATCTAGTCCCAGTTCTGAAGGGATTTTGACGACGACTGCTTGACGTGCCGCCTCGGCCACCCTAATGTAAATGTGTCTTACATTCACATGAGGCCCTCGATGACGAGCGCTGCCAACCAAGACGCCTACGGCCCACGTGGCTGGAACCAAGGCCCCTGGGGCAACACCCAAGGTCCCGCAATGGCAACAGCCGAGCAACGGCCGCCTGGAGCAATCCGGGATGGGGCAACCAGCCTGGGCCGGCCCACCCTTCTGGCATCCGGCGGGCATCAGCCGCCCGGCCGCCATCGCCTTCACCGTCCTCGGCTTCATCTTCTGGTGGCCGGTCGGACTTGCTTTACTCATCTACATGATAGGGAGTGGACGTATGGGATGCTTCGGCCGTCGCCGTCGCAGCGATGTATCAAGGCAGAACGGACAGGACGCCGGTCCGTGGGCCAACTGGAAGTCCTGGGCCTGCGGGCCGTCTGATCGGACTCGGCCGCCAGCTCCGGCAACCGTGCCTTCGACGAATACAAGGCCGAGACCCTCCGCCGCATGGAGGAGGAGCAGAAGGACTTCGGCGCCTTCCTCGAACGTCTGCGCTTCGCCAAGGACAAGTCGGAGTTCGACCAGTTCATGGCCGAACGCCGCAACCGTCCGCCGGCACTCCGCCAGCGGATGAGCAGCCCGCCGCCTGATCGGCCAAGGTTGCATTAACCAATACCGTCTACCAACTACTCGATGCGTCAGGCCCCGCATCGGTGGCTGGCGCATCGTTTGCGTTCAGCCGGGGCATGGGTTCGCCCCGATTTTGCCATCCGTCTGTGAGCCTGGATCGTCCGGGCATGCGGTGGAAGCAACCCAGCGAGCGGTTGAATGTGGCTTTCCGCTGGAGTTCAGGCTTCTCTAAGACCCGCGCACGGACAGATAAGGGACCGTAACAAATGGCCGGTATCGATATTCTGGCGTCAGCCTTCAGTGGCGCCAACGCGGCTTTCCTGGCCGACCTCTATGCGCGCTGGGCCAGCAACCCCGCCTCCGTCGATCCCAGCTTCGCCGACCTGTTCGCGGCCATGAACGACGAGGCGAGAGCGGTGCTGGAAGATGCCAGCGGCGCATCCTGGGCGCCGCGCCCAAGCTTCAGCGACGATGAAGTCGCGGCGGGCGGGGCGAAACCAGTGCCAGGCGGTCTTGGCGCCCGAGCAGGTCCGCGCCGCCACCATCACGTCGCTGCGGGCGCTGATGCTGATCCGCTCCTACCGGGTGCGCGGTCACCTCGAAGCCAAGCTCGACCCGCTCGGGCTGACCATTCCGGCCACAACACGCGGAGCTGGATCCGAGCTTCCTACGGCTTCACCGAAGCCGACATGGACAAGCCGATCTTCATCGACAACGTGCTGGGCCGGGAAACCGCGACACTGCGGGAGATCATGCAGATCCTGCGGCAGACCTATTGCGGCCCGATCGGCGTCGAGTTCATGCACATCCAGGACCCCGAGCAGAAATCCTGGATCCAGCGCAGGGTCGAAGGCGCGCCGTGGCTGACGCTTCCTCGACGCCGACGAAAAGCGCACCATCCTGCAGCAACTGACCGAAGCCGAAGGGTTCGAGGCGTTCTGCCAGAAGCGCTATGTCACCACCAAGCGCTTCGGCCTGGAAGGCGGCGAGGTCACCATCCCGGCGCTGCACGCGATGATCGAGACGGCGGCGGCCGGACGGCGTGGTCGAAGTCGCCATCGGCATGCCTCATCGCGGCCGGCTGAACACACTGGTCAACATCGTCAAGAAGCCGCTGACGGCGCTTGTTCAGCGAGTTCGGCGGCGAGAGCTTCAAGCCGGACGACGTGCAGGGTTCGGGAGACGTGAAGTATCACCTCGGCACCTCGACGGATGTCGAGATCGCGGGGCACAACGTGCATCTGTCGCTGCAGCCCAATCCGTCGCATCTGGAGGCTGTCGACCCGGTTGTCGTCGGCAAGGTACGCGCCCGCCAGGACCGGGCCGGCGATACCAAGAAGCGCGGATCGGTCATGGCGATCCTGATGCATGGCGATGCAGCATTCGCCGGCCAGGGCCTGGTGTATGAGACGCTGGCGATGAGCCAGTTGATCGGCTACCGCACCGGCGGGACGATCCACCTGATCGTCAACAACCAGATCGGCTTCACCACCGTTCCGGCGCACGCTTACTCCGGGCTGTATTGCACCGACGTGGCGAAGTCGATCCAGGCGCCGATCCTGCACGTCAACGGCGATGATCCCGAAGCGGTGATCTTCTGTGCGCGGATGGCCGCCGAATACCGCATGAAATTCAGCAGCGACATCGTGCTGGATATCGTCTGCTATCGCCGCCACGGCCATAACGAGACCGACGAGCCGGCCTTCACCCAGCCGCTCATGTATAAGGCGATCAACGGCCTCAAGACCACGCGCACGCTGTATGCCGAGAAGCTGGCGGCCGAGGGCACTGTTTCGGCCGCGGACTCCAAGGCCATGCTGGACGGCTTCACCAAAATGCTGGAGGACGCCAATTCGGCGGCGAAATCCTACAAGCCGAACAAGGCAGACTGGCTGGAGGGGCATTGGGCCGGTTTCGCGCCCGTCGACCAGCAGGAAGTCGAACTTACCGAGGAGCCGACGGCGGTTTCCGACCGAGACGCTGAAGCAGATCGGCGCCGCGCTATCGCATGTGCCGGACGGCTTCAACCTCAACCCGAAGATCATCCGCCAGCTGGAGGCCAAGGCGCAGGCGATCGGCAGTGGCGAGGGCATCGACTGGGCGACCGGTGAGGCACTGGCATTCGGCAGCCTGCTGCTGGAAGGCAGTCGCATCCGCCTGTCGGGTGAGGATACCCAGCGCGGCACCTTCAGCCAGCGGCACGCGGTACTGATCGATCAGACCAACCAGCACGAATATACGCCGCTGAACAATATCGCGCCGGAGCAGGCGAAGATCGAGATCTACAACTCGCTGCTGTCCGAAGCGGGGGTGCTGGGCTTCGAGTATGGGTATTCCCTGGCCGATCCCCGGACCCTGGTGCTGTGGGAGGCGCAGTTCGGCGATTTCGCCAACGGCGCGCAGGTGATCATCGACCAGTTCCTGGCGAGCGGCGAGACGAAGTGGCTGCGCATGTCCGGTCTGGTGCTGCTGCTTGCCGCATGGATACGAAGGCCAGGGTCCCGAACACTCATCCGCCCGCATCGAGCGCTATCTGCAGCTTTGCGCCGAACGGAACATGTATGTCTGCAATCTGACGACGCCGGCGAACTACTTTCACGCGCTGCGCCGCCAGTTGCACCGCAACTTCCGCAAGCCGCTGATCGTGTTCGAGCCGAAGTCGCTGCTGCGGCACAAGCTGGCGGTTTCGCCGCTGGCGGACATGGCGGAAGGCACCGCGGTTCCAGTACGTCATCCCGGAAATCGACGAGCATCGCCCCGCCGGAAGAGATTCGCCGTGTCGTGATCTGCTCCGGCAAGGTCTACTACGACCTGCTGCAGGAGCGGCGGGCTAAGGACATCAAGGACATCGCCATCATCCGGCTGGAGCAGATGTATCCGTTCCCGGTCAACACCCTGGGCCGCGTGCTGGCGCCCTACCATCAACGCCGACGTGGTGTGGTGCCAGGAAGAGCCTGAGAACATGGGCGCCTGGAACTTCGTTGACCGGCGCATCGAGAAAGTGCTGCTGCGGCTGGACATGCAAGGTCCGCCGTCCGATCTATGTCGGACGCGACGCCGCCGCCAGCCCGGCGACCGGTCTCGCCAAGACCCACATGGCCCAGCAGTCGCGGCTGGTGGCCACCGTGCTCGGTATCGGCTAGACCGCCCCCGAATTTACCGTACGTCTGGAGACATATCGCTGTGGCGACTGAAATCGTAGTGCCCGCTTTGGGCGAAAGCGTCACAACCGCCACGGTTGCCCGCTGGATCAAGCAACAGGGTGAGACCGTGGCGGCCGACGAGCCGCTGGTCGAGCTGGAAACCGACAAAGTGACGGTGGAGGTCAACGCGCCGTCTGCCGGCGTGCTGTCCTCGATCGCCGTGCCCGGAAGGGACCGAAGTCGAGGTCGGCGCCGTGCTCGGTCTGGTCGATGGCGCGATGGCAGCCGCAGGCACCAAGGCGCGTCGCACAATCGCGCCGCCGAACCGGAGCCGCGCCCCGCGGCCAATCCACCGGCTGGGGTGAACCCGCCGCCGCGTCCGCTGGGTCCGGTCTCCCGGCCGGCTGCGTCCGGACCCGGCGCATGCGCCGTTGCCGGCGGCGGCGAAGATGATCGCGGAAAACAAGGTCTCGGCCGGTGATATTGGCGCCGGGACCGGCAAGGATGGGCGCATCACCAAGGGCGATGTGCTGGACTTCCTGAACCGCCCTGCTCCAGCGCCGGCGGCCGCGCCCGCGGCCAAAGCCCCCCGCCAGGATGAGCCGCGCGAGCAGCGGGTGAAAATGACGCGGCTGCGGCGGACCATCGCGTTGCGGCTGAAGGAAGCGCAGAACAACGCAGCGATGCTGACCACCTTCAACGAGGTGGACATGTGCAGCGATCATGGCGTTGCGCAGCGAATACCGCGATGCGTTCGAGAAGAAGCACAAGGGCGTCCGCCTGGGCTTCATGAGCGTATTCGTCCGGGCGTGCTGCGTGGCGCTGAAGGAGTTCCCGGCGGTCAACGCCGAAGATCGACGGCGACGACATCGTCTACAAGAACTTCGTCAACATGGGCATCGCGGTGGGCGGCCCGTCCGGCCTGGTCGTCCCGGTTATCCGGGATGCCGACAAGCTCGGTTTTGCCGGGATCGAGAGTGCGATCTCGGATTTCGGCCGCCGGGCACGCGATGGTGCGCTGAAGCTGGAAGAACTGACCGGCGGCACGTTCAGCATTACCAATGGCGGTATTTATGGTTCGCTGATGTCGACGCCGATCCTGAATCCGCCGCAGTCGGCGATCCTGGGGATGCACAAGATCCAGGAACGTCCGATGGTGGTCGCCGGGAAGATCGAGATCCGGCCAATGATGTACCTGGCCGTGTCCTATGATCACCGGATCGTTGACGGCAAAGAGGCAGTGTCGTTCCTGGTTCGTGTCAAGGAAGGTGTCGAGGATCCGCGGCGGCTTCTGCTGGATCTCTGAGGCCACCCACTGGCGGGAGGTGTTCTGCAATGTTCGATCACGTCGGCTTCCCGGTTCGCGACCTGACGAAGAGCCGAGCTTTCTATCTTGCGGCACTCGCGCCGTTGGGTATTGGCGTGATCGTCGACTTGCCCGAAGCGGTCGCTTTCGGTAAGGCCGGCCGAGCGCAGTTCTGGCTCGGTAGCCGCAAAGAAACGGGCGCGGCGCAAGCGGCGTTCATTTGGCTTTCGTGGCTGCCAACAGGGCCGAGGTTCGGGCGTTTTACAGTGCCGCCCTGGGCGCTGGGGGAACCGATAATGGTGCTCCCGGACTGCGCCCACACTATCATCCTAACTATTACGGTGCATTCGTGCTCGACCCCGATGGCTATAATGTCGAAGCGGTCTGCCGCAACTCCGAGGACTGAATGAGCGATTCCTTTGATGTCATCGTTATCGGATCCGGGCCAGGTGGCTATGTCTGTGCCATCCGGGCGGCCCAGCTTGGGTTGAAGACCGCCTGCGTGGAGAAGCGATCGACCTTGGGCGGCACCTGCCTCAACGTGGGCTGCATACCGTCGAAGGCGATGTTGCAGTCGTCGGAGGAGTTCGAGAAGACCCTGCACGGCCTCAAGGACCATGGCGTGATGGTGGAGGGCGTGAAGCTGGATCTGGCACGCATGCTGGCACGCAAGGGCGAGGTTGTCACCGCCAACACCAAGGGCGTCGAGTTTCTGTTCCGCAAGAACAAGGTGACCTGGCTGAAGGGCGCCGGCCGCATCACGGGACCGGGCACGGTTGATATCGGCGGCACGGCGTATACGACGAAGAACATTGTCATCGCCACCGGCAGCGAAAGTGTCCCGCTGCCGGGGGTGACGGTGGATGAGAAGCAGATCGTCACCTCGACCGGTGCGTTGGAACTGGAAAAGGTGCCCGGGCACCTGGTGGTTGTCGGCGGCGGGTACATCGGACTGGAACTCGGCAGCGTCTGGAAGCGCCTTGGATCCGAGGTAACGGTGGTGGAGTTCCTCGACCGGATCGTGCCAGGCATGGACGGGGAAGTCGCAACCGCTTTCCAGCGCATCCTGCAAAAGCAGGGCATCAAGTTTCGGCTGGGGACGAAAGTGTCTGGCGCGTCCATTGGCGTCGACGGCGTGAGCGTGACAGTGGAACCGGTCAAGGGTGGTCCCCCGGAGACGATCAAGGCCGATATCGTGCTGGTTGCAATCGGGCGGCGTCCCTACACGGACGGTTTGGGGCTGGAGGACGTCGGCGTCGAGCTGGATGACCGCCGTCGGGTGAAGGTCGATACCCATTGGTCGACCAACGTCCCGGGGATTTATGCCATCGGTGACGTCATTGTTGGCCCAATGCTGGCGCATAAGGGCGAAGACGAAGGCGTCGCGGTGGCGGAGGTGATCGCCGGGCAAGCCGGGCATGTGAACTACGACGCGATCCCCGGGGTTGTGTACACCTGGCCGGAGGTTGCCTCGGTAGGCAAGACCGAAGACGAGCTCAAGGCGGGAGGCGTTGCTTACCGCGTCGGCAAGTTCCCCTTCACCGCCAACGGACGCGCGCGCGCGATGGGGGATACGGACGGGTTCGTGAAGATCCTGGCCGACAAGGCGACCGACCGGTTGCTGGGCGCGCACGTAATCGGGCCGGATGCCGGGACCCTGATCGCGGAACTGACCACGGCGCTGGAGTTCGGCGCCTCGGCGGAAGACGTGGCGCGGATTTGTCACGCCCATCCGACGCTGAGTGAAGCGGTGAAGGAGGCGGCGCTGGCGGTTGAAGGTCGGGCGCTCCATATCTGAGCCATGAAACCGTTGGCGTTGACGATGGGCGACCCTGCCGGGATTGGCGGGGAACTCACCCTTAAAGCGTGGTTGGCCCTGCGCGATAGCGAGTTGGTGTTCGTATCGCTGGATGATCCCGAAAGGTTGGAGCGGCTGGCGCACGAGCTGGAGCTGGCGGTGCCGGTCGCGGCAGTTGACGACGCTGCCGACGCGGGTGGGATGTTTCGCTCGGCGCTGCCGGTGCTGCCGGTGCGGTTGACCACGGTTCCGATGCCGGGCAAGCCGGATCAGGCGAATGCGACCGCGGTTGTCGCGTCGATCGAGCGGGCCACGAAGCTGGCGCTGGCGGGGGCGGTTGGCGGTGTTGTCACCAATCCGATCAACAAGGCGGCGTTGTATCAGGCGGGTTTCGCCTATCCGGGGCATACCGAGTTCCTGGCCGAACTGACCGGCGCGACCGGGCAGCAGATCATGATGCTGGCCAGTCCGATGTTGCGGGTGGTGCCGGTGACCGTGCACGCGTCGCTGCGAGACTCCATTGCCATGTTGACGACCGAGTTGATTGTCGCCGCATCCCGCACCACTGCCGCGGCGCTGCGTCGGGATTTCGGGATCCTGTCGCCCCGGCTGGCCGTTGCCGGGCTCAATCCGCACGCTGGCGAACAGGGTGCGCTGGGATCCGAGGAAGCCACCCTTGTGCAGCCGGCTATCGATGTGTTGCGGGCAGAGGGTATCGACGCATCGGGACCCTGGCCCCCGGATACGATGTTTACCGCCTCGGCGCGGAAGCGATATGACGTGGCGATCTGCATGTATCACGATCAGGCACTGATCCCGCTGAAGACGCTGGATATGGATCATGGGGTGAACGTGACGCTGGGCTTGCCGATCGTGCGAACCTCACCGGACCATGGCACGGCGTTTGATATTGCCGGCAAAGGTGTGGCCGATCCAACCAGCCTGATCGCCGCGCTGGAGTTGGCGGACTTGTTGGCAAGACGTCGCACCGGCTAAGCAAGTTGCGGGCGCGGTCCGGCGGGACCGCGGGGTGCTGATCGGGGTGTCTGCGCTCCGGGGTAATGATCCCGAATGCAATCGGGTTGTTTCGAACAAGAAGTATCACGCGTACCTGGTCGCTGCGATTCCACCAACAATGCGGCGGGGACCTGTCGGGTTGGGTGGGATGAACCGAGCGTCCGCCTGGGATCAGCAAGTTCCGGATTGTGCGCCAGAGGAATTGTCTGCGCCAGAGGTATTGACTGAGCGTTTATCCGCGTCACTTCAGGCCGCCAAAGGCTTGCGCCATCGCCGCAGGAAGCGCCTCGACAAATCAGCCATCCGGACAGGATGTTGCTACATACAATCATATTCCAGCCCGAACGCTTTGTCATAAACCGTTTCTTAACAAATACGCCTTAATACGACCGCACACGGTCTAGGATTCTACCTAAGTGACGCCGGGATTACGCGAACGCAGCGGGCGTGCCCTTCGGTTCCTCGTCGCCGCATTGGTTGTGGTCGTGGCCGCGGCGGTGCCGCAGGCGGGCCAGGCGGCTTCGTTTTCGCCGAGGGACTTGTCGGGTACTGGGCCGGGCAGTGGCATTTTTGGTGCCGCCGCCCAGCACGGACGCCTTCGTGGCCGTCGCCTATTCGCCCGCCACCGCTGGGTCCCGTCAGGATGCGGAGGCGATCGTGGCCATGATTGGACCCGGCCTCCAAGTTGATAAGACGTTACTGCGACCGAAGCTGGTCGATGTCAACACCCTCGAAACGAGCGGATTCTCCGTCGTGATCGCCGCGATCGGCGCCGATGGTCCGCAATTGAGCGCGACCGTGCGTGCGGCGCACGCGCTCTGCGTCACCAAAGATCTCACAGCCGTCCGAGCGGCGCTTTGCACCATGGCGATCACGTCGGAGCCAAGGGTCGAAATCGTCGTCAATCATGAAGCATCGACCAAGGCGGGCATCGAGTTCGCAGCAGCCTTTCGCATGATGATCCGGGAAATATGAGAGTATGAAGGTTAGGGCAATGACATTTCAGTCAAAAGCAGCCACCTGCGCAGTCTGTTTGCTTGTGTTGTCGAAGATCGTCCCCGCAAGCGCGCAATCCGTCGACTACAAGACCATGGAGGAACTGTTCGGCGAGCCGGTGACGACATCGGTCACCGGCAAGCCGCAACGGGCGGCGGATGCACCGGCGAATATCGAGATCATCACGCAGGATGATATCCGCCGCTCCGGCGCGACCAGCATTCCCGATGTGCTCCGGTTCGTCACCGGTGTCGATGTCCGCAATGTGGGTATCGCCAGCGCCGACGTCGGCATCCGTGGTTACAACCAGACCTCCAATCCCCATCTTATGGTGCTGATCGACGGGCGGCAGATCTACATGGTGGATTACGGGCGCGTCCTTTGGGCAGCGCTGCCGGTCCAGCTTGACGAGATCCGTCAGATCGAGGTCATCAAAGGTCCGAACTCGGCGCTGTACGGATTTAACGCGGTGGGCGGGGTGATCAACATCATCACCTTCGATCCGCTGAAAGAACGGGTAAACGTCGGGACAGTGCGGGCCGGGACGCAGGATTTTGGCTCCGTCTCGGTGGTCGGCACCGGCCAGATTGGCGACACCGGCGGGCTGCGTCTGTCGGCTGGTGGTTTCCAGGCGCATGATTACGATCCGGGGCCGTTGAACCTGTCAGATCGGCTGACCCGGGAAACGCCATTTGCGGGCTCGTTCAACGCCGATGGACGATGGAAGATAAGCCCGTTGGTCGAGACGTTTCTCGATGCCAGCTATGGCACGGCGCGCTTGTCGCAGCCATCGATTGTTGGTTATTACGATACGGAGCAACTGCATCACTATTCGATCCGGGTGGCGGATCGGCGGATACGCCCTTTGGCGCTCTCAGTCTGTCGGCTTATCGCAATCAGGTCGATCTGAACGCCTATGGTCTGACGCCCCCGGCCTTCAGCCGGTTCGTGCTGCAGGAGAAGCAGACGATCACGATGATCCAGGCGAGCGACCTGTTGAAGCTCGGCAATGACCACACGATCCGTGTCGGGGTCGAGTATCGCGACAATTCGGTGGGTGCCGGGCACGCCGCCGACATCGCTGATGCGATCTATGCCGCCAGCATCATGTGGGACTGGCAGATTGTGCCGTCCCTGACCGCCACCAATGCGGTCCGGATCGACCATGTGCAGGTCGGGAAGAGCGGTGTGCCGTTCCCGTTTGTTGGCCAGGTGCCGGGCAATTTCAATCCGATCAGCATCACCGAACCAAGCCTGAACTCGGGTCTGGTGTGGATCGCGACCGATACCGATACGTTCAGACTGTCGATCGCACGCGGCGTGCAGTTGCCGACGCTGCTGGAGCAGGGGTTGCATCTCGACTTCGGGGACGTCGGGCCGGTGGCCTATTTCGGCAAGCCCAGCCTGTTGCCGTCGATCACCTGGAACACCGAGCTGGATTATGACCGCGCGATGCCGGAGATCGGTTCGGTATTGCGGACGGCGGTCTTCGTGCAACGCACCGATAATGTCATCACACCGCCTGCCGGCGGGTCGCTGTCATTTGTGCCGCCGGGCATCCCGTTGCTGATCGCGGCGAATGTGGGTTATACCACGGCCGCCGGGATGGAACTGGGGATCAAGGGCCACTCGGCGTCGGGATGGCGCTGGAATGCGAGCTATGCGCTGGCCGAGACAACAGATCATACCAGCCTCAACCAAAATGGCATCGTCACGAGCACAGCGCTTTTTGCGCGGAGCACGCCGGGTCATGTGATCATTGCGGGCCTCGGCTATACGTTTGACCGATGGGAAGCCGATCTGATGGCGCGCTGGCAGTCCAGCTTCCTGGATGTGCGGGCCGGTCCAGGCCTGAGCCCGGTGCAACTGGTCAATATCGACAATTACCTGACGGTCAACGCCCGTATCGGCTTCAATGTCACGGATAACCTGACGTTGGCCGCGGTAGCGCAGCAGCTTAACGAAAGTCATCTGATCACGACCGGCGGCGCCCCGATGGAGCGCCGCTTGATCGGCAGTGCCACGGTGCGGTTTTAGGCCATTGTCAGAGGCGGCATCGGGATCGCCCGGTGCCGTTTTGACGCGCCGACGCCCGCCGACCCGGTGCGCGATACCGTTGTGGGCGGCGCCGATGTAAAGGCACTTGGCTGCTTCCGTCAGGCGCGGGTTGCTTCCGGACGAAACCGGACGCCCGGGCGGGCAAGGCCACCGCCAAGGGCGATCGGGGTGCCGTCGGCGCGCCAGCAGGCGGCGCCTTCCATAATGCCGTCGTCGTGGAAGTGGATCGCGCTCATGCCGCCGGCGACGTTGCCGACGCGGACGACTTCGTGACCCTTCGCGCGCAGCGCCTCGACGACCGACTCGAGCGATCGCGGCTTCCAGCTCCAGCGCGTGGCCTTGGGTCCAGACCCGCGGCGCCTCGACGGCCTCCTGCACGGTCATGCCGTGGTCGATCAGGTTGGACAGCGCCTGCATCACCGAGGGGAAGATGCGCAGGCCGCCGGGCAGGCCCAGCGCGTAGACGGGCTTGCCGTCGCGCAGCGACGATGACGGGCGACATCGAGGAGGTGACGCGCTTGCCGGGCTGCCACCGAACTGGCCCGATCCGGGTGCGGGGATCGAACACGAACATGTAGTTGTTCGGGATCATGCCGGTGCCCGGCACGATGTAGCGCGCGCCGAACAGGCTGTTGATGGTCTGCGTGCTGGCGACGATGTTGCCGGCGGCATCGGCGACCGTCAGGTGGGTGGTGTAGGGCGAGCGCTTCCGGCGCGACCTCGGCGCCCAGGCCTGGGCGCGGTTGCAGATCGATCCGCGCCCGGCGTTCGGCGGCGTAGGCTTTGGACAGCATCTTCTCCACCGGCACGCGCACGAAGGCCGGATCGGCGGTCGCGGCGGCGCGGTCGGCGAAGGCGATCTTCAGCACCTCGGCCAGCAGGTGCAGGGTGTCGGCGGTGCCGAAGCCGAGAGCGACCGATGTCGTAGCCCTCCAGGATGTTCAGCATCTGGATGATGTGCAGCGGGCCGGACGATGGCGGCGGCGGACCGATGATCTCGAAGCCGCGATAGGTGCCGCGCACCGGCTCGCGGGTGATGGTGCGGTAGCGCGGCCAGATCGTCGCCGCGTGATGTAGCCGCCGCCGTTTGCCATGTGGTCGAGCGTAATGCGTCGCCGAGCGCGCCGGTGTAGAGATGATCCGGGCCGTCCCGGGCGATGTCGCGCAGCGTTTCGGCGTAGTCGCCGGTCACCAGGCGCGTGCCGGGCTGGATCGGCGTGCCGTCCGGCAGATACAGCCTGGCGATTTCCGGATCGCGCGCCATGTCGGCGGCGCAGTCCGCCACGCATTCGTGCAGATAGGGCGTGACCCGGAAGCCGCGCGAGGCATGGCGGATCGCCGGCTCCATGACGTCGGCGCGGGAGAAGGTGCCGAAACGATCGCAGCGCCTCGCACCAGCCCTTCAGATTGCCGGGCACCGCGACGGCGGTCGGGCCGACGGCGTTCTTGCGGCCGATCGTGTCCATCGTGCCGGGGGCGGCGTTGGGGTCGGGCGTGTAGGTCGTCGGGCCGGTAGCGGCGGGTGCAGTGCTCTGGCTGTCGATCATCGTGTGGGTGCCGTCGGCGAGGCGGATATGCGCCATGCCGCCGCCCAGGATGCCGACCATCATCGGCTCGACCACGGTCAGGGTGAAGAACGCGGCGATTGCGGCGTCGATCGCGTTGCCGCCGGCGGCCAGCATTTCGGCTGCCGGCCGCGGAGGCCAGCGGGTGGTTGGTGACGACCATGCCTCGGCGGCCGAGGGCGGGGTGTTTTTCGGTCATCACAGGCCTTTCGGATGGGTCATGAATTCTTCGATCACGTGTGGCGGGGGTTTGACGTAGTCGGAGGTTCGGCTGACGCCGAGACCGGTCAGGCGACGCAGCTTCGCGGCAGTTTCGGCGGCTTTCACCACGATGGGGATGCCATTGATCACAGGTGCGCCGTCGACGGCGTGGCCTCGGATGCGGGAGAACAGCAGCATCGGGATCCTACCGCCCGGGATCAGCACGTCAACACCTTGCGCCACCAGTGGCTTGGCCTGGTCGGTGTACTTACGTTCGACTTCGCTGGCGAGATCGTTGCTTTGGTAGGCACGGAGGATTTCACCCGGTTCAAAGGTCATGGCGTGGACGCCGGTGACTTGGTGTTCCAGTCCGTATTTCCGAATCTGGTGATGGAACCAGGAGATGTAGCGTGGGTTGATCGTCACGATGCCGGTTCGTTGCCCGAGCTGACACGCGTGCAGCATGGAGGCTTCGCCGAGGGCAACGACGGGGATGTCGACGACCGAGCGGCACTCATAGAGGCCGGCGTCCTGGAAGTGGCCGATGATGAAGGCATCGTAGCCTTCGCGTTCGGCACGGATGGCGTTGCAGATGACTTCCCGGGCACAGCGGAATTCTACCAGCGGATGGGCGTAGGAGTCGTGCGGGGTGATGCCGTGGACTTCGATCTGCGTGCCGGGGTCGACGATTTCGGCAAGATGGGCGCGTAATGTGTCCCAGTAGAGGGCGCCGTTTTCATAGTCGACATAGCTTTGATACCAGATGCGCATGGACGTTTCCGCTGTCAGATTTTCGCCGATCCTATACTGGAGTCGCCATGGACGAACAGGGTTCGGCTGGTGCCGACGCCGCTGGCCCGCTGGTAATGGCATGGTGCTCGGCGAATTCCCAACCCGCTTGCAACGCATTGCGCGGGTTCAGAAGATCGACTTCGATGTGCTCCCAGCGGAAGTCGGTCGGTTCGCGGCGGGAGGTTGAGACCACGTGATAGCCGGTGTTCAGCACACGGGTGCCGATGCCGGGCCACGCGCCTGCGCCGCCGTCGCGGACAACAGTCATGGCCTTGTCTCGACAAGCGCCAATACGCGTAACGGACTGCCGGATCCTTGACGAATCTTCAGCGGGGCTGCCAGCAGCAGTGCACCTGTCGGTGGCAATTGGTCGAGGTTTGCCAGGCATTGGAGGCCGTACCGGCCTCTTCCGTGCATGTAGTGATGGGCGGGATAGGGTGGTGTGAAATGAGCGGCCTGACCGGCGTCCGTGCCGATCGTTTCGGTACCGAAGCCATGAATGTCGCGTTGCTCAACTAGCCATTTTACCACCGCTGGGTCGGGGCCGGGAGAATGCGGGCCGTCGTCCAGCAAGTTGACGTATTCGCGTGGTGGCCGCTTGTGCCAGTCGGTACGGAGCAGAACCCAGGCGAGCGGAGGAATCCGGCCGTGCTGCGCTTCCCAGGCTTCGACGAAGGGAATGGTGAGAACGAAGTCGGCGTCGGCGGCGGACTCCGCCGAACAGTCGATGACACAGGCGGGGGCGAGGAAATGGGCCGCGGGAATAGTGTCGACGGCGTTGCTGGGGAGTTCCTTGCCAGTGACCCAATGGATCGGGGCGTCGAAGTGGGTGCCGGTGTGCTCGCCCATGGACAAGTTGTTCCAGTACCAGGCTGGGCCGCGTTCATCATAGCGCGAGACCTCCTCCATCCGAAACGGCGCACACTGACCAAGTTCGGGCGGCATGACGATGGTCGGGAATTCCGGCGACAGCGTATGGGTCAGATCAACGACGCGGATCGTTCCGGCGCTTAGCGCGGTGACGAGCGCGGCCAGCAGGCTCATTCACCGAGTTCCCGTTCCAGGGCCTTAGGTTGGATGTCCAGCCTGGCGCGGACATCCCGGGCGATGTCGCCGACATAGGCGTCTTCGATGCTAGATCGCAACGCGTTTACCGTGGCAGTTGCCAGCGCCGCCGGCGTGAGCTTTGGCGGCGGCACCGACTGGAACCATTCGGTATCGAGGGGGCCGGTGAAGATGTTCAACACCTTGACGCCTCCGCCGCGGAATTCCGCCCGCAGTGCCTGGGTGGCGGACATGCAAGCGGCTTCGGCCGCGGAAAATGCCCCGTACAGCGGCCAGTTCATGTGCGCGTGGACTGACAAAAGGTTCACGAAGGCGGCCGCGGCATTGGTCCCATCGGCGCCGCGGGCGCGCATGGTGGGGCCGAATTGTTGCGCCAGGCGCAGCAGGCCGAAATAGCGGACGTCCATTTCCTCGCGGGCGATCGTCAGGCCGTGGCGTTGCATGATGCCGCCGATGCGCGGGTGCTCCGATGTATTGACGAGAATATCGACGTGATGCGCAATTTCAGCGGCAACGTCAGCAACGGACTGACTGTTGGTGATGTCCAGAGGGACAATGTTTACGCGGGGAACGGCCTGAACGGTCCCTTCGTGGGGAAATGGCTTCCATGGATCGGCGATGCCGACGAAAATGATCGAGGCGCCGGCTGCCGCCATAGCACGGACCATTGCCTGGCCGGTGGCATTGCGGCCGTCGGTGATCAGGACACGGCGGAACTTCGGATCGCAGGTCAGCTCCCGTAACTGCACATCGTCCTGCTGGTTTGGAGTCGGGCCGTCCGGCATCGCGAACGCGACGGCGTTGCCGCTCTTGTCCAGGCGCAAGGTCATTTGAACGCGGGCACCTTCGGTGACGTCGCCGTGCAAATGGGCGACGAAGGACGGGCCGCAATCCAGGACAACGGTGCCAATGCGCCAGGGCGTCCGCTCCCGGAAGTAAAGGTCGGTGCTGGTACGGATCGTTGTTTCTGCCAGCACCTTGCCGCCGGGGGCCACGTCGTGGAACGGCACCCGGGCTGATAGGCAGCGCGGGCAGGCGTCTCGCGGGGGATACAGCGTGAAGCCGCAGTCGGTGCAGACCTGTAGGCAGAAGCGTCCCTCGGCCGCGGCGGCAGTCAGGCCATGCGCGGTGCGGCTGCGGATACCTTGCGGCAGCAGAGGTTCCCGCGTTTTCCGTAGCGGGTCCTTGCGCCGAGGAGGTGTCAGCGGTTCGGTCATGCGCGCCCCAGCAGCACCGCGGAACTGGCAAGGCCCCGGTCGTAGTTGATCATCCCGAAGCCGGAGACAAGCCCGATGCTGGCGTTTGGCACGGTGGTGGCTCCGGCCTCATCCGTCAGTTGGCGGATGGCCTCGACAAGCCCCAGATAACCGCCGCCGGCACCCGCCTGGCCGACGGACAACTGGCCGCCCGAGGTATTGTGCGGGAAATCGCCGTCCGTTGTCAGCGTATGCCCGCGGACGAAGGCTGGGGCTTCACCTTTGGCGCAGAAACCAAGGTCTTCGATCTGCATCATGACGATGACGGGATAATCGTCGTAGGTTTGCAGGAAGTCCACAGCGTCGGGCGTTATGCCGGCCATGTTCCATAGGTCCGCACGATCCATCGCCCAGCCGCCCTGGAACTGGATCGGATCGTCCTGGTAGGCGTTGTGACGCTCGATCGTTGAAAGAATCTGGACGTATGGGACGCCGAGGGCAACAGCGTCTTCCTGCCGACAAACAAGGAAGGCCTCTGCGCCGGCACAAGGCATCACGCAGTCGAATAGATGAATCGGGTCGGAGATCGGGCGGGCGTTCATGTATTCGTCAAGGGTCAGGGGCTTGCGCATCAGCGCACCCTCGTACCGTAGCGCATTTGCGCGCTGGGCAACACAGATGCGACCGAAGTCCTCGCGCATAGCACCGGTAAGGTTCATGTAATGGCGCGTGATCAGGGCGAAACTGGCGTTCGGACCGCCGGAGCCGTACGGGTAAACGGCGTCCTGCGCGAACCGGGAAAATGAAGACAAGGTCTTCCGAAAACTATCCACATAGTTGGTGTCGGCAGCAACGCACGCGACAAAATCGGCATCCCCCGCCTGCACCGCCCGCGCCGCTCGGCGCAAGGCGACGCCGCCACTGGCGCCGCCCATCGGAACATGATCGAGCCAGCGTGGCGACAGGCCCAGATGTTGCGTCAGCCCGACGGCGGTGTCTGGCGCCAGCGTAAAGCTGGAGACGGAAAGGCCGTCGATGCTGGCAGGCTGGAGACCGGTTCGTTGCGTCAGTGCGTGCAGTGCGCGGCCAATCCACCAATGTGCGGTGTTCACTGAATAACGCCGGTATCGCACGCTGACCGGCGCACACACTGCCACGCCTTCATAGCCAGCCCGCTTCATCCCGGACGTCGCTTGAGGTCGCGCAGATCATGAGCGGTGCCGACCAAGGATGCGACGAGATTTCGCAGTTCTCCCCGCTGGATTTTTTGGGTGGACGTCAGCGGCAGGTCGGGAACGAAGGCAATGAAACCGGGGGCTTTATAGTAGGCGAGGCGTTGCATGCACCAAGCGGTAATCTCGCCTGCAAGGGCTTCGTGCGTGTCGGTCCGGGCCACGATGCAGGCGAAGACTTCCTCCCCCCGGAGCGGGTCCGGAGTTCGGGGCCACGGCAACGGCCGCGACCGAGGGATGCTGGCGCAGGGTGCTTTCGACCTCGACGGCGGAAATGTTTTCGCCGGAGCGGCGGATGACGTTCTTCCGGCGGTCGACAAAATGCATGGACCCGTCCGGACCGACACGCACGACATCGCCCGTATGGAACCAGCCGTCTGCCCAGGCTTCGGCCGTCGCATCCGGGTCCTTGAGATACTCGCGAAAGAAACCGTATCGTGGATCGCACCCTGATCGGCGGACCAGTAATTCGCCCTGCAGCTCTGTATCATTGTCTCTAAGCAGGCGATATTCGACTTCAGGGGTTGGGCGGCCGAAGCAGTAAGTGCCGACGTGGCGGGGTTCTTCGTTCGCCGCGATAACCGCGCCGGCGCCGGTTTCGGTCATCGCCCAAGCTTCTATAAGCGGGAAGCCGAAACGGTCCTCGAACGGGGCGTGCAGCTTCGCGTCCACCCCGGCGCCAAAGCCGAAACGGACCTTGGTGTCGCGGTCGGTGGGATTGGGCGGGTCAGCCATCAGGATGGCCGGCATGATGCCAAGATAGTGGATGATGGTGGCTTGGGATTCCCGGACGGTTCTCCACCATGTGCGGGGATGGAAACGATCCAGCGGGATCAGGCAGCCTCCGGTAACCAGCATCGCCATCGCGGAACAGGCAAGCGCGTTCATATGGAACAAAGGCAGCGGGGTCAGCATGCGCTCCACGCCAGGCTGCATTCTTCCAAGTCCAGTCAGGTTGGCATACCAGTCGCCTGCAAGGAGGAAATAGGCGTTGGGAAGGACACACCCCTTGGGTCGCCCGGTCGTGCCCGAAGTATAAAGCAACGCCGCTTCGTCGGTGGCTGTGCCCGCCTGGGCAATCTGGGCCGGAGGGTCATCGGGAGCGGTGATCGGAATGGACCGGTCGGCGGCTTCGCGCAACGCCCCGTGACGCGACGCGATCGCGACTATCGCAACCAATTCGGAGTGGGCGATGACATAGGAAAGTTCGATGATTCGCAGGTCGGGGTTGAGCGGGACAATCGAACAGCCAAGCGCGTTCAGAGCGAACCAATGCAGGAAAAAGGCGGGACGGTTCTCCAGCAGCAGGCCAACGCGGTGGCCAGGGCCGTACCCGGCATGTTCATAAAGCGTGCGAAGATGCAGTACCTGACGAAGCGCCGTGGCGTAAGTGATGTCGCCCGGTTCGATGGCATAGGCAGCGGCAGTTTCGGCTGTAACGGACAGCCAGGCGCCATCCGCGTGCAAGCGGGCTGCCGCGGTGAAAGTTTCGAAGACGGTCGATTGGCTGATCATGGGAACAATTGGATGCTGCCAAGCGCGGCATCGCAATTGACCAGGTCAACCCGTTTCATCCGGATCCGTATCTTACCGTCGATTGTTGTCAGGTCATGCGTCACCCACGCGGCATATATGTCCTGCTGGTCCAGGCGAGTCTCCATGTAATGCACCGCCGTCCACGTGGTATATCGATCCAATATCGGATCGAACAAATCGATCTGTGGGTGTTGCAACAGGTGGTGACTGCGGCTTTTGGGCTTCTGGCTATACGTGCGGCTTCCCTTCAGGCGCTCGATGCGCAGGCTGAGAAGGAACAGGTCTTCATCCATCAGCGACGCGGTCAGACGGCGGTCAGTCTGGCCATGTTCCAGCGGCATCCAGTATCGGCCGTCCGGGGCGAACAAGGCCAGCCACTCATCGAAGCGCTGCTCGTCCAGCAAACGAGCCTCATGATAGACGAACCCGACCAGATCTTCCCGGGCGATCATGGTTCGGCTGCCATATACCGAGCCCATGCGCGGTACTGGTTGCGCATCTGCCGCTCGGTTGTTCCATTGTCCACGGATACCGCGGCCTCGTTGGGACTATACAAACGATGCAGGCTGACCCAGGGGTTCGCGTCCGCGTGCAGGCCCTCCTGGGCGCGTTCATACATCTCGACGTCGTCATGACCGACAACCGAGGTCGGTGCATTGATCAAACGGTTATAGACGAGCGTCCGCTCCAGCAGGAAGTCGGGCGCGTCGACCAGCCGGAAGGTCCAGCTTTCGACCAGGGTGCGGTCGGCGGCAAGCGGCTTGAAAAGCCGCAGCAACTGGATGGGTCCTTTCACCATCAGGTTAGGAAAGTAAATCGTGTTGTGGCGGCTCTCGTCCAGAATCGCCTTGGCTTTTGCGCTCCCATAGGCTGCGACCATCTGATCGAAGTAACCGGGGACAGCGGAATAGTTGGAGTGGATTGAATGGTGCACCCCGGTATGGCCGTGGCCGTTGTCCCAGGTGCGGATGCCCATTTTCTCGTAGAACTCGTAGGGCGCCATGAACGGGGCGTAGATTTCAACCGCCATAGGCTTGGGATTTTGCTCGCCCGCCTGCTTCCAAAGGTCGATGGCGGTGCCGGCAGAGGACATGTGGGCGATCATCGGGTGGCAGGTGTCGGTCTGGTTCTCGACCAGCATCTTCCAGTTGCAGTTGTGCATGTAGCGCAGTACGCCACCAGCTACCTGTAGGCGGCCCACGGGGGAGCGGTCAACCATGTTGTCAATGCTGGACAGGGACTCCCCGAAGTAGTCCGCGAAGTCGGGGCCATCCGAGGACAGCCGAACGAACACGAAGCCGCGGTGGTTGTGGACGCGATGGACGGGGGTCAGGCCTTGCGCTGCCTGACTGGTCTGGAAGGCGGCGCTCTGGTAGCCATCCGGCAGCGGGAATGCGGCCGGGCTACCGTCGGTACGGAAACTCCAGGCATGGTACGGACATCGAAAGAAGCGGCCAGTATTGCCGGAGGTCTCGGTGGTGATGCGGGTGCCTTTGTGGGGGCAACGATTGTACAGCACATGGACCTGACCATCGTCGTGGCGGACCATCAGGACAGGCTGCGCCCCAGTGGTCGTGCCAAAGTAGTCGCCTGGGTTTGGAATCTGGGAGTCGTGGCCGACATAAACCCAGGTGTTGGCGAACAGCCGCTCCATCTCCAGGGCGAAAATTTCCGGGTCGATGTATACGTCGCGATGCACCTCGGCGTCGCGGACCAGGGCGCGGAGCGCTTCGGGGTCGTCACGGTAGCGGCCGGTCATGGTGGCGTCCTTTCAGCGAGAAGAAAGCCACGGTTCTTGGGTCTTCGTCCAGATGGAAGCAGCGTCAGCCTCATTCTTCGCCGGCCGCGCAAGCGGAGGGTATCAAAGCGCATCACCACTGTGCCGTGGGGTATGTGACGACAGAATGGTAAGCAGTCGTAAAGATATACCTGCCAACGGCCGCTTACAAACGCAGAGGTTCTTCGCCTATGCTGGACTCGCGATCCAAGAGGCAACAGGAAATCGATGGGCGGAGTGCCACGCATGTCCTGCACGAACCCGCACCTTCATGGATTGATACGAGTAAAGGCGAAAGACCATGCAGCAACTCGCCGGCAAGACGGCATTCGTGACCGGCGGGGCAAGCGGCATCGGACTGGCGCTTGGCCGCGCCTTCGCAAAAGCCGGCATGAAAGTCATGCTCGCCGATATCGAGGCGAAGGCGCTGTCCGCCGCCGTCAGCGGCCTGGCTGATTTGGGACCAGATGTACGTGGCATCACCTGCGACGTCGCTGACCCTGCCAGCGTCGAGCGTGCTGCCACGGCGTGTTATGAGGCGTTCGGCAACGTTCACGTTGTCTGCAACAATGCTGGCGTGGCCGGTGGCAGCGGCATTGACAACATCTCGCTCGACACCTGGCGCTGGGTTCTCGACGTCAACCTCATGGGGGTTCTGCACGGTATCCGGACCTTCCTGCCGCATCTCCGTGCGCACGGCGAAGGCGGCCATATCGTCAACACCGCGTCCATGGCCGGGATGAACAGCGGGCTCGGTTTTAGCCCTTACTCGGCCAGCAAATTCGCCGTCGTCAACATGTCGGAGGGGCTGGCGATGCAGCTCGCGCCGCTTGGTATTGGCGTGACCGTGCTCTGTCCCGGTTTTGTCCGAACCCGAATCAGCGAAAGTGGGCGCAACCGACCGCAGCGCTACGGTCCGACGCAAATGCCGAACCCCACGAGCCCGGGCGGCAGGCTGGCTGCCCAGCTCGCGGAACTCGGAAGGTCAGGTCTCGACCCGGCGGATGTCGCGGCGCGCGTGCTCATCGCGATCCAGGAGAACGAACTCTACGTTTTCACCCATGCCGATGCGAACTGGCGGGCCGAGCTGCAGGAACGGTTTGACGCCATCCTTGCAGCGATGGACAAAGCGGCGGATCACTCGCCGATATGACCGCCCCACCAGTTATTCCTCCAACAGCTGTTTCCCTTCAATCCGAAACAACCGGGTCGCAATGGCACGGACAAAAAACCGATCATGCGAGATCAGCACACAGGTTGCCTCATGCGCCAGGATTTCGCTTTCCAGCCGCTCCTGCCCAGTGATGTCCACGTGGTTGGTTGGCTCATCCATCAAGTAAAAGTTCGGCTCCGCCAGTCGCAGCGCCAGCAAGCCCAGCCGAGCCCTTTGACCCAAAGAAAGCGCTGAGATCGGCCGTCGCTGGGTATCAACGCTGAACCCCGCTCCAGCCAGCAAGCTGACGCAACGCTGATCACCAACTCCGAACTGCCCAGAAACGAAACCCAGCGGCGTCTCGTTCAATGGTAGCTGCGACATCTGTTGATCGAGGTATCCTACCACCAAGGTCGGGCTGACGGCGACGCCCTGAAGCACCTCGCCCAAAACCATCGCCCGATGCAACAGCCGGACAAACTGAGACTTGCCCACTCCGTTCGCCCCGCCCACCACGATGCGATCCCGCTGAAAGATCTTGATCCCATCGATATGAAACAGAACGCGCTCATCCGGTGCCCTGACCGCCACATTATTCAGCGTGACCAAAACCTTCGCGTGGGTCCCACGGTTGGCTAGCCTGATGTCGCCCGAGCGCTCCTTCTCCAATGGCCGGAGTGTCTGTTCGATCGCCTCCGCCCGCCCGCTCAATTGCTTTGACTTCCTTAGCAACAAATCACTGCCGCTGTTGATCCCGACATTCCGCAACTGCCCCGCATTGCGCCGCAGTCGGTCCACCTCCTTGGCATCCCGGGCAAGCTTTGTCTCTCGCGCCGCATCGTCATCCGCCAGCAACGATCGGGCTCGGCTGAACGGATGGGCATACAGCCGAGACTCCTCCGGCCGAAGAAACAACGTCCGGTTGGTGCAACCATCAAGAAACTGGCGATCATGGCTCGCGATCACCATCGCCACTCCGTCGGTCGCGTGGTTGATCCAGTTCTCCAGCACCGCAAGCCGCTGCAGATCAAGATGATTGGTCGGTTCATCCAGCAGCAACACGTCAGGATCGGTCACCCAAACCCGAGCGATCAAAGCTAGCCGCTGCCATCCGCCGCTGAGCGCTGACAGCGCCCGGTCACGCATCTCGAGAGGGGTGTCCAGCAAGTCCAGCACCATGCCCACTTTCCAGGCGTTGGCTTCACGCTCTTCCACCGGCAGCGCCCGCCGAACCGCCTCGCTCAGTGGCAGTGGCAGCAAATTGTCAGGAACATCCTGCTCGACCAAGCCAACCCGGAGGCCACGCCGCCGCGTGATGTCCCCCATCCCCGGTTCCGTCTGTCCGCTCAGGCAGCGCAGCAAGGTACTCTTGCCTGCACCGTTGCTGGCGATCAGGCCAATGCGGTCGGTGTCATGAATAGCGAGGTTGAGGTTCCGGAACAGCACGCGCGGCGAAAACACGCCGAGGTTCCGCACATTGATCAGGCTCATGATATCTCTCAGGTCCGGGTCGGTCGCCGAAGCGACAAGGCGTCATGCCGTGACGGCAGACGCGACGAGCGCCGAGCGGACGATACCGGACAGGAGACGAAAAGCCGTCAGATCCAGGTTTCGGCCCGCCCCGCAACGTGATGCTGCGGGGCATGCCAGGGTCCGCGCGGATGATGCTGATTGTCGGCGGTCACGCATCCCTCCTGCCGCTGGACATTGAGAACCACGCTTGGATAAATCAAACCAGTCGCGCTCGCAAGCAACAGTTAAAGCTGCGCCGGCCAGTATCGGCGGCGATCCATTTGCCAGGGATCACCCCAGTCACCCGGAACGCTGCAACCGGTCTCCATTCGCCAGAATCGCCGAGGCCAACGCCGCGGCCGGTCCATGCGGCCCGCTGCGGGCGCCCAGCACTACAAATTCCACGTCTCCGAGTTCAGGCAGCCCCAAAGCGGATGGCATTTCAACCAGTCCCTCCGGCATCAGCCCCCGCGCATGCACCGTGACTCCCAGCCCGGCCAGGCAGGCAGCTCGCAGTCCGCTCAAGCTTCCACTTGTGCAGGCGATCCGCCAGGTCAGCCCGTGCCGCTCCAGCGCCTCCAGCGCCACCGTCCGGGTAATACTTGGCGCATTGTACAAAATCAGCGGCACCGGCGCGCCAATCTGCGTGCCAGGGGTCCCCACCCAGGCCAGCCGGTCACGCCAGACCATCCGTCCGCGGTCATCGCCCGGCCGGCGTTTTGCCAGCACCAAATCCAGCTCACCGGCATCCAGATGCTCATACAAACTCGCGCTGACGCCAACCTTCAGTTCCAGGTCAACCAGGGCATGCTGACGCACAAATTCACGCAGCAACTCCGGCAGCCGCGTGCTGACAAAATCCTCTGAGGTCCCGAACCGCACCCGCCCACGCAACTGCGACCCCGCGAAGTATTGCCGGGCGCGTTGATTGGTATCGAGGATGGTCTGCGCGAACCCGGTCATCGCCTCCCCGTCGGCGGTCAGTGTCACGGCATGGGTGTCGCGCACGAACAACCGCCGCCCGGCGCTTTCCTCCAGCTTGCGGATGTGCTGGCTGACCGTGGATTGCTGCAATCCCAGCCGCCGCCCCGCCTCGGTGAAGTTGCGGGCCTGCGCGACCGCCAGGAAGCTTGCCAGATGGGCCGGATCGAACATCGGAGCTACGCATCGCCAAGCCGCTCCAGGCCGCGCCCTGCGGGTCCGTCCACGCCACAGGAGCACCGTTCACCGCCGTCAGGAGACCGCCAGGCCGGTCGGGCAAGTCAACTGTATGGTTCAGCACGTCAGTTGCAATGGCGTTGCGTTGAGCCAACAAAGTAGCGCGGACGTTGTCCCAATCAACCGGCGTCCCGAACAGATGTTGCTCGGCCGCGAACAGCAGGTTCGGCTGCCGCTCAGCCTCGGCAATTCCAGCAGAAACTCGAGGATCTCTGCATCGGCCACGACGCCGCGCCAGCCCCCCATGTGATGCGGAACGACCCCGGACCGTATCGTCGGTGACTTTGGTGGCACGCTGGTCCGCCATATCGGCATCCTTCCGCTATCATAAATCATGATAACAATAAGGTCTGTCAGCATGGTTCACAATCACCGGTGCCAGGTCTAGCTTCCCCGCATCATACAAACGAGACGAGGAACCGGCGATGTCTCCCAAGGCGCTGCTGTCGCGGCTACCGATCGACCCTTACATCCTGGCTATCGTCGGGATGGTGTGCCTAGCCTCCATCGTCCCGGTTCACGGCACCAGTGCGATCGTCGCCGGCGACGTGACCACAGCCGCCATCGCGCTGATGTTCTTCCTGCACGGCGCCCGCCTGGCCCCCAGCGCAGCGCTGGCCGGCGCCCGTAACTGGCGTCTGCATGTGGTCATCCTCGTCTCGACCTTCCTGCTGTTCCCGGCGTTGGTTCTAGGCGCCCGGGCGCTATTTCCGCATCTGCTGAACGCCCCACTTTGGACTGGTCTGCTCTTGCTATCCGCGCTGCCTTCGACAGTCCAATCCTCGATCGCCTTTACCTCGATCGCCCGAGGCAACGTCCCGGCCGCCCTCTGCGCCGCCACCGCGTCCAATTTGCTGGGCATGCTGCTCACCCCGCTGTTGGCCGGATTGCTGCTGAGTGCACAAGGCGGCTTCTCGATACGCGGCGTCGGCGACATCGTCCTGCAGCTTCTGCTGCCGTTCGCTGCCGGCCAGCTTGCCCGCCCGCTGATCGGGACCTGGGCGCTACGCAACAAGACGCTGCTTGGACTGGTCGATCGCAGCTCTATTCTACTGGTTGTTTATACCGCGTTCAGCGAGGGCGTTACCCAGGGCATCTGGCATCAGCTCGGTATTGCCGACCTCGGCCGCCTGCTGACGATCGATGCCGCTTTGCTGGCAGCGGTCCTGGCGATCACGACCTTCGGCAGTCGCCTGTTGGGCTTCTCGCGTGCCGACGAGATTACCATCGTGTTCTGCGGCTCTAAGAAAAGCCTGGCAAGTGGTCTGCCAATGGCAGCGGTGCTGGTGGCCGGACAATCCGTCGGCCTGATCGTCCTGCCGCTGATGTTGTTCCATCAGATCCAGCTCATGGTCTGCGCCGCCCTGGCGAAGCGATATGCCAGTGCCGGAACAGTGCTTCAGGCGGACGGCATGCTGGGGGCTCGGTAGGCTAACCGCCGCCGCTACCGCGACACATCAGGCACCAACCCGCGTCCCCCCGAACAACCGGAGTTCTGTCCAAGACCAACACTGGACACTGGCATCGGCTGGAAATCCTTTGACAGCACAATTCGGATCTCATCCACCAACGTGTCGCCACCCCCGCGCGGCTGATGGCAATCGACCACCATGGCCGGCGCCAGAGCAGCGTCCACACCGCTGACGGCGGTCAGCAACTCGGCAATGCTGACGGAATGCCCCAGCATTCCCTTCGAGCGCATCACCGCCCCGATGGTGTCGTTGGCATGTTGCGCGAGCCGAACCACCGCCGCAAAGTAGGTCTCGGTCGACAGGCCGGAGCAGGCGCCGTGCTTCCGCCACTCATATCGTTCAAGCCCTGGGCCGCCCGGCATATAGCGGCCTAGCGCGGTCTGAACGGCATCCGAGGGCGGCACGAACGGACCGTCCTGGCAGTCATGCGGCTGCAGGTTGACGCTCACGCGAGCACGATTTGGCCAGAGTCCGTGGACAGTGAGGGGGGTCTGCTGAAACTCCGCCTCGGTCAGCGACTGGCATTCCTGTTTCGCCCGATTGGCTGGCGACAGCGCGCAAAAACTCGGCGCGATGCTGAGGCTGAGCAGGAAATAATCGAACCCCGCCGGATTACCGCCAGCCTCGGAAGACGGCCCGTGATGGCGGGCCTGAACCGGCCCCGCGGCCAGCAACAACGCGACAATCGACATAACCCGGCGCGTCGCGGTCATGGCTAAAATCCGTACAAACGGGAGGGGTTATCGACCAGAATCGTCTGTCGTGTCGCTGCATCGGGCACCCAGTCGAAGAACTGATCAAGCAACGCCCCGGTCTCCGGCGTCGGGTTGATCTGCGAATGCGGCCAGTCAGTTCCCCATATGCACCGATCAGGCGCGGCTGCAACAAGCGCCTTTACATTCGCCTCGACATCGGTGAACGGCGCCCCGGTCGAAGAGGCTCGGTAGCTGCAGAGCTTCATCCATGCCCGTCCGCTGTCCATCAACCGAAGCAGCGCCTGGAACTGAGGATGCTCGATTCCCAGGCCAGCCTCCACGCCGCCACAATGATCGATCACGACCTCGACCGGCAGTCTGGCCAGCAACGGTCCGATTTTCAGAATCTTCTCACCTTCGGCGTAGATCTGGATGTGCCAGCCCAAGGGCGCGACCCGCCGAGCCAGGAGTTCCAGCTGATCCTCGGGGGTGCCGTTACCCGATATCATGTTGAACCGCACGCCGCGGATGCCTTGCTCGTGCAACCGCTGAAGCGCGCCATCGTCGAAACTGTCGTCAATCACCGCGACGCCGCGCGCCCGGTGCAGTCCAAACTGGCTGATGGCATCCAACGTCACGGCATTGTCCGTGCCATAGATACTGGCCTGCACCACCACCATGCGCTGCAAGCCAAGGGATTCCGCCAGTTCGAGATACGCTGTTACCGATGCCTCGGGCGGGGTGTAGGTCCGACCCTCGCTCATTGGAAAACGGTCGAACGGGCCAAAAATATGGAAGTGGCAATCGCAGCTCAGTGCAGGTGCCTTTTGCTTTGGCGCGCGTGTTTGCATCAGTTTCCTCCGGCTTTCGGGCTGGCAGCCACTGTAGCCCCCGCCTCGACCCTGACCAATGCCGGTGCCGGCCGCACGCCCGACACCGCCCAGATCACCAAACCGTAGGCCAAGGTCGAAACCAGGAACGGGGCGCCCGGCAGCAGCAGCCAGGCGCTGCGATCCGGTGAATGTCGAAAACACCCAACTGGCCACCAATGGCGAGACAATCGCCGTCAGCCCCTGCACGGAGGACAACGCCCCCTGCGTTTCCCCCTGCCGGTCCGCCGACGCCGAGGCTGAAACCAGCCCCTGTACCGCCGGACCGGTGATCGCCCCCATCGACTGCAGCACGATCCCCAGCAGTCACCACCCAGCCGAACGGCGCCAGCCCGATGCACAGATACCCCAGCGCCACGATCGTCCCGCCGATCATCGCCGCTCGCCGTTCGCCCAACGCCGGAACGATGCGCCGCACCAGCAACCCTTGCACCACCGCTGACCCCAGCCCAGCCAACGCCAGCGCCAGGCCGTTATGCTGCGTGTCCCATCCGAACCGGGCCTCATTGGCCAGCACGAACGTGCTTTGCAGCGCCCCCAGTGCGAACCAGATGCAGCCCCAGGCGATCGCCAGACGGCCGAGGTTGCGGCTCGCCATCACCACCCGCAGCGAACCCAGCGGATTGGCCCGGCCCCATTCGATCGGTCGGCGGCGCGACGGCGGCAGGCTCTCGGGCAACACGAACAGCCCGTACAGCACGTTGCAGCCGGCCAGCACCGCGGCCACAACGAATGGCAGCCGCAGGCCGTAAGCGCCCAGCAGGCCGCCCAGCGCAGGACCCACCACGAAGCCGACGCCGAAACCGCGCCGACCAGCCCGAACTGGCCGGCACGCTTGGCGGCGGCGTCACGTCGGCGATGTAGGCCGTGGCGGTGGCCGCATTCGCCGCCGTCGCCCCGGCGATCAGCCGACCCACGAACAGCCACGTCAGCGACGGCGCCCAGGCCAGCATCAGATAATTGGCGCAGATCCCGCTGAGTGACAGCAGCAGCACCGGCCGCCGGCCGAACCGGTCGCTGAGCGCCCCTAGCACCGGGGCGCAGGCAAACTGCATCAGGGCGAACGCCGCCAGCAGAAGCCCGACCCAGGTCGATGCGCCTGATACCGTCAAGCCTGACAGTTGCAGCACCAGAGACGGCACGATCGGCACCACCAGCCCAAAGCCCAGCGCATCGATCACCAGCGTGATGAGGATGAAGCGGACCGACGCGGCGTGGCCGATCATTGCTCGGCCGGTAGGTGACCCGCCAAATCGTGCCGTTGGCGTCGTCGCTGACCAGCAACGATCCGTCATGGCATCACCGTCAACCCAACCGGCCGGCCCATACCGCCTGGTCGGAAGCGACGAAGCCGGTCAGGAAATCCTCGTACACTCCGGTCGGCACGGCCATCCCGGAAGCGCAGCCGTACCACCTTGTAGCCGGTCCGCAGCGACCGGTTCCATGACCCGTGCAGTGCGACGAAGGCGTCGCCCCGATAGTCTGGCGGAAACTGCGGTGCCGTCATAGAACACGATACCAAGCGGGGCGGAGTGCGGCTGGATCAGCACGTCCGGCACGGTCACGCGATTGGCCAGGTCCATGCGGGCGCCATTCATCCGTGGGTCCGGGTGGGCGCCGATATAGAACCACGGCCAGCCGTAGAACGCGTTGGATTCAACTTTGGTCACGTAGTCCGGGCGGCAGATTGTCGCCCAGCCCGTCACGCTCGTTCACCGCGCACCACAGGGCGCCGGTGACGGGCTGGATCGCCTCCGCTGAACAGTTGCGAAGTCCGGTGGCATAGGTGCGCGGGGCGCCGCCTTCGGGGGTGAACTCCAGCACGTCGGCGCGGTTTGCCTCTGTCGCCCCAGGAGGCCCCGGTCGGCAGTCTGGCGGGCGGCGGCCCGGTCAGGTCCAGCGTCCAGTTTGCCGGCCGATCCGACCGCCACGAACATACGGCTGCCATCGGGCGAGAACACCACATCGCGGGTCCAATGGCCGCCCTCGGGCAGACTGGGCACGATCACCTGAGCCGGCCCGCGGGCCTGCAAGATCCCCGGTCTGGTATGGGAAAGCGGACGATCCGGTTGGTCTCGCCGATATAGACGAACCGAGGCGACGGACCGGGCGGCCAGAAGGCGATGCCGAACGGCAGGTTCAGTCCGGACGCGAAAGACGCGTAGCCGGATACGGCTTCGCGCCATGCCGTCGGCGGTGCGCAGCACCCGGATGCGGCCCGCCGCACTTTCGGCAACGAAGATGTCGCCGTTCGGCGCGGTGCGCATCGTCCGCGGCTGATCCAGGCCGCTTGCGAACAGCCGTCGCCTCGAAACCGGGCGGCACATGGGGATTGGCGCCGGCCGGGCGCGACGATCACCGACGGCCTCCGGAGCGACCGACCGGCTGGCGAACGGCGGCGGCAGCGCATCCGGCGGTTATTTTGCGGATGACGCCCGGGGCATCGGCGCGCCAGTCGCCGAACGCGGCGGCGTCCTGAACGAACGGGTTCGGCTGCTGACCTGCAGGGGCGGTGAGCATCGAGCAGAGCCGCGAACAGGATCTTCATGGCGGGTAGATGTGCACCCGCACAGCGCGTATTGCCAAGTCACGTTGCAAGTGCATGCAGCACGCTTTCGCGATGACGGCTGGACGGCAGAAAATTCCACGCATTGCCGCGTATAGATTACATTTTTGTGCCGAGGCTTGCCAGCACCTTGCCAGCCGGGAAAAATTCTTGCCTTTTATGCGCCACCGTCGCAGCCGCCTGCCGTTGTGGCGGCTCGCTCGGGGAAGAGGAACATCGCCATGACATCCGCAACACAAGCCGCTCGTTTTCGACCGCCCGTTGCGTGGCCGCATCTATGACAGCATCGCCGAGACGATCGGCAATACCCCGCTGGTGCGCATCCCGAAAATCCTCGCCGAGGAAGGCATCACCGCCGACGTCGTGCTGAAGCTGGAATTCTTCAATCCGATCTCCAGCGTGAAGGACCGCATCGGCGTCAACATGATCCTGGAACTGGAGGAAGCAGGGCAGTCTGAAGCCGGGCGGCACGATCATCGAGCCGACCTCGGGCAACACCGGCATCGGCCTGGCGTTCGTCGCGGCCGCGCGCGGCTACAAGCTGATCCTGACCATGCCGGAAGTCGGTCTCCATCGAGCGGCGCAAGATGCTGGCCTTCCTGGGCGCGGATCTCGAACTGACGCCGCGCGAGAAGGGCATGAACGGCGCCATCGCCCGGGCCAAGGAATTGCTGGAAGTCGACCCCCGGCGCGGTCACCCCGAACCAGTTCGGCAATCCGTCCAACCCGGCGATCCACGTGAAGACCACGGCGGAGGAAATCTGGTACGACACGGCCGGCGAGGTCGACGCGATCGTCTCCGGTATTGGCACCGGCGGCACGCTGACCGGCGTAGCGCAGGCACTGAAGCCTCGGCGGCCGGGGCTGAAGATGATCGCGGTGGAACCGGACGGCCAGCCCGGTACTGTCAGGCGGCAAGCCTGCACCGCATCCGATCCAAGGAATTGGCGCAGGATTTGTGCCCGAGATCCTGGATACCGAGGCGATTGACGAGGTTATCCAGGTTACCAACGAAGAAACCCTGACGACGGCACGGCGCCTGGCCCGAACTGAGGGGATCCCGGGCGGGATCTCCTCCGGGGCGGCTTTGGCGGCGGCTCTGCGCGTGGCGAAGCGGGACGAATATCGCCGGCAAACGGATCGTCGTGATCATCCCGTCGTTCGCCGAGCGTTACATTACCACGGTGCTGTTCGAGGGATTATAAGCCGGGAGCTCTCGCCTAGGTTTCGCCTGGTCGACCAATCCAGCGGGCGGCCCACGCGGCATTGGCCGGCATTGCGGTTCGCGTCGATGCCTGTCCGCAGTCTGGCACCAGTCTCGACCCGTTGACCGGTCCAATCCCGGTGCACCCGGCCGCGTGTAGCTCGGCCGCGCAAACGGCCCGGTACCTGCGGCGCTCTATCAGGCTGTCGGCTTGGGATTATCTGACATTTGCAGCGGCGGTCGTGGCATTTCAGGCTATCTGCAAGCGCCGCAGGCGCCAGCAGTTGGGGGCGCGAGCGACCTGGGTCCACGCGGTGGCAGCGTTTTGAACGCCGCGCAGGTGGAAGCGACACAAGCCGATGGTGTGTTTGATCATCCCGAACACGGGCTCAATGATCTGTTTGCACCCTATTATAGAGAGCTTTGGCGATGGCTCGCCCGTTCGATCCGGCGCGACCCGAAAGTGCCGTTGCGATAGCCGTTGGCCAGCCGTGGACGGTAGGCCGGCTTGCCACCTGGCCGGTCCGCAATCTGCAATGCACCCGTCGGTACCGGTCCGTCGCATCGACAACGACGGGCGCCAGACCATCTTTGGCAAGCCAATCTTCTCCCTCAGGCGATCATGCGGGCAGATGGCCGCGGTTGAACGGGATGAGATTCCGCATCAGCCGGTCCCGCCCAATCTTTAGCCGGTTGTGAATCTGACAGGCTGGTGGCTCCATGTTGCCTCCAGCCACTGCGCCAGCCGGACCGTCCCAGTCGGGCGGGCATTGCATCAGGAGTGCGGCCGGTCCCCCAGCATGTTGGCCAGCACCGGTTCCATCGCCTGCGCCATCAACGCCTGACCTTGCGCTGACGGGTGCAGCAAGGGATCCGGCGGCGTCAGCTTTGCGTCGAGGAACAAGCCAGGATTAGGCGCACCGTTACGCATGAAAAGCGCTGTCAGGTCGAGAAACGCCACCGACTGGTCACCCTTGTATCGCTCGGCCAGCATCCGGTTGATTTGCTTGGTGGTCTCGGTGACCCAGGGTGACCGCTCCGACGGCAGGACCGCCAGCAGCAGGATCTTTGTCGCCGGCAGCCGCTGGTGGAGGTCGCCGATGATGGTGTTGATGCCGCTGACAGTGTCCTCGGCCGACCAGTGCACCTTCCCCAAATTGTTCGCCCCGATCAGAACGACCGCTGCCTTCGGGGCGATGCCGCTCACCTCCCCGTTGCGGATACGCCAGAGCAGGCTGGCGGTGGTGTCACCCTTGAACCCGAGATTTACGGCGTGTCGGTCGCCATAGTAACGCTGCCAGACAGGCGCGAAATCCCGCCATTCGGGCGGTCCTGCACGCTCCCAATCCTCGGTGATGGAATCGCCGAGGAAGATCAGTTCCGGCTTGGCCTGGGCGAGCTCACGAAGCTTTGCCTCATGTCTCTCCCGCCACCATGGCAGGTCGGTTCGGGCGATTGGTGTTGCCGCCAGGATGGTTCGCGCATTGGCCGCCGAGGTGTAGGTGGCGGAGGGCGACACACCGCAGGAAACGAGAACCAGGATAGCTACCCAACGCCGCATACGTATGTCCTCCGCAGACCGTGCGGAATACACGCGATTCAGGCGTCAGACCGCAAGATTATGTCTGTCCCAGTTCTGAGACCGGCGCACGATCGGCCGTGGGAGCAATCGGGGCAGTACAAGGCCGAGGCCAATGCCCCACATCTGATAGGCGATGAAGGATCGCAGCATCGGCCACGCCTCCCAGCCGAAGGCGGCGGGATGCCCCATCAATGGCAGGAACAGGAACCATGCCAGCGCCATCGCGCATAGCCCGGCGACCATACCCCGGGCCCACAAGGGTCCCTTGGCGACCGGCAGCAGCAGTCCAAAGACGCCGCCATAGACGGCGCCCCAAAAGGTGATGCTGGCGACAAGCGGGGCGCTGAAGGGACCTACATGTGCAATCCGAAACGCCGGGTGCGGCGCCCACCCGAGCCAAAAGAAGATCTGCAGCGTTACTTGATGAAAAACCAAAATGGAAAGCGCACCGGCGACGCTGCCCAGAAAAATGCGGGTTGATGTTCGTGTCATGATCGTCCGGACCTTTTGCTTACGCGTATTCTGCTGTGCTCAACGCATGCGTCAATCCTGCACTGCAGCAAGTGCATGGCGGGACAATGGCTGATATGCGGCCTTTATCTGCCAAAATTCCTTCACATCAGTTAATTTCCTCTGGACACGTATGCCAGCGAAGCCTATATGCGCGCCTCTTTTGGAACGCGGGAGACCGTTTGCCGCCCTGTGGCGGACGAGGTCGTATGAACCGCGGTCCCTTGGATAAGGACCAGGGATCACATGGCGAAGAAAATCGTCGGCTATATCAAGCTTCAAATTCCGGCAGGCAAGGCAAATCCGTCGCCGCCGGTCGGCCCGGCGCTAGGTCAGCGCGGTCTCAACATCATGGCCTTCGTGAAGGAATTCAATGCCTTCACCCAGCAGATGGAACCCGGGATGCCGATCCCGGTGGTGATCACGGCGTATGCTGACCGCAGTTTCACTTTCATCACCAAGACGCCGCCAAACACCTATTTCCTGAAGAAGGCGGCCGGGATTACCAAGGGTAGCCCGACGGTGGGCAAAGGCGCTTCGGCAGGCCGTGTGACGACCGCGCAGTTGCGTGAGATCGCCGAGATCAAGATGAAGGACATGAACGCCAACGACATCGATGGCGCGGTCCGCATGCTGACCGGTTCTGCCCGCTCGATGGGCCTTACCGTGGTGGAGGGTTGAGCCATGGCTAAGAACAAACGTCTTGCCGCGGCGCAAAAGGCCGTGGACAGCAGCAAGGCCTATCCGCTCGCGGATGCCATCGCGCTGGTGAAGTCGATTTCCAAAGCGAAGTTCGACGAAACCGTCGAGATGTCGATGAACCTAGGCATCGATCCACGACATGCTGATCAGATGGTACGCGGTTTGACCAGTTTGCCGAACGGCACCGGGAAGACCGTCCGCGTCGGGGTTTTCGCACGGGGCGCCAAAGCCGAGGAAGCCCTGGCCGCGGGCGCCGATGTTGTTGGCGCCGAAGACCTGGCGGAGAAGATCCAAGGCGGCGAAATTGCCTTCGACCGCTGCATCGCGACCCCGGACATGATGGGTGTTGTCGGCCGGCTCGGTAAGATCCTCGGCCCGCGTGGCCTGATGCCAAACCCGCGCCTGGGCACGGTAACCATGGACGTCAAGGGTGCGGTGACCGCCGCCAAGGGCGGGCAGGTCGAGTTCCGCGCCGAAAAGGCCGGTATCATTCACGCCGGCATCGGCAAGGTGTCGTTCGAGGCTGACAAGCTTCTTGAGAATGCCAAGGCCCTGGCCGACGCCATCGTCAAGGCGAAGCCGACGGGCGCCAAGGGCACGTATGTACAGAAAGTTTCAGTCAGTTCGACAATGGGCCCGGGCGTTCGGGTCGATGTAAGTTCGCTGACCGCATAATACGCCGGTCCTTCGGGACCGGTGGGCAGGGAAGGCTCCTTTCCCCAGGTTCTGGCCTGGGGCGAATCTTCCCGGACCTGTCCAAGACCGCTCGTCCCTTCGTCCTGGTTCGCCGGGCAAGGTTTAATGGGTCCCTCGGGGTCCGCGCGCGGGAGATGGGGAAGCCAAGAATTCCAGGGGCGTGGTTCCCTGCGGGTCTTTGGTGGTTCCAGGACAGGCGAACCGGATCGTTCGGCGCCAGCCGGGTGATTTTTGGGCAACCTGACCCGCCCTTCCGCCAGTTGCGGGACGGTGGGTCGAACGGAGACGAAACGTGGATCGGTACGGAGAAGCGCGAATTCGTCACCGAGCTTAATCAGGCGCTGGCCGCCACTTCGATGATCGTCGTGACCCGCAATGCGGGCCTGACGGTGGCTGAAGTGACCGACCTGAGGCGCAAGATGGGAGCTGCGGGGGCGACCTACAAAGTCGCGAAGAACCGGCTGACCAACCTCGCTCTTGATGGGACCCAGTTCGACAGCCTCAAGCCATTGCTGAAGGGACCGATCGCGCTTGCGTGGGCGACGGATCCGGTAGCCGTGGCGAAGACTGCTGTCGAGTTCGCCAAGACCAATGAGAAGTTCGTCGTCGTCGGCGGTGCGCTCGGAACCCAGTCGCTGAATGCGGATGGGATCAAGGCGCTGGCCGAACTACCGAGCCTGAATGAACTGCGCGCGAGCCTGGTGGGGATGATCTCGACCCCCGCCACGCGGATCGCCGGTATTCTTCAGGCTCCGGCAGGGCAGCTTGCTCGGGTCTTCGGGGCCTTTGCAAAGAGGGATGAGGTCGAAGCCGAGGCTGCCTGAGGGTAGCCCGCGACGCATACCTGACCGCCAGCCGGACAACCCGGCTTGCATGGAACCAACCGAAGTCTAGATTAAGGGATACACGACATGGCCGATCTACAAAATCTTGTTGAAGAACTGTCCAAGCTGACGGTTCTCGAAGCCGCCGAGCTGTCCAAGCTTCTCGAAGAGAGGTGGGGCGTCTCTGCGGCTGCCCCGGTGGCCGCCGCTGCCGCCCCGGCTGCTGCCGCTGCCGCGCCGGTTGAAGAGCAGACCGAGTTCACCGTCATCCTGGCTAAGGCCGGTGACAAGAAGATCAACGTCATTAAGGAAGTCCGCACCATCACCGGTCTGGGGCTAAAGGAAGCCAAGGATCTGGTTGAAGCCGCGCCGAAGGCCGTCAAGGAAGGCGTAGGCAAGGACGAAGTGGCGAAGATCAAGAAGATGCTGGAAGACGCCGGTGCGAGCGTGGAGGTGAAGTAACGCTTTCCATTAGCAGCATGATTTCAGCCTGGCATCTCCGCCGAGATGCCATGGCTTCTGAGCTGGAGGCGGGTGGAAATCAGCTGGTTTCCGCCCGCATTTCCGTTTCGGCGAGAAGTTTAATTTCGTGCTGCCCGGTTGTTCCGGCAGCACAGACGATCTGATCAACGGTCGGCAGGTTAACGGTAAGGTGGGTCATCGATGAACGCGATCACACGGTCCTTTACTGGGCGTAAGCGCATCCGCAAGAGCTTCGGTCGGATCCCCGAAGTGGCTCCGATGCCGAACCTGATTGACGTGCAGCGCGCCAGCTATGAGACGTTTCTGCAAATGAATGTGCGTCCGGACAATCGTACCCAGTCTGGACTGCAAGAGGTCTTCAAATCCGTGTTCCCGATCGACGACTTCGCGGGCCGCGGGCGGCTGGAATTTGTCTATTACGAGCTGGAAGAGCCAAAATACGACGTTGAGGAGTGCATTCAGCGCGGTATGACTTTCGCCGCTCCTCTAAAAGTGATCCTCCGTCTCATCGTTTGGGACGTGGATGAGGACACTGGCGCCCGCTCGATCCGCGATATTAAGGAACAGCCCGTCTATATGGGCGACATGCCGCTGATGACCGACAACGGCACTTTCATCATCAACGGGACCGAACGGGTGATCGTGTCCCAGATGCATCGCTCCCCGGGTGTGTTTTTCGACCACGACAAGGGCAAGACCCATTCGTCCGGGAAATATCTGTTCGCGGCGCGGGTGATTCCGTATCGCGGTTCGTGGCTGGACTTCGAATTCGACAGTAAGGATTTGGTGTACGTCCGCATCGACCGGAAGCGCAAGCTGCCGGTGACGACGCTGCTGTACGCGCTGGAAAGCGCCGGAACGGAGCAGTTGCGTGCCGCCCGGGAAGCCAAGGGCGAAGCCCTGGATCCGGCGGAAGTTCGCGGGATGGACCAGGAAGAAATCCTCAGCCACTTCTACGGCAAGGTCGTGTTCGATCATACCCCCAAGGGTTGGGCGCGTCCGTTCGATCCCGACGCATTCCGCGGCGTCAAGCTGCTGGAGCCGCTGATCGATGCCGCCACCGGCGAGGTCGTTGCTGACGCGGAAGCCAAGCTGACCGCGCGTCAGGCCCGGCGCATCGCCGAGAACACCAAGGAAGTGCTGGTGGGTCGTGCCGACCTGCTTGGCCGTTACATGGCCGAGGATCTGGTCAACGCCGAGACCGGTGAGATTTACGCCGAGGCCGGTGAGGAACTGGCGGAAGCCAGGCTTGCCGCGCTGGAAGAGGCGGGGATCACCAGCCTGCCCACCCTGGCGGTTGACCAATCCAACGGCCCGTGGATCCGCAACACGCTGGCGGTGGACAAGAACACCAACCGTGATGACGCGCTGATCGACATCTACCGGGTGATGCGCCCCGGTGAGCCGCCGACCCCGGAGACCGCTGAAGGGCTGTTCCGCGGGCTGTTCTTCGACGGCGATCGCTACGATCTATCGGCGGTCGGCCGGGTCAAGATGAACATGCGGCTGAACATCACCGATGCGCCCGACACCCAGCGCGTGCTGCGCAAGGACGATCTGATCAAGACCGTCAAGACGCTGTGCGACCTGAAGGATGGCCGCGGCCAGATCGACGACATCGACAATCTTGGCAACCGCCGCGTCCGGTCGGTGGGCGAGCTGATGGAGAACCAGTACCGCATTGGCCTGCTCCGTATGGAGCGGGCGATCCGGGAGCGGATGGGCTCGGTCGACATCGACACGGTCATGCCGCACGACCTGATCAACGCCAAGCCGGCTGCTGCCGCGGTGCGGGAATTCTTCGGCTCGTCCCAGCTCAGCCAGTTCATGGACCAGACCAACCCGCTGTCGGAAGTGACGCATAAGCGCCGCCTGTCCGCGCTTGGGCCGGGCGGTCTGACCCGTGAGCGCGCCGGCTTCGAAGTGCGCGACGTGCACCCGACGCATTACGGCCGCATCTGCCCGATCGAGACGCCGGAAGGCCCGAACATCGGTCTGATCAACTCCCTGGCGACCTACGCCAAGGTGAACAAGTACGGCTTCATCGAGACACCGTACATGCTGGTCAAGGAAGGCGTCGTCCAACCGGGCGCGCGGTACCTGTCGGCGATGGAGGAAGAACGCCTTGTGGTTGCCCAAGCCGACGCGCCCATGGATGGCGGCGGTCGGTTCACCCAGGACCTGGTGTCGGTTCGCAAGCAGGGCGACTTTCGGTTGGTGAAGCCGGAAGACGTCACCGCGATCGACGTCTCGCCGAAGCAACTCGTGTCCGTCGCCGCGGCGCTGATCCCGTTCCTGGAGAATGACGACGCCAACCGTGCGCTCATGGGTTCCAACATGCAGCGGCAGGCGGTGCCTTTGATCCGCGCCGATGCGCCGCTGGTGGGAACCGGCATGGAAGCTGCCGTGGCCCGCGATTCCGGTGCGACCATCATCGCTCGCCGGCCAGGCATCGTCGATCAGATCGACGGTGCGCGTATCGTGGTGCGGGCGACGAACGAGGATGCGACGACCAAAGGTGTCGACATCTATCGCTTGCGGAAGTTCATGCGATCGAACCAGTCCACCTGCATCAACCAGCGTCCGCTGGTGAAGGTCGGTGACCGGGTTTACGAGGGCGATATCATCGCCGACGGCCCATCCACCGAACTGGGCGAACTGGCGCTGGGCCGGAACGTGCTGGTCGCGTTTATGCCGTGGAATGGCTACAACTTCGAAGACAGCATCCTGATCAGCGAGCGGATTGCGCGCGACGACGTGTTCACGTCCATTCACATCGAGGAATTCGAGGTGATGGCGCGCGACACCAAGCTGGGCCAGGAGGAAATCACCCGCGATATCCCGAACGTCGGCGAAGAAGCCCTGAAGAACCTGGACGAAGCGGGCATCGTCTATATCGGCGCCGAGGTGAACCCGGGCGACATCCTGGTCGGCAAGGTCACGCCAAAGGGCGAAAGCCCGATGACGCCGGAAGAAAAGCTGCTGCGCGCCATCTTCGGTGAAAAGGCGTCCGACGTCCGCGATACCTCCCTGAAGCTGCCGCCCGGTGTCACTGGCACCATCGTCGATGTCCGTGTGTTTAGCCGCCGTGGCGTCGACAAGGACGAACGCGCGATGGCGATCGAGCGCGCCGAGATCGAACGCCTGGCCAAGGACCGCGACGACGAAAAGGCCATTCAGGAGCGTTCGTTCCTGAACCGGCTGCGTGAGAAACTGCTCGGTCACAAGGCATCTGGCGGCTTCAAGGGCATCAAGTCCGGCACCGAGATCGACGAAGCCGTGCTGGCCGAACATCCGCGCGGCGCCTGGCGCCACATCGGCGTGCAGGACGATGCGGTGATGGCCGATATCGAGACCCTGAAGCGGGAATACGATGCCGCCGTCGGCCGCCTGCAGGCGCGGTTCGACAGCAAAGTCGAGAAGCTGCAGCGCGGTGACGAACTGCCGCCCGGCGTGATGAAGATGGTCAAAGTCTTTATCGCGGTGAAGCGCAAGCTGCAGCCAGGCGACAAGATGGCCGGCCGTCATGGCAACAAGGGTGTGGTGTCGCGCGTGGTTCCGGTGGAGGACATGCCATTCCTGGAAGACGGGACCTCGGTCGATCTGGTGTTGAACCCGTTGGGCGTGCCGTCGCGGATGAACGTCGGTCAGATTCTGGAAACCCATCTGGGCTGGGCCTGCGCCAACCTGGGCAAGCAAATCGGTGAATTGGTGGAGGAATACCGCCGCACCGGTGCGCAACGCGACGCATTGCTGGAGATGCTGAAGGAGATCTACGGCGACGAGGTCTACAGCCAGCAGATCGCCACGCTGGACACGGCCCAGTTGATCGAGATGTGCGAGAACCTCAAGAAAGGCATCCCGATCGCGACGCCGGTGTTCGACGGTGCCCGCATGGCCGATATCGAGGGCATGCTGACACGTGCCGGACTGCAAACGTCAGGACAGGTTGTGCTGACCGATGGCCGGACGGGTGAGACGTTCGAGCGCAAGGTGACGGTGGGCTACATCTACATGCTGAAGCTGCATCACCTTGTGGATGACAAGATCCACGCACGTTCGATCGGGCCATACTCGCTGGTCACCCAGCAGCCGTTAGGCGGCAAGGCGCAGTTCGGTGGCCAGCGCTTTGGTGAGATGGAGGTGTGGGCGCTCGAGGCTTACGGTGCGGCATATACCTTGCAGGAGATGCTGACAGTGAAGTCCGACGACGTGTCCGGACGGACGAAGGTTTACGAGGCGATTGTGCGCGAGCAGGACAACTTCGAGGCCGGCATCCCCGAAAGCTTCAACGTTCTGGTGAAGGAGTTGAAGTCCCTGGGCCTGAACGTCGACCTGGATAATCGGGCTGCCTGATTGATTACCATTCGACGCCTGGATGGGTTGACTTTCCGCGAGGGTTTACCACGGAGAACACCAAGGGCTGCGTCGATGCACGGAGGAATTGCGGGCACCTCTCCGTGCGCTGGCGTGGCCCGGGTGACTTCCGTGTGAGAGTTTTTGCTTTGAAACCGCACGAACCGACCAAAGCGCGTACTCAAAGTTTTGAGGTATTAGTCGCATGAACGAACTGATGAAGATCCTGGGCCAAACGGGCCAGGCAATGACGTTTGACCAGATTAAGATTTAAATTGCAAGTCCGGAACAAATCCGCTCCTGGTCATACGGCGAAATCAAAAAGCCTGAAACCATCAACTACCGGACCTTCAAGCCGGAGCGCGATGGCCTGTTCTGCGCCCGCATCTTTGGCCCGATCAAGGACTACGAGTGCCTGTGCGGCAAGTACAAGCGCATGAAATTTCGCGGGATCATTTGCGAGAAGTGCGGCGTTGAAGTCACGCTGGCGAAAGTGCGCCGCGAGCGGATGGGCCATATCGAACTCGCCTCCCCGGTCGCGCATATCTGGTTCCTGAAGTCGCTGCCCAGCCGGATTGGCCTGATGGTCGACCTGACGCTGAAAGAGCTTGAGAAGATCCTGTACTTCGAGAGCTATGTCGTGCTGGAGCCCGGCACCACCGACCTGAAGATGCTGCAGCTGCTGACTGAAGACCAGCTGCTGTCCAAGCAGGATGAGTTCGGCGACGACCAGTTCGAAGTCGGCATCGGTGCGGAAGCGATCAAGAAGGTGCTCAACCGCATCGACACCGACGCGGAAAAGGTCAAGCTGCGCGCCGACCTCAAGGAGACCTCCTCTGAGGCCAAGCGCAAGAAGCTGGTCAAGCGGCTGAAACTGATCGAGGCGTTTGGTGAGTCCGGCTGCCGCCCCGACTGGATGATCCTGGATGTCGTGCCGGTTATCCCGCCCGAACTGCGCCCGCTGGTGCCGCTGGATGGTGGCCGTTTCGCGACGTCGGACCTGAACGACCTATATCGCCGCGTGATCAACCGCAACAACCGCCTGAAGCGGCTGATCGAGCTGCGCGCGCCGGATATCATTGTACGTAACGAAAAGCGCATGCTGCAGGAATTGGTGGACGCGCTGTTCGATAACGGCCGTCGCGGCCGAGCGATCACGGGCGCCAACAAGCGTCCGCTGAAGTCGCTGTCCGACATGCTGAAAGGCAAGCAAGGCCGCTTCCGGCAGAACCTGTTGGGCAAGCGCGTCGATTACTCCGGCCGTTCGGTCATCGTGGTGGGTCCGGAACTAAAGCTGCATCAGTGCGGCCTGCCGAAGAAGATGGCGCTGGAGCTGTTCAAGCCGTTCATCTACTCGAAGTTGGAAAAATACGGCCACGCCACGACCATCAAGGCGGCCAAGCGGATGGTGGAAAAGGAACGTCCCGAGGTTTGGGACATCCTGGAAGAGGTCATTCGCGAGCATCCGGTGATGCTGAACCGCGCGCCGACGTTGCATCGCCTGGGAATCCAGGCGTTCGAGCCGGTATTGATCGAAGGCAAGGCGATCCAGCTGCATCCGCTGGTTTGCACAGCCTTCAACGCCGACTTCGATGGTGACCAGATGGCGGTGCACGTGCCGCTGTCGCTGGAAGCGCAGCTTGAAGGCCGCGTGCTGATGATGTCGACCAACAACATCCTCAGCCCCGCCAACGGCAAACCGATCATTGTGCCCAGCCAGGACATCGTTCTGGGCATCTACTACCTGTCGCTGGAAACCGCGCTGTTCAAGGAAACCAAGGACAACGATGCGCCCGCTTTCGGCAAGATTGGCGAGATCGAACACGCGTTGTTCGCCAAGCGGATCACGCTGCATGACAAGATCCGAGCGCGGTACGAAACCGTGGACGCCGGCGGCAACCCGATCAAGCCGATCGTGGTGACCACGCCGGGCCGGATGATGATCGCCCAAATCCTGCCGAAGCATCCGGACGTGCCATTCGACCTGATCAACCGGCAGTTGACCAAGAAAAGCGTCTCCGACGTGATCGACATGGTTTACCGCCATTGCGGTCAGAAGGAATGCGTGATCTTCGCCGACCGTTTGATGGGGCTTGGGTTCGCTCAGGCGGCGAAGGCAGGCATTTCGTTCGGCAAGGACGACCTGATCATTCCGGACAGCAAGGGCGCGCTGATCACCAGCACCCAGGCGGAAGTGAAGGAGTTCGAGCAGCAGTACCAGGACGGCCTGATCACCGCCGGTGAGCGCTACAACAAGGTCGTCGACGCCTGGTCGCGTTGCACCGACGAAGTGGCCGGCGCGATGATGAAGGAGATCAGCAAGCAGGAGAAAGGCGTCCCCACAAACTCGGTGTGGATGATGTCGCACTCCGGTGCGCGTGGGTCGCCGGCGCAGATGCGCCAGTTGGCCGGCATGCGCGGGCTGATGGCCAAGCCGTCGGGTGAGATCATCGAGCAGCCGATCATCGCCAACTTCAAGGAAGGCCTGTCGGTCCTTGAGTACTTCAACTCCACCCACGGCGCCCGCAAAGGCCTCGCGGACACGGCGTTGAAGACGGCGAACTCCGGCTACCTGACCCGCCGCCTGGTCGACGTGGCGCAGGATTGCATCATCGTCGAGGAAGACTGCGGCACCGAACGTGGCCTGACCGTTCGCGCGGTCATGGATGGCGGTGAGGTCGTGTCGTCGCTGTCGGAACGGACCCTGGGCCGCACCACGGCCGAGGACGTGCTCGATCCGGCGACCGGCAAGGTGATCCTGCCGAACAACACGCTGATTGAAGAGCCCGAAGCCGAGATGATCGAGACGGCCGGCGTCGAAGCGGTGAAGATCCGCTCGGTGCTGACCTGTGAGTCGCATATCGGTGTGTGTGGCCATTGCTACGGCCGTGACCTCGCGCGCGGCACGCCGGTGAACATCGGTGAGGCTGTCGGTGTGATCGCCGCACAGTCGATCGGTGAACCCGGCACGCAGCTGACGATGCGCACCTTCCACATCGGTGGCGCGGCGCAGCGCGGCGCGGAAACGTCCAGTGTCGAGGCCAGCCACGAAGGCACCGTCACCGTGCGTAACCGCAACGTCATCGCCAACAGCACCGGCGCGCTGGTGGTCATGTCGCGTAACTGCGAAATCGTGCTGGTTGACGACAAGCAGCGCGAGCGTGCCCGGTTCCGTGTCCCCTACGGCGCCAGGCTGCTGGCAGAGGAAAACCAGCCGGTCACCCGCGGCCAGAAACTGGCCGAATGGGACCCGTTCACCCTGCCGATCATCACGGAGCGTGCCGGTAAGGTCGAATACATCGATCTGATCGACAGCATCACGTTGGTCGAACGGATGGACGAAGTGACCGGCCTGACGTCAAAGGTCGTCGTCGACTACAAGCAGGGTTCGAAGAGCATCGATCTGCGTCCCCGCCTGCAGTTGAAGGACGAGAAGAACGAAGTCATCCGGCTGGACAACAACACCGACGCCCGGTACTTCCTGGCGCCTGAACTCGATCCTGTCGGTCGACAATGGCGCCATCGTGCAGGCTGGTGACGTAATCGCGCGTATCCCGCGTGAAGGCAGCAAGACGCGTGACATCACCGGCGGTCTGCCGCGGGTGGCCGAACTGTTCGAAGCTCGGCGTCCCAAGGATCATGCGGTCATTGCCGAGTGCGATGGGCGGGTGGAATTCGGCAAGGACTACAAGGCCAAGCGCCGCGTCATCGTGAAGAACGACGAAACCGGTGAGGAGACCGAATACCTGATCCAGAAGGGCAAGCACGTGTCCGTTCAGGAAGGCGACTTCGTCCGCCGGGGCGACCCGCTGGTCGATGGGCCGCGCGTGCCGCATGACATCCTGAAGGTGCTGGGCGTCGAGGCGCTGTCGGATTACCTAGTGAACGAGATCCAGGACGTCTACCGACTGCAGGGCGTGAAGATCAACGATAAGCATATCGAAGTGATCGTCCGTCAGATGCTGCAGAAGGTGGAGATCCTCGATCCGGGCGATACGACCTTCCTGACCGGGGAACAGGTTGATCGCAGCGAGTTCGACAGCGTCAACAACAAGCTGATGAAGGACGAGCGTCCGGCGCATGCGATGCCGGTGCTTCAGGGCATCACCAAGGCCAGCCTGCAGACCAACAGCTTCATCAGCGCCGCGTCCTTCCAGGAGACCACGCGCGTGCTGACCGAGGCCGCGACGGCCGGCAAGACCGATAGCCTGATGGGTCTGAAGGAAAACGTGATCGTCGGCCGCCTGATCCCGGCCGGCACGGGTGCGGTGATGAACCGCCTCCGCGCCGTTGCCGCCGGTCGCGACCAGAAAACCTTGTGGAACGAGAATGCTCGGTTGACCGACACCGCCGCGGAGTAGTTTCCCCGCGATTTAGTCTGAGGGCCTTGAGGGCCGGTGGTGCGAAGGCGCCGCCGGCCCTTTTTCTTGCCCACTGATTACTGAGCGCCTTGGGTTCGTTCGGAACACCTGGTTCCGGTGCCGAGTTCTCGCTGCAGACAGCGGGGCGAGCTACGTTCTGGTTGTTCTGGCCCAACCGTCCCGGTCAGCCCGATCTGTCGCGGGACTGTTTTGTCTGCCTTCGTCGTGATGATGGGACTGTGGCGGCATCAGGGGATTGGTCCCTGGCCGCCACGCCGACTTGTGCTGTCAGCCCGGCATCAAACCTTCTCTGTGGAGGCCCGATAGATCTCGTCGATCGAGGCTGCCAGTGCGGTGTTAAACTCGGCATCACTCATCGAATGCTTCAGGCCTTCGGTCAGAGCTCGCGAGAAGCTCGCGATCACACCACGATTGGCGGCGAGGCGCTTACAGGCGTCTGCCCTGCTATAGCCGCCTGACAGCGCGACAACCCTGGCCACACCGCGATGGTCCACCAATGGGGAATACAGATTTGCAGCGTCCGGGATCGTCAGCTTGAGCATCACCTGCCGGCCATGCGGCAAGGCGTCGAGCTGCCTGGTCAGCTCAGTCAGCAGGATCGCTTCCGCGCCTGCCTTGTCAGGGCTTTTGATTGAGACCTCAGGCTCGATAATGGGCATCAACCCATGGCCGGCGATCTGCGCGGCCACATCGAACTGCTGCTTCACGATCACGGCAATACCCTGTTTCGAGGGCAGGTTGATGACGGATCGCATCTTGGTGCCAAACACACCCAGCTTCACCGCCCGCGCCAGCAGCGTGTCGAGTGCCGGCATCGGCTTCATCAGGCTGACGCCGTCGTCCTCAGCCTCAAGCCCCTTGTCGACCTTCAGGAAGGGGATGACGCCACGCTGCTCCCACAGGAACGTCGGCACGGGTTTGCCTTGCGCCTGCCCGTCCATTGTGCCCTCGAACAGGATGGCGGCAATGACCTTGTCGCCGGTGAATGCCGGTGCCGTCATGATGCGCACGCGCATCTCGTGCATGAGCTTAAACATCTCGGCATCGCCGCTATAGGCGCTGTCCGGGATGCCATAGAGGCGTAGGGCGCCGGGTGTCGATCCTCCGCTTTGGTCAAGCGCGGCGATAAAGCCGCCCTTTGCCGAAATCTGTGCTGTCATCTTTTCATTGGCCATGATCGTCATCCTCGCCTGGGACTGGTTTGCTGCGGGAAAGCGCGTCTGGCGACTGCTCCCATGCCGGCCAGAGTATTGGCATGACGTTCGGGATCCACGCAATCTTCGTTCTATTGGGTCATTTATCCGTGTCACCCAGGGACGCAAGGTCTGATCACGGCGCATTTGCAACGTTGATGCTTTGGCAGGACTGGCAACGGATGTTGCGAAGCGGCCGTGTCGCCTTGCCGGACGTGCACCATTTCACGTCGCTACACACATCAGGACACCCGTCGCCAGCGTCCGGAACGAAAGGGCGAACCGCAGCCCATCGCTGTCAGGAAGATTGCGATCGGTAATGGCTCACGGCGGTTGTGGGGACGCACATCCACGCCGAACTCGGCCCTGACGGCTTCAGTTCGAAACCACCAGAGTCCGACCCTTTCTGTTGGCAGCGCGCAAACGCCTGGTGCTTCTGCAACCTCAAAGGTTTGTGGGTTGATGGCAAGCAACGTGGACGTGCCCAGTCGTGCTTGCCTATCCTGTGTCAAATGTATGACAACGCCTCGACAAGAAGCCAACTGGTCTATACGAATCCGATCGCGCGATTGATGATTGAGGAATTTCACCTCATGAATAGCTACGGCTCCCTGCTTGCGTGGATAAAGCCACGCAGCCCAGATGAATTTGTCGCCTCCTTTGTCGGCGAAGGTGCGTTACCTGGCGCGTACAAGGATTTCCCGGGTCGTGCACCGGCCAGGAAACTTTGTGCATCGCTGGATGAAGCACGGCGCTGGATCGAAGATCAGGCGGCGGCGCTCGATCTTTCAGTCCAGTGGGTGAGCGACATGCCCTGCGCCTAGGAACGCTTGGTCATCGGCGTATTCTCAGAATAGTGCCCGGCGGGACGCCGGCGAGCTTGTGGGCGCGCTGGTAGTCTGTGGCGAGTGCGTCGCGGTCCAGTCCCGCCGGGCCACATTCAATTCGGCGGTCGTTGTCGCGGGCACTGCGTGCGGCATTCTTCCATGGCCGGTCATCTGTCATCGGGCCTTCGACCGAAAAGAACCCTCGATCCTGGTCGGCGATGATGAGGAAGAATGGCTGGATGGGGCGATCGTCGGACATGCCGGATCCTACTCCAATTTCGACATCCAATAGAAACAGACGTCACCGTCTGCCGGACCGTCGCGGGAAGCTACCGCGCCCAGGCCCGTTCCCCGGGGTGTTCCGCGACCTGCATATCCCCGTTCCCATCGGCCAAGCCGAACGATAAGCTGATCGGATGGCTGCTCCGTCCCCTCCCAACGACCCCTCCACCGATCCCTCGGTGCTGGAAATGATCGCCGCCCGCCCCTGGCTGCGCTACGACGCCATGGACGGGTTGATGCTGAACGACATTCCGTTGGCGAGCATCGCTGACGCTGTCGGGACCCCGACCTGGGTCTACTCCGCCGCCGTCATGCGCGCCCGTTACAAGGCGCTGACCGACGCGATGTCCGACGCCGGTCTGGACACGCGCATACACTATGCGGTCAAAGCCAACGACTCCCGGGCCGTCCTGTCGCTGTTCGGGCTGGAGGGCGCGGGCGCCGACGTGGTCAGTGGCGGCGAACTGCTGAAGGCCCGGCGCGCAGGGATCCCACCCGCCCGCATCGTCTATTCGGGCGTTGGTAAATCCGCCCAGGAACTCCGTCTTGCGCTGTCCGAAGACATCGGCCAGATCAACGTCGAAAGCGCAGAAGAGCTGCAGATGCTTTCCGCCCTGGCCGCGACCGCCGGCCGCACCGTCCGGATCGCCCTGCGGGTCAATCCCGATGTCGATGCAGGCACCAACGACAAGATCGCCACCGGCCGGGCGACCGACAAGTTCGGCATCCCCTACACCGATGCCATCGCACTCTATGCCCACGCCGCCTCGCTGCCCGGGATCGAACCGGTCGGCCTCGCGATCCATATCGGCAGCCAGATCCTCAGCCTCGCTCCCTATCGGGATGCCTTCACGCGGATCGCCACCCTTGTGCATGCCCTGCGCGAACACGGCCTCCGCGTGGAAACCGTCGACTGCGGCGGTGGTCTCGGCATTCCCTATCGCAACGAACCGGCTCCATCCCCTGCCGGCCTTGCCGCGGCGATGAAACAGGCCTTCCACAACCTCGACCTGCAACTCGCCATGGAGCCCGGCCGGTGGCTGGTCGGCCCCGCCGGCCTGCTACTGGCGTCCGTCGTGCTGGTCAAACAGACCGCATTCGAACCGTTTATTGTCCTGGACGCGGCGATGAACGACCTGATACGTCCGGCCATGTACGACGCGTGGCATGGTATCGTCCCGGTCTCGGCAACCGACGCTGTCGCCCCCTCCAATCCCGCAACCGTTGTAGGCCCCGTCTGCGAAAGTGGCGACACGTTCGCGCGAAGCCGGGCGCTTCCTGCGCTCGCCCCCAACGCGCGCGTGGCGATTCTTGACGCCGGCGCGTATGGTGCGGTCATGAGTTCGACCTACAACGCACGCCCGATGGCGGCCGAGGTCTGGGTAGACAACGGCAACTGGTCCATCATCCGCGAACGCCAGCCGATCGAAGCCCTGTGGGAGCGGGAGCGGCTGCCCACATGACCGACCCGGCGTCCCCGCTGAGGCGCCTGGCCGGCCGCCGGCTTCTGGCCCGCGCGGCCATCCTGTTCGAAGCCGCATGGCCGGCACTGTGGCCGCCGCTTGCCGTGATCGGGGTGTTTCTTTGCCTGGCGCTGCTGTCGCTGCCGCCACTGTTGCCGGGCTGGCTGCATGCCGCGCTGCTCCTGTTGATGCTGCTGGCGGTCATCGGGCTTCTGGTGCGTGGTCTGCGCCATATCCGAGTGCCGGACAACCGAGCTGCCGACCGGCGGCTTGAAACGCGCTCTGGCCTGGTCCATCGGCCGTTGTCCGTGCTGACCGACAAGCCTGCGACCAGCGACAGCATCGGCCTCATGCTATGGCAGACACATACCGCTCGTGCCATGGCGCAGATCGGCCGGCTCTATGTGGGTTTGCCACGGCCGGGACTGGCTCGGCTGGACCCGCAGAGCGTTGCGCTACGCCATGCTGCTGGCTGTGCTCGCCTGCCTCGGCATCGCCAACACCGATGCACCGGCGCGTCTCTATGCCGCGCTGACGCCGTCATTGCCGGTCACGCCAGGGGCGCCGGCGACTGAACTGCAGGCCTGGATCACACCACCTGCCTACACCCGCATCGCGCCGATCTTCCTCAAGGCCGAGGGTGGCGCCGTCTCGGTCCCGTCCGGATCGCACCTGACGGTGAACGTTTCGGGGGGGACAACCGCGCCGACATTGGCTTTGAACGATCGCGTGGGCCGGTTTGATCCCCTGGATCACAGCAGCTTCCAGGCCGAGTGGGAGCTCACGCGCGGCGGCCTCTCACGGTCAGGCGCGACGGCTTGGATCTGGCGGCCTGGTCACTGACGGTCATCGCGGACCAGCCGCCGGTCGCGGCGTGGGGCGAAAATCCTGGCGCAGCCCAGTCCGGGCAGCAAACGCGGCTGCCCTGGCAGGTTTCCGACGATTACGGCGTCACGAACCTGCAAGCCGAAATCCACCTGCGGGACCGCCCCGACGCTCCGCCGCTGATTGTGACCCTCCCGTTGCCTGGTGGTTCGCCGAAAACCGCGCATGGCCTCAGCCAGCCCGACCTGACAGCGCATGTCTGGGCTGGCCTGCCGGTGATCGGGCGGCTGGTTGCCCGGGATGCGCTTGCCCAGACCGGCGCCAGCGCCGATGCGACCTTTGAACTGCCGGAGCGGCCGTTTCACAACCCAATCGCCCGCCTGCTTATCGCCGCGCGCAAAAGCCTGAGCGTGCATCCTGATGATCGCGGTGAAGCGCTGGAAGCGCTCGACGGATTGATGCAGCACCCGGATCTGTTCGCTGGTGACCCGGGTGCTTTCTTGACCTGAGCGGCACCTATTATGGTCTGGTGCGCAACCATGCCGACAGCGCGGTGCCCGAGGCCCAGGATATGATGTGGCAACTCGCGCTGCACATGGAGGAAGGTCAGACGGAGCAAAGCGCCCGGGCGCTGGAGGAGGCGCGTCAGGCGGCGCGCGACGCCATGGACAAGGCTCAGCAGCAACCGAACGATGCCAACCGGCAGGAGTTGGCGAAGAAGCTGGAAGAACTGCGCCAGGCGATCGAGCGGCACATGCAGGCGTTGCTGGAGGAAGCACAGCGCAACAACAACATCATGCCGTTCGATCCCAAGGCCATGCAGTTGACTGACCGGGACATGCAGCGGAAGGCTGAACAGGCCGAACAGGCGGCAAAGGAAGGCCGCATGGCGGACGCGCAGCAGCAGATGGCGGAGCTGGAACGGATGCTGGACAAGCTTCGGAATGCCCACGCCCAGAACGGTGACAAGCAAGCAGGCCAACAGCAAACGCCAGCGCGGCAAGCGCCAGCAAAGTGTTGTCCAGGATATGATCGCCAGGGAAGGCAGCCTGCTGGATCACACGCAGCAACGCAGATACGCCATCGCAGTTAGGCAGCGACCCCGCGGCGCAACGGGAGGCGGATAGCCGTGTTCAGCAGGCGCTGCGGCGTGCCTTGGGCGAATTGATGCAGCAGTTCACCGACCTGAGCGGCGAGGCTTCGCCCGGCCTGGGCGAGGCTGACCAGGCCATGCGGGACGTCCGCAACGCAGTCTGAACCAGGGCCAGGACAGGCGGCCCGCCAGGCGCAGCAGCAGGCGATCGCCGCGCTGCAGAAGGGCAACCGCGAGATGGGTCAGGCGATGGCGAAGATGGGCCAGCAGCCTGGGCAAGGGCAGGGTGAGGAAGGCGAGGAAGGCGATCAGGACGGTTCTGAGGGCGGCATGGGGATGATGATGCCCGACGGCCAGCGCGCCGATGGCCGCGGCAATGGGCCGCTGCCTGGCTCGCCGGACCGCGCCGATCCTAATGGGCGCGATCCGCTGGGACGGCCAACCAAGGGATGTCGTCCGACAATGCCGACGTGGCGGTGCCGGAGGAGCGTGAACGCCAGCGCACCCAGGCGATCCAGGAGGAGCTGCGGCGTCGCGGCGCGGACCAGGAACGGCCTCGGCAGGAACTGGATTACATCGACCGGCTGCTGAAGCAGTTTTAGCGGAGCCGGCCGGTCAGCACAGTGTTCGGAAGGTCGTCGCGTGACCTGTCCGGCGGCAGACGGGCATCGACCAGCGACAGCGGCGCGGAAGCCCGCGTGCGGTTAGCCGGTCACCACCTGGATTGGCCCCGGTGCATCACTGACCCATAACGGCGCGGAGCCGGCGCGGTCTCCATCGGTTTGCGCCGGCACCGCTTCATTCTGCAGGAAATCGATCCTGCGTGCCCGGACATGCCGCACGCCGGGGGCGTGACCGAGCAGATTGAGCGGCAGGGCGGCTGCCGTACATCATGGCCGCGCCCGGGCCGGATCGATCGAACAGCACAACCGAGAAGCCCGGTGTCGCCCGGTACCGCGTCGGCCGCCAGGCGGAAGCTGCCGCCATACAGGCGTCCTTTGCTGATGATGACGCTGGCGGCCTCGGTTTCCATGTCATCGATACGCATGCGGATCGTAGGAAATTTGTAGCGGACCAGCTCCCGCATCGACTGCATCACATAGGCGCCTTTGCCGAACAGCTTCTTCAGCGGGAACGGCAGATTGTGCACCACGTGGGCATCGAACCCGACGCCCAGCATCTGCACGAACAGCCTCGCACCGTCAGGTCCGTTCGCCTGTCCGGGCCAGAGTGTGCAGGTGCGTCCGAATGCCAGCGCGGCGGCGACCGATTTGGGGGCGAACGGCAGGCCGAGCTCATGCGCCAGCACGTTGGCGGTACCGAGCGGAATGACGCCGAGGCGGGCGGCGGAGCCCATCAGCCCGTTGGCGACTTCGGCAATTGTGCCGTCGCCCCCGGCGGCGACGACCATCTGTTCCCCGCGTCGCGCCGCTTCGCGGGCCAGCGCTTCGGCGTGGCCGGCGCGATGGGTTTCGGCCAGATCGAGCCTGACGCCGTTGGCGACGAGCACATCGAGCACCCGCCACAGCAGATGCGCGCGTCGGCGTCCGGCGACGGGGTTGAAGACGATGACCATCGAGCGAGTCTGGAACGGCCTTCCGCAAAGAGCCTCGAGTGCCACAGCACACGGCGTCATTTTCATGACAGTCCAGTGACTATGCTGAATATCTTTGCCAGATATCGATAAATACAAGTTGCGTCATCGAATCTTAACTTCCCCGGCGCGGGAAGAACAGTATCTGGTGCGCCGCACATGGAAGCCCGGGATTAAACTGACCCGAAATGAACGCAATGTCCCATATCGGCGTGCCGCCCGCCTACCGGACCATCTTCATTTCGGATACCCACCTCGGTACGCGTGGATGCCGAAGCGAATTTTTGGCCGACTTCCTACGGCAGTCAAGTTGTCATCATCTTGTTTCTTGTTGGCGACATCATCGACGGATGGCGGCTGCGCAAATCCTGGTACTGGGATGAAAGCCACGACGAGGTGCTGAAGCAGATCGTGCGCTATGCCCGCTCCGGCACCGAAGTCACCTACATCCCCGGCAACCACGACGAGATGTTCCGCAACTGGCTGCCGATCGGGCTGGAGATTTGCGGCATCAAGATGCGCCGCGAATCGGAACACACGACCGCCGACGGCAAGCGGCTGCTGATCATGCATGGCGACGAGTTCGACAGCGTCGTGCGCTATGCCAAGTTCCTCGCGCTGCTGGGCGACTGGGCCTACACCACCGCGCTGGTGGTCAACCGCTGGTTCAATGCCGTCCGCCGCCGGCTGGGGTATCCCTACTGGTCGCTGTCCGCCTGGCTGAAGCGGCAGGTGAAAGAAGCGGTCAAGGCGATCGACCGGTTCGAGACCGCATTGGCCTCGGAAGCGCGCCGTCGCGGCTTCGACGGCGTGGTCTGCGGCCACATCCACCACGCCGAAATGCGCGAAGTGCAGGGCGTCCTGTATCTGAACGATGGCGATTGGGTGGAAAGTTGCACGGCGCTGGTGGAGCATCATGACGGACGGCTGGAACTGATCGACTGGGCGGCGCTGAACCGGCTGTCGTTCTTCGCGCCGCGCCAGGTTCAGGTCTCGGAACCTGCCTGACTCCCTTCCCGTCGCGGACATCGCTGACATGCTTCCGCCGGCCCCATCCCATCGCATCCTGATCGTAACGGATGCATGGAAGCCCCAGGTCAACGGCGTCGTCCGCACGCTGACCACCGTGGTGCAGGAACTGCAGGCCATGGGTCACGTGGTGGACGTGATCGGCCCGGACCGGTTCCGCACCTTCCCGTGCCCGACCTATCCCGACATCGCGTTGTCGCTGCTGCCGCGGCGGCGGTCTGATCCGCATGATCGAGGCGTTCAGCCCCGACGCCCTGCACATCGCGACCGAAGGGCCGCTTGGTCTGGCGGCGCGAAGCTGGGCGAAGCGGACGGGGTTCGCCTTCACCACCGCATTCCACACCCGGTTCGCCGAATATGTGCAGGCCCGGATCGGGCTTCCGGTGCGGCCGATCTATGCCTGGATGCGACGCTTCCACGGCGCCGGCCAGGGCACGATGGTCGCGACCCAGTCGTTGCGCGACGAACTGACGGCGCGCGGGTTTCAGCAACATCCGGTCCTGGACGCGGGGCGTCGATCTCGATCTGTTCAAGCCCTACCCGCAGACCGAGTTCGCACATCTGCCGGGGCCGATCTTCATCTATGTCGGCCGGGTGGCGGTGGAGAAGAACATCGGCGCGTTCCTTGATCTGGACCTGCCGGGATCGAAGGTTGTCGTCGGCGGCGGTCCGCAATTGGCGTCGCTGCAGCGGGAGTATCCGAAGGTGACCTTCACCGGTCCCCGCCATGGCGAGGCGCTGGCGCGGGCCTATGCCGGCGCGGACGTGTTCGTGTTCCCCAGCCTGACCGACACGTTCGGACTTGTGATTCTGGAGGCTCTCGCCTGCGGCACCCCGGTGGCGGCTTTTCCGGTGACCGGGTCCAAAGGACGTACTGATCAATGCCGACGGCAAAATCGGCGCCGTGCACACCGACCTGCGGGTTGCCGCCTTGGCGGCGCTTGATGCTGACCGCGCCGCCTGTCGAGCCCATGCAGAGCGCTATTCCTGGCGGGCATGCGCCGAGATTTTCCTCTCGCACCTTGTTCCGCTGATGGGTCCACGCCAAGCGCGCGATTGACGTATGATGCGATTCCGGCCCTACTCCCCGCACTACAAATAACGATCGTAGCCGGGGAGGAATCGCATGCTCAAGCATGCTGGCGTATCGCGCCGTGTCGTGTTGCAAGGCGCTGCCGTGGTGGGGCTGACGCGAACCGCGTTGGCAGCCGACCCAATCAAGATCGGGCTGCCAGTTGCGTTGACCGGTCCCACCGCGGGCATCGGCGCGCAGATGCGGCGCGGCTGCGAGTTCTGGGCAAAGCAGGTGAACGCGAAAGGCGGATTGCTTGGTCGCCCAATCGAGCTGCTCATCGAGGACACCGCCGGCAATCCCGCCACTGCCGTGCGCAAGGCGCAGGAAATGGTGGAGCGTAACGGCATCCGTATCATCACCTGTATGGTCGCGTCGAATGAGGCGCTGGCGACCGTGCCGAAGCTTGCCGAATGGGACACGATCTTCATCTCCGGCGACAATGGCGATGGCCGGCTGACCGGCAGAATCGCTGTGACCGAATTTCTTCCGGCCGAACGTGTCCGGCCCGATGGGCACGCAGAGCGGTCGCGCTGTGGCTGCGCGATGCGCCGCTGAAGAATTTCTATGGCCTGGGAATGGATTACGCGTGGGGCCACAACTCCATGGAAGTGTTCGAGACCGAGTGCAAACGCGCAGGCAAGAACTTCGTCGGTGCGGTGTTTTCGCCGATCGGGACGAAGGATTTCTCGACCTACATCACCAAGATCCGACAATCGGGCGCCGACGGATTGTATCTGGTGCTGGCGGGCGACGACAACGCGGCGTTCCTGTCCCAGGCCAAGCAGTACCGTCTAGGCGACAAGATGCAGCTGCTGACGGAGCTCGTCGATCAAATGAGCATCAACGCGACCGGCGACGCCTCGGTCGGGCTGATCGGTCGCTCGCGCTATCCGCACACCTACGATATTCCCGCCAACAAGGCGTTTGTGGCCGCCTGGCAAGCCGAATACGGCAATCTGCCCGGACTGTTCGAGGGCGATCAGTATCAGTCCTGCGTGGTCCTTCAGGCCGGGATCGAAAAGGCCGGCAGTATCGAGGCGGCAAAGCTGCGCGCCGCGCTGGAAGGGCTGGAGGTCGACAGCATCAAGGGCCGCGATCACCATGCGCGCCTGCGATCATCAGGCGGAGCAACCGGGCTTCATCGTCAAGGTCGCCAAACGCGAGGGTGTACGACATCCGGTGCCGGAGGTGATCGCCAGCTATACCCGGCGGACCAGGTGACGCCGCCGTGCAACAAGATGACCTACACCGACTGACACCCGCATGGATCTTGTTGCCGTTTCTGGTCACGCAGTGCCTGAATGCGTTTTCGCAGGCCGCATTGCTGTTCTTTCTTGGCGTTGGCCTGACGCTGATTTTCGGCATCATGCGGATCGTCAATTTCGCCCACGGCACGTTCTATATGCTGGGCGCGTTCATTGGCTACTCCGCGGCCTGCGTCACCGGAAGCTTCTGGGCGGCGCTGGTCGTCGCGCCAGTGATCGCCGGGGTGATCGGAGCGGCGTTTGAAATCGGGTCTGCTGCGCCGCCTGTACCGGCGCGATGACAGCGCTTTCCTGATGGTGACGTTTGGTCTGACCCTGGTGCTGGGGAGATCGATCCGGCTGATCTGGGGCGTCCAGGCGCTGCAGATCAGGTGCCGGATGCGCTTGTCGGGCATCGTGTTCCTGTTCGATGAGCCGTTTCCGGTCTACCGGCTGTTTCTGCTCGGCGCCGGCGTGGTCGTTGCGCATCGGGATCTGGCAGTTCCTTGAGCGCACGCGGCTGGGCCTGCTGATCCGCGCCACCAGCCAGAACGCCGAGATGGTGCATGCGCTGGGTGTTGACGTGAACCTGCGTGCGCTCCGGCATCTTCGGCATCGGCTGCGGGCTTGGCGGCCTTTGGCGGCGTGCTGGCGGCGCCGCTGGTGACGGCGTCGCTGGGCATGGCGGCCAACGCCGTGATCGATGCGTTCGTCATTGTTATCATTGGCGGCATGGGAAGCTTCCTCGGCTCGCTGATCGCCGCGGTGCTGGTCGCATTCGTGCAGGTGTTCGGCGACTACTTCTTTCCGGATTTCGCCTTGGCGGCGATGTACTGCTGATGCTGCTGGTGTTGGTGATCCGGCCCGGCGGGCTGTCTGGGCAAGGAGGCCTGATGCGCGTTCTGCTGCTTCGTCGCGGTCGTGCTGGCCTCCGCGCCGCTTCGTCCTGCCGTTGTTCGCGATGACGCTGCTGACCGAAGCACTGATCCTGGGCTTGCTGGCCATGAGCCTGGACCTGATGGTCGGCTACACGCGGCTGATCAGCTTTGGCCATGCCGCGGCGTATGGACTGGGCGCCTATGCATCCGGCTATCTGCTGCTGCACACCGCATTGCCGCTGCCATTCGCGATCCTGGGCGCAGCGGCTGTTCGCCGGCGTGGTCGCGGTCGGTGTCGCCTGGGTCTGCACGCTGGCGACCGGCGTGTCGTTCTCCATGCTGACGTTGGCGTTCGCGCAATTGCTCTACGCGTCGCGTTCAAATGGACGTCGGTCACCGGCGCGCTCCGATGGCCTCGCCGGCATCCCGCGCACCGCCGGACCGTTCGGGTTGACCGCGTTGCAGACGAAGTACGGCTACTACGAGTCTGGTGCTGGTTTGCCTTGCTGGCGGCCTACCTGTTTTGCCGGTCCCTGGTGGGTTCGCCGTTCGGCGCGGTGCTGCGCGGCATCCGCGAGAACGAAGCGAAGACGCTCTCGCTGGGCTACAACACGCGGCGTCTACAAGATCGCCGTCGTGGCGATCTCCTTCGCACTCGGCGGCTTGGCCGGCGCGCTTTACTCGCCGTTCGCCGGGTTCGCCAACACCGAGCTGCTGTTCTGGCTGTTTTCCGGCCAGGTGCTGATCATGGTGATCGTCGGCGGGCAGGGGACGCTGCTCGGGCCCGATCCTCGGCGCGGCGTTCTTCATGCTGCTGCAGCATGATGCTCAGCCATTACACCGAATCCTGGGCGCTGTTCTTCGGCCTGATCTTCATCGGCTTCGTCATGTTCGCGCCGGACGGGATCCTGGGGCCTGCTCACCGCGTTGCGGGCGACGGGCCTGATGGCGCTGCTGGAACTCGACGGGCTGACCAAGCGCTACGGCGGCCTGCTCGCGGTGAACGACGTCTCCATGCGGGTCGAGGCGGGCGAAGTCCGGGCCGTGATCGGACCCAACGGCGCCGGCAAGACCAGCCTGTTCCATCTGATCACCGGCGTCGTGAAGCCGACCGCGGGCGAGGTCCGTTTCGACGATCGTTCGCTGACCGGGCTGTCGTCGTACCAGCGGCTGCCAGGCTGGCTTGTCCCGCACGTTCCAGTTGACCTCGCTGTTTCCCGAGATGACCGCACGGGAAAACTGCCGCACATCGCCGCCCAGGCGCGGACTGCCGCGGCGCTGGCTGCCCTATGGCGGGGCAGGCCGTGTTCGCGGAGGCCGCGGCCGACGCGGCGATGACGCGCTGGAACGGCTAGGCCTGACCGCGATGTGCCGGACCGACCGGCCGGGCTGCTGTCGCACGGCGACCAGCGCCTGCTGGAAGTGGCGATGGCGTTGGCGCAGCAGCCACGCGTGCTGCTGCTGGACGAGCCGACGCAGGGCCTGTCGGTGGAGGAAACAGCTGACCGCGGTGGAGACACTGGCCGGCCTGCTGGACGACGGGCGTCTGACCGTGCTGCTGGTGGAGCACGACATGGAGGTGGTGTTTCGCCTGGCGCACAAAATCACCGTGTTGCACCGCGGCACCGTGATCGCCGACGACGTGCCCGAGGCGGTGAAGGCCAATCAGGCGGTGCAGGCACGCCTATCTGGGCGGATACGCCTGATGTTGCGGATCGAAGGCCTCAACACGCATTACGGTGCCAGCCACGTCCTGCAGGGCGTCGACCTCGCGGTGCCAGCGCGGCCGCATCGGCGCGGTGCTGGGGCGGAACGGCGTGGGCAAGACGACCACGGTGCGCAGCATCATGGGGCTGGTGCCGCCGACCGGCGGGCCAGGTGTTACTGGACGGGCAGGATATCGCCGGCTGGCCGCCGCATCTGGTCGCCCGCGCCGGGGTCGCCTACGTGCCGGAGGGGCGGCTGATCTTTCCCGACCTCTCGGTGCTGGAGAACATCCGCGTCGGCGAGCGAAAGCCTGCCAAGGCCTGGACTGTGGACCGGCTGCTGGACCTGTTCCCCTCGTTGCGCGAGCGTGCGGGCAACCGCGGCTGGCAGTTGTCGGGCGGCGAGCAGCAGATGCTGGCGATCGCCCGCGCGCTGGTCAGCGATCCCAAGAGTGGTGCTGCTGGACGAGCCAAGCCAGGGGCTGGCGCCGTTGGTCGTGCGGGAACTGGCGGGCGTGATCCGGCGACTGTGCGACTGAGGGCGTGACCATCCTGCTGATCGAGCAGAACATGAAACTGGCCGAGGCGGTGGCGGATGAACTGCACGTCATGGTCAAGGGACGAATTGTCTACAGTGCGGCGCCAGAGGTGTTCCGGGCAGAGGAACAGGCGATCCGAGCGCGGTATCTGACCGTCTGAACAGCCCGAGCCATCCAGTGAGCGGATAACGCTCTGCCTGCATCACCATCTTCCACGCGGCGGACGAAGCCTGGTGACTGATCGTTCCTCGTCAGTTGCGATATTCAAATACGGCCGAGGACACGCGAACCCACCTTGAGTCAAAATCCCTGCACCGAGCCGAGTCTCGCCGGTTCGCTTAAACGTGATCCGTCATTGCGGTGCCGACTACTCTCATCGCATCGCATGCCTCCCCAAGTAGCAATTGCGCCTAGAATCGCCGCGGGATCGGCGCTTCAGCGCCAACACCCACTGAGGAAAGGCATCCGGGGCGATGTCCATGAAAGCCGTGAGCAGCGGACGGCAAGTGCTGCATGCCACCCTTTGCGAAATCGAGCGCGGTGTCTTCTATGTCACTTATCCCGACATGGATCTGGCTGCCGCCACCGGTGAACTCGCGATCTATCAGGTCGGTGCTTCCGCGGCGGACGCCAAGCAGCAAGTTGAACAACACGCTCATGCGCTTGGTTATGAAACTGTCGTTTGGAACGACGCGAACGTAGCCCCACTGTTTCCAATCGGACACCTGCAAGATCTCGGTGAACCGACAACGGCACATGCACAAAGTCGCCGCGCCTGACCATCAAAGGGCATAACTGACAAGGCCGGCGGCGTGCTGATGCCTTTGGCAATCGCGGGCGGGTGGATAGCTGGGCATTTCACGATGCGGGGACGAGTGCAGAGCGCAGCGCAGTAGCCAGCCCTGAGAAGGACGAACCCGTCCCCCGGCGAGCACGACGCGGCGCACGACACTTCCGTAACATAGGCGTCACGTGCTACCCGCCGCTGCGATGAAGTCCCTGCTCCGAACCCGACAAGCCCAGGCCGTGCTGGCGTTACTGCTCGGGGGCTATCTGAATTTCGTGCTCCGCACCACGCGGTGGACGCTGGACGGGCAGGAGCACTTTCGCCCATTCGGTGCCGGAGCCCCGGCGGTCTTCGCCTTTTGGCACGAATTCCTGCCGCTGATGCCTGCCCTTTCCTTGATCGCACAAAAGCTCCCGTTCTACCGCGCGACACCAATCCACACCCTGGTCAGCCAGCACCGCGACGGCCGCTTCATCGGCGCTGTGGTCCAACGCTTCGGCATCTTTCCCATCCTGGGTTCGTCCACCCGGGGCGGCGCCGCCGGTCTGCGCAACCTGCTGGGCGTCCTCAAGCGCGGCGACCTGATCGGCATCACGCCCGACGGACCTCGAGGCCCCAGGCGCCAGGCGGCCGCGGGCGTTGCACAACTCGCTGCCCTGTCCGGCGTGCCGGTCGTGCCGCTCGCGGCCCGCACCACGCGATATATACAACTGCGCACCTGGGATCGGATGCCGGCGCCCCTGCCGTTCGGCCGAGGCGTTATGGTGTGCGGCGCCCCGATCAGTGTCGGGCGGCACGACTGGCAAGCGGCCGTCCCGGTCATCACCGCGGCGCTGAACCAGACCGCCGAACGGGCGAAACAGCTGTGCCCACCATGACCGCCGATCTGCTTGGCGCCACCTGGTCGATCGCCGCCATGCTTCTGGCGCCGGCGCTCCGCCTGAACCTGCAGCGGCGAGCTGCGAACGGCCGGGAGGTGGGCAGCCGCTTGCCGGAACGCCGCGGCATCGACACGACGCTGCGTCCACCCGGCCCGCTGCTTTGGGTGCACGCCGCCAGCGTGGGGGAGACGATGTCGATCCTCCCGGTGCTGCAGGCGCTGCGCCACCGCACCAAGGTCTTGCTGACTACCGGCACCGCGACCTCTCAGGCGTTGCTGGATCAGCGTATCCCGGAGCTCGGGCTCTCCGGCGATGTGCTGCATCGCTTCGCCCCGCTTGATGTCCCATCGTGGGTCGACCGGTTCCTGGCGCACTGGCAGCCCGACGCCGCCTGCTTCGTCGAAAGCGAGCTTTGGCCCAACCAACTCGCGGCCTGCCGGGCACGCGGGCATCAAGCTGATGCTGGTCAACGCCCGCATGTCCGACCGCAGCTTTGCCCGCTGGCGCCAGGTTCCCGGATTTGCCCGCAAGACCCTGGGCGGATTTTCCCGTGTGCAGGCCCGCAGTGAACAGGACGCCGAACGCCTGCGAGCACTTGGCGCGTTGTCAGTCGAAAGCCCTGGAGACCTCAAATTCGCCGCCCCACCGCTGCCGGCGGATGAAGCGGAACTGAACCGGCTGACGACCCTCCTTGCCGGGCGCCCCGTCTGGGTCGCCGCCAGTACGCATCCGGGCGAGGAAGTCCTGGTCGCCGCGGCCCACCGTGCCCTCATCAGCCGCCATCCAACGCTGCTCACGATCATCGTCCCGCGTCATCCGGAGCGTGGAGCCGCGCTCGCCGCTGAACTCAACGCCGCACGCCGATCGGCCGGCGAAGACCCGCCGGCGACCGGGTGTATCTGGCTTGCCGACACCGTGGGCGAACTCGGCCTGTGGTATCGGCTCGCCCCGATAAGCTTCGTTGGACGCAGCCTGATCGCCCCCGGTGGCGGTCAGAACCCGCTCGAGCCCGCCCGATTAGGTTGCGCCATCGCGGTTGGACCTTACACCGGCAACTTCACAGATCATGTCGCGCTGCTGCGCGACGCCGGCGGTCTTGTCGACGTGACCAGCGAGACCGCGCTGGCCCGTTTTGTATCCACGATGCTCGAGAACCCGGACCAGCGCCAACGGCTAGGGCAACATGCCGAGGCATCGGTTCGCCGCCACGCCGATCTGCCGGACCACACCGCGGACGCGCTGTTGTCGTTGCTGCCGGTGCGCTGACGATGCCAAGCGCGCCGGCATTCTGGTCGCATGACGGCGTGGTGGCCCGGGCGCTGTCCCCGCTGTCGGCGATCGGCGCGGCGCTGAACGCTCGGCGGGTCGCGCGTCCCGGCTGGCGAGCGCCGGTGCCGGTTATCTGCTGCGGCAACGTCACGGTCGGCGGTGCCGGCAAGACCACGGTGGCGCTGGACCTCGCGCAACGCCTGTCCGGCCGGGGCGTCCACATCCTGTTGCGCGGGTACGGCGGCAGCGCGCCAGATGTACATCGCGTGGGGTTGGGGGATCCCGTCGCCATTGTTGGTGATGAGGCCCTGCTGCTTGCCCAGGTCGCCCCGACTTGGACCGGCGCTGACCGCGCCGCCAGTGCCCGGGCTGCGATCGAGGCGGGTGCCAAAATCCTGCTGATGGATGACGGCTTGCAGAATCCGACCCTGGTGAAGACATTCTCCATTCTGGTGATCGACGGCCGCTCCGGTTTCGGCAACGGCCGCGTGTTGCCTGCCGGCCCGTTGCGAGAGCCTGTTTCTGCCGCCGCCGCCCGCTGCCACGCCGCGCTGTTAATAGGTGCGGATTTGAAGCAGGCCACGGCATGTCTGCCGTCGACACTCCCCGTGCTGCGAGCAAGCCTCAAGCAGGATCAGTCTATCGCGGAATTGAGCGGTCGTGCGGTGGTCGCCTTCGCCGGCATCGCCTCGCCGGGGAAATTCTTCGATCCACTTTGCCAGGCCGGAGCCAATTTGGTCGTGACCAGGCCATTCCCCGACCATCACCCGTACTCCGCCCGCGAACTACGGGACCTTCTGCATGAAGCCACTGTCCGCCACGCCATACTGGTCACTACGCCAAAGGACGCCGTGCGCCTGCCGGGCAGCGTTCGCTCCAAGGTCACTGTCATCGGCGTCCACCTGGAGTGGCAGCAGCCCGACCAGATAGATCAAATCCTCGACAGTATTATCGCCCCCACCCCCCCTTTTATGCCTTAATACCTCCATGCATGACATCGTTTTCCTGTTCGACGTGGACAACACTCTGCTGGACAACGACTACGTCCAACGCGACCTGGGCGAACATCTCGCCTCCAACTACGGGCAGACGGCTCACGACCGATACTGGGCGCTGTTCGAGGATCTACGTAGCACGCTGGGGTATGCTGATTATCTGGGTGCGTTGCAGCGCTACCGGCTGGAGGACCTGCACAATCCCAAGGTTCTGCGCATTGCCAACTGGCTCGCCGACTATCCTTTCGCGGACCGGCTGTATCCGGGCGCGTTGGATGCAGTGCGTCACGTCGCTTCCTGGGGACCAACCGTCATCCTCTCGGATGGCGATGCAGCCTTTCAGCCTCGGAAAGTCGAACGTTCGGGCCTTTGGCAGGCGTTTGCCGACAACGTGCTGATTTACGTCCACAAGGAAGAGGCGCTGGATGACGTCGAGCGGCTTTATCCGGCCCGCCGGTACGTGATGATCGACGACAAGCTTCGCATCCTTGAGTCATTGAAGCAGCAGTGGCGTGACCGGGTGACGACAGTGTTCCCGCGCCAGGGACATTATGCCTTCGACCCTGAGGAACTGCGCAAGCGGCGTCCGGCGGATATCGCTATCGACTTCGATCGCCGACCTGATGCGCCTTCGGCGCGATCACTTCGGCGGCTAAAGCAGATCGGATTGCCACGGCATATCTGAACGGGCGAAGAAGCTTGCCAAAACAACAGGCCAGAGTTTTCAACGGGCCGGACTGAACGGAAAACGCCCCGCCGCACTGATCGTGGGGATAGGTACTGGTGTTATATCCAACGACCTGCCTGCGCGGTCAAAGGTGCCTTGCCCAGGCGGCAAAGGCTCTCGGACGGCCCCGCTTCCGTTTTCGTGACTGGACGAGGAACCGGATCTGACAGTTTCGTGTTCCCGTTCATACAAGCAGGAGACGCGGCATGTTCATTGCCATGAATTGCTTCAAGGTTCTTCCCGGCGCCGAGGCCGCGTTCGAGGAGGTCTGGACGTCCCGCGACACGCATTTGCCGGGTGTCCCCGGCTTCATGTCATTCCATTTGCTGCGTGGTCCGGTGCGGGACGACCACGTGCTGTACTCTTCCCACACCATCTGGCGCGACAAAGCTGCTTTCGAGGGATGGACAACATCCGAAGCCTTTCGTCAGGCGCATCGCGGCGCGGGTGGAAACAAGCCGCTTTATCTGGGCCATCCAGAGTTCGAAGGCTTCGAGGTCATCCAGACAGTTGAATAGGCGGCCGAGCAGATAACCCCTTGGCCAGGACGCCAAACCCGTGTTCAATCGGCGGCTAGTTCGCCGCGAACAGCGAAGCGCCTGGGAGCCAACGTCCGTGTCCTGAGCAGGAGACGGAATGCGTCAAAAGTCGGCCCAAACCACCGCTACGGCTCCCGTCGGCGATTGCGTCGCGGCATGACCGTCCGAGCTTACAAATTGTAAGCCAGCGACGGATGTGGGCCGATGCGCCTATGGTGTTTCACTGCGCACTCAGGCACGCTGCACACGCGTGGTCTGGGACGCACGCCACGACAAACCAATAACAGGAACAGGGTCGCACATGGCTGAAGGTGTCCTTCGTCGGGGCTTACTGAAAACCGCCGCGGTGGCGGCAAGCTATGGTCTGGCCGCGCCGAGACTTTCCCTGGCGGCGGACGCCAAGACACTGCGTTTCATCCCGCAGGCGAACCTGGCGAACCTCGATCCGATCTGGACGACCCAATACGTCGTCCGCAACGGCGCCCTGCTGATCTGGGACATGCTGTACGGCGTCAACGACAAACTCGAACCGCAGCCGCAGATGGTCGAAGGCCACGAGGCGACCGCCGATTTCAAGACCTGGACCTTCAAGCTGCGTCCCGGCCTCAAGTTCCATGATAACGAGCCGGTGCTGGCCAAGGACGTCACCGCCAGCATCCTGCGCTGGATGGCGCGCGATTCCACCATGGGCGGACCGATCAAGAAACGGATGGATGCGCTGGAGGTGGTTGATGACCGGACCTTCCGGTTCCGTCTCAATCAGCCATACCCGAAGATGCTGTTCGCACTTGGCAAGAGCAGCACGCCAAGCCTGTTCATCATGCCCGAGCGCATTGCCGCCACCGACCCGTTCAAGCAGATCTCCGACTATGTCGGGTCCGGTCCGATGCGCTTCAATAAGAACGAGTGGGTGCCCGGCGCCAAGGCCGTGTTCGAGAAATTCGATGGCTATACGCCTCGCGCCGAAAAGGCCAGTTGGCTGTCCGGCGGAAAGCGGATCAACTTCGAGCGGATCGAATGGCAGATCGTGCCCGACGTTGCCACTGCCGCGGCCGCGCTGCAGAACGGTGAGGTCGACTGGTGGGAGAATCCGTCGTCCGACCTGGCGCCGCTGCTGAAGAAGAATGCCGGCGTCTCGGTGGATATCGCCGATCCGCTGGGCAATATCGGGTCGTTCCGGATCAACCATCTGCATCCGCCGTTCAATGACGTGCGCGCTCGGCGGGCGATCCAGATCGCGCTCAGCCAGGAAGACTATATGGGCGCCGTTGTCGGTGACGACGAAAGCCTGTGGAAGACGCTTCCCGGCTTCTTCACGCCCGACACGCCGCTGTACACCGAAAACGGCGGGGAGCCGCTGAAGGGCAAGCGCGACTACGAACTGGCGAAAAAACTGCTGGCCGAGGCGGGCTACAAGAACGAGCCGATCGTGCTGATGGTGGCGACCGATGTCGGCATCACAAAGTCTCAGGGCGATGTGACCGCGGACCTGCTGAAGCGCATCGGCATGAACGTCGAGTACCAGGCGCTGGACTGGGGCACCGTTGGTCAACGGCGTGCCAAGAAGGACCCGCCGTCGCAGGGCGGCTGGCACATTTTCCATACGTGGCATGCCGGCGCAGACTGCGTGAATCCGGCGCCCTATACCGCGTTGGATTGCAGTGGCGATACCGCATGGTTCGGCTGGCCAAAATCCGAACTGGTGCAGGAAAAGATCGGCGCCTGGTACGCCGCACCTGACCTGGCCGCGGAAAAACTGGCGATCGCGGAGCTAAACAAAGCCGCGATGGATCACGTGGTATATGTGCCCACAGGGTTTTTCAAAGGATATCAGGCTTGGCGAAAGAACGTCTCGGGCGTTGTGAAAGCGCCGTTCCCCGTGTTCTGGGACGTGACCAAGGCGTGAGCGCCGGCACGATGCGATTTTCCATGTCACACGCGAGCGGGACCAGCCGCTGATGCTGTCCTATATCGTCCGCCGCGTCGTCGCCACTATCCCGGTTGTCCTGATGGTGGCTCTGTTCGTCTTCAGTCTGCTCTATATCGCCCCTGGCGATCCCGCCGCGATCATCGCCGGCGACCAGGCCACGCCGGCGGATGTGGAGCGCATCCGTGAATCCCTCGGCCTCGACCGACCATTCCTGGTGCGCTTCTTCGACTGGTTCTGGCATGTTATCCATGGCGACCTGGGAACCTCGATCTTCACCAACCTGCCGGTCACCCACATGATCGCGCAGCGGATCGAACCAACGGTGTCGCTGATGACCCTGACGCTTATTCTGTCGCTGGTTTGCGCCATACCGATGGGCGTGATCGCGGCCTGGAAGCATGGGACGTGGATCGACCGGGCGGTGATGATGACTGCCGTGCTGGGGTTCTCCACGCCGGTTTTCGTCATCGGCTACGTGCTGGCCTATGTGTTCGCGCTGCGGCTGGACTGGCTGCCGGTGCAGGGCTTCACCTCCATCAGCATGGGTATCGTGCCATTCCTGCGTAATCTGATCCTGCCATCGGTTGCGCTGGGGCTGGTCTACATGGCGCTGATCGCCCGCATCACCCGCGCCACCATGCTGGACGTGCTGGCCCAGGATTATGTGCGCACCGCCAAAGCCAAGGGCGTCGGGCAGCGGGGCATCCTGTTCGTCCATGCGCTGAAAAACGCCGCGGTGCCGATCGTCACGATCGTTGGCATCGGCTTCGCCGCGCTGATCGGCGGCGCGGTGGTGACCGAAAGCGTGTTCGCCATCCCGGGCCTGGGCCGGCTGACCGTCGATGCCATCCTGCGGCGCGACTACCCGGTTATCCAGGGCGTCGTGCTGCTGTTCAGTTTTATCTATGTGCTGGTCAACCTGGGTGTTGACCTCCTTTACACGCTGTTTGACCCGAGGATCCGCTATTGAGCGCAACAACTCCGGAGCATGCGAGGCCGCATTTCGGTGGCCAGCGTTATGAGCCCCGAGACCTTGCCGGTGAAGCCGAACGTCATGCCGCCGCCCCGGAGCTGCCCGGCATCCTGCCGGTACCGAAGGAACGCGGCCGGATCGCCGGCTTTATCTACCGCCATCCCACGATCTCGATCGGCGGACTGCTGGTCGGACTGATGATCCTGATCGCGATTTTCGCCCCCTACCTGGGAACCAAAGATCCAACGGCGCTGGCGCCGGCGCGCCGCACACGCGAGCCATCGGCCCTATACTGGTTCGGCACCGACATGCTGGGCCGCGACGTCTATTCCCGCGTGCTCTATGGCTCGCGGGTGTCGCTGATGGTCGGGTTCTCGGTCGCGTTCTGGCCTCGATCCTGGGCACGTTCATCGGGCTTGTTGCGGGCTTCATTCGTGCGCTCGACGCGGTCATCATGCGGGTGATGGACGGGCTGATGTCGATCCCGCCAATCCTGCTGGCCATCGCCCTGATGGCGCTGACCCGCGCGTCGGTGCAGAACGTCATCGTCGCCATCAGCATCGCCGAATTCCCCCGCGTCTCCCGCCTGGTGCGCGGCGTGGTGCTGTCGCTGCGGGAGCAACCCTATGTCGAAGCCGCCGTCGCCTCCGGCACGCGGGTTCCGGTGATCATCTGGAAGCACATCCTGCCCAACACGCTCGCCCCGCTTGATGGTGCAGGCGACCTTCATCTGCGCCTCCGCCATGATCACCGAGGCGACCTTGTCCTTCATCGGCGCCGGCACGCCGCCGATCATCCCAAGCTGGGGGAACATCATGGCCGAGGGCCGGGCGCTGTGGCAGGTGAAGCCCTACATCGTGTTCTTTCCCGGCGATCTTCCTGTCCATCACGGTGCTGGCGGTCAATCTGCTGGGTGACGGGCTGCGCGATGCGCTCGACCCGCGTCTGGCGAAGCGGCTGTAGACCGATGGCGTTGCTCGAAGTCGAAAACCTACAGACGCATTTCGGCACCATGGACGGCGTCGTCCGCGCGGTCGAAGGCCTGTCCTTCCACATCGATGCCGGAGAAACGCTGGGAATCGTCGGCGAATCCGGCTGCGGCAAGTCCGTCACCTCGATGTCCATCCTGCGGCTGATCCAGGAACCGCCGGGCAAGATCGCCGGCAGCATCCGCTTCGAAGGCCGCGATCTGCTCAAGGTTTCGGAGCAGGAGATGCGGGGCATCCGCGGCAACGCCATCTCGATGATCTTCCAGGAGCCGATGACGCCGTTGAACCCGGTGCTGACCGTCGGCCAGCAGATCGGCGAGACGGTCCGGCTGCATCAGGGCATGAACGCCCGCGATGCCGAAGCCAAGGCGGTGGAGATGCTGACCCTGGTCGGCATCCCAGCGCCTGGCCGTCGTGTCCGCGAATACCCGCACCAGTTATCCGGCGGCATGCGGCAGCGGGTGATGATCGCGATGGCGCTGGCCTGCAATCCCAGACTGCTGATCGCCGACGAGCCGACCACCGCGCTGGACGTGACCATCCAGGCGCAGATCCTGGATCTGATGCGCGATCTGAAAACCCGATTGGGGTCGGCCATCATGCTGATCACCCACGATCTGGGCGTCGTCGCGGAAATGGCCCAGCGGGTCGTCGTCATGTACGCGGGTCGCAAGGTCGAGGAAGCCCCGGTCAACGAAATCTTCGCCCGCCCCATGCATCCCTACACACGCGGTCTGCTTGGAGCGGTGCCAAAACTAGGCTCGTCATTGGATGAGGGCGGCCGAACCAGACTGGCCGAAATCACCGGCCTGGTGCCCAGCTTACGAAAACCGATCGTCGGCTGCGCCTTCGCCGGACGCTGCCCGATGGTGACTGATTTCTGCCGCGCCGTGGCACCGGCGATCGAGCCGAAAACGCCTGAACACAGCGTCGCCTGCCATTACGCCGGACAGAAGGTGCCCGCATGATAGCCGACCGTCCGCTGCTGGAAGTCAACGCGCTCAAGAAGCATTTCCCGATTCACGGCGGGTTGCTGGGGCAGGTCACCGCGAACGTCTATGCCGTCGATGGCGTCACCTTCGATATCCGCCGCGGCGAAACGCTGTCGCTGGTCGGCGAGTCCGGTTGCGGCAAATCCACCGTCGGCAAGGCGATTCTGCGGCTGTTCAAGCTGACCGATGGCGAGGTCTACCTGGACGGCGAGCGCATCGACAACATGCCGGCCGGCAAGCTGCGGATGATGCGCAAGCGGGTGCAGGTGGTGTTCCAGGACCCGTTCAGCAGCCTCAATCCACGCATGAAAGTGCGCGATATCCTGGCCGAACCGCTGATCAATTTCGGCATGGCGCATGGCCGGAAGGACCTGACCGAGAAGGTCGAGGCACTGATGGAAAAGGTCCGCCTGCCGCGCGACGCCATCAACCGCTTCCCGCACGAATTCTCCGGCGGCCAGCGCCAGCGTATCGGCATTGCGCGGGCGTTGGCGCCAGGGGCCGATCTGATCATCTGCGACGAGGCGGTTTCGGCGCTTGACGTCTCGGTCAAGGCGCAGATCATCAATCTGCTGGCCGACCTGCAGGACGAACTCGGGCTGGCCCTGCTGTTCATCAGCCATGATCTGGCGACGGTGGAGCATCTGACCCATCGGGTCGCGGTGATGTACCTCGGCAAGATCGTAGAGCTGACGGATCGCCGGACGTTATTCGCGCAGTCCCATCATCCTTATACCAAGGCACTGCTGTCCGCGGTGCCTGTCCCCGATCCAACCGCCAAGCGCCAGCGCATCATCCTGACCGGTGATGTTCCTAGCCCGATCAATCCGCCGACGGGATGCCGGTTTCATACGCGTTGCCCGTTTGTGTTCGACCGCTGCCGGGTGGAAGAACCCAGGCTGCGGCCGGTTGGCGAGGGACATCTTTCGGCCTGCCATCTGGACGAAGTCCCTGGCGGCCAGGTTCTTCCGCAGGCGGCCTGATGACGACCGGCCAAGGAACCGGATATAGCCGCGAGGCTTCGGGGTCGGCTTCGCTACTATTCAGCCATGGCTGTTGCCCATGACGCGCCGGTGCGCCATCCTGGTCCCCTGACAAGCCAGAATTCGTGTAAAGTCAGTTCAGGGGTTTCGGTATGCCGCCTCTCGGTCGACTCGCGTCGGTGGTGTTTTTGACCGCCATCACAGCTGGCACTGCCACTGCCGATCCGAGCGAGAAGCTTGGCACCGTATCGTTCGCCAATTCATGCAATGAGGCTGTGCAGCCGGAACTGCAGCGCGCAGTCGCTCTGCTGCATTCGTTCTGGTGGGACGAGGGCGACCGGGCATTTCGCGAGGTGCTGCAACAAGATCCCGGTTGCGCCATCGCGACCTGGGGTATCGCCACGATCGCGATCGGTAACCCATTCGCGGCAGGGGCCTCGCCGGCCGACGCTGCGGCGGCACAGCAGGCCATCGCCCAGGGCCGCGCGATCGGCACCACAACCGATCGCGAGCGTGGATACATCGACGCCGTCGCCACTTATTACGACCGCTTCGCCGAGCGGTCGAACCCAGCGCGATTGCGATCTCTGGCCGACGCGTTCGAAGGCCTGGCGAAGCGGTTTCCCGATGATGACGAAACGCAGATCTTCTCGGCGCTTTATCTGGCCGCGACCCAGCCTCCGACCGACAAGAGCTTCGCGCGGGCGAGGCGGGCCGCGGCTATTCTCAATCCGCAGTTTGCCAAACATCCTGACCACCCGGGCGTTGCCCACTATCTGATCCACAGCAACGACTACCCGCCAATCGCGGACCAAGGCCTGAAGGCGGCGATGTGCTACGCCGATATCGCGCCCGCCGCACCGCACGCACTGCACATGCCGTCGCATATTTTCACCCGTGTGGGGCTATGGCCGCAATCCGTGTCGACCAACCAACGCGCGGTGCAGGCCGCGCAGGCGACCGGCGCGATCACCGAACAACTGCATTCCTTCGACTATATGGCCTACGCCGACCTGCAACTCGCCCGGGATCACGATGCACACGAAATCGTCGTTGACATTCAATCGCTAACGGAGCCAGGTCGAGCGGCTGACTATGCTCGGGCGGCGATCCCGGCACGCTATGTGATCGAGCTGGGACGATGGCAGGACGCCGCGCGGTTGCCGGACCCCGATACCAGCAAGTTCCCCTACACCAGCGCAATCCGCTACTTCGCCCGTGCGCTCGGTGCGGCGCGAAGCGGTGATCCAGCGGCGGCCGAGGCGGACGTCGCGCGGTTACGCGATATCGGTGCAGCGCTAAAGGCGACAAAAGACGATTACTGGATCGCCGAGGTCGAGGTGCAGTACTTGGCGGCCCAGGCCTGGGTCTCTTACGCCAAAGGTGACCGCGAACAGGCTCTCGTGCTGCTGCGCACGGCAGCGGAAAAGGAGGATTTGAGTGAGAAATCCAGCATCAGCCCAGGCCGCCTGATACCGGCGCGCGAACTCCTGGGCGATATGCTTCTCGATGCGGGGCGGCCGGCCGAGGCGCTTGCCGCATACGAAGCCTCACTGACCCGCGATCCGAGGCGATTCCGCGCCCTTTGGGGTGCAGCGCAAGCGGCCGCGCAATCCGATGACGGCAAAAAAGCGCATGGCTACTACACCCAACTGGTCGATATGGCAGGAAATGCCGATCCGCGTCCTGAACTGACCGCAGCACGCCAATATCTCGCGGCGAACTAAGGTGCGATAAAGCAGCGGTGGCCAGCGAAACGATCCGCCGCCGGCCCTTCGTCCTGCTGGCGGTTGAGCTGGTCGGCACTCATGGTCCCGAGCCGGCCAACGAGACACCCCGCGACTTCTATGCCACCTCAATGCCCGCCGGCAGTAGATGTTCAGTCACGGCGTGTTTCCGACCATTCTGCCCACCTTGGCCGGCGTCTGACTGCATCCCTTCCAGTTGCTGACGGCGATGAAACTGATCCAGTACCAGCAGGTCTCGCTGCTTATGATCGTCTTTGCCGCCGAACGCCTGTCAGCCTACGTCGAGAGCGTCCGACGTAACGCCAATCGGGCAGGATACGGCTCCGGTTGCCCGGTCATCGGCAGATGTCGCCACAGCAACGGACGTGACCATTTTTAGGCTGCAATGTCAGCCTGAAGATGGTCTAAGGCAACGACCATGCGGTTGCATCCGGACCCCGAGCCAGTCTCGCTATTCCCCAATATCGAGCCGATTCGTCTGCCGGCGGGACGCCCAATTCTGTGCATCATCGTCGACGCGGAGGAAGAGTTCCACTGGGGCAGACCGGTCTCGGCGCGAAACAACACCACGTCGAGCATTCGGCACCAGAAACGCGCGCATGAGGTGTTTTCCTGCTACGATGCTCGGCCGACTTATCTGGTAACCTATCCGATCGCGTCCGATGCCTCGGCGGCGGATGTGTTGCGTGACTATCTAGCCGATGGAAGCTGCGATATCGGTGCACAATTGCATCCCTGGGTGACGCCGCCGTTCGCCGGTGGATCGGAAGAGCGGCTGTCCTTTCCCGGCAATCTGCCGCCTGCGCTGGAGCGTGAGAAACTGCACCGGCTGGCGGCGACGGTCCGGGACGCTTTCAACCTGCAGCCAACGGTTTACAAGGCCGGTCGCTACGGTTTGGGTCCGTCAACCGCGGCCCTCCTGGAAGACGAAGGCTTCCTGGTCGATACCAGCCTGATGCCGCGCACTCGCTATACCGACGCGGGCGGGCCGAATTTCGCCAAATTCGATTATCGGCCATTCTGGTTTGGTTCACACCGCCGCTTGCTCGAATTGCCGGTGACCCGGGCGTTTGTCGGCCTGATGGCAAAAACGATGCCGGGCGTTTATGGCGTCGCCGAGCGCAAGCCGTTCCGGTCGGTTCGCGCGCCGGGGCTGTTGGCGCGGGCGGGCCTGATGGAGCGGATTACCCTGTCGCCAGAAGGATCGGATCTGCCGGCGATGCTGCGGCTGACCCGCGCCTTGCTGAAGCGGGGTGAGCGCATCTTCACCTTCAGTTATCACAGCCCGTCGCTGGAGCCCGGGAACACGCCGTATGTCCGCAGTCATCATGACCTCGCGGTGTTCCTGGATCGGATATCCGGCTTTCTCAGTTTCTTTCGCGATGAGCTGGGCGGCGTCTTTGTGACGGCCAAGCAACTGCACGACCAGCTTCGCGCGGGAACACTGGCAAATGACGTTACCCCACCGCGGCCCTTGGTCAGGCCCCCGGTTGAGGGGACCGAACGCTGTCTGGTGGTCGCAAACACCTTTCCCCCGGTGCACGGCGGTTCTGCCATCGTATACGACAGCCTCGCTCGGTTCAGCGGCGGACGCGTATCGGTTCTGGCGCCACAACAGGATTATCGCGACGGTCGGCCGATTCTGGGATGGCGCGAATTCGATCGGCGGGCGCCATTCAAGGTGCATCGCATTCGTTTGCTGCGAACGCAGTTCCTGCCCGAGGATGCCGGCGTGTTGAGCCGTATCCGCGGGTTGACGGCCGATCTGGCGATTCGCGTGTCGGTGCTGCGCCGGATCCGGCATATCGTTCGCACCGAGAACATCGCCATGCTGTGCATCGGCGAACTGGTGGCTGGCGGTTGGCTGGCAGGCGCTTGCCGCCGCCTGTTCGGACTGAAAACCTTGATCTATGTCCATGGCGAAGAAATCAGCACGCGCACGCATTACGATGAAAGTGGCCAGCGTCGCCGCCGGGCGCTCGCGGCGGCGGATGGCATTGTCGCGGTCAGCCGGTTCACCCAGGACACGCTCATACGTGATTTCGGAGTGCCACCCGGAAAGATCGAGCTCATATCGAATGGCGTTGATCTGGCGCGCTTCGTGCCCGGGTCACGGCCAGAGCAACTGAGCGCCCGATATGGGCTGAAGGGTCGGCGCGTCCTGCTCACGGTGAGCCGGCTTCACGCCCGGAAAGGCATGGACCGCGTCATCGAGAGCCTTCCCACGGTCATTCGACACATTCCGGACCTTGTCTATCTTATTGTCGGCGAAGGTTCCTATCGGCCGGCGCTGGAAAGTCTGGTTGCGCATCACGACGTGGGGCGGCACGTCGTTTTCACCGGCGCGGTGCCCGACTATGACCTGACCCAGCATTACAACGTAGGTGATGTCTTCATCATGGCTAACCGGGAGATGCCTGACGGTGAGACGGAAGGCTTTGGCCTGGTGTTCCTGGAGGCGAACGCCTGCGGGCTGCCCGTGATCGCCGGACGGGCGGGCGGCAGCGTGGATGCGGTGACGGACCAGGTGAACGGTCTGGTTGTAGACGGTGAGGACAGCCAGGCTATCGCCCGGGCGATTGTTCGGATGTTCGCCGATGACGAGTTGCGGGAACGTCTGCGAAAGGGTGGTGCCGAGGTGGCACTTGCCTCCGGCTGGGATCGGCGTGTTGAGCAGTTTCTGCGGTTTTGCGTTCGGTTGACCGCCGACAGTGAACGATCCCGGCGGCACCGCACCGCTCCCCCACGAGAGCCCTGAGTAGCAGCGGTAAGGATCTAGCCCGATGAACGGGCCTTTCAAATCATCGCAGTGCCGGATTTGTCCGGTATCAGGATCAGGTTGTCGCTGATCCTGGGCATGTATTCATCAATTGCCTTCTTTGCGCCGTCCCAACATAGACTTGAGTAATCATGCATGATCATAAGTCCACCCGGAGACAGCCGCGGAAAGAAGAATTCCAAAGCACTTTTCATCGGCTCATATAAGTCGCAGTCCAAATGCACGACCGCAAAACGTTTCTCCGCGATTGCGTCGGTGACCGAGTCCGGAAAATATCCCTTCACGTAGGTTACTGAATTCTCCCCAACATTCTCGCGCGCAAGGTCCAGCGATGTATCGACGAACTGGCGTGGCTTGTTGGCATCGATACCGGTCAGATCACTCGCCTCGAAACCTTCGAAGGTGTCGAAGAGAAACACGTTGCGGTTGTGCTCTCTGGCGTAGTGCGCCAGTACCGCGCCCGAATTACCCCGATAGACACCAAGTTCAGCGAAGTCGCCGGCAACGCCTTCCGCCATCGCCTGCCTGATATTCATCGACAATGCATAAAGCCGGGGCAGATCGCCGCCGTTGTTGAGAACGTTGTTCCACACCCATTTCTTTGACAACGCACGCAATTCTGGATACGCGTCGAAGTCCACGTCCAAATCTGGGCGAAACGCAATATACAAGCGGCCCCTGGAGCTGAGAACGTTCGGAGGGGCCAGATTGCCCTTGATCATTCTGTGAATCGCGGCATCGTCTTCCCACTTCGTGGCCTGGCCGGTAGCAGCTCGATAGTAATGAACGATCGTCGCTTTGACCGCCTGCCACCGCTCCGCACCAGATTTTGTAGCGAAACGTTCGAGCGTGGTTGTGTAACGACTCAAAATCGATGACCGCACGAACCCGGATTGCAACATTGAATTCCTCTTGGTGGTGCGATGATTTGTCTTGGGCGACTTATTCCGACGTTGCATGCGCTGTTGCCGCGGCTGCCGTGCGGGGTTCGCTCCCGGCGCCGAGGCGCTTTAGTGCCGCGAGCAACACCGGTTCCACTGAAAGGTTCGCAACCGGCCCGTCGGCCCTGATAATGTCAGCCATTTTCTTGGTCGCGTAACCGCCGTTGTACGGCATGTAGAACCGAAAGTCGCGATAGGCCCCAAGCAGGACCAGGCCCGGCGTTGCCACTGCGTTGGCCAAGTGCGCAGGCCCGCTGTCGACACCGATGAAGAGCTCGGCACGCCGAATAACTTCTGCCGTTTCCAGAACGGTCAACTTCCCGCACATCGAGCGCCGACGCGTGCTATCCTCGCCGATAACCAAAGGCTGTATGCCGATCTCCAGGACGAAGATGGGTCGAACCGCGTCCAGGCGGCGAATGAGATCGCGCCATTTCGCTACTGGCCAGTCTCGGCCTGAATCGCTGGACAGACAGTGGATCACGACGAACCTTGGCGGCAAGGCTAAAGCGTCCACCGTTGCGGCCACGGCTTCAGGTGGTGTTATCACCGGGCCTTCGTCCAGCCGTGGCAAGCCCGCACTGTCGCATTGGACATCAAGCAGCGTGCCGTGGTGATAGTAATTCCCCTGATTCGCCACCGCGCCAGCTTTGATCTGCGGGATGGAGCATTGTGGGCACATGCGGGCATCGGCATGCAGGTCCCATACAACATCGAACAGGCGCACACGTTGCAGCAGCATCCATTCGGTCAGGCACCGCACGACAACAACATGGTCCACCTCAGGGTAGTGTTCCGGCAGCACCGCATAGGGTGCTCGCGTGATCCAAAAGATCCGCGCGCCCGGAAATCGCTTTCGTGCCAGCCGTGCGATGGGTTCGGCGGCGACGATGTCTCCCATATGTTCCATCAGTGCAATCGCTACCGTCGGGCGTCGAACCCGCGACCAACGATTGAGGCACAGCAGAACCGCAACGTTGCGAGCAAGACCTGGTACCAACATCAGCATATGGGCGGCGTCTGACCGGTTTCGGCGTAACCGCCAGTAGAAGAACTGCAGAAATTCCCGCATTCCGAGCTTCATCCGCCGCCCTCGGGCTTGCCAAGCGCCGTGCCGACGGCCTGCAGGAATTGGTGGCCGAACTTCAGGTCCGGTTCCAGGTGATTGCCTTCCGCCCACTCGTTCCACGCCTTGAGAAACAACAGGCGATTTCCGGGTGGACGGTCCTTCAGCAGCCGTATCGCTTCATCGAGTGTGCCGCGAAACAGGTCTGGGGTAGCGCCACGAAGCACGACACCGTTGCGTCCCGAACGCGGAGTATTATCCCATGAATGAACAAGGCAGGGGTATGAAGCATCGCCAGCCGAAACGACCGGCGGGTGCCTCGCGATGAAGGCCGCATAGGAATAAATCGTCGGTAAACCCCGCCAGACCTCAAGCCTGTCGCGTAGCCATTTGAAGGGTTCACGACGTGAAACCCACGGACGGGTAAGAATCAACTGCATGTCTATCTTGGCATCGAACCCCGCGGCTTTTGGCATCCATTCGGGCCGGGCCGACATCCCGACGAAATGGAGACCCTCAAGCCCGGCGTCCCGCGCCATATCACGCCAGAAGTCGAGTGCCTCGACCGAATCCGGTAATTTCTCCGGGCGGTAAATCAGGAACATCGGCTTACCGTCAACCCGGATATAACGCGGGTCGGTCAGGGCCGGGAGCAGCGCCTGAAAATGGGCCTCGTGATCCGCTCGGCCGGGATATGTCTGCTCAAGCAAAATGCGATGTGGCGCACCGTGCCAGATTCCTGACCAGGTTTCGTTTGCCCAACATAAGCAGAACGGGAAGTCTGGTGATCCTGAAGCAACAACTTCATTAAATGGTCGTTCCAGAATTCGACGGCCGGCAAACCAATAATGATAGTAGCAGAACCCTTCGATCCCATATCGATGTGCCAAGGCGGCCTGTGCGGCACGGGTTTCGGCAACCCGAAGGTCATAGAAGCCAAGGTCAGCTGGTATATGGGGCTGATAATGATCCCGGAACAACGGCCGGGCCTTCGCCATATTGGTCCATTCGGTAAATCCCTTGCCCCACCATGCATCGTTCTCGGGAACCGGATGAAACTGAGGGAGATAGAACGCGATGGCACGAGCGGCTTGGGTCACTGGCGTCGGATCCAGTCGGCACGATACATCGGCGCCGCGACGCCAACGGCGATGCCTCGCTTATTTGAAAATCGGGAACTCATTCCAAACTGCCTCGAAACGCGGTTCGTTCAGATCGTTATCGACCTGACTTTGTCGAAGTGACACCGGGGCCACAAGGTTATGGCTACGCATTTGACGCCCCGGCTCGCACGGGACAGACCTCATGGCGGCGAACACCGTCCGCGACGTATGTGTTATGACGTGCAAATGTCAACGATTTCGCTTAAGAAGCCTCCGACAAATACAACCCACCTCGTTGGATTACTGAAGCCCTGCATGGATAGCTGTTGAATGCCATCGTCCACAACGGAAAGGATGCCCCTGAGTGGATGACAACGATATCGGGCTGAAGGCGGATCTGGATGCTAAATCCATCCTGTCACGGACTGCGAAAGGTGCCGGCTGGACAATCGGATGGCGGTTCGCGACGCGGGCGATTGGCTTCTGCAGCACCCTGATCCTGGTGCGCTTGCTCACCCCGGAAGATTTCGGCATCGTCTCGCTTGCAATCGGTTTCTTCCAGACACTGGATCAGGTCGCCGGCTTCGGTGTCGAGGGGGCGATCATTCGTGCGAACCGAGCGGATCGAGCGATCTACGATTCGGCCTTCACCATCAATGTCGTGCGCGGAATGTTCACCAGTGTGGTCCTCATCGCGACCGCTGGTCCCGTCGCCCGCTTCTTTGGCAACACCCATCTGGTCGATGTCGTCTATGTCCTGGCGGCGGGTTGGGCCATCTCCGCTTTTCAGAATGTTGGCATCATCGAATTCCGCCGCAACCTTGCTTTCGACATGGAATTCAAGATCCAGATCGTGCCGCGCGTGCTTGCCCTGGCGGTCACAATCCCCGCCGCTCTGGTGTGGCATAGCTACTGGGCGTTGGTTGGCGGAATCGTGGCGACACGCATACTCACAGTTTGTCTGAGCTATCTAATGCACCCGTACCGGCCACGTTTCGGTGTCGCCGGCATGAAACATATCTTTGGGTTTTCATTCTGGGAGTGGATCATTGGCCTGCTCAACATGGTGGGCTACCGGGCAGACACCATCATCATCGGTCGCATGCTGGGTGCGGGCGCCGTCGGCGTCTACGGGGTCGGATGTGAAATCGCATCGCTGCCCAACTCCGAGATTGTTGCCCCACTCTGCCGAGCGCTGTTCTCCGGCTTTGTCGCCCAGCGACGGGAGGGTAACGATGGATCGAACACGATGCTGCGTGTCCTGTCGATTTTGGCATTGCTGACCTTCCCGCTCAGCGTCGGGCTGTCCTTGGTGGCCGATCCCATCGTCAGGATCGGCTTCGGGGTAGAGTGGGTTGCTGCGGTGCCGTTGATCCAGTTGCTGGGGATCTCCGCGACGATCGGCCTTTTCAATGCGGTCGGGGAAACGCTGTTCTCCGCCCATGCCTGGCTCAAATCGATCCTGTGGATGACAGCCCTGGCAACCGTCCTTCGTCTTCTCCTTCTCCTAATCATGATAAGCCATTTCGGACTGCTCGGTGGCGCAATCGCCGGTGCGGCCATGGGGCTCTTCCAGGAAGCGATCTACATGGGCATCGCCGTTCGTCGCCTCAACCTTCGGCTTGGGCTGATCCTCGGAAGCGTGATGCGACCAGCCATCGCGGTGGTGGCCATGGCCGTGGTCCTGGTCTGGACCGGTCTCGGCTGGCACAGCGCGACCAGTGACAACGCCGAAGCCGGCATCAACCTGTTGGAGGCCGTCACGCTCGGCGCCGCGGTCTATACGAGCGTCCTGATCGGTCAATGGCTCGCGGCGGGCCGTCCAGCAGGGGCCGAGGCTGACCTGCTGCTGACCCTTAAACGCATCGCCTCATACGGATAGCGCATGCCCGCCATGTCTGCCCCTGTCGAGGTCAACGTCGCCAAACGCCCTGCCGACGCGCCTGGCCTGTCGCTGCTCGTCATAGTCCTGCACTACAGCGGCTTGGATGACACCTTGGAATGTTTGGACAGCCTGGGGCGGCAGACCTACGCCAAAGTCCAGACCATCGTCATCGACAATGGTTCCACAGAGAAGCCCGGACCGCGCCTGACCTCTGATTATCCCTGGGTGGAACTGAAGGTAATACCCGAAAACCGCGGATGGTCCGGTGGCAACAATGAAGGCATTCGGCTTGCAATCGAGCGTGATTATGATTTTGTCTGTCTGCTCAATAACGACACCGTCCTGCCGGACGATGCCATACAGCGACTGATGGCCGTCGCCGCGCTGGTCAGCCCATGCGTGCTGCATCCCGCAATCGATTCGTACGGGGACGATCAGGAGATCCAGTTTGATCCGACGATTCCGGAACCATCGGTGATGATCGCAACTGAAGTGGCGGCGCGCCAGGGACTGTATAAGATCAACGCGGTGAATGGATCTTGTTTACTAGTCCATCTCGATATCTTCAGAAGGATCGGTCTGATCGACGAACGTTTCTTCCTGCTTTGTGAGGACGCTGACCTGGGCGCGCGTGCGATCGCTGCAGGGTTTCCCATGTTCTGCGACAGCACTGTTCGCATCCAGCACAAGGAATCTCGATCGTTCGGTGGTCGTCGCAAGCCAATCAAGACCTACTATGGCACGCGAAACATGCTCTTGATCTGGGAGAAACATGAAAAGCGCCAACGGAATTTGCTGAAATATGGCCGTGACCTGGCTTGGATGGTGTGGGGCACCGCAGATGCTGCTGGCGTTGCCCCCCGGTCTTGGTGGGATCTTCTCTGTTGGAGCCTTTCGGCGAACCCGTTTGCGCGTGCGGTCCGCATGGGTATCCGCGACTATCTGTTGCGTCGGTTCGGCCGGATCAATCCGCGGGATCAGGCGATACTCGATCCCCGTTGAACGGACGTTCCTGGGCCCGCAACCACATAGCCCGGAGTCAGCCGGTCATTTCAGTTTTGCCGGGTCGCAGAATGGCCACAATCTGATCACCGTCGCGATCCTGATTAAGCGCCGCCGCCTGGGCGTCAAAGCGACCGAGTTCGTCGCGGGAGAATACCGAATCCTTGAAATCCTCAGGCCGCCCGGTTCCCATCAACGGAATGCCGCGGAGATAGAGCTCTGAGCCCCAGAACTGGAATCCCGTCGAGTCATACTCGATGGAACTCACACTGAATCCGGCCTGCTGCGCGAGTGTTCGGAAGCTGCCTTCGGAATGCAGATAAAAATGTCGTGGCGGGTCGAGTTGGATCCAGTTCTCACGATAAGTCCGCCACGCGGCCCCACCAACCACCGGGATTCGGACCATCACCAAACCGTCTGGCGCCAACAACGCGCGTGCCGCCCGCAGCACCGTGAGCTGTCGCGGCATATGCTCGAGCACATGATGAAATGATATGCAGTCGTAATGTGGAGAAAGCTCCGAGATTTCGGCCTTCTTCACCAGCAGGCGTCCATTCATCTGCACGTTTTCGGCGATGAACGGGTCCACGCCATGCAGGTTTCTGTAATACAAAGCATCCAAAGTTCGCAGCAGTCCGCCACTGCCACAGCCAACGTCAAGAATTTTCGTATCTGGATCTGGAACGTATTTGAGAAACATTTCCGCGACAGGCCTGGAAGACAACCATCTTTGCGTGGAACGGGAGCGAAGGAACCGACGTCTCAAAGTGTTGGACCCATGCATCAGGGCGCGCTTGCCGGCCCGTAAAATGGCCCTCGTGACTGTCCCGCCTTTGTCGGATAACGGTACCTGCGCATCCTGATAGGAATAATAGTTGGGCGGATAATGGTCTTCGATATTCGACGGATACTCCAAGATTTGGACGCACCCGCAGGTTCGACATTCCAGGTAAGGGAAATGCTGCCGGCTACCAAACATCATCTCTTTGGCTGTCAAGGGCACAAGACTGTGGCCGCCGCAAATCCGACAAGCGCAAACGCGATCGCTGGAGTAGTCGGTATTCAACATGCAATAGCGGTCCCGCAACCCTGAAGCGCAGCGGCGATAACATCGATCGGCTCGGAAAGTCCATACCGTTATCATATGATACTGGTATTATATCGTATCGTAATGGACCAACACAAAATTCCTTTCGTGCTCTCCAATCTGCTGGACCATAGATACTGCGGGAGGTCCATCATTTTGTTGCCCGAACCGGGCAATTGTTTGGCGCGCCGGACAGCAGGTATGTTACATTTTTGCCGACAATGTCAGACTGGGACCGCTGATGATTCCTTCTTCCATCGATCGCGTTCTGGCGGACGCGCCCGGTGCAATTGGCGCTTACTACAATGCTTACAAGACATACCGGTGGGGCGACCCCTATCTTCGCCTGATCGCTTCTCTCGCAGACCGGTCCCGGCTGGCGGTCGATATCGGCGCGCACCTTGGGGACTACACATTTTTCATGCGTCGCCATGCGGATGCTTGTGTGGCGTTTGAATGCAACCCGGCCCTGGTCGCACATCTTCGACGCCGTTTTGGCCAGTCGGTCGATATCCGGCCCGATGCGGTTTCGGACAAAGCCGGTGCGGCCGTGTTGCGCATTCCCCGGTCAGACAACCACCTCGGGCTCGGCCGAGCCACAATTGAAGCAAACAACGCGCTGAACGAATTCAGCGGATTTGACGTCGTCAACGTGTCCACCGTCCGGCTGGATGACGTGATCCGTCAGCCAGTTGGTCTCATCAAGATTGACGTTGAGGGCCACGAGATGGCTGTGCTGCGCGGTGCCACGCGGATTCTTCAGAAAGATCATCCAAATCTGGTCATGGAAATCGAAGAACGCCACGCACCGGGTTGCGTCGAGGCTGCGTTCGCGTTTCTGGGCGAGTTGGGCTACCGCGGCTTCTTCCTACGCGACGGGAAGCTGGTCCCCGTACTGCCAGAGCACCGAAACGGAAACGGGCTCTGGAACTACGTGTTTCAACCAGTCACGCAGGACTAATCCCAGCGCACGTCCCGGACGACAACGCCCTGAATAACTCCGCCAACCGCCCGGCCGCCGGATCCAAAGTCTCTGCCCAGTCGCGAGCCATGTTAATCGACGCAGTGCCCTGTCGCCCCGCATTCACCCGCTGAGCCGCGGTGATCAGCCCCGCCGCCATCGCCTCCATCGTCGGTTCACATGCAACGATGTTGTCTGACAATTTTTCCAGCGCCATCCGGCTTTTCGTGGCGAACGTGTTGGTCACTGAAAGGCCCCCGCTGGCCGCCATCTCCAGGACCGGATAGCTGGTGTGAGGCGACAGCATCGGGCAGAGCAGGATATCGGCCTCCCGCAGCGACCGGGCGTAGCCTTTGTAATCCATCCAGGGCGCCGGTTTAAGAATGTGCCCGTCCCGCAGCGCCATTGACGGCACGCTGCCGCGTCCGCCGATCGCGATGAACTCCCAGCCGTTGAACGCTGGATCTGCCGAGGCCAGGCGCAGCGCCATCAGGCCAAGCCCGAACATGTTGCGGGTGTTGGTCGGCCGAGCATAGAACAACAGCCGCTTCGTCCGGCCGGGAGCCAAAGTATCTAACGGACGAAACAATCGCTCTTCAATCGCGGGCTCAAATATCGTGGCACGCTCACGCATCTTGGGGTCGGACAGCCGGCCGATGGGCTGACCCAGCATGTAGTCCGCCAGCAGCCTCTCATTGAAGATTGGCCAGAAATCCAGACTATAGGTTTCCAAAGCCAAGGCAAAATTGCTGGACCAGGCGTAGAACGCCGGCTCGAACTCCTGCAGCATGTAAAAAAACTGCCGCACCGCCATGCGCGGCAAGATAGCCTTGAGTTGCTGCGCCGTCGTCCAGTGCGTTGCCAGAAAGACGTCATGCGATCCGACCACCAACGGGCGGGCTGCATCGGCGGCGGTCACGATTGGCACGTCGGGCAGCTTCGTGTCGCCCGTCAGTTGAACCGCGTGGGCACGAAACCACGCCCGATCCAAAGTGCTTGTGGCCACCGTGGTGACCAGCCGCACGGGGATCCCAAGCCGGGCGATGCGCAGCGCCAGGTTTATGATCGTGTTGGGACCACCGGTCATGCCGCTTCGGGTCAGAGCGGAATTCAACACGTTCAAATGCGGAACGCCGGCCGCAGCCGAATCGACCACAATATGCATCGGTACCGAATCGAGCACGTCAATCAGCCGTTCCTCGAACAGCTTCGAATCGGTGAACTGCAACAGATTGCGGCCGAACCGTTCCGGGTCCCGTCGCAACAGCTGCAGATGATCGACGAATTTGCGCGATAGGCCGCCAATACGGCCAAGCAACGGCGCGCTGCCTTCAGTCAAGCTCAAAACCAGCTATATTGCCAAAGACCAAGGACAGAGCGACAGGGGAAAGGATCCACATTTCCATCAACCACCATTTCAGAATGGAGGTAGGTCATTTCACGACCGGTCTGCAAGCAGTACGCAACCGTTGCGCGGATCCAAGGACCGGATGGTTTTGGGTTCAGATGCCAGCAGAAGCCACCTGCACCCCAAAATCTCGCGGCCTCAGGCCAGCATGCAGCCACGTGATCAACGAATAAATGTCATAAACCGGCACACCGAGTGCCTCCCGCAGCCCACGGGCATAGGGCGGCATGTTCGTGCACTCCAACACAATCGCCCCAACCTCCGGATGTCGCTGCATCAGCATGCGTCCCGCCTGAAGGATATCCTGAGCCGCCAGATCCACATCCAGATCTTGTTTCTCCCCCAGGATCAGCACCCGGAAGAACTCCACGCCGCCCTCCGTCCCGACAAACGGGGTATCGGCCGCCACCCCCGCTGCCTCCAGGTGCTTCGGGGTCAGCGACGACGCGGAAATCGTGATCACCCCCACCCGCTTTCCCGGCGGCAGCAATCCCTGCACCCACGGCACCTGCATCAGCGAGCTCGTCGCCACCGGCACACCCACATGCACCGCCAACTCCTGCTGGAACAGCGACAGGAACCCGCAGTTCGTGGTGATCGCCTCCGCCCCGAACGACACCAGTTCCGCCGCCGCATCCAGAAACGACGGCAGCAGGCCTGCCGCGCCCTGAACCACCACTCGCTCCGGACTGGCCCCCTTCACCACGCGATATAGCACCGGAAACGGCCACGTCAGCGCGTTCCCCATGTCGCCGAAAATCCGGGGAAACCGCGCCTCCAGCATCAGGATGCCGACCGGAGCGCCATAGATGGCTTTGCCACCGGTTACACGTAATGTCATGACCCCATCTTGCCGCAAACCCACCCAACGGGCGAGTATGGCCGCCGGACAAAACTGAGGAAACCATCATGGCCGAACGCCCTTTCACCCAGGCCGACCTGGATGTCCTGGCTCAATGGGACACCCCCACCATCTGCAACGGGCTCGAGATCGTGGTCCCGGAGCGCCGCGCGATCGGCTTTACGGTCGAGCCGATGGTCTGCATCGATCCGAAAGCCAAGCCGATCGTGGGTGTGGCCCGTGTCGGCATGATCCGCTCCACCGAACCCCCGCGCTCCAAGGTCACCGACCGCGCCGACTGGTATGACTACGTCGCCCGCGTCGATTTCCCGACCATTGCCGTGCTTCAGGACATCGACGGCCGCGTCGGCTATGGCGCCTACTGGGGTGAGGTCCAGTCTACCATTCACAAGGCGCTGGGCTCCATCGGCTGCGTCACAAACGGGTCGTTCCGCGATCTGGATATGTGGGCGCCGGGCTATCAGATGATCGGCGGCCGCGTCGGACCAAGCCACGCGCATGTTCATATGGTGGATTTCGGCAAACCGGTGAACATCTTCGGCATGCAGGCCGCCCATGACGACGTGATCCATGCCGACTTCCACGGTGCCGTGGTCATCCCCGCCGACGCGGTGCGCAAGCTGCCTGCCGCAATCGACCTGGTTTCCCGCCGGGAAGCGGTGATCCTGGAGGTTTGCCGCGATCCTGGCTTTACCCCGGCGAAGCTCCGGGAAGCGCTGCGCAAGTCCGGCGAAATCCACTAACTCGGCCAGCGTGACTTCAAGGCCACTGGCACTCATGTGCCGGTGGCCTTACATCCGATCGTCCGGCCGGCCCCATAGGGAACGTTTTCACAACAATAAAGGCCCCGACGGCAGCTGGATCTTTGGCGTAACAAGGCCTCCGACGGCCGATTTCCCCCAAGGCAACGCAGTGCAGCAAAAGCAACAAATGCAAGGCCTTGGAGCGTAACACCGGGCAACAATCATTGACTCGGCGCGGCCACCGAAACGGGCTATCCAAGCACCATGGCACAAGCGATCCCGCATGTGCCGTACGGGATGCCTTATGATGGACGGCTTCGCCAGATTGCCGCTTGCTCAGTCCGACACCTCTAACGGGTGGCGGCAACGTACCCTTAAGACGGCGATCGATTGCGTCGGCGTTGGCGTCCACTCGGGCCAGCGCGTTAACCTGACCATCCGTCCGGCCGCGGTCGATCATGGTATCGTCTTCCGCCGCACCGATCTGAACCGGCAAATCGCAGCCCGCTTCGACAACGTGGCTGACACCCGCATGTGCACGACCTTGGCCGATCCCGCCATGGCGTCCGCCCGCATCGGCACTGTCGAGCATCTGATGGCCGCACTCTCGGCCCTGCATATCGACAACGCTCTGATCGAGGTCGACGGCCCGGAAATCCCCATCCTGGACGGTTCCGCCGCGCCCTTCGTATTCCTGCTGGATTGCGCCGGATCGGTCGAACAGGACGCACCCGGCCGGGTCATCGAAATCTGTCGCACGGTCCGCGTACCGCAGGTGAAGCCTGGGCCGAGCTCCGGCCGCTCGGCCCTGTGGCCCGGGCGACGCAGCCGGTCCTGGATATGGACTCTGTCGATCGACTTCGCCGCCGACGCGATCGGCCGCCAGTCAGCCTCGCTTCGCCTGACACCCGACAGCTTCCGGCATGAAATTGCCGCAGCCCGCACCTTCGCCCATGCCACGGAAGTCGAGCAGCTTCAGGCCGCCGGCCTGGCCCGTGGCGGCAGCCTGGACAATGCGATCGTGGTCGACGGGGCCAGCATCCTTAATCCCGGTGGCCTGCGGATGGACAACGAGTTTGCCAGCCACAAGCTGCTGGACGCGGTGGGCGATCTGGCGCTGGCCGGCGGCAGGCTGCACGGGCGCTACGTCGCCCATCGCACCGGGCACGATCTGAACAACCGCCTGCTTCGTGCGCTGTTCGCCGATGCCACCGCCTGGCGCATGATGACCGCGGACCCACTCGTCGCCGCAGCCTGATCAAGCCGGCCGGCCGCCAAGACTTCTGATCGAGCCTTCTCAATCGACGCTGACACCCGTATTCGCGGATCGCGCTGGCATGGTATAAGCCGCGCGATGAACAAGAGTCGCCCTATGCCCAGTCGCTTCCCGCGCGCCGTTTTCCTTGGAACCATGGCGCTCTTGCCGCTGCTGTCCGGCTGCGGCAGCACGGACGACAATGCCAAGGCAGGCCCCGACCGGCCCGGTGGAAGAACTCTACAACAACGGCGTCGACGCCCTGAACGCCCGCCGTTTCTCCACCGCCGGCGACCAGTTCAGCGCGGTGGAGCAGAACTATCCCTACTCGACCTGGGCGGTGAACGCCCAGTTGATGTCGGGCTACTCGCAATACCTGCAGAACAAATATACCGATGCGATCGGCACGCTGGACCGCTTCATCCAGCTGCATCCGGCGCACCGCGACATCGCCTACGCCTATTACCTGCGCGCGCTCTGCTACTACGAGCAGATCGCCGACATCCAGCGCGACCAGAAGGGCACCGAGCAGGCGATGAACGCGCTGCGGGAGGTGGTGAACCGGTTCCCCGACACGACCTACGCCCGCGACGCCAAGCTGAAGATCGACCTGTGCTTCGACCATCTGGCCGGCAAGGAGATGGAGATCGGCCGCTTCTACCAGAAGCAGCATCTGTATGAAGCCGCGATCGGCCGCTTCCAGCGCGTGGTCGACGACTATCCAGACCACCAACCATGTGCCGGAGGCGCTGGCGCGCCTGACCGAGGTCTACCTCGCGCTTGGGCTGAAGGATCAGGCGCGCAAGACCGCCGCTGTGCTGGGCTACAACTATCCCGGCAGCGATTGGTACGACGACAGCTACGCCCAGCTAGTGGACGATGGCATCGCCCGCCCCAGCGACAAGGCACCGAACGAAGCGCCCAGAACAGCGCGGCTTCTTCTCCCGTGCCTGGCATGCGGTGTTCTAACCGCACACTGTTAAGCAGCTGTGAGCAGCGCGGCGTGCTGACCGCGCTGTCGATCCGCGACGTCGTGCTGATCGAGCGGCTGGACCTGGCGTTCGATCACGGACTGACCGTGCTGACCGGCGAAACCGGCGCCGGCAAATCCATCCTGCTCGACAGCCTTGGCCTTGCCCTCGGTGCGCGGGCGGAAAGCGGCCTGGTCCGCGCGTCCGCCGAACAAGCCAGTGTCACCGCCTGTTTTTCGCCGCCGAACGACCACGCCGTTCGCGCTGTGCTGGACGAGCATGGGCTGACCGCCGACGACGAGATCGTGCTGCGCCGCGATCGTCACCAAGGACGGCCGCTCGCGCGCCTTCGTCAACGACCATCCGGTCGGCGTCGGCCTGTTGCGGCGCATCGGCGCGCTGCTGGTCGAGGTGCAAGGCCAGCACGAGCAAATGAGCCTGGCCGACCCCGCCAGCCATGCCGGTCTGCTGGATGCGTTCGGGGTGCCCGCCGGCATTGCGCACTGCCGTGGCAGACGCCTGGCGCGCCTGGCGGGACGCGCTGCACCAGGCTGGAGCAGGCGCGGGAGGCCATCGCCGCTGCCGAACGCGACGAGGAATGGCTGCGGCACGCGGTCGACGAACTCGCCACCCTGGCGCCGCGCATTGGCGAGGAAGAAACCCTGGCGCAGGAACGCCAGCGGCTGCAGCAGAACGAACGCCGGGCGGAGGCGATTGCCGCGGCCCTGGCCGAACTGACGCCGCGTGACCGGCGCAGCGCCGGACCCGGCGGCTTCGCTGCGCGCGGCCGTCCCGAGTCGCTGCAACGCCTGGCGCCCGTCCGGCCAGACCGAGCCGCCGGTCGACAACCCGGCCGATCCGGCGCTGGCCGCGCTGGAACGGGCGGAGGAAGCGCTGGCCGAGGCGGAAACGCTGCTGACGCCGCCTGATCGCCGACGCCGAAGTCGATCCGCGACTGCTGGAACAGTCGGAGGAACGGCTGTTCGCCCTGCGCGCCTCCGCCCGCAAGCATGGTGTCGCTGTCCCCGACCTGCCGGAATTGCTCGATACGTTGGCCGCCCGACTGGCCGCGCTGGAAACCGGAGCCGCCGAGATCGCCGCGCTGGAGGAGGCCGCACGCGATACGCAAGGACCGCTATATCGCCGCCGCCGCGACATTATCCGCCGCCCGCACTGCGGCCGCCGGAAAACTGCAGAAGGCGGTGGGCAAGGAACTGCCGCCGCTGCGCCTGGACAAGGCGCGTTTCTTCGCCGAGGTCAGCAGAACGGCCGAAGCCGGTTGGGGTCCGGCCGGCATGGACCAGGTGCGTTTCCTGATCGCCACCAACCCGGGACAGGAGCCCGGACCGCTGGCCCGCGTCGCCTCGGGCGGCGAGCTGTCTCGGTTGATGCTGGCGATGAAGGTGGTGCTGTCGGCCGGTTCCGCCGTGCCGACGCTGGTGTTCGACGAGGTCGACTCCGGCATCGGCGGCGCCACTGCCGCGGCGGTGGGAGAACGCCTGGCGCGGGTCGCCGAGGGGGTGCAGGTGCTGGTGGTGACGCACAGCCCGCAGGTTGCGGCCCGCGGCGCCGCGCATCTTCGCGTCGCCAAGGCTGCCATCCGCGATCGCACCGCCACCACGGTGGATCATCTGGCACCCGAACGCCCGCCGCGAGGAAATCGCCCGCATGCTGGCAGGTGAGATCATTTCCGACGCCGCCCGCGCCGCCGCCGATGATCTGCTGCGCGGGCAGACGCCCGCCACAAGGGCTGCTGGTATGAGCACCGCAAACCGCCTCCGTCCGCCCACCGAGCCACGCAGACCCCGATCGACGGCCTGACCGAAGCTGAAGCCGCCGAGGAACTTGCGCCGTCTGGCCAGCGAGATCGCCCATCACGACGCCGCCTACCACACCCATGACGCGCCGGAGATTTCCGACGCCGACTATGACGCGCTGCGTCGCCGCAATGCCGCGATCGAGGCCCGCTTCCCGGCGCTGATCCGCGCCGACTCGCCGTCGACCCGCGTCGGCGGGGCCCCGGAGGGCGGTTTCGCCAAACTCCGCCACCGCGTGCCGATGCTGTCGCTGGACAACGCCTTCGACGCCACCGAATTCGCCGAGTTCTGCGCCCGAGCCAAACGCTTTCTTGGCCGCACCGAACCGCTGGTGTTCGTCGCCGAACCGAAGATCGACGGGCTGTCGATCAACCTGACCTACGAGAACGGGCGCTTCGTCCGCGGCGCCACCCGCGGCGACGGCACCGAAGGCGAGGACGTCACCGCCAACCTCCGCACGATGAAGTCGGTGCCCGACAGACTGCATGGCGACGCTCCTGCCTTGATCGAGATCCGCGGCGAGGTCTTCATGACCAAGGCCGACTTCCTGGCGCTGAACCAGACCCAGGCCGAGGCGGGAGCAAAAGTCTTCGCCAACCCGCGCAATGCCGCCGCCGGCAGCCTGCGGCAGCTTGACGTCCGCATCACCGCCGGCCGCCCGCTGTCGCTGTTCGCCTACGCCCAGGGCGAAAGCAGCGAACCGGTTGCCGCGACCCACTGGGAGTATCTGGACCGCCTGAAGGCCTGGGGCTTCGACGTCAACCCGCTGTCCCGGCGGCTGGGTAGCGAGACCGACGCCGAAGCCTTTCAGAATGAAATCGGCCTGGCGCGTTCCGGCCTTGGCTACGACATCGACGGCGTCGTCTACAAGATCGACGACCTGGGCTTGCAGCGCCGCCTGGGCTTTGTCGGCCGCGCGCCGCGCTGGGCCATTGCCTGGAAGTTCCCCGCTGAACAGGCAACGACGGTGCTGCGCGAAATCCGCATCCAGGTTGGCCGCACCGGCGCCCTGACCCCGGTCGCCGAACTGGAGCCGGTCAATGTCGGCGGCGTCCTGGTCGCTCGCGCCACGCTGCACAACGAAGATGAAATTGCCCGCAAGGATATCCGTGTCGGCGACACCGTCGTGCTGCAACGCGCCGGCGATGTGATCCCGCAGATCGTTTCTGTTGTCACCGATCGCCGGCCCGACAGACTCCACTGCCTACGTGTTCCCTGATACCTGCCCGGCCTGCGGCAGCCACGCCGTCCGGCCCGCCGGGCGAGGTCGTGCGCCGCTGCACCGGCGGTCTGATCTGCCCGGCGCAGCGGGTCGAGCGGCTGATCCATTTCGTCTCCCGCCCCGCCTTCGATATCGACGGGCTGGGCGAGAAAACCATCCAGGAATTCTACAACGAAGGCTGGCTGCACGGCCCCGCCGACCTGTTCAAGCTGCCGGAACGCGAAGCCGAGATCGCCACCCGCGAAGGCTGGGGCAAGCTGTCCGCCCGCAACCTGTCCCGCGCCATCGCCGCCCGCCGGACCGTGCCGCTGGAGCGCTTCATCTTCGCCCTCGGCATCCGCCGCATCGGCTCCACCAACGCCAAACTGCTCGCCCGGCATTACGGCAGTTTCGCCAACTGGCGCACCCAGATGCTGGCCGCGACCACGATCGGATCCGATGAACGGCTGGAACTGGGCAGCATCAGCGGCATCGGCCCGACGATCGCCGAGGAACTGACCGATTTCTTCGGCGAACCCCGCAACATCGCGGCGCTGGACGAACTCGCCGCCGAACTGACCATCGAGGACGCCGTCCGATGCGGAGGCCGCCGACAGTCCGATCGCCGGAAAGACCGTGGTGTTCACCGGCACGCTTGAAACCATGACCCGGCCGGAGGCGAAAGCCCGAGCCGAATCGCTGGGTGCCAAAGTAACGGATTCAGTGTCAAAGAAGACCGACATCGTGGTGGTCGGCGCCGATGCCGGGTCCAAAGCCCGCAAGGCCGTGGAACTTGGCGTGCGGACGATGACCGAGGCCGAGTGGCGGGAGTTGGTGGGCTAAACATCGGCCCGCCCAATCGGGAAACGACCCACAGGCAACCGAGGATGGCGTCATATTTGCCCGACGGCTTTGCGTCATCGGTCCCAGCCCTGACAAGGCATCCGCGCCGGGTAGGCGGGCATCCGCGCGCCGAGCTAGGGCGTCGGACAGATCATAACTTTTTCGATACGACCGCTCCGTCGCAGTTCCCCCGCGGATACGTTGAACTCGCCTGATCTCGCTCCACTCTGCGTCCGCAGGGCTTGGCTACACGATAGCGTTTGTCCACATCCGGTTGCCGGTGACACTTTCCCGGCGTCGCGAGAGCGGCTGTCTCTGTGATCCCGGATAAGCTGGCCGGCTTTTTTCTGAGACCAGGACTGCGTCGACATAAAATGAAGGATCGCTCGTAATTTAATTTGACGCCGCTCAAGGCAGCGGCGCATGCCTGAAGATGCATAGCCGTTCTTCGAAAATGACAAGGCTCGATCAGAAGCCAATCCAACAGGGAGGATTATGCAATGGCCCAAACAGTAGCCGCCGGCGCGGAGCTGCCGTGGTGGCGCGAACCAAACAAGGATCAGTGGCAGGCCTGGATCGCGGCCTGGTTAGGGTGGACCTTGGACGCTTTCGATTTCACGATCTTTCTGCTGATCATGTTGCCTATTGCGCAAGAGTTCCACGTTCCGCTCACTGCTGTGGCTCTGATGTTCACCTTGACGTTCTGGATGCGCTTCGTCGGTGCGGTGGCCGCCGGCTGGCTCGCTGACCGGATCGGCCGGAAGACGCCATTGATGATCTCGATCGCCTGGTTCTCCGCCTGCAACTTCATCGCCGGCTTTTCGCCAACCTTCTGGTTCCTGTTCCTGTTCCGCACTCTGCTCGGGATCGGGATGGGCGCGGAATGGCCGGTGGGTGCCGCACTGGCGATGGAGTCCTGGCCGATCAGGTCCCGAGGCTTCATGGCCGGTGTCCTGCAAGGATCCTGGGGCCTTGGCGCACTGTTGTCAGCGGCTGCCTATGGCCTGTTCTACGACGCCATTGGCTGGCGTGGGCTGCTGTGGATGGGCGTGCTTCCAGCATTTGCGATCATCTACATCCGGAAGTTCGTCAAGGAACCCGAAATCTGGGTCGAAAACCGTCGGCTGCAGCGAACCAGCAATGCCGAAGTCCGGATGCCGCTCATGCGCATCTTCAAACGCGACATGATCGGCAACACACTGCTTGCCTGCTGGTGGATGTCGAGCGGATTTGTCACGGCGTATTCGATCGGCGCGCTGTTCGCCACCCACCTTCAAAAGGATCTGGGACTAAGCCCCGCCCTCGTGGCACTGCCGATCATGCTGCAAAGCCTGGTGTTCTTCATCTCGGCCTGCGCCTGGGGCCGATTCTCGGATCTGTTTGGCCGCCGGTGGTCGATGATTTTTCCGGCGATGATCGCAATACCGCTCACGCCGCTCTATTTACTGTCACATGACTATACCACGATCGTGATATTCTTTGCACTACAGGGTGCCTGCGGCGCAGGTGGCATGTACGGGCAAAACGCCAGTTACCTCGCGGAAAGATTCCCGACAGAAACAAGGGCATCGGCCAGCGGCTTCTGCTATCACCAGGGCGCAATCCTCGGGGGGCTTTCAGGACCGGTGATCACGTATCTCGCTGCCTCCTGGGGTACTGGGCTCGCTATCCCGATGATGATTGGCACAATCGGGGGGTGCCTCAGTTTTATCGTCGCGCTGCTATTAAGCCCGGAAACGCGCGGCAGTTCGCTGGCGACAGAGCCGGTTATCTTTCATGCGAAGGAGGTTCATCTGTAACTATCAGCCGGTGCGGGGAGCAAGTACCCCGGATCGGCGTACCGCCACGACCGTTTCCCCAGCGGTCGCTTGCGGCCGCGGCGAGGCACGCCCTGCGTCCCGCCGCGGCCTCTTTTTACAACACCCCCGGTCAAACCCTGACCCGTCCGAAAGCCTGAAGCAGACATAACAAAACGTGAACTTGCCGGACTCGCGCGGCGCGTCGTAGCCCCGGCGGATGATGGCCCGATCCCATGTCCTGATCGGAGTCGCGACCTGGGTCGCCGCGGCTCCCACGTTCCACCGTTCCGGCCTCGACCCAGCCGACGTCGTTCTGGTCATTGCAGGGTCGCTGCTGCCGGACATCGACCATCCCAGATCTTGGGTTGGACACCGCACCCGCCCGATCTCCACCGCCATCGCATCCGCCCTCGGGCATCGCGGCATCACCCATTCGGCGATCGCGGTGCTCGGCCTTTCGGCGTTGCTGCTGCACGCCGGATATCGCCAGGGGTGGGTGTCCGCAGTGGCTGTCGGTTACCTATCCCACCTGGCCGCGGATATGCTGACGCCAAGGGGCCTGCGCCTGGCATGGCCACTGAAAGACACTTGGGGATTTCCCTTGTGCCGCACAGGATCCCCCGCCGAGTCGGCGATTGTACTGGCGTTCGTCGGCGGCGTCGCCTGGTGGTTCATCCGTCACCATGTCAGCGGCCTGTCGCACTGGCCAATCTGAAAGACGTCCCGCACTGGCCAAGAATGGCGGGGTGGTGCCAACGCCGCGCCACCCGCCAAATCAGGAGCGGTTAGCGCCCCGCTCCGCCAAACGCAGATCGATGATGTCCTTATAGAGCTCCATCGTCGCAGGCACATACCCAACGCCCGCACCTTGCTCCACGTCGTCGTAAACCTTGCGGTTCGACTTCGGCAGATCCAGCAAGAATGCCTCGAACGATTTCTTCAGTTCTGGCGGCAATGCGGACCGCACCGCCCACGGACCGTTCGGAATCTTGCCTGACTGCCAGATGATGTTGATGTCGGACATCTTCAGCATCTTCCGGTCGACCATCGACCGCAGGTTGCCGCGCGAATAACCCTCCGCCATCTCACCTTGGCCCGAGGTCCAGGTCACCGCCCCGTCGTACTGCTTGTTCAGCACCGCCACGACGCCCTGCTCATGCCCGCCGGAAAAACCCGTCTTGCTGAAATAAGCGCCGTCCTTCAGGTCGATACCTTTGGTCTTCAGCGTCGCACTCGGGATCAGATAGCCAGAGGTCGAGTTCGGATCGGCCCACGCCAGCGAGTGGCCCTTCATGTCCGCCAGGGTCTTGATCCCGGAATCGGCCCGAACCACCATAACCGAGTAGTAATATGTGGACCCGTCCTTCTCCTGCGGCACGACGACTGGCTCGACGCACTTGCAATCCAGCCAGGTGCCGGCAAAGCCAGAGGCCCCGAATTCCGCCGCTTCCAGTTGCCCGGCCGCGATCCCTTGCATCACACCCGCATAATCGGCGGCTGGAAACAATTTCACCGGCATCTTCAAATGCTCCGACAAAAGCTTCTGGAACACGTCGTAGCGGGCCAAGCGGTCCTGTGTGTTTTCCCCGCCCAGGATGCCGATACGGAATTCTTTCAATGTCTCGGCATGAGCCTTCGCGCCTGCCAAACTCAAGCCCAGTACGGCGCCACCGATTGCGATAGCGTGTCTACGAAGCATTCTGTTATCCCCCGGGTTCCTGACCCGGCAGTACCCCGCGTTCGATGACAGCCAGATGGCAAACGTGTGAACAAAGAATGTCAGTGCGCCCGGCGAGCGACCGGTCAGCGATCCGTATAACCCTTGCCCTCAGGCCCGCCCTGGGTTACACGCCCCCGCGCGTCGGCACCCCTGGAGGCCGGCGTTTGTCATTCAGGAGCATACTATGGCCAACGTTGTATCAATCGAGGCCGAGGTACGCGCGCGAAGCGGTAAGGGGGCGGCGCGGGCTACTCGGCGTGCAGGCAAAGTGCCTGCTGTTATCTATGGCGGCAAGCAGGAACCCAACCTGATCTCGCTCGACCCTCGTGTCGTGATCCGCGAACTGCAGCGGGCCGGCTGGCAGTCTCGCTTGTACGAAATCAAGGCGGGCGAGCAGCCGATCCGCGTGCTGATACGCGGTGTGCAATACCACCCGGTGTCCGACACCCCGGAACACGTTGACTTCCAGCGCCTCACGCCAGGCGAGCGGATCAAGGTGTTTATACCCGTGCACTTCGAAAACGACGGCATCAGCCCCGGCATCAAGCGCGGCGCCGTGCTGAACGTCGTCCGTCACGCGGTCGAGGTCTATTGTGATGCCGAGCACATCCCCGAGCAGTTCACTGCCGATCTGGGACCGTTGGATTTCAACGACAACGTCCGTTGGCATGACCTGAAGGGCACCGAGGGCGTCAGGCCGGTGATCGACCGAGATTTTGTGGTGGCCACCGTCGTGCCGCCGACCAAGATCGAAGTGGTCGCCGAGGCCGCTACCCCCGGCGCGCCGACCAAGGCCGCCGCACCTGCCAAGGGCGCCGCGCCCGCGAAGGCCGCCGCCAAGGCGCCCGCCAAGAAGGGCTAGGTCCGGTGACCCAGCAACTCTGGGTCGGCCTCGGCAATCCGGAGCCCGGGATGGCGGCCAACCGCCACAACATCGGGTTCATGGCAATCGACGTGATCGCGACCCGCCACGGTTTCTCGCCGTGGCGGCGCCGCTTCAAGGGCCTGACAGCCGAGGGCACCATCGCCGGGACGAAAATCCTGGCGCTGAAGCCGCTGACCTATATGAACAACTCGGGCGAATCGGTGCAGGAAGCGTCTGCCTTCTACAAGCTGCCGCCTGAAGCCATCACCGCCTTCCATGACGAGCTCGATCTCGCTCCCGGCAAGATGCGCGTCAAGAAAGGCGGTGGCGCCGCCGGCCACAACGGCCTGCGCAGCATGGACAAGATGCTGGGCAGCCAAGACTACTGGCGGGTCCGCCTTGGCATCGGCCACCCCGGATCGAAAGAGCGTGTCCTGGGCTATGTCCTCGGCAACTTCGGGTCGGAGGACAAACCCTGGCTGATCGCCCTGCTTGACGCCGTCGCTGACGCCGCCGGTCTGCTGGCCCAGGGCAAGCATCCGGAATTCATGACCAACGTCGCATTGCACACACAGGATTCGGCATAATGGGTTTCAATTGCGGCATCGTCGGCCTGCCCAATGTCGGCAAATCGACCCTCTTCAACGCCCTCACGGCCACTGCGGCGGCCCAGGCGGCGAACTACCCGTTCTGCACAATAGAGCCGAACGTCGGCCGCGTCGGCGTCCCCGACCCGCGCCTGAACGTGCTCGCCGAAATCGGCAAGTCGATCAAGATCGTGCCGACGACGCTGGAATTCGTCGACATCGCCGGCCTGGTCCGCGGCGCCTCCAAGGGGGAGGGCCTCGGTAACCAGTTTCTTGCGAATATTCGCGAAGTCGATGCCATCATCCATGTCCTGCGCTGCTTCGAGGACTCCGACATCACCCACGTCGAAGGCTCCATCGACCCACTGCGCGACATCGAAGTCGTCGAAACCGAACTGATGCTGTCAGACCTCGACAGCATGGAGCGCCGGCTGGTCCAGGCACAGAAACGCGCCCGCGGCGGCGACAAGGAAAGCCTCGCTCTGGTGGCAATCATGGAGCCCCTGGTCGCTGCCTTGCAGCAAGGCAAGCCCGCCCGGACCGCCATCCCCCCGGGCGAGGAGGAAGCCGTCCGCCGCCTGCAGCTGCTGACCTCCAAGCCGGTGCTCTATGTCTGCAATGTCGAGGAAGCCTCCGCCGCGACCGGCAACGCCTTTTCCGAACGCGTCGGCGCCTGGGCAGCCACCCAAGGCGCCCCAAGTATCGTCGTCTCCGCCGCGATCGAGGCCGAAGTTTCCCAACTTCCCGAGGCCGACCGCACCGAGTTCCTGGACGGGCTGGGCCTGGCGGAAAGCGGCCTCGATAAGGTCATCCGCGCAGGCTATGCCTTGCTGGAGCTGCTGACCTATTTCACCGTCGGACCCAAAGAGACGCACGCCTGGACGATCACCAAAGGCACCCGCGCGCCCCAGGCCGCCGCCGTCATCCACAAGGACTTCGAGCGTGGCTTTATTGCCTGCGAGACGATTGCCTACGATGATTTTGTCGCCGGCCGCGGTGAGCAGGGGGCCAAGGAAGCCGGCAAGATGCGGATCGAAGGCAAGGCCTACGTGGTCAAGGACGGCGACATCCTGCTGTTCCGTTTCAACGTATAGCGCCAGCCGGCGGCCAACGGTGAGGCCCGGCGGCGCACCGCCGACGCAGTGACTGACCGTAACGTTTGCGCGGCCCAGCCGAAATTGCTGGGGCAAGAGGCCTGCCGTAGCTGCATAACGACCCCGACTATTGCACCACGCTGTTGCTGAGTGAGCCGTGGGTAGTCGACATGGACCGCACGGGCCGCCAGCGCCACTCCCTGCGGCGGGCCATGTCAAGACGACCTGCTTGACCCATTTCACCCCTATCAAGTCTCCCCGGTCGCCCTTGCATTACGGTGCCTCCTCACCAACCATCGGTGGACCAGAAGGAACCAGACATGACGGTAAAAACCTACCCAGCCACCCGCACCGACGCCGAATGGCGCCGTCTGCTGACCCCCGAACAGTTCTATGTCATGCGCGCCCATGGCACGGAGGCGCCCGACAGTTGCGCATTGCTCGCCGAGAAGCGCCAAGGCCGCTTCACCTGCGCCGGATGCGACCAGTCTTTGTTCGAATCGAAACTGAAATTCGAAAGCGGCACCGGCTGGCCTAGTTTCAACGATCCGATCGAAGGATCCGTGGAAACAACCGTCGATCGCAGCCACGGCATGATCCGCACGGAGGTACACTGCGCAAACTGTGGCAGCCATCTCGGTCACGTGTTCCCCGACGGCCCGCCGCCGACCCATCAGCGTTACTGCATCAACGGTATCGCATTGAACTTCGTGGCGGATTAAAGGAGCCCTTTCCACAATGAGCCAACATCCCGCCCTTCAACCCGGTCGCGTTGCTGTCATCACCGGCGCCGCCGGCGGTATCGGCCTTGCGGCCGCGACGCGTTTCGCGGCCATGGGCCTGAAAGTCTGCCTGGCTGACCTTTCGCCTGAGGCGCTGGACCGTGCCGCCGAAGCGGTCTCCGCGGTCTCACCACTGGGCCGTGATGCCGTGCTTGCAGTCCCCACCGACGTCAGCCGCCTGGAGTTGGTGCGGGCCCTGCATGACGCAGCCTACGCCCAATTCAACGAGGTCGCGCTATTGATGAACAACGCCGGCACCGCGCCTGGCGGTGGCCCATGGGATCACATCGATCGCTGGCGCCGGGTGCTGGAGGTCAACCTCTGGGGCGTCATCAACGGCGTCCAGACCTTCACCCCTTCGATGCTTGGGCAGAAAACCGCCTGCGCCATCGTCAACACCGGATCCAAGCAAGGCATAACCTGCCCACCCGGCGACACCGCCTACAACGTCAGCAAGGCCGGCGTGAAGGTGATAACCGAGGCCCTGGCGCACAGCCTCCGCAACGAAGAAGGTGCCCAGATCAGCGCGCATTTGCTGGTGCCAGGCTCCACCTTCACCGGCATGACAAGCCGTGGACGCACCGAGAAGCCGCCCGGCGCGTGGACCCCCGATCAGGTTGTGGACATGCTGATCACCAGCATGAATCAGGGCGACTTTTACATCATCTGTCCTGATAACGACGTAACAAGAGCAATCGACAACCGCCGCATCCTCTGGGCCGCACAGGACATCACCGAGAATCGCCCGCCTCTGTCCCGCTGGCATCCGGACTACAAGGCAAAATTTGAAGCCTTCCTGAACGAGTGAATCAACCCGGCGCGTGCGTCTGCTACACGCGCCGGCCTGACGGCAATGGGTACGCCCAGCCATCCACAAAGATCCAGGCGCTGCGAGCAGCGGGCAGCCTCAAAGGATCCGGCCTCGGTGCACAACCATGGCGCTCAATACGGTTGGTCGTTAGATCTCACGAACTTCGCCCCCGCGCTCGCCCCCGAGCGTCGATCACTCATCCGAAGCCAATTTCCCCACCTTCACCGGTGTCGCGCGCCAATTATTCGGAAACAGGCTATGCAATGCCTCCACCTTCGGCATGTCATTGATCGCGATGTACGGCGCATCTGGATGCAGATCGAGGTAATCCTGATGATACTCCTCGGCCGGATAAAAGGGACCAGCAGGATCGATACGCGTCACAATCGGACGGCTGAACGCATGCGCCGCCTCAAGTTGTGCCACATACGCCTTCGCCACCCGTTCCTGATCGGTGTTTTCAACAAACAACTCTGAGCGATACTGCGTCCCCCAGTCTGGCCCCTGCCGATCCTTCTGCGTCGGATCAAGTGCCACTGAGAAGAAGATCCGCAGTAGTGTCCCATAACTGACCGTAGCAGGATCAAACGTCACCCGAACCGATTCCGCATGACCGGTGGCGCCCGAGCTGACCTGCTCATAACCAGGATTGGCGACATGGCCACCGGCATAGCCAGAGACCGCTCGGGTCACCCCTTTGACATGCTCGAACACCCCCTGCACGCCCCAGAAGCATCCTCCAGCGAAGACAGCTGTCTGCAAGCCTCCACCGTTCGAAGTCGCATCCGCAGCTGGCACCGGCAGTGCGCGAACCGAACTCTCAGCCTGCGCCAGACCGACCGTCACCGCCAGTCCAACCGCCACGGCCATTGAAAGCCTGCTCATGTCGCGTCGCCTGAAGGTTAATTCATACATCCGGGAAACCCCTTTGACAGTGTTGTGCGGTTCTAGGCGTTAGGAACGCGCCGGAATTCGACGAGCGCAAATCTAACGATCAGCGTCAGTGCATAGAAATCCACCACATGATTGTGACGTCATCAGAATATTTGTCGCAATCACCCAGTTCAGCTTTGACAAGCCAGTCTCAATTCCGGCCAGACGGCTCTGGTACCTGGCCAGTTCCGCGGCCGCTTTACCGGCTTTATCTGCCGTGGCACCTGCTTCCAGCAGCGCGTCACGCAAGCCTGCCAACTGCAACTCCATGCTCCGCCGTTTCGCTGGCCAGCATCAAATGGTTCAGCCATGTTGATGGCAGCTTCTATGCCGGCAGCACCTCGTCCTTTGTCTCCCGCCCCAGCAGTGCCGCCACGATACTCAGTCCGGCGAAGCAAGTCATCACCGCCGTCGCTTGGTTGAAGGCGCCATTCAGCGAGCCGGCCAATAGCCCGGCCACCAAAGGTCCGAAGCTCGTGATCACCCGCCCGGAGCCGTTGCAGAACGATACCGCCGTTGCCCGCACATGGGTCGGGAACAGCTCCGGCAAGTACACCGCATGGCCCGAGAACACCCCGAACACGAAATACCCAAACACCGGCAGCAGGTATGGGTATAGGTCATACGTATCGACCCACAGATACATATACAGTCCGGAGACGATGGCGCCGACGTTATAGAAAATGATCGTCGCCCGACGCCCCGCCATGTCGGCGATAAAGCCGAACGTGGCGTAGCCGATAATGCCGCCCAGCCCCCACAATGTCATGCCGTGCCCAATGAACGGCGCTGCCGCTGGTCCGGTAATGCCTTGCAGCGCCAGCAGCTGGCCCTGGATCGTCGGCAGCCAGATCTGACTGGTCCAGATCGACAATAGTGTTCCGACACAGAACAACATCCCAATGAACGTGCTGTACCGGAGCGCTGGCGTGAACAGTTGTGCCGGAGCGAACCGCATGTATTCCCGATCCTGCACCGACTGTTCGGCCTTTGCCCGGATTGCCTTTCGCCGAGCCTCCACCGCCTGAAAGTGCTCGGGTTCATCGAGACCCCGGCGCAGCAGCACCAGGATGAACGCCGGCACCACGCCGGCAAACATGACATAACGCCAGCCATACGGCCCGATGAACGCAAAGAGCTGTCCGCCGATCAGGCTGCCGAACCCACCGCCGGTCATCATCACACCCAACACCTTGGCACGATGCACATCGGCGAATGCCTCAGCGACCAACGGGATGCCCAGCACCACCTCGGCGCCGGTGCCAACGCCGGTAAAAAACCGGCAGATGCCAAACGTCAAAGGACTATGGGTGAAGCCCTGCAGCGCGGTGCACACACCGACCAGCACCACGCTCAACATCAATACCCGCACGCGTCCAAAGTAATCGCCAATAATACCAAATGCAAAACCGCCAAGCGCCCATCCCAACAGTCCCGTCATGCTGAGTATGCCGCCGACCCGCCCGATATCAGCCGCGGTCGGGTTGCCGCCGAGCAGCTCCGTCAGCGCGGGCCGAAGAACAAGCGCGAACAGGTTGAAGTCAGTGTTGTCCAGCGACCATCCAAGCCAGGCAATCAAGAACACCATCCATTGATAGCGCGTGATGTCGCGAACCCACGCCCATCCAGTGGCCGTAACAGTCTGTCCCATTGCTGTCCTCCTGCCGGCGCTGCTCTTCACGGCGCGCTCCGGCTCAGACCTTAGACAAAACTCTAGTCGAAAGGAAATGCCCCGCAGCGCCGCATTGAGCGGCCCGCATCAGTCGCCGGAACCCGCTTCCGTCAGCAAGCCTGCCAGTTCAAGACGCAGCGCCGCGCGCAGCCGTTCCATCGGTCCGACCCAGTCGCCCGGCGTCTGCTGGCGGAACAACCGCACCGTCGGGTACCAGGGACTGTCTTCCCGATCCAGCATCCACCGCCAATCCGAAGCTTTTGGAATCAGGATCCACGCCGGCTTGCCTAACGCCCCAGCGAGATGCCCCATCGCGGTATCCACGGTGATGACCAGATCCAGATTCTCCATCACGGCTGCCGTCTCGCCGAAGTCCGTCAGCTCGGCCGAAAGGTCACTCATTCCGGCAAACAGCGGAATCGCCTCCAGGTCACGCGCTGGCATTGGCTTCTGTAACGAAACAAAAGCCGCCTGGCCGGCACCAGCTAAAGATCGGAGTTGCGCCAGCGGCAATGACCGCCGCCGGTCATTCGGATGGGTCGGACGCCCTGTCCAGGCAAGGCCGATACGTTTGATCCCAGTCGGAAGCGAGGCCGCCAGACGGTCGCGCCAGTAAGCGATCCGGGCCGGATCAGCCTTCAGGTAGGGTATTCCGGTGGGAATTGTATCCAACCGTGTCCGAAACAGGTACGGTAGGCTGGAAAGCCGGCAATGCGCGGCATGACCCGGGACATCGGCCCATCGATGGCAGTATTGCGAAACCCCGGGAATATGCGCCAGCAGCGTCGCCATCTCGGCGCTGCATCCCAGGATCAACTCCTGGCAGCGCTCGGCTGCCATAGGGATATACCGGGCGAACTGGATCGTATCGCCATATCCCTGATCACCGACCAGAACCAAACGCCCAGTTGGGATCTTCATCCCGTTCCATGGCGCTGACGTCATCGAAGGCATCGTCGCCTTGCCCGCCTCGGTCAGGTTGCGCCACTCATATTCCATCCAACCCGGATCGAACTCGCCCATCGCCAGCAGGTTCTGCGCCATCGCCAGATGAGCGTCGGCATGGTCGTGTTTCAGGCCCAATGCCCGCAGCAGGCATGCCATCGCCCGCTCCCGGTCATCTACGTCGACGAAGATCAAGGACAGGTTGACGAGATGCTCAGGATTGCTTGTGTCCAGGCGGATCAATTCCTGACCTGCCGCCAGCGCTTCCTCCATGCGGTAGGTCGTGCGGCACAGCGAGCTGAGATGGGCGTACCAGGTTGCATTCCCCGGTCGCAGCTGAATCGCCCGGCGTAACAGGACAACGCCTCGTTCGGGATCGCCGGCCATGGCCGCGATAATGCCCTGCAGCGCCATCGCCGCCGGCTGCTCGGGAAAAGCGGCCAGAACGTCGGCACAAATCCCGTTTGCTTCATTCAGCCGTTTGGCTTGCGCGGCAGCCTGCGCACGCGCCAGTGCCTGCTCGACGGTTTCCCCGTTGACGGTCGACTGGGCAGCCGCCGGTTCCGGGGCCGTGCCCGAGGCGTTGTCAGGTGCCCGCGATCCCGCTGGCTGCGGGACAATATTGGTTCCACTCATGGTCGATAAATGCCCTCGAGCACCCAGCCGCCGCAAGCGCTTTCCTGGATCAACCCGGCCGGCAAAAGGCCCAGGCGTCATTATCCCGCAACATCAGGTGGGCTTGGCGACCCCGTAATGGTATGAGCTGTGAAACTATGCAGCGTTCGCGTCAACCTTTCCTGGGCACGACGGAGGTCGAAGTGATGTTCGGCCCGGTTTTTCACCTGCACCCCATGGGGCGACTGGCGAACCTGATGATTGAATACATGGTCGCATTGAAATTCACCGACATGGTTCCTGCCTGCCGGATCTCCAACATCAAAATCCCGACCTGGGGGATCATCCACCCGCCGATAAACTCGTGTGGCCCCACCGCGGTTGAACAGCAGGAACAACATATCGACCTACCGGCGCTCGCGGATCGGGTCTGGTCCGGACAACTCAGGCGTATCGAATGGACAGGCTTCGGCCAACGCATGGAGAATTTCCTGCCGCCGGAGCGGTATCAGGCAGTCTTCGTGTCGCCGTTCCAAACCCAGATGGGTTACGGTCCCGACTTTCTCGTTTGCCCGATCCGGGCGGAGGATATCCTGCACGGACCAAACCCCGAATACGTACTGACGCCACTGGAATTTTATCGCGACATCATCGACACGACCGGACTGAAGCCCGTGTTCATCGGCCAGACCCACCCAAACGCCTACATGGACCGGATCAAGTCAGCATTTCCCAATGCCGTCTTTCGCCCGCCCCAGGCCAACCCTCTGGTCGACTTCGAGACGATCCGTCAATCCACAAATGTCGTCGTCGGGGTATCCACTTACACCTGGCTTGCGGCCTGGCTGTCCCGCAGCCTCGAGAACATTTACCTCGCCGTCAGCGGTTTGTTCAATCCTATGCAGAAACCATCGGTCAACCTGCTGCCGTACGGCGACCAACGGTTCAAGTTCTTTCTTTTCCCAATTAACCACGCGGTTCCACTGGACCAACACGAGCGTGCGCACCAACGGATCGCCCCCTACTGGCGACAGATGTCGCACACAGCGCTGCGTCAGCAATGCGATTCCGCGCCACGGTTCGCCCGGTCGCTGGAACAGGCCCTGGCCGTGTTTGATGAGGCATTTTACTTGGAAACCAATGGCGATGTCGCCGCGATCGCGCGGAACTTCGGGCCGGGCTTCGTCAGGGGGCACTACGCCAACCATGGATTTCACGAACGACGCTTGCCGATGCGGTTCGACCCGGTCTGGTATGCCAGCCAATACCCGCTCGCCGCGTTCGAGGTCGCGCAGGGCGACTACACCGAACTCATCGATCATTATGTGGCGATCGGCAAGGCCCGCGGCTATCGCCCCCACCCCGATGCATGACCAACAGCGCCGGTATCATAACCCCCATGCAGGCACCGTGAACGTCTTGATGATACCTTCCGCCGGGCCAAACCTTGACGAGGGCATGGCAACCGGCCTAAACGCCGCCCCCTGGATGGCGGGCATAGCTCAGTTGGTAGAGCGCCAGGTTGTGGTCTTGGATGTCACGGGTTCGAGTCCCGTTGCTCGCCCCATCCTTCCTGCATGATGCAAACCCGGATCGCTGGGCTGGTCCTGGCTGGCGGCGAAGCCCGTCGGATGGGCGGCGGCGACAAACCGCTGCTGACGGTCGGCGGCCGCTCTATGCTGGCGGCGGTGATCGCGGCGCTGGGCGTGCCTAATATCGCCATCAGCGCCAACGGCGACCCAGCCAGGTTCGCAGCGTTCGGCTTGCCTGTTCTGTCCGACGGGGCATACCACGGCCAAGGTCCATTGGCGGGTGTACTGGCTGGGCTCGATTGGGCCGCATCGCTGGATATGGCAGCACTGCTGACTGCCCCCGGCGACACACCGTTCCTGCCCACCGGATTGGCCGAACACCTCGCCCCAGCGCCTTGTTGCGCGACCAGTGCAGGCCGCCGTCATCACCTGATTGCCCTGTGGCCGGTTGATTGCGCTTCCACGTTGCGCAACCTGTTATCAAAACCGGGTCCCCGTCAGGTTGCTTATTTCGCCGAACGCATAGGCATGCGATATATTGAATTCACCACTGCAGAGCGCGGATCCTTTCGCTAATATCAATACCCCAACCGATCTGGCGCAGGCACGCGCCGCGGTCATCTGAGAATAACGATGACGAACCGAGCGTGATTTGATCCGGAAAAGGTAACTGCATGAAAAAGACGGTCGCGATCGCGGGTCTGGGTGCGATCGGGTTGCCATTGGCACGGGCTCTTGATCGGGGCGTCGATGGCCTGCGGCTGGTCGTCGGTTGCGTGCGCCGATCCAGTCAAGGGCCGCGCCAACCTGGCCGGTTTCCGGATGCCGCCACGAATCGCTCGCCATCCCCGAACTGGCGGATGCCGACATCGTCGTGGAATGCGCGCCCGCCTCGATGTTCGAACGGATCGCCCTGCCGGCCCTGGAAGCCGGGCGAATTTTCGTGCCTGCCTCGGTGGGCGCCCTGCTGCCGCGCATGCATCTGGTCAAACTGGCTCAGCAGACCGGCGCACGCATCGTCGTGCCGACCGGCGCGCTGCTCGGCCTGGATGCCGTGCGCGCCGCGGCCGAAGGGCCGATCGACAGCGTTTCCATCGAAACGCGCAAACCCCCAATGAGCCTGATCGGCGCACCATATCTGGAAAAACACGGCATCGACGTCATGGACCTGATCCAACCGCTGCTGGTGTTCGAGGGCAACGCCCTGGATGCCGCCGCCGGCTTCCCAGCCAACGTCAACGTCGCCGCCGCTTTGGCGCTGGCTGGGATCGGGCCAATCCGAACCACGGTCCGCATCTGGGCCGACCCGCAGGTGACACGCAACATCCACACGATCCGTGTCGAAGCCGAGGCCGCTCGCTTCACCATGACGATCGAGAATGTGCCCAGCGTCGAAAACGCCAAGACTGGCCGCCTGACCCCCCTGTCACTGCTGGCGTGCCTCCGAGGCCTGACATCCACATTGAAGGTGGGTAGCTGACTGACGTGGCAGAGGCGTTCGTCTATCTGCTGACGCTGGGCCTTTTCAGTTTCGTGACCATCGGCAGCGCCAGGATGCAGCACGACATGCTGCTACTGGCTTGTATCCCACCGGTGTTCATCGCGCTGATCATGGGGTTCATCATGGCGCTCTATTCAAACGATACCTTCGGTCTGCTTCCGACCGGGGCAGCCCTCGCTGTCGGCATTCCCCCCGCCTGGACGCTTGCTCGATTGTTGAAGCCACGAGACCTGCTGATCGTGATCTATCTGGCCTGGGCACTTGCCCTCGTTCTGGCGCTCGTTGCCTTCAGCTTTCCTGATCACAGCTGAAATCACCGCCGCCTTCCCGCCCGGTAGGCGCAACAGCGAACTGGCGCAATGTTTCTGACTCCGACATTGGGCCGTACCGCAATAATGAAGCAACGAGTTCGGCTGCGGGTTATCATGCGCGCAGTTCAGCCAGCGACGACACTTTCTTTGCGTTCCAGGCGACGCTGAAGGCCATCTCTCCCCGGCCGAAGCCTGTTCAAATCATGCCGCCGGGCAATACGGATAGGCCCGCAACCCCGTCGAAATCCGCGGCGTCCATGCGATGCCTCCACCGGCCCTAACGGCATGGTCGCCGGTGCCGGAGCGTCGTTGCAGCCGCATAGCAATGCTTAAACACAGTCCCACAAAACAGTGGTGCTACAAGGCCCGCCAGACGACGCGGCGCGTGACCTAGCTCCCGTCCGGCCAGCGTGGCGGATGTGCCCCCAACGGCGACGCAGGAAGATCCCAGCGCGACGGTGTCTCGGAATAACGCACGACCGGACCCAGGAAGTGCAGCCGCCCAAGTGCACTGTCGCTTTCCATCATGAAACGACGCAGAACGTCGGGCGGCACCTGGGCCGTCTCCGCGGACGCCTCCGCCATACCCTGGTCTAGCAGCAGCATCGCCGTGCGGCAGAGCGAGACGCGAACGTGCCAGCTACCACCTTCAGTCGCGCGCCGGATCAGTGCCGCCAAGGTGCCGACGGCCGCTAGGAAGCCGGTGAGGTAGTCATTGGGAAAGAACCCGTTGCAAAGCGTCGGCGATCCCAGGCTGCCCTCGGTCACTGCAATGCCGGTTGCCGCCTGGGCCAGCTGCTCGAACCCCGGTCGATCTTTCCACGGCCCTTCGAAGCCGTAGCAGTTCACCGACACATAAACGATGCCGGGGCGGCACTCCGCCAACCTCCGCGGCGAAAAGTCGCGCGAGATGCCGCTTCCGGGCCGATAGCTCTGGGCAAACACGTCAGCCCGACGCGCTAGCTCGAACAAGGTCTGCCGATCCTCCGGCCGATTCTTCAGGTCCAGAAAGGTGGAGAGCTTGCCGTGGCCGGTGTCGATGTCAAAGGGCGGCAATTGCGGCCGGTTTGGTGAATAAACGTGCAACACCGTCGCGCCTTGCTCCGCCAGCGTTTTCGCGCAGGTTGGCCCCGCGATGACGTGCGTGAGGTCAAGCACGCGAATCCCGGACAACGGCCGCAGCCCGGCGGGTGGTGTGCCCGCCTCTTGCGCCGACGGCGGCGGAAAACCGGCATCCGGTGTGGGAAAGGGGGTCGGCGGGGCATCACCGATACACTCGATCTCGATCGGCGCGACCGCGGCCAGTGCTTTGCCCTGCGGGTGCTGCCGCCATTGCTCGACCGAGCGAACCTGCACGGCACAGAGGCCACGGCGCGCTGCCTCATCTTCAATGTAAGAACCCGTCTGCTGTGCCAGCGCGGCGCCGACCGCCTGCGCCGTGTTCGCGCAGTTCAGCATCTCCAACAAGCCGTCCCGCAGCAACGGATAGCCGCCGTTGATCATGACGTGCCGCCCATCGACGGTTGGATAGATGGCGACAGTGGGGTAGGTCGGCTCAGTCAGCGCGATCGGGTACCGCCAGACACGCTGCAGGTTGACGCTGGTAAGAGCAAGCCCGGCACCCTGAAGATCGATCGTCGCAGCCTGGCGGCGTCCGGTCCGCCGCGACCAGATGTCAGAGATCAGTGCGGCTTGTGCTGCAAGCACTTCCGCCGCCGTCTCGGCAGCACGCAATTTAGTGTGGAGCACCGGCGCGGCGGACTCGATCTTCACCGCGTCCAGCGCTGCGGGGCATCCCACATAATTTAGGAAATCTCTAGCTAGCGTCTGCATGTTATCCCCCCTGTGCGACGCCGCCATCATTGCCTTGGTTGGCGTTGGCTGTTACACTAAAACTCAATAGTAATATAATCGTGTAAAGATCGGGTACATGGACGGCCTGCATACGGCGCTCTCCGCACTCGGGCTCGGCCAGCATACAAACGCGTTTCGCGCGGCTGACATCGACCTGGACGTGCTTCCCTTGCTCACTGAAGCCGACCTCATCGAACTCGGCCTGACGCTCGGGCAGCGCCGTAAACTGATGGCGGCCATCCAATCCGGCCGCCTGCGGCCGCCACTGGCGGAGCAAACCGCGCGAGACGCCGCACATCCAACGAAACAGGAATTGCGGCCGGTGACCGTCCTGGTCTGCGACCTGGTCGGCTACACCGAAATGACCCAGCAGCAGGATCCCGAGGTGATGGGCCGGATCGTCCGCCAGTTCCAGGACACGGCCGCAGGCGTGATCACGCGCTTCGAAGGCTTCGTCGATAGTTTCATGGGCGACGCGGTCCTCACCTTCTTCGGCTACCCCCGCGCCCACGAAGATACCGCTGAACGGGCGGTCCGCGCGGGCCTGGCCATTATCGAGGCGGTCCGTGAAATCCCCGTCCCGCACGGACGGCCACTGGCGGCAAGAACCGCGGTGGCAAGCGACCGTGCCTATTTTGGTGAGATTGTGGAGCGTGCCGGCGCCCGCGAAACGATCCTTACCGGCGAAGTCGTCAATCTCGCCTGCCGCATGCAGGCCGCGGCGCCCGAGAATGGCCTGGTCGTCTCGCCGCGCACCCGTGCCCAGTTGCGCGAAATGTTCGACCTTGAAGACCTCGGCCCGCACGAATTCAAGGGTATAGGTCGGCCCGTCAATGTATGGCGCGTCACCGCCGAGCGCACCGGCGGCACCCGCTTCGAAGTGGCGCAAAATCGAGTCCTGTCACCAATCATCGGGCGCGAGTTCAGAGATCGCGTTGCTATACGAGCGCTGGGAGTTGGCTCGCTCCCGCGAGGGGCAGGTGGTGGTGCTTTTGGGCGATGCAGGCATCGGCAAGTCCCGGATCGCCCAGACATTGCGCGGCCGCATCGCAGACGAGCCACACTTGGCCATCCGCTACCAATGCTCGCCGTTCCACCGCAACAGCGCGCTCTACCCGGTCATTGCACAACTTCAGTTCGCCGCCGACATCAAGACCACAGATCCGCCCGCACTACGGCTGGCAAAGCTGGAGGCGCTGGTCGCGCAGGCGGACGTCGCCCTGGCAGACCAAGTGCCGCCTTTGGCAGATCTGCTTTCGATCCCGCTCGGCGCCGGCTACGTAGCCCTCGATTCCGCGCCCGAAACTCGCAAGCGACGTACATTGCAAGTGCTGCGCGATCATCTGCTGGCGTTGGCCGCGCGAAAGCCGGTACTGATCCTGCTTGAAGATGTGCACTGGATCGATCCGACGACATACGATCTGGTCACCAGCATCGTCATGAACATTCAGGCAGCGCCCGTGATGCTGCTGGTCACCTCCAGGCCAGGTTTCAAGGCCGACTGGGCCGGCTTGCCGCACGTCACGACCCTGACCCTCAGCGGCCTGTCGCGCCGGCAGGCGCTGCTCATCATCGATCGCGTCGCCGGCGGCGTGCCACTACCGCACGAACTCGTCGAGCTGATTCTCCACCAAGACCGACGGCGTACCGCTGTTTGTCGAAGAGTTGGTGAAAACGATTCTGGAGCTTGGCGTGGTGCGCGAGCGCGATGGTTGCTACGAGTTGGTCAACCCGCTGACCACTCTGGCAATCCCCGCAACCCTGCACGACAGTCTGCTCGCACGGCTTGACCGCCATGCCTCCGCGAAGGAGCTGGCGCAGATTGGTGCCGTGATCGGGCGGGAATTCGCCTACGCCCATCTCTCCGCGATCACGTCCCTGAAGGGGGCCGATCTGACCGCCGCCATCGAGGAGCTGCTACGGGCGGAGGTGGTGCATGAACGCGGCGCGGCGCAGCACCCGACCTATGTCTTCAAGCACGCCCTGATCCAGGACGCCGCCTATGGCACGCTGGTCCTGACGCAACGGCAGAAGCTGCATGCCCAGTGTGCTGCTATGCTGATCGAGCTGTCGCCCGAGACCGCCGAGCGGCAGCCGGACCTGCTGGCCCATCACTACACCGAAGCCGGACAGGCCGAAGCTGCGATCCCATGCTGGCTGAAGGCCGGACGCAACGCCGCCCGGCGCTCTGCGAACATCGAGGCGATCGCGCATCTTCGCCAGGGTCTGCGGATCGCCCCGCTGGTGACCGATCCCGCCAAGCGGCTGTCCTGGGAACTACTACTTGAAGCCGAGATGGGCGTGCCGCTGATCGCGACTCAAGGTTATGCTGCGCCAGAAACGATTGCCGCGTGGAAGCGCGTGCGCACATTGGCCGAGCAGCATGGCGACGATGGCCAACTCGCCCGCGCGCTATACGGCCTTTGGGCCGCTCATTGCTCGCTCGGCGATGTCCTAGGTGCACTTGATTTCAGTAGGCGCATCGTCGAGATCGGCGAACGCATCGGGGACGATGGGGTTAGCATCGTCGGACACCGCGTGCGCGGGCTGACGCTGCATGTACTGGGCAACCAGGACGGCGGCAGGGCAGAGCTGGAGCTGGTCCTGGCGGAGTACCAATGCCGGCCGACATCGGGATCTGGGCCTTCAGTTCGGCCAGAATCCCCGCCTGGCCGCGAACGCAATCCTCTCCACCATACTGTGGCTGCAGGGATGGCCATCGCGGGCATGGCGCCTGAGCCTGTCCAACCTTGAGGAGGCAGTCGCGTTCGGCCACGTTCAGTCACTGGCTTACGTGCTAGGCTACGGCGCCTGCCTGGTGGCAATGCTGCGTGGCGACATCGGCGAGACGCTGCGGCTTGCCGCTCAGCTTCTAAGCCTCGCCAACGATAACCACCTGCATCTCTGGCATGCCTATGCCGAGGCCTACAAGGGCTGGGCGCTCGCCAGACTGGGTGACCCTGATGCCCCGGTTCTGCTGGAACAGGCTTGGCGAGACTTCGAAAGGGCCGGGGCGGCACTCTACCAGCCGCTCTTTGCCGCCATCGTCGCGTACGGCCTGTACAGCGCCGGCCACGTCGAGGAAGGCATCCAGCGCGCCCGCGAGGCCGCCGTCGAAGCGGAGCGTCGGCAGGAGCTTTGGTGCCTGCCGGAGTTGCTGCGAATTGAGGCACGCATGCTGCGCAGGCACGGCAAGGTTGACGCGGCGCGCGTGACGCTCGACCAGGCGATGAAGGTGGCGCAGGACCATCGATTGCTCGGTTGGCAACTGCGCATCGCCTGCGACGTGTTCGATTTGGCAGGTGACGCTGCCGATACGACCGCCCGTGCATCAACGCTGCGGTCGTTGCTCGAAGCGTTTCCGGAGCAGGAAGATACGCCCGACCGCCGCAGGGCGCTGTCGATCATCGGCGGCGGCAGGGGATCAGCGCTCTGACGTCAGTAATGCTTGCACAACGGCTGACCCATTATGCAGCAGAAAGGTTAGCCACTTTGTTCAGATGCGTGATCTTCTTAAGGTCGTGTTGTTCCGCAAAATAGTGGTCGACCGCATTATAACCTATCTTAAATTGTTGCGTGATCCCATAGGCCGAGAAATCTGCACCGCCGGTCATTCCGAAATGCCCGGCCGAAATGACATGCAAATTCTTGAGCGCGCGAAGTCGGCTGAACCGCTGGAACTGTTCCGTCTCCCTGATCGGGCTATTCTTCGGAAGGTGTTCCTCAAGCGCTTCGAGCATCGCGGCAAACGGGGCCAGTCTTGCCTGTGAACCCTCTCCTGCCAGAGGATCCTGGTCCTGGGCCCAGAAGCGGTTCTCGTAGGCGAGCTCCATCATCCGCCCCCGCACTTCCGGCAACGTGCTCGGTATACCCCCGTGCGTCGGAAACAGATCGATGACAAAAATCGGCATCGATTTGATTTCGTCCTCTTCGAGCAGATCGAGCAAGGCTTCAATGGGCGTATTGTCGAACAGGCCACCATCCCAGTATTTGACACCATCGATCTCCGTCCAGGGGAAGCCGGGCGGAAGGCTGCCGCTCGCCAGGATATGGTCTGGGGTGAGTGTTCTCTTCTTCACCTTCGGGGTCACCCGATGCGACGCATGAGGGTCGGTGACGTGATTGGAAAAGGAAACCTGGGCGCCCGTCGCCACATTGGTGGCCGTGACGGAGCAGCGGATGTGATCCGCATTGTTAATCTGGTTGAAGTCAAGAAGCGTTTCGAGTGTCTTTCGCATCGGCGATACATCGCATAGGGACGTCCACTGTAGCATGTTCATAAAATCGGTCCGCATCTGATAAAATCGCGGATTGCCAAACATGGAGAAGAGCGCCTGCTGGTCATCGGGCCAGAACGGGTTGGGTCTGAGCGTAATCGCGTCCCAAAGGCGTTTCAAACTGGCCGGAATGTCGCCATTTTTGGCACCGGCAATCGCCGCGGTATTGATGGCCCCGATCGAGACGCCGGCGACGGCAACGGGTTGCCATTTTCGTTCGATGAGCCGCGTTACGGCGCCCGCTTCGTAAGCGCCCAGGGCTCCGCCACCCTGAAGTACCAATCCCATCTTTTGCATGATAACTCTCCTTGTCGAAAGGTCTGGATTTCGCTGACACGTGTGGAACACCGCCCTGCCTTTAATCCAAAGCAAGAGATCCAATACATTCTGCAAGCAAAGGTGAATATGGGTGTTACTTAAGAATATAGAGTATGCACTACTCCCCTTACACTGGTTCATCACCGGGGTTTGCCATCTCAGCACGTCCACGAACTACGCAGCCGGGGCGAATTTCCGAGTATTCAGATAACGACCCGGTCGAGCGGTCATTTCCGATGAGTTGCGAATGCTATTGAAATCCATCTTCAAGGATAACGGCCGAAATCGATATTCCACAGCTCCCCATTGCTGAAAATTTGCGGTCGTTGATTCTTATGCTCACTTTTGGCAAGTCACGCAAGACGCGCGTCGGCCGATGCAGACCAAGTTGCGCCGGGAAAGAGCGAAGGCAGAGCTTACATCGTTCAATGAAGGCCAAGATCTCCGTGATCCGGTCTTCATGCGAAGCCCGCTTCGTTCGGGTCAGGGTTTATCCTGCGGCTCGGATGGATTGCTGTGATCTTGGTCACACAGCAACTCTGCTTTAAGTTGATGTGTTAATCGAGAAAATATTGATACCATTGCGAACGAAATAAAATCGAGCTTGAGGAATCAAAGCATATCGAAACGACCTTTCTTTATTCCGCGTCTCCACCGCACCTATTGCTTGTTCTCCTGGTTGGACCAAGGAAGTCTGGCGTCAATACTCTATTGGCATAAATCGCGTGTTCATCCGTCTTCAATATATAAACGGTCAGTGCGTGCGATGTTATAGAGCGTTTGTGCAAGTCCAGCTGGGTCCCGTTATTTCGAAACCAAAGGCGGGTGCTCCGTCTCGTCGATTTAACATCGTAATTCGTCTCCAGCCGACCAGCAGCTGCGGCTTCACGGCTCGTCTGACGCCGACCAACCGTTCCGTGCCAACCATCGTGACGACTTTTTCCAACGCCGATTAAGGCCTGATCATGCCGAGCAATCAACATCACTTCTGAACAGCGTCATCCCGTGGCAGGGAGGTCGGATTGAATCCCGATCAAGGGATACACCTTGGTGACTGCCTGTATGCACCCGCAACCGTATCGACAGAATTTGGTGGGCCGGGGAGGACTTGAACCGTCCGACCTCACGCTTATCAAGCGTGTGCTCTAACGCTGAGCTACCGGCCCAATAGCGATATATCCGGAACGAGCCGATATCGAAACCCACAATACCGTTACCAAATCGAATGATCGTCATGAGATCATAGACGACCGCTACCACCTGGCGTCGCTTGGCTGGCGTTCCAGTGCGACCAAGCCCAACACGCACTCATGAACGCAGCTTGCCTCCAGAGAGTGCGACAATTGTCCATTCCAGTCCAGTCCGGGGTTGTGGGGATGACCGTTTTCGGACGGGCCAAAGCGAAAACCGAGCGTTCGAATGGCGGCAGATGTTTAGGATCGACACGTTTGACGACTTCCGCGCGTCCCGTGGCAGAGCCCGCATCCCGGAGAAGCTGTAGGAGGATATGGTGCTGCATATACTCGTCCAACTGGACTGTTCTTCGATCGGCGTGCCCGCCCCGTCTGCATCAGCATCGACTGCAACGCCGTTTACCGCCCGACCGAGCGACGCCAAGCGGCCCAGCGCTTCCCGTGCAAGCCGCGGACCGGACCGAGGATCAGGGCAACAGACGGGCGGATGGGGTGCTTCGACCACCAACCGTGACCGTGCCGCAGCAGTTTCTCGATTTCGTCCTGCGATACCCAGCAATTCCTGTCGTCATCCAGCACGGGAACAAGTAGGTAGAGATGCGGCAGCGACGTTTGCAATCGAACAATCGCAGCGATCGTCCGTACGCACAGGACCGGACCGGTGCGTCCGAACCGGCGACGATCTGGTATTCCAGCGGATCGAACCCCAAGGCTAAGCCGCGACCCCGGCCATCTGATGGTCTACCAACCGCGCATAAAATCCGCCCTGAGCCAGCAGCGCATCATGCCGCCCTGCCTCAACTACCCTCCCATCCCGCAGCACCAGGATCAGGTCAGCCGCGCGTATGGTCGACAACCGATGCGCGATCACGATCGTAGTCCGGTTCACCATCAGCGCATCCAGGGCCCCGCGCACCGCTTGCTCGCTGATCGTATCCAGATGCGAGGTCGCCTCATCCAGGATAAGCAACGGCGCGTCCTTCAAAAATGCCCGTGCAATAGCAATCCGTTGCCGCTGCCCCCCGGAAAGCTGTACGCCCCGTTCGCCCACCCGGGTTGTCAGCCCGTCCGGCAGTCCGGCAACAAATCCCCCCAAAGCGGCCCGGTCCAGCGCCATCGTAACCTGTTCCGCCGATGCATCGGGCCGAGCCAGCCGGACATTCGCTTCCAAAGTGTCGTTGAACAGATACGTATCCTGCGCCACCAACGCGATGCGGCCGCGCAACCCGTCCAGCGTCAGTTCGCGCAAATCGATCCCATCCAGCTGGATCACCCCGCTTTGGGGATCCCAGAACCGCAGCAACAAGTTTGCAACCGTCGTCTTGCCAGCGCCTGAAGGCCCAACCAGCGCCACCGTCGCCCCAGCCGGCACGACGAACGACATGTCTGTCAGCGCAGCGATCGACCGTCCGGGATATGTGAACCCAACCCCGTCGAACCGCACCCCCGATCCCCCGGTCGGCTCCCGAGGCCCATCGCTGATCAGCACCGGTTCGGAATGCACCACAGCCAGCCGCCGGGTCGACGCAATGGTGTCCGCGAGCTGCCGCCCGACCTGCGCGATCTCGGAAACCGGCAGGAACGCGGCCACCGAGATCAGCACCAGCAACGGCAGCATCGCCGGCGCGACCAACCCACGGGCCACCAGCACTGCCCCCACCGCCGCCACCGCCAACCCACCAAGCCCGGTCACCGCATCCAAGGCAACGGCCTGAAACGACAAGTCCTCCAGCAACGACAGTCGCAGCCGCTGATATGTGCGCACCGCTGCCATGAACCCGTCACGGCGCCGCTCCGTCGCGCCGAACATGACCAGTTCGGCGAGCCCCTGAATGGTCTCGGTCGAGAACGCCCCCATCATTCCGAGCGCCCCGCGAGCTGCCGACCCCAACGCGTCGATCCGCCGGCGCCCGAGCAACGGCGAGGTCCCGGCGTACAGCAGGAACGGCGACAACACCAAAGCCAGTGGCCAAGCGATCCAGCCCATCGCCAACAGGACTGTAACCGGCACCAGTACGGCGACGATCGCTGGGGCAATCGTATGGGCAAAGAAATACTCGACGGTCTCGACATCCTGCGTCGCCAGCGCAACCAGATCCCCCGACCGCCGGCGCAGCAGATAGGCCGGTGCGAGCGCATCGAGCTTGCGGAACAGATCGATCCGCATATCGGCCAGCAGCGCGTACGCCATGGCATGGGCGATCCATGACTCCAGCCAATGAAGCAATCCGGCAAGCGGCGCGGTGACCAGCAGCGCCGTCGACCAAGGTCGCCGTCGGCGCCCCATTGCGGACTGCCCCCAGCACCAGCGCGCCGAGCACGCTGACACCGATAAACGCGACGACGCGACCGATGCCGGTCAGCACGGTAACCGCCAATTGCCCGCGATAAGGCCGCACCACGCGCATCAATGTCCGGATCGTCGCCGGCCAGGACACCTGAGCCGCGTCCTCGGACAAGCTGGCGACAACCGCTCCTGTCGACACGACATCTGGCCGCGCGGCCTCAGCCTTCAGCAGCGGTCCAACCACGCCGTCGCGTTCAGCAAGCTGAGGCCCCATCAGGTCACGGTAGGGGCCGTCCTGCCGGATCAGGTCCCGATGGTGCCCAGACTGCACCACCGCCCCATCGTTCAGGACCAGGATACGATCGGCGCCGATCACGCTGGACAGCCGATGTGCCAGGATCAACGTCGTGCGGCCCGCCATCAACCGGTCCAAAGCCTGCTGAATGATTGCCTCGTTCTCGGTATCGACGGATGACAACGCCTCATCCAGGATCAAAATCGGCGAGTCCCGCAGCAACGCCCGGGCGATCGCCAACCGCTGCCGCTGACCGCCCGACAGGCTGGTGCCACGCTCGCCGATCACCGTCCTGTAGCCGTCAGGCAGCGCGGAGATAAAGCCATGGGCATTGGCGGCGGTCGCCGCCGCCACGACTTCGGCCTCAGTTGCATCAGGGCAACCCAGCCGCAGATTCTCCTCGACCGTCCCATGAAACAGATAGGTGTCCTGCGATACGACGGCGATCATCCCGCGGACCTGGGCCGGGTCGAGCTCACGCAAGTCGTGGCCGCCGATGCGGATGGTCCCGGTCTGTGGTTCATACAGCCGCGACAGCAGCCGCACGATGGTGGACTTGCCGGCGCCGCTGGGTCCGACGATGCCGACGCGCTCGCCGGCGCCGATCCGGAACGTCAGCCCGGTATGGGCCGCACGGCGACCGCCGGGATAAGCAAACGCAACGCGGTCGAACGCGATCTCCGGGGTCGATGGGCACCACGGGCACGCCGGTCGCCGCGCCGACCGGGGTGTCCAGCAGCGCATTGATCCCAGTCGCCGCCGCCTGTCCGTTCAACCCTTGGTGCAGCACGCCGCGCAGATCGCGCAGCGGTCGGAAAATCTCGGTGCCGGCCATCAGCACGATCAGCAGCGCCTCCAGGCTCATCTCCCCGTGCTGAACCCGCCACGCGCCGAGCGCCAATGCCGCGGCGGATCCTAAGGCAGTCCCAAGGTCGGTGAACCCGCGTGTCAGCACGTTCAGCGACAACACCCAGAATGTGCTGTCTGACAGCGCGCGGGCCTTTGTCTGCCAGCATCCGTCCGTAGGCCGCGCTCTGCCCGAACGCCTTCAGGGTCGGCAGGCCCTGGACGGCATCGAGAAATTCTTCACCAAACGACTTGAAGGCGGACTGCCGAGCGCGCGACGCCTTTTCGGTCTTGCGATGGACCGTCGCCGGCAGGATCAAGCGTGAACAGCGCGGCGGCCAGCATCACGGTGGCGACCGGCACGTCCCACCAGGCGATGAACGCGAAGATCGCCAGCGGCGCGCAGACCGCGATCGTCACCTGCGGCAGATACTGTCCGAAGAAGGACTGAAGCTGCTCGACGCCATCGACCATGGACAGCATCACGCCGCCGGTACGCTCCGCCCCGAACCACGCCGGGCCGAGGGCGACGATCTTGTCGAACAACCGGCCGCGCAGCGCTTTCCTGCACCTGCGCGTGCGGTGCGATGGGCGATCATCGTGCGCTGATGATCCAGCCACGCCCGCAGCAGGATCGCGCCGGCGGCGCGAGCAACGGCGCGACCAGCATCTCGCCGCGGAACACGCCGGCCAGAAAGCGCCCGAGAAACGCAAAGCGGGCGATCCCGACCGCCAGCGCCAGCAGGCCCAGACCGGCGGAGAGGGCGATGCGGCCCGCGCAGACCAGCCGTCATGCGCCACAGTTTCAGGTCGAAATGCATGGACCAGATGGTGCCTCAGCCGTCGGCCGGCGTCGATGGCCGTGCCGGTTGCCATTGTGCATGGCCCTAAATTTGCATTCTGGACGCTTATTAATATCGCGCTGGGGAGCGGGCATGCTGATCGAGGCAAAACCCTACGAATACAGCCTGGACCTGGGACAGCAGCGCTGCTGATCATCGACATGCAGCGCGACTTCCTCGAACCCGGCGGCTTCGGCGAAATGCTCGGCAACGACGTCTCGCAACTGCGCCGCACCATCGAGCCCAACAAGGCTCTGCTGGCGGCGTGGCGCGCGGCGGGCGGCCTGGTGATCCACACCCGGGAGGGCCACCGCCCCGACCTTGCCGACCTGCCGCCGGCAAAGAAAATCCGCGGCCGCAGCGCCACCTGCATCGGTGATCCCGGCCCGATGGGCCGCATCCTGGTGCGCGGCGAGCCCGGCCACGACATCATCCCCGAACTCTATCCCGCCGCCGGGGAGCCGGTGATCGACAAGCCCGGCAAAGGTGCGTTCTTCGCCACCGACCTGCACGCCATCCTGCAGAACCGCGGCATCCAGCAGCTTGTGGTGACCGGCGTCACCACGGAAGTCTGCGTCAACACCACGGTCCGCGAGGCCAACGACCGTGGCTACGACTGCCTGGTCGTCGCCGACTGCTGCGGCTCCTACTTCCCTGAGTTCCACGAGATGGGGCTGCGCATGATTGCCGCGCAAGGCGGCATTTTCGGCTGGGTCGCGCCTTCAGCCGCTATCATCGAGGCGCTCGACGAGCATCAACATTGATGAAAGGAGCGGCAGAATGAGCGGGAATGCAGCAGTCGGTTTCCGGCCAAAGTTCTGGGTGCCGGGCGACTGGAATGCCTTGTTTGGCTTTGGCACCAACATCCTGGTTAACGTTCTGGTGCTGACCGGGCTGCTGCGGTTCGTGCTGCAAATGCCCGACGCGCTGGTGTTCGGCCGCATCCTGCCCGCACTGGGACTGATGCTGTGCCTCAGCACCGGATATTACGCGTTCCTGGCCTGGAATCTGGCACGCAAGACCGGCCGCACCGATGTCTGCGCGCTGCCGTCCGGCATCAGCGTCCCACATATGTTCGTGGTTACGTTCGTGGTGATGCTGCCGATCAAGCTGGCGACCAATGATCCGGTTCAGGCGTGGGAAGCGGGCCTGACCTGGGTGTTCATCCAGAGCTTCCTGCTCATGGCCGGCGGCTTCATCGGACCGTATATCCGGAAGATCACGCCGCGGGCCGCCCTGCTGGGATCGCTGGCGGGCATCTCGATCACCTTCATCTCCATGCGCCCGGCGGCGCAGGTGTTCACCACGCCGGTGATCGGCGTGGTGTGCTTCGCGGTCATCCTGGCGAACTGGTTTGGCGGCGTGCGCTACTTCCGTGATGTTCCCGGCGGCCTGGTGGCGATCTTCGTCGGCACCGTCATCGCCTGGGGCTCGACCGCCCTCGGTCTTGGCTACGGCGATCTCAGCCTGGCAAATCTTGGTGCATCGGTGTCGAATTTCGGCTTCTCGGTGCCGATGCCGGCATTCGACTATACCTTCGACGGCTTCAAGTACCTGGGCGTGATCCTGGTGACGGCCATCCCGTTCGGCATGTACGACCTGATCGAGGCGCTGGATAACGTCGAAAGCGCCTCCGCCGCCGGCGACAGCTTCCCGACGACCAGCGTGCTCACCGCGGACGGCGTGATCAGCCTGATCGGCTGCCTGATGGGCAATCCGTTCATCAACGCGGTCTATATCGGTCATCCCGGCTGGAAGGCGATGGGCGGGCGGATCGGCTATTCGGCGGTCACCGGCATGATCATCCTGGTGCTGACCTGGTTCGGTATCGTCGCGGTGATCAGCGCGATGATCCCGGTCGTCGCGATCCTGCCGATCCTGCTGTATATCGGCATGCTGATCGGATCGCAGGCGTTCCAGGAATCGCCGCACCGGCACGCGCCCGCGATCGTTCTGGCGCTGCTGCCGCAGATCGCCGAATGGGGCAAGACGATGATCGACGGCGCGCTCGGCGCCGCCGGCACCAACTGCCGCCGCTGTCGGAGCAGCCAAGCTGGCCCAGGTCGGCGTGCTCTATGACGGACTGGCAGCGCTTGGCGGCGGTGCGACCCTGGCCGGCATCATCCTGGGCGCGGTCACGGTTTACATCATCGATCGCGCCTTCGAGAAAGCCGCGTGCTTTGCCGTGGCCGGGTGCGATCCTGACGTTCTTCGGCTTCATCCATGGGGCGGACGGACTGGGCTTTGGCCAGTCACCGACGCTGGCGTTGTCGTACCTGGCGGTAGCGGGCATCCTGTTCTACTGCGCGCGCTATGCGGAATTCCATCCGGTCGTAATGGATGTTCATGGGGCGGCGGCAGAGGCTGACTAAATCTTCAGTGGTCCAGCAGGAACGCACCAACCTGCCCGTTGAACCCCGCCGGATCGGTGATATTGCAGGCATGGCCGCCCTGGTCGAGAAGTAACAGGTGGCCATGCGGCAACGCTTCGACCAGTTCTGCGGAACAGACGCAGGGGACCAGGATATCGTCGCGTGTGGCGATGACCAAGGTCGTCGCGGTAATGCTGGTGATGCGCTTGGACAAATCGAACGACTCGACCGCGCCGATGCGACGCAGCACCGTCTGGGTTGAGGGGAAGTGTTCGACGCCCGCGGCATCCTGTTCCGCCAGCCAGTCCTGCCGGCTTGCCAGCCACGCGGCCGGGTACAGGAACAGCGGCTGGGCGGCAACATAGGCCTCGATGCCAGTGTTAAGCAGCAGGTTCTTCCGCGCGGTGAAGCAGCGGAGCGTGTGCGGATGCGTCTTCGCCCAGGCGTTGACCAGCACCATCCGGTCGACCAGTTCCGGCCGGTCAAGCGTGAGTTGCAGCCCGATCAGGCCACCCAGCGCATGGCCGATAAAATGGGCCTTTGTCACGCTCAGTTCGTCGAGCATGGCCAGAAGTTCGGCGGCCATGTCGGCGACGGCATAGCCGTCCGCCACCGGGCCGGGGCTGCGCCCGGTGCCGGTCTGGTCATAGGCGATAACTCGGAAATGAGCAGCCAGTGCCGGGATCTGCGGCGCCCAGTAATGCGCCGAACCGCCAAGGCCGGACGACAGCAACACGGTCGGCGCGTCCGGGTCCGAACGGCCGTGGATTTCATGATACACCGGCGGCTATTTCTTTCCCACATGCGCAATGGTGGCGATTTCGACCAGGGCGTCGGGTTTGACCAGGCCGCACTGGACGCAGAAGCGGGCTGGTTTGTCGCCGGGGAAATATTCTGCATAGACCTTGTTCAATGCCGCATAGTCTGCCCAGTCGCGGATGAAGATGGAGTTGAACGTCACGTCCTCCATGGTTCCGCCGGCGGTTTCGATGACCGACTTGATGATTTCCAGCACATGCCGGGTCTGGGCTGCCGCATCGCCGACATGGACGACGTTGTTGTCCTTGTCGAACGGCAACGTGCCGGAGACATAGACGACGCCATCCGCCATCGTGCCGGGTGAGAACGGAGCGATCGGGGTGCTGGTGCCGGGCGGCAGGACAATGGACTTGGGCATGGGCTTTCCTCAGGTGCTGGAGGTGGGGGCGGCCTGGCCGATGGCGCCGCAGAAATCGGCGGTGGTTGAGACCCAGCCGAAGAATTTCTCGATGTTATAAAGGGCGGCCTGCTGCACAAAGTCGGGGCCGGCGTGGTTTGTCGCGTCTTCCAGGACGACGGCGAAGTATTCGAGATGAAACGCGTCACGTAACGACGATTCGACACAGACGTTGGTCGCGATGCCGGTGAAGACAAGATTGCGGATGCCGCGGGCGCGCAACATGCTGTCGATGTTGGTGTTGAAGAACCCGCTGTAGCGGGTCTTAGGAACCACAATGTCGCCTGGCTGGGGTGTCAGTTCATCGACAATCGCGTAGTCCCAGGTGCCCTTCGCCAGGAAGGTGCCCGCGAGTTCGGGCCTGGCACGCATGGTCTTGAGGGCGTTGGATTTATGCCAGTTGGGGGAACCAGTGGTCCCAGCCTCCCGGTACTCCTTATCCCAGCCGTTCTGGAAGAAGATGACGGTGACGCCTGCCGCCCGTGCCGCATCGAGCACCATCTTGGTCTTGGCGATCGCGGCAGGCGCGCCGGAGACGTCGAAACCGGCAATATCGATGTAGCCGCCGACTGACGCATAGGCATTTTGCATGTCGACCACGATGACCGCGGTTTCACTGGGTTTCAGTCGCAGTGGCTCCGGCCGGGCCGGGAGGGTGATGCTTTCGGAGCGAGCATCGGGCGCGGTGTAGCCGGTGGGGACGGGGGCGTTCATTGGGCAGCGGCCTCCAGGTCTTGGCGTGATGTCATCAAAGGTTGAATGCGGGCGCCGAAATCCTCGGTGCCCTTGATGAAGTCGTCAAAGGTCAGCAGGACGCCGTCGCATCCCGGCACGGTGGCGACCTCATCCAGCAGTTGGGCGACGGTCTCATACGAGCCAACCAGCGTACCCATGTTGATGTTCACAACCGAGACCGGATCAACCATCTGCCGCACATTGGTATCGCCGCCAGAGGACTTGTCCGCGTCGGATTGCTGCATCAGCCAGGCAACCGCCTGCTGGTCGGTGCCGGCCTTGTAGAATTCCCACTTTGCCCGCGCGGCTTCGTCGGTTTCGTCGGCGATGATCATGAACAGGGCATAGGCACGCACGTCGCGGCCGGTTTTGCCGGTGGCGGCGATCAGCTTGGCCACGGTCGGCGCGAAGGCGACGGGCGTATTGACGCCTTTGCCGAAGCAGAAATTGTAGTCGGCATACTGGGCGGAGAATGCCATGCCGGCATCGCTCTGGCCGGCGCAGATGATCTTCATGTCGACCTGCGGACGGGGGCTGAGCCGGCAGTCCTCCATCTGGAAGAATTTTCCCTTGTGGTCCGATCGTCCGGTTTCCCAGAGCTCCCGCATGATCTGAATGTATTCTGAAACATATTCGTAGCGGTGGGCGAAATACGCGTCACCGGGCCACAGGCCCATCTGGGAGTATTCCGGTTTCTGCCAGCCAGTGATCAGGTTCAGGCCGAAACGGCCGTCGGAGATGGAATCGATCGTCGATGCCATGCGCGCGGCGATGGCCGGCGGGATGGCCAGGGTGGGGCAGGTGGCGAACAGCTTGATGCGGGTGGTGACGGCGGCGAGGCCAGCCATCAGGGTGAAGGATTCCAGGTTGTGGTCCCAGAACTCGGTCTTGCCGCCGAAGCCGCGCAGCTTGATCATCGACAGGACGAAATCCAGGCCGTAGCGCTCCGCCGTCAGGGTGATCTGCTTGTTCATTGCGAAGCTGGGCCAGTATTGCGGCGCGTTCTCCGAGATCAGCCAGCCGTTGTTGCCGATGGGGATGAAAACGCCGATCTTCATGCCTGCCTCATTGTTGGATCGATGCGGGGGGAAGCAAAAACAGCGCCAGGGTGAAGGTCAGGTGAACCTGGAGAAATCGGGCTTGCGCTTTTCGACGAAGGCCTGGAATGCCTCGGCTGCCTCGGCAGAGCGTAAGCGTTCACGAAACAGCACCAGTTCCTGGGCGATGCGTCCGGGCACGTCGGTTTTGCCATTCTTCATCAGGTCTTTGGTCTGGCGCACGGCCTGCGGCGGCAAGGCGGCGAGCCTGACGGCGATGCCTCGGGCGGTCGGCATGAGATCTTCCTCATCGACGACCTAATTGACAAAGCCCCATTCGCGCGCGGTTTCGGCATCCATTGCCTCACCGAGAAGCAGAAGCGCGCTGGCTCTTTGATGCCCGAGCAGGCGGGGGAACAGAAGGGAGCTGGCGGCTTCAGGGACGAGGCCGAGGCTGGTGAACGGCATCACGAAGCGTGCTGATCGCGTCGCGATAACGAGGTCGGCGTGGGCGAGCATTGTGGTGCCGACACCGATGGCCGCGCCGTTGACAGCGGCGATCAATGGCTTGGCGAGGGACGACAAGGCGGTCAGGAACGGCGAGGCGTGGGTTGGCTCATTCGTTTCCGCGCGGGACTGGAAGTCCCTGATGTCGTTGCCGGAAGTGAATGTGTCGCCGGCGCCGCTCAGCAGCACCACGCGAATGGCCGGGTCTTCGTCGGCACGGTGAAACGCGGCCACCACCGCCTGGTACATCGCCTGGGTCAATGCGTTCTTTTTCTCGGGCCGGTTGAACAGGATTTCCAGTACAGGGCCGGCCTGGGTAACGACGATCTCGTTCATGTAATGTTCCTACCATGGTGCTCAAGGACGTTCATCAGGGGTGGATGGCTTGTGTGATCCTAGCCATTTGCCGCAGTTGCAACACAAGACATTCCTTGGGGTCATGTTAGCCGTGGGGCAGAACCCAGCATTGTCTACCAAGGTCGACCTGGATGCGGCGTGATTGGTCCGGGACCGACATGTGTGAGACAGTGGGGCTGGCAAGTCCAGGCCCAACGCTGTAGTTCGCCGCGATCGTCGCGGCGCAAATGTCGGCCGCGCCTTCGCTGGCAATCCAAATCGCTGATTTTCTTGCCGGTACGGGGAAATGTCGCTGGGGCAACCGAATAGGCCACCGGCGTGCCTCTGGGCGGGACCCGAACTGAAGCCAAAGATGCTAACCGATCAGATCATGAACCTGCGACGTCAGAGCTGCCACCAGGTCGGAGATCTGCCGCTGGATTGCCGGAAAGCTGGGCAAACGTTCGATCAGAGTCTCGTCCATATACAGGGCGCGGGCGATTTCGATTTGCAGCACGTGGACGTCGTCCGCCGGCCGGCCGTAATGGCGGGTGATAAAGCCGCCGGCATACGGGTCGTTGCGGCGGACCAGATAGCCTTTGCCGCTGAGCAAGGCTTCCGCGGCTCGGGTGACGCGGGATGCACAGGCCGAACCATGAAGGTCGCCCAGGACGAAATCGATTGGACGACCGCTGGACCGCTTGCTTTGTCCGTTGGAGGGCATGGAGTGGCAGTCGATCAGCAGGCAGTAACCGAAACGATCCTTGATGTCATCGATGAGGCGCGCCAGCGTGTCATGGAAGGGGCGCCAGTATGTGTAGATCCGCCGCTCGGCCTCTGCGAACGGAAGTTTCGTTGCATATATCAGTTCTCCGGAGGCGACGACCTTGGCGATGGTGCCGAGTCCGGCGCTGACCCGGGCGCTTGTGGTGTTGACCCAATCGGGCAGCCGTTCGATGAACATGTTGGAGTCAAGCTCCCACGGTTCGCGGTTCGCATCGCAGAATGCGCGGGGGAAATTGGCTGCCAGGAGGGTGGCGCCGTTTGCCGGGGCGGCGCTGAACAACTCATCGACGAAGCTGTCCTCACTGCGCCGGAGATTGAGCGGACACAGTCGGACACCCGACATCAGGTCGGCCGAATAGACACGTCCGGAGTGCGCGGAAGTGAATATGACGGGTGCGAACGGGCGCTCCGGCGTGACCAGGCGCAAGGGGGCAGTATCGTTGGCTTTCGGCAGGGTTGCGGGGCCGTCCATTCAGGCATCAAATACGGTGTGGACTAAAATGTCACTATGTCGATTTTGCGAACCGGCCGGGAGAGGGAAGGATTGAAACCCTCTTGCACCGAAGGGCGGTTTGCGTGGAAAAGCGCCTATGGCAACCCACTATTATACTGTCACCTGGGATCAGCTTCATCGTGATGCCCGGGCGTTGGCGTGGCGGCTGATGGGGTTGGGTCCGTTCAACGGCATTGTCGCGATCAGCCGCGGCGGCTTGATCCCCGCGGCGATCGTTGCCCGGGAGCTCGATCTGCGGCTGGTGGAAAGTGTTTGTGTCGTCACCTACCAGGACGAGACCCGCGGCGAGCCTTTGGTGACCAAGGCGCCGGTGGCGGCCGGCGACGGCGACGGGTTCCTGATCGTGGACGACCTTGTCGATTCGGGCACCACCGCACGCGTTGTCCGCGGCTTGCTGCCGAAGGCTCATTTTGCCTGCGTCTACGCCAAACCGGCCGGGCGTCCGGCGGTGGACAGTTTTGTTACCGAGGTGTCGCAAGATACCTGGATCCTGTTCCCTTGGGATACCGAGCCGCAGTTCATTGAGCCGCTGGCGCGTCGAGGTGCGCTGTAGTGCAAGCTGAGGGCCGATGGCTGTTCACCCCTTGAAGTGATGGGATCAAAAGGGCCGTCGGCCCCTTTGCAGGTTAAGGGCAGAGCCCTTACCTTTGCCGCGGACGCTGCTACCTTAGGCGCGACCGTATTTGTCTTCCAGACGAACGATATCATCTTCACCCAGATAGGCGCCTGATTGCACCTCGATCAGGGTGAGCGGGATCCGCCCCGGATTTTCAAGGCGGTGGACGCAACCTAGCGGTAGATAGACGCTCTCGTTCTCCCGCACGATCAGGGTTTCGGCATCACGCGTTACTCTGGCGGTTCCGTTAACGACGACCCAGTGTTCCGCGCGGTGGAAGTGGCTTTGTAGCGACAATTGCCGTCCGGGTGTCACGACGATGCGCTTGACCTGGAAGCGGTCGCCCTGGATCAGGCTTTCGTAGTAGCCCCACGGGCGATAGCTGCGGTTATGCGCCACCGCTTCGGGCCGGCCGGCCGCCTTCAGCCGCTCGACGATCTTCTTTACGTCCTGGGCCTGGCCGCGGTGCATGGCGAGCACCGCATCCTCGGTCACTACCACAACGACATCCTTCAGCCCGACCACGGCGGCGAGCATGCCGTCGCTGCGGACATAGCAGTTCTCGGACGCTTCCAGAACCACGTCGCCAAGCGCCACATTGCCGTCGGCATCCTTGGCGCCAAGTTCCCACAGGGCGCTCCAGCTTCCGACGTCGGACCAGCCCAGGTCGGCGGGCACGACGGCGGCGCGGGTGGTCTGTTCGGCGACCGCGTAGTCGATGCTGATTGACGGACAGGCGGTGAAGGCTTCGACGCCCAGGCGGATGAAATCCAGGTCGGCGTTCCGGTCGGCAACGGCTGCGCGGACGGCCGCCAGTACATCGGGGGTGTAGCGTTCCAGTTCCTCCAGCAAGGTCCGGGCCGTGAACACGAACATGCCGGAGTTCCACAGATGCTGTCCGTCGGCGAGGAAGTCGCGCCGCGGTCGCGGCATCGGGCTTTTCCCGGAACCGGGCCACGGCGAACACGCCGTCCGCCTCCCGGCAGGGGTTCGCCGATCTCGATATAACCGTAGCCGGTCTCCGGCGCTGTCGGCTTCATACCGAAGGTTACGATGTAACCGGCGCGGGCGGCGTGGGCGGCGGCCTGAAGCGCACGCTGCAGGGCCGCGTTGTCCGCGATCGAGGCGTCCGCCGCCATCATCCACAGGATGGCGTCCGGGTCTTCTTCCGCCACCAGCACGGCGGCGGCGGCGATGGCCGGCGCGCTGTTACGGCCGACCGGCTCCAGCACGATGCGGGCGTTGGTGATACCCGCGGCGCGCAGTTGCTCGGCGATCAGAAACCGATGCTCCTGATTGCAGACGACGACCGGCGGGGTGAAGCCCGGACCGGCGGCACGCAGGGCGGTTTCCTGCATCATCGTCCGCTCCGACACCAGCGGCCAGAGCTGCTTGGGGAAGCTTTCCCGCGATACCGGCCACAGGCGGGTGCCGGAGCCGCCGGACAGGATAACGGGGACGATACGTTGATCGGTCATGGCGTGCTCCACATGCACAGTCTTTCTTGCCCATCCGGGCGGTCGCTGCCAAGCTGGAACCGCTGCCAATGACGTGAAGGATGATAAAAAGATGCGGATAGAGATCGAATACTGCGGCATGTGAGGCTATGAGCCGCGGGCGAATGCGGCACGAGACCTGCTTTTGAAAGCCGATCCAACCGTCCAGATCGTTCTGCAAAAGAGCGGTGGCGGGGTTTTCGAAATCACCGTCGATGACCGGCTGGCCTTCTCCAAGAAGGCGACCGGACGCTTCCCGACGGATCAGGAAGTGGCTTCAGTTCTGCGCTGATCCATTATCTCGTGCCTGGGAATGCCCGTGGTGCCTGCCGCGTGACGGTGGCTGCCTCGGATGGTTACAGGGTTGATGGCGGATTTGCCGGATGCTCACTGCTTCTGGCATACGCCGCGGCCACGGGGCCGCGAGCGTTCCGGTCGGCGGCCTGCCTGAACGAAACAATGAGGAGGGGAAACCCTAATGATTGCGGCGCAACTTCTGATCATAGTCTGCGGCCTCGCGGCGCTGGTCTATGGTCTGATCACCAGCCGGCAGGTTCTTGCCGCGGATGCCGGAACGGCCCGCATGCAGGAAATCTCGGCGGCCGTCCAGGAAGGCGCCCGCGCCTATCTGAACCGGCAATATACCACGATCGGCATCGTCGGCGTCGTCATCCTGGTCCTGCTGTGCCTGGTTCTGGGCATGCATACGGCGATCGGGTTCGCCATCGGCGCCATCCTGTCGGCCGCCGCCGGATACGTCGGCATGAACGTGTCGGTCCGGGCCAATGTGCGGACGGCTCAGGCGTCCCGGCGCGGGCTTGCCGCCGGGCTGGATGTCGCGTTCAAGGCGGGTGCGATCACCGGCATGCTGGTGGTGGGCCTGGGTCTGCTGGGTGTCGCCGGCTATTATTTCGTGCTGCGCGGCGGCTATGGCGCGGCCGATGACCGACCTGACGAGCTGCGCAAAGTGCTGGAGGCGATGGTCGCGCTGGGCTTCGGCGGATCGCTGATCTCCATCTTCGCCCGGCTGGGCGGCGGCATCTTCACCAAGGGCGCTGATGTGGGCGCCGACCTGGTGGGCAAGGTCGAGGCCGGCATCCCCGAGGATGACCCCCGCAACCCGGCGGTGATCGCCGACAACGTGGGCGACAACGTCGGTGACTGCGCCGGCATGGCCGCCGACCTGTTCGAGACCTATGCCGTGACCATCGTCGCTACGATGCTGCTGGCCGGAATCTTCTTCACCGGCGCGACGCGCGACGCGCTGCTGATGCTGCCGCTGGGCATCTGCGCGATCTGCATCCTGACCTCCATCGCCGGCACCTACTTCGTGAAGCTGGGTCCGGATAACGGGATCATGAAGGCGCTGTACACGGGCCTGATCGTCACCGGCGGGCTGTCGGTGGTCGGCATCGCGCATCATCATCCTGATCACCACCGGCTTTGCCACGCCGCTGGTGATGATCGGCGGCGGTTCGGTGAACGGGTTGCGATCTGTTCATCTGCGCCCTGGCCGGCCTGGTCGTGACCGGGCTGATTGTCGTTATCACCGAGTATTACACCGCGACCGAATACCGTCCGGTGCGGTCGATCGCGCAAAGCTCGACCACCGGGCACGGCACCAACGTGATCCAGGGGCTGGCGATTTCGATGGAAGCGACCGCGCTGCCGGTGATCGTCATCAGCGTCGGCATCATCTTCACCTACATGGTGGCGGGGCTGTTCGGGATCGCGGTCGCGGCGACGACGATGCTGTCGCTGGCGGGGATGATCGTGGCGCTGGATGCCTATGGTCCGGTCACCGACAACGCCGGCGGCATCGCCGAGATGGCCGACCTGCCGAAGGAAGTGCGGGTCACGACCGATGCGCTGGATGCGGTTGGCAATACGACCAAGGCGGTGACCAAGGGCTATGCGATCGGTTCGGCGGGGCTGGCGTCGCTGGTGCTGTTCGCGGCCTATACGCAGGACCTGTCGCACTACTTCCCGACCTTGAAGGTCGATTTCGCGCTGCAGAACCCGTTCGTGGTGGTCGGGTTGTTCATCGGCGGCATGCTGCCGTACCTGTTCGGCGCGATGGGCATGACGGCGGTGGGACGCGCGGCTGGTTCGGTGGTGGTGGAAGTGCGCCGGCAGTTCCGGGAAATCCCCGGGATCATGGAAGGCACCGCCAAGCCGGAATACGGCAAGGCGGTCGACCTGCTGACCAAGGCGGCGATCAAGGAGATGATCCTGCCGTCGCTGCTGCCGATCGGGGCGCCGATCGTGCTGTGGATCGTGATCGACATCATCGCCGGCCGAGCGGCGGCGTTCGCGTCGCTGGGGGCGATGCTGCTGGGGACGATCGTGACGGGGCTGTTCGTCGCGATCTCCATGACCTCGGGCGGCGGCGCCTGGGACAACGCGAAGAAGTATATCGAGGAGGGCAACCACGGCGGCAAAGGGCTCCGACGCGCACAAGGCGGCGGTGACCGGCGATACCGTGGGCGACCCGTACAAGGACACGGCCGGCCCGGCGGTGAACCCGATGATCAAGATCACCAACATCGTGGCGTTGCTGATGCTGGCGATCCTGGCGGGCTGGCTGAAGTAACTGGGTCGGCGTTTGGCTGAGAAAGCGGCCTTGGGGGAGACCTCGGGGCCGCTTTTGTTTGTGGCCTGAAGCAGTGTGGTCACCTAGTCGCCGATCATCAACGTCGTCGGATCATATCAGCTCAACCAGAACTGGACCCAGCCGGTCGCAGCGTCGCGGGTGAGGGCGACGACATGCACCGACGCGCAGACGGGTTCGCCGCGCTTGAGGCCACATCATCCGCGCTCTACAACTTTCCAGAACAAAAACGGTGAGGCGTGATCCAATGACGGCAGGTCCCCTGGACGGTATGCGGGTGGTGGATTTCACGACCATCATCGCCGGTCCTTATTGCACGCGCATGATGGCGGACCTGGGCGCCGAGGTCATCAAGGTCGAAACCACCGAGGGCGACATGATGCGGTCGCGTCCGCCGCTGCGGAACGGGGCTTCCACATCGTATGGCCAACTCAACGCCGGCAAGCAGAGCATCGTGCTCGACCTCAAGCGGGTGGAGGCGCAGGAGGTTATTCGCCGGCTGCTGGAAACGAGCGACTTCCTGGTGGAGAATTTCCGACCGGGCGTGATGAAGCGCTTCAACCTGGACTACGAAACGCTGGCGACGCGGCAGCCGGGGCTGATTTACTGCTCGATCTCGGGGTACGGGCAGACGGGTCCTTCGTCGGGGCTGCCGGCCTACGCGCCGGCGATCCATGCGGCGTCGGGCTTCGACATGGCGCATATCGCCTACCAGCCGGGGCGGGAGCGACCGGACAACTGCGGCATCTACATCGCCGATATCGTCAGCGGGACATACGCGTTCGGCGCCATCATGGCGGCGCTGACGCAGCGGCAGAGGACCGGGCAGGGGCAGCATATCGATGTGTCGATGCTGGAGACGATGCTGAGCCTGATGGTTGGCGAGGTGCAGACGGCACAGTTTCCGGTTGCTCCGCCGGGGCGGCCGATGTTCGGGCCGGTGCGCACCAGGGACGGCTACATCATGCCGGCGGTCGCCAGCGAGAAGACGTTCCAGAGCCTGTGCCAGGCGGCCGGGCATCCGGAGTGGATCATGGACCCGCGCTTCGCCGTCTATGCCGACCGGCGCAACAACTGGGGGACTTTCGTCGATGAACTGGAAAGCTGGTCCACGACCCTGACGACGGCCGAATGCCAGGCGGCGTTCGATGCCAACGGGGTGCCTGCCTCACCCTATCGCACGGTGCGGGAGGTGATGGCCGATCCACAACTGGCACATCGCGATGCGTTCGCCGAGGTTGAGGACGAGGGCGGCCGCTTCAAGGTGCTCAATCCGCCGTTCCGGATGTCGGAGGGACGGGTGCAGGTCAACGGGTTCTCGGCGGGACTTGGAGAGCATGGGCGGACGGTTCTTGAACGGGCCGGGTACACGGCTGAGGAAATTGAGCGGATGGCGGCGGCTGGGGTGGTGCGGATCGCGTAATTCACCGATCGTTGGACTGGCTGTTGACGAGGTCAGCAGCTTTTTCGTCACCATTACGGAATTTCATTACAGCGGGATCGCCACCAGCGTATCGAAATGCGATGAGTTCGCAGATCACGATTCGCTGGGCGAACCGAAGGGTGCCATCCTGGTCGCGCAGGCGATCACGATAGCGGCCGGCGACAAACAAATCCATGCGTCCGTCGCGCATCGTCCGCACCACCATGAAAGGTGTCTCGGCGGTAGTGGCTTCGGCGTCCTGGCCAGTCAGCAACGGCATGCCGACAATATGCCGGTAGGTCTGGCGCTCGTAGATATTGGCGCGGCGCAATGCCAGGACCCTGTCGGCCAGCATCGCCCGGCTATCGGCATAGACGATTCCGGCTTCGTTGCCGTCGCGCAGATTGTCGGCGGAGGTGATCTTGTAGAGACAATCGTCCAGGAAAAAATCTGGCCAGTCCTCCAGTCGGTCGTCGTCGATCGCGGCCGCATAGGCGGCGTTGAGCTGGCGACACGGAATAGCAATTCGGCCGTGGCGTTCATTGGCCCATCATCCCCCGCCACATTTTCCAAAATCCGCGAATGGCGGTTTCAGTCGCTCGGGTTTCCTGGCTTTCGGTGCCGCTGCCGCCCATCTGCAGCAGCGATACACCTGTCGGGGCCGCAACCGCGCCGCGTTCAACAAAATTGCCGATGCAACCATCCTCCATCGAGACGAATCCGGCTGGGCCGGCGAGGTTAAGCTGCTTGAAGCGGCGGCGGCGCAGGTCGGGAGGATCGTCTGCGTAACCGAGGTAGATCCAGTTCAGGTCGGTCTTGTCGACGCCGCGCGGCACGAACTGGCGGATCGCCATCACATTGTAGGTTCGCTGCATCGCGAAGCTGGGGAACACCGACAGGATCTGCTGGCGCACGCGGTCGCCGTGCTCGTCTGTCGGCATCGAGCATGCTGGGATCGGACAATTGCAGTCCGTCATCGACAGATCGCATGCCGTCGTAGGAGTTGTCCGCTTCCTCGTCGGGGCCAGCGTGGTGGAGACGTGGCAGGCGCCGGTTTCGCTGACGCTGACGCCGCCGCCCTGGCTCAGCCGGTTGATGCGGAAGGTGGCGAAGAACACGTGCAGCAGACTGGCGTGATAGGTGTCGCGGACGTTCTCGGCGTAAAGTTTCCAGTTGTTCGGCAGCACTTCGGTGAAGCGGCCGATGACTTGCAGTTTGCGGCTGGCGGTCAGGCGAAGGGCGGTGGTGACCTCGGGGCCCATGAACTCTTCGATGGCTGGGCGCTGCGTCTGAGAACGTGCCGAACACGAGACCGCTAATGGTGGCGATGCGCAGTTTCCTGGTGGCGTGGTCCTGCGGGCGGAAGCTGTCTGGCATGCCGCCCTTGCCGTTGACGCCGCGGCTGAAGGCGATCGATTTCAGATTGCCGCTCAGGTCATAGCGCCAGGCGTGGTAGACGCAGGTGAAGTCTTTCGCGTTGCCGGCGTTGTCGAGGCAGATCAGTGCACCCCGGTGCAGGCAACGGTTTTCGAACGCGGCGATGGCGTTGGTTTCGGTCCGCACCACCACGACGGGCATGCGGCCGACGAAGGTGGTGCGCCAGTCACCGGCGTTCGGGATGTCGGTTTCAATGCAGAGGTAGTTCCACACCGGACCTTCAAACAGGCGTTGCTGTTCCTGGTCGAGCAGCGCTGGGTCCTGGTAGACCTGGAACGGGACCTGGGTGAGGCCTTTCGGCCAGTGGCTTGCGGCCGGGGCGACGGATAGCTGGTCCATGCGAACCTCCCGTTGTTTGGCGGGAGGCTCGCTGATGGTGCCAGAGGTGTCAAACCCGTGGTGTTAAACCTGGCGAGTAGTGCTTTTGTCGCCGGTGATCTTGTCAACCGTGATCGGCAGGTCGCGGATGCGTTTGCCGGTTGCGTGGAAGATTGCGTTGGCGATGGCGGCGGCGGTGCCGACGATACCGATCTCGCCAAGGCCCTTGACACCGAGCGGGTTGGCCTTGTCGTCGTGTTCCTCGACGAAGATGACGTCGATGTCGGGCACGTCGGCGTTGGCCGGCAGGTGGTACTCGGCCAGATTGTGGTTCATGACCCGACCGAGTTTATGGTCGGTCAAGGCTTCCTCGGTCAGGGCCATGCCGATGCCGAAGACCACGCCGCCGATGATCTGGCTGCGGGCCGTCTTCGGGTTGATGATCTTGCCGGCGGCAATAGCGTCAACGAGGCGAGTGACCCGGACGATGCCGAGTTGCTCGTCCACCCGCACCTCGGCAAACACGGCGGAGTGGGTGTACTGCGAGTAGTTCTTCATCGTTTCGGGGTTTGGTTCGGCGGTTTCCTCTTCCTCGATCTGATCAACCCCGGCGGTTTCCATGACCTCGGTGATCGCCACCCACTGCGAGGGATCGTTGACGAGCTCGATTTTGCCATCGGCGAAGCGGACGTGGTTGATGTCCGCGTTGGCCAGCGGGGAGCCATCGACGCCGCGGGCGAGCGCGAGCAGCCTGTCGCGCACCTTGAGACAGGCGAGATGCACGGCCGACCCGGCTGAGGCGGCGGTCCAGGACCCGCCTTCGACCGGGGCGGTCGGGAAGGAGGAGTCACCGACTTGCGCGGTTACCTGGTCCATCGGTAGACCAAGCGCATCGGCGGCGATCTGGGTCAGGATGGTATAGGTGCCGGTGCCGATGTCGGCGGTGGCGCTGGCGACTTCCAGCTTGCCGTCGGCGGTGAGCCTGGCGCGGGCGCTGTGCGGCATCATCATGGCTTCCCAGATGCCGGTGGCCATGCCGTAGCCGATCAGTTCCCGGCCTTGCTTGCATCGAGCGTGGTTCGGGCTGGCGGTTCGACCAGCCGAAACGTTCCGCGCCCTGCAGGCAGGCGGCGCGCAGTTCGCGGCTGGTGAAGGGCTTGCCCTCGTTCTCGTCGGTTTCCGCGTGGTTTTTCAGGCGAAGCTGCGAGCGGGTCGGCGTTCAGGGCATAGGCGAGCTCGTCGATCGCGGATTCGATGCCGAAGACGCCGAGCGGGGCGCCGGGTGCGCGCATGTCGGCGGGGGTGTAGATGTCGAGCTTGGCGATCTGGTAGTTCAGCGCAACGTTATCGCAATGATACAGCAGCGGGGACCAGTTGACCACGACCTCCTGGTAATCTTCGAAGGTGGATGTTCCGGCGACGGCGTCGTGCTGGATCGACTGCAGCATGCCGTTGGCGTCGGCGCCGATCGCGACGGTGTTGATGGTGCCGGGACGGTAGTCCGAAGGTGAACATCTGGTGCGCGCGTCAGCTCGACCCGGACGGATCGTTTCAGGTCAAGCGCGGCCATGACCGCGAGGAAAAGCTGGTATTGGGGACGCAGGCCGATGCCGAACGCGCCGCCGACGAAGTAGGAGATAACCCTCACGTCCTCGGGCTTCAGGCCAAACACGCCGGTGACGTAGGCCTGGCGTATTCTGCACGCCCTGGATCTTGTCGTAGCACGGTGATCTTGCCGGTCGCCGTCCCACATCACCGTCGTGGCGTGCGGCTCCATCGGGCTATGGTATTCGGCAGCGATGCGATATTCGTTGCTGATCCTGTATGGCGCGGCGGAGAATGCGGCCGCGGCGTTGCCGCGCGGCTCCGGCGGTGGGGTTATGCCGTTTCGTTTCTCCGGCGGCACGTAGGCCTGCTGGCGCGCCGCGTCGAGGTCGGTGTGATGCGGTTCAGCGGCGACGTCGACCCGGATGAGGGAGGCGGCGTGCCGGGCGGTGGCGAAGTCCTCGGCCACGACCAGGGCGACCGGCTGGCCGCTGTAGAGGATGCGGTCGTTGAACAACGGCCGGAACGGCTTGCCGGGCGGGGCCACGGCGTCCTGGTAGTCTTCGTCGCCGGCCGGGGACGTTGGGACGATTGGCATGGGTGAAGACGCTGGACGACGCCGGGCATGGCTTCGGCGGCGGCGGTGTCGATCCGGGTGATGCGGCCCTTGGCGGCGGGGCTGGACACGACGTAGCCGTGCAGCAGGCCGGGGATGTTGAACTCGGCGGCATACTTCGCGGCGCCGGTGACCTTCAGGCGGCCGTCGACGCGGCTGCGCGGGCTTCCGACATGGGGCCAGCTTGGGTATCGAGTGGCATGTGCGTGTTCCTACTGGATGCGCTTGTCGGTCTGCGATTGCGGCGTGCCGGCGGCGGCCTGTTGCAAGGCGCGAACGATCGCGCCGATGCGCGAGTGCAATCTTGAAGTCGTTGTGGCCATAGCCCTTGGCGTCCGCCAGGACGTGATCGGCGGCGCGGGCAAATGTGTCCGTGGTCGCCGGCTGGCCGGGCAGCAGGTCCTCGGCTGCGGTGTCGCGCCAGGGCTTATGCGCGACACCGCCAAGGGCCAGACGGGCGGTCCTGATGCGGTCTGCCGTCCATCTCCAGCGCGGCGGCGACGGACACCAGAGCGAAGGCGTAGCTCAGGCGGTCACGCAGTTTCAGGTAGGTGTAGTGGGCGGAGAAATCTTCGGCCGGCAGTTCGACGGCGGTGACGATTTCCTCGTGCGCCAGGTTGGTGTCCTGTTCCGGGTGGTCGCCGGGCAGGCGATGGAATTCGCTGAAGGGGATTGTGCGGTCGCCGTTGGGGCCGGAGACATGGATCGTTGCGGCGAGGGCGGCAAGCGCCACGCACATGTCGGACGGATGGGTGGCGATGCAGTGCTCACTGGCGCCGAGGATGGCGTGGATGCGGTTGATGCCGCCAATCGCCGAACAGCCGGAGCCCGGTTCGCGTTTGTTGCAGGCGATGGCAGTGTCGTAGAAGTAGTAACAGCGGGTGCGTTGCAGAAGGTTGCCGCCGGTCGATGCCGCGTTACGGAGCTGCGGGGAGGCGCCGGCGAGGATGGCGCTCGCCAGCATCGGATAGCGCCGGGTAATGCGGTCGTCGTATGCGACGGTGCTGTTGGTTACCAAAGCGCCGATTTTCAGGCCGCCGGCGGGCGTTGCTTCGATCGTGTCGAGGTCGGGCAGGTGGGTGATGTCCACCAGTCTTGCCGGTTTCTCGACGTTGTATTTCATCAGGTCCACCAGATTGGTGCCGCCGGCGATGAAGCGGGCGGCGGGTTCGGCGGTGACTTCGCGGACCGCGCCGGCAATGTCGGCTGGCCGGGCGTAGGAAAAGCGGTTCATCGGCTGGTCTCCGCCTGGACCTGTTCGATAGCGTCGACGATGTTGGGGTAGGCGCCGCAGCGGCAGAGATTGCCGCTCATGTGCTCGCGGATTTCGGCGGCTGTGTGGGCATGACCTTCATGCAGCAGGCCGACGGCGGAGCAGAGCTGGCCGGGCGTGCAGTAGCCGCACTGGAAAGCGTCGTGCTCGATGAAGGCTTCCTGGATGGGATGCAGCTCACCTGTCGGGGTCGCCAGACCCTCGACCGTGGTGATCGCCGAGCCGTCTTTCATGACGGCAAGGGTCAGGCAGGAATTCACCCGCGTGCCGTTTACCAGTACCGTGCAGGCGCCGCACTGGCCGTGGTCGCAGCCCTTTTTGGTGCCGGTCAGATCAAGATCGAGGCGCAACAGGTCGAGCAGCGTAGTCCACGGAGCGACGGACAGGTGGCGGGCTTTACCGTTGATGGTGAGGGTGAGGGGCAGGGTCATCCCGGTCGTTGACCGGTTCGGGTCGGTCGCTGGGTGGTCGGGCATCGGATGGTCGGGCATGGGGGATGGTCCTTATGAGGAGTCCCCGGTGCAAACGAGCGCACACGTCCCTGGTTCGCCGCTTAGTGTTGCGATGCAGTGAACATACGAAATGGTGACCGCGAGAAAGTAGCGTTGGCGACCCTTTGGTCGTGGCGTGAGTTGTGTCCGCCGTCGGCCCTACAGCCCAGCGGTCTAAGTCTTTTCCGGCACCGACAGATGCATGACAGCTTGTCTTGTTCCGGAGACGATCATTTCGGCAACGAGGCGCCGGTGGCAGGTTCTGTGATCTCGCTCGAAGCAAAGCAGGCAGACGGGGCGTTCGCGGGCGAGCTGCTTTGCCTGCGCCAGTTCCGCCTGCGCCCGATCGGAGGTCATGTGTTCGCGAAAGATGACCTCCATCCGTTCGGGATGGCCGGCCCGCACCGCATCACGGCCAGGCTTGGGGGTGCCGAGGCCCTGGAGGTGCACGTAGCCGATTCCGGCCTGGTCGAGCGCCGCGGCGAGCAGGCGCTTGGAGAAGCCGGGCTTGCGGGACTGCGCGACCGCCCGGACGTCGATCAGCAATCCCACGCGGGCTTCGCGCAACGTGCCGAGCACGGTGTCGATGGTGGCGCCTTCGTAGCCGATCGTGGCGAGGCCGGGCATCAGCCGACGGCCAGCCAATCCTCGATCAGGCGGCGGGCGATGCTGTCAACGCGAGGAAGCGCGAAGCCGTGCTGGTCGCAGTCGCGCATTTCCTGGCGGGTGAACCAGCGGGCGTCCTTCAGTTCCTCGGGGTCGATGGTGATTTCCTCGGTCAGTCCCTCGGCGTAGAAGCCCAGCATGATGTTGCCGGGGAACGGCCAGGGTTGGCTGGAGTGGTAGTGGACGTCGCCGACGGTGATGCCGGATTCTTCCAAGAACCTCGCGGCGGACGGCTTCTTCCAGGGTTTCACCGGGTTCGACGAAGCCGGCGAGGGTGGAATACATGGTGGCCCGCGGGAAGCGGGTGGAATGACCCAGCAGCGCCCGGTCGCCGCGATGGACGAGCATGATGACGGCGGGGTCGGTGCGGGGGAAGTGCTGGGTGTTGCAGACGGTGCACAGCATCATGTGGCCGGAGCTTTTCACCTCGCACGCATTGCCGCAGACGCTGCAGAACTTGTGCCGCTGCCGCCAGTGCATGAGGCCCCTGGCATGGGCGAGGACGGAGGCCTCGGGGCGGGGGACACCCCAGCCGACGGAGCGCAGGTCAACGAAACTTCCGAGGGTTTCCGGCAGCAACGGGACAGGATCGTCAGTCGCGCTGATGTCGATGGCGAAGACCGCACGATCGTCGAGGATGCCCAGGAAGGCCCACGGCCCCTCCTGCATGCGCAGGGCGTGGGCCATTTCGCCGGAGATATAGACGGCTTCCGGATTGCCCTCGTCGGTTCCGCGCACCAGGTTTTTCGTGCGCCAGACCGGGACGAACAGGGTTTCCGGGTCGGTGAGCTTTTCAGTGATCCAGGCCGGGTCTTCCCGCCGCGTGGCGATGCGGTCGAGCGGGGATGAGGAGTAGACGTTCGGGCGGCTGGCCAGGATCAGGGTCACTGTGGGGATTCCGCGATTTGATTTCGTTCCTGCGAAACGTGCCACGCGGCCCACCATGCGGCAAACCGCGGGCATGTTCCGGCGCGTGCTTTAGGACAGAACCGGGCGCTGAAACAACCACAAGCGTTGCGGGCAAAGCCGGTCCACGGTGAACACTGGCGCCGGTGGGTGGATATCGCGCGGGCGGTGCGCGATCGCGCGGGGCACCGGCCAACCGGCGCGGACCGCGGTGGAGGATCGCCCCGCCGGAGCGGGGCCGCCCATTCGTCAGATAGCGGTATTATCTTCGTCGCGGCTGCGGAAATAGCCCCGCAGCTGATCGCGAAGCGCGGTCTTCTGGTCGGTGAGTTGCCATACGCCTTGCCAGTCGCGCTTGATGTCGGCGGAAGGGTCGAAGTGGCTGCGCCACAGGATCTCCGACCGGTTGACGTAGCCGCGGTTCTTTTTCGAACCATGAAAATAGTGCAGCAGCAGGCCGTCGACGAAGCCGATGTTGCGCTTGATGTACATCTCGGCCCGCGTCTGCCATTCCATGCACCAGGCGGTGTAGATCGGGCAGTCACGCGCGATTTCCGGGCTGAGGGAACGCGCCATTTCGCCGATCAGGCCGCAGGCCATGTAGCTGTCGGCGGAGCCGACGATGCCGAAGTCGATCAGGCCGCCCAGGTGATCCCACGCATCGCGCCGGCAAGCCCAGGCATAGCCCGGGTGCCATACGCCGTATTCCTCCATTTTGCTGGGGACGTTGCCGTTGTGGCGCATCCACTGGGCGACGAAGCCCTGGAACGAACCGAGCGGCTGGTGGCGCGGGCCGAGGTCGGTGGAATGGGAGAACATCTGCACCACCGAGAAGTGCTGCAACTGATGCAGGGTTTCCTCGACGATATCAGGACGGGCGAACTGTACGTCGGCATCAATCCAGGCGACATATTTCCAGTCGGGCGGCAGGCGGGAGACGCCGATGTTGATCAGATTCTCCTTGTGCCACAGTTCATGACTGGTGCGGACGCGGATGTGCCTGGGGTTTTCGTCGCTGCTGATCTCGAACGCGCGGTCACCGTAGGCGGCTTCGACGGTGTAGAGCACGGCGCCGGCGTCGGTGATGTATTTCTCGAAATCGCGATAGAGCGAATAGCGGGACAGGTAACGAGATGGGTTGATAATGGGCGTGACGACATAAAGCGGCGCGTCAATCGATTTAATGAAACGTGGGTGCATGGAGTGGTTGGTTGCCTTGAGAATGGATGGGATCTTTCCCCGTCCTGGCTGTGCGCACCGAGGCGAAGGTCCGACAGGGGATGAAGAAGAAAGGCTGGCGTCCGGGGTGCGTGACGATCCGGCCGGGCTGGAGCGAGATAGGTTCAGGTTGAACCCATCGCGCTCCAGCTCTTGTGTCTGAGAGGGCGATTCACGCCCGAGGTTGACGTCAACCTCAGACGATCGCGCTCTAGAATGCGCCCGGGCTATCGAAGTAGATCAGTGTGCAAAGCCGATATCGGCCGACGACACGGCACGCGTGAACCGGGTTTCAAAACAGAGATAGAACGAGGGTCAGCAGGCAGCGGACGGTCCGGCTTATGATGATCGGCGATGCCAGGGTGTGGCATTCGATGAAATGACATTTGGCTGGTAATCGGATTGGTAATGGAGACGTAGGACCGCATCAGGATGACGTTCTGCCTTTGTTCTTAGTCTCTATAGCGTAATCGATATGAGAACACAACAAGAAACTTGGCCCGAGTGGAATTTCACCTGCCGGCGTTCGGGGGATGACGCCCGCTGCCCGGCCTGGTGGTGGAGCCGGGCGCCTAAGGCAACGCCGAGCGGTAACCGCTTCGGGTCGCTGCCGATTATCCACATGGTGCCATCCCGGCAAAGCTGGGGCGGCGGCAGGAGGTAAGAAGGGCGCGGCGGCTCACGCGCGTCGTGTTGGGTTTGGCCCGAGCGGGTCGTGATAACGGTTCGAGGCAGCAGACGGGGCCATTTGGGTGCGATCTGTTCCATTGGTGTGGCCGGTCAGGCCGTCCTTGCGGGATTTTTCGCGGTAAATTCCCGAGCGGCTAAATGCGATCCGGTCATGGCTTTGCGCACGAGGTCATGAAGACGGCCGGCATCCGGTGGTGCGGACGTTTGGCCCTGGCATTGTGTGATCAACCACGTCTCAAAAGCCGCGGTGTGAGAATCTATCCCATCTTCTGAGACGTCGTTCGAGCAGAGGTGGTCCGCACCCTCGGCTGGCGGCGCTTCGGGCAACGCTGCTTCGTGCGGTCCGGCGTTTGTATTTAATACCTCGGTCATCGACCGTTCGGCCACGTGCTGCGCCCAGGCGTCCTGGTCTGCCGCGCCCTCGATCGCCTCCCGCTTTTGGCGCGAGGCCTGCACCCGCATCAGGCGTGCGTGCACCGACAGGGATGTTCGCACCATCGAGCCGTATTGTGCGTTCAGGCGCATGACCAGACCGATGTCGTCCGTGTGCTGACGGAGCAGGCGCAACAGGTCCTCGGCCTGGGCGCGGGCGGCGATGCACTGGGCGGCGAGGTCAGCCTCATTCGCGTTGACCGGCAGCAGCGCCGCCACCTTGGCGATGGCGGCGTGGTTTCGGGTGCACAGCGCTTCGGGGGTGTCATCGAGCGGCGGCGGCAACAGGTCGGTCAGGGTGTGCACGAGCTGGTAGTACAGGTGGGTGGCGAGATCGATGGGCGGATGCGGGGTGGATGAGGTTTCCATTCCTGGAGATTAGATCTATATAGGAAATAAGTCAAGATTTGTTGTTGCCGTTCCGATCCGGGTTATCGGGTGAAGGTGGGGGTGCCTGGCTTTCCCTGTGGTGGCGTGGGCTGAGGAGGCCCTGGGGGGTACAACTGGTTCAGGTCGATGCCGTAAAAATGGCGCGTTTGTTGGCTGACTTATTGTTGGGCGTCGCCTAACCTGGTTCCGGGGCCAGTCCATGGCGGCAGATTTTGCGGTAAATCGTGCTGCGGGACACCCCTAGCCGCCGCGCCGCGCCTGCTACGTTGCCTTGCTCATGATGCAGGGCGCGGAGGATGGCCTCTCGCTCCGCCTCGTCCAGGCTGGCCGGAGAAGCCGGGGCTTCGTGCGGCATATCAATGGTCGGCAAATCGTCGATGGTCACCACCTCGGTCCTGCTGGTCAGCAGCAGCCGTTCGACGACGTTGCGCAATTCCCGCACGTTGCCGGGCCACGCGTGTGCCTTCAAGGCTGCCATCGCAGCCGGGGTGAATCGGCGCATCGGCACATGGTGACGGGTGGACAGCAGGCGGTTGAAGTGGTCGATCAGCGGTTCGATGTCCTCGGCACGCTGGCGCAGCGGCGGGACGGTCAGCGCGGTCACGCTGATCCGGTAATACAGATCCCGCCGGAAGCGGCCTGCCTCCACCTCGGCCCTCAGATTGCGATTGGTGATCGCTATCAGCCGGACGCTGACGTGGCGGGGCTGGGTGTCGCCCACCCGGTAGACGATCCCTTCCTCCAGCACGCGCAGCAGCACGGGTTGCAGGTCCAGGGGCATTTCGCCGATCTCGTCCAGGCACAGGGTTCCCTGATGCGCCAGTTCGAACCGTCCGGGCCGGCCTTCACGGGTCGCGCCGGTGTAGGCGCCGGGTATGTGGCCGAACAATTCGGCGGCGACCAGTTCCCGCGATACGGCGCCGCAGTTGAAGACGATGAACGGGCGGCGGTCGTCGGCGTCGTCGTGGATGGCGCGGGCCAGCAGCTCCTTGCCGACGCCGGTTTCGCCTTCGATCAGCACCGGCACAGGACGGCCCACCAGTTGGCTGGCCTGCCGGATCAACGCCGACGTGGCCGGGCTGCGGCCTATGATATGATCGAAGTTGCTGCGCCCGGGATCGTTCTCCGATCCCTTGACCGGCGCCCGGCCGGCACCCGCCCTGGGTTTGTCCGGGATGACGAGAACAGCGCCGATCGGCCGGCCTTCGAACGAAATGGTGTTGAGCCATTCCGGCCGCCAGCCTTCCGGCAGGCGGGCGCCCCACTGTTCCACCGGGATGTCGCGGTCGAGGCCCGGCACGCGTTCGTTGATGCCGATATTGCCCGGGATGCGGCCGGTTGCGTGAACCAGCCGCCCGACGCGGTCGAGTGCGATCAGGCCGGCGGCGTCGTTCGACGATATCCTGTCCAGGCAGAACTCCAGCAGGCGCATCCGTTCCTGCGCCGCCCGTTCGGCCAGGGCGGTTTCGATCTGCCGGGCGGCGGTGACCGCGAGGGTGAGGTTGTTGCGTTGGTAGGTGGACGGTGGGCCGGAGATATCGACGACCCCGAGGATTTCCCGCGTGCCGGGTTCGAAGATGGGTGCGCCGGCGCAGGTCCAGCTCTTGATGCCCTCACAGAAATGCTCGGCCGCATGTACCTGGACCGGCCGACCGGTGGCGAGCGCCGTGCCGATGCCGTTGGTGCCGATGACGTCTTCGCACCAGTGGCCGCCCTGGGTCAGGTGGATGTCCTCGCCCTGTTCCAGCGTCTGCATGTCGCCCACGGCATTCAGCACGACGCCGCTGGCATCTGTCAGCAGCATGATGGAATGCGAGCCGGCCAGCAGCTCGGCGATTTCGGCGAACACGCCCGAGGCCGCGAGAAGCAGATCGCGGTGGCGCTTGCGCAGTGCGTGCAGGTCGTCGCCCCGTGCGGCCAGCGGTGCGGCGCGGCCGGTGGGGTCGACACCCAGTTTCAGGCTGCGTTGCCAGGAGGACACGACGAAATTGCAGGCTGGCAGGTCCGACTGCGGATCACCGGTGAGGAAGCGTTCCCATGCCAGCATGGTCTTACTGCCTTCGGCGCGTCCGATCACCCGAGCGCCAGTGGGCTTGGGCTTCGGCATGAGGCTATGGATGTCGCGCGGCATGGCCCGATCCTCCCGCTGCTGCCGGCATTCGTTTTGCCGTCGTATCGCGGCGGTTCCACTAGATATGCTATGGCGGAATGGGCGGTTCAACTTGTAAACGGGGCTGATTCAAGCGCGGCCTAATCTTTCCGCACCGCCGCCCAGCGCCGGGCCGGATGTGGGATCGATATAATCGGGTTTCTTGGCGATCAGCGTCTGGGTGGTCAGGATCAGGGCGGCGACCGAGGCGGCGTTTTGCAACGCGGTTACGCTGACCTTCACCGGATCGACGATGCCGGCGGCCAGCATGTCGACGAACTTCCCGGCTCGGGCGTCGAGTCCAAAGCCAGGCGCCCCGGCCTTGACGCGAGCGACCACACTGGCCGAATCAAGGCCGCAGTTACCGGCGATCGCAGCCAGGGGCTGTTCCAGGGCGGATTGCAGCATCGCCGCGCCCATCCGCTCGCTGCCCGACAGCCGGTCCACGAGGTCGCCAAGCTGCGGGGCGATCTGCAGCAGGGCGGTGCCCCCGCCGGCGACGATCCCCGCCTCGGCCGCGGCGCGGGCGGCGTTGATGGAGTCCTCGATCAACTGCGCGTGACGCTTCTGTTCGACCGGCGTGGCGCCGCCGGCGAGGATCATGGCAGAGCCGCCGGAAAGCCGGGCGAGGCGTTCTTCGAGCTTGTCGCGTTCGATGTTGGGGGGTGCCAGGTCGACCTGGCGCATGACCTGCTGACGCCGAGCGGCAACCGCGGCGGGGTCGCCGCCGCCGGCACTGATGACGGTCTGGTTGGAGGAGATGCGGACCTGCCTGGCGGACCCAAGATCGCGCAGGGTGATGTTCTCGATGCTGCCGCCGAGGTCGCGGGCGATGACGCGGCCGCCGGTGACGATGGCGAGATCCTCCAGCATCGATTTGCGCCAATGACCGTAGTCGGGCGGGTGGATCGCGGCGACACGCGGGCCGCCTTTTTCATGGCTGCTGAGCAGGGTGATGACGCAGGCGGGCGCCACTTCTTCGGCGATGATCAGCAGCGGGCGGTTTGCTTCCGTCATCACCGCCTGGATCGCGGCGACCTCGTTCTGGGTCAGCAGCTTGAGGTCGGTCATCAGGATGTAGGGGTTGTCGAGCACGACCTGCATCCGCTCGATGTCGGTCACCATGTGGTGGGACAGGTAGCCGCGGTCGAACGCCATGCCGTCGACCACTTCCAGCAGTGTTTCGCACCGTGGTGCCGAATTCGACCGTTGACGATGCCGTTCGGGCCGACCCGTTCCAGCGCCTCGGCGACCAGTTCGCCGGTCGCGCGGTCGTTGGCGGCGATGATCGCAACGGCGCGCAGTTCGTTGCTGTTGCGGATAGGCATGGCGGAGGCACGCAAGGCGCCGGTGACCTTCTCCACCGCCAGTTCCAGGCCGTCGCACCAATTCGACCGGGTTGGCGCCGGCGTCCAGAGCGGCCAGGCCCTGCTGCACCATCGCATCGGCCAGCACGGTCGCCGTTGTGGTGCCGTCGCCGACGACCTCGTTGGTCTTCATCGAGACTTCGCGCACCACCTGCGCGCCCATGTTCTCGAACGGGTCCTCGAGTTCGACCTCGCTGGCGATGCTGACGCCGTCGCGGGAAATGATCGGCGTGCCGATCGGGCGGTCGATGATCGCGTTCATGCCCCTGGGGCCGAGCGTGCCGCGCACCGCCTTGGCCAGTTGTGCGACGCCGCGGCCCGAGGGCTTTGCGCGCGGCGTCGTCGTGCAGCATCATCTTTGGCATTTATGCGGCCCTTGGGTGGCATGCGGGCGAAATCCAGCAAGGTTGAGTTCGCTATCGTCGTTGAAGCGGGCGGCGAGCAGGCCGCGGCACAGTGCGCCGTTGAACTCGGCGTTGATGGATGACCCGTCCGAGCGCTTGCAGGTAGGCTGGCAAGGTCTCGGCGTCGAGGGGGTTGCCGTGGGAGTCGACGAAAGCGCGTGGTTCCCCCGGTGGCGCGCACACGTCGCGGCGGTTCGAGATACCGCTGGCCGCAGCGTCATCCTGTTCGAGCGGCATGGCTTGCAGATCCTGCAGGGACATCGCAGCGAGTTCCGCGCCGTCGCGGCCTGACTCGAGCAGATGGCGCAGCAACGCTTCCTGACGGCGCTGGAACGCCTTGACCAGGAAGGTGCGGCGCAGCTCGTCCAGTTCCGCACTGGCGTCGTTGCCGAACGTCGCCTGGAACGACAGGCCGTTTGCCAGGCCATGATTGATCTTGTCGGCGTACATGTGCTCACCGAGCGTGACCTGCACGCCGCGCACCCAGGGCAGTGCGGCGACCTCGCGCCGCATGTCGTCGGCCATCAGGAAAGCGAAGTTCGCCGCGCACCAATAGGTCGGCAGGCGAAAGCCGATCGATACAGTACCGTCCTGGTCCACCGTCAGGCGCTCGATGAACCGCAGGTCGGTCACTGGTTCATCGAGTTCCGGATCGGTGACGCGGTCGAGCGCGCGGCGGACCTCCGCCTCGCGCTCGGCTTTATCCAGTATCACGCAGCAACCTTTTCGCGTGAGTTAGCAATTTTCTGCTTTTGCGCCTCGACGTCGATGTCGTAGAGGCGCGCGGCGTTCAGGCCGAGGATCTTCTTCTTTGCCTGCAGCGTCAGGTCGACGCCCTTTGCCTGCTTGACCTCGTCCGGCAGTTCGAAGGCCATGAACTGTTCGACCAGCCAGCGCGGCGTCCAAATTCCGTAGTCGCTGCCGAAGAGAAGCTTGTCCTCACCCAGCCAGAACAGGAGTTCGGAGATGACGTTGGTGAAGTAGTCGCGGCGGGCATGGATGAACGGCAAGGCGACGGCAAGGCCGCCATAGACGTTGGTCTCCTGCACCGCGATCCAGCAGAAATCGTCGAGGCGCGGCAGGCCGCAATGTTCGACGATGAAGTTCAGGCCTTGGAAGTCTGTCGCGACATGATCGATGTCGGCGACGTCGAAGGCGTCGCGGTCCAGCGGGATGATCGTCGGTCCCTTGTGGACATGGATATTCTTGATGCCCAGCTTCTGCGCCTTTTCCAGATAGCGGTAGGCCCAGGGATCGGTGAGCTTGTAGCCGCGGCTGTCGCCACGCCATTCCGCGGTATAGAGCTTGACGCCCTTGATCTTGTATTTGTCGGCCATGGCTTCCAGCGCATCCAGCCCGGCTTCGCCGTCGCGCGGATCGAAGGCGCCGTTCAGAATGATGCGTTCGGGCGCGCGGTCTTTCATTTCCGCGTTCTGTTCGATGGTGTTGAAGCCGTTCTTGTAGAAATCCGTCAGGTAGGTGCACTGCAGGATGGCCATGTCGTCCGGACCGTCGACGAACAGATCCTGGTACATCTGCTCGCGGCCGTAGCGGTCGAATTTCTCCTTCGGCCAAACCTGGTCCTTCGGGCTCAGGACGGAGTGATAGCCATAGAAGCAGTCGATGAACTGCTGGCCGTGAATGTTCTTGATGTTGTCCTTGGCGGCATTCCAGTTATGGGTGTGGCCGTCGATGATGAAGATTTCTTCGCCGCTTTTCGTGCGATACATGTTGTTTCCTCCTGTCTGGATGCCGCGATCAGTATTCGATGTACTGAAGCGCTTCTTCCATGTTACCGAACAGCACGACCGTGTCGTCGTCCACCATGACCATGCGGCCGTAGTGGGTGGAGGTGCAGATCTCGAACAGATAGGGCGTCATCTCGCGGCCCAGCGCTTCGCTGATCTCGGACATCTTGAAGGTCGATCTTGCCCTCGCCGTCGATCCGGATCATGGCCGGCAAATAGGTCACCGTAATGCCGGGCTTTTCCGCCATCACCTCGGCGATCGCGCGGCTTTCCACGCTGTCGTTCATCGTCACGCCGCATTCGTGCGAAATGGTGTCTTCGAACTTCATGTCCTTCATCGACTTGAAGATGTTGTCGTGGTGCAACTCGGCCATCGGGGCAATCCTTCAATACGGTGGGTGGTAATCAGCCGCCGATGATGCCGCGGGCGTCGAAGCCGATCTCGGCGCGCGATCGCGCGCAGGCGGTTTTTCGCCTGATCGAATGCGTCGTTGAACTGCGCACCTTCACACGCGGCTGCGACCAGATTGGCTGCAACTGGTTTGCCGCCTCGATCGCCAGCTTGCCGTGCTCTTCAGCCCAACCCACGCAGTAGCTGGCGGTTCTCCTCGCCATGCTGCGGGTCCTGCACCAGCATGGAGAACAGTTCCACGGTGTTGGCGAGGTTGCGTTCATAGTCGCCCTCGGCCGCCGAGATCACCGCCGGCGTGATGTAATCGTTCTGCGACGCCGCCATCTGCATCACGAAGCCGCTGCGGAACAACTCGGCGACCAGGGGTTCGAAGATGACGTTGGTGACGAAATACTGTTCCAGGTAGTCGCTGGCGCCCATGATCGTCTCGATCGATCGGCGCGTGCCCTGCCAGATCGGATCTTCCAGCCAGTGCTTCTTGCCGGCATCCAGATCGAAGCCCTGAATGTCGAGCGCAATTTCCCCGAGATACAGCGTCAGGTCCTGGGCAAAGCGGAGTTTGTAGGATGAGTTCGTCAGGATCGCGTTGTTGATCATCTGGGTATAGCCGTAGCGCTGGGCCTGCATGGTGGAGGTTCCCAGGCCGAATTCAGCATGCTTGTAGGCGCCGACATGGTCCTGCAGCACCTTGACCCAGGCCTTGTCGAAGCGCTTCGGCGCGCCGGAGCGGCGGCCGTTCTCGATCACGTTGGTCAGCATGCCGACGATGGTGGACTGGCGCTGGTAGTGGGTTCGCTCCCACTCCTGGTCGACGGCGCGGAATTTGTGCCAGTCGCCGCTTTTCAGCTTGGTCCAGCCTTCGTAATAGGTTGGCGTGCCGTCAGCGAAGTTGATGATCCAGTCCTGCAGCAGATAACGCTTGGGGTCCGGCTGCACGTCGACCGTCATGTCTTCGTAATGCGTCGCCTTGCGGCCCTTCGGTTCAAAGTAATTGTAGTGCCGGCTGTCTGACCCGGCGAACTGTGCGGCGCCGGCGGCACCGGACTTCACTGGTGGGGCTTCTTGTGAGGCACTCATGTTTCTTGGTCTCCCTTTGTTGATTGCGTTAGCGCACGGCCGGTGTGAACTTGTCGAAGTAGATCCGTTCCGGCTCCACGCCGGACATTTGCAGAACCGGCAGCACGGCATCGATCATCGGCGGTGGGCCGCAGGAATAGGCGTCGACCTCGCCTTCCAAGTTCTTCGGCCCGCAGCGTGCGGGCGACGACCTCGTGGATGAAGCCGGTTTCAGCGGTCCAGGCGTCATCGGGTTCGGCGTGCGACAGGGCGGGGATGAAGCGGAAATCTGTCAGCTTCGCGGTCAGGGCCGCGAATTCATCCAGGTAGAACAGATCGCGCCTGGTTCTGCGCGCCATAGAAGAAGCGCACCGGCCGCTGCTCGCCGCTTTCCACGTGGTCCTGCAGGATCGACCATAGCGGCGACATGCCGGAGCCGCCGCCGATCAGCAACATCGGCCCCGGGCGTTCTTCGCGCCGGAAGCAGGTGCCATATGGGCCTTTCGCGGTCATGCGCTGCGCCGACCTTCAGTCCGCCGTCCAGTAATGCGGAGAACGCACCTTGCGGATACAGCTTGATGATAAACCGCAGCCTGGTTTGCTCGCTTGGCGGGTTGGCCATCGAGTATGAGCGGGTGATGCCGGCGTCAGGAATCGTGAGATCGACATACTGGCCGGCCCAGAACTGCAGCGGCTGCTCGAGTTCGATTTCCAGCAGACGGATGTCGTGCGTCAGGTCGCTGATGCCCGTCACGGTTGCCTCGTATTCCTTCACAGGGATGGATCGGCGCATCAGGTCTTCGTCGTAGTTCAGCAGTTCGACGGTGATATCGCTGTAGGCCATGCGTGCGGCACAGCAGAATATGGTCTGTCTCTTTCTCGTAATCGGGCAAGGCGAAGGTCGAATATTTGAGCATTTCGATGTCGCCATCGAGCAGCAGCGATTTGCAGCTGCTGCACTGGCCTTCCTTGCAGCCGTGCATCAGGGAGATGCCCTGGCGAAACGCCGCATCCAGGACGGTTTCGCCCTCGGTCGACATCCATTTCGACGCCGACGGGCTCGAAACGAACGCGGTGGATCTTGTCGGACATATACGCTTCCAATCCCTATAGGCTTCCAGATGCGGGAGCCGGCTTGCAGCCGGCCCCCACCTGGACAGTTCTAGTTCATGGGTTGATCGTGAAGCCCTTGCGGTATTCGGCGGCCGCGGCCTCACGCTGTTCGGGCGTCGAGTTTCCGGAAGGCTTGCAACGGGCTGCCGAGCTTGTCGCCGCGGATGTGGTCCAGCTTCCACATCTTCTTGTCGTCGAAGATCAGATGCGGCTGCGGCATCAGGGTTTTGCCGTCGGACCGGACGAAGCCAAGGTCCTTGATGGCATCGGCGACATCCCAGCCGTCGTAGCAGGTTTCCCATTCACGGCGGCCGCTGAAGCGGCCCATGGCCGGGGTCGGACGGCCTTCATACTCGGCCGCGAAGGCAGTCTTGTGAGTCCAGCGGCAGATTTCCGAGCAGTAGGTGTAGATCTGGCCGTCGACTTCGTCGCAGCAGAAGTCCTCGCGGATCAGGCAGGGCACCATGCAGCTCCAGCAGCGATGCGGGTAGACATAGCCGGTGTCGGTGTTGAACAGGATGTTCTTTTCGCCCGGAGTGGACAGCTTGGCGTACCACTTCCAGTAATCGCCGAATTCGGCAGTACCAGCCCGGATACTTGTGCTCGAACCATTCGAAGTCGCGGTCGGTCTGCGCTTCGATCCGCCAGAAGTTCACCGGCCAGCCCACGGAGAAGAACTGTGCGGTCTTGTGGACGTAGTTCTTCTTGACCATGCGATCCCACGCGGCGGCGACGTCGTCGTGATGGATCTTGATGCCGTATTTCTCCAGCGGCAGCATGTAGGTCCGGTAGTAGTCTTCGTAGATCCAGCGATGCCACAGTTCGGCATAGCTTTCCTTGTTCTTGTCGCGGTTGGTCGTGCCGTATTCGACGATGGTGCCGACCGCGGCGTCGACGATCGCATGGTTCTGCCAGAAAGCGTATTTCAGGTCGCGTTCCAGCAGCTGGTGATTGTCCGGATCGTTGATCAGCGACATCAGCAGCGAGTGGCCGTTGCCGATGTGGCGGCTTTCGTCGGATTGCACGGACAGGAACACGGTGGGCAGGGCGTAGTCGCCGTTGCGCGCGGCTTCGGACGGCATCGCCACGAACAGTGTGTTGGTGAAGGCGGTTTCGGCAACCACCGTCAGGTAGATGTTGGCGGAGGTGATGGCGTCGCCGGTGACGAAGCCCTCGGCGAATTGGCGGCCGATGGTGGTGGCGTAGCAGCGGCCGAAGGCGGCTTCGGTGATGTCGAACCCGGCCGGATCGATGTAGTTTTCCATATACCACTTCTTCAGGTTCATCTGAATGGTGGAGTGACGGAATTCATCGACCATCTGCATCGCGAAGCCGGTGCGCAGTTCCTCGCCAGGCGCCAGCCGGCCGACCATGGCCATCGAGCGCGCGGCGGAGATTTCCGGGAACGGGATGATTGCCAGGAACAGCTTCATCCACTCGACCCAGCGCGGTTCCACGTTGCGGAACATGTCGCCGCGCAGCGCCGCGTCCAGCGCGCCGTAGACGCGGTTGTCCTTTTCTTCCTGCATCGGGAAATACGAGCGCAGGACCTGCTTCATCGGGTCGCGCGGCGACTTCTTGATCTTGTAGTCGGTCGGGAAGGTCATCGCTTCCTGGACATAGCTGGGCGTCCAGCCGAGGTCGGCGATGCGCCGTGTGGCCTCGCCGATACTGATCCCGCGCTGGGCGGTAATTTTATTGAGCGTTAGACTATCAGGCATTTGATGTCTCCCTATTCGTTGGATTTTCTATCGCGCGTAGCGCCCCGAGCGGTGGAGCGTTGCAATCCTTTGGCCCGTGATGCGCCAGTCCGACGGACAGATTATGCGAAGTGCAATCCGTGTGCCATCCAATGGTGCCGAGTAAAGCGATGGAAAGGGCGGGCGACATCCATGTTGTTCGCATGTGCAGCAAAGTAAAGTGTCGCATTTTGGGACAGTTGGCCGCGACATGTGTCCCAGGATGCGACGGTCATGACGGGTCTTTTGTCGCCGGCCGGCGCACCAGTGGCTTGCCTTCGACGATGAAGCGTGCCGCCAGGACCAGTGTGCCCATGGTGAAATCCTTGCCATGGGCGGCGATCATCTCTTCGGCGAGTTCGCCGACACGCTCGAAGAAGCGGTCCTTGGACTTGTCTTCTTCTGTTGTCATTGCGACCTCCTGCCTGTCGCGGAACAGCGTGTCCGGCAGCGCCAGCACTGCCGATTTCCCCACCATCCGTGCCGATCGCCAGACGATCGCCGCTGGGGTGAGAAACGCCAGCGCGCTGACTGCACCTTCGCCGGCGGCGCGGAGGAACAGTAGTGCCGTGCTTCTGGGCTGGCAGAGCACGACGGCGCCGTTGGCGTAGCCGGCAGCGATCAGCGCCCGGCGTGGGTGACCGGCGACGCGGGTCACGGCGGATTGGTTCGCCACGCCGCAAGGCTGGGGGCCGGTTTCAGCGCTGCCGGGATGCCAGCGGACGACGCGGCCGCCAACGCCTGCGACGAAGGCGTTGCCCAGAACCCCCAGCGCCTGGACCGTGCCGCCCGACTGCAGCGTTATCGGCGCAGGATCGGAAAGTCGCCAGGCGGACAGTGTTCCGTCCTGGGTGAAGCTGGCGAGCCAGTCACCGTCCCAGGTCCAGGCGAGCCCGGCCGGGGTGCCAGGCGTGTTCAGAGCCCGTGGCTGATTGCCGCCTGCCCAGAGCATCACGCCGCCGTCGTAGCCTATCGCCAGGCGCGCCCCGGCGGGATCGAGGGCGAGCGCGGTGACGTCGTCGGCGGCATCGATACTGGATGCCGCGCCGCCGAACCGCTGCACCGCTCGGCGGTGGGCGCAGGCACGCCAGCCGCCGCGTCCGGCAGCGATGAAGGCGACCGGACCATCGCACTGTGCGAGCACCCTGATCTCGCCATCCGCCAGCACGCGGGCAACCTGGCCGTCCTCGCCTGCGGTCAGGAAGCCGGCGTCGGGGTCGGCGGCCACCGCCAGGCAGCGACCTTGGTGAACCGGCACCCGGGCGACAGGGGGTGCCGGGGCGGTGCCAGGGACGAGTTCCGCGCCACCGCCATCGCGGGATCGCAGCATCGGGCCGTTTTCCCAGGCGGCAGGCGCCAGGGCGAGCGACCCGTCACCCAGAGCGAAACCGGCAGAACGTGCTTTGGTCGTCCCAGGCAACCGCATGCGGCCGGGACCCCGACCCGCCAGCGGGCGCCCAGCACGTCGAGCAACGGCCGTGCCTCGGCCAGTGGCACGGCGCTCATGGCCGTGCCCGCCGACGTGGGATGTTGTGCGTGTCCATCGTGGCAACCCTCACGGGACCAGGACCGCGCGGCCCTTGATCTTGCCGTGGTGGAGGTCCTGCAGCGCCTGGTTGGCCTCGCTCAGGCGATATTCGCGGGTCGCCAGATTGACCAGGCCGCGATCGGCCAGCGCCATCAGCTCCACCAGTTCGGGGTAGGTGCCGACGAGGTTGCCGACGATCGTCTTCTCTGTCGTGATCATGTCGATCGTTGGCAGATCGATTTTACCGCCGTAGCCGACGATGTAGTAGTAGCCGCCGTTGCGGGTCATGGCGAGGCCCTTCGGCCACCGCGTCTGCCTTCGCCGACGAAGTCGATCACCGCCTCGGCGCCGTGGCCGCCGGTCAGCGCGAGGACGGCTTTCCACCTCGCCGCCGTCGGCTTTCACCGTGTGATGCGCGCCGCATTCCTTGGCGAGGCCAAGCGCGATGTCGGAGCGGTCGACCACGATGATTTCGGCGGCACAAAGGGCGCGCAGCACCTGGATGCCGATATGGCCAAGGCCGCCGGCGCCGATGCAGACCGCGTATTCGCCCGGCAGCAGATGGCGCGAGGCTTTCTTCGCGGCGCGGTAGGCTGTCAGACCGGCATCGGTGTAGGGCGCGACGGCTTTGGGGGCGAGTGACTTGGGCAGCTTGATCAGGCTGCGTTCGCCGGTCGCGAGATATTCGGCGTAGCCGCCATTGGCGTTGATCCCGGGAAAGCGGCTGTCGGTCGCGTGCATGTCGTCGCCGCGGCGGCAGGCGAGGCAGTGGCCGCTGGTCACCAGCGGATGGCAGATGACCGCGTCGCCGACCTTGACGCTTTCGACGCCTTTGCCGACCTCCTCGACCCAGCCGGCGTTCTCGTGACCCATGATGTAGGGCAGCTGAACGTCGACCTTGCTGCGCCAGATGCCTTCGACGATGTGCAGGTCGGTGCGGCAAACGCCGGCGCCGCCGATGCGCACGATAACATCGGTCGGCTTCTCGATCTGGGATCGGGGACGTCCTCATAGCGCACGAATTCGGCGCCGCTGAGTTTCTCGTCGATATGCATGCAGCACCGCTGCTTTCATGGTCCGCGCCCTCCCTGGTGTGTCCTGCGCCGTTGGCGGCCGGTATTGACTGGCAAGTAAGAGCAAGGGCGTGCCAAGCTGCCGATATGCACTGATTTTGTTAGAGATTCTCGGCTTGAGTTGTTCGCGTTGCGGAACACCCGGACCGGTACAGGTGTTCCATTTTGGAACAATCGAAAAGTTGAGGAGGTGACATCGGCCAAACATGCATCTACTCTCATCGGGAGTCGGCAAAGTCGAAGCAAATACCGACATAAATAAACAGGGAGAGCCGGATGTTGATTTCGGCAGAGGATCGTCTGTCCCGAGCCGCGCATGTGCTGGAACGGCGCGGAGTGGCTGCGGTCGGATTTGCTGCCGCAGCCGATCGCGGAAAGCTGGACGCGCTGCCTTGCCGCCGGGCTGGACCCGCATCGATCCGCCGCCGACGCACGGTCGTGGACGATAGCGACGTTGCGGGAGGCACGGCAGCGGCGCGACCTGCTGCGGCGGCTGGCGCTGGGCGAGATGGATAACCTGTACCACCAGATCGCCGGCAGCAACTTCATGATCGCCTTCGCCGGCGCCGATGGCATGCTTGCTGGATGCGATCACGCGACACAAGCTTCAGCGCGACGGCGGGGGCGAGCAGCATCCGGCCGGGCACCGTGTGGACAGAGGCACAGCTGGGCACCAACGCGCTAGGGACGGTGGTGCAGACCGGCCATGCCGATCATGGTGCACGGAGCGGAGCACTTCTTTGCCTGCTTTAGCACTTTGACCTGCACCGCGGCACCGGTATTCGCCGCTGACGGCACGTTGGCAGGGGTACTGGACGCGTCCTCCGACTGCGGGTCACGGCAGCAGCACACGCGCGCGCTGGTGTCGATGGCGGCGACCCAGATCGAAAACGGGCTGTTCCGGGAAAGTCATCGAACGGACGTGCTGATTGCGCTGCATAACCGCGCGGAATATCTCGCATACGCTGAGCGCGGGGCTGTTGGCGGTTGATCCGGGCGGGATGGTGCTGGCGGCCAATACGCAGGCGCGGTTTCTGCTGCAGGGCCTGCCGGTGATGCGCGGGCGGCGGGTCGAGGAGCTGTTCCGCTGCCGGTTCGAGGATCTGCTGCAGCGCCAGCCGAAACAACGAACGGCTGCGGCTTGAGGATCGGGTCGGCAGTGTGTTTGCCGCCAAGCTGGAGAATGTGCGCGTCGTGCGCGTCCGGTCGCTGTCAGCGCGCCATTGCGCGCGCCGACCCGCCGAGCGGGCTTCGTGGCCGAGGATCCATCGGTTGCCGACGCTCGGTTGCGTCGGTTGGAACAGCGCCGCGCGGCGAAAGTTGCCCATGCTGCTGCGCGGGGAGACCGGCACGGGCAAGGAACAATTCGCCCGCCATGCCCACGCGGCGAGCGGCCGAACGGGGGAGTTTGTTCCGGTCAACTGCGCGGCCCTGCCTGAGAGCCTGGCCGAGGCCGAACTGTTTGGCCATTCCGAGGGCGCGTTCACCGGCGCACGGCGGGGCGGGGCGCCTGGTCTGATGCATGGAGGCTGACGGCGGCACGCTGTTCCTGGACGAGATCGGCGAGATGAAGTTGCCGCTTGCAGGCTGTGCTGCTGCGCCTGCTGGATGATTGGATGGTGCGCCCGGTCGGTGGAGGACGGTTTCGGCGGGCGGATGTGTTGCGTCGTGGCGGCGACCAATGTCGATCTGGGCGACGCCATCGCGGCGGGACGGTTTCGGGCTGATCTATTCTATCGGTTGAACACTGTCGAGATCACGCTGCCGCCGTTGCGCAGCCGAGCGGATTTCTGTTCGATCGTGCGTCATTTGCTGGGTCAAGTCGCGCCTGGTTGGCAGGTGCATGATGCGGCGATGGCGATGCTTCGGCGGGCTTCCTGGCCCGGCAATATCCGTGAGTTGCGCTCGGTTCTGACGCGCCTGACGCTGACCGGCGGGTCGGGCGTGATCGATGCGGACGCCGTCGCTGGGTTAGGTGTTCGTGCGATGCCGGACGACGGGCGGATGTCCATGGAGACGCCAGCGCTAGGCTCGCTGCGCGAGATGCTGCATGAACGGATCCGTGCGGTGCACCGCGAGACGGCGGAAAATGTCAGCGAGACCGCGCGGCGGCTGGCGGTTTCGCGTAATACGGTCTATCGGGCGTTGTCGGCGGGGCCTGATTAGGTGCCGTGAGGGTAAGCAATCTTCTCATACGATCTTGCTTCAGGCATCGCTTCTCGTTAACCAGAGCCTAGATCTAGAAGGTCAACCACCGAATGGCCTCGCGTGACTGACGGGATGCGAAGGGGTGATGTGGGATTGATATCGGGCGCGGACGTGTCTGAACTGGGCGACAGCGCAGCCATTGATGACGGTCCCTCGCGACCACCGTCAAGAGGCTGACTCGGTGATAAGCACTCAGGGCCGCCTAACCGTTCTTATTTTTGGTTGCGACCACGGGCCAAATATTCGCCGGGCGATCGAGAGCGTCCTTCTGCAGCGAATTTCCGACCCATACACCATCATCGTTGCAGAAAAGCAGGAAAATGCTGCTGCTCGGTCCATTGTCAGCGAATTCATGGCGGATCTACCAACCGGCCCGACAGTGCAGTTTCTAGATACTTCCTCCAGTCCGGGGCTGATATCGACCTACCAACGGGCGTTTCAAGTGTGCCAGACCGAGTTCGTTGCAACGCTGAATGGTAACGACTACTGGATACATCCTGACAAGCTGACCGAGCAGATGGTGTTCCTCAATGAACATCGTGAGTGTTCAGCCGTTAGCTCGAACTACTTTATTTACGATGAGAACGCGTCTCGGTTCACGGCCCGCGCACCGCCGGATTCAGGATTCACTTACTTGGATGCACGAAGTCTGATCCGGAACGATTTGATCGGAAATCTGTCTGCGTGTATGTACAGAATGAATGCACTGCGTTCTATTCCGGATATGTTTTATAATGCCAAAGCATCTGACTGGGGCATCAACATCTGCGTTGCCCGATATGGATTTATCGGGTTCCTGCACAAGCCGGCTTCAGTCCGCCGGATTCGCTGCTATGGAGCATCCGATGAACAGACCCACCGGGAGGATGATGCTGCGAAACTAAGCCGCATTGAGCACTACGATGCGGTTACCGATCATGTGTTCGCAGATGAGTTTCAGGCGTTAAAAGATCGCCTTGAGCAGCCTGCAGAATCGGGCGATGATCGTCGTCCGTTGATTCCTCGTATTGGCGCGGTGCTAATGGCTTGCCTGCCACCGTTTGTCCTGACAACCGCCAATTGGGCGGGCCGTGTGGGATCGCGCTTCTTTCTGCCCCCAATCCTTCCGATTGCAATCAAAAAATTAAGACGAAACATTGGGTGAGGCGGCAATAACCAGTTTTGCCTGTCCTGCTGGCATAAGCTATGATCCTTGACGAACTACCTTGGAGCGTTTTTCAGAGGGATGTTTGCGTCCATCTGCGTCCTGGATGACAGCATCTTGGCCAAGTGACGCCGAATTCCTTTTGTCCATAGGCTGGGACAACCCGCTTCATTCGGTTGATTCCAGCCATTTATCAAGCCTATATTTCAATCCCATGACGCGATACGCCAAGGACCGTAAGAGAGATGACAAATACATTCACTGCCCATAACATTCTACTTGATGATGGAAGTGAAACGGCCCCGCATATCGGCTGGCGGATCGCCAACAGTCCCTGGGCTCAATCTGCCATTCGCGTTTTGAAGATGATCTATCCGAACGGGCTTGCAGGTCGTCGCATCGTTGACCTGGGTTGCCTGGAAGGTGGCTATGCCGTTGAATTCGCCCGTCTCGGCATGGATTCGCTTGGGATTGAGGCCAGGGCTTCAAATTTCAGCAACTGTGAACTAGTGCAAAAAGGACTATCTCTCCCTAACCTTAAATTTGCCAGGGATGACGTCTGGAACATCGCAAACTATGGCACCTTCGAAGCCGTATTCTGTTGCGGATTACTGTACCACCTGGAGCGCCCGGCGGATTTTGTTAAGCTGCTTTCGACCCTTTGCAGCAAGGTGTTGATCATCAACACTCATTACGCGACGGAAGAAAGGAACGAAAAGTTCCCATTGAGTGAGATTGTTGAGCAGGACGGGATAAAGGGACGGTGGTTCCATGAGTATGAACCGGGGACCCAGGATTTAGAAGCTTATAAATGGACCGCCTGGAGCAATCACCGCTCATTCTGGCCGCTTCGTGAGTATATACCGCAGATGGTGAAGGATGCCGGGTTCGACCTGATTTTCGAACAATTTGACTGGATGGGCCAAGGCATCGCCGAAAGCATGTCGACGGGGTATCAGGCGACCGATCACCGGGGGATGTTTATTGGAATTAAGACCGGCGCTGCCTGATTGCTGATACCAGGCGGCCGTTTGGTATCAGACTGATCTTCGGCGTGCCGCCGCCTGCCAACCAAGCGCGCCACACCGATCGCGCTTGGATCACGCCGTTAAATGCGGCGAATTGGATTATTGCGTGAAACCCATGCCATTGCCCGAGCTACTCGTCCCTCGGTATTCCCGAACATGAACGCCGAGGAGCGAAAGTCCGTGCCCGGAATGTGAAAGCGCAAACTGACCGGGTGAGACATTTCCACCGGCACGCCGAGGCGGAATCCACAACCACTGTAGCCCAGGGATTTAAGGTCGTCGCGCGGCACCAATGCCACGGCCGCGCCTATCGTTTTGCCGTTCGCAGTGATTTCAAGCGGCAGGCTGACATCGGGATGCTGGGGGCAAAAAGCCCAGCCAAACACACCGTCAGCGCCAGCGTGATCTATACACCCCATGATTTCCGCGGTTCCGGCGGCAAGATCCTGTGCAATACTGCTGAGATGATCCCATCCATACTGCTTTTCGGCGATAGTTGCGACTTGGGCCCATCCGGGGATTTCGGCAGCGGCGAGACCCGATGTGACTTGGGCAGCGGCAATTAAATTCGGCGACCCAAAGTCTTCGGCGAGGTCCACGCCAAATCCTTCACGATACCAATCGATAAAGCTAGTCGCTTGCCAGAGCTGAGGATCTTCGGGAGCGGCCCGCGAACGGACGCAAAAATGACATCCAGTCGGATACTCACCCGCAATGATTGCCGCACGCGTCAGGTTAAAGGCTGGACCGTTCCAGATCTCCTGACCAGGCGTCTTCGTAACGTCGCCAAATGATTGCTCCATGTTTGGCCAAAGGCAGCATGGCATCACGTGCCCGTCGCGTTTGATATAGGCTGTACGGAACGGCTCGTAGCAGTGCAGGCGCGGGGAGCCTGGGACCGGGCTGACCGTAAGCTGTCGGACCGCATCGTCCATCGTGGCGGCAACCGTCTTTATTATTCGCTCATTCCCGACTGGCCGCTCTGCCGTGATGGTCTGAGCATAGTCCTTGATAGAGTTGACGGCGATATTTGGAATGGACGCAGCGACTGGCAAGGAGCCGCTTGCGCGGCTTTGCAGCACCGCCTCCTCCTCCTCGGGCGAATGAGCGACAAGCCGCTCGAAACTGTCTGTTGCCAGTGCGATCCCATGCGCCGACGCGCGACGGCGGGCTTCTGCGAGCAGGGCGCCGTCACGTTCAGGATTGTAAACCGCTGCGTGGTGGTAAAGCTCTGGGAAAGCGCTGAACACCATAAGGCCGTTGACGATGATGGTGTTTGCGCCGGCCGCGGCCATCAGATCGACAAACTCCGGGAGTTTCGCGATGTGGTGACGCAACGCAATCGAGTTGATCGAGATTATTGGAAAGCGAGATCCCATCTCAGCTTTCAGTTCGGAGAGGCGCGTTATGTTGGCAATAACGCGGTCGAAGTCGCCGTTGAGGTAGACGTTCTCGTAATCGCTTTTGGTAGCCCCACTGAAACTGACACTGATCATCCGAACGCGCTGCTCGACCAGAACGCGCGCAAGTGCTTCGTCCATACCGAGGCCATTCGTTACAAATTCGACCTGTGTCTCCCGTTCTCCGACATAGCGGATCAGATCAGGGAACTGGGGGTGCATGGTCGGCTCACCGAAGCCGAAAAGATAGACAGTGAGCGCGTGCTCGATCAGCACATCAAGATTGTCACCCGTTGCGTCGAGGTCGAGGAAACCGCGATCGGCCTGTTTAAGCATCGAGAAACGCTTTGGGTTCAACGCGCTGAAAGAACCACAGAAGGCACATTTGTAATTGCAGACGTTGCTGACCTCAAGGTAGAGCGTCAGCGGATATTCTGGCACGCGAACACCGCGATTGAGATCCCGAGCCGATCGGATAGCTGAGCGCTTTGCCTCAATGTATTTCGGATTTCGTTTCAAATCGACTGCTTTCCAGCGGATACAAGATCGCGTAACGGGATGCGGCGCTGGCGGGACGCCGTGCGCAAACCTGGGGCCAGCTACCGAATTTGTCCAGCGCCGACTTAATCGAGGTCAGTGTCGGTAGCTGTGGTTTCCGCGCCAATGCTCGATCACCACTAGCAGGTACCAGTATCCACCTAAAGGTGCCGGACGTCGATTGCCGACGAGATGTCAGGCCGGACGGTAGACCGCCTTCGCGTTATCCAGGAATACTGCCTGCCGCTGCGCCTCGGTCATCTTGATCGGCAGCGCCTGCGCGGGATCGTCGAAATCCCAGTGCGGATAGTCGGTCGCGAACAGCACCCGGTCCCAGCCGATCCAGTCGATCGCCTCGGCCAATTGGGTGCGAGGTTCCGGTTCCTCGATCGGCTGGGTGGTGAACCAGACGTTGGTGCGGATGTATTCCGACGGCGCGCGCTTCAGGTGCGGCAGTTCCCGCTTCAGCTTTGTCCATTGCCGGTCCATCCGCCAACCGAGCGCGGCGGCCCAGGCGAGGCCGCCTTCGACCAGCACGACGCGCAGGTTGGGCAGGTGTTCGAACACGCCCTTCCAGGATCATGCTGACCAGCAGTGCCTGTTGCGCCTGGGCGTGGCCGACCATTTCCTCGATGTAGTAGCTGCCCCAGCCGCCGGCGGTGTTGGGCCAGCCGCCATTGCCGAACGCGTGAATGCCGACCGCCAGATTAGCGGCGGCAGCAGCCTCATAGATCGGCCAGTAGCGGCGCTGCCCGAGTGGTTCGGCCGTGCGGCTCAGCAGCAGCACCTGGGCGAAGTCGCTGTCGTCGGCGCGCAGTTCGATTTCCTTCACCGATGCGGCGGCATCCTCGTAGGGCACCACCACGGACCCGCGCAGGCGTTTGTCCTGGGACGTCCACTCGGCCTTCTGCCACTCGTTCGTGGCATGGGTGATGGCGTCGGACAGCAGCGGATTGGTCGCGCCCTGGCCGCTGGTCAGCGGGTTCAGGATGCCCAGCGCCACGTTGTTCGGGTCCAGATGCTGCTCGCGCCATGAACCGCAAGGTCGCTGCCGGGCGACCGGCCGTCAGGCAGGAACGCGTCGCGCCGGCAGGCCTGCGGCTGGCCCTTCGGATAGGCCGAACCCTTTTCCCACGGCTGGCGATACTGGATGCCGAATTCCTCGACGTGGTCGATCCAGCGCTTCGACAGATAGGGATACAGCGACTTGCTGACCCCGCCGATGCCGACGCCGGCGGGCCGCGGATGGATGTCGCAATCGGCGATCGCCAGCTTCGATGTCGGGGCGGCCTGCAGGCCGGAGCGGTTGAGGACGTCCACATTCATGGCGTGGTCTCCCTTTCGTTCAGTCGAACATAGGTTCGCAGCGGGTTCTCCGCCATGATCTTCTGCGCGAGGCCTTTGTCCAGGCCCTCCGGGATCGGCTGCTCGCCGTCGAACTGGTAATGCGGGTAGTCGGTGGAGAACAGCAGCATCTCGTCCGACCCGATATGCTCGATCAGCCGCATCACCGACGCCGGCATCGGGCGGCGCGTCGAACGGCTGCAACGTCAGGCGCACCCGGTCGCGGACGATCGAGCCCGGGCGGATCGGACACCCAGGGGATCTCGCTGCGCAGGCCCTTCCAGAATTTCGTCAGCCGCCAGAGATAGGCCGGCAGCCAGGTGACGCCGGATTCCATCAGCACCACGGTCAGGGCCGGGAATTTGGCGAAGACGCCCTCGGCGATCAGGCTGGTCAGCTGCGACTGGAAGGCGGTGGCCTGGTTGACGTATTCCTCGGTGAACGTGGTCGGCCAGCCGACCGGCGTCATCGGGTGGCGATACATGCTGCCGGCGTGGATGCCGATCGGCAGCCCGTGCCGTTCGGCCGCCGCGTAGATCGGCCAGTTCTGCCGGCGGCCGAGCGTGTTCTCGACTGCCGACCAGCAGCATCACCTGGACGAAGCGGCGGTCCGGGCGCGCAGCGGTTGATCTCGTCCACCGCGCATTTCCGCGTTCTGCATGCGGCACGACGATGGACGCCCGCAGCCGCGGATCGCGGTCCAGCCACTCCCGAGCGATCCAGTCGTTCAGCGCTCGGGCGACATGGCGACGCCGAGGTCCTCGCTGAACTGCGCCTGCACGCCGTAGAGGCAGTTGCAGATCGCCAGCCTGGTGCCGAACGGGTCCAGCGCCTTGCCGGCCCAGGGTCGCGACGTCGGTCGCCGGTGCGGCCGGTTTCGTCGCGCCAGTCCTGCCGGAAACTCAGCGGATTGCGCGTCGGGTAGCTGATCGTCGTCAGATCCTCGATGCCGCGCCGCACCACGGTTTCGCGCCAGTGGTCGTCCAGATATGGCAGCAGCGCCGCCAAGCCCGGGAACGACCGGGTGGATGTCGCAGTCGATCGGCCCCTGGTTTCGTGATGCGGCCGTGGTCATTCCAGCCGGGTTCATCCGGGGACCTGCACCAGCAGGTCTTCGCCCTCGACCTTGACCGGGTAGACGGCGATGTCCTCATCGGCCGGCGCCGACATCGCCTTGCCGGTGCGGACGTCGAACTGCGCGGCGTGCAGCGGGCACTCGATGCAGCCGTTCTCCAGCCAGCCATCCGACAGCAGCGCATATTCGTGCGAGCAAACATTGTCGGTGGCGCGGAATTCGCCGCCGGGCAGGTGGTAGATCGCGACCTCCTTGTCGCCGACCCGCACGCCGAGGCATGCGCCCTCCGCCACGTCACCCTTCGCCGCTACCCGCACCCAGTCAGTCATTCCTCGTCTCCATTCGGTTGATCGGCACAGCATGCCAGCGGTTTGCGTCGTGGCCAACCTCAGCCGACCAGCTTGCCGCCGTCCACCGGGATGATCCAGCCGGTGGTGGAGGTCAGGTTGACCACCGCCGCCATCACCGCCTGCGCCACCTCATCGGCCTGCACGACGCGCTTCAGCGGCGTCGTCGAGGCGACCTTCTCCACCATCGCCGTCGTGCGCCCCGGCACGAACGCAGTATCGACCGCGGCGGGCGAAACCGTCAGCACCCGGATTTCCGGCCCGAGGATCCGCGCCAGCGACAGCGCCATGGTGTCCAGCGCGGCTTTCGATCCGCCATAGGCGATGTTGCTGCCGGTGCCGACGATCGCCGCGACGCGAGGAGATATTCACGATCACCGCATCGCCGGACTGCTTCATCAGCGGCGCGAAGGCTCGGATTGTCGCGAACGGCCCGCGCACATTGGCGGCGAAAATCGAGTCGATCAGCTCGTCGGTCAGCGCCTCCAGGTCGTGATGCGGGATCATCCGGGTGAACCCGGCCGAGTTCACCAGCACGTCGCATCGCCCGTACTCGCGCTCGACCATCGCGGCGGCCTCGCGGATCAGCGGCGTTTCCAGCATCGGGATGCGCATCGCTCGGTGGCCGGATCCCGGCAGGGCCGCCACCACCGCGTCGGCCTGCTCAGGTTTGCTGTTGTAGCCGACGACGATCTTCGCACCCGCCTGCAGCCAGGCGCTGCGCCGTGGCCGCTCCGATCGCGCCACTGCCCCCGGTGATGACGGCGACTTTGTCCTTCAGGTCCATGGCTCCTGCCTTCCTAGAACATCGGCCCGCGATTGGCCGCGCCGCCGTCGATGGTGATGATCGTCCCGGTCGTGTAGGCCGACAAGTCCGAGGCCAGGAACGCCACCATCTTGCCGATCTCCTCCGGCTTGCCGGCGCGGCCCATCGGCAGCGGCTTCATCAGTTCCTCCCAGCGGTTTTCGTCGCCCAACTCGGTCCTGCGCGCGGGTCTTCATCATTGTGACCAGGCGGTCGGTGGCGATGGCGCCGGGATTGATGCCGACGACGCGCAGCCCGTCATCGCCCGCCGACCCGCCAAGCGCCTTGGTGAACGCCATCAGCGCGGCGTTGCCGGTGGATCCGGCGATATAGGTGCGGTCCATCTTCTCGCCCGCCATGCCGAGGATGTTGATGATCACGCCGCGGCCGCGCGACTTCATTTCGGCGTAGAAGCGGCGGCACATGTTGATGTAGCCGAAGACTTTCAGGTCCCAGGCGGCGCGCCAGCGGTCCTCGGTGATCGCCTGCAGGTCGCCGCCCGGGATGGCGCCGGCGTTGTTGACCAGGATGTCGATGTCGGGATGCGCCTGCGGCCAGACGATCGACGTTGCGGCTGTCGGACAGGTCGTAGGCGTGGACCTGAACGTTGACGTTGTGGCGGCCGGCGATGCGGTCACGCGCAGCGTCCAGGTCGGCCTGCGTGCGGGACACGAGAATGACGTTGACGCCCTCAGCCGCGAGGCACTCGGCGCTGGCGATGCCGATGCCCTTTGGAGGCGCCGGTGATCAAGGCCGTGCGGCCGCGCAGGTTCAGGTCCATCGTTATTCCCCGGTTTGTTGGACCGACGGATTAGAACGGTGGGCCGGTTTCGGCAAATCAGGGTTCGGCGACGGTGGTGTGCGATGGGTGTGATTGCTTGATCAACGCATGGTCGAACGTGGTGAGGCGTTCCGACATTTGGCACAAGGCCAAATGCAACAAATCAGCAAAGTCCATGCCGTCGGGGTTCCAGGCCAGGGCTGGGCGCAGCATCGGCTTGTCTTCGTACCGGACATCCGGCAGCAATATCAGCCCCCCACCGCTCGGTTTCTCGGCGATCCAGCAAGCCTGTACAGGCAGCGCAAAGTCCATTCGGTTTCGAGCGGCACGATCTTGCCGTCTACGGTGTCGTCACCGAAATATCGGTGGCAGGTTCCAGTGATGCAGATATCGCACAACTCCCGGCAGGATAATCTGGCCTTTGGAGGAGAGCCGGGTGGTAAGATTTGGTAAGACAAACTATTACGTGATTCGTGGCAACTCGATCCGGTAGAACGCCAGCGCGTTTTCGGCGAACAGTTTTCGCCGGTCCTCATCCGGCAAACCCGCGGTGACGTATTTGAACTGCGTGTAAATCCAGTCCCAGCTCGCTTTGACGCTGTCGACTGGATAGTTGGACGCGAACATGCAGCGGTTGACGCCGAACATGCCGATCGTTTCGCGGATCACAGCGCCATTGACTTGCAGCGTCCAGGGCTTGCCGGCCACGGTCAGGCCGGAGATCTTGCACCAGACGTTGGGGCAGGAGGCCAGCGCCTCCATGCCGCGTTTCCAGACGGCGAGCTGTTCGCGCGATCGGTCCAGGGGGTAGCCGGTGTGGTTCAGAACAATGCGCAGGGCGGGGTGTTCGCGGCAGACCTCGGCGGCTTCCTCCAAGTGATACCAGGGCACGCGGAGATCCCAGGACAGGTTGTATTTCGTCAGCAGGCCAAGGCCCTTGCGCCAAGCCGGGTCTTGCAGGCTGCGTTTTTCGCCGCGGACGGATCCGCTCGGGCCCGAGGCGATCAGGGGCTTGGTGCGGATGCCCCGGACCATCGGGTTGGCGGCCTGCGCGGCAATGATGTCCTCGGCGTCCGGGGTATCGACCCAGGCGTGAGCGACGATTGCGTTGGGCATGCCGGTTTCAGTGGCAATGCGGGTTAGCCACTCGGTTTCCGCCAGTTGCTGCGTGCGGTCGCATTCCGCCTCGATATGGACGGTAGCGATGACGTTATGCAGCGCGGTGTCGCGGCGATATTCGGCCGGCAGATAGGTGCGCTGGATGCGTGAGTAGTCACCGAGCCAGGCGTGTTCGCCTGATTGCAGCCAGGGATAGCGGAGGGCGGATTCGAGGTCCCACAGATGGTGGTGGGCATCGACGATGGGGAGGTCTTCATCCATGCAGCATAGGTAAGCAGGAAACGGGCAGTGAGGCTATGTCAGGCCATCAGACGGGAGAAGCTTTCGCCGCATATTCGTCGTCGATGCCGAGGACCACAACCGAGCGGTTAGAACGTCTCGGCCGGCGCTGTCGTTCGCGCGCGAAGGCGCTTTCGGAAAGATGTCATGGCCGGGACGACCATCCTGGCTGTCCGCTTGTTGTCGAGTGCGAACAGCGCGCACGGTGTAGCGACGATGCAAAGTATCGTGCCGAACAGCCACCACATCATAAAGCTGTGACCCTTGTATTTTGCAATAGATGCCGGGATGAGCGCAAGTATGGGGAGGAGTATCAGTTGTTCCATTTCTAGAATGTCCCTGGTGCTGTCGGACGTTCCCGGTCGCGGATCATGACCGGGGTCGGTGGTTTCATCGTATCTTGAGTAATATCATATATAGCAACGACGGTGCATCATTTTGCCCTGAACACTGCCTCGCCCACTTAATATTTCTGTTATCATAATCAAACGCCGTGGGTCGGTCGATGCCAGCCTGCCTCTGGCTATGGCAGTTGCAGCAGTCGGCGATTGCCAACTCGTCCTGTGGGACGTGAATTGATCATAACGCCGCCGTGTTCCGGTTGGTCTACTGCGAGGTCCCAAAAGCAAAGCTGCGACTTCGCAAGTTTGCCGAAGCGCCGCGGAGGGCTCTCATCCGATAGCTTCGCCTACAAATGCGGTCAGCATGGTGTTGCCCGCAAGTATCCGGGATCACGGTCAATGCCATACCGGATCCATGCCTCGCTGGCACTCCAATCGTCGGCGGGTACACGCGAACCACGGCGGTTGGTCGGCGCTCTGCTCGGTTGGAGAGGATTTGGAGCGGACGACGAGATTCGAACTCGCGACATTCAGATTGGAAATCTGAAGCTCTACCAACTGAGCTACGTCCGCGCCGGCGGCCAACTGAATGGCCATGGCCACCGAGTCATAGCGCGTCGCGCATCCTCGGGGCAAGCGGCGGTTGCTGTGGGATCGGATGGAAGATGTGGATGACCGAGCACAAGAGCGAACGGGGCATGAATCCAGTCAATGCATAATCCGGCCGATGCACTTGACACCTGCACGATTTGACACTTGGCCCTCGAACGCCGCATCCTAGCTCCCTACCCAGGGGTGCCCCACCAGAGGGGCTGAGATATCGCGGCAAGCCGGACCAATCGGCGGTGCGATGACCCTTGAACCTGATCCGGGTCATGCCGGCGGAGGGACGGGTCGACATGATCAGACCCCGTTTCCGTTCTGTCCACGGCCCGCGTCGTATTGAAAAAGCATGCCGTGGGCATGACGCTGAAGGAGAGGTCCATGACGGTCCAGTCGAAGTCCACCACCCGCCCGAGTTCGGTGACCACGGGTCCGATCGCAGGGTCCCGCAAGATTTACACCAGTCCGGAGGGCCGGCCGGACATCCTGGTGCCGTTCAGGGAAATCGCGCTTGATCCCAGCGCAAAGGAAGAGCCGTACCGGGCGTATGACTGCTCCGGTGTTTACACCGATCCGTCGGTGACGATCGACCTGGAAGCCGGGCTGCCGCCGATTCGCCGGGATTGGATTGCCAAGCGCGGGTTCGACCGGGTGCAGCCTCGCGCGGTCCGTCCGGAAGACAACGGCAACATCGGCGCCGACAAGCTGGTGCCGGCGTGCCCGGCAGAACTGCCGATCTATGGTGGCGCGCCTGGCCAGATGGTCACGCAATACGAATTTGCCCGCGCCGGCATCATTACCGAAGAGATGATCTACGTCGCCCATCGCGAGAATATGGGCCGGGCGAAGATGATCGAAGGAGCGCAGGAGCGCGTCGCCGACGGCGAGAGCTTTGGCGCGGAGATCCCGACGTTCATTACGCCGGAGTTCGTCCGTTCCGAGATCGCACGTGGGCGGGCGATCATTCCGGCAAACATCAATCATCCGGAGCTGGAACCGGTAATCATCGGGCGTAACTTCCTGGTGAAGATCAACGCCAACATCGGCAACTCCGCCGTCACCTCGGGTGTCGCCGAGGAAGTGGAAAAGCTGGTGTGGGCGATCCGCTGGGGTGGCGACACCGTGATGGACCTGTCCACCGGACGCAACATCCACAACATCCGCGGCTGGATCATGCGCAACTCCCCGGTGCCGATCGGAACCGTGCCGATCTACCAGGCGCTGGAAAAGGTCGACGGCGATCCGACCAAGCTGGACTGGGAAGTGTTCAAGGACACGCTGATCGAGCAGGCGGAACAGGGCGTCGACTACTTCACCATCCACGCCGGTGTGCGGCTGAAATACGTGCCGCTGACTGCCAAGCGGGTGACCGGGATCGTGTCCCGCGGCGGCTCGATCATGGCGAAGTGGTGCCTGTCCAGGCACAAGGAAAGCTTCCTCTATGAGCGGTTCGACGAGATTTGCGACATCATGCGCAAATACGACGTTTCGTTCTCCCTGGGTGACGGGCTGCGCCCGGGATCGAACGCCGATGCCAACGACGCCGCGCAGTTCGGTGAGCTGGAAACGTTGGGTGAGCTGACCAAGGTGGCCTGGGACAAGGGTTGCCAGGTAATGATCGAAGGGCCAGGCCATGTGCCGATGCACAAGATCAAGGTCAACATGGACAAGCAGCTGCGCGAATGCGGAGAGGCTCCGTTCTATACGCTTGGGCCGTTGACCACGGATATCGCGCCTGGGTACGATCACATCACCAGCGCGATTGGTGCTGCGATGATCGGGTGGTTTGGAACGGCGATGCTTTGCTACGTGACCCCGAAGGAGCATCTCGGTCTGCCGAACCGGGATGACGTGAAGACAGGCGTCATCACGTACCGCATTGCTGCGCATGCGGCTGACCTTGCCAAGGGTCATCCGGCCGCGAAGTTGCGGGATGATGCGGTCAGCCGGGCGAGGTTCGAGTTTCGGTGGGAGGATCAGTTCAACCTCTCGCTCGATCCCGACACTGCCCGGTCGTTCCACGACGAGACGTTGCCGAAAGAGGCGCACAAAGTGGCGCATTTCTGCTCCATGTGCGGACCAAAATTCTGCTCCATGCAGATTACCCAGGATCTGCGGGTAGAGGCTGAACGGATGGCTGGTCTGGAGGCAAAGAGCGCCGAGTTCGCTGAGGCCGGCAAGGAAATCTATCTGCCGAAGCAGGCAGCCGAATAGGAGCAAAACGCGGGCGATGAGCGACCCCAGGGAGGCGTTGAAGGCCATCGGTCAATTGACGGATGCCGAGATCGACATCGGCAGCGCCGCCCTGCAGCTCGCCCGCGTGGATGCTCCGGACGCCGATTGGCGGGCGGCGGCACGGCATCTGTCCGATCTGGCGCACGGCGCGGTGAAGCGGGCGGCGACAATGGAGAGTGAGGATCTGCCAGGTCGGGCAGCCGCACTGGCGGATTTGCTAGCGGGCGAGTTTGGCTATGTCGGCGATCTGGAGACCTACGACGATCCGGCGAATGCCAACCTGATCCGGGTCACGGAGCGGCGCCGTGGGCTGCCGGTGGCGCTGGGGGTGATCTGGCTGCATGCCGCCAGGGCAGCGGGCTGGGGCAGTCATGGCGTTGATTTTCCGGCGCATTTCCTGGTGGCGCTAGAGGGGTACAAGACACAGGTGGTGCTCGACGTGTTCAACCGCGGCCAGGTGATGTCGGCGCGCGAACTGCGGGTCCTGCTCAAGCGCGTGGAGGGCGAGGCAGCCGAACTGCGGCCAGGGCTGTTGCAACCCATGAGTACACGCCGGGTTCTGCTGCGACTGCAGAACAACATCATGACGCGGCGGCTGGAGGCAGGTGACCTGCGCGGTGGGTTACGTTGTACCGAGGACATGCTGCTGATCGCGCCGGATCAGGCCGAGCTGTGGCGGCAGGCCGGGGTGATGAACCAGAAACTGGAATATGTCGCCGCGGCTCGGGATTGCTACCAGCGTTTCCTCGAACTGGTGCCGGAAGGTGCAATTGCCAACGCGGTTCGGGCCCAGTTGGACATCCTTCGGTCGATGTTGAATTAGACCAGTTGGCCAGTGCGCGCGCGTCGGTCAGATCGTTCCTGATTGGAACCGGTTCGCACGAATGGGGCACGAGCGCGCCGTGATAGGAAACTTCGTTTCAGTGCCACTGAGCCCTTCTGAGGTCGAGGTCTCGTGGAAGCGGGCGTCATGGGGATCGCCGCAGTCGATGAGATGATCGTGGATCATGTCAGCATTCGGGTTGATAATGAACATACGGTGTCGGCCCTGTGGCAGGCGCCGCGGGACGCTTTCGCCTGTCTTGTCCTGGCACATGGCGCCGGGGCCGGAATGACGCACCGGTTCATGGTGGCTCTGGCGGACGGCTTGAGAGAGCGGAAGGTAGCGACATTGCGATTTCAGTTTCCGTATATGGAAATTGGATCGAATTGACCGGACCGGCCGGCGCTCGTATATGCGACAGTTCGCGCGGCTGCGGGGGAAGCAGTTCGGTTGGCAGCGGGATTGCCACTGTTCGCGGGAGGCAAATCATTTGGCGGCAGAATGACATCTCAGGCGCAGGCGGAAGCTGCTTTGTGCGATGTGCGGGGTCTGGTGTTTTTCGGCTTTCCGTTGCACGCGGCGAAGAAGCCGTCGGATGACCGGGCGCGGCATTTGACCGCGATCGGGGTTCCGATGCTGTTCCTGCAGGGGAACTCGTGACGCCCTGGCAGAAATGCGTTTGCTGGTGCCCATCGTCGAGGCATTGGGGGCTCGGCTGCTGCCGATCGAGCAGGGCGATCATTCGTTCCACGTACCGGTGCGTTCGGGCAAGACCGACGCACAGGTTCTGGACGAGGCGCTCAACGCCACGGTGCACTGGATGCGCGAGATCCTGAGTGCGCCGCTGCCATAGCGGTTTGTAAGCGATATTTCCGTTTGAAAACAGCGCCGCGGGCTTTCTTGCAGCGCAAAGGCAGTGACGTGTCGAGTTGTTGTTCGTTTCCAAACCTGATATTTGTCCGTTGTGACGGTTTCTCTTTTGTGCCCGGATGTTCTTCAGACGGTCGTCGGACTTGCAGAGGCACTTCGTTTGGCGAGCAATTCGCCTCAGACATCTTGCGGCAGGATGATGAAGTTTCGAGTGAACGAGGTGGAAATCCCGCGGTCTGACGCAGCCTGAATTAAAGTCTGCTTCCGTGCTGGGATTGATCGAAACTGGGCAGCACTTGGCAGACGCCGTTTGGCGCGGCAGTATCGCTATATCCTAATGGATATTACGAACAACGATCCGCCAACCAGCCAATTTGATTTCGACGCGATTGAGAAGGAGAGGCATATGGGCGCAGGAGGACCTGTCGTCGCGATCAGAAACAACGCGCACGCTTCGGCGTTGTCGAAGCTGTTCGACCTTTCGTCGCTCCCACCGAGGCTTGTCGCACGTGAGGCTCCCGCGTTGCCGTCAACCACACCGCGGCGATCCAAGATCTGGGAGTTCAGCACCCACCTGCACTGCTCGATCATCGGCACGTGCCTGTCGACCCTGGAGCTGCGGCACATCCTGAAGAAGCTGGGAATGGCGACCCAGGGCTGCACCGATCATGAGCTGCACGGCACGGCGGTGTCCCTTGCCGGGAGGCACGACGATGCTGCAAGGCAGCTGAACAAGGCGCTCGACCAACGCCATAAACTGGCAGTCCAGCAATTCGCGCGGGCAGTCAGCGAAGCGGAGGTGCGCGCGCTGTGGGCTGAAGCGGTGCGTCGTGGCGAGATACCGGGCGCCTACTGGGCGGCCCTGACGCATCCCGCCACGACGCAGGCTGTTGTGCGCGAGGCGTTCGGCGAAGTTCATATGCTGTCGCACCTTATCGGGTCTGCCAATCGTGCCGATATCAGGCGGCTGTGCCAGCTCGAGGCCGAAAAGGCCGCGCTAGAGGCAAAATTGGCGCGCCAGCAAGTTGCATTACACGAAGCGGTTGTGACCCGCGACAAGCAGATTGCAGACCTGCGACGGGCGCTGACGCAACGGGTTATTACCGAGCCGTCGGATAGTGCCCCATCTGAAAGCACGGCGTCGCGCGGATTGGTGAGTGAGCTTGAACGGCGCTTGGCAGCCGAGGCGAACCGCCGGGCGTCAATGGACGAAAGGCTGGCAGCGGCGCAGGCGTCGCTGGTTCGGGAGCGCTCGGCGCGGATCGATGCCGCCCGGGATCGCGATTTGATGCGTCAGGAACTTGACGCGGTCGAGGCGTCTTTAACTCTCGCGTGTGCTGGCGAACCAACAGATATACCAAGGGAGTTTCGCTTCGATGGTTTAGTGCTGCTGTATGTCGGCGGCCGCCCGAACCAGGTTGCCCCGATGCGGGCGGCGGTTGAACGGCTGGGTGCGGCCTTCCTGCATCACGATGGCGGGGTCGAAAACCACCCCAACCTGCTGGCTGGTCTGGTTAGCCGGTCCCACGTCGTGCTGTTTCCGGTCGACTGCATCAGTCACGACGCCGCGAACGCGGTGAAATCGCTCTGCCGTCAGGGGGGCAAGCGGTTCATCCCGCTGCGGTCGGCCAGTGTCACGTCACTGTTGGCGGCGTTGCAAGCATCTGAAATGACGACCTGCGCGGACGTCGCCGAGTGATCGAACGGCGCGTGCTTAGACGCCGACCATCACATCGGATGCCTTGATCACAGCGCTCGCCGCCATGCCGGGCTTCAGGGCGAGTTCTTCAGCGGCTTCATTGGTGATCGAGGCGGTAATCAAGACGGATGGCGAGACTTCGATCGTCACGTGGGTTGTCGTGGCGCCGGGCTTCACTGTCTTGATAGTACCGGCGATCTGGTTGCGGGCAGAAAGCTTCATGATGGATCTCCTGTAGTGATGTCAGCGCGGCTTTCCCGGACAGGCCCGGTTCAGCGCCTGCAGGTGTTTACGCGCTGCCGCGGCCGTGTCCATCTGTATAGCGCGGTATGTGTTCACAACTGTCTTGCCAGCCTTTGTCAGCACCGCGCCGCCGCCGCCGCTGCCGCCAGCGGCAGTCTCCACAACCGGGGTGCCGAGGCTTTGATTGAGATCCTCGACCAGTTCCCAGGTCCGGCGGTACGACATCTTCAAAGCTCGGCCGGCAGCGGATATCGAGCCGGCGCGGGCGATTTCTTCCAGCACGGCAATCTTCCCCGGGCCAATTCTGGCGCCGGATGCCAGATCGAGCCTGATGCTGAGCCGATCGCCGGCTTGGGTTGCCTCTGAGGACTTGGAAGGTCGATTCGCCATATCAGCATAGCAAACCACAGCGAAAGGCTAATGATCAATCAGGCCAGGCATTCTGGGTGGCGACGTGAGCGGTTTCCCCCAGCCACGACACTATTGCCGCTGTATCTCCCGGACTATACCGTAGTGCTCCGAGGAGAACGGCATGCACGGTCGCGTGATTCTATTTATGACGATGCTGTGGTCCGGCACCGCGACGGCGGCCGACGTCGTCGACGCAACCGGGCGCATGGTCCAGGTTCCGGATCACGTCACCCGGGTGGTGCCAGCAGGCCCCCCGGCAGCGGTTCTGCTCGATGCCATTGCACCGGACCTGATGGCCGGTTGGCCGTCATCGACGGGCAATGGCGCGCGGGCGTTGCTGACCCCGGATGCAGCGAAGCTGCCGCAGATCCCGCGTGTAACCGGGCGCGAGGACGTCACTGAGGGGATCAAGGCACTGCATCCGGACCTGATTCTGGATTACGGAACGGTGTCGCCGCGCTTCGCCGACCTGGCGCGAACGACGCAGCAACGGACTGGCATTCCGGCCATCCTGCTCGATGGGTCCATGGCGAAAATCCCTGAGACGGTGCGGATCCTTGGCGCTGTTTTGCGTCGGCAGGAGCGAGCGGAGGTGGTGGCGAAGTTCGCTGAGGCGCTGCTGGCGCTGCCTGCGTCCGGCAATCACCCTCGGGTGTTGTATGCGCGTGGACCGGACGGTCTTCTGGCAGCGGCACCGAACACCGATGTAACCGAGGTCTTCACCCGCTTGGGCTGGACGGTGGTCGCACCGGATGGGGAGGGCACGTTTCGTCCCACCAGCGTGGAGGCGATCCGGGCACTCGATCCGGATATGCTGGTCTTTGCCGATCCGGCGATGCACGACGCCCTGAAGTCGGAGGCATGGCAGGGCGTTCGAGCGGTGCACGAGGGGCACGCTGTGGTTTCGCCAAGCCTGCCGTTCGGCTGGGTAGAGGAGCCGCCATCGATCAACCGGCTGATCGGACTCGCTTGGCTCGAAGGGCGCGATCCGGTGACACTGGCGGCTTTGTCCAATGCGATCGTATATGGTCATGTATTGACGCCGGTGGAGCGCGACGGCGTGCTGGCCGGTGTATCCGCAATCCAACCCTGAGAGGTTCCCCAATCCATGCGCTTGCTGATGTTTCTGTGCGTCCTTCTTGTGCCGCTTGGCGCGCGTGCGCAGGAGCTGACGGTGTTCGCCGCCGCCAGCCTGACCGATGCGATGAAGGATGTGTCCCAGCTATGGGTGCAGGCGGGCCATCAACCGCTGCGGATGTCATTCGGCTCCAGCTCCACGCTGGCGCGCCAGATTGAGCAAGGGGCGCCGGCAAGTCTGTTCGCATCCGCCGACGAGAAATGGATGGACTATCTGGCGGAGAAAAATCTGATTGTCCCCGCCACGCGCAAGGACCTGCTCGGCAACGATCTCGTGCTGGTGGTGCCGGTTGATAAGGCGCGACATGTCTCGATCGGGCCCGGGTTTGACCTCGCGGGTCTGCTTGGTGCCAATGGGCGGCTGGCGGTCGGCGATCCGGCGCATGTGCCGGTGGGGATCTATGCCGAGCAGGCGCTAAAGAAACTGGGTTTGTGGGACGGCGTTGGGTCGAGGCTCGCGCGCACCGATGACGTGCGGTCCGGCCTGCTGCTGGTCGAACGTGGCGAGGCGCCCGCCGGGATTGTATACGCGACCGACGCCTCGGTGTCCAAAGGGGTAATGGTGGCGGGGATCTTCCCGGACAACAGTCACGATGCCATTTCATATCCATTTGCAGTGACCAAAATGGGTGACACGGCGGAGGCTTGGGCGCTCCTGGCGTTCATGGCAGGGCCCGAGGCTCGCGCGGTGTTCGTGCGGCGCGGGTTCAAGGTGGAATAGCCTGACACTCTCTCCGGAAGAGTGGGAGGCCGTCTGGCTGACACTGTCCGTGGCGGCGCGGGCTGTCGGTTTCGGGCTGCCGCTGGCGGTGCTGACGGCATGGGTTCTAGCCCGCTACCGCTTCCCTGGTCGTCCGATCCTGAATGCTCTCGTGCATCTGCCAATGGTGTTGCCGCCCGTGGTCACCGGCTGGCTGTTGCTGATCATCTTCGGCATCCGTGGACCGGTCGGTGCGATTCTGGAGCACTGGTTCGGGATCCGCCTGGTGTTCACCACCGCGGGCGCGAGCCTGGCCTGCGCGGTGATGACTTTCCCGATCATGGTCCGGTCCGTCCGCCTGTCGCTGGACGCCGTTGACGCCGGCCTGGAGCAGGCAGCGCGCACGTTGGGCGCGGGACGGTTCGACCGCCTGGTCAACATCACCCTGCCGCTTGCCTCGCCCGGCATTCTGGTTGGCGCCGTGGTCGCCTATGCAACCTGCCTGGGGGAGTTCGGCGCCGTGATCACGTTCGCCGCCAATATTCCAGGGCAAACCCAGACACTGCCTTTGGCGATCTACGCGGCGCTGCAGGTGCCGGGCGGGGAGGCGAAGGCCGCTGAACTGTCCATGGTCTCGCTCACCCTGGCGTTGATCGGCCTGCTGCTGTCGGAATGGCTGGGCAAGCGGCTGAACACAGTGCTGGGACGATGAGCCTTTCACTGTCGATGCGGCATCGCTTTCCGACGATTCAGATGGATATCGCCTTCGAGGTTCCGTCTCCGGGAGTAACGGTGCTGTTCGGCCCGTCCGGCTCCGGCAAATCCACCATCATCAACGCCGCCGCCGGTCTGCTTCGACCCGATACCTGCCGTATCGAGGTCGATGGTCAGGTGCTGGCCGATACGCGGGCTGGGATCTGGCTACCGCCGGAGCGGCGGCGGGTCGGCCTGGTGTTTCAGGATTCCCGGCTGTTCCCGCATATGTCGGTAGCCACCAACCTGCGCTTCGGCCTGCGCCGCGTCGCCCCAGGCGCGATCCGCTTTGACGAAATCGTCGACCTGCTTGGTATCGGCGGGATGCTCGAACGCCGGCCGCACACCCTGTCGGGCGGCGAGCGGCAGCGCGTGGCGATCGGCAGGGCACTGCTGGCGCAGCCGCATTTGCTGTTGATGGATGAACCTCTGGCCAGCCTCGACACCGCGCGCAAAGCGGAAATCCTGCCGTTCCTGACGCGGCTGAAAACCGCGTTAAAGCTGCCGATACTGTATGTGACGCACGCCCTGGATGAGGTAGTTCGGCTGGCAGATTCCATGGTGCTGGTCGATGCTGGGCACGTCGTCGGCTACGGCTCGGTGTCGGAGGTCGCGGCGCGGGCCGACCTGCCGCTGGCGCAACGCGACGATGCCGGCGCAGTGCTGACATGCCGTGTCGAGGCGCACGATGCCGGCCGCGCACTGACCCGGCTACAGGGCGGCGGCGTAACCCTGCTGGTACCATTGGTGGATCTCGCCGTCGGCATCCAGTGCCGCGTCCGGATCCCGGCGCGCGAGGTGATCCTGGCAGGCAAACCACCCGAAGCGATCAGTCTGCACAACATCGTGCAGGGAACTGTGCGCCGGATTGCCCAGGACACCGTTCGCCGCACCGTCGTGGTGGAGATCGCACTGCCGAGCGGCGCGCTGTTGTCGCGGGTGACACCGGATGCGGTGGTTCGGCTCGGATTGTCGCAGGGTTCCCCAGTGCTGGCACTGATCAAGTCCACCTCGATCGAGGTGCTGGAACGCTGAGTCTATTGCGGCAGACCGTTCCGGACAGCCTGACACAGAGGAACGATGAAGCGAATTACTGGTAGGAAATAGCGATAAAAGATGGCCGGACGACAGGCGCCGGTGTGCAAGAGCCCCGTTTTCGTATTACAAAGGGCCGGCACACCGGTAGCACCACCACACCAATCCGGGCTGCATGGATCTTGCGGGATTTGGCATGGATCCATGCTCCACCTCGGTCATCAACGGGTCGACGGTCGTTGCTTTCATGATTCCCTGGGCCATAAGACGAACGCCTCAACGGGTCGCGGAATATTCTTTAGGGCCAACGGTCCAAGCGCCTGCTATGGCAAGCCAAGCCGATCGCCGGCTTTGTCGTGAACCGCCCGGGAAACGCATACGCCTCCCGGTGGGCACACCGTTTGCAGCCGGGCCGCTATGATGACGCCATCACCATGGAAATTCGTTCCTTCTTCGATGACATCGCCAAAGTCTATGCCGACGCGCAGGTCCATACGACGGTCATCAGGCCACATATTATTGTCGAACGACAGCTCCGCCTGGATCGTTACCGCGCACTTCACCGCCTGGGTGATGCTGTCGAACATGATCAGCATTGAATCCCCTGCGCTCTGTGCAAGCCGGCCGTGATGGTAACGAATCGCCGGACCAATCAGTCGCCGGCGCAGGTCGCGCCACCGTGCAATCGTTTCTATATGATCAAGATTGAACAGCCGGCTGTATCCAACCATATCGGTCTGCACGGCGGCCATCAGACGGCTGACCCGGCCACTGCGCCCTGCAAGGCGATCGGCAAGTACTGCCGTCCAGTGTCTGGTGCTGATCGGTTGCCAGAAATTCCTCGCGAGCAGCGCTTTGCCAAATGTTGGCGCAGGCACTGCGTCTGTTCGTTGAGCAGCTAAATACGGCCGCAGCATGATAGGCCTCGACTGAACGAGGATCACGTAGACGGGGATTTGCTTGATATGAAAAAGCCCCGTCCAACTATTGGCGGGGCCCGGCGTGACTGCTGGATTTGCCCGCTATTTCACGCACTGCCCCGAGACCCTTTGCATAAGGGCCAGACAAATCATTTCCTCAATTCGGTGCAGGAGCTCGACCATGCCTGCCCGCTAGCATAACCCAGACCTTAAAGTAAAGCAGTTTGATGCCAACTTCTCCAATGCTTCGGCATGCTGGCTTTTCTTTGATCCATCTGACTGGCATGAACGGAATTTACGTCCAATCGCCGGTCCGTGCTCAGGCTTCAGCCGTGCCCCTCAGCCATCAGGGCGCGCCTCATTCTTCCACGACGCCCGTGTCGTCGGCGTCCAGCGTGAAAGCCGCCGCCATCAGCGCCCGCGTATACGCCTCGCGCGGCCGGGCAAGTATTTCATCGGCCGGCCCTTGTTCGACCACCCGGCCCTGGCGCATCACCACGATGCGATGGGCCAGCGCCCGCACCACCCGCAGGTCATGGCTGATGAACAGATAGCCGAGGCCGTGGTCGGCCTGCAGCTGCTGCAACAGGTCAACGATCTGCGCCTGCACGGACATATCCAGCGCGCTGGTTGGCTCGTCCAGCACGACGAAGCGTGGCTTCAGCACCATGGCGCGGGCGATGGCGATCCGCTGCCGCTGGCCGCCGCTGAATTCGTGCGGGTAGCGGTCACCGATGTCGGTCGCCAAACCCACTTCCTGCAACGCCGCGGCCACCCGCAGACCGCGCTGCTTGCGCGACAGCGCGGGCTCATGCACGGCGAGGCCCTCGGCAACAATCTCCGCCACGGAAAGCCGGGGTGACAGGCTGCCGTAAGGGTCCTGGAACACGATCTGCATGTCGGCCCGCAGCTGGCGCAGGCGCTTCTTGTCGAGTTCGGCAAGGTCCACGCCGGCGAAACGGATGCAGCCCTTGGCTTCCACCAATCGCAACATCGCATAGCCCATTGTGGATTTACCGGACCCGCTTTCACCGACGAGCCCGACAGTCTCGCCCTCGTGCACCACGACATCGACGCCGTCGACGGCGCGGATATGGGTGACGGTCCGTCGCAGGACGCCGCGGCGGACCGGGAAGTGGACCTGCACATCGGTGGCTTGCATCAACGGGGCGGCGTTGGTGCGTAACGGCAAGGGCTGGCCGCGCGGTTCGGCGGCCAGCAGCATGCGCGTATAGGGATGGCAGGGAGCGCCAAACACCTCCGACACCAAGCCGGACTCCACCACCACGCCATCCTTCATCACGCAGACGCGGTCGGCATAGCGCCGCACAATCGCCAGGTCATGGCTGATCAGCAACAACGCCAGGCCACGGGCGGCCTTTTCCGCCGCCAGCAGCTTAAGGATCTGCGCCTGGATGGTGACGTCGAGCGCGGTTGTTGGCTCGTCCGCGATCAGCAGGGCCGGATCGTTGGCCAACGCCATTGCGATCATCACCCGCTGCCGCTGCCCGCCGGAAAGCTGATGCGGAAACGCCTCAAGCCGGTGCGCCGCATCGGGAAAACCAACCTCGTTCAGCAGTTCGGCGACGCGGGCCTTCGCTGCCTCCGGCGTTACGCGCTGGTGCAGATGCACCGCCTCGGCGATCTGCTTACCGATCCGCTTGAGCGGGTTGAGGCTGGTCATCGGCTCCTGGAAGACCATGCCGGCGACGCCGCCGCGCAACCGGCGCAGCAGTCCGTCGCCCGCCCCGATCATGCTCTGGCCATCGACGGTCACGCGTCCGCCGCAGGTGGCGCCGGGCGGCAGCAGTTGCAGCAGCGACAACGCTGTCAGTGATTTGCCCGACCCGCTCTCACCCACCAGCGCCAGCACTTCGCCGCGGTCCAGGGTAAAGCCGACACGGTCCACCACGACACGGTCGCCAAACGAAACTGTCAGGTTTTCGACGCTGACAAGGGTCATGTCGACGGCCCGCTCAGCGGCGTCTTGCGTGGATCGAACGCGTCGCGAACTGCCTCGCCGATGAACACCAGCAGGGTCAGCAATCCGCCCAGTACCAGAAACGCGGTAATCCCCAGCCAGGGCGCTTGCAGGTTGTTCTTCCCCTGTGACACGAGTTCCCCCAGCGATGGCGACCCGGGTGGCAGGCCGAATCCAAGGAAATCCAGGCCGGCCAGGATGGTCACCGAACCGGACAGCGTAAAGGGCAGGAAGGTAAACGTCGCCACCATCGCGTTCGGCAGGATATGCCGCCACATCACCGCATTATCGGAAACGCCCAACGCCTTGGCTGCACGAACATATTCCAGGTTGCGACCACGCAGGAACTCGGCCCGCACCACGCCGGTCAGGTTCATCCAGCTGAACAGCAGCAAAAAGATCAGCAGGATCCAGAAGCTCGGGGTGATGATGCTGGCGAGAATGATCAGCAGGTAAAGCTGCGGCATCCCGGACCACATCTCGATAAATCGTTGGAACAGCAGATCGACCAGGCCGCCGCGATAGCCTTGGATGGCGCCGGCGGCAATGCCGATCACGGATGAAATCGCCGTCAGTGTGAACCCGAACAGCACCGAGATGCGGAAGCCGTAGATGACACGGGCCAGCACATCGCGCGCCTGGTCGTCGGTTCCCAGCAGGTTCTTGCCATCCGGCGGCGACGGCGCCGGCGTCGGCAACTGCTTGACCACCGTGTTGTAGGAGTAGCGGATCGCTGGCCAGATCATCCAGCCGTGGGCATTAATCGCGGCCTGCACTTCGGGATCGGTATAGTCAGCCTCGGTTGGCATGAAGTCGTTGCCGAAAGTGTCTTCGCTGTAGTCCTGCAGTACCAGGCACGTACCAGTGCCCGTCGAAGCGGATCAGCAGCGGCCGGTTGTTGGCTAAAAGTTCGGCGAACAACGTCACCACGAACAGTGCCAGGAAGATCCAGAGCGAGCAGTAGCCTCGGCGGTGGGCGCGGAAGATTGCAAACCGCCGGCGGGTGAGCGGCGAGATATGCACTATTGCCTGGCCTCGAAGTCGATTCGCGGATCAACCACGGTGTACAGCAGGTCGCCGACGATCTGCATCAGGAGGCCGAGCAAGGTGAACATGTAGAGAGTGCCGAACATGACGGGGTAATCGCGGCGGATTGCGGATTCAAAGCCCAAAAGCCCAAGGCCGTCGAGGGAGAAGATGATTTCGACCAGTAAAGCCGAGGAAAACAGGATGCCGATGAACGCCGAGGGAAACCCGGCGATGATCAGCAGCATGGCGTTACGGAATACGTGGCGATAAAGGATCCGCTGTTCGCTCGCCCCTTTGGCGCGGGCAGTAATGACATACTGCTTGCGAATTTCCTCCAGGAAGCAGTTTTTCGTCAGCACTGTCAGGGCAGCGAAACCGCCGACCACCAGTGCGATGGTTGGCAGCACCATGTGCCAGAGGTAGTCCAGGATGCGGGCTGGAATGCTCCAGGATTCTGCGCCGGTGCTGTGCAGGCCGCGCAACGGGAACCACTGCACGAAGCTGCCGCCGGCGAACAGCACCACGAGCAGAATGGCGAATAGGAAACCGGGTATCGCGTATCCGATCAGCACGGCGGCGCTGCTGATCACATCAAAGCGGCTGCCGTCGCGCACCGCCTTGGCGATGCCTAGTGGGATCGAAACGAAATAGACCAGCAGCGTCGACCATAAACCGAGTGAGATCGAGACCGGCATCTTTTCCCTGACCAGCTGCAAGACCGATTCGTCGCGGAAGAAGCTGCGGCCGAAATCGAAGCTCAGGTATCCTTCCAGCATATGCACGAACCGCTCGGGTGCAGGCTTGTCGAAGTCGAACATGCGTTTGATGTCGGCAATAACGTGCGGATCCAGGCCGCGGGCGCCGCGATAGGCACCATCGCCTGATGGCATTGTCTCGGCTCCGCCGGCCCCGGTCATGCGACCGGTGACGCCAGCGCCGCGTCCTTTCAATTCGGCGATCATCTGTTCTACTGGGCCGCCGGGCGCGAACTGTACGACGACGAAATTGATGGCGATAATGCCGAAAAGGGTCGGGATGACCAGCAGCAGTCGGCGGATAAGGTAGGAGCCCATCAGGGTGTTGCGCCGGTGGGAACGCGGGGGCTCCGCCTCTCGACTTGGTCAAGAACGGACGCCCTTGGTACCCGTCCATTTAGGGTGTCGTGTTGTGCTGGTCTGGTCATGGGCCGTTTCGCCTGGCCGCGTCGGTGGCGGCGGCACGCACGGGGTCCACCCACCAGCTATCGAATGCAAGTCCGATGCGAACCGGCTTGTCTGGCCGGCCGAAGCGGTCCCAGTAGGCAACCCGGACGGATTGCAGGTGCCATTGCGGCACCACATACCAGCCGGCTAGCAGCACCCGGTCCAGTGCTCGGGCCGCGGTTACCAAGTGCGCCCGGTCAGGGGCGGACACTACGCGATGCACGAGATCGTCGACGACCGGGTTGCAAACACCCATCAGATTGTAGCCGCCCTCGGGCTTTACGCTGTCACAGGTCCAGTAGCCGGTCTGTTCGTTGCCTGGACTTTCCAACTCGGCCAGCGCGACCACAATCATATCATAGTCATAAGTATCGGTAAGGCGCTGAAACTGTGCCGGATCAACCGTCCGAACCCTTGCTTCGATCCCGAGCCGCGACAGCCATTGCACATAGGGCAGCGTCACACGCTCGAACGTTGGCTGATCCAACAGGATTTCGAAGCTGAACGGCTGGCCGTCCGCATTGACAAGCTTGCGGTCCTGCACCTTCCATCCGGCTTCTTCCAGCAGGGCCAGGGCGGCCTTCATCACCTCCCGATTGTTGCCTGACCCGTCGGTGACCGGAAGCTGGAACGGCTTGGTGAACAGGTCGGCGGGCAGCTGGTCGCGATATTTGTTCAGTAACGCCAGTTCGGGCCCCTCGGGGATGCCGCTGGAGGCAAGTTCGCTGTTGCTGAAATAACTGAGGGTCCGGGTGTAATTGCCATAGAACAGATTTTTGTTGGCCCATTCGAAGTCGAACATCATCGCCAGCGCGTGCCGAACGCGGACATCCTTGAACAGTGCCCGGCGGGTGCTCATGCCGAAGCCCTGCATCCCGGTGGGCAGCTTGTGGGTCAGCAGTTCCTTCTTAACCAGCCCCTTCTGCACGGCCGGGAAATCGTAGGCGGTGGCCCAATCCTTGGCGACGTTCTCTTCACGGAAATCGATCTGGCCGGCCTTGAAGGCCTCCAGCGCCACCGTTCCGTCGCGGAAATATTCGCTGCGCCGGATATCAAAATTGTTCTGACCCCGCATTACCGGCAGGTCCTTGGACCAGACGTCGGGCACCCGCTCCATCGACAGGGTGCGGCCAAATTCGAAATGGCCAACGCGATAGGGACCAGAGCCGAGCGGCGGGTCCGTCAGCGGCTTGTCGAAGTCGCGCTCTGCCCACCAGTGCTTCGGCAACACCATCATCTGACCGAGAATGAGCGGCAGTTCACGGTTGAGGTCGGACTTGAAGTGGAACACGACCCGGAGCGGTCCCTCGACCGTCACGGACGACACGTCGGCGTAGTACTGCCGGTAGAATGGACGGCCCTTGTCGCGCAATGTCTCGAATGTCCAGGCAACATCCTCGGCGGTGACCGGCGTGCCGTCGTTGAACTTCGCTTCCGGTCGTAATTCGAAGGCGACGCCCATGCGGTCGGCTGGCAATTCGATTGTTTTGGCGAGGAGGCCGTATTCAGTCTCTGCCTCGTCGACGTTGGCCTTCATGAGCGTGTCCCAGACCCGGGCCACATCGCCGGCCGGTGTGCCCCGGATGATGAACGGGTTGAAACTGTCGAAGGTGCCGATCGTGCTGAGCGCGACCTCGCCACCTTTCGGCGCATCGGGATTTACATACGGGAAAAATTTGAAATCCGGTGGCAGCGACGGATCCCCCAGCATTGAAATGCCATAGGTTCGCACCGGCGCCTGCGCGGCTGTTCCGGGCGTTTGGGCCATGCCCGATCCGCTGCCGGCGAGCAGACATACCAAAACTCCGATTCCCAAGCTAACGCGCATCACCTCGTCTCCCCGACTTTTCGGCACAGTAGCGCGCGCCGCGGTTGTTCGTCAGCAGGTACCTACCGATCATGACGCTGACTGATCCGAAGCACCGTGCACCGGGTGCGTGCCATGGTCCCACCCATGCGGGAGGTCAAACCGGTTGCCGATCCAGGCGCGTTGCGGGTCGACCGGGGTGCTGGCCGGATGAATGCCGTCGATGTAAAAATGCCGTGGGGATCTCGTTCCCGGGTTGGGCAGCCGCTGATGAGGAAATTGGAGAGGAAACTGGCATGGCATTATATGAACTGAGAACATACACCCTTTACGTCGGCAAAATGGCTGAGGCAGTGAAGCTATATCAGGAGCTTGGCTTCCCGGCGCTGCAAAAGGGTGGTCAGGACAAAAAGCTCGTTGGATATTTCCAGGGAGACACCGGAACGATCAATCAGCTGGTGCATCTCTGGAAGTTCGATGACGATGCTGACCGGCGCGCGCATTGGGCGGCGGTGTTCGCGAACCGGGATTTTGTCGAGGGGTTCGCGGCGAAGTTCCGTGGGCTGGTCATGACCCAGGAGGTGAAGCTGCTCAACCCTGCCCCCTGGGGACCGCATCCGTAACGAGCGGTTGGCTGAGCGCCCGGACTTCGCTTGGGTGCGAAATCCGGGCCCAGCGCAGGCGCGTTCAACGTAACAGAGCGCTGTTAGACCGCGACGGCGGTGGCACCCTGGCCGCCGGCTTGATCAGGGAGCGGGCCAACGGTGTGGGGTGATGGAACACGGGTGAGCGTGTTGTTGATCGCCCGTATAAGTGTCTCATAGTCGACCGGCTTGGGAACGTGCCCGTTCATGCCTGCCTCCAGGCACTGAGCGATCTGGTCGTGCGAGGTGTAAGCGGTCAGCGCCAGGATCGGGACCTGGCCGTGCGGCCCCGGGAGCTTTCGAATGTGCCTCGCAGCTTCGAGCCCATCCATACCCGGCATCCGCACGTCCATCAGGATCAAGTCGAACCGCTGTTCGGCCGCCTGCTTCACCGCTTCTCCGCCACTATCCACCTGCGTGACCAGATGCCCGGCGGAGTCGAGGAACGAACCGATGATGTCCAGGTTGATCTTGATGTCATCCACCAGGAGCACACGCTGGCCGGACCGCGGGGAGCCAACTTTCATCAGATTCGGGTACCTGTCGTCGACACCAGTTCGCTCGCCGGTAACTCGAACCAGAACACACTGCCAGCGTTCGGATTGGGCGTATGATTGATCGCACCGCCCATCAGCTTCACGATCCGCTCGGCGATCGCCAGGCCCAGGCCGGCTCCTTCCACCGATGTTGCTGCGTCCAACCGCTCGAAATCCTTGAACAGCCGGTGACGGCAGGCCTCGTCGATCCCGCGACCGGTGTCCGCGACCTCGATACGCAGTGAGCCGGGCGCTGCGCCGGCGAGCACACGCAACTCGACGCTGCCCGAATCTGTGTATTTTACAGCATTTCCGAGCAGATTGAGGATAACCTGCCGCAACCTGGCGGGGTCGGCGACAAACCGCCGCGGGGCATCATGGGCATGGATCGTCCGCAGACTGAGCGCGCTTTCGGTCGCCATCGGGCTGATCAGCACGATGCAGGCTTCGGCCAGCTCGTGGACCGAGATTTGTTCAGGGTGCAGTTCCATCCGGCCAGTCTCGATGCTCGCGAAATCCAGCACGCCCTCAATCATTTCGAGCAAATGCCGCCCAGCCTGCATCATCGCGCCCACCTGCATATCTTGCCGCGGGGAGAGCCCGCTTTCCATCCGCAATAACTGGGCATAACCCAAAATGCCGTTGAGCGGCGTCCGCAGCTCGTGCGTCACCATCGCGACGAAGCGCGTCTTCGCCTGGTTGGCGTGTTCGGCAGCCTCCTTGGCGGCGCGCAACTCGGCCTCGGCGGCCTCGCGTATGGTGGCCTCCTGTTCGAGGGCGAGGTTTGCCGTAGTGAGATCGCGTAGTGAACCGGCGAGGCGACGTCGCAGCTCCACCTGGGATATCGCCTGCGTCACCGCGCGCCAAAGATTGGCCGGGTTCACCCGATCTTTCACCAGATAGTCCTGAACGCCGCGCTTCATCGCCTCGACCGCAGTTGCCTCATTGCCTTGCCCGGTGATCACCACGACAGCACATGGCAGCTCGCCGTCGACAGCGGCAGTGGACAGGAATTCGAAGCCGTCCATGCTTGGGAGATTCAAATCCAGCAATACACAGTCGAATTCTTCCGCGCGCAAAGCGGCCAGGCCGGCTGCGGCGTCCACGGCGTGTTGTACCTGGCAGGCGTCGGGGCCAAGATCTCCCAGCAACTTATAATAGAGGCGTCGATCGACAGCGTCGTCATCGATAATCAGTACTCGGTAGATACGCATGAGCCTCGCCCGGGGTTTGTAAAGGAGCACATGTTCTGCATACAGATATAACGTTAAAAAAGAGTTAACGAAGGAGCAAAAATGCTTTTCTGTTCATGATTTATTAACTTTTTGATGGCTATATGTATCGCTCTTGTTCCTAAAGGGTCACCATGACGCTGAAGCGTCCGACTGTCAGTGTAACGACACAATGTGGCCCTGGATCGAGCCGGCGGCAGACCGATTGATCCAAACGCCCGACCACAGCTGTGTCGAGGCGTCGACAGGGTCCCGTTGGTCCAGGTTGCAACCTTCTTTGGACGTGCTGCAGCGAGCGTTTTCAACGCTGAGCTGGAAATTTTTTGACTTTTCAGGAATGAATTATGCCACGAGCCCAATTGCCCTGGAACGAGACTGAACGTCTTGCCGCGCTACATTCCTACCAGATCCTGGACACAGCTTGCGAAGCCACCTTTGACAACCTTGCCCGTCTTGCGGCCCGGTTGACAGATTGCCCGACCGCATTGGTATCGCTGGTGGATGAAAATCGCCAGTGGTTCAAAGCGACACATGGATTGGGCACCGTCGAAACATCGCGGGACATGGCCTTTTGCGCCCACGCCATTCTAGACGCGTCACAGGTAATGGTTGTCCCAGATGCCACGGCGGATGCGCGGTTTGCCGACAACCCACTTGTCACGGGCGAGCCGGGCATTCGGTTTTATGCTGGCGTGCCGTTGGTGAATCTCGACGGCTATGCTCTGGGCACCCTCTGCCTCATTGATTATGCGCCGAAGCAGATCCCTCAGGAGCATTTGGAGACATTGTCGTATCTTGCCCAAGCGGTCATGTCGACGATCGAACTAGGTAAGGCAATCGGGCAGGTGCGAACGATGGCGCATCTGGTGGACGATCGGTTCGCCCGCGTGATCGAAGCGTTGCCGACCGCTCTGGTGCTTTCCGGACGGGCCGGCCAGATCCGCGTGATCAACCGGCAGGCCGAACGCATGTTCGGGTACGACCGGGCAGAGCTGGAGGGCAAGGCGGTGGAACTGCTGCTGCCGGAACAATTCCGCAACCGGCATGTCGGGTTACGCCAAGGTTTCTTGAGCAATATGTCCTCACGCACCATGGGTGAAGGGCAGGCGCTCTTTGGCCTACGCAAAGACGGCACTGAGTTCCCGTTGGAAATCGGCCTCAATCCGATCGATCTTGATGGTGAGCCGATGGCGCTGACGGTGATCGTCGACGTCGGTCCGCGGCGCAGGGTCGAACTGGAGAGGGAACAGCAGCGGCGCGAGCTTGAGCGGTCCAACGCCGACCTTCAGGAATTCGCGTATGCTGCTTCGCACGACCTCAAGGCGCCACTGCGCGCGATCGCGCATCTGGCGGAGTGGATCCGCGCGGACATCGATGAGGTCGCCAAGCCGGAGGCTATCGAAAATCTCAAGCTGTTGCAGGGCCGCGTGGCGCGGCTGCAAATGCTGCTGGATGGGTTGCTGACCTATTCCCGGGTCGGGCGCACTGATACCGCTGCCGAGGACGTGGACATCGCTGATCTGGTCAACGACGTCACCGCCATGCTGGAATTGCCGTCGGGCTTTGACGTCGTTTGCAAGGGCAGGATGTCGGTGATCCGTGCGCACCGCACGCCGATCCAGATGGTGTTCAAGAACTTGATCAGCAACGGTTTGCAGCACCATGACCGCGCCCAAGGTCGCGTGACGGTATCCATGCGGCTGCTGGGCGAGATTGCGGAATTTCGTATCAGTGACGACGGGCCCGGCATCCCGAAGCGCTTCCACGAGCGGATTTTCGTTATTTTCCAGACCCTGAAGTCTCGTGATGACACCGAATCAAGTGGCCTCGGCCTGGCGATCGTCAAGAAGCAGGTTGAGAGTAACGGCGGCCAGATTTCAGTCGAGAGTGATCCGCCACGGAGAGGCACCACTTTTGTCTTCACCTGGAGAATAACGCCGGCATGTTCACGAGTGGTCACATGATAAAGTCCAATTTGGTGACGATCCTTCTGGTGGATGATGACAAGGTTGACGCGATGGCCGTGAAGCGGTCGTTCCGGGATTTGAAGATCGCCAACCCCGTTATCGAGGCGCACGATGGCATTGTGGCGTTGGAGCGCCTGCGTGGACAAAACGGGTTTGAAAAAGTGCCGTCGCCCTGCCTGGTTTTGCTCGATCTGAACATGCCGCGAATGGGTGGGATCGAGTTTCTGGACGAAATACGCAACGATCCGCTGTTGCGCAGCCTGTTGATTTTCGTAATGACGACGTCCTCTGCCGAGGAGGACCGGATGCGAGCCTACGACAAGAATGTTGCGGGATACGTCCTGAAGCATCGTCTCGGACAGAGCTTTCTCGAGTCGATCAGCATGTTGGAGCACTACTGGCGCGTGATCGAGTTCCCGAGCTGATGTCGGGGCGGGGCTATCGTGCGGCTGTCTGCTGTCAGTCAGCGCTGCGCACGAACCTGGGCGGTCTGTTACTCAGCAAACATGCGGGCCGTCCTTTTCAAGGTTTCATTCCATGTTAGACGAATTTGCCCGCTGGCTTTTTGATCCATCCGACCTGACACCGCATGGCTTCTGCCTGCTATGGAGGCCCGGACTAATCTGGTTGCATGCGATTTCCGACGCCGCGACGGGCCTTACCTATTTCACGATACCGTTGGCACTCGCGGTCTTTGTCAGCAAGCGGCGGGATCTGGTTTTCAAACCGGTGTTCCTGCTGTTCGCGGCCTTCATTGTGTTGTGTGGAACCGGTCACTGGCTCGACCTTTTGACACTTTGGGTGCCCGCCTATGGCCTTGAAGGGTTGATCAAGGCGGCCACCGCATCGGTTTCGGTCCTGACAGCGATTTCGTTGTGGTTGCTCCTGCCCCGGGCGTTGTTGTTGCCGTCGCCGATGCAGCTTCGGGAGGTCAATGAGGCCTTGGCAGAGCGCAATCATCGCGCTTTGGAACTCTCCCGGCTGAATGCCGAGCTGGAACAATTTGTCTACATCGCGTCACATGACCTGAAAGCGCCCCTGCATGCGATTGCACGGCTGGCTGACTGGATCAGAGAAGATATCCAGGGCATCGCCGACGCCGAGACCCTCGAGAAGCTCAGCCTGATGCAACAACGTGCCGTTCGCCTGGAGATGCTCATAGCGAGTTTGCTAAGCTATGCCAGGGTTGGTCACAACAAGGTTGCGGTCGAGTTGATCAACCTTGGTGATTTGGTCGAAGAGATTATCGGCTCGATTGCTCCACCGTCGACTTTTGTTATCAGGTTTCAGGGCGAATTGTTGGTCATTCTCACGCAACGATCGCCGTTGGAACACGTGTTGCGGAACCTGATCAGCAACGCCATCAAACATCATGACCGTCCGGAAGGTGAGGTCTCAGTGTCTGTTCGCATTGCCGACGGTGTGGTGGAATTTGGCGTCGAGGATGATGGTCCCGGCATCGCACCGGAATTCCATGAACGTATCTTTGGGATCTTTCAAACGCTGAAAAGCCGTGATGATAACGAGACGAGCGGTGTGGGATTGTCGATCGTGCTGAAGACAGTCGAGCGAGCGGGTGGACGGGTGTGGATCGAAAGTGGTCCGCCCCAACGTGGGACGAAATTTCTATTTACCTGGCCGAGCGTAAGTGTGGTGACATCACAATGAATGGCGAATTGGGATGTGGATCGATTCCGTGACGCCAGCCTCAAATAAGGTGCCCCGTTCGGTTGAGGTGGATCCGGAAATTCCGTTCGCTGCACTTTGCGTGCATCATGTTGTCGATAGAGCGCGATGGCGGAGTGGGCCAACGTTGGCATGACCAAACACCTGATGCTTGGCCAGCTTCAGTCGATTGACCCGTCCCTCGGTTTGTCCGTTGCTCCACGGCGGAGTGAGGGCAGTGTGCATGGCGCTGCCATCCCCCGCCAGTCCGGTCGCGAGCGTTTCCATGACGCGCGGGCCGGATGCACCGGATTAGGCAAGCCACATCCTCGGATCGGCGCGAAACGCAGGCACATCTGTGTTGTCGCTGGCGTTGCGCAAGCGGACGAGCGCGGTGAAATGGCGGGCGGGTTTAGCGATGGTTGCGGCGTCAGTCTCGGTCGACGGCACCGGCGCACGGCATAAAGCCAGGAAGGGCTTTTGCACCCAGATGGGCAATGACCGTATTACCTACTTCGCCATAGGCTCAACAAAGAACCGGCTGAACTTCGTTGCCCTGCTACGCGCACAGGCGCTTCGACGCGAATTGCCGGGGAGATTCCGACTACCCGCTGAGCAAGGCAGCGTTCGGGTTTATGCGTAGCCGTGGATCGGCCCACCCCTTGATCGCACGCATGGTCGAGACTGATGAGACGCGATTCGCTGATCAGGCGGCGGGGCCGGCGGATCTGAACCGGCTTGGCATCGTCTCGTCCACAGAGGCTGGTTTGACCGTCATCCGACACACTGTGCAGGTTGCCAAGTAGGGCGCAATGACCAGAATCCACGCGCACGGCTTCCTGAGAGATGCCGTGCTGGCGGGTGACGACACCAAGCAATTCACCGCCGGCAAGCACCCCTGGGCTGGGTCCAGGCATAACGGCTGATGCACAGGTTGGACACCTTCACCGTATGCATCGTGCGGCCCGGCAACGCATCCGTACGTTGATCTGCAGCTTCAGCGCCGATCTCAAGACTTACTGGGCGTCCCCGGTCAGCCGCCGATACCGCCCTTAGTGACGCACCATTTGGCTGTCAGATGCACGGTCTCGCCAGAAACGGCGCAATCCCATCACACATACCGGCAACACCTGTTCGGCATCCTGCATCAGCCCCTCCAGCGCATCATCCGTCATCGCCTGGCCGCCGCGTTCGGACTCCGGCAAGGTCATGCCGGCGAGACTGGCGATGGGGATCAGCAACATCGAGGCGTCCTCGTCAGCCAGCGCCGGCTGCCAGGCCTTGGCCCGCAGGCTTACGGCTTGCATGAACCCCGCCGCCCAGTCCTCGGCCACGGTGGTGCCGGACTCATCCTGCCACAGGATCGCGGTGTATCCCAACGGCACCGTGTCCAGGCCAGCCTCGATGGCGGCGTAGCGGTCGAAGATGGCTTGTTCGACCGCCTCCTGGGCCGCTTCATCGGTGTATTCGGGTTCCTCATTGTCCCAGACTTCCGCGAGCCACTCCTCGCGCGGCACAATTTCTGGACCGGCGACCAGGCCGGCGAGGAAGCCGTCCAGTTCCGACAAGTCCATACAACCTTGTGGTGCGCTACTGGAGTTCAGAAAATGGGCGAGTTCGTCGAGAGACACTGGGTCATTATCCCCTGCGGTTTCGTGCACCGCCAAGCGGGCGGCCATACCAGTTGGCGACGAGTAGCAACCAGCGCGACTATAAGGCCGCGAATTGTTCGGGTGGAACGGTCCATTGCATGACAAAGCAAGCGGTCTTTCCCAATCAGTGCTCTACTGGGCTAAAGTCACGCAACCGTCATCTGGAGAATCCCTTGTCAACCATCCGAACCGTCTGTGCGCATGATTGCCCTGACATGTGTTCCCTGCTGGTGCAGGTCGACAACGGCCGCATTGTGAAGATCCAAGGTGACCCGGACCAACCTTTCACGGCAGGTTTCGCTTGCGGCAAAGTCAATCGCGACATGGACCTTGTCTATTCACCCGAGCGTCTGAAGACGCCGCTGCGCCGCACCGGAAAAAAGGGTAGCGGAGCGTTTCAGCCGATCAGCTGGAAGGAGGCGCTGTACGAGATCGTCTCCCGTTGGCAGGCGATCATGACGGAAACTTCTCCACTGGCGATTCTGGGCTATGCATACAGCGCCCATCAAGGGCTGATGAACCGCGGCCTGACCAATGGGATGTTTCACGCGTTGGGCACCAGCCGATTACTCGGGGGCACGGTTTGCGATTCGTGCGCCGAGGCAGCGTGGGACGCCACTGTGGGCCCGATCGGAGGTGCCGATCCGGAATCCGTAACAGAAGCTGATCTTGTCATTGGCTGGGGATCGGACCTGCACGCGACTAACGTGCATCTTTGGGCAAAGATCGAGCAGGTCCGCAAACGCGGCGTCCAATTGATTGTCATCGACCCGAGGCGCACGCGGGCGGCGCAATCGGCGGACTGGTATCTGCCCATCCGGATTGGCACCGACTCAGCGCTGGCGCTCGGGGTGATGCACATCCTGGTGCGCGACGGTCTTGCCGACCGCGCGTACATCGCCGAACACACCCTTGGATTCGAACAGGTGGAACGCGACGTTCTGCCTCGTTTCACACCCGAGCACGTGGCGGATGTCACCGGATTATCCGCCGCCGATGTTGAACGTCTGGCTGCGATGTACGGCGCCGCACGCAGGCCGTTCATCCGGATCGGCTTTGGCATGAGCCGCTTCACGAATGGCGGACAGAACCTTCGAACCGTGGCGCTGTTGCCGGGCGTCACCGGCGCCTATGGCCGATACGGCGGCGGGGCGATGCTGGCGACAGCGGCGTCGTTTGACCTGAACTACAACGCGGTTCGCAAACCCTCGGGGCCAGCCGTGACGCGCACGATCAACCATCTGAAACTTGGCGAGGCATTGCTGGAGGCGACGGACCCTCCGATCCGCGCGTTGTTTATCGCCGCCAACAATCCGGCGGTGACCAATCCGGACACCGCCAGGATCCGGGCCGGTCTGGCGCGCGAAGACCTGTTCACCGTCGTCCACGACCCGTTCATGACAGCCACCGCTCGGTTTGCCGATATCGTGCTGCCAGCAACAACCTATCTGGAAACGGCGGATTTCTATCGCAGCTACGGCAGTTACTACATGCAGTATGGACAGCGTGCCGTGGCGCCCGTCGGCGAGGCATGGTCGAATCTTCGGCTGACACAAACCCTTGCGGCCCGGATGGGATTGACTGATCCGGTGTTCAGCATGACCGAACCGGAGATCTTGCAGGAATTGTTCCGGGGTGGGGGCATCCCGATTGATCCGGCCAAGCTATTGGACGGTTCGCCGATGTCCATCGCTGCGAAAGGCGGTCAGCAATTCCGCACCCCGTCGGGCAAGCTGGAATTCTACGCCCAGACGCTGGCGGACCAGGGATTGCCGCCGCTGCCGGACTGGCAACCGGACCCGGGGCAGGCAACTGCCTACCCACTTCGCCTGCTCACGACCCCGGGATATTTCCAGAGCCATACCGCGTTTTCCGGTGTCGCGTTCCTGCGCGAACGAGAGGGCGCACCGTGCGCGGTCCTGCATCCCGCCGACGCCGAGGCGCGCGGCCTTCAGCATGGGCAGGCGGTTCGCCTGAAGAACGACCGCGGCGAGGTGACCCTGCGCCTGCGGGTGCTTGATGAAATTCAGCCCGGCGTGGTGTTGGTTCCCGGCCAGCGCCCTGATGAGGAGGCCGAAGCCGGCACGGTGAACATGCTTTGCGCCGACAGCTATACCGATATGGGCGCCGGCGCGACGTATCAGAGTACTTGGCTGGAGGTCACGGCGGCCTGATTCTCCGGTCGCGAGGATTACAGCCGGACCAGCCAGGCCACGGCGCCGGCTGAGACGGCCAAGGTCAATGCCGCCCAAATCGGGCTGGTCAGGCGGGGGAGCGGCGCGTCCCGGGGCATCAGCTTTGTCCCGGTTAGCATCGGTCGTACCAGATTTTGCCGTTTCAGCACCGCATAGGCCAAAATCGCCAGCACGTGCAGACCGATGACGATCTCAATAAAAGTGAAGTTCAGCGAGTGAATGTGGCTCAGCCAGTCACTTTGATCCTTGCCGACGAGGTGCATCAGCGGACCCTCGGTATTGGCATCATCGTTACTGAACAGCCCTGTGCCGGCCTGGATTCCGAGCAGACCCAGCATCACCAGCACCATCCAGCCGCCGGCGGCGTTGTGCCCGATTTCCCGGTCCTCTTCCCGTCGGCGGATATGGGCCAGGTGCCGCAGGGCGGCGGCGGGGCCTTTCAGGAACCGCACGAAGCGTGCCGTGTCACTGCCGACGAAGCCCCAGACAAGGCGGAACAGCAGCAGCGTCAGGATAGTGTAACCGATCAAGACATGGATCTCCATGCGGTTGACTTCCTGCGAAAGCCAGGCGGCGAAGATCAGTACCACAATCGCCCAATGGAACAGGCGAACCGGCAAATCCCACACCTTGATTGGCCGCATCCGGTTCAGACCCTTCTTGAATGACGCATCGCACCATTTCACAACGCCGCCCCAGTTGCGTCCAGCTTGCGGATACGCTTCTCTGCCGCAATTCCAACCGGAGGCCGACAATGCGCGTCAGCGTGATGCAGATGAACCCCGGCGCGAACAAGTCCGAAAACATCGCCCAGGCCCGTCGCCTAATTCAAAGTGCCGTTGAACAGGACCGTCCCAATATCGTCAGCCTGCCGGAGGTCTGGGATTCGCTGGGCGGCGACCGGGCCACGCGCTCCGCCAACGCGGAACTGCTACCGGCTCAAGGGTCAAACGAACCCGGCGGCGAAGCCTATGAATTCCTTCGTGAAACCGCTCGGGCTGCGAAAGTTCACGTGCACGGCGGGTCAATTATCGAACAGGGGCCGGAGAAGCTGTTCAACACCACCGTGGTGTTCAATCCAGATGGCACGGAACTGGCGCGTTACCGAAAGATGCACCTGTTCGACATCGTTGCTCCGGACGGCACCGGCTACCGCGAAAGCAACAGCTACGGCGCCGGTGACGAGGTCGTCACCTACGAGGCCGACGGGGTGAAGGTCGGCTGCGCGATCTGCTACGATATTCGTTTTCCCGACCTGTTCTGGAAACTGCGTGAACACGGTGCAGAGGTCATCTTCTTGCCCAGCGCGTTCACGCTGGCCACCGGCAAGGACCATTGGGAACCGCTCATTCGCGGACGGGCGATCGAGACCCAATGCTGGCTGGCGGCGCCGGCAACCTGGGGCAAGCATCTTGAGGGCAAGGGTGAACCGCGCTTCACCTATGGTCACTCGATGATCGTCAATCCCTGGGGCCACTTGGTCGCACAGGTCTCAGATGGCGTAGGCTGGGCCACCGCTCGGATCGACCAGGATCTTACCGCCAAGGTCCGGCGCGACATGCCGGTGCTGGAACACAGGAAGCGCGTTTGAGCGACCTGGTCTCCGGCCCCCCGGTTGCCGAAAATCGCGGGTTCCTGGCCGGACAGATCGCCTTTATCGCCGCCCCGACCCCGATAGCCGCGGAGGCTCGGGAGAAACTCACTGGTCGCTACGGCGATTGTCCCTTGGCGCAGGCCGCCGTGGTGGTGGCACTGGGCGGCGACGGATTCATGCTGGAAACCATCCATCAGGTGCTCGCGCTCAATGTGCCCGTCTACGGCATGAACCGTGGATCGGTCGGCTTCCTCATGAACACCTACAGCGAGGAAGACCTGCCGGGCCGTCTGTCGCGCGCCCAGGCTGCCGAACTGCATCCGCTGCGCATGCACGCGGTCACCTCTACGGGAGCGGTGGAGGAAGCATTGGCGTTCAACGAGGTCAGTCTGCTGCGGCAGCTACGCCAGGCATCCAAGATCCGCATCCTGGTTGATGGCCGGGTTCGTTTGGAGGAGCTGTCCTGTGACGGCGTGCTGATATCCACGCCTGCCGGGTCGACGGCCTATAATCTGTCGGCGCATGGGCCGATCGTGCCGCTGTCCGCCAACCTGCTGCCGCTGACCCCGATCAGCGCGTTCCGCCCGCGGCGTTGGCGGGGCGCACTGCTGCCGAGTACGGCCGATGTGCTGTTTGAAGTGCTGGAAGCGGACAAGCGACCCACCGCGGCGGTGGCGGATTTCACGGAAGTCCGCAATGTGGTCTCGGTCGCGGTGAACGAAGATCGGTCTGTTACGGTGACTGTGTTGTTCGATCCCGACCAAGGGCTTTCGGAACGGATCATCGCGGAGCAATTCACTGTATGATGCCGGGTGTTAACCAAGGCGAGCGCAGGAGAGAGACCGTGATGAAGTCATTTGGGCTGGGGCTGTTGGCAACGTTGCTTGTGCCGTTGCCCGCTGTTTCCCAAACGCTGAACATCGCAGTCGGCGGTGCGTTTACTTCGATGGACCCGCATTACCATAATCTTGGCCCCAACAATTTGCTGACCACGTACGTATTCAGCGGGCTGGTGCGCTTCGATCCAAAATTCAATCCCGAACCCGACCTTGCGGTGTCATGGGCTGCGATCAGCCCGACTGCTTGGGAATTCAAGTTGCGCGAAGGGGTCACGTTTACTGACGGCACTCCGTTCACTGCCGACGACGTGGTATTCAGCTTCGAGCGTATCCCGACAGTGCTCAACAGCCCCTCCAGCTTTGCGTTCGCGGTCAAGCCGATCACCCGGATCGAGGTCGTTGACGCCCATACCTTGCGTTTCCACACGGCCGAGCCAATTCCGCTGCTGCCGTATAATCTTGCCAGCGTACGCATAGTGTCGCGCAAGGACGGCCAGGGTGCGGAGACGGGTGATTATAACACGCTGAAGGCGGCGATTGGCACCGGACCCTATCGCGTGACCGAGTTCGTCGTTGGTGATCATGCGGTGTTCCGGCGCAATCCGTCCTGGTGGGACAAGGCGTCGGCGTGGGAAACGGTGAACTACCGGGCGATCGTCAACAATGCGTCACGTGATGCCGCACTTCAGTCAGGCGATGTCGACGCGATCGATCAGGTGCCGACGCGCGACGTGCCGCAGCTTCGGAAGAACCCCAAACTGTCCATCATATCGGCGCCTGGCCAGCGGTTGATCTATCTGTTCCTCGATACGCAGCGAGAACAGACGCCGTTTGCCACGGACCTTTCTGGCAAGATGTTGCCAAGCAATCCGTTGCGGGATGTCCGCGTGCGGCGGGCGCTGTCACTGGCGATTAACCGTGATGGCATCCGCGATCGCATCATGGATGGTTTTGCCGCTCCGACCGGCCAGTTGATGCCAGAAGGCGCCAGCGGTTATGAACCGTCCGTCAAGCCCGACCCGTATGATCCCGCGCAGGCAAAGAAGCTTTTGACGGAAGCTGGGTTCCCCAACGGATTTGGTTTGACCCTGCAGGGGCCGAATGATCGTTACGTCAATGACAGCTCGGTCGCCGAGGCGATTGCTCAGGGTTGGACCCGCGTCGGCGTCAAGACGGCTGTCGATACAATGCCGTCCACGACGTTCTTCAGCCGAGCGTTGAAGGCGGAATTCAGCGTGGATCTGACCGGGTGGGCGAGCGACAGCGGGGAGGCCAGCAGCAACCTGATCCAGATTATCGCATCATCGAATCCCGAAAAAGGCCGCGGTGCGGTACTCAATCCGGCGCATTATGCGAATGCGAGGATCGATGCGTTGATCGAGAAGGCGGTGGCGACAATTGACCCCGAGGCGCGTGAGGACCTCTATCGTCAGGTCATTCGCGAGGTGATGCCGGATGAGCCGATCATCCCGATCCATCACCAGGTCAACGTCTTCGCGTTGCGCAAGGGATTGGCGATGCGGGAGCGTATGCAGGAAGGCATTCGGGCTTGGGAGGTCAGTCCCGAAACGCCGGCTGCCACGCGGTAAACCGCGCCTGGGTGCGGCATCGGTCCGACGGACGTCGCTCTGGTTTCAGCTCGATGCCATTCGCGCAACTATTCATGCACCGAGCGGCGGTGGGCGCTATGATACCGCCGGCGGCGCTTACCCGCGCGCCAAGAACCGTGCGAATGCCGCCAACGTGGCGTCCGAGACGTGGTGTTCGATACCCTCGGCATCTGATTCCGCGGCCTCGAACGGGACGCCTACGGCCAGCAGCAGGTCGACCACCACGCGATGGCGTGCACGCACCCGGGCAGCCAGGTTTTCACCGGCCTCGGTCAGGAAGACACCGCGGTATGGCTTGGCAACCGCCAGCCCCTCCCGCTTCAATCGGCCGATGGTCTTGATCGCGGTCGCGTGGGCCACGCCGAGGCGGCGGGCGATGTCGGTTGGCCGTGCCTCTCCACCGTTGTCCAGCAGGTCGGAGATCAGTTCGACATAGTCTTCCAGCAGCGCACCGGACTGAGCCGAACGCGCCTTGCCGAATTCGGCTGGCCTGGGTCGGCTCCTCCGGCAATGCCGACCCAGGGCGGATTGGATTTTCGGTCATAAGAACTGAGATTGCCCCGTTGACGGTACAGGGTCTGCTTAATTCGCGAAACTTTGCAACAGCAGGATCACATTCAGCACCAGCACGACGACCGTGGCGATCGCAGCCAGGGCCTGTGTGCGTCGTCCGATGGCGAACCCTGCCATTACACCGGGCCGCCGGATCAGCACGAAAAGCGCGATCATCGGCACGGGAAGCACCAGGCTGAGCACCACCTGGCTCATGACCAGCGCATCGGTCGCTGGCACGCCCATCGCGACCACGATCACCGCCGGAACCATGGTCACCGCGCGGCGCACCCACAGTGGGATTTGGAAGCCGACAAAATCCTGCATGATCACCTGGCCGGCCATGGTGCCGACGACCGAACTGGACAGGCCCGACGCCAGCAGGGAGGTCATGAAGGCGCCCGCCGCAACGACGCCCATCAGCGGCAGGAGGGTGTGGTAGGCGGTTTCGATCTCACCCACGTCCGAATGCCCCTGGTGGAACATGGTCGCGGCCATCGCCACCATGGCCATGTTGACGAGCCCGGCCAGGGTCAGGGCCAGCAGTACCTCCAGGTTGGAATAGTGGATCAACCGCCGACGCTGCGCCTGGTTTTGGGCTTGCACGCGATCCGTCATCATGGCCGAGTGCAGATAGATCGCATGCGGCATCACGGTTGCACCCACGATACCTACCGCCAGCGTCACGCTGTCCGGCCCGGTCAACTGCGGCACGACAGTATGGTAGAAGAACTGGCCCCAGTCGGGTGGCGCGATAAACAGCTCCACCAGATAGGAAATGCTGATGATGCCGACAAATGCGGTGATGATCAGTTCGATCGGGCGGAAGCCGCGTGACTGAAAGGTCAGCAGTCCCCAGGTGATAGCGAACGTGATCAGCAGCCCCACCAGCAGCGGCAGGTGGAACAGCACGCTGATGCCGATGGCCGCGCCGATCGATTCGGCGAGGTCGGTCGCCATCGCCGCGACCTCACTGGCAAGCCACATGGCGATCACCAGGGGGCGGGGGAAATGCACCCGGCACAAGGTCGCCAGGGAATGCCCGGTGACGATCCCAAGCCGGGCTGAGAGCGCCTGGAACAGCATCGCGATGGCGTTGGCGAGCAGCACGACCCATAACAGCATGTAGCCATGCCGGGCGCCGGCCTGAATATTGGTCGCGAAATTGCCTGGATCCACGTAGGCGATCGACGCGACCACCGCTGGCCCGATGAAGGGCAGTAGCCCGCGCAGTCCGATCCGGCCACCACTCAGCACGGTTTGCCCCGCCAGTGCGGTTCGCTCAGACAGGTTGGGGCGGATTGCGGTCAGGCCTATTGCCATCCCGCGCCCGTCAATTTTGAAGCTTCGGCCATATTTTGCGCCTTTCACGACAGAGTGTAGCCTAGGCTACATCTTGATGTCGAGGAGATTGGTAGCGATCACGCGGTGTCAACATATTTTCCGTCGACGTGATGAATAAATCCGCTGGGCCGGACTGTCGGGCTTGCGCGCGTGGCCGCTTCCCCTGGCCGCGAAGTGTGGTAAAGCCCCCGCCCCATGCGTCATTTCCTCGACTTCGAAAAACCCATCGCCGAATTGGAAGGCAAAATCGAAGAGCTCCGGCGAATGTCGGAGCCCGGCGGCATCAATATCGCCGACGAGGTTGGCCGCCTGAACACCGTCGCCGACAAGCAGCTTCGCACCACCTACGCCCGCTTGACGCCGTGGCAGAAAACCCAGGTCGCCCGCCATCCTGACCGACCCAAGGCGAAGGACTACATCGACACGCTGATCACCGAATTCACACCGCTGTCGGGTGATCGCGCCTTCGCCGACGACGCCGCGGTGCTGGGCGGCATGGGGCGCTTTCGTGGCCGGTCCGTGATGGTGCTGGGGACGGAGAAGGGCACCGACACCGATTCGCGGGTGAAGCACAATTTTGGCATGGCGCGACCCGAGGGCTACCGCAAGGCGCGCCGCCTAATCGAACTGGCCGGGCGTTTCCATCTGCCGATCCTCAGTTTCATCGACACATCGGGTGCGTTTCCCGGCATCGACGCGGAAGCCCGCGGACAGGCGGAAGCGATCGCCCGCTCCATCGAGGCCTGCCTGGAGGCCCCGGTGCCGATCGTGGCGACCATCATCGGTGAGGGCGGGTCGGGTGGCGCCATTGCCCTGGCGGCCGGTGACCGCATCCTGATGCTGGAACATGCGGTCTATTCGGTGATCTCGCCGGAGGGCTGTGCGTCGATCCTGTGGCGTGACGCCGCGCAGGCGCCGGTGGCCGCGGAGGCGCTTCGGTTGACCGCCGAGGATCTGCTGCGGCTGAAATTGATCGACCAGATCGTGCCCGAGCCGCTGGGTGGCGCCCAGCGTGACAAGGCGGCGACACTGGATGCGGTGGCGATGGCCATTCAGGACGCGTTGATAAACCTTGTTGATCTGGACCCTGTCACGCTGCGTAACCGCCGGCGGGAGAAGTTCCTGGCCATGGGTCGCGAGACCATCGGGTAGCCCAAACAACAAAACCCTGCTTAGCTGCTTCAGGGGTTTCCTGGTAACGACGCATGCGCGAAGAAATATCAGCCTATAAGCGAGAGCGCATCCTGGAGGAAGCGGTCAAGCTCTTCTACGAGCGCGGCTTTAGCGGCACGACCCTGGATGACATTGCCGGCAAGCTTGGGGTGACGAAGCCATTCATCTACACGCATTTCCGCAGCAAGGTTGAATTGCTGGAGGCGATCTGCCGTCCAACGATCGAGATGTCTCTGAACGCAATTGCCCAGGCCGCTCAGCAATCCGGTTCGGCATCGGATCGGCTGTTCCGGGGGGCGGTCGACTTCAGCCGCGTCGTCTTGCAGCGGCAGGCGAACATCGCGGTGTATTTCCGTGAAGAGAAGAACCTGTCGGAGGCCGGTCTTGCCGACATCAATGCCCTGCGCAAGCGCTTTGACCGAGTGCTGAGTGAACTGCTGGAAGAGGGCGCCAACGCCGGCGAGTTCTCCGTCACGGACGTGCGGGTTGCGGCTTTGGCGATCGGCGGCATGGTTAGCTGGGCCTATACCTGGTACCAGCCGGGTGGACGACTGACGATCGAAGAAGTCGGCGTCGAGCTGGCCCGTTTCACATTGCAGATGGTGGGTGTGCGGTCAGTGGAGAAATTCGCCGCGCCGGTTTGAAAGCGGCTGGGACCTGTCACCGGTGCGGGCCTCGATCGCTGCGAGAACGCCGGGGTTGGTTTGTCCGGCGGAGACGGAGTCCGATTTCAGCCAGACACGGTCTCGCACCGATGCTAGCGGTTCCCATCGGCGCGCGCCGTCACGTCAACGAAGGAACCTGATCTACCGTGGGCAAAATATCCGGCAAACAGTATGGGATCGTCAGCGTCGACGACCAACGAAACCTGAGTGGCTTGGAGTTCATCCAAGGGCTTGTAGACGGCACACTGCCGATGAACACGATGGCGGAAACGTTAGGCTATGACGTGGTCGAGGTTTCCAAAGGCCGCGTGGTTGCATCCGCCATGCCTCACGGCGGGCACCGCAACCCTGCCGGCACTGTTCATGGCGGTCTTGCCGCAACGCTGCTTGACAGCTGCATGGGCCTCGCGATCCAGTCCATGCTGGACAAGGGCCTTGCGCAAACAACGCTCGAGTTCAAAATTTCCCTTGTCCGGCCTATTACGCCGGAGACCGGCCTGGTGCAGGCTGAAGGCAAGGTCATCAGTTGCGGCCGGCGTATTGGCACTGCCGAAGGAAAGTTGACAGACAGACATGGCCGTGTTTTGGCGTACGGCTCGACGACTTGCCTAATATTTGAAAATCAGAACTCAAAGACAAGCTGATCAATCCAGGATTTGATCATCGGCCGGTTCTGCTGTCGCGACCGGCTGCTGTTGTTCCATATCGACCGCTGAACGGGTTCATCATCCGGCACCGGGACTGGATGAACGACTTCACGCACCTCCCCACAGACCTGAACAGCGGCTTGGGACAAAGTTCGTCACGGTTCCAAACCATCCATCCAAGTCAGTAGCTGCCCTGTCATACGAGGCGATCGGTCTCGCATCGCGATCAACTATTTGATCAAGAAACGATTGGTATCTGAGCAACAAAGCACTGGGCGCTGTCGCGCGGCCAAAATCCTGGCCGATGGGATCTCCATCGGCCAGGGCACGCAGGCCTACAATCCGGCCTGGGTCACGAACTTGGTGTTGAGGTAAGCCTCGATCGCCTCTGAACCGCCTTCAGATCCGTAGCCGGAGTCCTTGACCCCGCCGAACGGCACTTCTGGCAATGCCAGGCCCATGTGGTTGATCGTCATCATCCCGGCTTCCACTGACGCGGCAATGGCGTTCGCGGTCTTCGCCGACCGTGTGTAGGCATAAGAGGCCAGGCCGAACGGCAGGCGGTTTGCTTCGGCCACTACATCGTCGAAGCCACTGAACGGCGAAATGATCGCCAGCGGGCCGAACGGTTCCTCGTTCATCACGCGGGCTTCCATCGGCACATCGGTCAGCACCGTGGGTTCAAAGAAGTTGCCCTTGTTGCCGATACGGCTGCCACCGGTACGCACCGTGGCGCCCTTCTGCCGGGCGTCACCGATGAAGGTCTCCATCGCCGTGATCCGCCGGGCATTGGCCAGCGGGCCCATGTTCGTGCCAGACTCCAGGCCATCGCCGACCTTCAGCTTCTTCGTATGGGCCACGAAACCATCGACGAACTGCTGGTACACCTTTTCCTGCACCAGCATGCGGGTGGGCGACACGCAGACCTGTCCCGCATTGCGATACTTGGCGCCCGCAAGCATGCGGCTGGCGACATCGACATCGGCGTCATCGAACACGATGGCCGGGGCATGACCGCCTAGCTCCATCGTCACCCGCTTCATGTGGGCCCCGGCAAGGGCCGCCAACTGCTTGCCCACAACGGTCGAGCCGGTGAACGACATCTTCCGGATCAGCGGATGCGGGATCAGGTATTCGGAAATCTCCGACGGCACGCCGTAGACCAGGTTAATGACGCCAGCCGGGACGCCGGCATCGGCGAAGGCTCGGATCAGTTCGGCGGGGGATGCCGGGGTTTCCTCAGGCGCCTTGACGATGATCGAGCACCCCGCGGCCAATGCTGCCGAAAGCTTGCGGACCACCTGATTGATGGGGAAATTCCATGGGGTGAATGCGGCCACCGGGCCAACCGGTTCCTTGATCACCAGCTGATAAACGCCCTCGGCGCGGGCCGGGATGACGCGGCCATAGGCGCGGCGGGCTTCCTCGGCGAACCAGTCGATCACATCGGCGCCCGCCAGCGTCTCCCCCTTGGCTTCGGCGAGCGGCTTGCCTTGTTCCATGGTCAGCAACCGGGCGATATCGTCGGCACGCTCACGCAAAATGTCAGCGGCCTTGCGCATCACCTTCGAGCGGTCGAACGCGGAGACTTTCCGCCACGTCCTGAACCCCTTATCAGCCGCTTCCAAAGCGCGGTCGAGGTCTCCGGTCGACGCATGCGGAACGGTACCGATCTTGTCGCCGGTGGCAGGATTGACCACGTCGATGGTGCGGCCAGCGGTGGCGGGTCCCCAGGATCCGTTGATAAAAAGTGAAACGTCAGAATACATGTTTCCTGTCCTTCATTCGTAGACGGCGTGGCCGGCAAGCCCGACATTTGGCACCCCCGACACTTGGCACCCCGACACATGGCGCCCACACCCATGACTTCAACCAAGGCTTGCGTCGCTATATCCATTTAGACATAACGAACCGGTCAATACCTCGCATTGTACATTGCGGTTGCCAAGCCCGCGGACCGGAGGATAATCATCCCCATGCTCTATCCCATGCTGGTTTCTGGCTTTCTCGCAGTGGCCCTGGTCTCGCCGACGCCCCTGCATGCCCAACAGGCGCCGGTGGCCCAGGCTGACGACGTCCAGGTGAGCAATGCCTGGGCGCGTGCCTCCGCCGGCAACGCGACCGCCGGAGCGGCCTATGTCACCGTGACGGGTGGCGGACAGCCGGATCAACTGGTTGGCGCCAATACCCCGGTCGCTGCCAAGGCCGAGGTGCATGAGAGTTTCACCGACAACGGGGTGATGAAGATGCGCCCGGTGTCACCGATGGCGATCGCACCCGGCAAGACCGTGACGTTTTCTCCGGGCGGCTACCACATCATGCTGATGGGTTTGAAACAGCCATTGACCACGGGTCAAAGCTTTCCGCTGACGTTGACCTTTGCCCATGCAAGACCGGTCACCGTCGATGTGCATGTTCAGGCTTTAGGCCGGGCTGCCCCAATGGGCGACCATATGCAAATGGGCGATCACATGCACATGCAGTAGCCGCGCTGCTTCGGGCAGGCGACTATCCAGGTATCCGCACCATCATCGACGAAATCCCGTGCACGAAGCTGGAGTAAACCCGCTTCGGCTCCTCCATCAGTTCGATGACCGGGAAGCGCTTCATGATCTCTTCCCACAGGATCGTCAGTTGCAGTTCCGCCAGCCGGTTGCCGACGCAGCGATGAATGCCGAACCCGAACGACAGATGCTGGCGCGGACGGGCGCGGTCGATGATGAAACGGTCCGGCGTCCTCGATCGCGTCGGCATCGCGGTTGCCCGAGATATACCACATCGCCAGCTTGTCGCCGGCGCGGATCGTCTTGCCGCCGAGCTCGTAATCCTCCAGCGCGGTCCGCCGCATATAGGCGATCGGCGTCTGCCAGCGAATGATCTCCGGCACCATGGTCGGGATCAGGCCGGGATTTTCCCGCAGCTTGCGATATTCGTCCGGATGCTTGTTCAGCGCCCACAACCCGCCGCTGATCGAATTGCGCGTGGTGTCGTTGCCGCCGACGATCAGCAGCACGCAGTTCCCCATGAACTCCATCGGGTCCATGTTCGCGCGTCGCCTCGCCGTGCGCGAGCATCGAGATCAGGTCGTTGCCGCCGGGCGCGTTCACCCGCTCGTTCCACAGCCCCATCATCGCCGCGGCCATTTTCCGCAGCTCGGTGAACCGCTCTTCCTCGGTTTTCACCAGCGCGTTGGGGTCCTTGAAATTGGTGGTGGCGATGTTCGACCAGTAGGTCAGGTCCCGCCGCTGCTCGAACGGATAGTCGAACAGCGTCGCCAGCATCTGCGTCGTCAGTTCGATCGACACATGCTCGACCCAGTCGAAGGTTTCGTTGCGCGGCAAGCCGTCGAGGATCTTGATCGCCCGCTCCCGGATCGTGCCGGCCATGGTGCGCGAGGTTGCCGGGCGCCACGATCGGCGCCACCACCAGCCGCTGCACGTCGTGCTTCGGCGGATCCATGGCGATGAACATCGCCAGCCGGTACTGCGTTTCCTGATCCAGCAGGGTGATCCCGGACGCCGAGGAAAACACCGCGGGGTTGGTCTCCACCTTCATGATGTCCTTGTATTTGGTCACCGACCAGTACGGCCCGAACTGGCTGTCCGGCGTGTAGTGCACCGGATCGTCGCGCCGCAGCCGGGCGAACCAGTCCGGCCAGACATCGTCCTGAAACAGCCGCGCATCCGAGACGTCGATCTGATCGAGCGGAATGGTCCAGGGATCGCCCAAGTTCATTGTGGCTGACCGGCGCGTTCATCACAGGCCTCCCATGGCTGGCGTGCCGAACGTTAAAGGCGACTGGACGGCAGCGCAAACGGCTTGATTGCGGAATTTTAGCACTTTTGAGGCCGGAAATCCCACGTATCTTGCTGCGATCACCCGATATGGCGAAGCACAAATGGTCGACCGCAAACGCCGCTATCGACATCAAACCCAAGATACAAGGTGCCTGCGGGTGGACAGCGGCCGCGCCGCACGTCACGCTCGATGGCAGACAGCGAAGCGGCATCACCCACACAGCGAAGCGGCACCATCATGCTCCCAGACGCGACCCTCCACGAGGCCGAATCCCTGCTGGCCGCTTGCCGATCCAAAGGCATCATGCTGGCCACCGCCGAAAGCTGCACCGGCGGACTGATCGCCGCTGCGCTGACCGCCATCGCCGGGTCTTCCGACGTGGTGGACCGCGGCTTCGTCACCTACTCCAACGACGCCAAGAACAAGATGATCGGCGTGCCGGTGCCGCTGATCGAGTCACCATGGCGCTGTCAGCGAGGAAGTCGCCCGCGCGATGGCCGAAGGTGCGCTGGCCCGGTCCCGCGCGGCGATCGCGGTGTCGGTCACCGGTGTTGCCGGGCCTGGCGGCGGCAGTGCTGAGAAGCCGGTCGGCCTGGTCTGCTTCGGCCTTGCCCGCACGGGCATACCGGTGATTTCCGAACGGCGGGTGTTCCCAGGTGACCGGGGCGCGATCCGGGCGGCAACGGTCGCGCATGCCTTTGAGATGATCCGGGCGGCCTTATGATGCCACCAGCATGATCCCGGCGGCGGTGCTGGCCATCGATCCGCTGACGGCGGGCGGCGTCGTACTTGCCACCGCCGCCACCGACGCGGTGTATGTGATGTTCTCGTCCGCTGTTGCCGCGAGGAAGCGGGTGCCCGCCGCGACCTGGAGCAGCGTCTGGTACCTGCTTTCTTCCTTCGCGGTCATCAGCTATACGCAAAATTGGGTCTACGTCGGCTTCGCTGCCGCCGGATCCTGGCTGGGCGCCTATGCCTCAATGACTTTTCTTCATCGCGGCAGGCAGTAGCGGAATCCGCCTACCGTTCCCATGTCCTGCTGATCGGAGGTTGAAATCATGAAAGCAGTTCTGGATGGCCACGTGATCGCCGAGAGCGACGATATCGTCGAAACCGGCGGCTATGCCTATTTCCCACCGAGTGCCACCCGCCTCGAATGGTTGCAAAAGGCGCCAAAGACGGACTCCGACCGTGCGTGCCCGCACGGTGTGCAGTTCTACGACGCGACGATCGACGGGGTGCGGCACGAGCGTGCGGCGTGGTCGTATGAGAGCCCGCAGCCGAAAATGCAGCAGGTCGGCGGCCGGTTTGGCTTCTGGAAAGACGTCAAGGTCGCCTGACGACGGGCGGGGGCTCCGGGGCTGTCCGGACCACCGCACTAACCGGTTGGTGCCCTGAACTCGCTCAAGGCGCGGCTGGTTGGTTTGTGGACGCTGTCGCTCATCGCCAGCGTCGCGGTGGGTGCGCTGCTGATACAGATCTACCAGCAGTCTACCCGGGCACAGGTCGGACACGCCGAGGCCGGCGTCGCCCGTGCCTGTGACCTGATTGCGGATCAGTACGCGTTCTACATTGCCGGCTGGACCGGGCCGGCACCCCCGTTGAGCGATGATAAACTTCGCGCCGATTTGACTGCCGCCGTCGGGCTCGCCCTGGCGCATCTTGACGGGGTGGAGGGCGGTATCTGGCAGGTTGACGCCGGCTCACTCGCCTATGCCTATCCTACCTACGAGGGCACCGGCCCTAAAACCGATCTGCCCGCGGCCGAGCGCAACGAGATCCAGGCGGTCAACCAACGGGCTGTCCGCGAGGCGAAGGCAGTCGGGCAGCGTGTTGTTTCACGCACCCAGTCCTTGCTGCTTCGTGCCTGTCCGCTGAATGGCCCGGTCGGCGAACTGACAGCCTGGGCCATGACCCGAGTACAATCTGCCGCCGGCCTGCGCCCCTTGCAGCTTGGTCTTGGCGTTCTGCTCGCCCTGATGGTCCTGATGTCGGCTTGGCTTGGGCGTATGCTGATCGTCTGGGGCCGTCACGTGCGCAACATCGAGGGCGCCCTCGCGCATGCCGGTCCGGAGCGTATGCCGGCCGTTCCGCGCACTGGCGAACGGGAGCTCGACCGCATCATCGACGCCCTTAACGACGCCGGCTTTCGGCTGGCCAATGCCCGTCGGCAGGCCGATGACATGGCGGTTCGCGTCGCTCGGGCCGAGCGGCTGGCGGCCCTGGGCCGGGTTGCCGCGGGGGTTGCGCACGAGATCCGCAACCCGATCGCCGCCGCCCGGCTGCAAGGCGAGAATGCCCTGGCCGGGGACGACCTCCGCCGCCGTCAGGCCATTCCTGAGATGTTGCAGCAGCTCGACCGGTTGGATGACTTGGTGGGCGAACTGCTCGCCATGACGCAAAGGGTCGAGCCCCGGCCGGTTGCGGTCGACTTGGCCGCATTCCTCGACGCGCAGGCCGCACGTCACAAGGAAACCGCCGCGGCCAAACGGCTGACGGTGCGGGTTGAAGGGGCGAGTGGTGCGGCGTTGCTGGACCCCGCCGTGATCGGCCGGGTGCTGGACAACCTGTTGACCAACGCAATCCGTCATGCCCCGCAGAACGGCGCGGTCACCCTTGCGGTGGAGCGCGGTCCCGCTTCGTTGACCCTGACGGTCGCGGACAACGGCCCGGGCGTCCCGTCCGACATGAAAGACCATCTGTTCGAGCCGTTCGTGACCAGCCGGGCGGATGGCACCGGCCTGGGACTGGCCATCGCGCGGGAGCTGGCGGAGGCTCATGACGGCAGGCTGATGCTTCGACCGCGAACCGCGGGGCAGGGTGCCGTGTTCGCGCTTGCGTTACCGCACCACAACGAGGACGCATGGCCACGATCCTGATCGTCGATGACGACGCCGCCCTGCGCCGGGCGATCGCGACGGCGTTGCGCGACCTTGGCCACCAGCCCCGGCAAGCCGCCGACGGGGAGGCCGCGTTGGCTTGGCTGGCCTGCCACGATGCCGATGCGGTGCTGCTGGACCTGCGCATGCCGGGCATGGACGGAATGGAGGTGCTGCGCCGTATCCGCGCCCGTCCGTCCAGTCCGCCCGTTGCCGTGCTGACCGCGGTGCCAACCAGCGATAACACGATCGAGGCGATGCGCCTGGGCGCTGCGGATCACCTTGCCAAGCCGATCGGCCGCGACGGGCTGCGTACGCTGCTGGCCCGGATGCTGCCCGAGCCGTCAACTGACACCGGTTCGGCCAACACCGGTTGGCGCCGCGCCGATGTCGCGCGAGGGCGATCTGGTGGGGTCCAGCGCGGCGATGCGCGAGGTGCAGAAGGCGATCGGCCTGCTCGCCGACAGCGACGCGACCGTGCTGCTGCTGGGCGAAACCGGCACCGGCAAGGAGGTCGTGGCCCGCGCCATCCACCGCCACGGCAGGCGCGCCAAGGCCGCCGTTCGTGCCGGTCAACTGCGCCGCGATCCCGGCCGATCTGCTGGAGAGCCTGCTGTTCGGCCATGTGCGGGGCGCCTTCACCGGTGCCGTCGCCGACCGTGCTGGCTCGTTCCGGGAGGCGCAGGGCGGCACGCTGTTCCTGGACGAGATCGGCGACATGGACTCGGAGCATGCAGGCCAAGCTGCTGCGCGCGCTGCAGGAACGGGTTGTGACGCCGGTCGGCGGGCGCCCGGTGGCGATCGACGTGCGGGTGATCGCCGCGACGCACCGCGATCTGCGTCAGGCCGTGCGCGATGGGCGTTTTCGCGAGGACCTGTATTATCGCCTGGGCGTGGTACCGCTGTCGCTGCCGCCGCTGCGTGAGCGACTGGCGGATATCATACCCTTGGCGGAGCATTTTCTCGGATTGTCCCGACAGGATGGGGCCGAACTGCGGCTGAGTGCCGCCGCCGCCGCCCGGCTGCTCGCCCATCGCTGGCCCGGCAATGTGCGCGAGCTGTTGAACGCCATGAAACGGGTCGCGACCTTGGTTCGGCGGCGGATCATCACCGCGGCGGACCTCGATTTTCTGTCCAGCGGCCCAGGCGGTCAAACCCCTGACTGGTTGGACGGTTCGCTGCCGGAGGCGGTGGCCAGGCTCGAAGTCGAACTGATAAGGCGGGCGATGACCGCGAGCGGCGGCAACCGGGCCCAGGCGGCTGATCGGTTGGGTATCCGTCGGCAACTGCTGTACCAGAAGCTGGCGCGCTATGGGCTGGAGGTGTCTCCAAATGGGACCCCTGGCGTCCCCAAAACGGACAGCGACGAAGCGGCTGATCAGGCGTGAGCACGTCGTCTGGGCCTGATTAGGCAAGCGTCCAGGGGACGGGAAAGGGTTTGATTTCAGCTCATAGCGTAATCTGGGGGACAGGTGCCGATCTGATCAGCGCGGCGCTTCGGGCGGTCCCGATGGTTGGCACGATGCTTGCGGTTCGTGCGTGGGCTTCACGTCCAATAGGCCCGCGTGGGCTTGATGCCCGATCCGACGGAGAACCCCCATGAGAGCACGACATTTGGCAACGGCCGCCTCGCTTCTTGCGATGTTTGCTGGTCTGGCAATCGCCCAGGACGCACCGGTCTTCGATCCCGGCCAATTGCCCATGATGCAAGGAAAGGTCGCTCAGGTACAGCCTGACCCCGAGCGGCGACGTGGACGGATTGATCCTGGCGGATGGGACCGAGGTTCATCTGCCGCCGCACCTTGGGACCCAACTGGTCTTCGCCGTGAAACCAGGAGATGCCGTGACCATTCATGGCCTGCACGCCCGCAGCGTCCCGATGGTGCGGGCCATGTCGGTCCGCAACGACGCCACGGGCAGTACCGTCAGCGACGATGGTATCAGCAGCGGCCCGGGTGGTCCTCGTGTCGCCGGGCAGGCGCTGACGGCGCAGGGCCGAATCCAGGAGCAACTGCACGGTCCCAGGGGTGACCTGGACGGCGCTTTGCTGGGCGACGGCACCATTGTTCATCTGCCGCCACCCGAGGCGGAGCGACTGGTGACGCAACTCGCCCCCGGTGCGCCGCTGTTTGTCCAGGGCACTGGTTTTGCCAGCCCGCTTGGGCGGGTCATCGAGGCGCAGGCAATCGGTCCCGACCAGGCGCAGCTCACGCAAGTCGCCCCGCCATCGCCGCCCGGTCGCCCAGATCTCAGCCGTCTGGACGGGGCCGCACCGCCCAGGCCCAACCAACGATGAGTGTATCGGAACGGTCGGCATCAGCCCGCTCGCTGCGCGGTCTGGATGGCATAAACTTGCTCATGGCCGACGTCAGGGATGGTGTGGGTCCGTATCTGTCGATCTACCTCAAGGGAGCGCGACATTGGGACGCGGGGGCGATCGGGCTGGCGATGGGGGCATCGTCCATCGCCGCGGCGCTCTGCCAGATTCCAGCCGGATTACTGGTGGACGGCACCCGCGCGAAGCGCCTGCTGGTGGCGGCATCGGGCCTGACGGTCGGGCTGGGCTGCCTGCTGATTGTTGTGTTTCCGCGTTTCTGGACAGTCATCGCGGCGCAGGCACTTCTGGGTGCGGCCTCGGCGGTCATCCCGCCGGCGATTGCGGCGTTATCACTGGGTTTGGTCGGACGCCACTTGCTGGATGGGCGGATCAGCCGGAACGAGAGTTTCAACCACGCCGGCAACCTGGTCGCGGCGGTGCTGGCCGGGACTTTGGGCAAATATCTGGGCTACCACTGGATATTCTATCTGGTGTGCGCCTTCGCAGTCGCCAGTGCCGGCATCGTCAGCCTGATCAACCCGAAACAGATCGACCACGAACGCGCCCGCGGTGGCGAGGACCTGGCGGCCAAATGCGAGCCGCTGCCGTTCCGCGATCTGCTGAAGCGCCGGGACCTGCTGATTTTCCTCGCGTCGGTAATCCTGTTCCATTTCGGCAATGCGGCGATGCTGCCGATGGCGGGTCAGGTGCTTGCGCAGAAACATCCCGGGTCGGATACCGTCGCGCTGTCGGCCTGCATCATCGCCGCGCAGTTCGTGATGGTCGGTGTCGCCTGGGCGGTCGGACGGGCGTCGACCCGGGGTGTCGGCCGCAAGCCGATCTTCCTGGTGGCAATGGCCGTGCTGCCGGTACGGGGTATCCTGTTTGCGTTCAACGCCGGCCCTTTTGCCGTGGTTGGGATACAACTCCTGGATGGCGTGGCAGCGGGAATTTTCGGTGTGATTTCGGTTCTGATCGCGTCCGACCTGATGCGGGGCACGGGGCGGTTCAACCTCGCGCAAGGGATGACCGCCCTGGCGGTCGGCATCGGCGCCACGCTCAGCAACGCGACGGCGGGCTATGTGGTGCAGGCGTTCGGCTATCCCAGCGGGTTTCTGTATTTGGCAGCGATCGCCACCGGTGGACTGGCATTTTTTGCACTGCTGATGCCAGAGACGAGGATGCCAGAGACGAGGATGCCAGAGACAAGGATGCAAGACCCGGATATGCCGGAGGCGATGACGCGTGACGGCACGACGCAAGAGACGGGGCCAAACCGCGCGACGACCACCGCCACCGCGCCACGGACGGCGTGATGGGTGCGGTGGCTGCCTCCCCCTGGACGGTCTGGGGCATTGCCGCGCTGGCGACGGCCGGGGTCATTTTCCGGCCGTTCTTCTGGCCCGAGTTCATTTGGGCACTGACCGGCGCGGCGCTTCTGGTCGTGCTGGGTTTGCTGCCGGCCGCCGACGCTTTGGCCGGCGTGGTAAAGGGCACCGACGTCTACCTGTTCCTGATCGGCATGATGTTGTTGTCGGAATTGGCCAGGCAGGAGGGGTTGTTCGACTGGCTCGCGGCCAACGCGGCGCTGCGGGCGAAAGGGTCGGCGACGCGGCTGTTTACGCTGGTTTTCGGCGTGGGCACGATCGTGACGATCTTTCTGTCCAACGACGCAACCGCCGTGGTGCTGACGCCTGCCGTTGCTGCCGTGGTGAAGACCGCAGAGGCGAAGCACCCGCTGCCGTATTTGTTCATCTGCGCCTTCATCGCGAATGCTGCCAGCTTTGTGCTGCCGATTTCCAATCCCGCCAACCTGGTCATCTACGGCAGCCACATGCCGCCGCTGCTGCAGTGGCTGCCGAATTATGCGCTGCCATCGATGCTGTCGATCGTTGGGACTTATCTGGCCCTGCGCTGGTCCCAGCGCGGGGCGCTGCGGCAGACGGTCTCGTCCGAGATCGAGGTGCCGGCACTGACCGGAAGCAGCACGGTGGCGGGTTTGGGCATCGCGGGGACGGCCGTGGTGCTGCTGGCATGTTCGGCGTTCGACGTGCAATTGGGACTGCCGACTTTCCTGGCCGGGGTGGCGACGGCTGCTCTGGTGATGGCAGTCGCCCGTCGCGGACCGATGGATGTGCTGAAGAACATTTCCTGGGGCGTCCTGCCGCTGGTCGCCGGCCTGTTCATCCTGGTTGCGGCGCTGGAGAAGACCGGCGTCACCAACGATCTCGCCGGTCTGCTTGGTGCCGCGGTGCAGCGATCGGCAACGGGCGCCGCCTGGGTTTCCGGCATGGTGATCGCGGTCGGCTGCAACCTGGTCAACAACCTGCCGGCCGGTCTGCTGGCTGGCCGGGTGGTGCAGATCGCGGATGTGCCGCAACACGTGCGTGCCGCGGTTCTGATCGGCGTCGATCTGGGTCCGAACCTGTCGGTGACCGGGTCACTGGCGACGATCCTTTGGCTGACCGCACTCCGGCGCGAGGGTCACAGCGTCGGCGCCTGGGCCTTCCTCAAGCTGGGCATCCTGGTGATGCCGCCGGTATTGCTGCTGGCGCTGGCTGGCGTGTTCGCTTCACCCGCCTTGTTCATCACCCACTGAGCATCCAACGGAGTGACCGGCACCGCCCGCCCATTCCGCTCGCGTGGGTGCTGGCAGCCGAACCCGACGCCGTCAGCCTGTAGGACCTGAAAGCCTCTCAGACCGCAGTCCCGGTCGCGGCGATCCACGAAGCGGGCTACGACGCGGTATGGCGCTGCCCGCTCTACCGAGACGATCTATATATTCTGGGACTACAAGTTTCGACAGGAGGGGCTGCGATGGCGGCCTGCGGATCGACCACACCCTGCTCAATTCGTCAGTTGCCAACGAGTTGATCGACGCTGGGTCGACCTTGCGGGGAATGGATGGTGCCAGCGACCATGCCCCGGCCTGGGTCAGAAACCAGCAGCGGGACTTTTCGAAAAAACGCAAACGTAGGAAGTAAACAAGCAGATCTTGAAAACACGGCACTGCTCTGAAAGGATCAAGACACCCATGTCAGACAACGACACGCTCCGGACCTTCCTGTCGCCACAACGCCTGTACGAGCTGGCAGGTTCGAAGGTTTATGCGCGTGGCGAGGACTATTTCGCTGACGGCAATGTTCAATTGCGAGATTATACGGGTGTTGAAGCCATTGCCGAAGTCACGGTATCACAGCCGTACCGAGTTGAACTGAAATTGACCTCGAATGGATTACTCGCCGACTGCACCTGTCCCGCCATGTCAGACCACGGCTTTTGCAAACATGCCGTGGCCCTTGGCCTCAGTCTGATCAATGAGCCACCGCCGACAGTCAAAAAGGCCGTCAAGTCACGAGAAATCGAGCCTGATAGCTTCACTGAAAAATACCCAAATATCGCGAGCTGGATCAAAGATGGCTGGATCGAAATCGGACGTGATGGCTACAGCACCTCCATCATAAGGGTGTTGGACGAAGGCGGACTGGTTTGGGAAGGAGGCACAAGGTACAGATCCATGGATAAAATCCTGCAAGAAGCCGAAGATGCCATCGCCGACTGAACAAGTAATAACTGATTAGCGCTTTGTTTGTTCACCGGTACAGCTTGAAAAGCAGCCGGACTCCGGAGCCGCATTGACGAATTCATGCTCGGCACCCATACCACGAATGGTCCACGCTACGCTGCATCGCTGGCCGGGCACGATCACGGAGCGATCGCTGCTCCCGGTTCAGGACCGCACGAAGCAGACGCTTCGCTTGCCGCCCTGCCGATTTATTGCAATAGAACGGTCGGTATCGCCAAGCAACAAAAGCGGGAAAGCGCGAATTGTTTCGGACAGATCGGGCGTGGGTTGTCCCATAGACAGCCCCACGTTCGGTCGGCGCCAGACTCGCGCTGGTCACCTCGGGCGGTGCTCATGTGTTAGTAGCCCTCGCGCTGTCGGCGGTGGTGTGGACCGTCGTGCCCGTCGAACCGGTTTCCGCCGTATCGGGGTTGTGTTCCAGCCACCCGCCGCTTACCCGGTGGCCCCTGCTGCCGCTGGTGCGCCATAACCCGAAACCGAGCAGCCAACCCGACCGGAACCGGTTGTCGCCGCACCGCGTGATCACGTCGAACCTTGCCCGCGCTGGAACCCCCGACCATCCCGGGACTCTAGCCCGCACCGGAACCCGCGCCTGTTCAGCAAGCGCTCAAAGCACGCCGCAGTCCCCTGCGCCGGTCAGCCGGCGCCAGAACCTTTGCGTGAGCCGCCTCCAGCGTCCCCCCTACGACATCAGTCGTGCAGGCGTCACCGCCGGTTCCGGTACCAAGCGTGAAGCCGCCACCCAGACCAGTCGTCGCCCGGCTACAGATGGCAAAGCCGCTGCTGCTACGGTCGGCGCCGCCATCGCCCAGCCCGCGGAACCCACGACGACACGCTCGGAAGCAAGTTCGGCGCCGCAGACTATCCCAGCGGATTTATCCGTGCTCGTGGCCTGGAACACACTGTTTTCCGCTTGGCGGTGGTCACGCAAAACCTCCCCGGAGTTCGCCGCTCAGCGTAATGAACAGGGAGACGTCGCCCTATGCTTCACCGTGGCTGGCGACGGCACCGTGCTCGAGGTCTCGCCGGTTACAGGCGGCGCAGTCCGGTGCTTGATACGTCCGCTTCCGGCGCTTCCACGCAATGCCAAACCGCCGCGCCTGCAGGCCGAGATCAGCCGCACCATCCGGTTGCAGAACCGGCTGGAAGCTGAGCCACGCCAACGTGCCTGGAACAGTCGTGAACGCGCTCTGGCCATGCGGGCCGCCTTCGAAGAATGGCAACCACGCCTCAAACCCTGATCCGGTCGCGGTATCTTTTGGCAAACACCCGAACCTCCTCGATCCGCACCTGCTGCATGCAGGCGATCGAATATTGTTTCATATTGGGGATGTAAAGTTGCAGCACGTTGGGATTGCCGGCGTAACCTGATTGATTGTCCACCCCGTTCCGTCCCTTGAAGCCATGCCCGATCAGGGCTGGCCGGCCACGTCCTTCAAACGCCTCCATTCGCCCGGTCAACAGCCCGGAAACCATCATATCCGCTCGGTTCCACTCCCACGGCACAGCCAAATGGTGCCGCGCCAACTGCGAAAGCGTCATCCCGACGACGGGACACCAATCGACCAGCTTCATCAGCTGCTCGTTGTCGAGCCACCATCCTCCGCTTAGCCTGTCCACATCGCTTTTCGAGCTGTCGGCAAACCGGAAATACTTTTGGCCCAGGCGCAGTTTGGTGCGCCAGGGCGCTTCAATCCCACCCGTCCTCTCGACCGTGGTGCCGCGGGCTGCGTACCATTGATCCACATCGAAGCCCTTGGCGATCAGCTCCCAGTGCGGCTTGAGCATATCCGTCGAGTTCAGACAGCCGGTCACCGTCTTCTCCCTGGTTCCGTCCCAACCATGCTGAAGCAGCCGCACACTGCAGGCAACATTTGCCATCGTCATCGACCCGGTGACCGCGGCACCTCAAAGGTGCACCCCAGTGCTGCGCCCCCATTGCCGCACCGGTAACCCCAGGGAGCACGTTGACTCTGCGACTTCATCTCGTCATAACCCCGCCGATCCGGGTCCATCCTGTCACCCGGTCCCCGCCTGACGCGGGGGCTACGCCGCTCCGCGAGGGTTCGCGCAGCGGCGCTTAACCGTTTGGAGTATCACCACCCGTGTTCGAAGCACTTTCGGACAAGCTGTCAGGCGTTTTCGACCGGCTCCGCACCCGCGGATCGCTGAACGAGGCCGACGTCACCGAAGCGCTGCGGGAAGTCCGCCTGGCGCTGCTGGACGCCGACGTCGCCCTGCCGGTGGTGCGCGACTTCATCGCCAAGGTCCGCGAACGCGCCGTCGGCGCCGAGGTGCTGGATTCCGTCACGCCCGGCCAGCAGGTCGTCAAGATCGTCAACGACGTGATGATCGAGGCACTGGGCGGCGAGGGCGCGGTCCCGATCAACCTGAACGCCGCCGCGCCGGTGCCGATCCTGATGGTCGGCCTGCAAGGCTCCGGCAAGACCACCACCGTCGGGCAAGATCGCCCGCCGGCTGAAGGACCGCCTGAAGCGCCGCGTGCTGCTCGCCAGCCTGGACACCCAGCGCCCCGCCGCACAGTTGCAGTTGGCGCAGCTGGCCGAGCAGGCCGGCGTCCCCAGCCTGCCGATCGTCGCCGGCCAGACCCCGGTGCAGATCGCCAACCGCGCGATGGATGTCGGCCGCCGCGAAGGCTTCGACGTCGTCATCCTCGACACCGCCGGCCGCCTGTCCATCGACCAGGAGCTGATGGACGAGGTCCGCAACGTCCGCGCCGCCACCAATCCGGCGGAAACGCTGCTGGTGGTCGATGCCATGACCGGCCAGGACGCGGTCAACACCGCCAAGGCGTTCAACGACGCGCTGTCGATCACCGGCATCGTCCTGACCCGCATGGACGGCGACGCCCGCGGCGGCGCCGCCCTGTCGATGCGCGCCATCACCGGCGCCCCGATCAAGCTGATCGGCGTCGGCGAGAAGCAGGACGCGCTGGAGGATTTCCACCCCGAACGCGTCGCCGGCCGCATCCTCGGCATGGGCGACATCGTCGGCCTGGTGGAACGCGCGACCGAGACCATCGACCAGGCGGAGGCCGAAAAGCTCGCCGCCAAGATGATGAAGGGCAAGTTCGACCTGGAGGATTATGCCAGCCAGCTTCGCCAGATCGGCAAGATGGGCAGCCTGTCCGGCATCCTCGGCATGCTGCCGGGCGCCGGCAAGATCAAGCAGCAGCTCGAGGGCGCCGACCTCGACACCAAGATGCTCAAGCGTCAGGCGGCGATCATCTCGTCCATGACGATCAAGGAACGGCGCGCGCCGGACATCATCAAGGCCAACCGCAAGAAGCGCATCGCCGCCGGCTCCGGGACCTCGGTCCAGGAGGTCAACAAGCTGCTGAAGCAGTTCGACGACATGTCCGACGATGATGAAGAAAATGAGCAAGCTGGGGCAGAAGGGCCTGATGCGTCATGGCCTGGGCGCCCTGATGCCGAAAGGCATGTCGCCGCAGAACCGCCGACCATTCTGAACATTGAACCCAGGAGTATACCGTTACATGGGCCTGAAAATCCGCCTCGCCCGCGCCGGCGCCAAGAAGCGCCCGTACTACCACATCGTCATCGCCGACAGCCGCAGCCCGCGCGACGGCCGCTTCATCGAGCGTGTCGGCAGCTACAACCCGATGCTGCCGGCCGAACACGCCGACCGCGTCCGCCTGCAGGCCGAGCGTGTGACGCATTGGCTGGGCAACGGCGCGGTGGCGACCGAGCGGGTGGCGAAGTTCCTCGGCAAGGCCGGCCTGGCGCCGATGCCGGTGTGGAACGAGCAGCCGCACCAGTCCGCGCCGAAGAAGAAGGCGCAGGAGCGCGCCAAGGCTGCCGCGGCCGCTGCCGCCTGAGCTGAGCCGTGCCGGACAGCATGCCTGCAGGGCGCATCCAGTTGGGCGTGATCGGACGGGCGCATGGCGTGCGCGGGCTGGTGAAGGTCACCAGCCACACCGCCGATCCCGCCGACCTGACCGCGTACGGACCGTTGTCCGACGCGGAAGGGCGGCTGTTGACCCTGCGCTGGAAGGCCGACGGCGTCGCCGAAGTCTCCCGTCATCGTCGACGGCGCGGCGGTCAAGGTGACCGACCGCACCGCAGGCCGAAAAACTGACCAACACCAAGCTGTTCATCGATCGTTCGGCGCTGCCGCCGCCGGACGAGGATGAATACTACCTCGCCGACCTGATCGGCCTGGCCGCGGTCGACGCCGCCGGACGTGCAACTCGGCACCGTCTCCATGGTGCACGACTACGGCGCCGGCGCCAGCCTGGAAATCACCGGTCAGGCTGGCGCATCCGTGCTGGTGCCGTTCACCGCCGCCTGCGTGCCGACGGTGGATATCGCCGCCGGCCGCGCTGATCGTGGTGACGCCGGACGAGATCGTCGTTCCGCCGGAAGCGGAGCAAGCCGCATGACCTGGCGCGCCTCCGTCCTGACGCTGTTCCCGGCGATGTTCCCCGGCCCGCTCGGCCAGTCGCTGGCCGGCCGGGCGCTGGAAACCGGCATCTGGTCGCTGGACGTGACCAACATCCGCGATTTCGCCAGGACCGGCACCGCACCGTCGACGACACGCCGTTCGGCGGCGGCGCCGGCATGGTGCTGCGGCCGGACATCGTCGATGCCGCGGTGCACTCGGTGGCGGATGACCGGCCGTGGTCTGCCTGACCCCACGCGGCCGCCGCTTCACCCAGGCCGATGCCCGCGCGTCTTCGCCGGCGGCCCCGGCGTGATCCTGCTGTGCGGCCGCTACGAAGGCATCGACCAGCGCGTCATCGAAGCCCGCGGCATGCAGGAATTCAGCATCGGCGACTACGTGCTGTCCGGCGGCGAACTGGCCGCGCTGGTGCTGCTGGACAGCGTCGTCCGGCTGCTGCCCGGCGTCATGGGCGCCGCCGAAAGTGCCATCGAGGAAAGCTTCTCCACCGGCCTGCTGGAATATCCCCACTACACCCGCCCCGCCGAATGGCAGGGACGCCGCGTGCCGGATGTGCTGCTGTCCGGCCACCACGGCGCCGTCGCCGCCTGGCGGCAGGCGGAAGTCGGAACGCATCACCCGCGAGCGCCGCCCCGACCTCTGGGCTGCGCTGGCGTCACCGAACACGCGGCCACAGCCGCCTCATAGCAACGCAGAAGGACCAAGCCATGAACATTATCCAGCAGTATCGAGGCCGAGCAGATCGCGCGCCTGACCGCCGCCCGCGCGGTGCCGGACTTCATCCCCGGCGATACGCTGCGGGTCTCGGTGAAGGTCGTCGAAGGCGAGCGCACCCGCACCCAGGCGTTCGAGGGCGTCTGCATCGCCCGCTCCAACAAGGGGCTGAACAGCAACTTCACCGTGCGCAAGATCAGCTATGGCGAGGGCGTGGAGCGCGTGTTCCCGCTCTACGCGCCGACGATCGCCGAGATCATGGTCGTGCGCCGCGGCGATGTGCGCCGCGCCAAGCTGTATTATCTGCGTGGCCGCAGCGGCAAGTCGGCGCGTATCGCCGAGCGCGCTCGCTCGACGGTTCCGGTGACGGCGGCTCCGGCTGAAACCGCGGTCGTCGAATAGGCGCTACGATGTGCCGGTCGGCGTTGGTGCTGACCGGTATTGCGTTCGACCAGGTGCGCGGCGCGACCCGACCGGTGGGCGGGGTATAGCGCTCCGTCCCGCGGAACGCTGGATTGCCTGGTGAGGTTGGGCGCATCACCACCTGCAATTGCTCCTGGCTGTGCGCACGCGACGGCGATTGGGTGGCCGCACGCCAGACCAAGGACGCAGCAGCCGTCACCGTAAACGCGCCGCACAGCCCAAGACTGACGGCCATTCCGCTGAACCCTGGCACGACTAAGCGCGAGCACGGAGCCAGACCCATCTATCCGTTGCATCAGGCCGCTTGCTGCACGGCGACCAGGAACTTCGCGACCTCGTCCTTTAGCGCCGTGGCCTGTTCGGTCATCTCGGTCGCGGCGTTCAGCACCCCGCCCGCGCGGCTGCCGGTTTCTTCCACCACGTGACTGACCGCGGCGATATTGGTGTTGACCTCGGCGGTGGCGGCCGCGGCCTGTTGCACCGCCTGTGCGATCGACTGCGTTGCCGCGCCCTGCTCTTCGACCGACCCGGAGATCATCGTGGCGATCTGGTTCATCTGCTGGATCGTCCTGCTGATCGACCGCAATGCTTTAACAGCCTGGCTGGCGGCGAGCTGCATGGCGGCGATCTGACCGCCGATTTCCTGCGTCGCCTTGGCGGTCTGCGTCGCCAAGGTCTTGACCTCGCCCGCTACCACCGCGAACCCCTTGCCGGCCTCCCCGGCTCGGGCTGCCTCGATCGTGGCGTTTAGCGCCAGCAGGTTGGTCCGTGCCGCAATATCGCTGATCAACGCGACGACGGTGCTGATACGGCCAGCCGCCTCATTCAGGCCGCTGACACTGGCGTCGGTCGCCTCCGCCTCCGCCACCGCGATGCCTGCGATCTGGGCGGATTCAGTGACCTGCCGGGCGATCTCCGCAACCGAGGCCGCGAGTTCCTCGGCGCCGGCGGCCGCGGTGCTGACGCTGTTCGAGGCCTGGTCGGATGCCGAGGACACCGCGAGCGTGCGATTTCCCGCCTCGACAGCGCTTTGCCGCATATCCGACGCCGCCTGGCGCATGCCGCTGGCGGATTCGGCGACGATGCGAGCGATGGTGCCTACACTCTCCTCAAACTGCTGCACCAGCCGCGCCTGGCCGGTTACCCTGCGCCAGGTCAGCAACGGCCCGGCATAACCACCCTCGCGATCGTACACCGCGCTGATCCGCAGATCGAGTGTCTCCGCCCCCAGCGTTATCCGCGCCCGATGCGGCAGGTTGGCAGGATCGGCGACCAAAGCGCGTTGGCGCGCTCCGTTCGGGTGAAACACGTCAATCGGCTGTCCGACCAGCCGGTCGACGGGAACCGCCAGTGAATGCTTCACTGTTTCCAGAATCTGGCGGGCCTCGGCGTTGAGATAGGTGATGCGGAAGTCCCCGGCGGGCTCTGTGGTCATCACGCCGACCGGTAGCTGCTCAATCACCTGCGCCTGGATGAAGGTTCGCCGCATCACTTCGCGCAGGGTTTCCACCGACGCCGCCATGCGGCCGATTTCGTCCTTCCACGTGGTGTAGGGTATTGACTGATCGGTCTTTCCGTCGGCGATTGCCTGCACGATCCCCGTCAGGCGCCGGATCGGACCGGCGAGCATGCGGGTGACCACCGTACCCAGGCTGACCATCAGCGCGGTGATGGCAGCGACCATCATCAGGATATCTTTTGAAGCCTCGGTCCCGGCCCCTGATGCGGCGCTGGACGCGGCGCGCTGGCGCTCGGCGGCGGTTTCGGCCAGTTTTTCAAAGGCTGATCGCATCCCCTGGCTGGCTGCCTCAACCTCGGTTCCAACGACCTGATCCAATTTGCGGGACATTGCAATCAGATCGGCCGATGCCCCGGCGATACCATTGCCGATAGTCTCAACCAGACGGGCATCGGTCTTGATGGCATCAGGCGCCGGACCGGACAGTATGGCGGCCATGGTGACGGCGGCCTCGTCTGTCGCGCTACGCACGTCGTTGACGGCCGACCCGTTGCCAGTGGCCATGAACATCAATGCGGCGCCTTGGATCCGTGCGATGGCGAGGCGGTAGCGGTTTACCGCTTCGATCGTCGGATCATGCTGATCGGCGCGGGCCGCCGGTGTCGCGGTGTCGCGGACCGAGTCGACCCCGCCCAGTTCGGCGTTACCGCTCGCAAGCTCGGTCATCAGCGTGGTCATTGCGGTTTCAAAAACCGGACGCACCTGAAACAGCCGCTTCTGGCGGGCCGTCAGCAAGTCCGTGCGCAACGCCGCCGCGGCCTTGACCGCCGCCATCAGGCTATCGAGCCGAAGCATCGATTCGTCCAGCAGCGCCTGGTCCTGCCCGGCGCTGATCTCGTGCATCGTCTTGTTGGCAAGGTCGGTCTGCTTCGCCGCGCGTTCCACCGCGGTGCGGACCCCGCTGACCGTCTGCTGCAACTGAAGTTCCCGGCTGACCACCCGAAGTTCCTGCGCCGCGAGCAGGCCGCGCTGCACCTGGTGCTCGATCGCTGATTCGGCAGCGACATTTTCCTGCATCCGGGTGACGAAGCTCAACCGGTCGAAGGCGAACCACGAAACACCGGTCAGCAAGGTCAGCGAGCCCACGACGGTCATTGCCAGCTTAAAGCCGATTGGCAGGTCTCGAACAAGGCGAACCGGTGCAGTGACCCAACCCATTTTCTTCTCCCTGGCAAGCAGGAGGAAGCTATCGGTCGTTGGTTAAAGAAGCGTGAAGAGCACGCCGATCGCCAGCCATGAGAACAGCAGGGCGGAGAATGTAAACGCGGCATTCCAGGCGGTGCTGACCGTCCAGGGGGAGACTCCGGCCCAACGGGCGGTCGTGATGGCGGACGCCGACATCGGCGTCATATTGATCGCGAGGCCCCAGCCCAGCATGCAGGCGAAGGCGAGCGCAGCCGGCGGAATACCGAATGCACCCGGGTTGGGCATGGCCGCGCCCAGCAACGCGATGACCGCCACCGGATTGAGCCCGAGTTGCCCGGTGGCGATCAGGATGACCGGCACCAGCAGCGGGACGACGACCGGCGGCAGATGTCCGACGAACGGCGCCAGGCCGGCGGCCGGCAACGCGCCTCCAACCGCAACTCCCATGAAGCCGGAACCGGCCAGCACCGTGGCCTCCGACCGGAAACCGGGCACGCGCTGGAAGAACCGGCCCGCCCGGCGTTGCAGAATGGCGGCGGTACGGCGAATGGGATTGGCCGTGGTGACGAACGCCCACGCCTGGACCACGGCCCAGCCAACGCCGACCAATGGCACGATCAGCGTCACGGCGGCCACGAGGGAGACGCCGATCAGGATGCCGCCAAGTTCCGCCGTCAGCATCACCAGGGCGACCAGGACGACGATGCGCAGGTGAATGGACCAGGATTCGCGGGTTTCAGGTCTTCTGCCGCCGGTGGTGGCCCGCCGAGCGGCCGACAGACGGTCCTCCAACCAGCCGATCGCGGCCATGCCAATGGAAACCACGAATGCGATCGGCAACAACATCCGCATTGGCGCGGCTGGAACGGCGGTGGAAACCACGGCAGTCATCAGGTTCAGCGGATTCCAGCAGTTCATCACCGTAAAGCCCCGATAGATCGCCATCAGCATGCGGCGAGCCCGCAGCGCCCGGACAGCTTCGGAGCCGCCGGCCGCCTGCAACGTGTTGGCGCGCATGACCATCGCGCCAAGCAACTTGATGGCCCCGTACGACAGGATGATGCCGAACAGATGGCCGCCGCCGGTCAAAGCTGCGTAGCGACGGCCAGGGGGCTGGGCCACCAGGTGCTGGCCGCAGCGCCGCACCAGCTTGCTGGTTTCGGCGGCATCCCGCAGCGACGACAGGGCCAGGAAGAACGCGCCATAGGCGGCACCCCGGCGCCACGCCGACAGGAACAGGCCGACCGGATCAGCCGCAACCGCGACGCCAGCAAGGCCAACGCCGGTGAGGGCCAGGAACAGGACCTGGGCGTAGCGGCGCTGGCGCGGGAATTCCAGCACGAGAAAAATCAGCATCGCGATGCCGCCGATATCGCCGGCGAAGGGCAGGCCGCCAAACTGGTCCACTAGGGTGGCCGCCCAGGCGAGCACATAGGCAGCGGCGCTGATGCGGTCGATCTTTACGCCTGTCATGACGGTGCCAATGGTCCCACGCTGCCAGCGCGGATCGGTTCGCTCGCTTGTCTCAGCCCGGGGCGATCATCTGGGGTTGCATCAACGCCGCTACGGCGCCAGGGCAACGCCGGCGGGACGGCGGGAGTCGTTGGCGCCATAGTATTTGCCCGGCATTGCCTTGTGCCCAGCCTCGGAATCGCTTGGCCCCGCCGCGGAGTTCCCGGTCGGCATGCTGCCGGAGGCGATCAACGCGACCGCGCCCCATGGTTTCTGCACCTGGATCCGGTATCCCATGCGTTCGAGCAATGCCTGCGTATCGGGGGAGAGTGCGAACGGTTCGGCATACAGTACATCCGGCAGCCACTGCATGTGCAGGCGAGGCGCGTCAACGGCCTCCTGTGCGTCCATGCGGTAGTCGATCAGGTTCATGATGGTTTGCGCGACCGCCGTGATGATGCGTGGTCCGCCGGGCGAACCGAGCACCATTTTTACGGCGTCATCCTTGAGCACGATGGTGGGCGCCATTGATGACAACGGGCGCTTGCCCGGGGCGATGGCATTGGCCTGCCCCTGCACCAGCCCGAACTGGTTTGGGGCGTCGGGCTTGGTGGAGAAATCATCCATCTCGTTGTTCAGCAGGAACCCGGTATCGCCGGCAATCACACCGGCCCCGAACGCACCATTGATCGTGTAGGTGATGGCCACCGCGGCGCCGGCCTTGTCGAGTACCGAGAAATGGGTCGTCTCCGGTCGTTCTCCGGGCGGCGGAACGGCTGGCCCGAAGCTCACGGACGGTGTGGCATTTTCGGTGATCTGACCCCGCATCCGTTCGGCGTAGCTCTTGGACAGCAAGCGCGACAGAGGCGCGTGAACGAAGTCCGGATCACCGAGGTAGGTGTTGCGGTCGAAGAACGCCACCCGAAACGCCTCTGCCATCAGATGCACGGCTTCGGCGGAATGAAACCCCATGCCATGCAGGTCGTAGCCCTCCAGGATGTCCAGGCTTTCGCAGATTGTCGCCCCGCCGGAGGAAGGGGGCGGCGCCGAATTCGATGACATAGCCGCGGTAGGTGCAGTGCAGCGGCGCGGATTCGGTGACGTGGTAGGCGGCGAAATCGGCCGCCGTTATGACCCCGCCGCCCGCGCGGGAGGCGGCCTCGACCGCCTGCGGAATGTGGCCCTGGTAAAACGCGTCGGGCCCAGTGTCGGCAATCGCCTGCAGCGTCGCGGCCAGTTGCGGCTGGACCAATCGGTCGCCGGCGACGAGCGGGGACCCATCGGGATGCAGGAAGATACGGGCGGCGTTGGCATCCCGATGCAGCAGTCCGGCGCCGCGGTCCAGGATCTCGGCATCGCTGGGGGTCAGCACAAAGCCGTCGCGCGCCAGCCGGATCGCGGGCGCCATGACAGTCGTGCGCGGCAGCGAGCCGTGTTTCGTCAGCGCCGTATCGAGCCCCAGAACCGTCCCGGGGACCGCGACGGCCTTCCACCCATGCAGGCTGCCCGTGCCAGCTGATTTCCCGGATGGATCAAGGTACATGTCGCGGCTGGCCGAGGCGGGTGCCATCTCTCGGAAATTCAGGAAGACATCGCGACCGTCTGCCAGGTGGGCGACCATGAAACCGCCGCCGCCGATGTTGCCGCAGCACGGGTTGACCACCGCCTCGGCGTAACCGACCGCGACCGCCGCATCGACCGCGTTGCCTCCCTGCCGCAGGATTTCGGCGCCGGCTTCCCCTGCGAGGTGCTGGGCGGAAACCACCAGGCCGGTCGTTGATTCCACCGGTGGCAGCGTCGCGGCTGCGACCGGCAGCGGCAGCAGCAGGCAAGCCGCCAGCGCAGTTGTTGTCGCGACGCTCAAATCATCCGCCGTTCCGGCAAGAGGCGGCCAAACATCTGTCGGCCTGTGTGGAGACCTGCAAAGCCCTCATGCGAATGCGCCTGCCCGTTGAAGATCGCGACCCGATGACTGTTCAGCCATCCATGTCTGAATGGTCTGGGGCACGCCGGATGTCTATAGGCTAGCGAGCGGGCTGCGTTGCCGATGCAACAAAGTGACAGTCGCGCGCAGAGTCTTGACGTCCGCCCAGCGCCTGTCGTTGACATTTCTGATGTCCACAATACGGCGACGGCGCGATGACCGTTGTTCGCATCGCGCACTGGTCCGGTCATACCGAGCAGGCGGTCTGTGCTGGCGGCACCTGTGGTCCCGGCGAAAGTGTTCGCAGGCCCGGTTTGGCCGACGGACAGCGTCGCGCCTCTTCGCGTGATCAACAGATCGGAAACATTGCGCCGAGGCCGCCACGCCAAACGGACACCGAGAGCTCCTTGTACCGGCGATCCGCTGATAGCCGTACAGCACTTGCCAGAGACCACGGATCTCTTTGAACGCGACGATCAATGATCGGATTCTCACTCGCCCTCGGCTGGCACATTGCGACCGACAGATCGACAACGCCGGCTGTCGTAAGCATCTGCAGGCCGATAGTCGATCGCGGTTTGCCACGATGTCCATGCTTTGATGCGCATCTGGATTGCCGCTGCCGCTGAACGTTGATCCGTTGCGCGCCCAACTACATCGTCTCCAACCGACTGTTCTTACGGAAGATCGACTTCCGAAATCCTCGGTGTGGCCACAAGGATGCCACCGCACACGCTACTGCATCCGACCACAACTCACCGCCGTTGCGTCGGGGGACCGGACGGGCAGGCTACTGCCGCGTGCGACCGTGGCTTTACGCGCTATGTCACGGCCTGGATCGACTCGCCGACGATCTGCACGATGCGGTCCAGCGTCGCCTCCGGCGTCGGCAGCGGCGGGCGCGAAGCACAGCGTGTCGCCGCTGGCCGGCGGCCCATCGGCGGCCGCGCGCAGACGCAGGATCAGGCCGCGATTCGCCGCCTCGGCGACCACCTTGGCGCCGAGACCCTTGGCGGGCGTCTTGCTGCCCTTGTCCTCGACCAGTTCGATCGCCGCCAGCATGCCGATGCCGCGCACCTCGCCGACATTCGGCAGGCTCAGCAGCGTCTCCAGCCCGGCCCGGAAGCGGTCGCCCTGCACCCGGGCGCGTTCGACCATGCCTTCCTTCTCGATGATGTCGATATTCGCCAGGCCGACGGCGCAGCACACCGGATGGCCGGAATAGGTCGCGGCGTGCATGAACTTCTCGTCCGCCGGCGCGTCGAGCAGCACCTCGTGCATGTGCTTCGAGATGATGACGCCGCCCAGCGGCAGATAGCCGGAGGTGACGCCCTTGGCGAACGACATCAGGTCGGGCTTGGTGTCCCAGTGCCCAAGCCCGAACCACTGGCCGGTGCGGCCGAAGCCGGTGATGACCTCGTCGGCGATCAGCAGCACGTCGTGGCGGTCGCAGATCTCCCGCAGTCGGGGGAAGTAGGTGGGCGGCGGCACGATGACGCCGCCCGATCCGATCACCGGTTCGGCGATGATCGCGGCGACGGTGTCGGCGCCCTCGGCCAGGATCGCTTCCTCCACCGCGTCCGCCGCACCGATGCCGGCGTCGCCGTTGCCCGGCCAGCGATACGGGTAGGGCGGCGCGACCTGCAGGAACTCCGGCACCAGCGGGCCGAACATCTTGTGGTAGTTCGGCAGGCTGGTGGCGCTCATCGCCGCCATGGTGACGCCGTGATAGCCGTAGCGGCGGGAGATGATCTTCACCTTGTTCGGCTTGCCCATCCGCTTCCAGTAGTAGCGGGCGAACTTGAAGGCGCTTTCGTTGGATTCCGCGCCGCCGGTGGTGAAATAGACCGCCGCCATGTTGTCGTAGGCCAGGCTGACGATGCGTCTCGGCCAGCCGGATCGCCGGTTCGTTGGTGAAGCCGGCATAGGCGGACGCGTAGGCCAGCTTCTCCATCTGCGCCGCCGCGGCGGTCGGCGAGTTCCTTGCGGCCGTGGCCGATGTTGACGTTCCACAGCGAGGACAGCCCGTCGATGTATTCCCGGCCGTCGGCGGTGCGCAGCATGGCGCCCTGCCCGGAGACATAGACCTTCGGGTTGGCATGATCCTTGGCGAAGTGCAGCGGATGGATCAGGTGGCGCTGGTCGGTCGCCACCAAGGGCTCGGTCGCCGGAACCAAGTCGTTCATCGTCTGCATCCTTCGTGCGTTTGGATGCAGGCTAGATCATTCCCCACGACGGTTGAAGCCGTGTTCCGAGCCCCCGGCAGTAAAAGCGCGTCTGGATGGAACGCGGCAAATCGGTTTTCCGAACCAGAGATTCGTGACAGTGACGAAGCTTGGGACGGAAACCGTGACGCTTTATTTTCAGCGCCCAGACCAGTCAAAAGGCCGCCAACTGGCGCTGATAACTCTATGTCCTGGCACACTAGCGGATAAAATCCGACGGACGGGGCCGTAGAATTTTACCCACAGACCATTGATTTGGTGGGCCAATTCGCCCGGTGCCTGGAAGCCAGGCGTCGGGATTGGACCACTAGGTGCTTCTCGCCTCGATCTGCCCGGCCTTGATCGCCTCCAGAAACAGTCGCCAGTCGGCTTGGTTCTGCGCCGCATAGGCCAGTGCGAAGCTCGCGATCGCCGAGTCGAACGCCATGCCGGTGCCGATATAACCGGCAATCCGAGCCGCGTCCCCGGACCGCGCATGGGCACGCGCCAGCGTCACGCCGCACAGGGTGGCATGGTACGGCAGCGCGCCCTCGGCCAGGTCGGACCCGATCAGCGCGAGGCGGCTGTCCTTCAGCTGACGGATGTAGCACTGCTGGTCGTCGCCGCGATCCTCCGTCCAGCCCAGGAACATATCGGGCACCGTCTGCATGATCCGCTGCCCCACCACCACCCGCTGTCCCTGGTTGGCATAGACGCTCGGCCCGGCAAACGGCGCCAGCACCGACGTCTGGGCCTCCTTGAGTTGCAGCAGCAACGTCTGGTCGTCGCGCGTGACGAACAGGCCGATGGCGCAGAACGTGCCGACGCTGCCAACGCCGACAACCTTGAACGCGACATCGGCCAGCTCGTATCGATCCAGCAGGATCCGGCGCTCCTCCGGCAGCGACAGCTTGTAGGATTCGAACGCGGTACGGGCGACGATCTCGTGCGTGTCGTCGCGCTGGCCGGACAGCGGAACGATCAACGGCGGCTTCTCCTTGATCCGCCACTGGCCCTTGACCCGCTCGATCAGCTTTGGATAGCCGCTGTGACCCGCCTCGGTCGCGGTATGCAACCGCTTCAGCTCACGGTCGCGCAGCTTTTCGTCCGCAATCCCGGCCAGGACATCTGGTGACATCGACGCGCGACCGCCAGGCCTCCAGCGGGGCGAGCCTGCGCGAGCTCCTGCATATGCCGGCGATAGGCCTGCACCACCGCGGCGGCAAGGTAACGCGCGGTCTTGTCGCCAAGGTCGCGCGACTGGGCATCGACGGCGAAGCTGGTCGCGAGCCGCTTGATGTCCCATTCGAACGGCGCCGGCAGCGTCTCGTCGAAATCATTGACGTCGAATACCGGCGTGCCCTCGGGCGAGGCAAACGTGCCGAAATTCGCCAGGTGGCAGTCGCCGCAGGCCTGCACCCAAAGCCCGGTCGCCGGGGTGTCCGCCAGATCGGCCGCCATGATTGCGGCCGCGCCACGGAAGAAAGCGAACGGCGAGGCGCGCATCCGGTCGTAGCGGATCGGCAACAGGCTGGCGATGCGGTGGCGGCCCGACTCGACCAGAATGTCGACGGGATCGCGGCGCCCGCGGAGCCGGAGCCCAGTGCGCATGCATGGCTTCTTGGCACGACCTTGCGAAGGCCTGGCCGGCCTGACGCCGCTCCGCCGCAGGCAGAACGGTCGCCATCTGCATATGCTCCAAGGGCATTGGGGCGTTTCCAGATGGTTTCAGTATATCACAGCCTGAAATTTAAAAATCGCAAGTGATAATTCGATCGGTTCGCAATATTCGTGAATGCTTCGCCGGCAATCCGTCTTGATACTGTCACATTAACCAGTCGGGCGCAGTCAATCGCGCCAGTAGCAGCAGTAAGGCCGCGATGACGCCGGCGATCACGTCATCGGCCATGATGCCGAACGCGCCGTGCTGGCGGTCGGCCCAGCCGACAGGACCGAGCTTGGTGATGTCGAACAGCCGGAACAGCACGAAGGCGGCGACCAGGCCGGCGACGGTGGGCCGCGACAGCGCCAGCAGCGTGATCCACTGGCCGGCGAACTCGTCGATCACCACCCAGCCCGGATCGCCCTCGACGCCGGCGCGCCGCACCGCGACATAGCCGCCGAACGGTCGCCAGCAGCGCCGCCAGCCGCCAGCAGCCAGCGGCGACAGCAGCAGCAGCCCCGCGCCCGCACAGCACGGCGGCGGCCGAGGCGACGGTGCCGGCGGCGACAGGGGCGTAGCCGGTGCCGAAACCCGCGGCGATGAAGCGGGCGAGCCTCATGCGTTTCGTGCCAGAAAGCTGTTGAATCGCCGCCAGAGCAGGCGGCTCGGTCAGGATCGGCGCATGGCCGATACCCGGCAGCGTCACGACCTCCATGTCCGGGCCGCTCCGCCTGCATGCGGGTGACCGTCGCCGGGCAGCAGGATGTTGCTGACCGCGCCACGCACCAGCAGCACCGGAACATGGGCCAGCGCGCCGAACAGCGGCCACAGATCGGGGGCCGGCGCGGTTCAGCAGCCGCGCGATCCGCGTGTCCCAGACCGGGTGCCAGCGTCCGTCCGCGCCCGGGCTGATAGGTCAGCTCCGCCATGCGGCGCCAGGCCGCATCGGTGTCGAGCGACATCGGCGGCAGCTCGTCCCGCAGGAACGCGACGCAGGCGTCAAGGCTTTCCAGCGCGGGATCGTGGCCGACGAAATCCCGCACGAAGTCGGCGCCGTCGGATGCCGATGTCCGGGCCGATGTCGTTCAGGACCGCGGCGCGGACCAGACCAGGTCGCGCGGCCGCCAGCCCCATGGCGAGCAGGCCGCCGAAGCTGGTGCCGATGACCGACGGCATCGTGGATATGCAGCGCGGCGCAGACATCCATGATGTCGCGGACGCAGGCCTCCGGCGCATAGCGCGTCAGGTCGCGCGGACGCGACCCGACGATCCTCGGCCGGGATAATCGACCGCGATGATGCGCCGGCCCAGGCCAATGGCCGGCGCGAGAGCCTCGAAATCGGCGCCGGTGCGGACCATCCCGGGCAGGCACAGGACAGGCGGCAGCTGGTCGCCGCCGGTCGTACCATCGAGCCATTCCCGAACGTGGATCGGCAAGCCATCCCAGGCGCTGATGCGGTGGGTCAACGCATCCATGGTGTAGCCAGTGCAGGATCGGGCGTGGTATCGTTGCGTTCGGCGCGGTACATCACCACGTTCTCGGTCACGCGCTGGACGTAGTTGCGGGTTTCGCCGACCGGGATCAGTTCGATCCAGTCCACCATATCGACCGGGCCAGTGCGCGGATCGCCGTTGTCCGCCAGCCATTGGGCGACGCGATGCGGGCCGGCGTTGTAGGCGGCGGCGGCAAGCGGCAGGCAGTTGTCGAACCGCGTCAGCATCTCCTGCAGATAGGCGGTGCCGAGGCGGATGTTATGGCTCGCATCCGACGTCAACGTCGGAACTGAGGCGGCAACGCCAAGCTGCTTCGCCACCGCGGTGGCGGTCGGGGGCATCAGCTGCATCAGCCCCCGCGCCCCGGACGAGCTGACCGCGCCGACATCGAAGCTGCTCTCCTGCCGCATGATGCCGAGGGAAAATGCCGGATCAGGCGGCGCCGCCGGGTTGTACGGCGCCGGCCAGCCGAGGTGCGGCAGCACCAAACCGTCCCGGCCCATGCGTCGGGCGACAAAGACCGCGCCATCGGGCAGGCCGGCATATTGGGCGAAGGCCGCTGTCAAGGCGCGTTCGGCCACGATCGGGGCCAGTTCATCCATGCGCGTCAGGAACGCCCGGGCGCGCTGCGGGTCGCCCCACGCGACCAGCCAGGCGGCGGCGCGGACGACTTCATGGCCGGTGAAGGCAAGGGCGCTATCCTGGGTCCAGGTGGGATCACGCAGGGTGCGGATCCGGTCGGCCGGCACACCGCCCAGGGCAAGCGCTGCCAGCTGGCCATAGAACGTGGTTGCCCATTCAGCGGCCTTTTCATAGTCCGGCCGGGCGTCCCTGCCGGCCGCCGCGGCCGTTCGCGCGAGCCAGTAATGCGCCCGCGCCTGGGTAATCGCGGCATGCAGCCCAGCCAGCGTCCGAAAATGCCGCTCGGCCTTCGCTGGGTCGTGCAGCATCCGCAGCGCGATGAAGCCAGCGAGGAACTCGGCCTCCGCACGCTGCTCATCGGCGGTCTGGCCATGAGCTGCGACGACGGCGTAGGCGGTCTGGGCGTCTCCGTCATGCAGCAATTTGCGGGCCAGCACGTTTCGCTCCGTCCAGAACGCCAACGGGCTTTCGGTTTCGATCACCTGAGCAAGGACGGCGGCGGCATCGGCGTCTCGATCCGGCGTGCCGCAGCGCGCGGGCATGATCGAGGATCAGTCCAGGGTCGGCTTGCTGGTCGGCGGGAAGCGCGGCCACTAAGGCGTCGGTCTGCGGGTCGTCGCGCTTGGCGGCAAGGCGAGCCTCGGCCGCCGGATGATGGGCCCGGCCGAGGCGCGGGATTTGCCGTGTCGCGGCAGCGGTGTCGATTCCAGGCCAGGCGTTCAAACCGCGCCCATTCATCATCGGGCGTCGCAATGCCGCCCCACCGCCGCAGGAAGACCGTCTCGTCGGTCGGGGATTCGATGGCGCCAACCCAGGCATGGCGGGCGAGGGCATTGGCGTCCTCGGTACGCCCCGCGTTCGCGATGGCCTCGGCGCAGCGAAGCATGGCGGGGGCAAACGCCGGGGGCGGGTCGCACTGCGCTAGTACCAAGGCGTCGTCGGGGTCCGAAGCGATGGCTTCCTGCCGGCGACGCTCCAGCATGGCCTGGGCGGGCCAGTCGGGGTTACGCTGCATGAAGTCGGCGATTTCGGCGGAGGTCGCGGCACCGGGGGCGCGAAGGCGCAGAGTAATAGCATCAGTTTTTCCGCCACCGGATCGGCAAATCGCGCGGCGGCGGCCTGGGCATCGGCCCAGCGGTCGGCTTTGACGGCCGCGAGCGGGTTCGGTTCCTGCGCATGGGCACCTCCGGCCCAAAGAAAGCTGAGGCCGGCGAAAAAGAAGATTTTCGGAACGCACATGACTCCTTCTACCAAGCTTGGCCGGCCGCGTCTTTCAGAGCTTGCGGTCCACCTGCAGAGCGGCCGCAGCTGCTTGCGCGCAGGTCGGTCATCGCGAGGCGCGTCCCGATCCTCAGCGCGAGTGGCTGTCCCCCCAAGCCGAGGCTGCCAGGTTCGCGGCATTGCCGCCGCGAACGTGTTAAGCGGATGTGGGGCATTCGGACCGCGTACTGCCGCTGCCTGACCCGCAACATGGGACGAACTCGACGGTGGCTACAGACACCGTCGAGTTCGTCACCTTCTATCGCGTCGCAAGTGCCCGTATGGGCGACCTTGACTGCGACGCCCGATCAAACTGGCTTGCGGTCTACCAAAACACCTCCAGCAGAGATGCCGGAGGCTTCATGGGCACCTAAATCCCCCGCAGCAACCCGCGGATGCGATTGCTAATGGCAGGACCAGTTGGCGGCATCGGAGGCATCACCCTTGCGGTTCCAGGTAGCGACCGCCGGATACGGGCAGAGGGGCCGGGTAAACAACGCAGGTTGTGTTGGATCATCGTTGGTGTACTTGGTTGCGATGATTTGGTCGGGCGCCTTTCCCCGCTCGACCCAGGTTTCCAGGGCCTTGATCACATCATGGGCTGGGTCAGCCAAAGGTATCGTCTGGCCGAACGTGTTCGCGCCGGGACCTTCTGAGCAATGTTGCATGCCCGGCACCAGGAACAGCCGATAGAAGTTCTTGACATCAGCCGCTGGGGCTGTCCGGTCGTAAGCACCAAAAAACGCCAGCACGCTGCGATAATATTCGATCGAATCGCCCGGCGGGATCGCATAATCCGTTGTGCCGTGGTTACTAAATCATCTTCCCGCCATGCGCCCGGAACACGCTCAGATCCGGATCGACCGACTGGAGCACATCCCCCAAGGCCTGACCGGCAACAGGCTTTGACAACGCCTTATAGACATCCGTGTCAAAGTCCAAGGTTTGCAAATTCCAGTTTGGATCATCGAACACCATATATTTGAAGAAGTTGGTCCCGAAGCCATACTGCAAGGACTGGGTGATACTACTCGCATTTGGGCCTGGACCCGTGATCCAGCCAAGCCATCCGTTGGGAAAGCTGGGATCGCTATAGGCTTCGGCGCCAGGAAGAAAACCTGGATTGATGGTTTGACGTTCCGAGTTATGGGGGCCGTAATAGATCTTCTTGACTGCTGCCAACTGCGGTGCGGTCAGGCAACTATCGGCGTCGCCTCCCGTGCACAGCAGCACGTCGGGATTGAAGTGGCATTGGCGCGGCCTGCCGATCACCCCGTCCTCGACGCCATCGATACCGTCACAGGCGGCCAGCGCCGCGTTCGTAATTGCCGGCAGCTTCGCTGGGGGGATGTAGGAAGCTGCAGAGGCCAGCAGCGCCTGCATGTCCCAGACTGCCTGTGACAACAACGGAATCCAGGCGTTTGCGGGATCACCCACCACGATCCCATCGAAATCGTCCGGATAGCGCTGGCTCTCCATCAAGGCTTCACGCCCGCCATCGGAGCAGCCCGCGAAATAGGAATGTTGTGGTCCGTTGCCAGCAAATGCCTTGATGACCACCTTGGCATTGTCGGTGGTTTCCTTCAGGGCGCGATAACCAAAATCGATGATTTTCTGTGGATGGCCCAAGGCCCAGCTGGCGTCAGTGCCAACCGGATCGGAATGCCCGTCATCGGTTCCGGCGGCGGCATAACCACGCTGGATGGCGGTGCCAAGCGCACTGTAAGGCACCGTCCCGGCGAAACCACCATTGCCGGTCTGCAGATATTTGCCGTTCCAGTTCTCTGGCAGCCAGACCTCGATACCGATCGACGAGTCGCTGGTCGGGGAAGCGGTGATCTGCACGCGGCAGAATGCCGGAAGATTGGGAATCGGTGTTGCCGGCGTGGTCACGCCCGGCAAGGTGGGTGGCGTGAATGTTCCTGCCGGCACCGAGGTGGCGGCAGCTATCGTTGCATGTTCGAGAGACAGGCCGCCCAGACCTTCACAGCTGGCCGCCTTGACCTGATTGTTAGCCGAAAGACATAAAACAATGGCCGACGATGCCGCCATCGCAGTGCGTTTTTTCATATGGACCTCCTCCCGTGCTCACTTTGCGGAACACTCAGGTAAGACTGGCTCACGATCAATCGGCTGCCAAATCTCCTTATCGGGAGTTAATATCTTGGCCAGGAGAGGCAATTCAGCAGTTCTGCTCTGGATAATTGCATTGGTCGGTGTAAGTGCGCATCGCACTGCGCGTCAAACCCTGGCTATCGTCAGCGTAAGCAAGTATTTGTATTGATCATTAAGAACGCTGCGAGCCACGGCAGGCGGCGGGGCCAAGTGGTCCCGTCAATTTGACATCAACGAATGGAAAAGGGCACGAGAAAGTGTCAAGAACCCTGGCATCCTGCAAACCTGCCCGCACTGGCTTATTCATGCCTTTCCGGAACGACTGACCGGCGCAATGCCACACTGCCGCTGGTGCAACCTATTGGATAAAATCTGAGGGCCTGTATCGTAAAGCCTTATCCGCTAGCGGGTTAATCAACCCACTATTGCAGGATAACGAACTGATGCGGCTCCAGATGGAGCTGAACAAACCGCGTGTCGTTCGGTGCCTTCTCCACCGTGACGTGGCCTGTATTTCCGTACAGGAAGTTCATCGTGTCGCCCGCTTGATGCAGGCTGGCATCCACCACGACGCGGTCGTCTCGCGCGGCTGATGACACGTTGTAGGCGACCAGCACTTCGCGCGGATACAGCAGCCGTGCGAAGGCCAGGGTGTAGGCAGTGCCGAACGGCAGGCCAAAGCCAATACCGTCGCCGGAGATCTGGCGGAAGTACATCCGCCCAAAACGCAGTGCCTCGCTAGCCCTCACCACAGCCGCGATGCCTGCGATGGACCGGTAAATCGCGCATTCACGGTTCAGCAGATTCAAGGCCGGCGTCGCCTTGTCGAACATCGCCTCCCGCATCTGGTTGTCACCGCCGGCGCCTGAAAGACCCTGTTCTGTGCCGTAATAAATACACGGCATCCCGAGTGCGCAGAGGATGTAGCCGATGATGCCGACGACCTGCTCGTCGGGTGCGCCGTTGGCGATCCGTCCGCCGGGCTGCCAGAACAAGTCGTGATTGTCGCCAAACGTAACCAGATACCGACCGATTTCGCCACGGTTCAGTGCTCGGTTACGCTGCGCCTCCAGCCTTGCAAACAGTGCCGCTGGGTCGTCAAAGCCCTTCAACACCCCACGCAAGCTATAGGCGAGCCGAAAGTCGAGCACCGAATCAAGGCCGAAGAACACCACAACTCCACAGTGGAAGTATCCGAGGCAGGTGCTATAATTTCAGTAGATGCAGCCAGTTGCTGCGGGGTAAGACCGTATGCTTTATACTGACCAGGATGCAGGAGCCAGTAATAACCCTCGTCCTCTGTAAATCTAGACTGTAAAATGCCCTCTTTGACTATTCCATACTTCTCAAGGACCTCTTCTTCGACCATGATGGAGCTTTCTGCTAGCCCAAACCGAATGTAAAGAAGATTAGAGGTGACTTTGACAAAGCCAGAATCACCTACTGGTAGAACTAGTGGGACCTCGTCACCTCTAACGGAGATGCTAGCCATAGACAAATATTGGGCTAGAGAGATACTACTTGGTCAAGGAAGAGAAACAAATCGGTAAAGAAGACAGTAGACGATGAATTGTGGAGCACAATGAATTTGGGTTGAGTATATAACATGGTGTCGTTACCTGGGGAGTCACAATATTCTGTGTTATGGTAGAATTTCAGAACTAGACAGTGAGATAGGTCTAAGATTGGAGCCGCCTTGAAACTGACATCAATTTCACTTTAACCAGACGTCTAATCTAAACAATGTCAGAATGTTATACGGCGCAGGGTAATTAAAATAGAATGACAATGGAGTGTGTCACATGCATCAGCTCGCAATTCAAAGTTCATGAGTGGATGTAATGAGAGTGGGAAGAATCTAATTCAGAGTTGGCTTGGTCATACAACATAAAGTGATATAATT
>CAWBPF010000006.1:0-10172 GCA_963790515.1 uncultured Alphaproteobacteria bacterium | reverse complement strand
GACGCAGCGCGGCCGATATGTCGGACACCGTCGGCGATGGCCAAATCCTACTCGCCGACCGCGCTTACGACAGCAACGCCTTGCGCGCAGCCATGACCGATCGAGGCGCCTGGGCCAACGTCAGGCCCATGCCGCACCGCGTGAAACGTCCCGGCATTCAGTCCTTGGCTTTACCGTTACCGCAACCTGGTTGAGCGCTTCTTCAACAAGCTCAAGCATTCCAGAGCAGTCGCCACCCGCTTCGAAAAGCACGACCCCAACTACCTTGCGCTCGTCAAACTTGCCGCAGCCCATATCTGGATGCGGTTTATAGTCGGTGACCTAGCACTACTTTGGCACTTGTACGATCACGGAGCGGTTCGGTATCAGACTGGGATTCGGCGGAGCGTGCGCTGTGTCCCGATCTGCGGCGTTTGGAGATGATCTCGACGGCTGGTTGACGCCGTTTTTGGATGCGATGGGCCGCAGCACGCGGCGGCGATGGGGACCGATTTATCTGCGCGGGCTTCTGGGTCCGGATGGTCCCAAGAGCGTGCAGCCCATTGCGGCACGGCTTGGTTTGCGCGGGCACGACCAGCTTCACCACTTTATTAGCAGCCCGGCGTGGGACGACGCGCCGCTGTGGCGCGTGCTGGCCGGGCAAGCAGACGCCATCGTCGGCGGGGATGACGCGGTGTTGGTGGTCGACGACACGGCACTCCCTAAAAAGGGCACGCATTCGGTCGGCGTGGCACCACAATACTGTGGCCAGCTCGGCAAGCAGGCGAACTGCCAGTCGCTGGTGTCGCTGACGCTGGCGCGCGGCGAAGTGCCCGTGCCGGTCGGTCTGCGGCTGTTTCTGCCGAAGTCCTGGATCGACGACCCGGCGCGCTGCAACACGGCGGGCGTGCCGCAGACGGCGCGCACCGCGCAGACCAAACCCGAGATCGCGCTCGACGAGATCGACCGTGTGCGGGCTGCGGGCATTCGCTTCGGCTGCGTCTTGGCGGACGCTGGCTATGGGATGAGCGCGCCGTTCCGCCAAGGCCTGAGCGCGCGCGGCTTGGTCTGGTCGGTCGGCGTCCCGCGCACACTGAAGGTGTTCACGACCGGCGTCGGGCTGCTGTTCCCGCGTGCGGGCCGCGGAAAGCCACGCAAGCATTCCGTGCCCAGCGAAGACGCGCGCGATGCCGCCGACGTGCTGGCTGGCTTGCGCTGGCGGCGCATCGCGTGGCGACAGGGAAGCAAAGGCCCGCTTTCGGCCCGGTTCGCGGCCGTGCGCGTGCGCGTCGCTGATGGGCCGCGCAGCCCGCGACACGGCCACTTGCCCGGCGAAGAGGTCTGGCTGGTTGGCGAATGGCGCAGCAGCGGCGAACGCAAATACTATCTCAGCAATCTCCCGCCGGGCACGTCGTTGCTTCGCCTCGCCGCGACCATCAAGGCACGCTGGGTATGCGAGCTGGCGCACCAACAGCTCAAACAAGAGTTGGGGCTCGGCGCCTTTGAGGGACGATCGTGGACCGGTCTGCACCGCCATGCGCTGATGAGCTGCATCGCGTTCACCTACCTTCAGCATCTGCGGCTGCACGCCGCGGCGAGGGGGAAAAAAGAAGCTGCCCACGACGGCTCCCCCGAAACCAACGCTTCCTGAAATACGCCGCGCCGTCATCGCCCACCTATTCGCCCCTCCCAAGCTCCCGAGCCGATGTCCGCACTGCCAACGTCGATCTGCGGCTTCGCTCCACAAAACTGCCAAAGTAGTGCTAGGCCGGTGAGGAACAGCAGCCGTGCGCATACACGGCGACTCGTGTGAACTCGGAGAGCTGCTTCCGCTCGATATACAGCTGAACAACTTGAGCGGTGTTCCACCGGTTGAGGTGCTCGAGAGCTTCGGAGAATACTTTGAGATGGAGTGCAGATGGTTGGCCTCTCCGTCGCAGGCCAGCATTTCAGGAGCAGCTTGGCAAACACCTTGCCTCAGTGATCTTAGGGCCGTTCGAGCGGAAACATGAGGTGGCCCCGATCGGCTGGACAGGTTGGCGGCGAAGATAAGCTATTCCCTGGTTCCGATTATGCCGCCAGCTTCAGGCTCGACGCCGTGGCCGGGGCATGCCCCGGCCACGGCGTCGAGCCATTTGTTTATGCCTCGTCGGGCGTGCGCCCAGCCAGCGAGGAGTGTGGCCGCTGCGTGTTGTAGTGGCCGATCCACCTCAGCAGCCCGGCATGGAGCGCCTGACCCGTTTCGAACGCATGCAGGTAGACGCATTCGTATTTCATCGAACGCCACAGCCGCTCGATGAAGACGTTGTCCATCCAGCGCCCCCTCCCGTCCATGCTGATCCGCACGTCCGCGTCCGCCAGCATCTGGGTGAACGACAGGCTGGTGAATTGACTGCCCTGATCGGTGTTGAAGATCTCGGGCCTGCCATGCCGGGCCAACGCCTCCTCCAGCGCCTCCGTGCAGAACGTCACGTCCATGGTGTTCGACAGCCGCCACGACAGCACCCGGCGGCTGTGCCAGTCCATGATCGCCACCAGATACAGAAATCCCCGGCGCATCGGGATGTAAGTGATGTCAGAGCACCAGACCTGGTTCGGCCGCACGATCGCCAGATCGCGCAGCAGATACGGATACACCCGGTGCTCGGGATGCGGCGCGCTGGTATTCGGCTTCTGGTAAATCGCCCGCAGCCCCATCTTGCGCATCAGCCGGACAACCCGGTTGCGGCCGACTTGGTGACCCAGCCGGTGCAGATGCCGCGTCATCTGCCGTGAGCCGTAATATGGGCACTCCAGGAACGCCTCGTCGATCAGCCGCATCAGCGCCAGCGTCGGCTGCGCTCTCCGCCGACCGGCTGGTAATAGCGGCCGGACCGGCTGATCTGGAGCAGCGCGCACTGCCGCACGATCGACAACTGCGGATGCGACGCGCTCCACCATCTGCGCGCCTCCGTTCCACGCTCATCGACCGGAGGCCTTCGCCAAAAAATCCCGTTCCACCACCAACTGGCCGATCTTGGCGTGCAGCCGGGTCAGTTCCGCCTCCCCGGTCGCCACCGCCGCCTCCGCCTTGCCGGAAAACGTCGACGCCAACCCCTCGATCGCCTGCCGCTTCCAGGCTGCGATCATCGTCTGATGGATGCCGTGTTTGGTGGACAACTCCGCCAGGGTCAGCTCGCCCTTGATCGCCTCCAGCGCAACCTTGGCCTTGAACTCAGCCCCGTAGCGCTTCCGTGTCACCTTGCCCATAACGTCCCGTCTCTCGCTCAAGCGGGAATAGCTTATCACCCTGTCCGAAATCCCGGGGCCACCTCAACGCGCCGAACTCCTTGTTGACGTTTGGTGACGCAGACAAAAGGGCCGTCGCCCGTGAAACGCCGGTCTTCGGCATCGAAGTCTTCATTTTTCCGGCAGACCAAATATCTTTTCCGTATGCTGCTGTCGTATGGTTAAAGGCATCGCGGATGTGGCGGCTGGAAAGCGGCTGAATTGTCTGGCGTGGACGTGAACCGATTTTGGGACTGCAGTATGGCATATCGGACGGTAGCCGTTGCTGTAACCCCCATAGGCCAAGCGGTTTCGACCTGATCAAACTGACCTCCTGCTGCACACCGACACTATGCAAGCCGTGGTCACATAGTTCGCGACCGCCGAGACAAAGTCCGGCGCAAGCCGAGGTGCTAAGCGCTCGCGCGACGAAGAGCACGATACGTTCAGCTAAACGGGTGGTGGAATAAGCAGACTTGTTCACTGTGCCTCGTCAGCAGCGATCCGAAAAGAGTGGAAGGTTGCGGAGGGAGACGTGGCTGTTTGACGATTGGGGACTCTGCAGAACAAATATCATGGATTCAGGGCAAAATTCTTCGTGGTTGGCGCGGAATATCGCCTTTTATCAGATGAAAGTCCTTCGATTTTAGGACAGAAGATGAGTTGCGGGACGTCAATGAGATATCTTACAATTCTTGTATTCTTTTTGATAGTCACTGCGGATCCTTACAGTGCCTTTTCTCAGTTTACTCGGGACGCTGATGACACCTGCCGGGACTTTATCAAATCTGTTGAGCAAGCTTACGACACAATGGATCGAACTACTTCCAACGAGATACAGTGATATTGCTGAAAGCATCTATGCTGCATTAAACAATGTTGTCGTTCAAGCGGGTTTAGCGGCGCTGCCTCTGCCGCAGAGTCGCAAGAGCAGAACGGAAAGATCTATAGTTGTTGCGCAGCAGTGCCGTAAGGACATGGATCTGATGTACCACAATGCTGTTGCAGATGCTTATATCAGGTTTAGAGAGGCTGTGGGGCTCCCGACCGAGTTGCGCCCGAACCGATGAAATAGCTTCTGAAACAGCTCACAACCTCGCTAAATCGTCTGCTTGGGCCGCGCCCCTTTGGGGCGACAATGTCAGGTGAGGCGGTCGCAGATTGGCTTTCTGGTGTTAGCGGCGGTGAGAATCCGCGCTTAAACGGCGCGTTCATATCGGGCCGCGTGGCGTGGCGGCTTTCGCGATCTCGTCGCCGTCTCTGCATTGATGGTGCCGTCGTGCTCGCAGCCGTCCAGGACGCTACGCGCCGCCTACGGCGGTGCCCTTCGGGCATCCTGGACCGCCGCTGCGCGCGCCGGCGCCGGGGCGCGCAGGTCGGGACGACAGGATGGCCGTCTTGATCGAACCACAGGATGGGGTGGCAGCGATCGGTGCTTCACCGACGCGAGCCGGTGCGCATGGGATCAGGTTGTGATGGTCGGCGCCGGCGCCGACTTGCATGGCTCGCTCACGCCTTGCCGCCGCGACGCTGGCGGGCGCGCTGCTCGGTGCGTTCGCGGGCTTCCTTGAGGCGGTAGGACTCGCCCTCGATGGCGATGATCTCGGCGTTGTGGATCAGGCGGTCGATCAGCGAGACGACGCAGGCGGCGTTGGGGAACACCTCGCGCCATTCGGCGAACGGACGATTGGTGGTGATCAGCGTGCTGCGCTTCTGATAGCGGCGGGAGACCAGCTCGAACATCAGGTCGGCATGGCGGTTGGAGTAGGAGAGATAGCCGACCTCGTCGATCACCAGCAGCTGCGGGCGGGCGTAGTGGCGCAGCCGGCGGCGCAGCGCGGAATCGCTGTCGAGTGCGCAGAGATCGCCGAGCAGCTGGCCGGCGCTGGTGAACAGCACGGTGTGTCCGGCGATCAGCGCCTGATGGGCGATGTTCTGCGCCAGCGTCGATTTGCCGACGCCGTTGGGGCCGACCAGGACGACGTTGCCGGCATCGTCGAGGAAGTCGAGCGCCATCAGCGCTTCGATGGCGGCGCGGTCGCAGCGCTTGGGCCAGGCTCCAGTCGAAGTCGCAGAGCGGCTTGAAGCGGCCGATGCGCGCGTCCTTCAGGCGCCGCTCCAGGCTGCGCCGGCGGCGTTCCTGCTCCTCCCAGTCGAGCAGGCAGGCCACCCACTCGGAGGTGGCGGCTTCCGGCCAGTGCGCCAGCAGTCCATGCAGATGCAGCGCGCCGGCGCGGGCGCGCAGGGTGGCGGGATCATTCATCGGCCACATCCTTGAGCTGGTCGTAGGTTTCCAGTGCGTGCGGCCGCACCGGCGCGTCGCGCGCCCGCACATCCGCGGGCAGGTCGATGTCGACCGGCGGGGCCTCGCCACGCTGCTCGCGCCGGCGCTCCAGCGCGAGGCGGACGGCGTTGGGATGCGGCACGTCGCGGTCGAGCGCCTCGCGGATGGCGGCCTGCAGGTCGGCGGCGCCGTAGCGGTCGAGCAGCCGCGTCAGTCCATTGGTGATGGCGCCGAGATTGGCGCCGCGCTCGGCCGCGCGCACCAGCAGGTCCTGGCTGGCCGGCGCCACCTGGGCGAGGCGGTCGGTGGCGCGATGCTGTCGCGCGGCGCGCTTTTGGTCGATCAGCGCCTGGAGATGCCCGGCTCTGCTCGATCTGCGCGCCGCGATCGTAGCTGCGGCGATGGCGAGCGAGCACCTGCGCGCCGTCGACGATGCGCAGCTCGTGCGTGTCGGCGAGCACCGTCAGCGTCCGGCGCACATGCGTGTGGGGGACGGAGTAGTCGTTGAGGTCGAAGCGGACATACGGCGTCTTGCCGACCTTGACCGCGACGCGCTCGAGCAGCGGCGCCGGATTGTCGGGCAGCGCCAGCAGGTGCCGCGCCTCATCGGCGAACACCGCGCGCACCGTGCGGTCCGGTTCGCCCGGACAGCGCCGGTCGGCGGCCAGGCCGCGGCACCAGTCGTCGGCCTGCGCATTGAGGTCGTCGAGATCGGTGAAGCTGCGGGCAGCGAAGAACGGCGCCGCGGATGTAGCCGATGCTGCGCTCGACGCGGCCTTTCTCGTTGCCGCGCGCCACCGCGACGGGACGGGGTTCGTAGCGGTAGTGCCCGGCAAAGCCCAGCAGCGTGGGATGGAAGCGGATCGCGTCGCCGCGCCGTTCCAGCACCGCACTCTTGAGATTGTCGTAGAGCAGACACGCGCGGCACGCCGCCCCAGGCGGTGAAGGCGCCGACATGGCCGCGCAGGAAGTTCTCCATCCGGGCGTCGAGGAAGAAGCGCAGAAAGATCTGGCGCGAGTGGCTGAGCACCATGACGAACGCCATCAGCGGACGGCGGGCGCGGCCGATCTGCAGATGGCCGAAATGGCCCCAGTCGACCTGCGCCTGTTCGCCGGGCAGGCTGCGCAGCCGCAGATACGCCTCCGCCGGGCGGCGTGGGCGATGCTCGGCGACGAGGTGGCGGAAGTGATCCGGACTGCCGCGATAGCCGCGCTCGTGCGCCATCGTGAACAGGCGGCTGGCGGTCAGCGTCGGGAATTTCTCCAGCGTCTCGCGGATCAGCGGCAGATAGGCGTCGATCGGCGACGGCCGCGGCGCCGCGCCGATCCTGGGCAGGCCGGCCTGCGCCAGCACGCGGCGCACCACGCTGTGGTGGACGTGCAACTGCCGGGCGATGGTGCCGACCGTCCACTTCTCGGCGTGGTAGTAGCGCAGGATCTGCGCCTCGATGTCAGGCGGCGTCACCATGGCGTCTGGGCCCTGTCCGGTCGTGTCCAACACGGCCGCGATGGCGCCGGCGGCGACGCAGGAACCCCTGACGCAGCAGGGGCGGGCAGCCACGACCACACCAGTGGCAGTGTGGCCCCGGCGGCCGACGCCCGTCGGCGGGGAGAGCATCGTCACGCGCGGCCGTCATCGCGACCGGCGGCAGCAGATCATCGGCCGGCGGCTCGGGTGAACCGTGATGCGTCACTTTCTTCTGCTCGCGCCCGCCAGCGGCCCATCCGCGCGGCGTGCCGCCGCCGGCCACGCGGGCTCGCCTGGTAGCGCCGACCAGCCGCTTGCAGGGTCTGTCGACGCGCCCGCGGAGCGCAGCCGCCGTTGCAGTAGATCTGCCCCCGGTCGCAGCAGCTGCAGATGATCACCTGGCCGCGGCAACCGGCGCACAGGAACAGACGGCCGGATGCAGCCTCCGCCTGCGTCGGTGTCGCAGACGCGACGTAGACGAACGCCCTCATCGGCAGGATACTCGTCCTGCATTCGTGCCCGGCACGGTGTGGGGCACGGCGTCGATGCAGAACTTGCAGGTTGAGCTCGACGCCGTGCTTGCCCGTCAAGTCTGGCAGGCACTCGCCGCTATGTCGTCACCGATCCCTGGACCTCGCCTCCCGTAGGCACGTCCAAGCACGCCAATAACGCGCCTCCCATCGCTCCTACGACGATGCCGCCATGCTCTCGCTCGAAAGCCGCAACGGACGATCCGCGCCGTTTAGACGCGGGTTCTGACCGCCATCAAAGGAGACCTGCGACGCATGTCACCGGAGCAACAGCTCAGGGTTCGGGAGTGTCACGCGTCACCCACCAGATTTGGTTATTCCTGAAGGGCACGTAGGATAGTCCGCCCTCTACTGCGTTGTTGTATTCGAGGCCGTCGTAGCTCAGCGCAGATAGCTCGTTGGCGAACTCGGTCATAGAAAGCTGCCACTTGGCGGCGTTCCAGTCGCCGTGTTGGTGCCAGAAAGGCTGGGTCGCCTCAATTCGGTAAAAGATCCGGTCGCGCGTAGTCTGGTCGTAATGTCCCTCTCTGAATGCGTGCTCAACCAAACTACCCACGTGATTGGCCGCTTGATCATCGAAGGTCGGCATCGGATTGCGGATAGCGAGCCAAACTTCGTGGGTCACGTGGTCCAACGACGGTCTCGCCTTCGCCCTAGCGTTCGCCGCCTCCTCGGTTCCGAAGTGCTGGAATGGCGCAAACTGCACGAATTGCGCAGGGGTGGCATGGAAGAAGGTGCGATGGCCGGTCTTGGCAGACGAGATCGTGCCATCGGTCCACGCGACAAAGCCGTTCTGGTTCTGCTTCTGATTGGGATCATATCTTTCCTGATGACTACGCTGCAGCGTGTAAGCGAGTTGGAGAAACAGGAACGGTTCAGGCGTACGTCAGCCCCTCCGCCTTGCGGCGGAGCTTTGACCGCTCACCACCCCACCCGGAGATAGCCCAAGTCGAGGGCTACCGTGGCTGGCGCCCCTGAATGGTCATTGGACCAGATTGCCATACGTGTGCGTGTAGGCCCCAGCATCGAAGCGTCCAAAGCTCTGCGCCCAGGACCGGCCGGGCCAAAGATAGTCAACCCGTCCCTCCTCCGGCCGGTAGACGGCGGTGTAGGCCGTGGTGAAGTCGGCGCGGCGCGAGTATAGCGGAGCCTTAAAGAACCGGGCCACCAGCGACGAAAGCGTCATGCCCGACGCCTCCATAGCTTCGTCCAGCACGCACTTGCGCACGGCCGAGTCTGACGCGGGCGACACGCCTCCTGGTGGTTCGTGCAGGTCCGGAGCCGGGTGACAGACGGCTCGCGATCAGGTCCCAGGAACAGCGTGGCATGGTCGCCCTTCCGGTCCAGCAGCATGACGTTTTGCGGCTGCGCGACGGGAATACGGCAGAGCCGTCGACTGCCTCCGGTACGGTGCGGCACGTTTCCAGGACGTACCGGACATGAGGATGATCGCGAAGCCCTGCCCGTTTCGACCGATGCCCCCGAACGTGAGGCTGGCCACCAGCCCGTCGTCATTCATCCCGTCGAGGCACCCGCCCCACGGCCGCTGCGCCTTCGCGATCACACGTCGTCCTGACCAGGCAGTTAGCTCGATCCGGTCGGAAATAATGCCAAGAGGATAATCGTAGTTGCGCACCAGCGCCGGCCCCCCGTTGCCGAGCCAGATCGTCTGGCTGCAACCGTGCGGAAACGACGGCGGGCGGTAATGACTGAGGATGCGGTGCGCGAGGTCGTCGTCGCCGACCAGCCCGCACACATCGTCGTAAGACGGAACGAGTTCCGGCATGTGCCGTCCGCAGCGCGGCGCGGCAATCGGCGGCCGTCGGCGGCTCCGCCAGCCCCCCGCTCGAGATACCACCGCGCCGCCTCCCTCGCGTCCCGCCCGGAAACGCGCGAGCCACGACGCGCCGGGGCGAGTCCTCCTGCTCGGCCACAAAGGTCTTCTCCATGAGGCCGAGAATGCCACAGCGCTAAGGTGAAAGCCTGCAAACCACCCTGTCCCACGTTATGGCACCGCCCGTAGCTCCTGGCGGTGTCGCCGGTAAAGGAACCGATCCATTTCCGGCACGAAGCGTAGTTCTTCGAAGCCGGCTTTCTCAAGAACACGCCGCGATCCAACGTTTGCGGGATGAGCAAAGGCCCTCACTTCCGGCAACCGCAGAGTGTGATCAGCGACAGTCATGCAGGCGGCAACCATCTCCGAGGCATAGCCTTGCCCCCAAGTCGACGGATGAAAGAAGTAGGCTACCTCGACGCCCCAGCCCGGATCGAAAGGATTGTTAGCGGCGGTGAAGAATCCGCGCTTAAACGGCGCGTTCCTATCGGGCCGCGCATTTGGCGACGGCGGCGTTCGCGCTCTCGTCGCCGGTCTCTGCAGTGATGGTGCCGTCGTGCTCGCAGCCGTCCAGGACGCTGCGCGCCGCCTGCGGCGGTGCCCTTCGGGCATGCCTGGACCGCCGCTGCGCGCGCCGGCGCCGGCGCGCGCAGGTCGGGACGACAGGATGGCCGTCTTGATCGAACCACAGGATGGGCCGAGCGGCGGTCAGTAGGCCACCCCGGCGCGAGCCAGCGCGCCTGCGGTCAGGGTGTGACGGTCGGCGCCGGCGCGGAGTTCATGGGGCTCGCTCCCGCCCTGGCGCCGCGA
>CAWBPF010000005.1:0-372342 GCA_963790515.1 uncultured Alphaproteobacteria bacterium | reverse complement strand
CCGGCAACCGCGTTTTTTTCACCATCACCGGCCACGGTGGACACGCCGCGCTGCCGCACCTGACGCGTGACCCGATGGTCGCCTCCGCCCATCTGCTGCTGGCCCTGCAATCGATCGTCTCCCGCTCGGTCGATCCGCTCGACAGCGCGGTCGTCACCATCGCCACGATGCAGGCCGGGATCAGCGGCAAACCAAATCTCCGGTCAGGCGGTGATGCGCGGGACCATGCGCGACATTACGCAACGACGTACGAGACCATGTCGAACAGGCGATCCGTCGCATCGCCGAGGGCGTGGCACGCAGCTTCGATGTCACCGATCGACGTGCAGATCCCACGCGGCAATCCCGGTGACCGCGAACACGCCTGCCGAGCGCGACCTTGCCGCCGGGCCGTCACTGCCGCCGGTCTTACGCTGCGCCGTGACCTGGCGCCGGCGATGACCGGCGAGGATTTCGCCTGGTATCTGCAGCAACGCCCGGGCGCCTTCGTCTGGATCGGCAACGGCCCGTCCGATGGCGGGCGCGAGCTGCACAACGCCAACTACGATTTCAACGACGCGATCCTGCCGGCCGCGGCCGGCTATCTGGCGTCAGTGCGCCAAGCGGTCGCTCTGACATAACCGCCCACCGCGGCGCTTGCCTAAGCCAGACACCGTCCCAACGTTCCAGATTTCCTGCCATCAGGATAAGGACAGCCTCATGACCGACATCCCCGCCGCATTTCTGGATATGCTCACCAAGAAGAAGGCTCTCGCCCATCTGGCCACTCTTCAGCCGGACGGCTCACCACAAGTGACCCCGGTTTGGTTCGACTACACCAATGGCGTCATCCGGGTGAACACCGCGAAGGGCCGGGTGAAGGCGCGTAACATGTCAGAAGGTTCCAGGGTTGCGCTTGTCCATCGTCGATCCGGACAACGACTATCGCTACATCCAGATCCGCGGGACGGTGACCAAGGAATCGACCGACGGCGCCGATGCGCATATCGATAGCCTGGCGAAGAAGTATCTCGATAAGGACGTGTACCCATTCCATAACGACAAGGACGTCCGGGTCATCTACGAGATTACCCCATCCGCGGCCCAAACGATGGGCTAGTGGCGCGTCGCCAATGAAACCCAAGTCGGTTGCCGTCCTGGGGCGGCGACCGATCGATCCGCAAAATGCCATGCCCAGGCTGGATGAAACGAAATTGCGCGTTAGCGATACCATGCGCAATCGTTGGGCAACGGCTTTTCCAACTGCTTCATAAACTCGCCTGAACTTCTACCAAACATGGCGATATGCCGAAAATCCAAGCCTCAGCCTGGGCGCAACTTGAGCACACCTAGATTTGCGCGGCTGAACGTAAATTGTCCCTGATCTAAGTCCAATAGTTGAGCTAACAAAAGCAAAAATCAGCTTCGATAAGCGGGAGGGTCCGGTCGTGTCGCACCATCACATAGACGTAGCTTCGGATGTGGAATTGACTGGTGCGCAATCGGAGCTAACCTGCAGCAGGCAGCGCCAGACAGAGTATCATTCCTTATCAGCAATATAATGCCCGGCGGGCCTCAAGCACCGTCGGCGTTCGCGCGGCGAGAACTGGCGTTTTCGATCGGCAATGTGTTGCTTTATCATCAGAAAGGGGCGGCGGAGACATGATAAAACTTACAGTCAACGGGCAGGAACATAGCTGGGACGGCGATCCGTCGTTGCCGCTGCTGTGGTATCTCCGCGACGAGGTCGGGCTGACCGGCACGAAGTTCGGCTGTGGCAAAGCGCTGTGCGGGGCTTGCACCGTACATGTCGAAGGTCAGGCCGCCAGGTCGTGCATCACCGCCATGTCGGACGTGGCCAACCAGAAGATCACCACCATCGAAGGGCTCGACCCGCACGGTGACCATCCGGTTCAGAAGGCCTGGCGTGAAGCCAACGTCCCGCAGTGCGGCTACTGCCAGGCGGGGCAGATCATGCAGGCGTCAGCGCTTTTGAAGGACAACCCGCATCCGTCGCACGATGAGATCAGGGACACAATGTCCGGCAACATCTGTCGGTGCGGGTGCTACCAGAGGATCGAGGCGGCTGTGCGGCTAGCAGCGACGGGGACCTGAGCCATGTATAAGAACTTTGCTCCTCAAATCGAAAAAGTATCTCGCCGCACGATTCTGCGCGGTTTGGGAATTTCCGCCGGCCTGGTGCTCGCGGCACCGGTGATGTCCCGCCCCAGCATGGCGGCCTACACCACCGGCGCCGGCAAGATGCCGCACGGGACAGTCAACGATCCCCGCGTCTTCGTATCTATCGCGCCTGATGGGATCGTAACCATTATCGCCGCTAGGGCGGAAATGGGAACCGGCGTACGCACCAGCCTGCCGATGATCGTCGCCGACGAGATGGAAGCGGACTGGAAGCGCGTGCAGGTGCGCGAGGCGCCCGGTGACGAAGAGAAATACGGCAACCAGGATACCGACGGTTCACGCAGCACACGGCATTTCCTGATCCCGATGCGCCAGGTCGGCGCCGCGGCACGCATGATGCTCGAAGCTGCCGCCGCCAAGCGCTGGAATGTCGCGGTGACCGAGGTGAAGGCGGTCAACCACGAGGTCGTCCATACCGGAACCGGCCGCAAACTGGGTTATGGTGAGCTCGCCAACGATGCCGCCGCGCAGCCGGTGATCGAAGCATCCAAGCTGCAACTCAAAGACCCAAAAGACTTCCGCTATATGGGCAAAGGCTCGGTTGGCATCGTCGACCTGCACGACATCACCACCGGCAAGGCGATGTACGGCAGCGACACCCGCCTGCCAGGCATGAAATACGCCGTGATCGCGCGCCCACCGGTCACCGGCGGCAAACTTGTTTCATTCGATCCGAAAGACGCCCTGAAGGTCCCCGGGGTCGAAAAAGTCATGGAGGTGCAGGCCTGGCCCTGGCCTTCGAAATTCCAGCCGGTCGGCGGCGTGGCCGTTATCGCCCGTAACACCGGTGCCGCGATCATGGGCCGCGATGCGCTCAAGGTCGTCTGGGAAGATGGGGCAAACGCCAAATACGATTCTGCAAGCTATCGCACCGAGTTGGAAGCGGCCGCCCGGCAGCCGGGACAGGTCGTCAGAGACAATGGCGACACCGAAGCTGCGCTCAAAACCGCGGACAAGGTGGTGGTCGGCGAATACTACCTGCCACATCTCGCCCATGTCAGCATGGAGCCACCCGTTGCCACGGCGCACGTCGCCGATGGCAAGGCGACCATCTGGGCGCCCGTGCAAAGCCCTGGTGGCACGCGTGCGGACGTCGCCAAGACCCTGGGCATCCCGGAAGCAAACGTCACGGTCAACGTAACCTTGCTCGGTGGTGGGTTCGGCCGCAAATCAAAATGCGACTTCGTGCTGGAAGCCGCGCTGCTGTCGAAGGCGATCGGCGCACCGGTCAAGGTGCAATGGACGCGTGAGGACGATGTGCGACACGACTTCGTCCATACCGTCTCGGCCGAACGGATCGAAGCCGGATTGGACAAGAGCGGCAAGGTCGTCGCATGGCGTCACCGCAGCGTGGCACCTACGATCGCCTCGACGTTCGCGGCTGGCGCCAAGCACGAAGCGCCGTTCGAGCAGGGTATGGGCCTGGTCGACATGCCGTTCTATATCCCCAACATCCGCTGCGAGAATCCCGAAGCTGCCGCTTACACCCGCATCGGCTGGTTCCGCTCGGTTTCGAACATTCCCCACGCCTTCGCAGTGCAGACAATGGTTGCCGAGATCGCCCAGCAAACCGGACGCGACCCGAAGGAAATGCTGCTCGAGCTCATCGGTCCGGCCCGGATGGTCGATATCGGCGCCGGTGCAAAGGACATGTGGAACTACGGGGAGCCGCTGGAAAGCTACCCGATCGATGCCGGACGACTGCGCGGTGTCGTCGAACTCGTCGCCGACAAGGGCGGCTGGGGCCGATCCGTGCCGAAAGGGCATGGCCTTGGCATTGCGGTACATCGTAGCTTCGTCAGCTATATAGCCACTATCGTGGAGGTTGCGGTCGACGACAAAGGCAAGTTGACCATTCCGCGTGTCGACACCGCAATCGATTGTGGCACTTTTGTAAATCCCGAACGGATCCAGTCACAGATTGAAGGTGCTGCGATCATGGGGCTGAGCCTGGCAAAGTACGGCGAGGTGACATTCAAGAATGGCCGGGTCGTGCAGGGGAATTTCGACGACTTCCCGGTCGTGCGCATCGACGAGGCGCCAGCCATAACCAACGTCTACATCATGCCGGCCGGACCCGATGTTCCACCGAGCGGCGTGGGCGAGCCGGGTGTGCCACCGTTCGCACCCGCCTTGTGCAATGCAATCTTCGCGGCGACCGGTAAGCGCATCCGCAGCCTGCCGATCGGCAAGCAGCTTGAAAGCGCCTGAGCGGAAAAAGATGGAGGAGATAGGCCTATGAGAAAATCGCCGTTCGCGATCGGCGCCACTGCGGCACTGATTTTTTCGGTATGGACATGCGGTGCCGTGATGGCTGCCGACGAGGGGGCGGCGAAACCCATCACCTCCGGAAGTACCAAACCGAATATGGGCAACGGCCCGGCGCAGGAAAAATCGCTGCCATCCTCGGCGCCGGCCGCGAAAACAACGGCGATGACGGGCGCGACCGACCAGAGCAAAACCGTCAAGTCCATGAACAGCAACGCCAAAGCCAAAGTCGAGGCCGAAGGCAAGTAGCATCCCGAAACGCGACAGGAGGAAACGATAATGTCGAAGACTATGGGCTTGGCGGCGGTGGTCGCGTTAATTCTGGGTGGACCGGCTTTCGCGGCTGACGGGGTGACGTCCGAACAACTGCTGAAGGCCGATTTAGACCCCGGAAACTGGCTGACGCACCATAAGGATTATTCAGCGCAACGGTTCTCGCCGCTGAACCAGATCAACAAGGACAACGTCAAGAACATGCATGTTGCATGGACCATGGCGCTCGGCGGTGTGGAAGGCGGCGGCATCTGGTCGCACGGCGGGCTGGAAGGCACACCGATCGTCCAGAACGGCATCATGTACGTAACGGATGGCTGGGGGTCAGTCTACAAGATCGATACCCATGGCGGCCACGGCAAGCTGCTGTGGAAGATGGACCCCAAGACGGACCATGACTGGGCCGGCGCCGTCGCCTGTTGCGGCGTCGACAACCGCGGCGTGGCGCTGTCGGGCGATCTGGTGCTCTCCCACTCGCTGGATGGCCGTCTGATCGCCACCAACAAGGATACGGGGCAGGTCGCATGGCAACGGCAGGTCGCCGACCCTGACAAAAGCGAGGTCATCACCGGTGCGCCACTGGTGGTCAAGAACCTTGTCATCACCGGCGTTGCCGGCGCTGAGTTCGGCATTCGCGGCTGGATCGCGGCAACCGACCTGACCACGCAGAAAGAAGTCTGGCGCACCTACACGATCCCGGCCAAGGGCGAGCCGGGTGCCGATACGTGGAAAGACAGCTACAACGCGGCGGCGACCGGTGGCGGCTCGACATGGGTGACGGGCAGCTACGATCCTTCCAGCAACACGTTGTTCTGGGGCGTTGGCAATCCGGGACCAGACTGGGACGCGCAGTATCGTCCTGGCGACAATCTTTATACCGACAGCACGCTGGCGCTGGATGTCGACACCGGCAAAATCAAGTGGCACTACCAGCATACGCCGAACGATGCGTTCGACTATGACAGCGTATCGGAAAACGTACTGGTCGATGCGCCGATCCATGGCAAGCAGATGCACTTGGATCTGGAAGCCGACCGTAACGGCTTCGCCTATGCACTCGATCGCGAAAACGGTTCATTCGTCTGGGGTCTTCCTTTCGTCAAGAAGGTGACCTGGACGAAAGGCCTCGACCCCGAAACCGGCAAACCGGCTGAGTACGATCCGAAACTTGAGGTGCAGAAGTACAATGCTTCCGTCACGCCAAGTAAGGAGAACCCGGTGACGATGATCTGCCCGGGCAACATGGGCGGCAAAAACTGGCCACCCACTGCCTATAATCCAGTCCTGAAGGAATGGTACATCCCGGTCATCGAAAGCTGCAACCGAATCACGGTAAAGCCGGAAACGCCTGGCAAGCCGCTTCCGAAACGGGAGGCGTTTACTGGCGGCGGGCCAAGCGAGCCTGAGCGTATCACGGGTAGCGTGACCGCGATCGATGTGACGACGGGCAAGGAAGTCGGCAAGCACGAAACGCCCTATCCGATGCTCGGCGGTTTGCTGACGACGCCGGACTTGGTGTTCTACGGCCAGCCCGATGGCAAGGTCGCTGCACTGGATGCGAAAACCTTGCAGGAGCTCTGGAGTTTCGACACTGGTTCCGGTGTCAACGCACCGCCGATGACCTTCACGTCCGACGGCAAGCAATACGTTGCCATCCTCGTTGGGCAGGGCGGTGCCTGGGATAAGTGGTTCATTGATGCGACCCCCGAGCTCAAGTCGATGCAACCTAGCTCCAGTTTGTATGTTTTCTCTGTGAACTAAAGGTTTGATCCGGGACGGGTCGGAGGCCCGACCCGGATTGTCTTGCTCAAGGAAACGCCAAGCTGTGACCAAAGGCTTTTTCTGTCGCGCCGTCGCCGCGTGTACGGTTGGCGTGGCGCTGTCCATCTTATGTACAGGACCCGCCGGAGCGCAGCAGCCTGCTGCCGATCAGGGACTGCGGGTGTTCAAGTCTGCAAATTGCATGGGCTGCCATAAATGGTCCGGTGCCGGTGGCGGCGGTTATGGCGGGGCAGCGGCGAACCTTCGGCAAACGTCGCTGAACCTCGACCAGATCGAGGAGACCATTCGTTGCGGTCGGCCATCCACCGGGATGCCACATTTCGAGGCCGACGCCTATTCCGATGGACGCTGTTACGGCCTGAAGAAAGCCGATTTGCCCAGCGACCAGATGCCGCCTGAACCAGATCATACGTTACGCGAACCCGATATCGAGGCAGTCGCCAAATATGTCGTCCAGCATGTCAAAGGCCAGGGAGACCCGACATTCGCACAGTGCCAGGCGTTTTTCGGAACCGGAACCCGGGTATGCGACGTGTACGCAAAGCAGGATACGGGCACGGTCCAACCGGCATCGGCGCCCGCGCCGGACGTCGGATCGCATGCCCACCTTAAGGTAGATGCGGCGACAGACGCGAACGCCCCTGGCGGGGCCAGGAAATGACACCATGAACACCTTCCGTACCTGCCTCGCCGCGCTCGTCTTGGTGCCAGTCGGTGCGGCTGCCGCCCAGCCAACCGACCTTCGCGAATTCCGCATCGGCATGCCGGTTTCAGCACTGCCGGAGAATGGCTACGGCGCCTTTGCCTGTGCAGGTGACCCATCCAGAAAGTTGGCCGACTGGCGTGACTACAAGATGTGCCCCGCGTCGCCGGACGGGACCTATGCTGTCACGTTTCGTTACGCCAACGATGAGGAAGGCGACAAAACGCTGGTTGCCGGTCAACCGGTGAACCTTGCTCTGCTGATCGGCGACAACGCTCAGGTTGATGGCCTCAGGATCGAGACCAATCCCCACACCAGGCTTTATCTGCACAAGAAGGCCTACCTGTTCGGGCTTCAGGTGAAGGCCCGGTTTGGCGAGGATGGATGGACCTGCCGAACGGCGGAACCGACCGCGACGGAGCAGCCAGTCGGCGGCGTTTTCATCAACGAGCATTGTGAAAAGCGCACGGCAACGCGGCATTTTGTGCTCGATCGTCAGTTGTTTCGTGATCCCGCCAAGGATTTGCGCGATTTCAACGATGCCACGCAGCTGGTAATTCTGCTGGCTGGCTAGGTGTTCATGACTTGGGGTGCGAGAGTGACGGTCGATAAATCAGATAGTATTGGTCCGGGACGGCGATGCCTGCTGCAGGCGGGGGCCGCGGTTGCGGTCGGGTTGTTGCCAAATGGGCTTCGGGCCGAAAGCGATGATCCCAAACGCATGATGCGTCCGCAGGTCGGCGATCTGCTGATGCGTTCTGAAGGTGATCACGATGGCCCGGTGATTGCAGCCGCGGACCTGAAAATCGGTGATCCGCCGATTATCGCTTGGGCAATGGACCCCGCGACCCAGTTGCCCCGCGACGGTTCCAGACTTAATCAAGTATTGCTGTTGCGATTGGATCCCTCCAGCCTGGGTCCGCACACAAAAGCCCATGCGGCGGACGGGCTGGTTGCGTATTCCGCGATATGTACGCATGCTCAATGCACTGTCACAGGCTGGATTGCAGACAAGCAGGTTCTGCATTGTCCTTGCCATCAGTCTGAATACGACCCGCTGCACGACGGAAAAGTGACAGCGGGACCGGCGCCGCGGCCATTGGCCGCGCTTCCGTTGAAGATTACCGACGGCAAGCCAGAAGTGGCGGGAGGTTTCATAGGAAAAGTGGGAATGACGCAGCCGACGACGTGAATAATAACGTCAATAAATACAGGGCGAAACGACAGTCAGAAGGAAGACCAAAATGGTCGGAAGCAGGAAAACGTTATACGCGACGGTGGCAGCCGTGCTGCTGGGTGGCTTCGGTGCAGGCGTTGCGACGGCTGGTGAGGTGACAAACTACAGTCCGGTCACGCAACAGCGGCTGGAACACCCGGAAGCAGGAAACTGGCTTTTGTATCGGCAAAACTACAATGGCCAGGGCTTCAGCCCGCTGAAGCAGATCAATGCCGGAAACGTAAAATCCCTCGTGCCGGTCTGGACATTCTCCACCGGCGTGAACGAGGGGCACGAAGCGCCGCCGATGGTCAATAACGGCGTAATGTTCGTCGCGACACCGTATGGCCAGGTTCTGGCGCTGAACGCGAAGTCCGGCGAGCTGATCTGGCGCTATAAGCATGCACTGCCCGAAGACCTCTTCCAGCTTCACCCGACCAGCCGCGGCGTCGCATTGTGGGGCGATAAGCTGTTTCTGGCCGCGACGGATGACCACCTGATCGCGATCGACGCGAAGACCGGCAAGGAACTTTGGAACACCAAGGTCCAGGATTACCAGAAGGGTCAGTACATGACCCTGGAGCCGTTGGTGGTGAACGGCAAAGTCATGGTCGGCGGCTCCGGTGGCGAATATGGCGTCCGCGGTTATGTCGCGGCGTTCGATGCCGACACCGGCAAGGAAGTGTGGCGCACCTATACGATCCCGGAACCCGGCCAGCCCGGCAGCGACACCTGGTCAGGCGATGCCTGGAAGACCGGCGGCGGTTCGGTCTGGATCACCGGCACCTACGATCCGAAACGCAATATCGCCTATTGGGGAACCGGCAACGCGGCCCCCTGGCCCGGCGATCAGCATCCCGGCGACAACCTCTATACCAGCTCGGTCATCGCCCTGAACCCCGACACTGGAAAGCTGGTCGGCTTCCACCAGTATCACCAGAACGATTCCTGGGACTGGGATGAAATCGACTCTCCCATCCTGATCAACATGACCCAGAACGGACAGGCATTCGATGGCCTGGTTCATCCCGGCCGCGACGGTTATTTGTGGGTCCTCAAGCAGGATGACTCCGGCATCCACTACGTCTCCGGCAAGCCTTTCGTCGGCCAAAATGCCTTCAAGGGTCTCGATGAGGCCGGACGACCAATCGTTGACCCGGAACACAAGCCCACAACCGGAAAAGACGTGTCGTTCTGCCCGTCCCTGTGGGGCGGCAAGGACTGGCCGGCCGCTTCCTATAATCCGGATACGAAACTGTTGTACATCCCCGCTAATAACAACATGTGCGAAACACTGAAGGGCGTGAAGACGGAATTGGTTGTTGGTCAGCTTTGGCTGGGGGCTGATGCCGATAACGCCAAGCTGCTGCCAGGGGCCGACCATATCGGTGAATTGCAGGCCTGGGATCCGGCAACCGGCAAACTGGCGTGGATGCATCCGTTCCCGAAATCGCAGTTGTTTGGCTCCACCCTGACCACGGCTGGTGATCTGGTCTTCGTCGGCGGCACCAACGACCGGATGTTCCGCGCATTCGATGCAAAAAGCGGAAAGTTGCTGTGGGAGCAGAAGACCAACTCCGGCATCATGGGCATGCCCGTGGCGTACGAGGTTGATGGGACCGAGTATATCGCCATCCAGTCCGGCTGGGGCGTGGATGCACAGCGTATCCAAAACATGCTGGCCAAGACTGATCTGAAGCTTGATCCGGACGTGCCGCAAGGCGGCGTCGTCTGGGTATTCGCGGTTCAACACTAGTCGGTTCGGTCAGAAGTCCGTCAACGACAGTTGGCGGCCTCTGACCGATCGGCGACCGCCGACGTAAGCCGACGTCCCGAACAAAAAACTAAGTCCGACTCAGATTAAGCCCACGATACTCTACGCGAATGACGACCATGCACCCGTACCGTCACAGCGGTACGGATGCATCCCGAATTTCCAAAGACAAGATAATCATGTTATTATAAAGCAACGGAATCGTCGATCCTGGCGATGAGATCCGCAGGCAACGGGCCCGCCTCAGCCGCGGCAACACATCCCGCCAGCTCCTCGCGGTTCTTGACCCCAAGCACCAATGTATCGATCGGCATTCCAAGCGCGTAACGATGCGCGATAATCGCCGGGTCTTCTCCGATCTCCGAGCAGAGCGCCCGAAAGCCGGCAGCCGATGCGTAGTCTTTGACCTCTGGATGGTCTGCGGCCAACTCGCGGTCGATGGCCGTGGTCAACGCGCCCGCCTGGACAGCGCGGATGCCCATCACGCCAACTCCGTTCGCCCGTGCCGCGGCCATCACCTCGCGCGGCTTGGCGGGACCTTCGAAGAACTTCAGACCGCCTGGCGAGTTCAGAAGATTGGCAATGCATTGCACCGCAGCCGGTTTTGGATCCTCGCGAAGGACTTCGATGATCGCATCGGGATGGCCAATCCCGGTAAGCCCCCATGCGCCGATCAAACCCTCTGACTTCAGCTTTTCAATCGCGGTCCGGACGTGGGAACGATATAGAGATAACGGCGTGAAGCGGCTGACGTCCGGGGCCTTCCACATCGGATGCCCGTCCGGCACAAGGTTTGAGTGCAGGAAGAAGATATCCAGTCTGTCGCGTCGGAGCAGGCGCAAACTGGTCTCGATCGAGTGGCGCAGCACGTCGTAGACGTGGTCCGGCTCCGGCCCGCCGAGATTGCACTTGCTGGTTAGGTGTAAACCCTCCGGCAGACGGCCGCCAAAAGCCTCGCCGACAACCGTTTCCGCCTTCCCATCGCCGTAGCGCGGGGCGAGGTCCAGCAGGTTGATCCCGGCCGCCACGGCGGCGTGGACAGTCGCGACGCATTCATCGAACGTGGTCTGGCCCCACAGCATGCCCAGCCCGCCGCCGCCCAGGGTCAACGTGGAAACCGGAAACAGGGACCCGAATTTGTGCAGCTTCATAGGACGTCCTCCCGCGATTCAGCCCGATCACTCGCAGGTTGTGGGCGGCGGGTCCAGGGGCAGGCTGCGGCCGCACCGGAGCGATATCGATCGGTCGCAAGCATGCGACAAATCTACCGTGATAGCATCGGGGTAGAATTGTTTCAGTGCGTAATTTTGTGGATCAGAGGGCTACCAAGGTCACCTGTATTTTTCCGAATAGAAAATGACGCCAGCGTTACGACAGCACCAAACACAAAAACGTCCCATGTCGTCAATGAGATATGCCCCCAATTCGCCCTCATCGAAACGTCGTGACGGCCTCAAGGTGATATGTCAGTTTCTTGACAGCGAATGGACTCAGACCAGGAGCATGCGTAAAAGGCGTGTTCCTAACACCATGATCCACCACCGCAAGGTCCGTGGGTTTGATCAGGTTTTTGATCTTTGTCCAGACACCTACTTATCGCCGGAACAGGTCGGGCTGGAACCAGCTTTCTCGTTCGTTACCTGACAAGACTCGGCTTGGAGACCAACCTGTCGCGAGCCGGTTCTGCGGCAGGATGGCACGAACAGGCCAATGCCGGCCTGGAGGATTTGCCACTTCCAGACACAACTAATTTGCCTTATGTCATAAAATCTCCATGGACCTACCAGGTCATTGACGACCTGCTGTTGAACCCGGCGTTTGAGTTCGACGCAGTCGTGATTCCAATGCGTGACCTGACCGAGGCTGCCGCCAGTCGCTGCATCATCGAACTGCAGCAGATGCACAACACCCTGCTGTGGATGCGTGACCTACCAAAGACCTGGGAGCATTTCGCACACACCCCAGGCGGAATTGTGTTCTCCACCAATGCGGTCGACCAGGCCCGCCTATTGGCAGTTGGCTTCCATCATCTCTTGGATCAGTTGGTCAAAGCCGATGTTCCCATAATTCTACTGTCCTTTCCTCGGCTGATCGAAGATGCCGACTATTTGCACAGCAAGCTTGCCCAGGTGCTGCCGCAACGAATATCCGCTGAGCAGAGCCGCGCTGCCCACGCCGAGACGGCCGATCGGCGCAAGGTCCGCGTCGGCAACGAAATCCACCCCGTTCCCGATCCACAGAACCCAGGTCTCACTTTACCCGGTCCTGCGCATGAGCATTTGGATCGAGCCGCGCTGCAGCGAGTATTCGCCAGCGTCACCCATGAACTAGAGGTTGCCCGCAGCCAGGCAAACGATGCGGCGGCGGCCGAACGTGCCGCTCAGGAGGCTCGGAATCGCGATCTACAAGACCTCCAGGCAAAGGCCTGTCAGGATCTGGCGACCATCCAGGAACTGACGGCGCAGCGCGACCGCCTCAATGCCGACCTGCGGACAGCACAAGGCGAATTGCAATCCATCAACAGCGAACTAAGCCAAGTTCGTGAGGCACGAGATAGAGTTGTATCAACGCTCGGGCAATTGCGCGACGAACTCGAAAGCATTCATGGTGCCACGACCTGGCAGATCGCGTTGCGATTTCAAGCGATAGCGAAACATTTGGGCTGGGCAGTACCAACCGCCCGATGGCTGCTTCGTCCACGACCACGGGCAGGCTTGGCTACAGCGGATCGGGCGTGAAGCCCGGACGCAGCGCGGTCCGCACAGGAATCTTAAGCGGCGTCCGGTCGCCGCTGAACCAACTCCACCATGATGCCCTCTGGTCCGCGGATGAAGGCCAGGTACGTCCCTGCGTCACGGGTCAGCGGTCCCACCGCGACCTCGGCGCCTTTCGCCCGTAGCGCGGCAATCGTTGCGTCCAGATCCGAGACTGTGAACCCGATATGTTCCAGCCCGTAGTATGGAAACGGCGGGGCAGGGGTCATCGGGTCGTGTGGATGGGTCGGTGCAATTAGGATCTTCTGGCCCCCGACCGTCATGGTGATACGAGCCTTGCCAGGATACAGCGTGCCCGGTGGATAGATGCCTCGCGTCACTTCGGCGTCGAACATGCTCTCGAAAAACCGTGCCGTCGCATCCGGATCCGGACTGCGCAGATGCACGTGGTCGAACTGGAACGTCTGCATGACCAAACGCTAACAGCGGCCAGCCGGCAGTCAACGCCGCAGCTTGCATGCAGCCCGATCATTGCGCACTGTAAGCCACGACGAGCGTGAAGGATCAAATGTCGGTCCGATCTCGCCGCGCCAGGGGATGAAACGACACAATGCCTGAGAGTTCGACGCCGCTTTTATCTGTTCAAGGCGTGACCCTCCGCTTCGGCGGCGTGGTCGCCCTCGACAACGTCACGTTCGATGTCATGCCCGGTCAGATCGCCGGGCTGATTGGCCCGAACGGCGCGGGCAAGACCACGCTGTTCAACTGCCTGAGCCGCCTTTACCAACCCAGCGCCGGGGAAATCACGTTCGAGGGGCAATCGGTTCTCTCCGTGCCCCGGCACAAGATCCCCATGATCGGCATCGGCCGCACCTTTCAGAATGTAGCCCTGTTCGACCGCCTCACGGTGCTGGAGAACGTAATGGTCGGTCGACACAGCCGCACCAGCGCCGGCTTCGTGGAAAACGCCCTGCGCCTGCCGTCCGTCGGGCGGGAGGAAGCCGCGGTGCGCGAAAAGGCCATGGACCTGATCACCTTCATGAACCTGGACGCGTTCACCGACCGAGTGGCTGCCGGTCTGCCATTTCCCATCCGCAAGCGCGTTGAACTCGCCAGGGCGCTCGCCGCGGAACCCAAATTGCTGCTGCTCGACGAACCCGCCGCCGGTCTGAACCACGACGAGGTCCATACCCTCGAAGGCCAGATCCGCCGCGTCCGCGACGTGCAGGGCGTCACGGTGCTGCTGGTCGAACATCACATGAGCCTCGTGATGTCAGTGTCTGACAAGGTGGTGGTCGTCAACTTCGGCCGCAAAATCGCTGACGGCAGCCCCGACGAAGTCCGCCAAAATCCCGACGTCATCCGCGCCTATCTCGGCACCGCCGCCTAAAGCAGAAAGACCGGGGAATCCCTGGGGATCGAAGGGGCCGGCGGCCCTTTCGCGGGTCCAGGGCAGCGCCCTGGTCTCTTCCCCCTAAAACGGCTGATCGCCGCAAATGGTGATGCGGTGCATGATCCGGGTTTCGGCGGGGTAATCATTGACCGCAAAGTGCTGGGTGCAGCGGTTGTCCCAGAACGTCAGCGTGCCGGTTTCCCACCGGACCCGGCAGGTGTGTTCCGGCCGGGTTGACTGCTGCTTGAAGAAATCGATAAGCGGCTCGCTCTCCTCGTCGGTCATGCCGTCGAAGTGCTGAACGTGGCCCCCGATATAGAGCGCCTTGCGGCCGGTCTCCGGATGGGTCCGTACCAGCGGATGCACGCTCGTCGTCACCACGTCGCCGGGATCCTTGACCTTCATCTCGCTCATTTGCCGGCTGTAGCGTTCCTTTCGCGAAAGCCCGTTGGCGGCCTTGAAATTGTCACCGACACAAACCGTTCGCAGCTGCTCGGCGATGGACTTCATCGCATCGGACAGACTCTCGTACGCCAGATATTGATTGGTGAACATCGTATCGCCGCCGGCTGACGGGACCTCTTTGGCATAGAGCATCGTGCCCATGGCCGGCTTCGGCGAGAACATCTGGTCGGTGTGCCAGGATCCGCCGAAGTTCTTCTTGTCGGTTGGCCGCTTGATGATCGCCAGGATTTCCGGGTAGTCCGCCATGCCTTCCATGAACGGATGCAGATGGATGTCCCCCCAACGCCGGGCAAACGCCAGTTGTTGAGCCGGCGTGATATCCTGATCGCGGATCGCAATGACCAGATTATCCAGCAATGCTGCCCGGATTTCCGCCAGGACCTCATCCGAAACATCTTGCGACAGGTCGACGCCTCGGACCTCGGCCCCTAGCGAGCCGGCGATCTTCTGCACCTCCAGATGCCGATATTGCGTGTTGCGTGGCGCATTCATGACCGGAGCCCTCCTACCCTTTACAGGGGATGATGACTCCGGTAGCTGTACGATGGCAAGTGCGGCGCTTAGACCGACGCAACCAACCTCGTCTAATACATATGCATCCCACCGTTGATCGAAAGCGTCGACCCAGTAACGAAATCGGCGTCCTCAGCGGTCAGGAATGCGACCCCCCGAGCGATATCTTCGGCATGGCCCAGGCGGCCAACTGGTATTTTTGCGACGATCTTGCGCAGCACTTCACCAGGAACCGCCCGAACCATTTCGGTATCCACATATCCGGGTGCAATGGCATTGACAGTAATACCATACCGCGCTCCCTCCTGCGCCAGCGCCTTGGTAAAGCCATGGATGCCCGACTTCGCGGCGGCATAGTTGACTTGGCCGTATTGTCCGGCCTGGCCGTTGACGCTGCCCACATTGACGATGCGGCCAAACTTCCGGTCGCGCATGCCCTCGAACGTCAGCTTGCACATATTGTAGCAGGACCCAAGGTTCGTATCGATCACCGCGTCCCACATGTCACGCCGCATCCGCAACAAGGTGCCGTCCCGCGTGATGCCGGCGTTGTTGACCAGGATTTCGATCGGCCCGTGGTCAGCGACGGCCTTCGCAATGCCAGCTTCGCATGCCTCGAAATTGCTAACGTCAAACTTGATGACGTTGACACCAGTCTCGGACTTGAATGCCTCGGCCGCCGCGTCGTTCGAAGCATAGTTCGCGATGACGGTGCGTCCTTGGGCCTTCAACGCCAAACTTATCGCAGCGCCAATACCCCGTGTGCCGCCCGTAACGAATGCGATGCGTGCCATCGGTCCCTCCCTGTTTGTTTGCCAAGACCAAGGCTAGTCTTACCACTTACGCAGGCGATGCAAAGGGCAGGGTAAGCTGGATTCAGCGCCTTGTCCCTGGTTTGACGGCGGATTCACCTGAAATAGGTCGGCGACGACCATCCGCTTCCAGCGCGGTGCTCGACAGCACGCCACGACAACAGCCGCTCGGTTCAGAGCATCGCCCAGACTTCGGCTGTTCTTGGCAGATAATAAATCCACGGCGGTCAACAGGCGCTGACAGGCAGGAAAGTCCCGGCGTCATGTGGCTTCTATTTCAGCCAACATAACCCGAGGGATGTACAGACTCGCACGCACACCGTGTCACACTTTTTCCAACAAGCCAACGCGAACAAACGACGCTCTGGTCTGGCCTTTTCGGGCCAGACCGAACGTTGGCCGCGACTAGCGTTCCAGCGCCATCGCGACGCCCATGCCGCCGCCGATGCACAGCGTGGCGAGGCCTTTTTTCGCGTCTCGTTTCTGCATCTCATGCAACAAGGTAACCAGCACGCGCGCACCGGATGCCCCGATCGGATGGCCAATCGCAATTGCCCCGCCATTGACGTTCACCTTGTCGGTGTCCCAGCCAATGTCCTTGTTCACCGCGATCGCCTGGGCCGCGAAAGCCTCGTTGGCCTCTACCAGATCAAGGTCTTCCGGCTTCCAGCCGACCCGTTGCAGCACCTTCCGCGAAGACGGTATCGGCCCGGTTCCCATGACAGCGGGATCAACGCCGGCCGTCGCAAAACCGGCAATCCGTGCCAGCGGCGTCAGTCCGCGTTTACTGGCCTCGGCGGCGGTCATCACAATCAGCGCCGCGGCGCCATCATTGATACCCGACGCATTGGCCGCGGTTACGGTCCCGTCCTTGGTAAATGCCGGACGCAACCGAGCCATGCCTTCCATGCTCGCATCGTGGCGGATGTATTCGTCGTCAACGACCTGAACATCGCCCTTTCGGGTTTTCACGGTAACCGGTGCGATCTCGTCCTTGAACCGGCCCGACTTCTGCGCGGCCGATGCTTTTTGTTGCGACCCGAGTGCGAACGCATCCTGCTGTTCGCGGGAGATTTGATACTTGGTCGCCACGTTCTCCGCGGTGTTGCCCATGTGATAGCCGTGGAACGCATCCCACAAACCATCCTTCAGCATGGTGTCAACAAGCTCCAGCCCACCCATCTTGGTGCCGTTGCGCAGGTAGGCGGCATGTGCGGACAGGCTCATGCTTTCCATCCCGCCGGCGGCAACAATGGTGCTTTCGCCGGTGCGAATTTGCTGCGCGGCCAAGGCGACGGCGCGCAGGCCGGACCCGCAAACCTGGTTGATGCCGAATGCCGTCTTGGAATCCGGCAATCCCGCCGCCCTCCCGGCTTGGCGGGTTGGGTTCTGGCCCTCACCCGCGGCAAGCACCTGTCCATAGATCAGCTCGTCTATATCGGCCGGATCAATCCCCGCCCGCGACATCGCCGCCTGCAGGACAATCGCCCCCAGTTCATGTGCGTGCAGCGTGCTCAGACCGCCGTTGAAACTGCCCACTGGTGTCCTGGCAGCCGAGACGATGACGATGTCATCCATTTCCTGCTCTCCTTTCGCGGGTTGGTTCCGCGGCTTTTCGATAGCTATTATGACAATTGCGTAGGATCACCGCAAAAAACAAGTCTACCCCGCCCGAAGGCGCGTCCGACCGCCCATGGCTGACGGTCATACACCCAGCTTGCCAGCCAGGTCCTGGATGTCGGTCGCCACGACGTCCCAGTCCTGGTCCGCGGCATAGTCGCGCTTCTGGTGCGGCCCATATTCCCCGGGGCGCGGGAAGAACGCGGTCATCAGGCCGCAGGCGCGGGCAGCCCCAAGATCGCCATTATGCGCCGCTGCCATCATGACTTGGTCGGGACGCAGATCGAGCATACGTGCGACCCCAAGATAGGTCTCGGGGTCGGGCTTGAAATGGCCGAACAGGTCGGACCCAAAGATCATGTCCCAGGGGATGCCCGAGAATTTCGCCATGTTCAGCAGCAACGAGACATTGCCGTTCGACAGCGGTCCAATGATGAAGCGCGATTTCAACCGTGTAAGCCCGGGCACGGAATCGGGCCACGGATGCAACCGGTGCCACCCCAGGTTGATGTGGACCAGATCGTCCTCAGACAGGCCCTTGATGCCAAACTCGGAGACCAGGCGGTCCAGCGAGGCGCGGTGCAAATCATCCAGCCGGGTCCAGGGTAGTTCGCCCTTGCGGACCCGGTCCATCGACGGATGATAGGCCGCCCGCCAGGCATCAACCAGGGCCGTCCAATCGGCGGTGACACCGCGGCTGGAACCGAAAGCGGTCAAATCGGCGATCAGGCTCGACCGCCAGTCGACGACCGTGCCAAACGTGTCGAAGACGATCGCGACGGGTTGCTTGCCTGCCATGATAAACCTCCCTGCTGTTGCGGGCAGGAGAAACCCGGGGCGGTTCCGGGTCAAGCACCGTATTTTCCTTCTGCAAGGTTATTATGTGCGTGTCTTCACGGTCCGCAGCCAGTCCAGCAGCGGGCGCCACAGAACGGTCTCGGCGCGCGCCCCCGCTGCCATGCCGATATGGCCGGCTGACGGCTGATGCAGGATGGCGCCAGGAATGAGGTGCCCGAGCGGCCGAGCGGATTTCGGGCGGCACGATGCGGTCGCGTTCGGGGACCGCGATAAAGGTGGGCCGAGAAATGGCGGTTGGATCGACCGGCAGGCCGGCAATTCGCCAGGTGCCACGTGCCGGGGCATTCTCACCATACCATTCTGCCAGACAGGTACGCGCGACACCCGCCGCGAGCGGCACGCCATCGTTCAGCCAGTCCTCCAGTGCGACAAACAATCTGGCGCGATCACTGTCCTGCGGCACACTGGCAAAACCGCGGTACTTCTCGGCCACGGCCCAAGGATCCAGCAGGGCGAACAGCGACTGCAGCAGGTCGACCGGCAGTGACTGACTGAACGCGAGGGCGGGTTCCAGCAGCGGTAAGGTTTTCGCCGCCTGCATCGCCCGTTCTGGGTCGGGTGCATGGAAATCCCACGGGGCCGCCAGCAAAGCCAGACCGCTGATCAGATCCGGCCGGCGTTGCGCCACCGCCACCGCCAGGGTGCCGCCCATGCAATAACCTGCCAGAACCGGTGGTTCGCCGCACACCTGCGCGGCTGACGTCATCGCCCGCTCCATCCGGCCGGCGACGTAGTCAGTCAGCGTGAATCGCCTCTCGGCCTCCTCTGGCCAACCCCAGTCCAGCAGCAGTGGCCGCACGCCCTGGTCCACCAGCCAGCGCAACATCGAATGACCCTCAGCGAGGTCCAGCACATAGGCCCGATTGATCAGGCTGGGGACGAACACGACAGGTCGGCCGTCAGCGGTGCCATAATCCAGCAACCGCGAGCCGCCTTCCGACCAAACCGATGGAGGATCGCACAATGTGCGTTGCCAGGGGTGCCGCCGATACGCGGCGATCCCTTCAATAAGAAGGGCATCCTGGCACATGGCCTCGGCCAGTACTGCGGCGGGGATCTCATTTTTTTGGTTTTCGCCTTGGGCGGCCTTTTCCAGGGACTGCAGAATTACCGCCACGCTCGAGGTCTGCCAATCGGCGTTCCAGCTCGGTGACTTGGTTCGCGAGACGCTCGATCTCAACATTGCGAGTGTCAGGTGCAGCATCAGCGGGCGTGGTCCGCGGCGGAGCATGGACCGGGGCGCGTCCTGACGAACCGTCATGGCGTGTCGTGTCCAGATGTCGCGCAAGCCCGCGCAGAACGGTGGACACCGTCCCAGCCCACAGACCTAAGATCGTCCGCCAGGATTCCTGTATTTCCCGGTCGACGGCCATCGCGGACAATTCGCTCTGCCACAGCGTAATCCAGTCGTCCGCAAGTTTCCGCCGCTCGGGCCTGCCAGGTGTAGCGCCATCGCGCGCGGCAACACCGCAACAGGCGACACCCTCCGGTGCCGATGGATCTTGACCGCCGATGGCCCAACGCTTGGCACTGTGTCCGGTATCGTTCAAACCGGCGTCCATGGCCATGATGCATTCATCCTCCTTGCAAACCGGAACGCGGGGGCGCCAGATGATAGACGCAGACGGCCGGCGGCTAAACGCCGACCGGTGTGTTGTCGATGATCAGGGGTGCGGATTAAGACTATCGCGGGTGCGAAATACACGGTAGGGAGAGGCAGAGTTACGAGGTATGCATGGCTGTGCCCGTCGAAACCTTGTCGGATGTTAAGTCCGGCGAAAAGCCCCCGGTCGTCGTAAAGAAATATGCGAACCGCCGGCTCTATAATACCGAGAGTTCCAGCTACATAACGCTGGACAACCTAGCCGACATGGTACGGCTCGGACGTGATTTTGTCGTGTATGATGCTAAGAGTGGTGACGATATCACTCGCAGCGTACTCACCCAGATCATCGTGGAGGAAGAGGGCAAGGGACAGAATTTACTGCCCACCAACTTCCTGCGCCAGTTGATTGGGCTCTACGGCGGATCAATGCAAGGGCTTGTGCCCAAGTATCTCGAACATGCCATGACATCGTTCGCGCAGCAGCAAGAGCAGATGCGAACAGCCATGCAAAAGACCATGGGCACGCTGTTCCCTTTTGGCAATATCGAGGAAGTGAGCCGGCAGAACATGGCCATGATGGATCGGGCATTTAGCCTGTTCACGCCGTTCTACCGAGGCACCGAGCCAACCAATCCGTCAAACGCACACGAATCCGAGATCGAAGCGCTTCGGTCGGAGATCGAGCGGTTGAGGAAGGAACTCGAAATCGCCAAGAAAACCAAGTAGCCGCTCGATAGCCCCGCAAGCGAGCCAAGCGGCATCAGGTGTCGCCTTGGCCCCATCTGTAGGTGCCGTCAGTGCCGCGCTGTGGTATGTGGGCCACAGCGCTTGGGACGACCGCGAGACATAGCACCGCATTTCCGCTGAAAATGCCTTGGCGACATCGGAAAGCTTCTTAAATGTCGCGACACACCTTATAAACAAGCGATGCCCTTCGATGTGCACGACTTCCCGGACGCCACGCGCATGGATCGCGCCGCTACGGGACAAAGCCGCCGGTTAGTTGCTATCTGGCTTTTTACCGTTGCAGCCATGATCATGGTAATGATCGTGCTCGGCGGGGCCACGCGACTGACGGGTTCCGGACTGTCCATCATGGAATGGGCACCGCTTATGGGCGCTTTACCCCCGACCAGTGATGCCGAATGGCATCGGCTCTTCGACCTCTATCAGAAAATACCGCAGTACCATTTGGTCAATGACGGCTTCGGGCTCGCCGGCTTCAAGCAGATCTTCTGGCTGGAATGGACCCATCGTCTCTGGGGCAGGCTGATCGGTGTTGTCTTCCTGCTGCCGATGCTTTGGCTGTGGGCTACGGCGCGGATTGAACGTCATATCCTACCGCGGCTAGGCCTGATCTTTGTCCTTGGTGGACTACAAGGCGCGGTCGGCTGGTTCATGGTGGCATCTGGCTTTTTGCCCGACGCCACCGCGGTTTCACCGTACCGGCTGGTCATTCATCTGGCGCTGGCCCTGCTGCTCTATGCGGCGATCCTGTGGACCGGGCTGTCAGCCCTCTATCCTGTCCGTTTGCGACTATCGGTGTCGCCCCTGGTGCGTGCCCTGGCCGTGATTTGCCTTGCAATGGTCTAGCCTGACGATCCTGGCCGGCGGCTTCACTGCCGGACTGCATGCCGGCCTGACCTATAATACGTTTCCGCTGATGGACGGCAAAATCGTGCCGGAAGGCTACGCGATGCTGCATCCGTTTGTCCGTAATCTGACGGAGAACGTAGCCGCGGTGCAGTTCGACCATCGGCTTTTGGCAACGATGACCCTGATCCTGGTCTCAGCCCTGGCCATAACCGGCTGGCGCGCAGGTCTGTCACGCCGGCTCGTGGCGTCGCTGGCAGCCGCGCTGCTCTGCCAGTATGTGCTTGGGGTGACCACGCTACTTCTCGTTGTGCCGGTGCCGGTCGCCACATTGCACCAGCTTGGTGCAGTCGTGCTGCTGACCGTCACGCTGGTTTGGGTGCACCGCTTGTCGGGCCTCCCCTATCGTCATGTCGAGCAGATGGAGCCGCTTGAGACGCCGGTTACATGAGCGACGTGATCGCGGTCCCGCTCGATGCCGTGTTAAATGCGATCCCGGTTGGATTGGGTGTGGTCGACAGCCACCGACGCATCGTGTTGATGAACCCGGCCTTTTACGATTCGCTGAATTTGCCGCCATACGCCTTTCCGCCGGGGACGCCTGTCGAAGACGCTGTTCGCGCCTCGGCATTACGCGGCGTCTACGGCCCAGGCGACCCCGAGGCGCAGGTCGAAGCCGTCATGAGCGCCGATCGCAGCCGGCCTGGTCGTCTCCGCCGACGAAATTTCGCAGGCCGCAGCTTCGATCTCTATAATACGCCGCTGCCGGATGGCAGCTACGTTGTCAGCGCCGTGGAAACAACGGCCCTGATCGCCGCCCGTGCTGATGCCGAAAGCGCGTTGGCTCAAACCGCGACGGCGCTCACAACGCTTCGGATTGGCCTTGCGATTTTTGACTCGCAGCGACGCCTGCTCCTGGCCAATCCCCGGTTCGCCGCTTTGCTGGCCTTGCCGCCCGACCGCCTGGTCAGCGGATACGCGTTCGAAGCCATGCTGAACCTGATGGAAACGCGCGAAGAATTCGCCAGCCCGGACGGTATGGCGTTCATCGCCTCGCTGCGTGATACGCAACCCGGTATTTCCTGGACATCACGCCGGCAGCGCACCGATGGGCGATCGCTCGACATCTTGTTCGATCCGCTGCCCGATGGCGGGTTCGCCATCTCTGTCACCGATATCACGCCGCAGGCTAGGGCCGAGGACGAAGCCCGTCGGCGCGCCCGCCTGCTCGACCTGATACTGCTGAATGTTCCCCATGGCATCTGTGTCTATGGTCCCGACCACCGCGTCGCAATGTTCAACGACACTTATAACAAGGTCATGGAGGGCGCCCCGCTGACAGGTCGGTGACGCGCTGAATGATATCATCCGCCGCCGCGCTGAGGCCGGCGAATACGGTGCCGGCGACCCGGAAACAATCATTGCCGCGCAGTTAGCCTACAACATCGCCCGTCCGCAGATGCGCCGCCGCGTGCGTCCGAACGGCACCACGATGGATATCCGCACCGCACCACTGCCCGACGGCGGCCATATCAGCGTCGTTACCGATGTGTCCGCGCTGGCGCAGGCTGAAGCCGAACTGCGCCGGCGCGCCGAGGAAATGACCACGATGCTCGATAACATCCGGCACGGCATCATGTTGTGGGGGCCGGACAAGCGCCTGCTCGCCAGCAACCCGGTCGCGGCCGCCTTGCTCGACCTGCCATCCTCACTGCTGACCCCCGGCTGTGCTGAGGCGGACGTCATCGGCGCTCTCGCCCGGCTCGGGCATCTCGGCTCACCCAACGAGGCGCCGTCCGTGGCGCAATCGCTTCAGGACCTCGATCGGTCCGTGCCATTGGGGCGGGAAATGGCAACAAAGTCAGGCCGCACCTTGTTTGTGCAATCCAACCCGGCGCCAGGCGGCGGATGGGTCAGCACCTACACCGACATCACTAGGATGCGGGAGACCCAATCCGAACTGCGTCGGGCGAAGGAACTCGCCGAGGCGGCAAATCTCGCGAAATCACGCTTCCTGGCAACAATGAGCCATGAACTGCGCACGCCGCTGAACGCGATTATCGGCTTCTCCGACGCACTGGCCCGGGAAAACAAGGCTGTGCCGGCAGATCTCGTCGCCGAATACAGCGGCCAGATTAACGCCGCCGGCAAGCAACTGCTGTCGCTGATCAACATCATCCTGGACGTAGCCCGAATCGAAAGCGGCCGCTTCGAGCCGAACGAGGACCTTGTCGATATCGCCAAGGCGATCCAGACCGTGATCCACCAGTTGGATAGCGCGGCACAAGCCGGCGAGGTTTCGATCGAGCTCAAACTGGCTGTCGACCTGCCTCGGTTTCGTGGCGACGAACCTCGGATCATCCAGGCGCTGTCTCAGCTTCTGTCGAACGCCATCAAATTCACCGAAGGCGGCGGCTCGGTCACGATCGAGGCGGGATACACGCCACAACGCGATTTGTTCATATCGATGAGTGATTCCGGTATCGGCATACCAGACGATGAGCTGGAACGGGTGTTTGAACCATTCACCCAGCTCGATGGCTCATTGTCACGTCGATATCCCGGTGCCGGGTTGGGGCTTTTCATCGCGCGCGCGATCGTGGCGGCGCATGGCGGCCAGTTGCTGCTGACCAGCCGGCCCGGAGATGGGACGACAGCGCAGGTGACGCTGCCCAGCTCCCGCGTCGTTAATCAGGTCGTGCCCTGACGATCGCACTGGTGGTCAAACCAAGCCGGACATACCATCTCTCAAAAGCACAGCCATCGAAGGAACCATTTCATGAGCGCCATCGCCGCGACTGACAAACTTTTTTTCGAGCGTGCGGACGCCGCGCTGGATCAGGCCGCCGCGGCACAGATCGTCGACCAGGCCCTGCAGGGCAGCGATGATGGGGAGCTTTTCCTGGAATACCGCGAAAGCGAATCGATCAGCCTCGACGACGGCAACATCCGCTCCGCCAACTTCGATTCCGGTCATGGGGTTTGGCTTGCGCGCGGTCGCGGGTGAGGCAACCGGATACGCCCATTCCGGCGAAATCTCCGAGGAAGCCCTGCGCCGGGCTGCCGCGACCGTATCGGCGATTGCCGCCGGGCACTCGGGCACGGTCGCGGAACCGCCCCGGGCGACCAATGCCCGGCTGTATTCGGACGCCAACCCGCTGCGGCTGATGGATTTTTCCGCCCGCACCTCGCTGCTGGGCGAAATCGACGCCTATGCCCGCGGCAAGGATCCGCGCGTCAAGCAGGTGATGGCGTCGATCAGCGGCGAGTGGCAGGCGGTGCAGATCCTGCGCCCCGACGGCACGCGGGTCGCCGATCTTCGGCCGCTGGTCCGGCTGAATGTGTCGCTGGTGGTGGAGCAGGGCGGCCGGCGCGAAACCGGCAGCCACGGCACCGGCGGGCGCTTCGCTTACGACTTTGTCACGCAGGAAAGCACCTGGCGAGGCGCCGTTGACGAGGCGTTGCGCCAGGCGCTGGTCAACCTCGACAGCCGGCCCGCACCCGCAGGCGAGATGCCCGTCGTGTTGGGGTCCGGCTGGCCGGGCATCCTGCTGCACGAGGCGATCGGTCATGGGTTGGAAGGCGATTTCAACCGCAAGAAGACATCGGCGTTCGCCGACCTGATGGGCAAGCGCATCGCCTCGCCCGGCGTCACGGTGGTCGATGACGGCACGATGCCCGATCGCCGCGGCAGCCTGACGGTCGATGACGAGGGCACCCCGACCAGCCGAACCGTGCTGATCGAGGACGGTATCCTGGTCGGATACCTGCAGGACCGGCTGAATGCGCGGCTGATGGGCATGCGCGCGACCGGCAACGGCCGCCGGCAGTCCTACGCCCATGCACCGATGCCACGCATGACGAACACGGTCATGCTGGGCGGATCGCATACGCCGGAGGAGATGATCGCATCCGTCAAACGTGGCCTCTACGCCGTTAACTTCGGCGGCGGCCAGGTGGATATCACGTCCGGGCAAATTCGTGTTCTCCGCCAGCGAGGCCTACCTGATCGAGGACGGAAAGGTCACGGCCCCGGTCAAAGGCGCGACGCTGATCGGCAATGGCCCGGATTCGCTCACCAAGGTGCAGATGATCGGTAACGACATGGCGCTGGATCCGGGAATCGGCACCTGCGGTAAAAGCGGGCAGGGCGTGCCGGTGGGTGTTGGGCAGCCGACGTTGAAACTTTCCGGCTTGACGATTGGCGGCACCGCAGCCTGATCAAACGCTTTTAACGATTGTAATTTCTGAGACTCGGTCGCCTTCAGGCGGCCGAGTTTCTTTTTGTGCGACTTGATAGTCACTGACGTTGGAAATATGTCCCAATATTGGGACGGACGCCTAGAAGGCAGCCTGAGCAGCAATTTCTAAATGAGACGGCCGCCTTAATCGGTCGCGCCGCCGCGCATACCGCTCCACCCTACTTTTCGCTCAAATCGCGACCGACGTCGATTTGACGTTAAGATAACGTCAAAAAAACGATAATAGATATTTTCATTCTGTGAATATTCTTCCATCAACGGATCGCAAATGGTTTCCCGAGCGGTTCACGAAGTTGGAAATATAGTTACAGAAAGGTCACGCCGATGTCAGCCTTCTCAAACATCAACTCTCTGATTTCCACTGTCGAAGCCTCCAAGGTCCGTCTCGGCGCCTTCGCCCCGACACTTGCTGCGACCGATGCCTCCAAAGTCCGCCTCGGCGCGTTCGCCCCGACACTGGCCACCACCGACGCCTCCAAAGTCCGCCTCGGCGCGTTCGCCCCGACGCTTGCCGCCACCGATGCCTCCAAAGTCCGTCTCGGCGCCTTCGCCCCGACGCTGGCCGCCACCGACGCCTCCAAAGTCCGTCTCGGTGCGTTCGCCCCGACGCTGGCCGCCACCGACGCCTCCAAAGTCCGTCTCGGTGCGTTCGCTCCGACACTCGCCGCCACCGATGCCTCCAAAGTCCGTCTCGGCGCCTTCGCCCCGACACTGGCCGCCACCGATGCCTCCAAGGTCCGCCTCGGCGCCTTCGCCCCGACACTGGCCGCGACCGATGCCTCCAAAGTCCGTCTCGGCGCCTTCGCCCCGACACTGGCCGCCACCGACGCCTCCAAGGTCCGTCTCGGTGCGTTCGCTCCGACACTCGCCGCCAGCGACGCGTCCAAAGTCCGCCTCGGCGCCTTCGCTCCGACACTCGCCGCGGCCGATGCCTCCAAAGTCCGTCTCGGCGCCTTCGCCCCGACACTGGCCGCCACCGATGCCTCCAAAGTCCGTCTCGGCGCGTTTGCCCCGACACTGCCCGCCACCGACGCCTCCAAGGTCCGCCTCGGCGCGTTCGCTCCGACACTGGCCACCACCGACGCGTCCAAAGTCCGTCTCGGCGCCTTCGCCCCGACACTGGCCGTCACCGACGCCTCCAAGGTCCGCCTCGGCGCCTTCGCCCCGACGCTGGCCGCGACCGATGCCTCCAAAGTCCGCCTCGGCGCCTTCGCCCCGACACTGGCCGCGACCGATGCCTCCAAAGTCCGTCTCGGCGCCTTCGCCCCGACCCTCGCCGCCATCGACGCCTCTAAAGTCCGCCTTGGCGCGTTCGCCCCAACCCTCGCTGCGACCGACGCCTCCAAAGTCCGCCTCGGCGCGTTCGCCCCGACCCTGACCGCCACCGACGCCTCCAAAGTCCGCCTCGGCGCGTTCGCCCCGACCCTCGCTGCGACCGACGCGTCCAAAGTCCGCCTCGGCGCGTTCGCCCCGACCCTCGCCGCCACCGACGCCTCCAAGGTCCGCCTCGGCGCGTTCGCCCCGACGCTGGCCGCCACCGACGCGTCCAAAGTCCGCCACGGCGCCTTCGCCCCAACGCTTGCGATGGCGCGCTGAAACCGGCATTACCAACCTTGCGATATCCGGCTACCCGAACTCCAAGGTTACCGACCGTGCCCGAGACGCCAAATCTGTTGTCGCTCAATGCCCAAGGATCCGCTGACGTGAGCATTTCGGCCCCCGCCGGCGCCACGGACAAGCCAAGTGCCAAGCCGAAACTTGTCACCTTCCACCGCATGATCCCAACAGCTCGGATGCCGCAGCGGGCTGACCGGTCCGCCGCCGGATCCCTCCCCACCCGCGCATTCCGCTACTGCGAACCCGCCACCTCTGCCGCCGCCTTCGGCTACTACCTGTTCCCGCCGATCGGCTTCTCCCTCCAATGGGACGGCCACGATGTCATGTGGACATTCGAGGGTGCGGGCGAGTGGCTCCCGCTCAATTCGGTCGCCGGATTTCCCGGTTACCGCGAATATTTCGACGCGACCGCCCCGGAGGAGATCAAGCAATTCTCCCCGCCCTTCCTCGGCGCTCTGCAGGAACCCGGCCTGATCCAGCTTTGGACGGGCCTCGTGGTTCGCACCGCACCCGGATGGAGCCTGCTGGTTCGGGCCCCCGCCAACCTCCCACGCAGCGGCGGATGGGAATTGTTCGAGGGCATCGTTGAAACCGATCGCTGGTTCGGTCCGCTGATCACCAACCTGCGGCTGACCAAGACCAACGTGCCAATTGACTTCAAGCCGGATTATCCGCTGCTACAGGTGCAACCAATTCCGCGCCATGTTTACGAGGACGCAACACTAAACAACTATGAAATCGTGCCGGACCTGGCCCAGTTTACGCCCGAGGATTGGGACGATTATTACGATACCGTGGTCCGCCCGCACGTCCAGGTCGTGCGCCCCCGCGGCCAGTACGCGGCCGCCGCACGCAAGCGGCGCAGCGCCGAAGGCGCAACCGACGACAAATCAGCAGGCGAATTGAACGCCGCTGGACATGCGCTTGAGTTTCCACCATCAAGTCATCATGACGAAATGCTTGATACCGCCACGCCGGGGCCAAAATTTGATTCTAAAAGCTCATTTGTTGCCTGATCGGACTATCGATCCCGATCCGCCGGCCAGGCCGCGCACCACTTGTCCAGCCGACCCGATGATGGAAACCCTGCACCTGCCGCATCTCCGCGCAGCCGTTGCCGCACGGACCGAAGGTCTGATCGTCGCCATCGGCTCATCCTCAACCCAAGGCGTCATGGCCTCCGACAGCGCCCATACCTATCCAGCCGTGCTGCAGGCCGCACTGAACAAGGCCCTGCCCGCCGCCCATTTCGCCGTGATCAACCGCGGTATCGGCGGCCAGGATGCGCCCGAGGAACTCGCGCGTCTCGATACCGACGCCATCGCCGTGCATCCGCAGCTGGTGATCTGGCAGGTCGGCGCCAACGGCGCGATGCGCCATGCCGACCCGTTCGAATTCCACCGCATGGTGGAGGAAGGCGTGAACCGCCTGCTCAAGGCCGGAATCGACGTGATCCTGATGGACAACCAGCGCTCGCCCGAAAGTGCTGGCGGCGGTGGACCACATCATCCTCGAAGACTCGCTTGCGTCACGTCGCCACACGAAACCGGCGTGAACCTGTTCTCCCGCAGCCACCTGATGGATGCCTGGTCCGATGAGGGCGCGAAGCCCGGCCTGTTCATCGCCTCCGACGGCCTGCATCACAACGATCTTGGCTACCTCTGCGTAACCCAGGCCCTCGCCCGGCAGATCGTCGCCGCCGTCACCACGCCGATAGCCGTCTCAGCAATTCGCTGACAAAGCCCTCGTCCAGGCGCGCCGCATGGACGCGCCCCGGCTCACGTCCGGCCCGCATTTCCCTCAATCTGAGGCGGCAGCACCCGGTTGAGGTCGCTCTAACCCAGGCCGGGGCGAAGGATGATCGGCGCATTGGCAGCCGGCGGATCACGCTCGCGGATACCGGCGAGGCGCAGCCCTTCGGCGTATTGCATCCTGTCGCTTTCACGCTCCATCGGGTTGGTCTCCAGAAACCGCTCGATGGTGAAGTCAGGCTCCAGCGCCAGCAGCCGGCGACGGACCGTAGCCGCTTCCTGGTCACGATGCAGATGACCCAGCGCCGCGAGATAAGGCTTGTAGGTCGCCGTGAACGCGGGATTGAGTTGGCTGACAGACCGGCCGATTTCCACCGCGGCTTCGTAGTCGCGCTTCATCAGGTGGATCAGCACGAAGAAGGCATCGAAGAAGAACGCATGCGGGTCGAGCGGCGACAGCTTCTTGTAGCGGTTGTTGCGCCGCTCCGCCTCGTCCGGGTCGCCGGCATAGGCATGGGTGACCGCCGAAAGCGCCCACGCCATCGCCAGGTTGGGATTGAGCGACAGCGCGCGCTCGTGCAGCACCATCGCCTCCTGCAGCCGGCGATGCAGGAACGCCCGCACATGGCCGCTGATCGCCAGCCCGCGCGCATCGAACGGATCGAGCACGATGGCCCGTTCGGCCAGTTCACCGGCCCGTTCCATCATGGCCTTGGGATGGTCGGCCCAGCCCTGGCCGACACAGGAAGATGTGCCAGTAGGCGTACCACGCATAGGCCGCGGCATAATCGGGTTCGAGCGCGATCGCCTGCGGCCAGATACTCGCCCGGCCTGCATGAACGGCTCATGCTCCATCCGCCCGATCAGCGGAATCGCCCGCAGCATATAGTCGTAAGCCGTGGCATCGACCTGGCCGCGGCTGATGCTTCGCTTCGCTTCGATCAGCAGGATTTCCGGATCGATCTGCGCCACCACCTCGGCCGCGATCTCGTCCTGCAGCGACAGCAGATCGTTGGTTTCCCGGTCGAAGCGGCGCGCCCAGACGATCTGGTTGTTGGCCCGCAGGTCCAGCAGCCGCAGGCTGATCCGGATCTTGCTGCCGGCCCGCTGCACCGACCCGTCGAGCAGGAAGTCGAGCCCGAATTCGCGCCTGATCGCCGCCTCGTCCCGGTTGTCCGCCGCGAACCGCCCCAGCGAATTGGACGACACGATGAACATCCAGCGGAACCGCGACAGCGCGTTGGTGATTTCGTCCGCCAGACCGGGCGCCAGATGCGCGTCCTCGTCGGGCATGCCGACCAGGCGGAACGGCATCACGCCGATATGGGCGCCACCGCGCGCGCACCGAGCTCTCGCGCTTGCGCGGCGCCGGCAGCAGCTCATCCGCCGGCGCCGCCGGCGGCTGCGGCGCGACCGGCGACCGGCGCGGCGGAGGCGGCGGTCTCGACCGGCTGCGGCGGCCGCAGCGGCAGCCGGCTATGCGACGGGCCCCTGATCTCGTTCAACAGCTTCTGCGTCTCGACCGACGGCGCCGCATCCAGCATATCCGCCAGCACCGCCCTGCATCGGTCATAGGCCTGCACCGCCAGGCCGCGTTCGCCACGCGCGGCATGCGCCTTCATCAGGGCCCGCCAGGCACCTTCATGCGAGCGGTCGATCGTCAGCAGCCGTTGCGCCGCGGCGATTGCCGCGTCCGGCTCCAGATCGTCCTTCAGCATCGACTCGGCGATGCCGCGCGCCCGGTCGCGCAGCCGTTCGCGCTCGGTATTCAGCCAGGCATCGAAGTTCGGATCGATGCCGTCCAGGTCCTCCAGCAGGTCGCCGTCCAGCAGCGCCAGCGACGCCGGCTGCGCCGCCGTTGCCCGCATCACTTCCTCGACGTCGATCCACACCGCGCCCGGCCGCAGGGTCAGATGATCGCGCGTGATCATCAGGATGTCGGTTTCCGCCGGCGACAGTGCGTCCAGCAGACGATGAATTTCCTGCCGCAAGCGACGCCCGCGCCTGCTCCTCGGGCCGGCGGCTCCAGAGCTGTTCGGCCAGACGGCCCCGCAGCACCGGCCGCGGCGCCGCCATCGCGATGCTGGCCAGCAGCGCTCGGGTCTTGCGTCCAGCCGGCAGCACGCTCTCGCTGCGGATCGTCCACGCTTCCATCTGGCCGATCAACCGCAGCCGCACGACCACATGATCGAGCGCGTCTGGTAGGCATCGACGGTGTCGGGAGCCGGGTTGGAGTGTCGCCATCATTCCCTCGGAACCATCGCACAATTGTAAGCGTCTACATCATCCGGCGCCATACCCATTACCTGAGCGTCGTCCGCTGCGTATCATCCAATCTATCGATCCGTGTGCGTACGAAAGCAAGCGCGCCTGGAAAGCCGCCTCGGCATCCATCTCGCTGGTATCGAGCCGGAAGCATCATCCGCCGCCCGCAACGGGGCCGTCGCCCGCGCCGCATCCTTCGCGTCGCGCTGGCGCATGTCCTCCTCGACCGTGGCGATGTCGACGCTCGATCCCCTTGGCGCGCAGCTCCAGCCAGCGCCGGCGCGCACGCTCCGCCAGGCTCGCGGTGACGAACAGCTTCGCGGCGGCGTCGGGAAATATCACCGTGCCGATGTCGCGGCCGTCCAGCACCGCGCCGTCTCGCGCGGCGAAATCGCGCTGAAACGTCAAGCAGCGCGGCGCGCACGCCGGAGACCGATGCAACCGACGTCGCCGCCGCATCAGCCTGCGGTCCGCGCAGATCGGAACGCTCCAGATCCGCCGGCCGCAGCGACCGGGCCGCGCTTTCGGCCGTCGGCCGGATCGCCCGGATCGCCGCCCGCATCCAGCACACGCCGGCCGACCGCGCGATACAGCAGGCCGGTGTCGAGGTAGGGCAACCCCAACGCCGCGGCGAGACGCCGGGCGAGCGTGCCTTTGCCCGCCGCGGCCGGCCCATCGATCGCAATGATCGGCTTCATCGTCACGCGACGGTCCGGATCGCGGCGCCGATACCGTTCATCAGGTCGACGAAACCCGGGAAGCTGGTGTCGATGAACCCGGCGTCATCGGCGGTGACCGGCGCCTCCGTGGCCAGCCCCAGCACCAGGGCCGACATCGCGATGCGGTGGTCCATGTGGGTTGCGACCACCGCCGCCACCGGCCGGCGGCGCGCCGGTGCCATGGATGATCATGTCGTCGCCCTCGATCTCGACCTTGGCGCCGTTCACCGCTCAGCAGCGCGGCGGTCGCCGCCAGCCGGTCGCTCTCCTTGACCCGCAGTTCCTTCAACCCGCGCAGCCGCGTCGTGCCAGTCGCGCAGCGCCGCCGCGACCGCCAGGATCGGATACTCGTCGATCATGCTGGGCGCGCGTTCGGCCGGCACATCGACCGCGCGCAGCGGGCCGGCGGTGACTTCCAGGTCGCCGACCGGCTCGCCGCCCTCGGTCCGCCGGTTGCTGGATCGACGATCGTCGGCGCCCATTTCCTCCAGGCACAGCAACAGCCCGGTGCGCAGCGGATTCAGCCCGACCGCCGGAATGGTGACCGTGCTGCCCGGCACCAGCAACGCGGCGACCAGCGGGAATGCCGCCGAGGACGGATCGCCCGGCACCACGACATCGGCCGCCCGCAGCTCCGGCTGGCCCTGCAGCTCGATGATCCGGCCGGTCGCCGCTGATCTCGACACGGACGGTGGCGCCGAAGTGGCGCAGCATGTTCTCGCTGTGATCGCGGGTCGCCTCCGGTTCCTCGACGCGCGTGATCCCGGGCGCATTCAGCCCGGCCAGCAGCACCGCCGACTTCACCTGCGCCGACGGAACCGGCACGCGGTAATCCAGCGGCAACGCGTCGCGCGCCCCTTCGATCGCCAGCGGCAGCCGGCCGCCTTCGCGAGCGAGGAAGCGCGCGCCGGTCGCGGTCAGCGGATCGATCACCCGGCGCATCGGGCGGCGGCGCAGGCTGGCATCGCCGGTCATCACGGCGAACAGCGGATGGCTGGCGAGGATGCCGCACAGCAGTCGCGCCGCGGTGCCGGAATTGCCCATATCCAGCACATCGGCCGGTTCGGTCAGGCCGCCGATGCCACGCCCGGCGACCCGCCAGATGCCGTCCGCGATCATGCGTGACCTCGGCGCCCAGCGCGCGCATGGCGGCGGCGGTGCGCAGCACGTCCTCCCCGGTCAGCAGGCCGGTGATGCGGGTCTCGCCGATCGCCAGCGCGCCGAACATCAGCGCGCGATGGCTGATCGACTTGTCGCCCGGCACGGCGATCCGGCCGTTCAGCGGGCCTGGCGGCCGGGCGGAAACAAGCGGGCTTGGGGCAGCTTCGTCCATGGCGGGTCCGGTCTGTGGCATGAGATCGTGGCATGAGAAGCGATTGCGAGCGGTGTTCCGACGATTGATATCGGCTTTCGTTCAGCCCGGATACCACGAGGCAAAGCGATAAGCCATTTGACAGCGCGGCCGCCGTGGTGGCATGGGCGCCGGCTCTCATTCAAAGCCCCAGCGGGCATCTACCCTGTCACGAAGGGCCTTTTATACTCATGGCTAAGCCTGAACTCGGCACCAAACGGGTCTGCGTCGCGTGCAGCACGCGATTCTACGACCTGACCAAGTCGCCAGCGGTCTGTCCGAAATGCGGCACCGAACAGCCGATCGAGCAGCCGCGTCCGCGCCGCACCGGCGGTAACGTCGTCGAGGACAAGCGTCCGAAGAAGCCGACGCCCGCGCCCGAGGACGTGGATGTGGAGGTCGAAGGCGTCGAGGATGTCGAGGAAGAAGACGTCCTGGAAGCGGCCGACGATCTGGAGGACGATGCCGACGTCATCAGCGGCGACATCGAGGTCGAGACCGACACCGACGAAAACGAGCGCTGACAACGCGCCGGAACCTGGAGCGCCGGGTCAGAAGTTCGTCAACGTCCGTCGGCGAGCTTCCCCGCGACCGGCACGGCGGAGACCAAGCGGCGAGTATCCCGAGCCTGACGTTTCTCACCATGACAAACGTCAGGTTCGGAGCCTGAGCGGGATCGCCGGAAGTGGGGCCCCAGCCTCATTCGCGCATCGCCTCTCAAACGACGCGACCAGGCGCAATCAAACGCGAAGCTTCGGCTACCTTTCCCCAGTCGGTCACACCCTGCCCAAAGTGCGCAGCCACAGCATCAGCAGCACGTCGTAGGGCAGGGCGGGGTCTCGCGCAGGCGCCAGTACCAGCGCAATCCCCATGCCCGTCGCCGCCGGAACCGCAGGCGGCGGGCACGCTCGGCTTCGCACCCCCGCGAGCCGCAGCAGCACCAGGCAGCGCGGCAGATGATAGGCGCTGGTGCAGGCATAAACCGGCGACTTGCCCCGCACCATCCTCGTAACAGCCCGCACGGACGACAGCGTGTCCGTGCCGGTCTTCTCCTGCCAGATCGCGCCCTCGGGAAAGCCCGCCTCCTGCAGCACACGCGCCATCACCGTTGCCTCGGCATCACCGTAGCGACCTTTGGCTCCCGTCGGGATGAACAGCGGCCGCGCGAACGAACGCCCGAACCGCGCCGCCGCCTCGACCCGGTGGCGCAACGTTGGGCTCGGGGTGCCGTCGGGCCGCACCGCCGCGCCGAAGATTATGATGACCGCGTCCCAGGGACGCGTTTCCAACGTGGCGGCGCCGGGGTCGGCGGGTTGACTTTCATCGGCACCGTTTCTCATGCTCGTCCTCGATAGGGCAACATCTGCCGGACTGGAAACCTGGTCTGGTTAAGTTGTTCGCTGAAACAATGGGATAGAGCGCGCTTGCCGCTTACGTTGGGCGCGCTCCGGCCGGCTCGAGGCCAAGCGGAGGTGATGTGATGAAAATGCTGAACGAGGCGGCGGTTCGCCAGTATCGGGACCAAGGTTATTTTGCCCCGGTCCGGGTCCTGCCCCGCGCCGAGGCCGATGCGTTGCGCGCCAGGCTCGAATCGTTCGAGGCCGGGGCTGGAATCCTGGAAGGCAAGCTGCGCCATAAATCGCATCTGCTGTTCACCTGGCTGAACGATCTCGTGCGCCATCCACGCATTCTTGACGCCGTCGAGGATGTGATCGGCCCGAACATCCTATGCTGGGGCTCGTCTTTCTTTATCAAGGAGCCACGCAATCCGGGATTCGTGTCCTGGCATCAGGACTCGACCTACTGGGGCCTCGATCCCGCCGATGTCGTTACGGCTTGGGTGGCGCTATCCGACAGCATGGCCGCCAACGGGGCGATGCGGGTCATCCCCGGCAGTCACAAGCTGGACCAGGTGCCGCACCATGATACGTTCCGGCCCGAGAACCTGCTCAGCCGTGGTCAGGAGATCATGGTCGAGGTCGACGAACGCCAGGCCGAGATGCTGGAGCTCTCGGCCGGAGAAATGTCGCTGCACCACGTGCGCCTGATCCACGGGTCCGATCCCAACCCCTCCGGCCAGCGGCGCATCGGCTTCGCCATCCGCTACATCCCGACCACAGTGCGGCAGATCGCCGGCGCACATGACCACGCCACATTGGTGCGCGGCGTCGACACCTACGGTCATTTCGAACCCGAGGAGCGTCCGGACGCCGACATGTCGCCGCGAGCGGTCGCCTATCATGCCGCGGTGACGGGCGCCCACGCGGCGATCCTGATGCGCGAGACCGGGAAGGAGATGCGCGCCTGACCTTTGCCCGCCGGCGTAGAAAAATGGAATTGAAGGTGCCATGCGCCCTTTCGCGTTCCCCTGTAAACGGATCTTGAGTCAAGAGGAAACGAGACGATGTCCAAACGTATCGCCGTAATCGGTGCCGGCGCGGTCGGCGGCTACGCGGGCGCTCACATGACCGCGGCAGGCCACGATGTCACCCTGATCGATCCGTGGCCCGAGCATGTCGAGCAGATGAAGGCGCACGGGATGGAGATCTTCGGGATGACGCCGCAGGAGCGGATGACCGTGAAGGTCAATGCCATGCACCTGACCGAAGTGCAGAACCTGGCCAAGCAGAAGCCGATCGACATCGCGTTCATTTCGGTCAAGTCGTATGACACGGTGTGGGCCACCACCCTGATCCGGCAGTATCTGTCGGCCTCCGGCTGCGTGGTGTCGATGCAAAATTGCATCAATGAGGAGCGTGTCGCCGGTGTCGTCGGTTGGGGCCGCACCTTGGGTTGCATCGTCACCGGCGGGGTCGGCGTCGATCTCTACCAACCCGGCCACATCCGGCGTGGCTATGCGAAACGTGCGGATATCACCTCATTTTACGTCGGCGAGCCAAGCGGCAAGATAACCAGGCGGTCGCAGGAGATCGCGGAGATCATGTCGAGCATCGACGCAGCGAAAGCCACCGACAACCTATGGGGTGAGCGCTGGACCAAGCTGTGCGTGAACGGAATGCGCAACGGGGTGTCAGCCGCGACCGGCATGGGCGGCAACGCCCGCGATCATCATGCCGCCGTCCGTCGGGTCTGTATCCAGCTTGGTGGCGAGGCCGTGCGTGTCGGTCAAAAGCTGGGATACAAACTGGGAAAAGTCGGTGCGCTGCCATACGAGATGTTGGCAAAGGCGATGGAGGGCGACACCGCCTCATACGCCGAAATCGAACGCCTGATGACAGAAGGCGGCGCTGGCCAGGCCGAACGCAGCGACTATCAGCGGCCATCCATGGCACAGGACATGGAAAAAGGCCGCCGAACCGAGATCGAGTTCATGAACGGCTTCATTGCCGACGAAGGCGCACGCGTGGGGGTAAACGCCCCAACCCATGAAATGCTGACCCGACAAGTCCTGCGCGTGGAACGCGGCGAAATTCCGCCGAGACCAGAAAATGTGCTGCTGAATAGCTGACGGGTCGAGGTGTGCCAAAATACATTATTATATCGCACTGATTCGGCTGCAACGGTCGCTGCGGTCCGCCACAACCCGTGGCCGCCGCAGCGCGTCATGCACCATCCGCGGCCCCCGTCCATGCAAGCAAAGATCCCGTGCAAACAAAGATATACCTGAGATCTGTCTCTAGCCCGTTGTGCGTGCGAGCAACTTTGCCAGCCGGACTACTCGGGTCAGGCCAACGATACTTCAGGTCGGAGAAGTGTAACATGAAGCCGCAATAACCGCGCTCCACCGAAGCCGACTGTCGAAATCCGCCCGCCCGAATGCGAAGCTCTCACGCCGCCACGGACGTGAAATCAAGCCGAAACCGATCCTCGATATGCGCCGCCAGAGCATCCGTCACCGGCTGCGTCGCATCACGCCCCTTCAACATGACAATGCCGAACTCCGGCAGTTTCGGCAGACCCTCATCGGCCCGCATCGCCCTCACACCGTCAGGCAGCACCGTCAGCGCCGATACCGTCACTGCCAGACCCGCCAGCACCGGCGCATGCGTACCGACCTGCGTGCCCGACAGATAGGCGATCCTGTAACGGATGCCCGCCTTGCCCAATGCAGCCTGCGCCGAAGCACGCCAGCCGCAATTGTCATGCGCCAGCGCCAGCGGCAACGGGTCCTGCCGATGCGGCGCATACCGTGTGGAGGTGATCCACATCAGCGGCCCCCGCCACAGTGGCACCGAAAGCCAGTTTCGCGGCTGATTGCCATCCGAGACCAATGTCAGGTCCAGTTCACCGGCCTTCAGCTTCTCTACCAGATCGGTCGACGATGAACACAACACGTCCACCTGCACCGCGGGATGCGTCTCGGCAAACCGCCGCAACACGCCCGGAATATGCGACAGCGCGTAGTCGTCAGGCGTTCCCAGCCGCACCGTGCCCGAAATCACCGGCGCCCTGAAGGTGGTCATGATCTCATCGTTCAGCGCCAGGATCTGCCGCGCCCGATCCAGCAGATAACGGCCATGCGCCGTCAACGTGATCCCGCCGCCCCTGCCGCGGGTCAGCACCGGGTGCCCCAGGATCTCCTCCAGCCGCTTGATCTGCATCGAAACCGCGGACTGGGTCCGCCCGAGCAGATCGGCCGCCCGGGTAAAGCTGTAGCCGTCGGCAATGAGTTGGAAAGCGCGGAGCAGTTCGGGATCAAGGTTCGGTGTGGTTAACATCGTCATCAATCTATTTGATCGAAGCCATCAATGCAATTCGTTTTACTGATTTCGGTAATCAACCGATAATGCCGTTTGTCGATCAATCACTCAGGAACCACCACGATGTCTGACCTCATGATGCCCCGTTTCGCCTCGGCCCGCCCTGCGGCCAGCCAAGCGAACTCCGGCCGTCTGGTCGCCTTGGTACGCTTGGCGCTGCGGACATACCTGACTCGCCAGGCACTACCGGATTTGTCGCCGCGAGAACTGACGGACATCGGCCTGTCTGCCTCGACGGCAATCGCCGAAGCCGCCCGCTTACCGTGGGATGTTGCACCCGTGCCGCGCCGGTCCACGCCTGGCATCCGCGGCGCCATCCAGCGCACGCTGGAACGCGTCAGGGCGCGTCGTCTGGCAGCCCGGCTGCAGTCCACGAACGCCTGCTAGCACCCCAGCCCTTGCAGTCGTTGCATCATACGGCGACCGCAAGGGACCGGCACATCACTCAAAACCGGCAGCCCGCATCGGCTCAACCGTAGCCAACTGGCTGCCTAGGAAAGCGTCCGCTCTCGACCGCCCGACGCAGGCTCCGGCACAAGCTTCTTGCGTCGTTGAGGGGCCGCTTCAGCGGTGACACCGAAGCGAACCATATAGGGACGGAACTTCGCACGCTCCCGCTCCTGGTCCAGACCGTGGTCCTCGAAGTGATAGCTGTGCGCCCCGTAACCGCCCCGCGGCTTCGCGGCGACCAGTTCCTCGATCCCACTCACCGTCTCCGATGCCAGTGGCATACCGAAATGCCGGTATACCGCCTCGACCGTGCTGACTGGATCGCTGATCAAATCCATGTGGTGAATATGGCATACAGGATCAGGAAATCCGGCGTCATCGCCGATCGCGATCATACGACGTGTGCCGTCCAGCCACCGCCGGCTCTCGTGCGGACCAAGCGTCCGTGGATCAAGTCGGCGGGCAAACGGACGGCGCAGAACCTCGGTCAACCGAGCCTGGGACAACAAAACCTTCACAGGGTCCCGATGCACGAATACCAGCCTTGCATCCGGATAAACTGACCGTATCGCCGGCAATGCAAAAAGATGCTCGGGACACTTCAGCACCCATCGCTGCTCGACCCCATCGTGATGCTGTAAATACTGCAGGAATCGCTTGTGGAAACGATAGGCCGGCAGATTGTCGCAGGACATCCGCATCCAGCCAGTTCCGATAGGACGGAATATCATAGTTTGTATCGAACCGCAGGCTGCGGAAAACATGCGCCGTGATCTCACTGCACTCCTGCGGAGACGTCGGCTCCAGCGGATGGAGCGCACGAAATTCCGGAGCCAGCCACTCGAACATTCTTAACTGCCGCGCGACTCGGGCGATCCGTCTGCTCACGTGTGCCGGCAACGGGGGACGGATAAATCGTCTCCCACACGGCCGGCGCACGATTTGCCGGATCCGTCAGCATCAAACGGTGCAAGAACGTCGTCCCGCTCCGCGGCAACCCGGTGATGAAGATCGGCTGGCGAACAGATGCCGCACCGATCTCGGGATTTTTGCGCATGGCGTCCTGTATGAACAGGAGGTTGGACAGGAAACGGACGATGTCCCACCGTGTGGCGCTACGTCCCACCAAACTCAGCGCCGACTCCGCCGATATGGCGCTCAGCAGCCTGGTCAGCGGCCCAATGAACGATGTCTCACCAAAATCGCTCAGGCCCGTCTGCCGGCTTGCGATCTGTATCAGCGCATCAGCATCGAGCGGCCGGTCCAGAAACCCGAGGAAATCGGCGATAGTGTCTGACAAGCGTAGGGCCGCAGTCGTAATCGTCAAAGTCAAGTCTCCCACTAACGACGCCGTGATCTTCCATTAACCCAATGAAGCTAGGCGTGATCTGGCAAATCAATGAACACAAAAACGTGAGCCGATACGCAGCCGAAAGCATGCGGCCAAGACAACCGCGCTATTGTATCTGGATGATGTCAGGCGGCACCCCAACATAAGTTCCTCGATTGTGACCAAAGTCGTGGGGAGGATCGTTTTGATGAGCGCATTACATTTTGGCCGCCGTGGCTTGCTCGTCACGGCCAGCGCGGCAGTGATGATGGGCATGACACCGCCAGCCCGGGCCATCAGCGAGCAGGCAGTAGTCGAACCAATTCAGCATCTCGTGAACGGCCTCCTGCAGGCGATGAAGGCTGGCCCGGGAACACCGTTCACACAGCGGTTCGATATGCTGGCGCCAGTCGTCGACCGGACATTCGATCTGCAAGCCATCCTGCAGGAATTGGTCGGCGCTCCCTGGTCAACCTTGCCCCCGGATCAGCAGAAGATGCTGACCGAAGCCTTTCGCCGTTACACGATCGCCTCCTACGTCAACAGCTTCGACGCGTTCAACGGACAGCGGTTCGAGGTCAGCCCGGACACGCGGCCAGTCGGCAACGAGCAGGTCGTGCAAACGCGCATCATTCCCCCAAAAGGCGATACGCACGAATTGGATTACGTGATGCGCGAAGGCGGCAAGGGCTGGCGAGCGGTGGACGTCCTGGCCGACGGTTCAATCAGCCGCGTCGCGGTCCAACGCTCGGATTTCCGCCGCCTGCTGGCCAGGGGGGGCGCGCAGGCATTGGCAGACAGCCTGCGCGCCAAATCCATGGACCTGTCCGATGGCTCCGCCTGATGTCCGATCGCAGGGAAGCGCGGATCACACAGCGAATGCGTTTCGTCGTGTGAGTTGGCCACGTCCTGCGTATCGGCCGGCTCTGCTCGGCGAGACTAGACCGTCGCCACGGGCGTTGCCGGCGATCCAACGGCGCCCGGCAAACGCAGTGGCGGCGCCGTCAACAAAAAGCGATTACGGCCGTTCGCTCGCAGCCAGTCCGCGAGTTCGGTCAGGTACCACATCTCGCCCAGGTAGCAGCCCAGCTTGAACAGGCAGTGCGCGTGCAGCGGCAGCATCGCGCAATAGTCATCCGCGCAGGGACGGGCGGGGCTGGCTTCCACCGCGTAATTGTCCGCCAGCAGCGCCACCGCGCCGCTGTCCGTGACCCATTGCTGCAGCCTCGCGTCCCGCCCATCAAACGCCGATGTGGTCGAGAACAGCACCTTCGGATCCGGCTGCTTCTTCATATCCAGCAGCAACTGCGCGAACCCGGTGCGGATGCAGACGAAATCACCCGGCTCGACGACAACCTTGTCGCTTGTCGAGCACGCCCATCAGGTCCTCATAGCCGACGACCTTGCCGGACCGGCCGAAATGCGCCTCCAGGTCGATCATCACAGCGCGACCCTGCACGCAGGACACCGCCATGTTCTCGACCCCAAGCCGCCGAGCGCCCGGACGCCTCATTGGTCGGCGTCTGGTTGCCCTTCGCATCATAACAGCACCGGCCCGACGATATCCGTGCCCGCCGCGGTAGCCGTTGTAGAACACGTCTTCGGCAATGCCGTCGCCATCGGCATCGAACATCTGCCCGACATGCGCCAGGCTGTCCCACTGCGTCGAGTATTGCAGCGTCAGCACCACCTGATCGTCGCAGACGACATCCAGCGCGGTCGGATCATCGCAGCGCAGCGGATAGTTCATGATTCGGCCGCCCGTTGCGCTCGGTTGGCCGCAGCACCGGCGGATGCCGGCGCGGATTGATGATGTTGCCGCCGGGATAATCCAGCGGCAGCGACAGACAGAACGTCTTGCCGGCCTTCACCTCGGCAATCCCCTGCAGCACCTTTTCCGGCGTCACCAGGTTAAGCCGCCCAAGCTGATCGTCCGGCTCCGAAATCGCCCCAGGTCGAGCCCTCGGGACGACGCTTCCACCGTGGATTATCCATGATCACGCCGCCATCTGTTCAACGGTGACGCTGTCGCCGGCGACGGTCGTGCGGCGCATGTCGCGCACCTGGGTCTCGTCGAACCGCCGGACCCGGTGCATCGTCGCGCGGTTGTCCCACATCACCAGGTCGATACTGCCGCCATTTGTGCGCATAGGTGAACTGCGGCTGCACCGCGTGTTCGGTCAGGTCGCGAATGAAGGCGCGCGCCTCCGGCATCGGCCAGCCGACGATCGTGCCGATATGCGACGACAGATACAGCGACTTCCGCCCGGTCACCGGATGCGTCCGCACCAGCCGTTGCCGCACCGGCTTGAACATCCGCTTCTCCTCGTCCGACAGTTCGGTGAAGCCCAAGCGTCCCGCGCGAGTAGATCAGCGAATGCTCGCAGACCAGGTCTTCGATTTCCGCCTTCGTCGCCGCATCCAGCGCATCATAGGCGGCGCGCATGTCGGCGAACTCGGTGTTGCCGCCCGCATCCACCACGATCCGGCCCGACAGCAACGAATATTTCGCCGGCATCGCTCGGAACGAACTGTCGGAGTGCCACAACTGATTGCCCAGGTTGAACAGCCGCCGCCGGTCGTCGCGCGCCAGCGGCTTATGATCCGCGCCGAGGTTCGACACGTCCGCCATGTCGGGATCCAGCCGCCGGTCCGCCGCCTTGGTGACGTTGCCGCCGGCGGTCTGCTCCAGCGGGCCGAAATTGAGGCTGAACGCCTTCTGCTGCTCATCGGTGAAGCGCTGATCGTGGAAGACCAGCACGGCGTAACGATCCATGCCGGCTTCCAGCTCCGCCGCCTGTCGCGCGGTCAGCGGCTGGGTGATGTCGATGCCGGAAACCTCGCCCACAAAGCCAGGTGTCAGTTCGGTGATCGTGATGGACATGTCGGTTCCTCCTTTATTCCGCCGCCATCGCGGGCACCTGCTCCGCCGTCAGCCCGGTGCCCTTGATCGAGGTGCGGCGCAGGTCGCGCACCTCCTGCAGGTCGCGATAGCGGCGGGCGCGGTGCATCGTCGGTGCGGTTGTCCCACATCACCAGGTCGTTGACCCGCCACTGATGCGCATGGACGAACTGCGGCTGCGTCGCATGTTCGGTCAGGTCGCGGATGAAGGCGCGCGCCTCCGGCACCGGCCAGCCGACGATGCCGCCGATATGGGACGACAGATACAGCGACTTCCGCCCGGTCACCGGATGCGTGCGCACCAGCCTGTGCCGCACCGGGCGCACCTTGTCGGCATTGCCCGCGCCGTAGTCGTCGAAGCCGAGTTCGCCGCGGGAGAAGGCGATCGAGTGTTCGGTGACCAGGTCCTCGACTCAGCGCCTTCGTCGCGTCATCCAGCGCATCGTAGGCCGCGCGCATGTCGGCGAACTCGGTATTGCCGCCGTGGCCCGGCACGACCCGCGCCGACAGCAGCGAATAGCCCGCGCCGGTCGCGCGGAACGACGCGTCGGAGTGCCACAGCCGGTTGCCCAGCGCGTACATCCGCCGGTTGTCGTCGCGCGCGCGCAGCTTGCCGACGGCGATCGAGGTTGGAGATGTCGCCCATCTCGACCGGTCCCAGCCGCCGCTCTTCCGGCTTGGCCATCTGGCCGATCAGCGTCGCTTCCAGCTCGCCGAAGTTGCGGCTGAAATCACATTGCTGCTCATCGGTCAGCGGCTGATCGCGAAACACCAGCACGGCGTAACGATCCATGCCCGCCTCGATCGCCGCGACCTGATCGCGCGGTCAGAGGGGCGCTGATATCGATGCCGGAGACCTCGCCGACGAAATCCGGATGCACCGGCGTGTACATTGATGTCATGGTTCAGGCTGCCTCCTGCTGTGGCGCGGTCATCGCCGTCGCCGCGAATGGTGGAGCGGCGCATGTCGCGGACGTCCGTGCAGATCGTTGTACCGCCGCGCGCGGTGCATCGTGGTGCGGTTGTCCCAGATCACCAGATCCCATGGCCGCCAGCATGGGCGTGGACGAAACGCCGCTGCGTCGCGTGTTCCGTCAGGTCGCGGATGAACGCCCGCGCCTCCGGCACCGGCCAGCCGACGATGGTCGCCGATATGGGCGGACAGATACAGCGACTTCCGCCCGGTCACCGGATGCGTGCGCACCAGGCGGTGGCGCACCGGCCGCAGCTTGTCCTGGTTGTCCGCCGCCGTAAGCCTCCTGCGGAAAGCCGATCAGCTCGCGCGAATAGGCGTTGGAGTGTTCGGTGACCAGATCCTCGATCTCCGCCTTCGTCGCGTCGTCCGAGCGCGTCATAGGCCGCGCGCATGTCGGCAAATTCGGTATTGCCGCCTGCGCCCGGCACAACCCGCGCCGACAGCAACGAATATTTCGCCGGAATCGCCCGGAACGACGCGTCGGAATGCCACAGCCGGTTGCCCAGCGCGCCCAGGCGCACCCGGTCGTCGGCTGCGCGCAGACTTGCTGTTGCGATCGAGGTTGGAGATATCGGCCATCTCGATCTTCAGCCGCCGGTCCTCCGGCTTGCTCATCTCGCCGCCGGAGGAAATCTCCAGCTCGCCGAAATTCCGGCTGAACGCCAGCTGGGTGTCGTCGTCGAAACGCTGGTCGTGGAAGACCAGCACGGCGAAGCGGTCCATGCCGGCCTCGATCGCCGCCACCTGTTGCCGCTCCAAGCGGCCGCGTCAGGTCGATCCCGGTCACCTCCCCGGCGAAATCCCCAAAGGGGTTCCGGGTGAGCGGTGTGATATCCACCGGCTTTCCTCCCATGGAAACTACCGGGCAGTATATCGTCAAACCGACCCGTACTTCCAATCCCGGCGCAACCCAACAGGATCCCCTCACGCCGTCACCACCTCGACCCCCAGCGCCCGATAACCATCAACAGCTTCGCAAGCCGTGGCCGCCTCCACGATGATCGTCCCGACGTCCCTGACCGGAACAACAACATACGGGGACGCCGCACCGATCTTCTCGCGGGACGCAAGCACGACGGTTTCCGCGGCGAACCGGCACAGCGCGCGTTTCACCGCCGCCTCCTCCGCGTCACCCGTCGTCAGCCCCGTCTCTGGGTGAACCCCGGTCACGCCCATGAAGTAAACATCCGCCCGGACGCGTCCCACCGCTTCGATCGCCGTCGCGCCGACGGCGACCACCGAGTGCTTGAACAACCGCCCGCCAATCACCTCAACGGTCACCCCGGCGAAATCAACCAGCTCGATCGCTATATGCGGACTATGGGTCACGACCGTCGCCCGCAGGTCGCGCGGCAGATGCCGGACCAGTTGGATCGCAGTAGTCCCGCCATCCACGAACACAACCTGGCCAGGACGCACCATCTCGGCGGCTGCCCGCCCAATCGCGACCTTGCCGTCCGTCGCCACCCCCTGCCGCTCCCCGAACGCGGCCACGGCGGGCGATGCCGGCAACGCGCCGCCATGTACCCGCTGCAGCAGACCCTCGGCCGCCAGTTCACGCAAATCCCGGCGAATTGTATCTTCGGACAAACTCAGCGCGTGACTCAACGTCTTCGCAACAACCTGCCCATCCCGTTGTAAGACCTTAAGAATATGCGCCTTACGCTGTTGCGTCAGCATCCCGACCTCCACATCCGCGTGTGCATGAATTTAATTGACTCTGCACGTTATTGCACGTTCCATCGTGCCTGTCCCAACATAGGTGCCCCATGAACCTGGTCGACCGAGTGCGCATCCAAGAGGTCAGAACCCTGTCGGACGACTGGTATGTCTTGCGAAAAACCACCTTCGACTACCAACGCGCCGACGGCGTCTGGCAGACCCTCAGCCGCGAAACCTACGACCGCGGCAATGGGGCCACGATCCTGCTCTACGACCCCAACCGCCGCACGGTGATACTCACCCGCCAGTTCCGCTTCCCCGCCTTTGTCTCCGGCTGGCCCGACCTGCTGATCGAAACCCCAGCCGGCTTGCTCGACAATGCGTCGCCCGAGGACCGCATTCGCGCTGAAACTGAAGAAGAAACCGGATACCGTGTCCGCCACATCCGCAAGGTGTTCGAAGCGTTCATGAGCCCCGGTTCAGTAACCGAGACACTTCACTTCTTCACCGGCCAGTATACCCAGTCAGATCGCGTCGCCGACGGCGGCGGCAACCAGTCGGAAGGCGAGGACATCGAAGTCTTCGAACGAACAATCGAAGACGCTCTCGGCCTGATACAACTAGGCACGATTCGCGACGGCAAGACGATCATGCTACTGCAGGACGCAGCGCTGAACATCTTCTGAACGACACCAGGGACCGCCGCCGTGCCAAGGATCGTCCTCCTGCTGCTGGGTCTGCTTGCCCCTCTGGCGGCGGCGGCACAGCCCGCCACCGATTGCGGCGCGCCAGCCGTCATCGGCGATGGCTGGGAAGTTGCCACCCCCGCCGCCTCCGGTCTCGATCCCAAAACGCTTTGCGGCATCGGACCACGCTTCACCGCCTGGACCGAGGCCAACATCCACGCCGTCTTGGTCGTCCGCCACGACAAGCTTGTCTTCGAGCACTACTTCACCAACCAGGACGAGCAGCTCGGCCATCCCGTCGGACCGATTGCGTTCAACGCCACGACCAAACACGATCTACGCTCGATTAGCAAAAGCGTGACCGCATTGGTCCTCGGCATCGCGATAGGCAAGGGCCAGGTCACCAGCATTGATCAACCCGTTCTGTCGCTGTTCCCCGAATACGCCGATCTGCGCTCGCCCGAGAAAGACAAGATCACCCTGCGCCACCTGCTGACAATGTCGCAGGGCCTAGCCTGGAACGAAGATATTCCATACAGTAATCCTACGAATAGCGAAATAAAGATGGACTACGCGCCAGACCCGGTTCGTTACATTTTCGAACAGCCAGTCGAAACACCGCCCGGCGCGTTCTATAACTACAGCGGCGGCTCCGCGACCATCATCGCCGCGCTGCTGCACAAGATCACCGGCGAAACCCTGGACGCGCTTGCCCGACGCGAATTGTTCGAGCCTCTGGGCATCACCGACACCGACTGGCGACAGTTTCCATCCGGTGAGCCCGTCGCCGCGTCAGGCCTCCGCATGCGCCCACGCGACCTCGTGAAAATCGGCCAGCTCGTGCTCAACCACGGCACCTGGCCCACCGCCGGGGGAGCATCCAGCCAGCAGATCGTGCCAGCCGACTGGATCACGGCCGCCACATCCCCCCAGATCAACGGCCAGCAACTCTACTTCTACGGCTACCAGTTCTGGCTCGGTCGATCACTGGTACATGGTCGCGAAGTCGACTGGATCGCCGGCGTCGGCTACGGCGGCCAACGCCTGTTCATCGTGCCGTCTCTCGACCTCGTCGTCCTCGTCCACGCCGGCCTCTACAACAGCTCCATGCAGGCCTGGGTGCCACTGTCGATACTGAACAGATACGTTCTGGCGGCTGTCGATACCCGGTAGGCCGCCATCATTCCATCCGCAGATCAGCCTCGAACCGGTCGCGCCACCGCTCCAGACTGTTGACCCGCATCACCTTCAGCATCGCCTGATGCCGCTCCTGCCGCTCTTCCACCGGCATGGACAGCGCGCGGTCGATCGCCTGCGCCATCCCGGCCTCGTCGTACGGATTGACCAGCAACGCCGCATCAAGCTCACGCGCCGCACCGGCAAATTCTGACAGGATCAGCACCCCGGGCTCCTCCGGATCCTGCGCCGCCACATACTCCTTGGCGACCAGATTCATGCCATCCCGCAGCGGCGTGACCAGGCAAGCCTGCGCCTCGGCATAAAGCGGCATCAGCACATTCCGGGGAAAGCTCCGGTTCAGATATCGCAACGGCACCCAGTCCACCTCGGCAAACCGCCCGTTGACACGTCCCGCCTCGCCCTCCAATTCCCGCCGAATCCGCTGATACGTCTCGATGTCGGACCGGGACGGCGGCGCGATCTGCATGAACGTGACCAGCCCGTGCTGCGCCGGAAATTCCGCCAGGAACCGCTCGAATGCTGCGAACCGCTGCCGCAGCCCCTTCGAGTAATCCAGCCGGTCAACCGAAAGGATCAACCGCTCCATCAGGTTGGCGCGCATCCGCGTCGCTTGCCGCCGGTTGACCGGGGTCTCCGCCTGAGCCCGCACCTCATCGACATGCACGCCGATTGGATAGACTCCGGTCCGCACCACCCGGCCAAACACCGAAATCGCGCCGCCGTCGCCCTCGATCGCAACGCCGCCCGCGTGTCGCACCAGGTAATCGACAAACGCCGCCCGGTCGACATCGGTCTGAAACCCCAGCAGGTCATAAGCGCACATGGCGCGGATCAATTCGGCATGCGACGGGATCGTCATGAATACGCCGGGCGCAGGGAAGGGGGTATGCAGGAACAGCCCGATCCGGTTCGCTAGGCCCTGGTTTCGTAACGAATCCGCCAGGCAAAGCAGATGATAGTCATGCACCCAGATCAGATCGTCCGGCCGGATCAGCGGCGTAAGCGCCGCCGCGAACAGATTATTCACCCGCCGGTAGCCCTCGAATTCCTGCCACTCGAAACGCCCGAGTCCGATCTGATAATGCAGCACCGGCCAGAGCGTGCCATTGGCAAAACCACGGTAAAACTCATCGTAGTCCTGCCGAACCAGATCGATCGTGAACAGCGTGATCGGTCCCACCGTGCGTTCAAGCTGCGGCCCGCTGCTCGCCACGACCTCCCCGCTCCAGCCAAACCAAAGCCCGCCCTTCTGCTTCAACGCATCAAGCACCCCAGCCGCCAGCCCGCCAGCCGTGGCCTCGCCCTCCTGGATCGGCGCAACACGATTTGAAACCACAACAAGTCGTGACATGAACGAATCTGCTTTCCCGTAACCGGTCACAAGAACCCAGCACGCTCAGGTCCCGCACCAGGTCAACCTAAGCCCAAACCAGCAGCACTGTCACCCGATCAGCGGGCAACCCGTTACGTAACAAAGCCGTCCGCCGAAATCACGACCGATAACACCTCGACCACACACGCTCCGGAACACCCAAAGTGCAAGACATGCGACGTCGCGCGTAGCCGGATAACCGCGACAACCCAACACCGGCCAACCCGACCAGCCTAATCGGTCAGGTCTTGCATCGCCCGCCAAACCGCAAACCCCGAAGCTGGACCATCCAAACTCACAACCCCCACGGCATCCGCGACCGCGTTGGTGATGGCCGGAAACAGCGCGATCGCACCCGCCTCCCCACATCCCTTCACCCCCACCGGATTGGTCGTGCACCGAGTTCCCGCAAACGACAGGTCAAAGCTCGGCAGGTCCCCGGCCCGAGGCATCGCATAGTCCATGAAACTGCCACTGATCGGCTGTCCGGACTCCGGATCATAAACCGCGTGTTCCAGCAACGCCTGGCCAGCCCCTTGAGCAATCGCGCCATGCGCCTGCCCAGCCGCAACCATCGGGTTGACGATAATCCCGTAGTCATCCACCGCCGTCAGCCGTTCCAGCGTGACGGCACCGGTTTCCGGATCAACCTCGACCTCCGCGACATGGGTGCCGTTGGGAAACGTCATCGCCTCCCGCGTCCACTGGTGATAGGTATCCAGCGGCTCGTTACTGTCACGCGCGATCCGGGCCGTCTCCAGCAAGCCGATGGCGCGATCGGTCCCGGAAATCCGGAACATCCCGTCGGCAAAGACAATATCCGCCTCAGCCGCCTCCAACGCCCGCGCCGCAACCGTCCTGCCTTTCGCGATGATTATATCCGAAGCCCGCCAAATCGCGGTCCCGCCCATATAGGTCGCACGCGAACTGCCGTGCCCGCCGCCCATCGGAATCAGGTCCGTATCACCCTGCACCAGCCTGATAGCGGCATTCTCCAACCCCAGCCGGTCAGCCAAAATCTGCGGCATGGTCGTCTCATGCCCTTGCCCAATCGTCTGAGTCCCCGTGATCAGCGAAACCGTGCCATCCGCCTCGAACCGGATATCCACGTTCTCGGTCGGCGATCCGCCCGTGCCCTTGATATGGCACGCCACCCCGAAACCGCGTCGCTTGCCCGCCGCCTCACTGGCAGTGCGCCGCGCCGCGAACCCGCCCAGATCAGCATTGGCGATGGCAGCATCGAAATGCGCACGAAAATCACCGCTGTCGACAATGAAGTTCAATGCGTTGGTCATCGGCGTCGAGCGAACAAGATTGCGCCGGCGAAGCTCGACCCGGTCGAAGCCACACTGCCGAGCCGCCGCGTCGATCAACCGCTCCATGATGTTGACCGCCTCGCCAAACCCAGGCCCCCGGGTCACCCCGATCGGGGTCGTGTTGGTCAGAACCGCGCGCACATGCAGCCCGATAACAGGGACCGCATACACGCTGCCTTGCAGATGCGCGTACTGGTTGGTCTGCACCGCGCCCGACCCTCCCGCCATGTAGGCGCCCAGGTTGGCGACGCTGTCCACATGCAATGCCAGAAATCGGCCGTCCTCATGCAGTGCGAGCGTCGCCGTCGCAACATGATCGCGCGCCTGGTGATCAGACAGAAACGTCTCGGACCGCGTGGCGATCCATTTCACCGCCCGGCCCGCTCGGCGCGCCGCCCACAGGATCAAGGCATGTTCCGCGTAGGCGAAGTTCTTCGCCCCAAATCCGCCGCCGACATCCGGCGCGACAAAGCGTACAGCGGATGCGTCGCAGCCCAGCACGCGCGCCGCCGTATCCCGGTTGGCGTGGATGTTCTGGCTGGAAAGGTGCAGCGTATAGCGCCCGGTCGCCACATCGTAACCGCCGATACAGCCACGAGGCTCCATCGGGTTCGTGACGATCCGATGGTTATTCACAGCAATCGTGACGACATGCCGGGCGGTTTTCATCGCCGCCGCCACTTCCGCCGTTTGCCCCCAGTGCCAGTCCAGGCACACATTGCCCGGCACCGCATCGGTCAGTTGCGGCGCGCCGGACCGCAACGCGTCCTCCATACGTACCGCCGCCGCCAGCGGCTCATACTCGACCCTGATCCGTTCCGCCGCCTCAAGTGCCTGATGACGCGTCTCGGCCACAACCAGCGCGATGGGCTCCCCGGCATAGCGAACCGTATCCTCGGCCAGCAACGGCTGCGGCAGGAACCGGAACGGCTCGTTTGTCTGCACATTGGCTTCGATCGTTGGGCGCAGCGGACGAAGTCCGTCGGCGGATGCATCCGCGCCCGTCAGCACCGCGACCACACCGGGACACCCCAGCGCCTCCGCGATGTCGATCGCGGTAAGCCGAGCATGGGCGTGGGGCGAACGAACAAACACCGCGTGGCTCAGGCCATCCACCTGCAAATCGTCCAAATAGACACCCTGGCCAATAACGAAACGGGCATCCTCCCGTCGGCGCGGGAAATCACCGATAACAGCGCGGTTGATCATCGTTTCGCTCCTGAAGTTCCCGGGACGAACCTTGGACCCGCTGCAAACCACCATCAAGGCAGTCGCCGAACGTCCGTCCACCGGAACGCCGCGGATCGCTAATCAAGGTGAACATCGCGCCAACAGCAATGCTGAATGCGGCCGCAATGGTTAAAAACGCCCAGCACGATTAATCTTATCTTCAGCTTTGCCGACTAGCTAAGGCCGGGTGAATAAGTCGAAGCCCGGTATGAATGCGAATGTAGTTGAAGCGGAGACCGGACCGGAGGAAGGCAGGTCAGCCTCGCCCCCCGTCCGTCTTCGCCACTCATGGCGTGACATAAGCGGTTGGAGGCGGATCATCCCGCGCGCCATATCTTCGTTCCTATCAGGCGACCCCAACACACCATCCAGCGACCAACGCACGCCGCCCCGCGCCCGCGCCCGCGCCAGGCCACTGGCACTGATCATTCTGGGTAACATCCTGCTGTGCACCATCATCGCCGTGACAACCGGCTTGCTGGTCATGCACCTGCGCGACGCCGCTTTGGTCGAAGCGGAAAAGGAGTTCGAGAGGCTTTCGCTGATCCTGGCCGACCAGGCCGAGCGCGCGTTCGAAGCGGTTGACCTGTCGCAGGCAGGTCTGCTGGACCGCGCCAAAAACAGCGGGATGAAAACGCCCGAGGACTTCCGCCGCGTCATGTCAGGCACCGCGATGCATGAGGAGATGCGCACCCGCACGCAGGCACTTCCGCAACTTGAAGCGCTTGCCGCGATCGATACCAACGGCAAGCTTATTAATTTTTCCCGCTACTGGCCCACGCCGGATATCGACCTTACCGACCGCGACTACTATAAGGCGTTAAGCCAGCACCCGGAGCAAACGACCTATATCGGCCAGCCCGTTCCAAACCGTGGCACAGGCACCTGGACCATGTATCTGGTCCGCAAAGTCTCCGGCCCACAAGGGGACTTCCTGGGCCTGACCACAGGCGCGGTCCAACTGAGTTACTTCGAGCAACTCTATCAAGCCGCCGCGCCCGACAGTCAGATGGCAGTGTCGCTGTTTCGCAACGATGGTACCCTGCTGGCACGTTATCCCAAAGACGATCCGCAGATCGGCCGACTATTTACCGCCGGAAGCGTTTTCGCCCGCTTGAAGGAAACCGCTTCGGGACACTTGATCACGCGACAGGCCAGCCTCATCGATGGCGTGGAGAAACTGATCGCGGCCCGCTCGCTGATGCGGCTCCCGATGGTGGTAACGGTCAGCGCGCCTGTCTCGTCCATTCTCTCACACTGGCGCCGGCAGGAGAGCTATCTAATCGGCGCCGCGGCGCTGCTGGAAGTGTTGATGATCATCGCGGGGCTGCTCATGGTGCGGCAGTTGCGCAGCCAGCAACTGCTGCATGATGCCCGTGCCGCCCGGGCCGAAGCCGCCCAACATGCTGCCGAGGCCGGACTGGCACTGGCGAATGAAAGGGAACGCGTCACCTGGAAACTGCACCTCCAAAACCTTCGCTTTGAAGCCGCCTTGGGCAACATGACCCAGGCGCTTGGGATGTTCGACGCATCCGACACCCTGATCGTGGTCAATCGGCGCCTGGCCGACATGTTTGGACTACCACCCGAAAGCATGCAGCCCGGGATGACCATCCAGACGCTGCTCGGTGCGGTGGCCGCCAACTCAAACCTGCAACCATCGGACCTCGAGTCGATGCAGGCCAGTTTCCAGCAGTTCAAGGCCGATCCCAGGCCGGCGTCCCGTCTTCGGGAACTCGCGGACGGGCGCACGCTGGCAGTGAATTTCGTGCCGATTGACGGTGATGGCTGGCTTGTAACGTTCGAGGACATCACGGAACGGCGGCAAGCCGAATCCAAGATCAGCTACATGGCGCATCACGATGCACTGACCGGCCTGCCGAACCGCGTCCTGTTCCGTGAACGACTGAGCGAAGCACTCGCCCGCAGCCGCCGGGGCGAACCATGCGCCGTGCTCTACCTGGATCTCGATAATTTCAACTCCGTCAACGACACCCTCGGCCATCCGGTCGGCGATGCGTTGCTGCGGGAAGTGACAAAGCGCCTGAATGCGCAGATCCGCGAAGTTGATACCGTCGCCCGTCTCGGCGGCGACGAATTTGCGATCGTCCAGTCAAGCGTTGATCAACCCAGGGACGCCACCGCCCTCGCGGCCCGGCTTATCGAACTGCTCGCAGCGCCCTACGACGTTGACGGTCACCGCATCATTATCGGCGCCAGCATTGGCATCGCCGTCGTTCCAGGGGATGGCGACAACCCCGACCAACTGCTGAAAAACGCCCATATGGCGTTGTATGGCGCAAAAGCCGATGGACGCGGCCGGCACCGCTTCTTCGAACCGGCTATGGACGCAGCCATGCAGGACCGTCGGACCCTCGAACTGGACTTGCGGAAGGCACTTGTCGAAGGCGAGTTCCGGGTTTTTTACCAACCCCTCATGCACCTGCGGACCCAGTCGCTGACCGGCTTTGAGGCGCTGGTTCGCTGGCATCATCCGGAAAAAGGCATGGTTTCGCCATCCGATTTCATCCCCCTCGCCGAGGAAATCGGCTTGATCATACCCCTGGGCAAATGGGTGCTTCGCCAAGCCTGCGCCGATGCGGTCAATTGGCCCGGCAACCCGAAAGTCGCGGTCAATCTGTCGCCCGTTCAGCTTGGCAGCAAAACCCTGGTGCAGGATGTAGCCTCGGCCCTGGCACAAACGGGGCTGGACCCCGCCAGGCTCGAACTCGAAATCACCGAGACCGCCATGCTTGAAGATACCGACGCGATCCTGGTCATCTTGCACCAGCTTCGGGATCTCGGCGTCGGCATCGCCATGGACGATTTCGGAACCGGCTACTCGTCACTCAGCTACCTGAGGCGCTTTCCGTTCAGCAAGGTCAAGATCGACCGGTCCTTTATCGAGGGCATGGGGCAGGGCGGTGACTGCCACACCATCATTGCCGCAATCGCCGACCTGTGCAAACAGCTCGGTATCGTTACAACCGCCGAGGGCGTGGAAACCGACGATCAACTGGCACGCCTGTCAGCGGGCAATTGCACCGAAGCGCAGGGCTATCTCTTCAGCAAACCTTGGCCCGCCCACGAGGTCGCCGGAATGTGCGCAAGACTGTCGCAGCCCGCCCGGATCAGCGCCGGAGCCTGGTGAAACCGGGCGGCATTCACACCCCCCCGGTCACGCGCGGATAAGTTTCACGATCACCCCCTCGCCACCAGCCAGGGCGAGCGCCCCCGCGATCCGCTCGTGAACCCGGCTGACCAAGGTAGACAGCAGAATCATGCCGTCGCCCACGCCCACGCTCCGTGGCGCAGCGCCAAAATTCAGGGCGACCGCCAGATGCTCGTCACCTAGGACGCGCCGGTAAGTCAACACGGAATGATCCGCCACCACATCGGTGATCGCACCCTCCGCCAGCGAACGATGAGCGCGCCGCAGGGCGATCAACGCGCGATACAACTGCCAAAGTGAATCCGGACGCTTGATCAGCGCCGCGACATTCCTGACCCGGTAATCGTCCGCCAGCGGCAGCCAAGGCCGTCCCACCGTAAATCCACCGTTCAATGAACCGTCCCAAGGCATCGGCGTCCGCACCGGATCGCGTCCCAATCCAAGCCCAGGCTGGTTCTTTTCCACCGGATCACGAACCTGGTCGGGTGGTATCGCGACATCTGTCATGCCTATTTCTTCACCGTAATAGACCGTCGGCGTCCCGCGCAACGTCAACAGCAGCATCGCGGCAACACCGGCCTGCTCCGGCCCCGTGCGCGACGCGAGCCGCGGACGGTCATGGTTGCCCAAAACCCAGTTCGGCCAGCCACCCTTAGGAAGCGCCTTCTCGTAAGCGACAATCACGCCCGCCACCGCATCCGCCGTCCACGCGGTCAGCAGCAGCTGAAAATTGAACGGAAGATGCGCCCCCGGTGCATCCTGCCCGTAGTAGGTCACCAACCGTTCGACCGGCAGGTAGATCTCGCCGATCAATAAACGATCCGGATAACGATCGACCATCGCGCGCATTTCCGCCACCACCGCGTGCACCTCCGGCCTGTCCGACGTATAGACAGGCACCAGCCGGTCATGCGACGGCTGACCCGCCCGCCACGCCGCATTGACCGGATTGTCCCGCAGCAGCGCGTCCTTGATCAGCAGCCACATCACGTCGACCCGGAACCCGTCCACCCCACGATCCAGCCAGAACCGCAGGACATCGAGCATCGCCGCCCGCACCTCGGGATTGCGCCAGTTCAGGTCCGGCTGCTGCGGCAGGAAGGAGTGATAATAGTACTGCCCCGAAACCCGATCCCACTCCCAGGCGCTACCACCAAAATGACTGAGCCAGTTGTTCGGCGGCCCCCCGTTCGGCGCGGGATCATGCCACATATACCAATCCCGCTTCGCACTCGCCGGGCCAGAACGGCTGTCAACGAACCAAGGATGCTGATCCGAACTATGATTAGGCACGTAGTCCAGAATAACCTTCAACCCCCGCCCATGCGCGGCCGCCACCAGCGCATCGAAATCCCGGAGCGTGCCGAACACAGCATCGATATCGGTGTAGCAGGACACGTCATAACCGAAGTCCGCCATCGGTGACGGAAAGATCGGCGACAGCCACACCGCATCAACACCGAGTGCCACGAGGTAGTCCAGCCGTTGGATGATGCCGCGCAAATCGCCGATGCCGTCGCCGTCGGTATCCTGAAACGACCGTGGATAGACCTGATACACAATCCCGCGCTGCCACCAGCCCAATTCCGCCATAGGCGTTACCCCTCCTCATCCGATCACTGACGCCACTTGGTCCGCCGCGCCGCAAAACCTATGGGAAAATCCTGTGATTAATGATCTCTGGTACAAGAACGCGGTCATCTACTGCCTCTCGGTCGACAGCTTTATGGATGCCAATGGTGACGGCATCGGTGATTTTTCCGGCCTGATACGCCGGCTGGACTACCTCCACGGCCTCGGCGTCAGTGCCATCTGGCTGATGCCCTTCCAGCCCTCCCCAAGGCGGGACGACGGCTACGACGTGCAGGACTATTACAGTGTCGACGCCCGTTACGGCACGCTCGGCGACTTCGTCGAATTCACCCACGCCTGCAAGCAGCGGGGCATCCGCGTGCTCATCGACCTCGTGGTCAATCACACCTCCAACCAGCATGCCTGGTTCCAGGACGCCCGGCGCGACCCCGCATCACCCTATCGCGATTGGTACGTCTGGGCCGACCAAAAGCCTGCCGACGCCGACAGCGGCATCGTCTTCCCCGGTGTGCAGAAATCAACCTGGAGCTACGACCACGTCGCCAAATCCTGGTATTTCCACCGCTTCTATGACTTCCAGCCCGACCTCGATACCGCCAACCCACAGGTCCAGGCCGAGATCCTCAAGATCATGGGCTTCTGGCTGCAGCTCGGCGTGTCCGGTTTCCGCATGGACGCCGTGCCGTTCGTGATCGCCAGCAAACACGCCGGCCAGAAGAAGATCGTCGAAAGCTACGAGATGCTGCGCCGCTTCCGGGAATTCCTGCAATGGCGCGAGGGCGATGCCATCATCCTCGCCGAGGCCAATGTGCCCGCGCGAACCGACATGGCCTACTTCGGCGACGAAGGCGACCGCATGCACATGATGTTCAATTTCCTGGTCAACCAGAACCTCTTCTACGCATTCGCAGCCGAGGACTGTCGCCCCCTGGTCAAGGCGCTGGAGGCGACCCGCTCCCGCCCGGACACCGCCCAATGGGGCAATTTCCTGCGCAATCACGACGAGCTTGATCTCGGTCGCCTCTCCGCCAAACAGCGCGAAACGGTGTTCGGCGCCTTCGCCCCCGAAGCAGCCATGCAGCTTTACGGCCGCGGCATCCGACGCCGTCTGGCACCCATGCTCGAAGGCGATCGTCGCCGCCTGGAACTCGCCTACAGCCTGACGATGACCCTCCCCGGCGCACCGGTCATCCGGTACGGCGACGAAATCGGCATGGGCGACGATCTCAGCCTGCCGGAACGCAACTGCGCCCGGACCCCGATGCAGTGGTCCAACGAGCCAAACGCCGGCTTCACCTTGAGCGACACACCCTACATGCCGGTCATCTCCACAGGTCCATATGGATTCAACCACGTCAACGTGGCCGAACAGCGTCGCGACCCGAATTCCCTGTTGAACTGGACCGAGCGCATAATCCGCATGCGTAAGGAAGTGCCGGAGATCGGCCTCGGTCGCCTGACGATGGTCCAGACCGGCTCCCCAAAAGTCCTGGCCTGCCGCTATGACTGGCGCAACAACGCGGTCCTGTTCGTGCACAACCTGGCAGGCACCTCTATCGAAATACAGCTCAGGACAGCCCCCGACACCCAGGACCTCATCAACCTGCTGTCCGGGGACCACAGCCATGCGGACGCAAGCGGGACGCACGTCATCCTGATGGAGGCATACGGCTATCGCTGGTACCGTGTCGGCGGCATGGATTATCTTTTGCGCCGGGCCAACGTGTAGCCGTTCCGGGCCCAATCGCCGCAGCCGCCGGGATGCGGCACCCATTTCAGCGCCGGCCATCATCCTCTGCCACAATCTTACCCAGGCATCACCCCGTCGCGGACATTCTCACAAAATATCTTCTGCCTGTGTCCCAGGGCACAGCGTCCGGCCTCACCGCTGGGCATGTTGGCGCCATGCAGACGGAGGCTTACAATGCGCAGCTACCTCAAGGCCCTAGCCATCATCATCAGCCTGTTGACCACCTATATCGCGCTGATCCCGATGTTCGCCTGATCGCCGGCCGGCGCACGGACAACTCGTACCGATCGCCCGCACCACGGCATCCGGCCCACCCCGTTTCCCACCGAAGCCCAGCCCATTCATTGAGTGCCACACTCGCAATTTACACGTCTCCGTGAGCTCACGCCCCGTCCACCCTCATCGCACTTGCTTCGACCAAACCCCGCGCCGTTACTCCCCATGGCGACCGCCCGATCATCAGGTGCGCCCCGCACCTGCATAAGAGGCGTAAAGTCCAACAGGAGGGAGTAAATGCTAGAAATAGGCGTCTTTCATAACGGCGCGTCCAGTCTGCCGGTGGTGCTCACCAAAGATGGTGTTGCGGTCAACGACGGTTCGCTGGCAGAAGTCCACGCCGCCGCGCAGGAGGTCCTGATCAATCAGGTTCGCCAAGGTATCCTCGCCGAAAAGCTCGGTTTTCAATCGTTCTGGCTCACCGAACACCATTTCCAGCCGGAAGGCGCGGAAATGAGCCCGAACCCGCTGTTCACCCAGATGGCCATCGCCGCCCAGACCAAGAAAATCCGCCTCGGGCAATGCGCCAACATCGTCGTCTGGCATCACCCCGTCCGCATCGCCGAGCAGATCGCCCAGTTGGACGTGATCAGCGGCGGCCGCGTCGAATGCGGCATGGGCCGAGGCTACCAGCCGCGCGAGAATGAAACCCTCGGCCGCCCGTACGGCTCGACGATCCAGGACCAGGAACGCAACCGCAAATCGTTCGAGGAAGCGGTCGCGATCATCCAGAAATGCTGGACCGAACCATCGTTTTCGCATCGCGGCGAGAATTTCTCCATCCCGCCCACCTACACCAAGTGGAACCACAAGCAGACCATCGCCTATTTCGGCATGGACAAGGTGGAGCGCCGTCTGGAAGACGTGATCGCGCATCGGCGCACCCGACATGTACTCCGCCGGCAATCCGGTGCAGGCCACGACGACGACCCTGAAGGAACTGCAGGTCTTCCCGCAGCCGGTGCAAAAACCGCACCCGCAGATCTGGGAGCCGGTCACCAGCGCCCGCTCGCTGAAATGGGCCGCCGAACACGGCGTCAACGGCGTGATGATCGTCGAGCCCAACGATCGCGCTGAAGAAGAACATCGACATCTACTACGAAGCCGCTGAAAAAGCCGGCTTCCCCGATATGCTGAACCGTGGCAGCTTCAAATATGGCTGGGACGCCGAAAAGCGCCGCGGCATCATGACCAGCCGCTACATCCACATCACCACGCCCGGTAAGGAAAAGCAGGCCATGGACCGCGCCGCCCGCGCTATGGAACTGCAGTTCGACTACTATGGTCCGTTCGGCTTCGGCGCCGTCGTCGCCCGCCTCGACGAGCCGATGTTCGACCTCAACAAGCGCGTCACCGCCGAAATGCTGCGGGAACGTGAAATCGCCATCCAGGGCTCCAAACAGTTCGTCATCGACAAGATCATGAAGATGAAGAACGAAATCGGCTACGACGATTTCAACTTCATGGCCTGGTTCGAACTCGGCGGCTTCGAAGGCCGCGAGATCGAGGACCAGATGCAGCTGTTCGCCGAGGAAGTCATGCCCGTCATCGCTCGCGAATGCGGTGGCAAGGTGGAACTGCCCGAACGCGGCATCAGCTACGGCGTCTGACCACAACAAACCGCGTGGATAAGGATCGCCGGTTCCGGCCGTCATTCTTATCCACCAGGGCGGCCCCGCCGGGCCGTCGCCCATTCTTCAACGCAACCAAGGAGACCAGAGATGGCCAGCAAGGAAAGCGAACAACTCGCCACCCTCTACAAGGGATTTATCAAGACGCTTGAGGCCAACCCGCAGATGTCGCTCGATGAGCTGCGGTCCATGTTCGAGCATCTGGCCGACGTGGCGACCGAACCCGGCGGCGTCGACTACATCGAAACCGAGGCCGGTGGCGTGCCCGCGATGTGGGCAACCCCGAAGGGCTGTGCCAATGACCGCGTGCTGCTGTGCTCGCATGGCGGCGGCTACGTCGGCGGATCGATGTATTCGCACCGTAAGATGTTCGCCCATGTGGCCAAGGCAGTCGGGTGCCGGGCCTTGATCGTGCACTATGGGCGGGCACCCGAAAATCAGCATCCCGGACCGGTGGACCACATGGCAGCGGCATACGGATGGCTGCTCGACCAGGGCATCGAGGCGAAGCACATCGCGCTCATTGGCGATTCAGCGGGCGGCGGTCTGGCCGTCACCACCATCCTCCGCATCCGCATGCAGGGCTTGCCGCTGCCCGCGGCAACAATGCCGTTGTCACCATGGCTCGACATGGAGGCCACCGGCCCCAGCTTCCAGACCAACAAGCAAAACGACGTGCTGGTGATGGACGGAATGATCCAGCAAATGGCGGCGACCTTCCTGGGTGAGGGCGGCAACCGCAAGGACCCGCTGGCCAATCCGCTGTACGGCGACCTCCGGGGCTTTCCGCCGGTCTATATCCAGGTCGGCGGCTACGAAACCCTGTTGTCCGACAGCCAGGCCCTGGCCGAGGCCCTGCGGAAAGCCGACGTCGACGTGAAGCTCGAAGTCTTCCCCGAAATGCAGCACGTCTTCCAGTTCCTGGCCGGCGTCGCACCGGAGGCCAACGACGCAATCACCAAACTCGCCACCTGGGTCCGTCCCAAGCTGGGACTCGCCGCCTGATCATCGATGCCTGACCAGAACTCCGGCCGTCGCCCTGGCTCTCCAGGGCGGCGGTTCCCACGGTGCATTCACCTGGGGCGTGCTTGACCGCCTGCTTCAGGAAGTCGCCGCCAACCGACTACGCATCACCGCCATCAGCGGCACCAGCGCCGGCGCCCTCAACGCAGCCCTCGTCACCACCGGCCTGATCCAGGGCGGCCCACACGACGGCCCCGGTTTGGCCCGGCGCAAGCTCGAGGATTTCTGGCGCGCGTTGTCCCGCAGCGGCTTCCTCGGCGGCAATTCGCTCTTTTTCGGCGAACCCGGACCGTTCGGCTTTAACCTCGACTGGTCTCCGGTCGCCATCGCGCTGGAGGCCGTCGGCCTCGTCGTCTCGCCATACACCGACCCATTCTACAGCGACTCTCTCGCACCCCTGATCGCACAGGCCTTCACCAGCTCCGATCTCGCGGCCCTGAACGCGACCGCCGATCCGCTGCTGTTCATCACCGCCACCGATGTCACCAGCAATGGCCGGACGATCTTCACCCAGCCCGACATCTCCGCCGACACGCTGCGGGCCTCCGCCTGCCTGCCCACGGATTTCAAGGCGGTGACGATCGGCGGCGTGCCCTACTGGGACGGCGGCTACCTCGGCAACCCATCGCTTTCACCGCTGCTCGACCACGCCAAGGATCTGCTCCTCGTCCTGGTCAACGCGTTTCATCGCGACGGCATGCCGCCCCGCAGCGCCCCCGCCATCATGGACCGACTGAACGAGATTACCTTCAACGCATCGGTCGTCCTGGAACTCAACGCCATCGAGGCCATCAACAACCTGCTCGCCGAACTGGAAAACGCCGGCGTGCCGTACGGCGGCCGCTACAAGCCGATCCGCATCCACGCCATTCGCAACGACGCGTTCGTCGAACAACTCGGATTTGTATCGAAATCCAGCACATCCTGGAGTTTTCTCTCCACCTTGCACGACGCCGGCTACCAAACCGCGGAAGCCTGGCTCGCCGACCACCAGGAGAAACTCGGTGTCCGGTCATCCGTTAATGTCAAAGCGGAGGTAATCAACAAGGTCCTTCACGCGCCAATGCGGTCCGCTCGGTCGCCGTAGCCGGCCGGCATATCCTCGTGGCTTGCGTTGCCGCCGTCACGGGCGGTCGCTGCACCACCGGCAGCCCTGTTCAAGCCACTATCCAAGGAGGCGCGACCATGTCCGGCCAACCAGGCAACGAAGTCCACCCCCCGGAACCCGGCTCGCCCCGCGAAAGTGCGGCCTTTGCCGCTCTGCAGGCCAAACTTCCCGCCCTGTTCAGCAAAATCCTGCCCGACCGCACGGCTCCACGCACCATCGTCGTGCTGCCAAGTCTCAGTGTCGATCAGGACGTCCTGGCCAACATCGAGGGCGCACACCATTACGAAGAGCGTATGCTGGGCATGCTCACGCTGCTCCGCCTGCCGCGCACCCGGCTTATCTACCTGACCAGTCAACCCATTTCCGAAACGATCATCGACTACTATCTGCACTTGCTGCAGGGCGTTCCGGCCCAACATGCCCGCGCTAGGCTGATCCTGATGCCCTGCCACGACGGCGGCACAAGCCCGCTGACCGAGAAAATCCTCGCCCGCCCACGCCTTGTCCAGCGCCTGCGCGACGCCATCGGCGATCCGGCCAACGCACACATAGCCGCATTCTCCGTCTCCCCGCTGGAACGCACTCTGGCCGTGCGCCTCGGCGTCCCCCTCTACGGCTGTGACCCGGACTTGCAGCAACTGGGCTCGAAAAGCGGCGGCCGGCAAGTCATGCGCGAAGCTGGGGTCGACATCCCGGACGGCGTCGAAGATCTCACGGACAAAGCCGGCATCGCCAACGCGCTTGCCGAACTAAAATCCCGAAACCCCGACCTCCGCCGCGCTGCCGTCAAACTGAACGAGGGCCTGTCAGGCGACGGCAACGCCCTGTTCCGCTTCGACCACGCCCCCACCGGGCCGAGCCTGACGCCATGGATCCTGGAACAACTGCCAAGAGTGGCATTCGAAGCCGCTGGCATGACCTGGGACGCCTACCTCGAAAAGGTCCAGCAGACGGGGGTGGTCGTCGAAAGCTTCATCGAAGGTGACGAAAAGCGCTCCCCCTCCGTCCAGTTCACCATTGACCCGGGCGGCGGCATCGACCCAGTCTCCACCCACGACCAAGTGCTCGGTGGCCCCAGCGGCCAGGTCTACCTCGGCTGCCGTTTTCCCGCCGACGAGGCCTACCGCCTCGCCATCCAGACCGAAGGCGCCAAGGTCGCCGCCGCCCTCGGCCAGCGCGGCGTTCTGGGCCGCTTCGCCGTAGACTTCATCTCCGTCCGCCACGGCGACACCTGGCAGCACTACGGCATCGAAATAAACCTGCGCAAGGGCGGCACCACCCATCCATTCCAGATGCTGCAATTCCTGACCGGAGGCGCCTACGACCCAGCCACCGGCACCTTCCGGACCCAGGCCGGCCAACCCCGCTTCTACTATGCCTCGGATAATCTCCAGGCCGAGCACTACAAGGGCATGACGCCGTCGGATCTCGTCGACGTCGCGGTGCTGAACGGCCTCCACTACGACGGCACCGTCCACGAAGGCGTCGTCTTCCACCTGATCGGAGCCTTGTCCGAGTTCGGCAAGCTCGGTGTCGTCTGCGTCGGCGCCTCGCCCGAACGCGCCGACGCCCTCTATCACCACACCGTCGAAATTCTGGATCGCGAACAAACGGCCCGCTAATGCCGCTAAGTCCCGCTGTCGATGCACCGGTCGGCGCGGCCCGTCATGCCGGTGAACGCAGGCACCTGCGGCATTTCCCTCTGCACGCAAAGCAGCAGTCGGCGCCCCGTCAGTCGACATGATGCTGAAGGCCCATGCCGGTGCCAGCGATTTTTCCTCGCCCCCATTTCATGCCAACCTGCGTCAAACCAAAACGGGGAACACCATGAAAATCGACGACGTCTCACTGACGATCTTCACCTGGGACAACATCCCGGCCACGATCTACCACCAGGGCGCCACCGCTGCCTCCGGCAGCAATCTCGGCCTGCTGCGCATCCGCACCGACGCCGGTCTCGAAGGCAACGCTTTCCTCGGCTCCGCCAGCAACCCCGCCTCGATGGACGGCCCCCAGCTCATCCGCACGCTCAAGCCCATGCTCATGGGCAAGAACCCGCTGGAACGTGAGCGCATCCACGCCGGCATGCGCCTGGTCAACCGCAATGTCAGCTATCGCACCATCGGCGCCGTCGACACCGCGCTCTGGGACCTTGCCGGTAAGATCGCCGGCCTGCCCGTCCACGCGCTGATGGGCACCTTCCGGACCTCCATTCCCGCCTACGCCAGTTCCCAGGTCCTCCCCGACGCCGCCGTCTACGTCGATCAGGCGCAATCCTTCAAGGCCGCCGGCTGGCAGGCCTACAAGATCCATCCCCCGCGCGATCCCGACCACGACATCCGCGTCTGCCAGGCCGTGCGCAAGGCCGTCGGCGACAACTATCGCCTGATGCTGGATTCCACCTGGTCCTACGACTACACCGACGCCCTCCGCGTTGGCCGCGCGATCGAGGAACTGGGCTACTACTGGTACGAGGACCCGCTGTCCGACGAGGACATCTACGGCTACGTCAAGCTGCGCCAGAAGCTCGACATCCCCATCATGGCCACCGAATATCCCGCCGGCGGCCTCGACACCTATCCCATCTGGCTGACCCAGAACGCCACCGACTACCTGCGCGGCGACATTCCCAACAAAGGCGGCCTCACAACGATGCTGAAAACCGCCCACCTCGCCGAGGCCTTCGGCCTCAAATACGAGGTCCACCACTCCGGCAACTCACTGAACAACCTCGCCAACCTGCATCTCTGCATGGCGATCCGTAACACCACGATGTGGGAGGTCCTGCTGCCCGACGGCGCCCACAAATACGGCATGGCCAAGGAACTGGAGATCGACGCCAACGGCCTGATGCATGCCCCCACCGCCCCGGGCCTGGGCGGCGAGATCGACTTCGACCTCATCGCCCGCAAGACCGAGGCGGTGCTGAAATAGGCCCCGTATCAACCACGTCCGCGAACCGAATCCCACCACGGGCAGACGCCGTGCATGCGCTCATAATTGCCGTCCAGCACCTGCAGCGGCGCCCGTGGCAAGTCCCGGTTGGGCGGCGGCATTCCGTCGGCCCCGATCGCGCGCATCAACCCGTCATGCCCCCAGAAGCTCTCCACGGTGTTCATCTGCTGCGGCTGCCAGGTCGCGTCATCCACCTCCCGGCCGCCCCAGCCATATTCGACCAGGATATTCGATGGCGTCTTCAGGTAGAACGACGTGACCAGGTCGTTGGGATGCCGCCCCAGCGTCACCGCGATCCGCTCCTTGTCATGAAGTGCCACGTCGTAGCCCTGGCCCACATCGTCAAATGAGAATAGTTCCACCATCAGGTGGTGCATCCCGTCATGCGGCGCCTCGAACAACGCCAGGCTGTGGTGCCGAGGATTGACGTGCAGGAAATACCCGGCGAACGGCGTCAGGATATAATCGCTGATTCGGAATCCCAGCAGATCCCGATAGAACGGCAACGCTTCGTCCATCCGTGTCACCGTCAGCACGGCATGCCCCATGCCCAGCGGCCCGGTGCGGAAACCCGAAATCGACCGGCCAGGGCGGAACGGCTCATCGGCAACCTGCGCCCCGTAAAACGCCTCCAGCCGGTTGCCCGAAGGATCGGCGAACGAGATCAACCTGCTCACCATGCGTTGGTCCGCCAGCGCCCCGGGCTCCCGCCGCACCGGCACACCCGCACGCTCCAGTCGGGCGGCCAGCGCATCCAACGCGCCGGAATCCGCTACCTCCCAGCCAAAATACCGCTCGCCGTCGGCCAGCGACCGGTCGACGACCAGCCGCTGCTTGCGGTCATCCATGCGGAAAGCGCGCATGCCCGCACCACGATCCACCGCCTGCATGCCAAGCTGACCGGTCGCGAAGGCGGTCCAGTCATCGATATTGGCGCCGCCAATCCCCAGATAGCCGAGTGCCTGAATTTCCATCTTGGTTCTCCCCAATGCAGCACGATTACCCGCACATTTATTGTATTCCGGCCGTGGTCGTTAGTTAAACGACCCCATTCCAGCGGATAGGCCAGCATCCTGGGCGAACAATCGGCCTTTTGTCGAGCCTCTCACGACCCTGTGACAAAAGATCATTCCAAATGATGGGATCAAAGGGGCCGTCGGCCCCTTTGCGGGTTCAGGGCAGCGCCCTGACCTTACTCAGGCAACAAACTTCTTACCCTTCAGCGCCGCATCCGACCGGCGCTGCCAGAACGCCATGTCCGCATCCTTGCTGAACATGACGCGGACACCCTTGCCGCCCTGGCTAACGCGAATTTTTCCGCCGTTACGGGCCTTATGATCCGCCAGCCATTCAACGAACTCGGGATCCTCACTCGTGCGACCGTCAAATTCCAGAATGCCGGCGATGTCTTCCTCTTTACGACGCTTGACCACTGATACCTCCGGGACGCGCCAACGCGCGCTTCGGTTAATAGGAAGCCACTCATGTGTGCTGCGGCCACACGAACAAAAAGAGCGGCAGCCGCAGTGCCCGTCGTTAAACTAGGTTCAGATTATTTTCTGGCCTTGCGCGCCGCATACTTTGCGTCCCGCGCCGCCTTCCGCTCGGCCTCAACCGCGGCAGCCCGGGCCTTGGCCTCAGCAGCCGCCCTCTGTTCCGCCGCTTTAGCCGCCGCCTGTTCGGCAGCAATCCGTGCGGCTTCCGCTTCCTTGGCGGCCTTGCGCTCGGCCGCACGCGCCTCCCTGGCATCGGCAATTGCCTTCAGGGCGGCTTGCTTGGCAATGAATTCGGGGTCGTCAGCGCTTGGCCGGGCGCGGAAGCGTTCTAGCAGCGCCTGCTTGGCGGCGGCGGCGGCACTCAGCCGATCGTCGAAATTGGTTCGTGCGTGGGCGGGCTTGGACGAAGGGGAGCGTTTCAGGTTCGGCATTGCCTGCCAATACAGCGGACGCGTTCAGCGGGCAACCTGTTCCCTATGCATGCCTCAACTTCGCTACCGCGTCCAGGTGGCGTTCATGGTCGCCGGCGAAGCGCAGCACCAGGTGTCCGGCCCCCGCATCGGCGTATCCGTCCAGCCATTCCGCCAGCCCGGCGGCCGGACCGGCATAGCAAGCCTGCCGTCGCCGCAGCACCGGAGCCGGCTGACCGTAGTACCGCGCCAGAAAATCATTCAACCGGTCATCAGCCTTCACCAGGTCGTCATCCAGCGACAGCGTCAGGTACATCGCCCCGCTCACCGACTCCGGGTCACGCCCATGCTCCCGGGCCACGTTCCGCACATGCGTCAGACCCAAGGCAAAATCTCCCGCGCTCGGAGCAATCGGAAACCACCCGTCAAAGAACTTGCCCGCGCGATCCAGGCTGCCCTGCAGATTTCCCCCGATCCAAAGCGGTGGCCCACCGGCCCGATGCGGCGTCGGCGCCACCACCGCCTGCGACATCTGCCAACGTCCGTCCCAATCAACCGGCTGCCCTGACCAAAGCGCCTTGCAAAGCCGCAGGCCTTCCAGCATCCGCCCGATCCGATGTTCGAACGGCACCCCCGCCGCAGCGAACTCGGCGCGGATATTCGGCCGGTCCGCGGCAAACCCGACCCCCAGGATCAACCGCCCTTCCGCAAGCTGGTCCAGCGTCGCGACCTGATGCGCCAGCACCACCGGATTCCGCAGCATCGGCAACAGCACCGCGGTCCCGATCGTCAGCCCCGGCACCCGTCCCGCCACCCCGGCCAGCAACGTCAACGGATCGTGCCGGGGCCGAGCGGTCAGCGAATCGCCAACCCAGACCGAATCAAATCCCAACCCATTGGCCCGAGCCGCGAGCTCGAGCAACGGACCGGTCTCCGGACGGCCCTCCATGATCTGCTCCCGCGTCGGCAACAGGTATCCGATCTTCGGCATCATACGTCGTCACCTCCGCACCGCGGTCCAGACCGGTCGAGCATCATCCCGGCACGCGCGGGGGCAGTGCTTTACCCGCACGCGACAAAGTTCGGCTGCTGACCGTCGAGGAATCACGATACATCGGTCAGGCGACCCGATCATATGCAAACGGACATCCCGCTGGCGAGAGAACCCGCTACCGATCGCCGCATAACCTCCGCCGGGGGAGGTATGCAGCGCCCATACGATACCATGCCCACCGCGGGTGCGTGGCAGTCGTCCAGCAACCTGTGCCCTCGATCATCTCTATCCTGACACCACGCAAATAGAGTATTCATTGTGCAGAAGTACCAGGTGCAAAGCATCTTCAGCGTCGCAATGCCCCGCCATGCTGCTACGCCCGTGCGTGAACGAAGCACTTAAGTCAAACGACGATAGCCACGGAAAATGGACAGCAAATCAGGCCCTCCAACGTCCAGAATGACACCACAGGCCTCACGCTCATACAGCAGTCGCCGATTCCGCGATTTGTGCTGCTTTTGTTCAGGTATTCGAACATCAAATACTCTCCATCACGTTTGTAATGCCCATCCGGAATAACCACTAAGGAAGCAGGAGGATAAATCATGGCAATAAGTCTTCCGATAGAACTTCAGAAACTTTCCGGGATACAGAAAGCCGTATACGGCGGGGGCGCACTGGTTGGCCTGGCATTTGCCGCCCCATTGACAATGCTGGCTCTCAAGACCGTCACTTCAGTCGCAATGGCCTGCATCATTGGCCTCGGGTTGTTCATGGGCTTCTCGGCTTTGCCGCTTCTCCTGCGTTGGTGGCGCATTCAAGTCATCAAGCTGATAAAGGCCGCCGCACGGCGCAACCCCGTCGAAACGCTCCAACTGGAGCTGATCGACAGGAAGAAAGCCTTCGAAGCGGCCGGCGCCATGGTCGTCACCGTCAGCGCGATGCGCGACTCACTGCGCGAAAAGCTCGACGAATACGTCGAAAAGCACGGCGTGAAAGACGCCGATCTCGAAAGATCCATCAATCAACTATCTGGTCTGGTGGATCGGCTGCGGACGTCCCTTCGCCATGCCGGCATCAAACTGGCGGAGTTTGAACGTTTCGTCGCAAGACAAGCCGATCGTTGGAAACTTGCGAAAGCCACAGGCGAACTGGCGGTCCTGCTGAAAGAAGCCGGCGGTGGCGACGTCACCGATCGCTTCCTGCAGGACGAAGCGATCGACAGCATCCGTGGCGCACTCAACCTTTCCTTCGCCGAGATCGATCAAATCCTGCGCAAGGCGGAGGTCAGGCAAATCATCGAGGACGGGCCAGCGCCAAGCCATGATTTCGCCGACTTGCAACCAAGATTTCGTTAGCCAGCAACAAGAGGGAGGCGATGGCGCGAAAGTACATCCTGGCTCTACTTGCGGCGTCTATCCTGGTGATCGGCGCCTACATGGTAAACACCAGCGGCCAACATGGCCCGGCTCAGCAGTCACGCATGCTTCCGAAAATAGATGACTTCAGGTTGCGGTAGACCAGCATCAGCCAGCCTGGAAACCGTCGGGATAATAAAGCTGCTCACCAAAACAACAAGGTGGAACGTATTCAGTCTGCACCATCAGAGTGAAAGTGTTCCAGCACTGCACCAGCCGCCCACGTGTATCGCACTGTCAAATACCAGAATTGGAGCCTGATCGCTTCAAGCAGAAGCCATCAGAACACCAGCAGGAGAAAGCCATGCAACGACGTTTGCTCCTCACCACAATGCTGGCGTCTGGTCTCGCCTTTGCCGCGGCCTCCGGGTCGGCCCAGACCACGATAAAGCCCATGGTCGTTTCTTCCGGCGGCACGTCCGGCACCTACTACCGTCTCATGAAGGAATTCGACGATGCCTCACCGGGCGTCATCATCAATACCGCATCAGACGGTTCCCTCACCAATATCGATCGCATCATGGACAACCAGGCAGAGCTTGGAATAACCCAGTTCGATGCTCTCTATTTTCGTGCGTTGAAGGAAACGAACCTGAAGGAGCGCATTCGGATCCTGGCAGTCCTTCACCCCGAGGAAATCCACTTCATCGCAAAATCCGCGCCCCGGACCGAAGGCGGGATCGGTGCATTCGGTATCAACACAGGTATCAACGCAAAAACTGTCTATCTCAATTCGATCGATGACCTCCGCGGCCGGAAAATCGGTCTCTGGGGCGGAGCAGTCATTACCGAGCAGGTCATCGCAACGATAGGGCTGACCGGCTGGTCTCCTGTCGAATTTCCGGATCAGGAGACTGCGCTCGAAGCGCTGAAGAACGATCAGGTCGATGCCGTGATGGCTGTCGGCGGTCAGCCACTTGGATGGGTCAGTGAACTGCCGCGTGACTATAAACTCCTCGGTGTGCCCGACTCGCTGGCGGCTCGATTGGCCCCGGTCTATGACAAGACCACCTTGACCTACCGCAACCTCGGTCAGAACGGCGTGCAGACGCTTGCGGTCAAGGCAATGCTGATAACGCGCAACTATACCTCCAAGACCAAGCATGACCAGCTTCAGGCGATCCATGACAAGCTTGTCGCCGCCGTCGATGATATCCGCGAAACCCGCGGCACGCACCCCAAATGGCAGGAAATCGATCCCGCCGCGACCACCGATAAATGGCCGATGTACCTGACCGGCAAGCAGTAGTTCGCTAATAAAGCAGCATCAAAAGCGGTTTGCTGGCTTATTCAAAGGGCGGCCCGGTTCTAACGGTAAGCCCAGCCGGAACCGGATTCCGCCAGATCGCGACAGCACTGCGCATGGGCACAACAGGCCGGCAAGGGATTAGACCGCCGGCCCAAGCCACGGCATGATCCGATGTCCAAGCTAAATCAACAAGAGGGAGCGTCAGATGTACCCGGCGAACATGCAATAAACCGACCGGACCAACCGGCCTTGATCATGGCCGCTTCTGGACAAACTGTGAGCTATGCTGAACTCGAGGCACGCACGAACCGGCTCGCCCATTTCCTGCGCGCGAACCGGCTGGCCAGGTTGGACCACTACGCGATCTTCATGGAAAACAACATCCACTACGTCGAATGCTGCGGCGCCGGAGAGCGTGCGGGCCTCTACTATACTTGCGTGAATTCGTTCCTGACCGCAGACGAACTCGCCTACATTCTCAACAACAGCAATTCGAAACTTCTCATCACGTCGCAGGCCAAGCGCGAGGTCGCCCTCACCGCGCTGCGGCAATGCCCCGACATCTCACTGTATCTCGTTGTCGATGGCCCGGGCGACGGTGCGACGATCCGCAATCTTCACGAAGCCACCGCGGCTTTTCCCCCAACACCCATCGCGGACCAGTCGCTCGGCAACGCCATGCTGTATTCCTCCGGCACCACGGGCCGGCCGAAAGGCATCCTACGACCACTGCCGGACCAGCATCCCTCACAGCCGTTGGTGGTCTATGACTTTCTGCAAAAGCTGTGGCGGTTTCGCGAAGGCCTGACCTATCTCTCACCCGCGCCGCTCTATCACGCGGCGCCGCATGTCGCGGTCAATCTGACCATCCGCATGGGTGGCACCGCCATCATCATGGAACGCTTCGACGCCGAGGACTTTCTGCGGCTCGTGCAAACCCATCGCGTAACCCACAGCCAACTCGTTCCGACGATGTTTTCCCGCATGCTCAAGCTGCCCGACGAAGCCCGGCGGCGCTATGACCTGTCCTCGCTGGAAACAGCGGTCCATGCTGCGGCCCCATGTCCGGTCCAGGTCAAGGAGAGCATGATCGATTGGTGGGGCCCGATCATCCACGAATATTACGGAATGACCGAGGCAATGGGCGTCACCGCCTGCGACAGCCACGAATGGCTGGCACACAAAGGCACAGTCGGCCGCACGGTGTTCGGTGAACTCCACATCCTCGACGACCAGATGCATCCGTGCCCATCCGGAACAAACGGCACCGTCTGGTTCAGGCTCGGTTCTGCATTCGAATACTTCAACGACAAAGCAAGGACAGCAGAAGTTCTTTCCGCCGACGGCACTATGGGAACCGCCGGCGACGTTGGATACGTCGACGCGGACGGCTATCTCTACCTCACCGACCGTGCAACCTTCATGATCAACGCCGGCGGCGTGAACATCTATCCGCAGGAATGCGAAGACCTGCTCATCACCCACCCAAAGGTCGCCGATGCCGCCGTGTTCGGCGTACCAAACGCCGACCTCGGCGAGGAAGTAAAGGCGATCGTCCAACCCATGCCCGGCATCGCTTCCGGACCGGAAACCGCCGCCGAACTGATCGCATTCTGCAGCCAGCATCTGGCGCGCCACAAAGTACCCCGGTCAATTGAGTTCGAGGCTGAATTGCCACGCCTCCCAACCGGCAAGTTATACAAACGCATCCTGCGTGACCGATACTGGCAAGACCGGCCAACCCGCATCGTTTGATGGCCAAAATCCATTGGCAGGAACCGCGAGACTTATCCGCTCCCCTTTGACTTGGCAGCCCGATTGACCCAACGTTAAAGCGCCAAAGATTGGCGTCGGACCGCCATGCGGCGATCGCCGGATGTCGACCCGACCACAGACGTGATCAAGCCAGATCAAACGATCCGCGGACTGCCAGGCCAGCCCTGACCATCACAACCCCAGTTCGCGCTTCACCTCCACCCAACGATCCAGGATCGGCAGGATCTTGTCCTCTTTCTCCGCCGGCAGGCTGAATACCACGCGATCAATGCCGACTTCCTGGCAGAAGCCCAGCTTCGTCAGGTCGTCAGGCACCCGGAAGATGCTGATCGGCAAGGAAGCCGGATCACGCCCAGCCTCGTTCGCCATATCCCTGAATTTCTTGATGACCACGCCGACGCCGTCATGCTCCAGCCTGTCCGCCCGCGGAATCCAACCGTCACCGTAACGAATGGCCCGCCGCGCGGCATACGGGAACGCCCCTCCGACAATGATCGGCGGGTACGGCTTCTGAAACGGCTTCGGCCACTGGCTCATCGGCCCAAACTTGACGAACTCGCCTTCATACGAAGGCTCGTCATGCGTCCAGATCGTCTGCATCGCCTCGATCCGCTCCCGCGCCAGCTTGTGACGCGTACCGAACTCCGTGCCGTGGTTCTCGATCTCGTCACGGTTCCAGCCATTGCCGACGCCGAACAGAAACCGCCCCTGCGACAACTGATCGATCGACGACACCATCTTGGCCGTCACGATCGGGTCCCGCTGCACCAGCAACGCAATCCCGGTGCCGATCTTCAACGTCGTCGTCGCCGCGGCCGCCGTGTTCAACGCCAGGAACGGATCATAGATGTCGTAATACGGCCGGGGCAGGGGGCCACCGCCTGGATACTCCGACAACCGCGTCGACGGCACATGCGTATGCTCCGGCACCCACAGCGATTCAAAGCCGCGCTCCTCCAAGGCCCGGCCCAAGGCAGCCGGCTGCATGGAGTTGGTCGTAAAGAACATGACGGCGCCGATTTTCATTTTCGCGGTTCCTTCCCAGGGCGGCCACATCATACTGAACACCGCAACGACTGACACACACGTCCGTGGCGATCAACCCCATGTCCCCCGGACGCCCACCCGCCCGGACCCGGCCGTCTCATCAACATTCAGCGTCCGCACAACGCAGGCCTTACGACCAGCCACCCGGCATGGTCGTGTCGCGCTTAAAATAACCCGAGGTCGCAATGCCCACCGCTCAGCCCCAACTCGGTCATCAGGATCTCCAACCCGACGCCCATCGTGTCCTGCTCGCCGGTTCCATCGAGGGCCTGCAATATCCGCCGCTCTGTCCCAATTGCGGCGCCCCGGCGACTGATCCGCTGCCAATCACCAAAGTGTTCATGTACAATGATCAGGATGAAGCCGGATGGCGATATCGAACCGCTCAGGCAACACCATTTTTCTGTCGGACCTGCCTCGACCGTCACTACGCGGAGGCATTGCCTGTAACCGCTGTCGACCGGCTGAAAACCGTCGTTTTCAACGAACTTGCGATCCCCACCCTCGCACTGTCCGTGTTTGGGCTCTTCCTGCTGACCGACACGGCGCCCAGCATCGTCCGCAATCCGCAGCGCCAGTGGCCCATTCTGGCGGTTATCGCCGCTCTCTTCCTATTGGCACTGCTATGCCTGCGCGGCGCATGGCGAGGTAGCGCATACCGCCGCCTGCCGACCCAGACGCCAACCAGCAGGGCCTTCGACTTTGGCGATAACGGCTACTCCATGTACCGCACGACACGCCGCACCTACGCCATCCGCAACCAGACGTACGCCGCCGCGTTCGAACAGCTCAACGCCGCACGCAGTGCCGCCTTGCTCGGACCGGAGCAGCGGCGTCGGGAAAACAAGGCTTTCTGGACGACCGCCACGATCATCGCCGCCCTGGCACTCGGCATGTACTTCATGAACGGTCGCTGAACACCCGAACCAGCGAGCGCCCACAACGGCAACCATCGAACAAAGCCTTCACGCGCAATCGGCCGAGGTGGACCCAACATCAGACGCCAAGCGCACCCTCAAACATCCGACTTTACGGCAACGTTCTCACCCCACCACCCACGTCACACCCAAGGCAGAACCATGAAACAGCGCCACCTCGGCACCACCGGGCCAATCGTTTCCGCAATCGGCCTCGGCTGCATGGGCATGTCCGGCATGTACGGCGCCGGCCGACCGGGCCGAAAGCATCGCCACCATCCATGCCGCCCTCGACGCCGGGATCAACCTGCTCGACACCGGCGATTTCTACGGCATGGGCCACAACGAAATGCTGATCGGCGAGGCGCTTCGCGGCATCGCCCGCGACCAGGCGCTGTCATCAGCGTCAAGTTCGGCGCCCTGCGCGACCCGGCCGGCGGCTGGTCCGGCTATGACGCCCGTCCCGCCGCGGTCAAGAACTTCCTCGCCTACACGCTCCAGCGGCTCGGTCTCGATCACATCGACATCTACCGCCCCGCCCGCCTCGACCCGAGCGTGCCGATCGAGGATACCGTCGGCGCCATCGCCGATCTGTGAAGGCCGGCTATGTCCGCCACATCGGACTTTCGGAGGTCGGTGCCGATACCATCCGCCGCGCCGCCGCGGTTCACCCGATCAGCGACCTGCAGATCGAATACTCCCTTATTTCCCGCGGCATCGAGGACGAGATCCTGCCGACCTGCCGAGCACTTGGTATCGGCATCACCGCATACGGCGTGCTGTCACGCGGCCTGATTAGCGGCCACTGGCGCAGGGATGCCGCCGGCACGGGAGACTTCCGCGCCTTTAGTCCCCGGTTCCAGGTCGGAAACGTCGACCGTAACCTGGCATTGGTAGATGCCCTCCGCACCGTCGCCGACGCCAAAAACGTCAGCGTGGCGCAGATCGCGATCGCCTGGGTGGCCGCTCAAGGCAGCGACATCGTCCCGTTGGTGGGCGCCCGCCGCCGGGACCGGCTGAACGAATCCCTGGGCGCGGTCGACATTGCCCTGACCCCGCACGACCTCACGGCAATCGAGCAAGCCGTTCCCAAGGGAGCCGCATCCGGCGACCGCTATCCCAGCGCCGCCATGGCCGATCTCGACAGTGAGGCCGAACGCTGACAATCGCCGTCCGATCACGCGAAGCCCACCCCCCGCTTCGCAGCGGGGCCGGTGCTCATATGCCATCAGGTCAGAGTTCCCCACGACGTCAACATCATCCTGACAACCACACCTCACCACGCCGAAAATCGATCCCCACCCAACAAATTCCCATCGATCACGACTGCCGGGCCGTCCCCAGGCTCGGCACCCGCCAGCGAACAACCCCGAGCCCAGCCAGGGCAATCACCGTAAAGCAAGCACCAGCAAGAAATGTCGCCTGCGCCCCGAACTGATCCCACAACACCCCGGCAAGCACGCTCGCGACCAGCAGCGCCAGGCCACCCAGCAAGTTGAACACCCCGAAAGCCGTGCCCCGAAGCTCGGCCGGCGATGTATCGGTGACCAAAGCCGCCAAAAGCCCCTGCGTGAACCCCATCTGCAGGCCCCACAGCATGACGCCCGCGGTCATGCCGATCAGGTCGAAGGAAAACGCCAGTACCAATATCGGCCAAGATCAGCAGACCAAAGCCGATCAGCAGTACCCGTAATCCGGTTGAACCGATCGGAAAGCACCCCAGCCGGGTAGGCCGAAAGCGCATACACGACGTTCATCACCACCAGCACCATCGGCATCAACGCCAGAGGAAGCCCCAGCGCCTGCGCACGCAGGATCAGGAATGCCTCACTGAACCGCGCCAGGGTGAACACCGTCGCCACGCCAACCACCAGCCAGTAGGCAGACCCAAGTTGCCGCAACTCCGACCGACGGAGCGGGAAGCCCACCTTGCGCAGGCCGGCAGGCCGGTCCGGTTCCCGCACCGCGACCACCAGCAGCGCGACCGCCAGCCCGCCCGGAATGACAGCCACCCAGAACACCGTCCGAATGTGGTCAACCGTAGCCCACATCAGGCTGATCGCCAGCAAAGGCCCCAGAAACGCGCCAATCGTGTCAAGTGACTGACGCAGCCCAAAGCTCGCCCCGCGCAAATGAACCGGCGTGATATCCGCAATCAGCGCGTCCCGAGGTGCCCCGCGGATTCCCTTTCCAACCCGGTCAATAAATCGCGCCGCCACCACCCACCCGATAGACCCGGCAAGCGGAAAGATCGGCTTGGTCAACGCCGCCATCCCATAGCCCAGGACGGTGAGCAACTTGCGCTTGCCAAGCCAGTCGGAAACCGCCCCCGAGAACATCTTCACGATCGAAGCCGTCGCTTCGGCAACGCCCTCGATGACACCAACCGCCATCATCGACGCGCCCATCGCCGTCACCAGGTAAACCGGCAGCAGCGCGTGGATCATCTCCGATGAGGTATCCATCAACAGGGACACGAAACCCAGCGCCCAGACACCCGAAGGAATGTCACGTAAGCGGGCAGGGGGCGGATCAGCGGCGAAGCCGCCCACATCCGGTCGGGAGCGGCCAATCCAGGAGAAACGCCCGCTCCTCATAATGGAAACCCTTCGAAAGCGCGGCCACGCCCAGACGTTATGACGTCACCCCGGGACAATGGCCAGCAGGCGCATCATACGAACGCAAATAGCGCCGCATCGCAGCCCGGCGGGCCTGTCATTGCAGCCGCGGCTTGCTGATCTACCCGAGATAGCCGCACAGAACTGTCCCAATCCCTCCCCTGGACAGCCTGGCGACCGTCCATCTGGTCAGCTTCCCAAGGCGGCCGGCGCACGCCCAGGCAAACTGATGAATTGTGTCTGCAATTCAATCGCTACATTGGTGGCGATAGGCAGGCCCTTGGACGTTCGCACGGCAATCTTGCCTGCAGCGCATCTGGCCCGGTATTGACGTCGTCGTGGCGGCAGACCAAGGCAAATCAGCCCACCCGCTCGCTGCTCCTGAGATGTCTACCCAGACCGCCGGCCCGTGCTTTAGCCGACACGGCATGGGACGCGAAGGAAGCGCGCACAACCGCGCGGACGACAGCGGCGATCCGGGTCGTGCCGTCGTGCAAGAGCGCCAGAAACATGGAACCCTGCCAAGATGGCGAAACCGACTGACAACGACACCGAAAGCAAGCCTCGCGATGTCCGTGTGGAACCGTAAACTTGAAGCGAAACGTCGTGAATTTGCTTTCTTGACATAAGATTGCCATTGCGCCAAAGTTGCAGTTGTAATCGAGAAGGAGGGTGCAAATCCAGCATGACTCCACCGGAAATAGTCCGAGTTGCCGACTTCCGTGGCATCGGCAACTGATCAACAGTCCACGTTAATGTTCGGCTATCGATGCCGAGCGCGAAGAATGTCTTCGCATCTCGACCCCCGTCAACGCGACCGCGTTCGGGGGTCATTGCGCTCCCGCTGCTGGTTTGCGATCCCAGCCACCGACAAACACAAATTTTCATCCCTGCGAGGATCGCAACAGCATGGTCGGGACCTTTAGCGGTCACGACACTAAATCGATTGGTTTGCGCGTGGCGGGGTGGTTAAGATAGAGCGTTGTGCGACGGAGACCTCCATTAATGGCAACTCTCGAATCCATCCTGAATGAAGCCTTGAGCGAACCATTTTTCACAAATTCAACCGTCACTCGACTCGGATCAATTCCATACCATTCGCGGACCATCGAACTCAAAATTCCGTGCCAGGATGGAGGCCGCTTTGAACGGCTCCGATGATCTGCTTGACGCGCAAAAGCTCAATTGTAGCGAGGGTTTGGAAGTCATCGAACCGGTGCAGGCGGGCATTCACGGCGGTTACTGGTATTTGCGCAACGTGAGCCACATCGGGGAGACCTTTCCGGCCGGCGAAAGCCAGTACCCATCAATCGTCGTGGCATTACAAGCGGCCATCGAATGGTGGCAAATTGAACCATGGTGCCGCGGTGTCACGGTTCGTAACTTTCATGTCAATCACGCCAACGGATCGACTTAACCTCACGCTGTGAACATCATCTCGTCAATGCTGCCTGTTCATCCCGTCAGACCGATGCTGTTGCGGCGGTCCGAAAAGTATTTTTAAGCGCCATCGACGCCGCCAACACAGGATTTGTTGATATCACAGTTCGAATGAACATATTCCAACACTGCACAAATAGATTTCCAGACGCCTTCCCACTCACTCTGTCCCACGAACCTCAAGCCCGCAGGACCGCCGGAACGGCAACCAATCAAATTTTAGTCCCGGCCCGAAATGTCGAGGCCAGTTGGGTGGCTTCCTGAACGCAGCGCAAGCCAGAGTACCAGTATTCTGGCTTTCGTGCCATCTGACGGGTGGCAGAGGCCGATACCGATATCTCACTCAGTCGCAACGTTCGCCCAATGAATAAAAATGCGATCACACCATTGCCTGGCTGAAGAGTGAAGTCCACAAGATCGTTTCCGTATTTGGTTGCCATCGCCGTATTCAGGAATTGATGCTATCCATTCCACATCCGGCACGTCTACGCTGATATTAGCCGTACCCAGCCCGGAAGACTTAACTTCAAGTAAATCTGTGTCCAAAGAACTTCCGTTCAGCCTGTCTGACATCGGCTGCAGATGTCGATACCAACGCGTCGAAGGACACCAGCCCCATCCAGCAACGCCAACCGCTCGCTCGGTGACAACGGTCAAGCCCCAGCGCGCCGCAGCAAGGCAGCGTGCACATCGCGACTGATCTCGGCCGCGGAGCTCGGAACAAAAAAGCATACCGTCCCTCCCCACGCACAGCGAACACCGTCCGATAGACAAAATCTTGACTGCTGCAGCTCCGACCATCGTGATATGGCCGCCCGATCGCGGGAGAGGAAACCGACATGCCCAATCCACTGGACAACCCGGTGTGGCACGCCCTGACCGGACCGCACGCCCATGTCGCCATCGGCCAAGGTGCCGCCCGACGCTATCCGCCGGCGATCTCTCCATTCGCCGCCATCGCCGAACCCACCCAGGCCGCCTACACCGATCTCGCGGCCAATGTGCCGCCCGGCCAGAACGTCGTCCTGCTGCGTCCCGCCCACGAGCCCATGCCGCCAGCCTGGGAGTCACACCTCGCCCAACCCCTCGACCAGATGATCCTGCCGCCAACCACCCCTTTGCCCGAACCGCACCCCGCCGAAGCCACGACCGTTCCACTCGGTCCCAACGACGTGGCCGAGATGCTGGCACTGATCGAGCTAACAAAACCCGGCCCCTTCGGCCCGCGAACTGTCGAGCTCGGCGGTTACGTCGGCGTGCGCGACCCCGGCGGCCGCCTGATCGCCATGGCCGGCCAGCGCTTCCGCCTTCCCGGCCATGTCGAACTCAGCGCGGTCTGCGTCCACCCAGACGCCCAGGGCAGAGGTCTCGGCGCCGCGCTCACCCTCGCCGTCTCCCGGGCCATCATCTCCCAAGGCGAGATCCCGATCCTGCACGGCTGGCCAGATAACCCCGCACGTGCCCTCTACCTAAAGCTCGGTTTTCAGCTCCGAGCCAAGCTATGGATCCTAATGCGGTGCCACCTGCCACACAGCGGGCCAGGCCCCTGAGCGATCATAACCGGCGTGCTCAGTCCCTCAGTCGTTAGTAATCTGATGGTTGAACCGGTCCACCAGCCCAAAGACTTCTGGACAGAAGCTCACGCTAGCATCCGTCAAATTCCATCCACGAGCCAAGCGAAACAACATCCAACCCAAACCGGTCCAAGAGCAAGTCTCGTATCGCTAAGAAATCGAAACAACGGGCCCAGGCCAGCCACCCAGCATCAGACCTGCACCACACACTGCACGCCGGCGCAAATAGACCAGCCGGAGCCCCCCGCGACAGAAACGCCCGCCCGTTGGCCAGCAACCGATCCAGGCAGCGCCAGCGCCCAGTGCCCTCCGTGGCGTCAGGCAAACACCGGGTTCAGACCAACAAGCGCATCGTTACTGAAGGTGAGCCGCGCCTCCTTGGTCGTGTCCGGCGCCCCCTTGCCGTTGACCGCCTGCGTGATCGCATCGATGTCCCAGGTCTGAGCATGTTGGTTCAGGTTGTTGACCTCCCAGAACCAGGCAGCCGTCATGGCCGCTTCCGCCGGTGTCGGTACCCAGCGGGCGGGATCTGGGATCGTCTGCCCCCACCAGGCCTCGAACGCTTTGAAGTTGTTCCGCCCAGTGATCTGGATCAGGCCGCGGCCACGAAAGGTCCAGCCGTCACCGCTGGATTTAGGACCGTTGCCCAGATCCCGCCGATCCGCATAAACAAAATTCGCGATCCGCTCGGGCTGCCGAGCATATTCAGCAGCCACTTCGGACGAGAACCGCTTCGGCCACGTCGTCAGCAAGGCTTGCGCGGAATAATTCAGGTTCTCCACCAACGCCTCAAAGGCCGGACCTGCCTCGGCACGGCACTGCCCAAGCAGCGCGGCAATCCGCTGCGGGGTTGTGCATCCGGCCCTGATCAACGCAGGCTTCAAGGCCGGAACCCAGATCGCGGGATCGGCCTTCGGCGCGGTGGCGCGCAGCGCAGCTTCGAGCCTGTCGAAGACGTCAATGTCTGCAACAGCAGCGACGGTGACGGACATGACATGATCCTGTTGAACAGCGGTTGACGGAAGCAGGCGATTGCCCGATTCCGATCTACCCCGCCGCCTGCAGGCCTACGGTGACCGGGGTCACAGCGCGGATAGCAACGTACCAACATCATCCGTCAAAAGCCCGAGATCGCACGCCCAGGCGATCGCGTCCGCCTGAACAAACAAATCGGACTCCGCCAGCTTCACCCAACTGCCTACCGTGACAGCATCCGGTCAGCGATTACCCAACACGGTACTCCAGAGCAACAACCTTAGGACCAAACCTTCCTACGTCACGCCGCCCGCACGGCTGGGAACACATCTTCCGCGACCCCTCCCGATCCCAATCCGAGACTCGAACCGTCAGAAAATTCAAGAAATCAGCAACAACAAAAATCGCCTGACGGTATCGAGGGCACCGCAAACAATCATGGAAAATCCCCGGCTTCCACGGTACGTTATCCCTGCCAACCCGCTTTACGAAGCCCGTCAAGCATGTGTTCATAGTCCTCGGGGCGGTGCCACGGAACGCGCTTACCTACGATTAGATCAAACGCTTTCGGTGCAGTGCTGATTGCCGTATGCAATGCCTCCCGTGCCTCCTCGATGCGGCCAAGCTGCCCAAGGGCAGCAGCCAGCCAGCGATACGGTCTTACGCTGTTGGGAAAGCGCATTGTCGGATACCGCGCTATCGTTTGTCTCGCGGCCTCGGCTGCGCTCGTATAATCGCGTTCAAAGTAATAGGAAATGGTGACTACGGTCCATCGGCTTGCGTTTGCTCCAGGAGAGCGTGGGTCAAGCCGACAGGCGTTCAGCAGAGCCTTCCGCCCCTCCGCCGGCTGGCCGTTGAAGACCAGGATCGTGCCTTTGAGAGTGAACGCGCCCGCCGAATTCGGCGCAACTGCAAACGCTGAAGATGCACATTCCCAGGCCTCGTCCTGGTGACCCGAAAGATGGGCGACAAACCCCAGGGCGATTTGGACGTTGGGATCACGTGGATCAATCTCGGCCGCCTTGCCTGTCCAAATCCCTGCCAGCCGCACGGCATCTTCAAGCGATCGCGTCATATACGCCTGTCCCGACTCGCGATACGCAAAGGCCAATTGTAAGTACGGAGCAACAAACGTCTCGTCCTGCGTAATCGCGCGGTGAAAGAAGTCGATCGCTCGTTCATTGTCAGCGGCATTATGCTTTGCCATGTGCCAAAGGCCACGCTGGTACAACTCCCATGCACCCAGGCTTTCTGGGGGCTTGCGCAGCACTCGCCGCAGTTCGGCGTCATTGATCGCCGGCTGAATCGCCGCCGTCACTGCGGTGGTAATACAATCCTGTACTGCGAACAGCTTGCTGTCGTCGCAATCGTAACGGTCAGCCCAGAGATGATGGCCCGTCTCAGCGTCGATAAGCTGGGCGCTGATCCTAACCTCGCCCGCACCCCGACGCAGGCTTCCCTCGACGACATAACGCACGCCCAGTTCCTTCGCCACCTGCCTGACATCGTAGGCTCGACCTTTGTAGGTAAAGGAAGAATTGCGCGCGATAACGAACAGCGACCGGCTACGTGAAAGCTCGGTGATAATGTCGTCGGCCACCCCGTCCGAGAAGTATTCCTGTTCAGGATCACCGCTCATATTGGTGAATGCCAGCACGGCAATCGAAGGCCTGTCCAGCATCGGCAAGGCATCAGGCCCGCTCCGCAGAAGTGGTTGCTCGGCAGCGACCAGGTCGGTTGTCCCCGTGCCACCGACCCGCAGCACGAAACCCTCAACCGGCTGGACAATGTTCTTCAGCACAAGCGCCCCGAGCGGTTCAAACACGAAATCGCGTTGGCTGTGCATATGGTCGCGGACAGCGCGCGAGACGCATATCGCCCCTGGTGGGCACACCGCTTGCAACCGCGCCGCCACATTCACCCCGTCACCGTGCAAATTCATCCCATCCGCGATCACATCCGCAATGTTGATGCCGACGCGAAACCGGATAAACCGGTCCGGCGGGTAATCACCATCGTAGTCCGGTACATGTCGCTGGATATCAACCGCGCATCGTAATGCCCCGTCGATGCTGTCGAACGCGATGAACAATGAATCGCCTGCAGTCGAAACAATCCTACCGCCATGCTGGTCGATCGCCGGATCGATCAGATCCCGGCGAAGCATTCGAAGCCGTTCCAACGTTCCGATATCATCGAGTCCGAGTAAACGGCTGTAATCAACCATGTCGGCAAAGACCACCGCAATTAGCTTCCGCCCGCCAGGTGCTCTTCCGATCAGCTCCGATGAAGCAATGACAGCCATGTATTAAACCCTGTAGTCGGTTTGTTGCGGGTTAGCTAGAACCTGTAACCGCCCGGCTGGGACCGGACTTTCCCAACCCGCAGCCTGCCGACAGGCCACCGAAGCCCAGGACCAGACGCAAGGCTTACCATAGCCCGCGGCTTCTGGCGACGCCAGCATACCCGACAAGGCCAACCCATAAGCCCGAGGACCCGAATCAAGAAATCAAACAGCCTGTCCAAGCCGATACTCACACCAAAAGCCCTGTCACACACGAAATGCCCGCCACGACGGTCCACTGTGTTACCACAACACGACACAAAAATGACTGATCAGGACAGGGCGCCCGCTACCCTGCTTCATATATGCGCTGCCCGTGCCGCTACCACGCTCAAGCCGACCGCACCGCCGGGAACACCTCTTCCGAGATCAGTTGCATCTGCTCGTCCGCAAGGCTCGCGGGCATCCCGGCCCAATGCACGCCAAGCACCAGCGTGTTCACGCCAAACCGCCGTTGCAGCACCAGAATCTGCTCAGTCACCTCCGCCGGCGACCCAAACAAAAAGCGGTCGTTCATCAGTTCCGCGAAGTCCACGCTGAATGCGTCCCCCGCCGGCATTACCTTGTCCTGCCCCCAGTCGCGGTAAGCATTATACTTGGTTTCAAGATAAGGTCGAGCAAGCCGGATCGCCTCATCCCGGGACCGCGCGACGAATACTTCACGCGCCATCGGCAACTCATCCGGAAACGGCTTCCCGCAAGCATCCAGCGCGCGCTTGTAAACCTCCATCTGTTCCGAAATTGTGTCGATCTTGTTATGAGGATTGATAAACCAAGTATCCGCCATCCGCGCCGCCCGCCGGATGCCCACATTGGCATTGGCACCGATCCATACCGGGGGCATCGGCTTCTGCACCGGCAGCGTCGTGCAATTGGCATTGTCCAGCTTGAAGTAGCTGCCTTCCATGCTGACGAAATCTTCCGACCACAATCGCTTCACCGCGGTCAAACACTCCTCGAACCTTGGCCCCGACTGTTTCTGGGTCGACCCGAACGCATTGAACTCCACCTCCCGATAACCGATGCCCGCGCCAAAGATCAGCTTGCCGTCACACATGACATCGAGCGACCCGAGCTCCTCCGCCACATGCAACGGGCTGTGCAACGGCAGCAGCACCACGCCCGGACACAGCCGCAGCTTAGGCGCCACCAGCGCGACCTGGCACAAATACGGGATCTGCTGGATATACTGGAACGGGTACGAACTGTAGTGCGATCCTTTGGCCACTAGGTCATAGCCTAGTTCCTCGGCGCGCCGGGCTGCCTCCAGGTCCTCCTTCAGCCGGACCCGCATGTCGTCGCCTTGCGGATATTGCCCGCGAATGATCAGGCCGAAGCGCATGGTCTCCCCTCCTTTTTTCCAGCCCCAGCGTGGCAGTGTGATCGCCGCTGTCAAGGCGCGCCCACCGACCGTCGGCCCGATCACCCACTTGCCCAAGACGGGGTTGGACCCGGGCCTCAACTTGGGCATGCTGCCCCGATGCGGCTGACCCACCCCACCATCCGGCCCGTCGGCCGACCGATCGCCTTCCACTTCAACAACCAACGGATCGATGCCCTGCAAGGCGAAACCATCGCCGCCGCCCTCTCCGCCGCCGGGATCACCACCTTCCGCCACACACCCTCCGGCACGCCCCGAGGCCTGTTCTGCGGCATGGGCGCCTGCTTCGACTGTATCGTCACCGTCGACAACCGCATCGGACAACGCGCCTGCCTGACCCAGGCCGCCGACGGCTTGCAGGTGCGAAGCGACTTTCCGCTCGACCTCACACCCGACCCGTCTCCCAGCCCCGAAGACCGAACCTGCGATGTCCTCGTCGTTGGCGCCGGTGTCGCCGGCCTGTCCGCGGGCATAGCCGCCGCCGAAGCCGGATCCTCCGTCGTCATCCTCGACGAACGCAGCGCACCGGGCGGCCAGTTCGCCAAGCCCCTCGCACCCAGCCACCGCGACACTGCCCCGGACGCCCAGTTCCGCCACGGCCTCGAGCTTCGCGCCAAAGCCCAACAAGCCGGCGTTCGCCTCGAAGCCAGCGCTACCGTCTGGGGTGCCTTCGCCCCCACCGAAATCGCCGCTCTGGTCCAGGGCCGGGCGATCACCTACCACCCAAGCCGGCTGATCCTCGCCACCGGCGCCCACGAAGCCCCGGTCCCAATCCCCGGCTGGACCCTCCCTGGCGTGCTGACCACCGGCGGCCTGCAAACCCTGGCCAGGACCCAGCGCGTCATCCCCGGCCATCGCATCCTGATCGCCGGCAACGGCCCGCTCAACCTGCAACTGGCCTGCGAACTTCTCGCCGCCGGTATCAGGCCCGTCGCGATTCTGGAGGCTGCGCCCCGCCCCACGGCCGCCGCCTGGCGCAATCTGGCCCAGATGTTCCGTGCCGCCCCGGACCTGGTGCGCGACGGCTGGTTCATGCTGTGGAAGCTGAAGCGGGCAGGGGTGCCGGTGCTCTGGGCCACCACCCTTGATCGCCTCGAAGGCACCACCCGCGTCCAGACCGCAATCGCCGGAAGCCACGGTTTCGAAGTCGACACCGTCGCCCTCAACATGGGCTTCCAACCCGAGGTCAACCTCGCCCGCGCCCTGGGCGTGCCGCATCGCTACGTCGCCCGTGGCGCCGGCCATCTCGCCACCGAAACTGACACCGAAGGCCGCACCGCCATCCCGGGCGTCTTCGCCATCGGCGACGGCGCAACCCTGGGCGGCGCCCGCGTCGCCCAGGCGAAAGGACGCCTCGCCGGCCGTGCCGCAGCCCAAGACCTCGGCTTTCGCGCCCCGCCTTGCACCGAGACCCTCGCCGACCTGGCCCGCGCCGAGGCCTTCCAAACCGCCCTCTGGCAAGTATTCGCCGCCCCGCCGATCCCAATCGCCGACATAACCATCGTCTGCCGCTGCGAGGAAGTCACCGCCGCCCGCCTGCGCCGCGAAATCGCCGCCGGCTTGACCTCGATCCCAGCCCTCAAGAAAGCCACCCGAGCGGGCATGGGCCGCTGCCAAGGTCGTTTCTGTGCCGCTACTATAGCCCGGCTTTGCCCGACTGCCCCGGAACCCGAGGACTTCGCCGCCCCCAGGGCACCCCTGCGCCCGGTCCCCGCCGCCCCGCTGATGCGCGAAGCCCCGGAGTTCACCGCCCCCCTCCTGATCGATCCCATCCCGCCGACCCGCCTCCACGCCTTGCCACCGCTGCCGGTGGAAACCCGCCACGCCGACATCGCCGTCATCGGCGGCGGCGTCGCCGGCCTCTCAACCGCCTACTACCTCGCCAAAGCCGGCGCCGACGTGCTGCTCATCGACCGCGACGAGGCCGCCATGGCCGCCAGCACCGCCAACGCCGGCAGCCTGCACGTTCAGCTCCTGTCCTACGATTTCAACGACAACACGCCCGACGACGGCGGTCCGGCCGCCCACACCCTTCCCCTGGGCCCGCGCAGCATCGCCCTATGGCAGGAAATCGCCACCGCCGCCGGCGAAGACCTCGGCCTGCGCCGCAACGGCGGCCTCATGCTCGCCGAAGACGAAGCCGCCATGGCCTGGCTCCGCCGCAAATCAGCCATGGAGCGTCGCTGGGGCATCGAAAGTCACATCTTGGGAAGCAACGAACTTCGCAGCCTCGCCCCCGCCATCTCCGACCGCATGCTCGGTGCCGACTTTGTCCCCGCCGAGGGCTACGGCGATCCCCTGCGCGGCATGATGGCCCTGCTGCGACTTGCCCAGGCCCACGGCGCCAGACTGCTCCGAGGCGCCGAGGTCCAAGCTATAGAACGCTCAGGCGTCACCTGGAAAGTAACGACCACCAAAGGCGTCGTGTCCGCGGGCCGCGTCGTCAACGCCACCGGTCCCTGGGCCGCCCGCACCGGTCGCATGGTCGGCCTCGACCTGCCGGTGACGGGCACCGTCCAACAAGTCATCGTCACCGAACCCGCGCCTCCGCTGACAACCCATCTGATCGCGGTCGCCAACCGCCATCTGTCACTGAAGCAGCAGTCATCTGGCGGTTTGCTGATCGGCGGCGGCTGGTTCGGCGACTTCAACGAAGCAACCGGCCGAACCACCCCCTTGCGCCGCAGCATCGAAGGCAATCTCTGGGTCTGCGAGCGTGCCCTGCCCGCGATAAAGGCCATGTCCATCGTGCGCGCCTGGACCGGCATCAACCCCGCCATCGATCGCGCGCCGTTACTGGGCGAAGCCCCGGGACGACCCGGTTTCTACAACACCGTCACCGCAAACGGCTACACCCTGGGACCGGCGGTCGGGCAGATCACAGCCGAGGCCATTCTACACGGAGAATTGATCGACACGCACTACCGGCTTGAACGCTTCAGCTAAAAGCGGCATCGGCAACCAGTGCGCCGGCACCCCGTCATGCCACCCAAACAAACGACCAGAACAATCGGCTACCCACGCCACAAACCCGAAACAACTTACCGCACGGACGGCGCTCGCCCGGCCTGCACGTCATACGGCGGATAGGCCGGAGCGTATCCCGGACCGGTGATAATCCCCGATCCGGCGGAAGCCGGCTTCTGGTCCAGCGAATCAAAGAAGTTATCCATCGACGACACCGCCTGGTTCGCTGGCGAGCAACCGCTCAAGACCAACAGCCCAAGCATCCCGGCCACCACGATCCGGCACGCTGCCAGCCATGTAGGCCACACGATGCACCGCGTACAACGTCCATCACCAAATGGCTTCATCGCCAAGCCTCAGCGAGCGAAACCCAGACGCACCGCGGGCGACCGCAATCAACGATGCCCGGTCGCAGCGCCACCCACAGCGCCCGCGCCACCCCCGATCAATGCGCCGGTGCCAGCGCCAAGGCCGGTTGCCCCGCCAATCGCCGCCCCGCCGCCGGCCCCGATCAGTCCGCCGGTCACCGCGCGCGTCGCCGGATTATGACCACAGCCCGCAATACCAAGCAGCAAACTACCGGCGATGACGCACTGGAAAAGCCTCGACTTCATCATTGGGAACACTCTCACTCGTTGTGCGGACACCGGCGCAGCCGACATCGGTGACCACTTGCTGGGCCAAACCGCCGTGCGTTTCATCAAACGCGCGTCGCGGTCGCATGGACCCAAAACGGACCAGCGATGATCCGGTTCACACGCTCATCCGGATTTGTAAATTCGCCCGGTCACGCTTTTCCTGGTATACTAGCCAACACCGGTAAACGACCGACACAACCCAGCGCATAAGGCCGGGCCGCACCGTCCATCCCAGAACCATCCGGGATCAGCCGCCGATCCGCAGCCTGTCCCCGCCGGTTCCCGCCATCGCGTTACGCAATGCCGACAACAACCCCACGACCGAGGAGGCCGCCCGGGGCGGACGCCGCGCCGCCGCCCGCTCCGGCGTCTGGTAAAACCACCGTACCGGCCGCAACCCCGCGTCAGCCCGAACAACGGTGAACACACCACCCGCCGTCTCGATCGCCACCCCGCTATCACCCACCGTAACCGTGCCCGTCACCTCCCAAAGCTTCAGGCAGTCCAGCAGCAGCGATCGAACCTGCGCGTCAGTCAATGTTCCAACCGGCACCATTCCAACCGGCAAAACCCCAACGGTCACAACCGCGGCGCGGTAAACATCTCGTCCGCGACCTTGCGGTGCTGCCATTTGCCGTCATCCAGGCTGCCCTTGAACACGCCGCCCTCCACAACGACCTTGCCCCGCAGCACCGTCAGGCAAGGCCACGCGTCCATCTTGCGCCCCTCCCACGGGGTATAGTCGGCCTCATGCAGCTCCTCCGCCCGGATCACCCGCTGATCCGCCGGGTCCAGCACGCAGATATCCGCATCCGACCCTGCCGCCAGCGCCCCCTTCCGCGGGTACAGCCCCATGATCTTCGCCGCGTTGGTGGAAACCAGATCGACATAGCGCTGTAACGAATACCCGCGTTTGCCGACCATCTCGGTATACATTAGCGCCACCCGCGGCTCCACACCCGCATTGCCGCCGGTGGTGTCGTCGATCCGCACCCCCTGCAGCTTCTGCTTCAGCGTGCAGCAGATTTCATCAGTCGCCACGCAGTTGATCGAGCCATCCAGTGTCCCCTGCCACAGCGCCGCATGATCCTCCGGCCCCTTCAGCGACGGATAGGTATGATAGATCTGTCCGTTCGGCCGTTTATAGTCCTCGCTGCTGTAAAGCATGTATTGATGCAAGGACTCGCCATAGATCGGCATGCCGCGCCGCCTTGCCTCATGGATCGCCGAAACGCCGGTCGCAGCCGAGACATGCATCATATACAGCGCCGTGCCCGGCACCTTCTCCGCCAGCCGGATCACCCGCCGGAACGATACGTCCTCCGACAGCGTGTTGTGCACCTCGGCCATGTTCTCGAACCCGGTGCGGCCCTTCACGGATCAACTTGCCATACATGTGCATGACAATGTCGTTGTCCTCCGAGTGGATCACGCCGAGCCCCTTGTTCGCCGCCAGAACCTGGAAAATCTCCCAGATATCGCCGAAATCGACCATCCGGCCCTTGCGGCTCGGTGTGATGTCGGTGGTGAAGATCTTCACCGTGGGAAAGCCTGACTGGATTGCTTCCCCGACCTGTCCGGGCAGGTCGATCGGCAGCGCGCCTTCCACCATCAGGTGCTGCGCGTAGTCGCAGGCGCAGTGACCCTTCCAGTCTTCTTCCCGCTTCTCGATTGCGTCCCGAACGTCCTTGCCCTGCGACGCTCGGGTGAAGTCGATCATCGTCGTGGTGCCGCCATGCACCGCCGCCTTGCTGACCACGTCGGGCGGCGCCGTCAACGTCGCCGTTCCGTCCGGCCCCGGCAAATGCCACTTGCAGTGGACATGCGGGTCAATCCCACCGGGAATGACGATCTTGCCGCGCGCGTCGATGATCCGGGTGCCGTCCGGAACCGAAATGCTCCCGGGCGCCGCCATCGCCGCGATCGTCCCGCCGGAAATCAGAATGTCATAGGCACCAACGCCCTGAGGCGTCACCACCGTATCGCCGCGGATCACCAGATCGATCATCGTTCCCCCCATTTATCCTGCTCCGACCATCGTCGCCGGTTCGGGCCGAATCAGCAAGCCGGACGCCCGGCGAAACTGCCGGGAATATTCGTTCCGAGCATAGAGCAATACACCGTCTTGCGTCCCGGCACAGCGCCAGTCCGACCGGGACTTGTCTACGTCCTGTGCATTCACCTGATCCCGAAACGCGGCACTCGCTGCTCGCGCCACACCCCCAGGATCCAAAATAGGACCAATCTAGGAAATATTTCTTGACAAATGCTACAACCCAAGGTAGAACCCAGGCACCCCACCGAGAAGCCGAGCGGCATGCCCCAAACTGAACCCACCCCGCCCGAACAAGCCACCCAGGCCGCACCCACCCCGACCGACCCATCCGACGAAGCCGCGCCCGGTGACCCAATTCACCCCGCCGACGTGCTGCTCAACTTGATCGTGATCATCCTCGCACCGATCTTCCTCGATGCCAGCGGCGGCAGTATCGCCTTCGCCCGCATGGCCGCGCTCGAGACCGTCATCGCCTACCGCGCCCGCCACAACGCCGACTTGATCGCGATCGCCCAGATCATCGCCTTCGGCCTCGCCGCCCTCGGTTCGCTCAGCCTGTCCATGGCCGACGAAATTTCGCTGTCGATGACCCTGCGCCTGCGCGGCAACGCGAACGCCCTGAACCGCTCCGCCGAACAGAACCGCCGCGCCCTCACGCAAGCCCGCCCCAACCAGCCCGGCCCTAACCAGACCGACCCCGACAACTTGCCCCGCCAACACGCCGAGACCGCGTACCAAGCAGCCTGTGAACCCCAGCTCACAGCTCAGCCCGCAGCAGCCCAAAACGTCACCGCCGCCCCGCAGCCGGCCCCGCCATCCGCCTCATCCCCCGCCCAGCCAACCGAAGAGCGCGAGCGTCAGGCCATATGGGCCACCGCCATGGCCAACGTCGCCGCCGAGGTTACCGCCAGCCTGCCCAACCTGCCGCCCGCCGAACGCCGCGCCGCCTCGATCCGCGCCGCCGCCCTCAGCAGCACCGCAAGTGACCTGTTGTCCGGCGACGTCCCGCCGCGCCTGAGACCCGGCGCCCTGAGCGGGCTGATCCCACCCAAGGCCGTCTGAAATCCGGAAGATCAAGTAACGGCGTGGATCGTCGTATAGACACTGCCGCTACCCGCATCCGTGCCAAACGCCACCGCCAGCCGCCCATTCGTCAGGTCAGTCTGGCTGAACCCAGCCAGCGTCACTGCCACCAGCGGTTTGCCCGTAGCCGAGGCGACCAACGTTAGACCGCTATACCCGGCCGCGCCCTGCCCATTCAGCCACGACAGCATGAAGTCGCTCTGCGACACGCCCCACAGCGTCGCGGTATCGCCGGCATGGAAATTGGCCAGCGTGCTCCAACTATTCGCCGAGGCCGTACGCGCATCGACAAAGAACGTGTCGGTCCCGCTGCCGCCGATGAAGAACGTCGACCCGCTGTCGCCGTCCAGCACATTGGTGCCGCCACTCACGGCGATCGCGTTCATCCCGCTGCCGGCATGAATGAACCAGTTGGGCGTCGTGGCAGTGATGTTCAGGCTGTCGGCCGTGATATTGACGTACTGCTGCAGCGGCCCAGCGACCGGACCGGTATAGACTTGTCCCGCCGCCGTCACCGGCTGACCCGTCGTCGTATCCACAACCGTCAGCACCGGCGAACCGCTCAGTTGCTGCTCGGCCAGATCGGCGATCGCCTGATGGCCCGTCTCGGTCGGATGCAGGTGGTCAAAGAACAAATACTGGTCTTGCGCCGCCGCCCCCGTCGCCGCGAGCGTGCCGCTGCTAGCACTTGTATAGTTGCCGCTCCAAACCGGGGACGTAACATTGGTCAGACCATAAACCGTCGGGTCGGCAATGGCATTGTCCAGCAGAGAATAGGCGTCCACCACATGCACGCTGACCGAGGCACTGGCGATCGTGCCAAGCTGGCTGATCAGCGCCGCATTATACGCACTCGAAAGCTGCGAGGCCTCGGCATCCAGCGTCGCCGAGGGCGTGTTGCTCCCATTCACCAGCCCGGTCGTCACATCCGGTGTCTTGCCCAGGTCAGGGACGTCCAGCACCAGCAAATTCTTGGCGCCATTCCCAACCAGTTGCTTCACAAAGGAAATCTCGTTGGCAACGGCGGCATTCACATCCGCCGTCTGCTGTGCCGCGCTCAACCCGTTAACGCTCAGGATATCCAGCAGGTCATTCGACCCGATCGACAAAGTATAAAGCGCGTTCGCCGACGGCTTCAGCACCTCCGCCTGGAATTGCCTGAACTGCACCGGCAAGGAAATCGCCTGAATCGTCGGATCGGAGTTCTGCGGCGTCGTCCCGGTTTCCGCTCCGCCATAGGCAAAATCCGTCCCTCCGCTCAGGCTCGGCGAAAGTGTGCCAAGGCCAAGCGCGATCGAGAGATTCTGCACCCAGGTCGGCCCGTTGCTGAACACATTGCCGGTGCCCGACCCGTACTTCTCCTGGAAATACGGCGGCGACACCGGCTCGGTTGCATTTGCCGCCCCCGTCGTCTTCGACAGGTTGCCAGCGTCGGACAGGCTGTCACCAAATGCGTAAAGGGCGCTGTATGTGGGAAGTGCCAATTCCTGGGCCATGCGCGAAGTCCTTGTTCGAGACATCAAAAAACTCACCGGCACTCAAAGCGCCAGCGCGGTGCAATCATATTGCAAGTGGAAATAGCGGCCGGCGGTATACCCGCCCGCCGCCGAAAGTTTAACCGAAGTTCAGATAGTTATGCCGGCAACCCCATCAAGCACGCTCACGCACTTGTTCGGTCGAACGGTCATTTTCAGAACATGATCAAATCATTTTTCCAGCACGTAACTGCCCGGCGCGTCGCACAGCACCGGATGCGCATTGCTGCCCATCCGTGGCGGCTCACCCCGCTCGCCCGCGTGGCCGCCCAGCCAGCGCGCCCAGTCCACCCACCAGCTGCCATCCTGCTCGGCAGCGGAACGCAACCACTGTTCGGCGGTGCCCGCCGGGCTTTTCCCCTCGCTGACCCAGTATGTCCCCTTGCCGCCCGGCGGATTGATGATCCCGGCGATATGCCCGCTGGATGCGAGCACAAAGCGAACCTTGCCGCCGGTAAGCTGGGTGATCCGCCAAGCCGAGTCCCACGGCACGATATGATCCTTCTCCGCACCCACCGCATAGGCATCGAGCGTGATGCGGCCAGGTCCAGCGTCTCACCCTTGAGCTCGATCTTGCCCGGCTCGATCAGGTTGTTCTCGCCATAGGTATTGCGCAGATACCAGCTATGCGCCGCCCGGGCCATGCGCGTGCCGTCGCTGTTCCAGTACAGCAGGTCGAACGCCGGCGGCTTCTGGCCCAGCAGGTAGTTGTTCACCACGTTCGACCAGATCAGGTCGTTCGAGCGCAGCAGGTTGAACATGTTGGACATCTCGCGGCTGTCGAGATAGCCGCGCTCCATCATCTGCTGCTCGACGAAGTCGATCGCCGGCTCGCCCAGGAAAACCGCGGTGTCGCCCACCTTGGAGAAATCCTGCAGCGACACCATGAACGTCGCGGAATCGAACCGACTGTCGCCCTTCTTGGCCAGCCACGCCAGCGTCATCGCCAGCAGCGTGCCGCCGATGCAGTAGCCCATCACGTTCAGCGGTCGGGCTGCCGGTGATCTCGCGCATGACGTCGCTGGCCTCCAGGATGCCCAGGTCCATGTAGTCCTCGATGGTGGTGCCATCCATCGCGGCGTCCGGGTTCTTCCACGACACCATGAACACGGTGAAACCCTGCTCGACCAGGAAGCGCACCATGCTGTTCTTCGGCTGCATGTCCAGGATGTAAAATTTGTTGATCCACGGCGGCAGGATCAGCAGCGGCACTTGTATGCACCGTGGGCGTGGTCGGCGTGTACTGGATCAGCTCGATCAGCTTGTTGCGGTGCACCACCTTGCCCGGCGTCAAAGCCAGGTTGCGCCCCGGCGCGAAGGCGGTTGCGTCCACCATGCTGAGCCGGCCTTCCTTCAGGTCGCTCAGCAGATTGCGCGCGCCGTCCGCCAGGCTGGCGCCGCCGGTCTCCATCGCCCGGCGCAGCGCTACCGGATTGGACAGCAGCATCAACGACGGGCTCATCGCGTCAACGAACTGGCGCAGATGGAAGTTCAGCCGCTGCCGTTCAGCCTCCTCCAGATCCTCGGCTTCCGTCTGGCGCAGCAGCCAGTCGGACGCCAGCAGATACATTTCCTTCATCGTTCGATACACCGGATTACTGAGCCACTCCGGCGCCGCGAACCGCTTGTCGAACCCGCCGGACGGCTTCGGTCTCAGGGCCCGCTCCGCTCAGCCAACGCCGGGCGGCCTCGTTCCAGACCTCGGTCGCGGCGGTAATAAGGCGGACGTTCAACTCGGTGACCGCCGAGATGGCATTGACCGGTTGGCGCATCGATCGCAGCCAGATCGTGCGCAATGCGCGCGCAATTTCCGCCCAGTCCACCGGCACGACATCGCGCAGCGGATTGGCGTTCCACATCTGGTCGATCGAGCGCAGCATCGGGTCCTTGGTCAGAACCTCATTCCACTGCTCGGCACCGGTCGCCAGCATCTGACCGGTGGCGCCGTCCGCCGCCGCCGGCCACCACGGTGTGCCGGTCTCGCCCAGCTGGCCAGTCCATTGTTTGGCGGAACTCGACGCGGCCTCCAGCCAGGTCGACCAAGCCTTCAACATCGCATCGGGTGCGGGCAGGCCGGGAAGGGTCTCAGCCGTGCCGGACGTTAAGCCTGATTTCTCAATGGCCATGGTGCACTCTGAACTTTCATTTAGGGCTATATGTTTGGTCTACGGAATAATCTGGGCGGGACGAAAAGCCGGATCGGCCTCACAGCATGTGCTGACTCAGATGTGTGCCACGCGCGACGATCTCGCTAAAGGCCGCCCGGGCCGACGCCTCGTCAATCCAGTCCCGGTCATCCAAAATCATCCCGATTGCAGATATGTCGCCCCCGGATGCATCATTCCCGGTTACATCGTCCAGGTCGATGCCATCCCGCTTGCCGGCATGGCAGCTATAAAGCCGGTTGTTCCGCCGCTCGACGATGGCGAAGCGGTTGCCTTGGCTGACAAGCAAATGGGTTCCCTGATCCGCGACGATCGTAACAGCCATATCACGCCTCCCTCGCCCGACAGGCAGCTCGCCGGATTTTCGTTGCAGTCTTTTCCCGGAGTGGCCGGCCTTTCGCCGATGGCCACGATTTCCCGCCAGTCCGGTGGTAACGCGGCGGCCGTTCATCGGTTCGCCACGCGCTGCCATTCACTAATGGGGACATGGGGCGCAACGGACCGCGGACCAAGGGCGATGTTGCCGCACCTGGCCAGAATGATGCATGTCCCCCCGAAACCTTGCCCCATCTCCAGGCCTGAGGGAACCACATGAGCACCCAGGATTTCGACATCGCCGTCATCGGCGCCGGCATGGCCGGTGCCACGGCCGCTGCCGCCCTTTCACCCGACAAGCGCGTGGCGCTGATCGAGGCCGAGGACGTCGCCGGCTATCACACCACCGGCCGCTCCGCCGCGATCTGGGTGCAGAACTACGGCCCGCCGGACGTGCGGGAACTCACCCGGCTGTCGCGCGCGTTCTACGAAAACCCGCCCGCCGGGTTCGCCGAGGCGCCGCTGATCCGCCGCCGCCCCGTCCTGCTGGTCGCGACCAACGCGCAAATGGCGGATTTGCAGGCCGCGCTGGACAACGGCCTGGGCCTGCGGGCGGCCTCCGTCCAGGAGGCCCAGGCGCTGGTGCCGGCTTTCCGCCCGGGCTACCTCGGTGGCGCGGCGTTGGAGGAGGATGCCTTCGACATGGATGTCGCCGCGATCCACCAGGGGTTTCTCCGCATGCTGCGAACCAACGGCGGTGTGCTGGCGTTGCGCAGCCGGGCCGGCCGCATCGAACGCCGCGGCGGGGTGTGGGAGATCGAGACCACCACCGGCGATGTCTACCGAGCCCCCGTCGTGGTCAACGCCGCGGGCGCCTGGGGCGATGCCGTGGCGGCCATCGCCGGCGCCGCGCCGCTGGGATTGCAGCCTTGCCGGCGCACCGCGGCGATCGTCGATCCGTCGCCCTTCGATGTCTCCGACTGGCCGATGATCTGCGACGTCAACGAAGGCTGGTACGCTCGGCCCGAGGCCCGCACCCGGCTGATGGTCTCGCCGGCCGATGCCACGCCGACCCATGCGCATGACGTGCAGCCCGAGGAAATCGACGTCGCCATCGGCATCGACCGCATGCAGCAGGCGCTGGATATCCCGGTGCGGCGGGTCGAGCACAGTTGGGCCGGGCTGCGGACCTTCACCCCGGACGGCAGCCTGGCATTCGGCTGGGATCCGCAAGTCGAGGGGTTTTTCTGGTGCGTGGGGCAGGGCGGCTACGGCATCCAGACCGCGCCCGCCGCCGGACGTTTCGTCGCCGACCTGGTGCTGCGCCGCGATCCGGACGATGTCAGGCGCCCTGGCGGCGGCGATCAACCCAGGCCGGTTCGCACGGATGAAGGCGCCGTCTTGATGAACCCACGGTAATGTCATTGTTCCGGTCGTGGTCATATGTTTATCGCGAGGCTCAATCCGGCAACATGAGGTGTCAAATGCGGTTTGGCTACGCGGTTATCGTGGGTGTCGCGGGTCTTGCAGGCTGCGCGTCGGCGCCGGACAGGCAGCAGTTCAGCGTGTTCTTCCAACCCTACTCCTCCGAGGTCGATCAGCAGGCGCATGAATCGATCCAGGCCGCCGCGGTGTTCGCCCAGGCTCATCCGGCAATGCCGGTGTTGCTGACTGGGTATTCCGCACCGCCGGATCCCAAGCTCGACGTTGACGGGCTTTCGGCACAGCGGGCAGCAGTGGTCAGGCAGATGTTGCTCAGCGACGGCGTCAGTCCGGATCGCGTGACCAGCCGGGCGAACGGCATCACCGACCCCAAGGAGCTGCCCAACCTTTCGGTCCGGCGGGTGGATATCAGCGTTGGCCCATAGCCCGGCGGCGACAGTCAGATGATGGCGTCCGCGCGGAGTGCTGCGATGGCGGCCTCGTCGTAGCCGATTTCGGCCAGCACCGCGTCGGTGTCGGCGCCGGCCTCGGGCGCCAGCGTGTCCAGCTTGCCGCCGCCATGCGCCATCTGGAAGCCCGAGCCCATCAGCCGCATCGGGCCGTACGGGCTGTCCACCGTCTGCATGCACGTCGCGCGCGACGATCTGCGGGTGGTCGATGATTTCCTCGATCTTCCAGATGCTGGCGCACGGCGCCCCGGCGTCGTTGAGCCGCCGTTCCCACGCTTTCGCATCCTGCCGCTGGCCAGGGCGTCCTCGATGATCGCCCGCAACGCGGTCTCGTTCTCCTTGCGCAGGAACCAGTCGCCGAACCGCGGGTCGTCGAGCACGTCGGCACGGCCGATCGCCGGTCATCAGGCGCGCGGTACTGCTTTTCGTCGTTGACCGCCAGGAGCAGGAAACTGTCCTTGGCGCGGAACAGGTTGGCGGTCACCTTGCGGCTGATCGCCTGGTTGCCGGCCTGCTGCTGGTGATGGCCCGCGACGGTGTAGTCGGCGACCTGCGTGGTCAGGAACGCCAGGCTTGCCTCCAGCATCGAGACGTCGATGAACTGGCCCTTGCCGGTATGGGTCCGCTGGAACAGCGCCGAGGAGATCGCGAACGCCCCGGTCGCGCCCGACAGCACGTCGCACACCGCGAAGCCGGCGCGGGTCGGGCCCATCTCCGGATGGCCGGTGATCGCCATGATGCCGGACATCGCCTGGATCTTGCCGTCGTAGCCGGCCTCGTTGCTCGCCGGACCGGTCTGGCCGAAGCCGGAGATCGCGCAGTAGATCAGCTTCGGATTGATCGCCGACAGCGCCTCGATAGCCGAGGCCGAGCCGGTCCATGACGCCGGCGCGGAAATTCTCCATCACCACGTCGGCCTTGGCCGCCAGCTTCAGCACGATCTCCCGCGCCGCCGGCTTCTGCAGGTCCAGCGTCAGGCTTCGCTTGTTGCCGTTGACCGCGATGAACGACGGCGCCATGTTGCGGTCGGCCCATTCGCGCGACAGCGGCGTGCGGCGCATGTCCTCGCCGCCGCGGCGCTCGATCTTGATCACGTCGGCGCCCAGCAGCGCCAGCTGATAGCTGGCGTAGGGGCCGGCGAGGACCTGGGTGAAGTCGAGGATGCGGACGCCGCTGAGAAGGGCACGGGCGCTCATGCCGCTTTGACTCGATCGCGGTTGGGGCGGGCCAGTTCCTTCTGGCGGTCGAATTCCTCACGCCGGCGCTTCAGTTCCTCCTCGCCGATCTGCTCCAGGTTCAGGTAGTCGAGCTTCCATCTGCCGTCCTCGTTCCAGCGCAGCGGCGACTGCATCGTGGTTTGCGGGCCGGCGGCGGTTTCCAGCAGGCGCAGCGCCAGCTCCAGCGTCTGGTCCTGCGAGGCGACGTCGTGCGGCTTGCCGGCGCTGTTGCCGAGCGGAAAATCGCTGAACAGGAAGCGCGGCGCGGCGGCGTGCTCGACGATGTCCTTGGCGCAGCCCATCAGCACGGTCGGGATGCCGTTCGCCTCCAGATGGCGGGCGACCAGGCTGCTGGTCTGGTGGCAGACCGGGCAGTTCGGCACGACGATGGCGACGTCGGCGCCGTCCTCCCGCACCCGGGCGCAGGATCTCCGGCGCGTCGGTTTCGATCGTGACGCGATGGCTGCGGTTGGTCGGCGCGCCGTGGAAGCGCGCGGCGACGGCGCCGATGCGGCCGGCCGGCGGCGGCGCGGCGCAGCGCCGGCAGCGGGAAACCAGGTGTTGCTGTCGGTCGCCGTGGTGTGGGTGCGGTCGTAGCCGATATGGGAGATGCGCAGGTCGTGGTCGTGCGCGGTATCGCCCGAATAGACCTGGTAGAACTTGGCGCTGCCGTTATATGCCGCGCCCGGCCCCTGGTCGCCCTTGTCCGGGCTGGTAGGGTGCCGCGGTGGTGATGATCGCGACCTTCGACTGCGCTCAGCGGCTTGCGCAGCGGGGTGAACGGCGCCGGTCAGGTAATGCGCCCAGCGATACGGCGTGGTGTAGCCGATCGCGGCGTAATATTCGCGCGTGCGGCGCATGTAGGGGATGGGCGAGTCGTAGTCCGGGGCAAAACCGAGCAGGGTGTCGAGGGATCTGGTCCATGGTGCGTCCTCCGGTTGCCAGCGTTGGACGGACTCGTCGCATGGGGAACGGTTTACCGCAAGTTGGTCGGGGTCGGTGGTTCGGGAGGGTACTCGGCACGCGCGTCCATGTCGGGTCGTTGCGGCGGCATTTCAATAGCATAAATAAGAAAATAATCCTCTTGCCGAAGGATGAGAGGGTTGAAGTGAGGCCGTCGGGTCGTTTCTATAGAACTACGAACAGGTCTGGCAACTTCCGCCACTTCGCCTGACCGCAAGCTTGCCGCGTCTGCTCCCTGGCCAGGTTTCGAGCGCTTCGCGGAGGGTCGTGAACGGGGTGTTGCTGAGGTTACTGCCGCTTTCAAATGGGTCGGATGTCATTCGATGCGCTGTCGGGTTCCGATGCCGTGCATGGCGCTCGGGAGTTTTGCCCGGTCGGTGTATTGTTCCGGTAACGGAGCGCATCGACCAACAGGGCGAATGCTGGTGTATGTTGTCGGCGGTCTGGATAATACAGGTGGTAGCCGGAAAAGGGTGGGCACCAGTCCCCAAGCACGCGGATAAGGCGTCCGGTGCCGAGGTAGGTCCGCACCTGGTCCTCGGGCAGATAGGCGAGGCCGAAACCCGCCAGGGCGGCCTCGAGAATCAGGGTGGTGCCGTTGAACACAAGCTGGCCCTCGACCCGCACCTTCATCGCCCGCCCATTTTTTTCGAATTCCCATGCGTACAGGCCGCCATAGGTCGGCAAGCGGAGATTGATGCAGTTATGCGCTGTGAGTTCCTGCGGCGTCCTGGGCCGCTTGCGGGTGGTGAAGTAGGATGGCGCGGCGACGACTGCCATCCGCATGTCTGGTCCGATGCGCACGGCGATCATGTCTTTGGCAACCTGTTCACCGACGCGAACGCCGGCGTCGTAGCCTTCGGCCGCAATGTCGGTCAGGCCGTAGTCGATAATGAGTTCCACATGGATGTCGGGATAGTCCGGCAACAGTTTCGCCAGGGCCGGAAAGAGGACGGCCTGCGCGGCGTGTTCATGTGTCGTGATGCGGATTGAGCCGGCGGGTTTGTCACGCAGCTCATTCAGCGCGGCCAGTTCGGCGTTGATTTTTTCGAAGTGTGGGCCCACGGTTCGGAGCAGGCGCTCGCCCGCTTCGGTGGGGGCGACGCTGCGTGTGGTGCGGGTCAGCAGCCGCAGCCCGAGGCGCTGTTCAAGCGCCCGGATGGTCTGACTGAGCGCGGATTGAGACACGCCAAGCTGGGCTGCCGCCCTGGTGAAACTGCGCTCCTTCGCGACGGCGACGAAGGCGATCAGATCGTGAAAGTTCTCGCCCGGCATTCATAAGTCCTGCTTATGGGTCCATGCGCATCTTAGTGTCTAATCGCTGGACGGGCAGATGATAAATTACCGCCCGGCGGCAGATTGCGAATGCCGTGACGTTTGAACTGAACAGAAAGAGGCGATGCAATGGAAATAAAGCGAAGCGGCTCACAGCCCTCCGGCAAAGGACCGGCGGACTGGTTTACTGGCACGGTTCGTATTGATCCGCTGTTCAGCCCGCCCGATCCGGCCCGCGTCGCCGGCGCCCTGGTTACGTTCGAGCCTGGCGCACGCACCGCGTGGCACACCCATCCGCTCGGTCAGACCCTGTTCGTGATGTCGGGTTGCGGCTGGGTTCAGCGCGACGGCGGTCCGGTCGAGGAAATCCGGCCGGGTGACGTGGTCTGGTTCGCCCCCGGTGAGAAGCATTGGCACGGGGCCGCGGCGACGACGGCCATGAGCCACATTGCCATTCAGGAAAAGCTCGATGGGAAGGTGGTGGACTGGATGGAAAAGGTGAACGACGAGCAGTATCGACGGTGAGAACGTATAAGAAACGATAACCGGCAGCGGGGACATGATCGGCCCAAGCAGCGGCCCGGGATGAGCCGCGACTGGTGTCAGCGGATAAAATCTGGCGGACGGTGCCGCGTGAATCCATCGCTGGCCGTTGATTGGATCGGCCGATCCGCCCGACGCCGGGTAACCAGCGTCGGGGCCGGAAGGCTTGATCCTGTATGCAAAGAAAGGCCCGAGGATAACACTATGTCATTCTCCGGGGCTCGTGCCCAAGGAAGTCTGGCTGCACCACGCCTCCGCTCGCCTTGCAGGTCGGACTAGGTAACCGTCAGCGGGATGGCGCTGATCGTCGAGCCACCCAGACCGATGTGATTCTGGTCGAGCAGAACACCGGCGCTCGTCTGGTCCAGCGTCAGCATGGCCGTATTGCCGCCTACCCGGACCTGGTCCACCAGTTGGTTGCCGTTGAACAGGCTAAGAACGCCGTTCATCAAGTCGCCATTCGTGGCGGTCAGCCCGGCCAGCAGCACCGTCTCAAGCGGCGTACCGCCGCCGATGGTCAACGCAGACGCGAACTGGTCGGGGTGGTCGATCTGCAGCTCCACCACGCTTTGCAGGTTGAACGTCAGGCCCGACCCGGCGGCCCCGTTGACCTCGACGAACGTGCCTTCGCCTTGCGCGCCGCTCAGCGCAACCGTGGCAGTGCCGGTCAGGTTATCGTTCAGGATGACGCGGCTGGCACCAAGCTGGGTGGTGCCGATGAATTGGATCGTGCCGCCACTCGCGTTCAGCACGCCATGGACAGCGCTGACGTTCAGCGTCGCCGTGTCCGCCACGTTCAGGTTGACGCCTGAAAATGGGATTGAAAAATCAAGCTGCGCACTGTCCTTTGCATTAACCGTGACCGCAGAGCCTGAATTAATGACGTTCAGCGTATCGCCCGCCAGATCATTGCCGGTCACATTGATTGTGGCGCCATTGCCGATCTGCAGCGTGTCGCCTGGCTGCGGCACGCCGGCCGGTGACCAGTTGGCGGGATTGGCGGCCGCGTTGTCGCTGCCGCCAACCCAGAGCCGGGTGGGAATTGGACTGGCCGATGTGCCATTGGCAGGCAGCCAGTTATCGCCGGGGTTCGACTTGGCCCACCAGAGGTCGCTGATATTTTCCTGCCAGATCCGGCCGTTCTCATAGGCCAGGGTGATTACATTGGCGGTCGTCGGATCGACCGTGCCGTTAACGACAACCTGCCCTTGGGCGCTGATTGACCAGGTATTGTGGTGGGCATCGGTGATTGTCTGACCGCTGAACTCGCTGACAATCGTGTTGTTTGCTGAAACAGGCTGCGATGTCGACAACGGATTCACGAGCGTGCCATAGGTGGGCTGCCAAGTATTGCCGGGTATGGACTTTGCCCACCAGAGATTATTGGCATTTTCTTGCCAGACCTGGCCATTGACGTAGGCCAGCTCAATAACATTGGCGGTGGTGGGATCAACGATGCCATCCGTCACCACCTGGCCGCCGGCACTGATTGACCATACGTTGTGGTGGGCATCGGTGATCGTCTGCCCCACCGCTGTCGCCACAGTGTCGTTTGCCGATACTGGGCTGGTTGAAGCGAACAGCGGGCTGACCAGTGTGCCATAGGTGGGCAACCAGTGGCCGCCGGGGTTCGACTTGGCCCACCACAGATTGCTGGCATTCTTCTGCCAGATCCGGCCGTTGACGTAGGCCAGCTCAATAACATTGGCAGTCGTGAGATCAACGACACCGTTGACTTGGACCTGCCCGTTGTCCAGCGTCCAGTGGTTACCGGATGCATCCGTGATTGTGCCACCGTTGATGGTGACAACCGTGTCGTTGGCTGACAGTGTGTTGGACATTGTTCCTCCTTGGCGTCCGTTTGAGAAGTTCGATCATTAATGACGCAGTTTCCGCAGTATAGGCCGGATCGACGCCGGCTGATTGAATGCGAGGGCGGTCGGCAAGGCGCAGAGCCCGCTTGCTTCTGGGCTGACGGCGCCGAACCGTCATCGCATCCTGCCGCGCTTGGGGTTGCCCACCCCGGTGACTGTTAGATCGCCACCCAGCCGGGGCGGGGCTGGTCGTCCTTTGAACGTGGCGGCGTCGTGGCAAGGCAGCAAGTTGATAACCGGGCAGCCCTGCGGCTGGCTTGGGGCAACCGCAGCGGCAAGTTCCCGGCTCATTCTCGTGTCTCCCACGTGTGCTGACGACGGGCGTTGCTGGTAGGACGAACAGGATGTCATCGGACGGGTCGCGTCCCGCCTGGGGCAGTCGTAGCTCGCGGCAGGATATGAGTTTACCGCGGATGGCGTCTGCATTCAATTGACGGATTGAAATTGAATCGACCGGCCATTTCGGGTCGCACGGCCGGAGCGCGGTTCGAGCGCCGCCGGCCGAGGTTGCCAAAACGCCTGTACGCCGTGAGCATGCGATCGTTGCACGTTGCCCCTACCCATGCTGCGTCCTGTCGTTTGCAGCCGGGGCGGCGTTGCGCACCGATGGATTGAACGTTCGAAGGCGGCTTTTCCGCATAGTCGGCTGCCGGCCTGAGGGATTACGAGTTCCGGCGAAGGAGGGATGGAGACATGAGCGACCAATGGGAGGGAAGGTGCCTGTGTGGCGCGGTGCGTTTTGTTGCGAGCGGTGAACCGATCGGTGTCGCATGGTGCCATTGCCATAGCTGCCGCAAGCATAGCGGTGCGCCCGTCTCCGTGTTCGTGGCATTCAGCCGTGACGCTTATACCGTGACTGACGGAGAGATAACAAAGTTCAATTCGTCGCCCGGTCGGTGGCGCGGATTCTGCGCACGGTGCGGATCCACTTTGACGTGCGAGGGCGAAAGCTCGGCCGAAATGCATTTTCATGTCGGTGCATTCGATGAGGCTGCCCTGCTTGAACCGACGCGGCACATATTTCCCGCGGAGCGCCTGCCGTGGCTCCATTTGGCGGAGGATAGCACAGCGATTTTAGGCTGACCGTCAACGCCTGGAATATTCAAGCCCATGGTTGGCACGGCCAGTTTCCCAACCAAACTGTTCCAGTCAGACGGTGTTCCCGGTTCAGCAGACACCTGGACACCGCGTGAGGTTACGCTGAAATCCTGACAGTTCCTGTTATACTTTGATTACTTGATGCCGACGTTATCCAGTAACCGGACACTGCCCAGTTTCGCCGCCGCGATCAGCCTGGCTTCGGGGACCGGGTTGCCGATCGGAAGCAGGCTTGGACCGTCCACCAGCGCGAAGTAGTCGATGTCGAAACCCTCGGTCGTTAGCTGGGCCTTCGCCTTGGCCAGTGTAGCCGGGACTTTTTTGTTGCCGGCAAGGTTCGTTGCGGTCTGCCGCAGTATCCTGGCGAGTGCCGGTGCGACTGCCCGCTCCGACGAAGACAGAAACCGGTTGCGTGACGACATCGCCAGCCCGTCCGGCTCGCGCACCGTCTCGATGCCGACGATTTCTAGCGGCAGCAGCAGGTCGGCCACCATCCGCTTGACCACTTGCAGCTGCTGCCAGTCTTTTTCGCCGAAATAGGCGCGGTCCGGGCGGACCTGACCGAACAGTTTGGCGCACACCGTGGCGACGCCGCGGAAATGGCCGGGCCTCGCATCGCCCTCCCAGCGTTCGGCGGGGCCGCTGACGACGATGGTCGTGGCCTCGTTCGGTGGGTACATCGTGGCGACGTCCGGCAGCCAAACGAGCGCGCAACCCTCTGCCTCCAACGCCGCCAGATCGCCGGCTTCATCCCGGGGATAGCGGGACAGATCCTCGGTCGGGCCGAATTGCAGCGGATTGACGAAGATCGACGCGACGGTCGCGGCACCGGTGCTGACGCCAGTCCTGACCAGGGTTCGGTGCCCTTCGTGCAAGGCGCCCATTGTTGGGACCAGTGCCAGGACATCGGCGGAACGGCGCAGCTTGTTGCAGGCCGAGCGTAGGTCGGAAAGGGAGCGGGCGATCAACATGGGGCGGACCTTGGTTCAGACTTGCATTCAGGGCAACATCGCGCGGTGACGTGGGAGGCATGCAGTGAAACTGAAAGACCAGATCGCGCTGATAACCGGTGGGTCCCGAGGCATCGGGCGGGCGACCGCGCTGCTGTTCGCGCAGGAGGGTGCGGACATCGCGTTCTGCCACCTGAACGACGACGCACAGGCCGAGGCCACCGCCGGGGAAATCCGGGCGCTCGGGCGGCGGGTGATGCACCGGTCTGTCGATGTCGCTGACATCGCCGCGACGAAGGCATTCGCGGTGGAGGTGGCGGCTGCGTTCGGCGCGATCGACATCCTGTTCAACAACGCCGGGATGAACATCCGCAAGCCGTTCGAGGCGTACACCGAGGCCGACTTCGACCGCATCGTCGATGTCCACCTGAAGGGCATGTTCTTCATGGCACAGGCGGTTTATCCGGCGATGATCGCGCGTGGGCAGCGGGTGCATCATCAATGTCGCCTCGCAGCGGGGGCTGAAAGGTGCGGTCAACTCGGCGCCGTATTCGGCGGCCAAGGCAGGCATCATGGGCCTGACCCGGGCGTTGTCGTGGGAGGCGGCGCCGAAAGGCGTGCGCGTGAACGCGATCGCGCCCGGGCCGATCGACACCGACCTGACCGCGACGATGGAGCCGGCGGACCGGCAGGCCTTCATCGATGCTCTGCCGGTCGGGCGGTTTGGCCGGCCGGAGGAGATCGCGGCGACGGCGCTGCTGCTGGCCGGGCCGGATGGTGGCTTCTATGTCGGTGCAACGCTGTCGCCGAACGGCGGAGACGTGATGTACTGAGGCCGGTCGGACATCCGTGAAGACTGGGCGGGGCATTCGGCGAATGGACGTTGTTCCGCGGTTGCGTGGGACGGATTTTTGGGCCGGCTGCGGGCGCCGCGCTATTGCTGTCGAAGGCGCCAGTAACTCGGGGCGCAGACGTGCGATCTCGCTGACCGGACAGCAGACTTGCCGCGATGCAACAATCCAAGAGCTCATTGAACGTGGCGGGACGGTCATCCAGGCGGGCGGACTATCGGACGGTCTGGTTGACGAAGTTTAACCGCGCCCAACGTTTTCCCGTGCTGTCAATCGGGGCAGTCATGGGTTAATCCGCGTCTTATGGCACAATCGGACCCTACCAAGGCAGCCGCGCGATCCTGGCTGCGTAAAGAACAACGCGCCGGCAGCCGGGCCGCCAGGCCTGTGCTGATGCTGCACGTGGCAGGATCGGTCTTGGCGGTCGGGCAGGCGTTCGCCGCGGCGTCGGTGCTGACCGCAGCGTTCACCGGATCGGTGCTGTATCCGTCCGCACTGGCCGCGTTCGGCATACTGGCCGTGCTGCGCGCGGTGCTGGCGTTTCTGACCGAACGGGCGGCGTTTACAGCGGGTGCCGCGGCCCGGCGCCGGTTGCGCAGCGACGCGCTGTCCCGCCTGCTGCATGCGGGTCCGGCATTGCTGCGCGAGCGGCACTCGGGTGATCTGGCGACCATCGTGGTTGATAAGATCGAGGCGCTTGACGGGCTGTTCTCGCGCTACGTGCCGGCGGCGACCTTCGCGATCGTGGGACCGGCAATCGTCCTGTTGGCGGTGCTGTATGCCGACCCCTGGGCAGCGCTGGTGCTGCTGGGCTGCGGTCTGCTGGTGCCGGTTGGCATGGCGGTCGCGGGTATCGGCGCCGCCGCCGCGTCACGCAACCAGTTCCTCGCCATGGCGCGACTCCAGGCGCGGTTTTTGGACCGGGTGCGCGGCATCGCCACGATCGTGCTCTATGGGCGCGCCGAGGACGAAGCGCGGGCACTGTCCAAGGCCGCATCCGAACTGCGCGTGCGCACAATGCGGGTGCTGCGGGTGGCGTTCCTGTCATCGGTCGTGCTGGACCTTGCCGCCGCGCTGGCGATGGTTGTGCTGGCAATCCATTATTTCGAGCTGTTGCGGCAGGGTAGCTACGCCGATCTGCTTTGGCCGGCGCTTGCGGTGCTGTTGCTGACGCCGGAGTTCTTCGCCCCGCTGCGGACGTTCTCGGCTGCGTACCAGGACCGGCTGCATGCGACCGGGGCGGCGGAATCGCTGATCGACCTGCCGCCGTTGCCCGAACCGGCCCCCGCGCGTGAAATCCGCACCGTTGCCGCACAGGGCATGACGGTTGCGTTCGAGAATGTCGGGCTGACCTGGGACGCCGCGCGCGGGCCGGCGCTGGACGGGTTGTCGTTCCGGGTGTCGGCCGGGGAGACGCTGGTGCTGGCGGGACCGTCGGGGGCCGGGAAGTCCTCGGTGATCGAGATCCTGCTGGGTTTTGTGCGGCCGGACAGCGGGCGGGTGACGATCAACGGGGCGGACATCACCGATCTGGTGCCGCAGGCGCTGTCCCGTCTGACTGCCTGGATCGGGCAGCGCCCGGTGCTGTTTTCGGGCTCGATCCGCGACAACATCCTGTTTGCGCGGCCCGAGGCATCCGCCGGGGAGGTGACCGCCGCCGCCACGGCCGCTCGGCTTGACCAGTTCACCGCCGGATTGCCGGCCGGGCTGGATACCATGATCGGCGAGGGCGGCTATGGGCTGTCCGGCGGTCAGGCGCAGCGGGTGGCGATCGCCCGGGCCTACCTGAAGAATGCGCCATTGCTGCTGCTGGACGAGCCGACCGCGCACCTTGATCCGGCGACCGAGCAGGAGGTGCTGGAGAGTTTGCGGCGGCTGGCTTTGGGGCGGACGGTGATCCTGGCCAGCCATTCGTCAGCGGCGCACGGGTTTGGCGGCCGGCGACTGGACATGCGCGCCGGCAAGGCGGTTGCGGCGCGAGGTGCGGCATGATGAGCGGGCCGCTGTTCCGGATCATGGGCCTGTGGGGGCGGCAGACCGGCTGGCTGCTGGTGGGTCTGCTGGTGTCGCTCGCGGCATTGATCGCCGGCGTCGGGCTGATGACGGTGTCCGGGTTCACCATTGGCGCCGCGGTGTTCGCCGGTAGCCTTGCCGTGCCGGCGGTGCTGCGGGTGTTCGGCGGCGCCAGGGTGGTGCTGCGGTATACCGAACGGCTGGTGACCCACGGGGCGATGTTCCGGGCGCTGGCGGACATGCGCGTCTGGTTCTTCCGCCGTTTGGCCGGCACCTCTGCCGGTGGCCTCGGATTCCGCCAGGCCGGCGACGTGCTGGCTCGGTTGGTCGGCGATATCGAGGCGCTGGATGGGCTGTACCTCCGCATACTGTTGCCGCTGGCGAGCGCGGTGCTGCTGCTGCCACTGTTGCTGCTGCTGATCGGTCATCGTGCGCCGGGTCTTGGTGTCGAAATCGGGGTGCTGTTCGCGGCCGCGGCGTTCGTCCTGCCGTGGCTGGCGGCGCGGGCGTCGGGCCGGGCTGGGACCGGGCTGGCGGTCGAGGCGGGGGCGCTGCGGGTGGCCGCGCTGGATGCGCTGAGCGGGCTGCGGGAAGTGCGGGCGTTCGCCGCCGAGGGCCGTATGCTGGCGGCGGTGCAGGCGAAGGAAGGCGCGTTGCTGTCGGCGCAGCAGGAAATGGCTGCCAGGACGGCTTTGGCTGGGGCGGCGTCGTTCCTGTGTGCTCAGATGGCGGTGCTGGCGGTGCTGATCAGCGCCGGGGCCAGTCCGGCGGCGTCGATCGCGGTGGTCTTCCTGGTGGTGGCGGCGTTCGAGGCGGTTGGCGGTTTGCCGCGCGCCGGTGCGCTGGCTGGCCACGCATCGGCCGCGGCGCGGCGGGTGCTCGCGGCGGCGGATGCGCCGGTTCCGGTGGCTGATCCATTCGATCCGGCGACGATGCCGGTGGGCAATGCGCTGCGGTTCGAGGGCGTGGAGTTCCGCTGGCAGCCGGACCGGCCGGCGGTGTTCGAGAGCCTGACTTTGGATATTCCGCAAGGCGCGCGCGTGGCGCTGCTGGGTCCGTCGGGCAGCGGGAAGTCGACGCTGGCGGCCTTGGCGCTGAAGGTGGTTGCGCCGCGGTCCGGTCAGGTGCGGCTGGGCGGGGTGGATATCGCCACGTTGCCGGCAGCCGAGGTGCGGGACCGGATCGGCTGGCTGGGGCAGGCGACGCACCTGTTCGACGACACCATTCGCGCCAACCTGCTGCTGGCGCGGCCGGACGCTGATGAGGCGGCGTTGTGGGCGGCGCTGGATGCGGCACGGATCGGCGACCTGGTGCGGTCGTTGCCGGATCGGCTGGATACCTGGGTGGGCGAGGGCGGCACGCGGTTCTCGGGCGGGCAGGGGCGGCGGCTGGCGCTGGCCCGGGCGTTGCTGACGCCGGCGCCGATCCTGATCCTGGATGAGCCATGCGCCGGGCTGGACGCGGAAACCGAGCGGTCTTTCCTGGAAACGTTGAACGAGACCGCGGCGGGACGGACGGTGATCCTGATCACCCACCGGCTGACGGGGGTGGAGCGGCTGGACCGGATCTTCCGGCTGTCCGGCGGGAAGGCTGTCGCGGCGGCGGGGTAGTGACATTCGCCGCTTGGATTGGTTTAGCAGGCGAAGGCTTCGCCCCTCGACCCCACCAAGGGCCGGCGGCCCTTGGAACCCGGTTCTTGTTTTGGGGAGAGCCTGATCTTCCTATGTTGGTTTCCTGACGATCCACTTCGGTGCAAAGCTGATCAGCTGGAGGTTTGTCTCGGCGGCAAACTGGTTGGCGGCTTGCACGACGCCCGGCCAGACCGCGTTGTAGTCGTCACCAACCAGGAATCCGCCTGGGGCGAGAACGTTCCAGTAGGCGCGGGCGTCCTGCAGGATGTCGGCATAATCATGCGACGCATCGAGGTGGATCAGCCCAGCCTGGACGCCGATCCGTTGCAGCAGCAGGGCAGCGGTTTGCGCGGTTTGCGGCACGGGCACAATCCGGTCCTGGGCGCCGCAGTGGACGACGTTGCTCAGGAACTGGTCGTATAACCGCGGCATGCCAAAGCGGCGCGGCAACAGGTTGGCGAAGACGGAGGCGGGGTCCCAGTGCTCGAGACTGCCAAGGAACGTATCGACGGCGACGACAGCCCCGCGGACGGCGTGGCGCTTCAAGAGGTTGGCGAGGTAGATCGTCGAGGCGCCTTTCCAGACGCCGACGTCGATGATGATGGCGGGCCTGATCGCGCGGATGATTTGGTCGAATGCGGGGTGCTCGCTGTTCCAGCCTTGCCTGTCCTCGGGGAAGGTCGGCTGAAACCCGGCGTAGATGTCGGTGCCGTAGAGACGGCGCATGATTTCGGAATGGATCGAGTTCGGTCTGATCGTCCATAACTGGATGCTACTTTTGCACGATTCGGTTCTACAGCGGCATGTTCCGGTATAAGATTGGCAAAACTTGGCCGACGCCGGCAAGAACTTTCCGGGACTCCGAAAACTTCTGAAGCCCAACTGCCAGTGTATGCGAAGCTGCTATTGGGTCCGTTCTGCTGTCAATTAGGATTGTCGCGACAGGGCTTGCGGTTGCGGCTGCAGCAGGGCGGTCAGCCGGTGGACGCTGGGAAGTGTTGCAACGCCCATCAGCATGTCGAACACGGCTGGCAAATCTGTGCCTGACAGGCTGCGTCCGGCACAATCGTTGAACTTGGTCCAAGGTTCCGCGTGCGTCATGGGATTGCCGGCCGGTCCGCGGCTTGGGTAGTCGTCGAGGCGGGACGCGACGCGGGCGCCGTCGGTGGTCTCGACAATGATCTCGGTGCCCCAGTCTTCCGGCATGTCCGGGTGCGGCTTTGCGTCCAGACGCTGCATCAACGCGCGGACGGTGGGGTCGAACGGCGCGTCGCCCTCGAAATCCGACAGCTTGACCGAACGATCGGCCAGGGCGCGGGCGACGCAGTACTGCATGCTGAACTTCGCGGCGAGCGGGGTGCGGGGGTCGGGATTGTCGGTGTGCGGCAGGCGGCGCGCGTGGGGCATGACGGTGATGCGGGCGACCCGGTCGGGGGTCAGGTCGTGGGTTATGGCAAGGTCTATCATGCGGCCGATCGACGGATGGGTGCTGCCGCAGCACGGATAGGGCTTCAGACCTGGATCGGCGGCGCCGGCGCACTCGATCGGGTTGTACCAGTCGTCCAGGATACGGGCGGTGTCGTAGGTGCCGGGCCCGTTGAACACGTCGAGGAAGCCTTGCCTGTGCTCGAATGCGCGCGGGGCTCGCGGTGAAGCCCTCGTTGCGCCATCAGCGCGGCGAACACACCGTCGCGGACGGCGTGGCCGACGTGCAGGGGCTTGGTCATGGTGCCGAAGTTGGCCTTGAGGCCGGCGGCGAAGGACGCGGCCATGCCGAGGGCGATGGCGGTCTGGTCGATCGAAAGATGGAGCAGCCGAGCGGCGCCGGCGACGGTGCCGAAGATGCCCAGGGTGGCGGTGGGGTGCCAGCCTTTCTCGTAATGATGATGGTGTACGCCGCGGCCGATGCGGCATGCGGTTTCAAAACCGGCGACGTAGGCGGTGACAAGGTCGCGGCCGCTGCTGTCCAGCATCTCGGCCAGCGGGATCAGGGCGGGGATGAGCATGACGGACGGGTGGCCGCCCATCGACCCGGCGACGTCATCGTAATCCAGCGCGTGCGAGGCGGTGCCGTTGACGAGGGCGGCGTCGAGCACGCTGGTGCGGCGGTTGGTGCCGTGGATCAGGGCCGGACCCGGGGCGGTGGCGATGCCGGGGACCCGGAGCAGGATCTGCGGGCCGTCCTGCTGGATGCCGGCCAGGGTGCAGCCAACGGTGTCGACGAAGGCGCTGGCGGTCCAGGCGTGGGCATCCGGCGTGATGACTTCATAACGCAGGGCGTGGATCCGTTCGGCAATCTGATGTGCCAGGGTTGGTGGGGCCAGGGTTGTCATGAACGGTCCCTTCTTGCTTATGGCGGCGTTGCCTGGGACGGGCATCTTCGCCCGGAGGCTGCTGCGCCGGCAAATCGTTAGCCGAGGCGACGGCTCATGACTATGGCTGACCAGCCGAGAGGCGTGGCACGCTGAACGCCCGGCGTCACCCGACGGACAGGTGCCAGCGTGCAGGTGCCGGGTACTCGATCCGGCGCTGGTATCGGATGGCGGAATCTCGTGGTCAGGCTGCCGGCGACGTTACATGGCCAAGCTGCCGGCGACCGCCTTGCTGGGGATTGGTTCGCCTGGGATGCCAAGGACGTATGCGCCGGCGGAACACAGCCCGATGGCACCAGCCACCAGCAGGGCCGGGGTGAACGAACCGGTGGCCTGCACGACGAAACCGGTCACCATCGGCGCGAGCGCGCCGCCGATGAACCCGCCGAAATCCATGATCGCCCCCAGCGAGGCCGCATAGTTCGGCGGCGCGCAGGCGTTGGCGAGCGACCACGACGTACCTGACGCACTGAAACCGAAAAACACCGCCACGGAGATCGAGGCGACGGCGATGAAGTTGCTTGCGGTTTCCGCCGCTACAAGGGTGGCGAGCGACATGACCACCATGCCGATCACGGTCAGCAGCTTGCGGCTAGCGATCGATGTCATGCCGCGGACCGTCAGCCGGTCGGCCAGGAAGCCGCCGAGGATGCTGCCCACAAGGCCGAACAGGAACGGCACCGAGGCGACGAAGCCGGTCTTCGGGATGCTCATGTGGCGCTGCAGCTCAAGGTACCCGGCAGCCAGGCGATGAACAGCCAGCCGACATAGACGTTGCCGAAGAAGCCAAGGATCAATCCCCAGGTGGCACGGAAACTGAACAGCTTGCCCCAGGCGGCGGCGTGGACGGGATGCGCCTCGGGCAGCTGTGCCGCCGTCGTAAAGGTAGTGGCGGTCCAGCTCCTCGAGGGTTTCCGGGTCGAAATCCCGGTAGACCGCGTACCAGACGGCGGCGAGGATGATGCCCAGCGACTGCCATCAGGACGAACATCCAGCGCCAGCCGAACACCAGCATGACCGGGGTGAGCAGGGCGGGCGCGATGGCGGTGCCGAGCGACGGGGCGCCGTTCCAGATGCCGACGCCCAGCGCCTGGTCGCTCTCGTGGTACCAGTCCTTCACGACCCGTGCCGCGGTCGGGAACATCGGCGCCTCGCCGACGCCCAGCAGCGCGCGGGCCAGCAGGAACTGGCCATAGCTGGCGATGAAGCCGGCGGCACCCTGGGCAATCGACCAGACGATCAGCGAGATTGTCAGGACGCGCCGCGGCTTGCCGCTGGTCCACGATGGCTCCGGCGAACAGGAGCGTGAAGGCGTAGGGCCAGAGAAATGCCGACAGCAGCACGCCCATTTCGGCGACCGACAGACCGAGCTCGTTGCGAATGAGCGGATTGGCGACCGACAGCGTGCCGCGGTCCATGTAGTTCACGACGCAGATGATAAAAATCAAGCAACAAACTGGTGTTCTGGATTTTCTTTACGCGCCGGGTACAAGCGACCCGCTCCTGGTTTGCCATGGCAGCCTCCCTGAACTTCACCCGTCTGTGATTGGCGCGGGCTGTGACATGCTGGCAGCGTGGCAGACGACCGGATGGCTGTTCAGTGTCCGGCACGGCGCCTGTGCGCAGTCAGCGACCGGGGCGGCATGTGTCAAAGATAAAAGACTGTAATGTTACTCACGATTTGCGGAGAGGTGCCGAGGGGACGCTGTCCAACCGGCGCGTGCCGCCCAGGTCGCCGGGATGGCTTGCTGGGGGACGTGCGCAGGCTGTTCGCCGCCGGTTGGCCGCGTTACTGGGATCTATTCGGCGGCGGTGGCAAGCTTGTCGATCGCGACGCCTTTGCCGACGCCGGCGCGGTCCTTGTACGGCGTCGTGTCGATGTCCTCCAGTTCGATCTCCCGCGCCAGCACCTTGCGCTTCCATTCCTGGTGTTCGGGCTCCTTGCCGGCGAATTCCGGCATCACTTCCGTGGCGAACAGCTCCAGGCTTTCGCAGATATGCGGATGGCTGTTCTTGCCGGCCTGGTTGAGCAGGATGATCTGATCGACGTGCGAGGATTTCGAACCGCCGCAGCTTGCGCCGGATGGTTTCAGGCGAGCCGATCAGGCCGCCGGTCAGCGCCTTTTCCGCCAGTTCGGGATTGGCGGTCTTCCACTTCAGGTATTCTTCCCACAGGCTGACGGTGCCGGGCGCGGCACGCTCGCGGTTGCGGGAACTGCTGTAGTAGGCGAGCGAGAACTGGAAGAACGTCACGCCATCGGCGCGGCGGCGGGCTTCTTCGTCGGTCTCGGCGCACATGAAGTAGCTGACCATGGCGATGTTGCAGTTCGACTGGTAGTCCGCCAGCTTCTGCTGCCGCAGCACGAACGAGTTGTAGTAGGCATGCACCCAGGCATGCGCCATTTCCGCCGACAGGAACTGGAAGCCCAGCGCGCCGATGCCGCAGCGGCCGGCCATCTCGATCGTTTCCAGCTGCGAGCAGGCGACCCACAGCGGCGGATGCGGCTTCTGGATCGGCTTCGGCAGCACGTTGCGCAGCGGAAACTTGAAATACGGGCCGTCGTATTCCCAGCCGCCGTCCTTGAACATCGGCAGCACGCAGCGGACGCCGTCCTCCCAGACCGCCTGCTTGTCCTCCATCTGCCGGCCGAACGGCCCAAGTTCGGTGATGCTGGCGCCTTCGCCCATGCCGAATTCGACGCGGCCGTTGCTGACGAGATCGAGGCAGGCGACCTTCTCGGCGACGCGGGCGGGGTGGTTGGTGGTCAACTGGATGATGCCGTGGCCGAGGCGGATCTGCTTGGTGCGCTGGCTGGCGGCGGCGAGGAACACCTCGGGCTGCGGCGAGTGCGAGTATTCCTCCAGGAAGTGGTGCTCGACCTCCCACGCATAGTGATAGCCCAGCTTGTCCGCCAGTTCGACCTGGGAAAGAGCGTTCTGATACAGCTTGTGTTCGGTGTCCGCCTCCCACGGGCGCGGGCATTGCAGTTCGTAAAAGATGCCGAATTTCATGGGTCGCCCTCCAGGGTCTTTGCTACTGGCGAGTATCCTAGGCAGACCGGAGGGTAAAAGTCGATATCGGTGTCGGTTCGGAATTGTGTCCGTGGATCGCCGGGCGGACGGCCGCGGCATGCGGCGCGTGGGTTTACGGGCCGCTGTGCTGGTCGCGCCAGCGCAGGAAGTCGCGGAACAGCGCTTCCCGCCGCTCATTGTCCATGCCGGATGTCGACTGGCCGGATTGACTGAGATAGGCGCTGAAGGCGGTGCGCAGGCCGGGGTCGCCGGACTGGTCCTTCTTCAGCATCAACTGCGCCTCCGGGATAGCGGGTCCAGCCTTGGATCTGGGCGGACAGATTGACCTCCTGCCACTTGGGATGAAATCCGGGCTGGCGGAACTGGCCGAACCGCTCGAACAGCGTGTCGACGAAGCGATTGACCCGCTTGGCGCGCAGCGTGTCGGCGGATGTGGACAGGGTCACCAGAACCGAGCCGACCGCGACGGTATCGATCGGCGGCCCGGACGGGACGAGGTTTGGGTAGTGCTGGTGATCCAGGCTGGTCGGCAGGTAGGCGTCCACCAGTTGCGCGGTCAGCGGGATCGGCAGGAAATGCAGGCCGGTGCCGGGCTCGATTCCCTGCAGCAGTGGGCACGGGCTCGCCGCCGATGACGAACATCGCCGCGATGTCACCGTGACGCAGGCGATCCAGCGCAACCGCACTGGCTGTCATGTGTGATGTTCGGGGTGATGTGGCAGATATCGAGCAGTGCCGTGGCGGTCAGCTTCGGTTCCGCTTCCAGCCGGGCCGATGGCGACCGGTTTGCCGTTCAGGTCGCTCAGACTGGCGATGTCCTTGCCGGGCGAGGATATGGATCTCTTCCTGAAACAATTTGGCGATATACTGTACCGAATTTTCTCGCGGGATGGTGCCGCGCTGCATGGTCTGGGTCAGGGCATCGGTATGGACGATCGCGACGTCGATGCCCTTCAGGTAAATCAGGTCAGCGATGTTCTGCACCGACCCGCGGCCGAGCATCGGCAGCACGCGCAGTTTGTCGCCGTCGTCCAGCACCTGGGCGATATCGGCAGCGATGCGCGCATCGGTGCTGCCGGCGTCTGCCGGCGATCAGGCCGATCGTCGCGTTCTGGCCTTGAGCGATACGAACTGCATCCGATACCGGGGCATTGGGTCTGCGGCGGACGCCGGGCAGGACAGGCGAGGCAGATGCTCAGACGAGCGCAGGCAGTAATCGCTGATCGGCATCCGTCGCATTGATGTGCTCTCCGAAATAATATCTTAGTAATGATCGAATGTAAATGCATGCCTTCAGGGCGTTTAATTGCGTGCGGTTGCACAACAGAAGTCGTGCTCTGACGACCGGATGCTGCGCCAACGCTTTTGGATTTCGGCAAGACCCGGTATACTCGGGAAAACGGCGTCGGCCGGTCGAGATCAAGGAGAAGTGTATGACCGACAACCCATTGCGGCCTGCCCTGTTTCGCCCGGATGCGATCGCGGAAGATACGGCGAAGCTGAACGATGCGCTGGTCAGCCTGATGACCGGACTGCCGGAGTGGTGGAACGTCGGCGCCGAAGTGACGCGCGAGGCGCGGCGTCAGGGCCGGGGGCCGTTTCCGGCGGCGATCAAGTCGCCGCGGGCGCGGACCATGGTCATTCAGCCGGGCGGGACGGCAACGAGATCCCGCTGCGGATTATCGCGCCCGGCCAGGCGCGCGGCGATCTACCTGCACATCCATGGCGGCGGCTGGGTGCTGGGTGCGGCGGACCTGCAGGACCCGATGCTGGAGCGGATCGCCGACAACACCGGTCTGGCGGTGGTCAGCGTGGAGTATCGGCTGGCGCCGGAACATCCCTATCCGGCGGGACCGGATGATTGCGAGGCCGCCGCGGCGTGGCTGGTGAAGCAATGCGACAGCACGGAGTTCGGCTCCGACGCGCTGACGATCGGCGGCGAATTGGCGGGCGGGCATCTGGCGGCGGTGACGGTGCTGCGGATGCGCGACCGGTATGGCTATACCGGCTTCCGTGGGGCGAATTTCGTCTATGGGGCGTTCGATCTGAGCATGACGCCGAGCCAGATGGCGTTCGGCAACCGGCGGCTGGTGCTGCGGACGATCGACATGCAGCAGTTCTACAATGCGTTCCTGCCGACGGTCACGGACCGGCGGGTGCCGGACATTTCGCCGCTGTACGCAGATCTGAAGGGGCTATGCCCGGCGCTGTTCAGCGTCGGCACGGCAGATGCGCTGCTGGACGACACTTTGTTCATGCATGCGCGCTGGGTGGCGGCGGGGAACGAGACGGAACTGGCGATCTATCCGGGCGGGGCGCACGGCTTCACGCTGTTTCCGAACCGACTGGCGGACGAGGCGGGCGCCCGGTCGGAGGCGTTTCTGCGATCGGTTCTGGGGTAGGCGATCCGGGTCCGGGGCCAGAGCGCTCCGGACTTGCGGGAATGCGACCGATGCCGGGTCGTGAGGGGTTCGTTGGGTCTGTTCCAGGGTGGTGTCGCCAACGCCAGGTCAGTTGGGTGGGCTGATTTGGCGGCGGTCAACCGCCTGGGCGCCGGATGGCACGCCAGGGCCGCTACTTCTCTTGCTCCCGTAGCTGGGCCACACCGGTTTGCAGGAACACAGCGTAGCCGTAAACCGTCTCATCCGGCTGGTTCCAGCATACGTAGCCGCGGCAATCGTGTGGCCGAGCGTCATAGACACTGCACATGTGATCGTTGTCGAGGAACTGGCAGGTCTTGTAGCCCTCCTTGATCCGCTTTTCGCCTTTGGCAGTGACCTCGACAACATGCCGCTTTTCGAATTCCGCTGGGCTGATCTGCAGGTATTTTGCCAGTCGCCTGATGTCGTCGCGGCTGACGCGCACGTACCCCGCCATCCGGCAACAGAGGGCGGGACATTTCAGGCAATCGAGGCGCTCATGCGAAGCCATGCGTGTTAATTGCGATCCGGTGGGGCCGCCGCAATACCCCACAGCCGCTTGAGGCAGCCGGTCAACGGTCTCCACGCTCTATCTTGTTGGTTCGACGCGAAAATTTATCGGCCGGTCGTTTCGGGTGCTGCTGCTGTCGGTTTATGGGAGTTCCTCGGTCTTGAAGTCGGCAGGGACGATGATCTCCAGCACTTCGCAGTCCGGCGGAGTAGTCCAGAACCGTGTGCTTGATCCCGGATGGCTGCGAGCCAGCAGCTTCCGGCGGACATCATCTGCTCGCCGTGGCCCTCGAACTCGTTCTTCATCCAGCCCTTGCAGCACATAGACCAGTTGCAGGTCGGCTTGATGCACATGGCGCTTGCGGACCTCATCCGTGCAGGGCGGGATAAAGCGGATCACATGCGCCTGACAAAGACCGGCGGTGGCCGCGGCGATCCCAAGGTCGCGATACTGGGCGTAGGGGCGCAGGCCGTCGGCCTTGAAGTCGGCCTGCTTGAGGTGGCTGACAGTGAAGCTCTGCGGTGCGGGGACGTTAAGCTTCGGGGCCGGCGCGGGCTTGCGGGGTGCTGTGGCTATGCGGGCACGCCGGGCGGACGGTGTCGGCACCGCGATGCGGGTGGCGGCGCGGCGGGGTGCGGCCTTCTTGACGGTGACCGGCTTGGCTGGTTGGGCGGCCTGTCGGGTCGCGGCCTGACGGGTGGCGGCCTTCTGTTGGGTGGTCTGGGGCGAGGTGGCTTGCTTCGGGGCGGCTGCCGGTTTGCTTACGGTCTTCTTCGCGGCTGGCGTTTGCAGCTTCGGGGCTGATTTTTTTGACGTAGACACTCTGACAGACGAAGACACGGCGCCAGACGAAGACCCGGCGGCAGCGGCAAGTTTTGGGGCAGGGCCTGACTTCTGCGCCGCGCCGGGTTTGGCAACCGTGCCGGGTCCCCGCGCTGCACTCGGTTTCGGCGCCGCACTCAGGCGTGTGGCGGGCATTGCCTGCTTCGGGGCGAAATCCTGCTTTGCCGCCGCGGCCTTTACTTGGCCTTTTTTAGCGGCGTTTTTCTTGGAAACAACGACAGCCGGCTTCGATTTTGACCGGCTGATTGCCGGCGGTGCGGCCGATTCCTTGGGTGGGGCGGCTCGTCCGGTGCTGGATTTGGCCATGACGTTGTCCTCGTGGATACTTTTCGATTGAAAACAGTATCGACGCGAAGATGCCCGTTTTTCAAGAGGGCGCAATGAAGCTGATGGCGGATGGACTGCCGGCGCTAATCGTCACGCCGGTGGGAATAAGGGTCCCTGCGGCATGGTCGATATGGAACACGGTGATCTCGTCGCTGTCCTGGTTGGCGACATAGAGATGCCTGGCGTCCGGACCGAGGGTGAAAAACCGGGGTTTCGCGCCACCGGTCGGGAACGTGCCGGCGTGGGTCAGCAGTCCGCTGTCCGGGCTGATAACAAACTGCACGATACTGTCCTGACCACGGTTCGACACATAGAGGTACCGTCCGCAGGGCGACGCCGCGATTTCCGCCGTCGTGTTGTGGCCGGCATACCCGGTTGCCAGCGAGGAAATGACCTGCCGCTCGGTCGCATGGCCGGCTTCCCAGTTGAAGACGGTGACAGTCAAATCGAGCTCGTTGTTCACGTAAAGAATGGGAAGCGCCGGGTGGAAGGTGGCGTGGCGGGGTGCCGCGCCGGGTGCCGAAGCGACGAACCCCTGCTGCGTCGGGCGTCAGACGGCCGTCTTGGAAGCGGAAGAAGAAGGTCCGGTCAAAGCCCTTGTCGGGGACGATGACGAACTGTCCGGTCGGATCGAAAATAACGGCGTGGGGATGGGATGAGGCCTGTTCCTTTGGATTCGGGGCCGGGTGAGCCTTCAAGCGGAATCAACTGGCTGACCGGCCGCAGGCGGCCGTCCGCGTCGGTCGGCAGTCACGGCGACGGCGCCGCTGCCGTAATTGGCGGCGACCAGGAAGCGCCCGGTTGGATCGAGCGCCGAGTCGACAGGGTTGTTGCCCTGGCAGTCGATCTGGTTCAGCAACGTCAGGAGCCCGGTCGTCTTGTCGACCGCGAAAGCGCTGATCAGGTTGCGGCCGCCATGGACGCTGTAGAGCCGGTTCTGATCCTGGTTGAGAGTGAACAGCGCGGGATTCTCCAGCCCCCCGATGGTCTGAAGGTGGGTCCAGGCGCCGCTGACCGTGTCGACGCGGTACACATTGATCCCGTTTCCCCGTCCGTCACGATCTTGGGTGGTATATCCGCCGACGTAAGCAAACATGCTGTCTTCTCCCTTCAGACCGCGGTCACGCTGGCTGGCAGCGCTTTTCGTTTTTGCGGGCAGCTTTCTCAGCCGGGACGGCCGATGCTGCTCTGGCGTCGTTTACCGCGCAAGCGTTTGCGGCTGTCGCGATTGATCCAGGATGATCTGGGTCATCGCTGCGTCATCGGCAATACATCCGGCAAACCGCACGGCGGGCGCGGCATGCCCGCGGGCGGCTTGCTCGGCGGCGATCAGGGTCGGCACGTCGTCGCGTGCATGGCCGCCCTGGTTGGCGAAGAAGCCGATGACCACAATCGGGTGCGACCGCAGCGCCTTCAGCGTGTCGGCCACAAACGGGGGCTCCTCCAGACAGGTCGCTTCGACCCGGGCGAAACGGCCGCTCGCGGACAGACGTTGCGCGTGGCGATGCAGGGCGAGCGCGCGGCCGGGGGCGCTGGCCGACCCGTGGCCGATGACGACGATGGCGGCCGTGTGCGGCGGAAGGTCGGCACTTTGGCATTCGCCGATGGCCCGGCGCTCGATCAGCTCGGCCATCCCGTCATGGATGCCAATGGGCGGACAAAGGACGCAATCGCGACCGGCCAGTGTCCGGGGGATGGCGACGCGGCTGAAATAGCCGTCCTCCATGAAGAACGGCACGACGCGGATGACTGGCGCGGCAATCCGGGCCAGCGCTTCGGCAACGGGCGGGGCGCCGTTCAGCAGCGCGACTTCGACCTGGACGAAGCGGCTTGCGTCGCGCAGGCGTTCGGCGTGGCGGCGCATGGCGGCGCCCGGCATCGGGATAGCGGGCCGATCCGTGGCCGATCAGCAACAAGGCGTCATTCACGCTTAAGGTTACAAGTCATAGGGGATGATCCTTCCATGGCGGACGGTTAAATGTTCGCGAGGCCTTGTCCGGTTTGCCCCGACAAGGTGATCTGACGCACATAAGCCTGAACTAAACATCAAGATAGGCGGCAAGGAGTCGAAAATGGCGGAGGAACTACCCCAGCGGGAAGCGATGGAATTCGACGTCGTGATCGTGGGTGGCGGGCCGGCAGGCCTGTCGGCGGCGATCCGGTTGAAGCAGACTCAGCCCCGACATGGCGGTTTGCCTGGTGGAAAAGGGCGGCGAGATCGGCGCCCACATCCTGTCCGGCGCGGTGATCGAGCCGCGGGCGCTGAACGAACTGATCCCGGACTGGAAAGAGAAGGGCGCGCCGCTGGACACGCCGGCGGGCGAGGACCGCTTCCTGTTCCTGACCGAGACAACGGTCGTTCAAGCTGCCCACGCCGCCGCAGATGCACAATCACGGCAACTACATCGTCTCGCTCGGCAATGTCGTGCGCTGGCTGGGCCAGCAGGCCGAGGAACTGGGCGTCGAGATCTATCCCGGCTTCGCCGCGACCGAGCTGCTGGAGGAAGACGGCCGCATCGTCGGCATCGCCACCGGCGACATGGGCATCGGCAAGGACGGCGAGCCGACCGGCAACTTCCAGCGCGGCATGGAACTGCGGGCGCGATATACCCTGTTCGCCGAGGGCTGCCGCGGCTCGCTGTCCAAGCAGTTGATGCAGCGCTTCAACCTGCGCGACGGCAAGGACCCGCAGACCTACGCGATCGGCATCAAGGAATTGTGGGAAATCCCGGCCGCCAATCACAAGCCGGGCCTGATCGAGCACAGCCTGGGCTGGCCGCTGGACCGGTCGACCTACGGCGGGTCGTTCCTGTATCACTTCGGCGAAAATCTGGTTTCGTTCGGCTTTGTGATCGGGCTGGACTACAGCAATCCCTGGCTGTCGCCGTTCGACGAGATGCAGCGGTTCAAGACCCATCCGGACGTGCGCACGCATTTCGAGGGCGGGCGGCGGATTTCCTATGGCGCGCGGGCGCTGAACGAGGGCGGGCTGCAGTCGATCCCGAAGCTCAGTTTCCCGGGCGGGCTGCTGATCGGCGATGCGGCGGGGTTCCTCAACGTGCCGAAGATCAAGGGCACCCACACGGCGATGAAGTCCGGCATGCTGGCGGCGGAGGCGCTGGCCGAGGCGCTGGCGGGCGATCATCCGGCCGAGGTGACCGGGTACCTCGAGCGGCTGCAGTCGAGCTGGATCTGGGAGGAGCTGTCGAAGGTCCGCAATGTGCGGCCGGCGTTCGCCAAATTCGGCATGTGGGGCGGACTGGCCTACAGCGCGCTCGACACCTACGTGCTCCGCGGCAAGGCGCCGTGGACGTTGCATCATCCGCATCCGACAACGAGACGCTGATCGATGCGGACAAGGCGCCGCGGATCACCTACCCGAAGCCGGATGGGGTTCTGACCTTCGACAAGTTGTCGTCGGTGTTCATCAGCAACACCAACCATGAGGAAAACCAGCCGCGCCCATTTGCAACTGGCTGATCCGGCGAAAGGCGGTCTCGGCTCAACTGGGACGCATTTCCGGGGTCCGGAGGCGCGGTATTGTCCGGCAGGGGTGTACGAGTATCGTCGGCGTGGAAGAGGGCGCGCCGAAGTTGCAGATCAACGCGCAGAACTGCGTGCATTGCAAGACCTGCGACATCAAGGACCCGACGCAGAACATCAACTGGGTGCCGCCGGAGGGCGGCGGCGGGCCGAGCTACCCGGGCGGGATGTAGCGGCGGACTTCAGACCGGAGGGAGGGTTTGTGCCTTCCTTCCGGGTCGTAGTGGCGATGGACCAATCCGCTGGCTGTCGTGCTGCCATCGGCCATGTTGCAAAACCTGGCCGGTTGGTGGCAAACTCTGCTATTATTCATTTGAAATCATCGCAAGTTGCATGACATGGCGGCTCACGACTGTTAGAGTGAGCGGATGCAACATGTTCGCACCGCTCGGCGGTCCGTCCTCCTCGCGCTCACCCTGTTGTCGGCTTGCGCGGCGTCCGAACCCTCCACCGACAGTGCGACCGAACAGGTGCCGAACGGCGTGATCGGCAATTATCTGTCGGGGCGCTTCGCCCTGGCAGAAGGCGACGCGCAGACCGCAGCCAATGACCTGCTGAAGGCGGCCGCGCAGGCTCCGGACAATCCGGAGCTGACGTTGCAGGCCTTCGTCGCCTGCCTGGATGCCGGACGCCCGGAAGCCGCCAAGCTGGCGAAGCAGTTGCCGGAAAGCCAGGTTGCCCAGCTTGTGCTGGCTGATCTCGACATCAAGGCTGGCCGCTGGGAAGCGGCTGAACAACAGTTTCATGGCCTGCCGCGGCAGGGGATGACGCAGTTGCTGCAGCCGCTGCTGGTGGCATGGGCGCAGCAAGGCGACGGCCGGACCGATACCGCGCTTTCCACGCTGCGGCCCTATGTCGAGAACCCGCGCTTCCGCACCATCTTTGCCCTGCATGCCGCCATGATCGCGGATGTCGGCAATAAGAAGGACGATGCCGCGAGGCTTTATCACACGGCCGAGGCCGACATGACGGAGCCGAACCTGCGGCTTTCGCAGATTCTGGCGAGCTGGCAGGCCAGGTCCGGCCAGCCGGCCGAGGCTCAGCGCATTCTGGCGTCGCTTCCCGGGGTGGCGCCGGACCTGTCGATCGCGATGCCGGCGTTGCTGGCCAATCTCAACAAGCGGCCGGTTTCGCGCCCGATCGACGGTATCGCCGAGGCCTACTTCACCTTTGCCGCATTGCTGCGGGCGCAGGATGCCAACGACTTTGCCATGATCATGTTGCGGCTGGCGCTGGACCTGCGGCCGGATTTCTCCGCCGCCCGGCTGCTGGCCGCCGATATTCAGCAGAACCAGAGGCATCCGGAAATCGCGCTGCGGATGCTGAACGAGGTGCCGGCGACGGATCCGCTGTTCCCCCTCGTGCAACTGCGGCGCGCGGCTCTGGTGGACAAGCTGGGGCGGTCAGAAGACGCGATGCGCGACCTGGAGCGGCTGTCGCGGGACTATCCCGACAGCCCGCTGCCGGACGAGCAGCGCGGCGACATCCTGCGGATGAAGCAGCGGTTTCCCGATTCGGTCGCGGCCTATGACAAGGCGATCAGCCGGGTGACCCGCCCGACCGCCTCGGACTGGGTTTTATTCTATGACCGTGGAGTCGCCGAGGAGCGGTCACACCAGTGGCAGAAGGCGGAGGCGGATTTCCATCGCGCGCTGGAGCTGTCGCCGGATCAGCCATTTGTGTTGAACTACCTTGGCTATTCCTGGGCTGACCAGGGTCATCACCTGAACGATGCAAGGCAGATGATCCAGCGGGCGGCGGAACGGCGGCCGAATGACGGGGCGATCACCGACAGCCTGGGCTGGGTGATGTTCCGGCAGGGCAATGCCAAGGAGGCGGTGAAGGAGCTGGAGCGGGCCGCGGAACTGGAGCCGGAGGACGCCACCATCAATGCGCATCTGGGCGATGCCTACTGGGCGGCCGGGCGCAGAGTGGAGGCTCAGTATCAATGGCGCCGGGCGTTGACGCTTAATCCCACGCCGGATGATGCCGCCAAGCTTGAAGCGAAGCTGACAACCGGGCGGACCGGGGCGGTCCTTAGCGGGCAGTAGCGGGTCTGGTGCAGCGGTTTTCTGAGTTCGCGCCGGCGAAGGTCAACCTGCATCTGCACGTCGTGGGGCGTCGGGATGACGGCTATCATCTGCTGGACAGCCTGGTTGTGTTCGCGGCGGTCGGCGACCGCCTGACCGTGGCCGGGGATGCGCCGTTATCGCTGTCGGTGACCGGGCCGTTTGCCGCCGGGCTGGCCGGGGAGGCCGATAATCTGGCGTTGCGGGCCGCCCGGGCGCTGGCGGCTCGGGCTGGCGTGCCGGCGACCGGGGCGCTGGTGCTGGAGAAGAATTTGCCGGTCGCCTCTGGGATTGGCGGAGGATCGGCCGACGCGGCGGCGGCGCTGCGGCTGCTCAGCCGTGTCTGGGGGCTGGAGACGGAGGGATTGGCCGAGCTTGGCGCGGGGCTAGGGGCCGATGTGCCGGTCTGCGTTGGGTGTGCGCCGATGGTCATGGCGGGCATCGGGGAGGTGCTGACCCGGGCACCGGCGATGCCGGAGGTTGGGATCGTGCTGGTCAACCCGGGAGTTGCGGTGTCGACACAAGCGGTGTTTCGATCGCGGTCCGCCGGATTTTCGTCGCCCGCCGGGTTTGAGGGATGTGGGTGGCGCGATGTTGACGGGTTGGTGGCGGCGCTTCGTCGCGCCCGGAATGACCTTGAGGCACCGGCGCGGGCGCTCGCCCCGGTGATCGGTGATGTGCTGGATGCGCTTGGTTCGGCGGACGGATGTCTGCTGGCACGAATGAGCGGGTCGGGAGCGACGTGCTTTGGATTGTTCCGTACTCCGGCGGTGGCGGAACGGGTGGCGAGGACAATCGTCAGTGATGGTTGGTGGGTATGGGGTGGTGGACTTGTGTCGGGATAGCGGTTTCTTGCTTTACGCGGCCGGCTGACCGACCTATCACGTCGGCTCGTTGGGGCGTCGCCAAGCGGTAAGGCAACGGATTTTGATTCCGTCATACGGAGGTTCGATCCCTCCCGCCCCAGCCAAAATCGCCGACCCAGCGCGGCGCGGCGTCCGTTTCGGCAGACTGGCATGGGCGGACTGGCATGGACCGCCGGCACAACGGTTGGGTATCCCAACTTGGTCCGGCCACAAGCAGCCGAGGCCCTCAATCTCATCGACGCTGATTTCCCAGGGTTAGCTGGCGGTGTCGGGCGGATATTGCTGTCCGGCGAATTGTGATTGCGACAGAATTGGGCGGGCTCCGTGTCCGGGCCTGAATTCTCGCCCGCGACGATGCCGCGGCCGCGGTTATGTGCGAGTGGCTAGCCGCTTGCACAGCGTTGCGCGGCTTTGTCGGCATAAGGTTCGAGGCTGTCGACCTGACTGGGCAGTGGGACCCGCCAGTGCGCTATCGGGTATAAATGTGGAAGGGCCGTCTGGTCCGGTCGGAGAAAGACCCGCTGGCCGAATCATGGCAGCAGGCGGGTGAAGGTGCGCAGACCAACCACTGCCAGTCGAGGACACCGAATTTTACGGCTGTGTGGATAGTGCGGATCATCTTTCCAGAGGACGCACGAGGCGCGCACGGCCGATAAAGCGGCAGTGAAAGCGGCTGCTTGAGCTGGCTGCTATGAAAATATCATGCAGGATGCTGCTAAAAAGTCGTGAGTGGCGCAATCGCGGGCGTCCATGACATGGTGCTGGGTCGACATCGACACCTACCAGGAACGTTCCACGCTCGTCGACACATGCAACCGGCAGTAGTTACCCAAAATGCTCCTGCACGATAAACCGCATTGCACTAAACCGCTTCGCGGTAATTCTGTGATTTATACTTTATTTATTCGATATCAAATGGTTCGTTGGTGGCAACCGCCCGCTGCTTCCCTGACCTGACAACTCAACTGCGAGACGATGTGCGGGCGCCATGTGGCGCTGCTCAATCTCGCAAAGGAGTTGTCAATGAGCCCGCTTCGTCGTCGGTTCATCGAGGATATGCAAATCCGCAACCTGTCTGGGCATACGCAACGCGCGTATGTCGAGCACGTCGCCCGGTTCGCCAGGTATTTTCGCAGATCGCCTGAACATCTCGGATCGACCGAGATCCGGACCTATCTGCTCCACCTGACGCAGGAGAGACGTCTTGCAGCCAGCTCGATCATTGTCACGGTTTCCGCCCTCCGGTTTTTCTATACCGTTACCCTCAAGCGGCCATGGGCTGTCGAGGGCGATATCCCCACCAGCCGTAAGGCGAAAAAGCTTCCCATCGTTCTGAGCCAAGACGAGGTCACTCACTTTCTTGGCGCCGTCGACAACCTGAAGCACCGTCTGATCCTGACCGTCTGTTACGCCACCGGTCTGCGGATCTCCGAAGCCGTCCGCCTCAAGCCCGCTGCGATCGACAGCCGGCGCATGGTTATCCGGGTTGATCAGGGCAAAGGCCACAAAGACCGCTATGTCATGCTGCCGCCCAGACTGCTGGCCATGCTTCGGGACTATTGGAAGCGTACGCATCCCGGCGAGTGGCTGTTTCCCGGCGACCGTCCTGGGCAGCCGATCACTCCATCCACCATCGATCGCACCTGTCGGGAGGTGCGGCTCCAGTGCGGTATCGGCAAACCGGTAACGCCGCACTCCCTGCGCCACTCCTTTGCCGTTCATCTGCTGGAGGCCGGTAACGATCTCCGCACGATCCAACTGTTGCTCGGTCATCGCAATCTCGGCACCACGGCTCGATATCTCATGATCGCCACCAGCAAGGTCTGCGCCACCACCAGCCCGCTGGAGTCTCTTACCTTCATCTCGCCATCGGTGCCGGACCTAGTACCCGCCTGAGGCGAGGAATTCGTGGCTCGCGAAGGGCTGGAAGTGGCGGACGTGTTCCGCCACTTCGGCCCGGCTTTTCGTGATCAGCACGGCGCGTCGCTGTCCCCGGCACAGCGGCATGCCATGACCGCGATCGAGAGATGCCGCACCGCCGCGCTCGGCGGTCACGTCGAGCAATGCGGCGATTGCGGCCATCAACGCGTCTCGTTCAACTCGTGTCGTAATCGCAATTGCCCTAAGTGCCAGGGTCTGCCGCGGGCGCATTGGCTGGAGGACCGCCAGGCGGAACTGCTCGACGTGCCGTATTTCCACGTCGTGTTCACCGTGCCTGCGCAGATCGAGGTCATCGCGTTCCAGAACCAGACTGTGGTGTACGACATCCTGTTTCGGGCGGCGTCAGAGACGTTGCGCACCATCGCCGCCGACCCCGAGCATCTTGGTGCGGAGATTGGCTTCCTGGCCGTGCTGCATACCTGGGGACAGAATTTCATGCATCACCCGCATCTGCATTTTCTGGTTCCTGGCGGCGGGATTGCGCCCGACGGGCAAAGGTGGATCGCCTGTCGCCCGGGGTTCTTTCTGCCGGTCCGGGTGTTGTCGCGGATGTTCCGAGGATTATTCCTGCACTACCTGGAGAGGGCGTTTGCCGCTGGAAACCTGAACTTTTTCTCCTCTCATCGTCACTTGCATGAGCCTGCCGCCTTCCAGCGTTATCTGGCGCCGGCATGGCAGGCCGATTGGGTTGTCTACGCGAAGCGGCCGTTCGCTGGTCCGGCGCAGGTTCTCGACTATGTTGGGCGCTATACCCATCGTGTTGCCATCTCCAACAACCGGCTGGTGTCCATGGAAGACGGCAAAGTCTGTTTCCGCTGGAAGGATTACCGGGATGACAACCGCCAGAAGACGATGGCCCTTATGGGCGAGGAGTTCATCCGCCAATTCCTGGTCCATGTCTTGCCGGACGGGTTTCATCGCATCCGGTACCTCGGCTTCCTTGGCAACTGCCATCGAGCGCGAAAGCTGGCGCTGTGCCGGAAACTGCTCGGAATGCCGCGGGCTGAGTCGGCAGCCGATCCGCCCTCCGACTACCGCGACCGTTTCGAGGCACTGACAGGGCAGTCGTTACGGCAGTGCCCACACTGTCGTACCGGCATCATGGTGGTCACCGACTGCATCGCCCGGCCCAGGGCCTGTCAGCCGGTGCCGGATACATCATGACCCGGGATCAGCGTTCCAACCGGACGAAGCCCAATTACCCGCCAGGTCGGGTTGAACGCGCTTGTGCCGCCATGACCGTAGACGCCCTCGAACGGGGGCCCGGTAGTCCAATCCTGCATATAATGATCGCTGAAGGCGAGGCTGCCGAGATCAGAGCCTTCCATCCAACTCCACTCTCGCGTGCTTGGTCGCCCGCAATGCCCAGATCGCTCATCGGTAAAAAATTCGCGGGCATTCAATACCCATAGCCCGGACGACCGGGGGAGCGGTTTAGTGCAATACGTTTTTTCGCTTACCGGCGCGGATTTCAGCCACGGAATCCTTGCGGCAATACCTGTGCGCCGCGCCGATAAGCGAAAAAACGCTATTCATTTTTGCTGCGCAAGGACCTGACTGGGAACAATCTTTCGCTGTTATAGCAACAATACATCAAGGTGTCGCTGTCTGACAGACGTTCAAGATCTGAGGGGTGACCGGGAAATCCCCCTCGCTCTTCCAACGGGGCAAGACCCGGTTCGAAGCCAATATCTTCGTTGCTGTGCCTGCCTTCTCCCCACAGGTCAAGCTGCCGTGACGTCTGCACGCCCACGAACGGGGCCTCGCTGCTCGCGGCGCGCCAGTGAAATTCCCGGCTGCCAGGATGTATGATGCCCATCTGCCGACGACCAGCGGACGCAAGCTACTGTTGGCTCGCTAAACCGAGCTTTGCGAGAATTTCAGGCTAAGCGTATGAATTAATGCGAAAAAGCACCCTCCCCGCAGTCAAGTTTTAAGGATAGAATGCCTTGACAAGACCTCGCTATCCGCATCGAATTTTGCCAGCGCTTAGATGACTGACCGCGTTCCTTCGCTCTTTATCCGGTTTTCTGGTGTAGACAGTGCTCAAATGGAAAATGAGCGATATCAGCAAGTTCGTGAATTTTTGCGGCAAAGCTCGGGCAAAATTCAGCCGACCTCGGATCTCCGGCTTCTGATCCAGCAACCCGAATTCCAACTGCCATTCCAGTCCCCGTGGGAAATCACCTGCGCCGTACTCGGTTACGCCACCTGATTTAGGGGAGATTTTTTCTCCCTATGCATTCAAAGACACTTCGCGGCCTCCGGCAAACTCGGCGAAGACGTGTTAAAACTCACCGGATGGTGTGTATACTGCCACACATTAAACCTTGCCAATCCTGTCGCACCGCAGCAATAGTTGCCGGGCGTCAGTAGATCTGTTTGCAGAAGTCGTTTCGACTTGTATATAGAGGGAGATATTCTGTGGAAATGGAAGGGCGCACAGCCGATGTAGACAACCTTGATGTTTTGGCAAATAACACAATCGACAGATATTTGATCAATACACCGAATTTAGCACCGTTTGAACGTTTTCGCAGTATTGTGAGACCTTCGGCAAAGCGGTCACTTGATTTTGTGGCTTCTGTAATTTTGCTTATTCTTATTCTTCCGCTATTTTGTCTTATCCTTTTGTCGTTGGTCTGTACTGGTCAATCTCCGTTTTACTCACACGTCCGCATCGGGCGAGGCGGGCGGGAGTTCGGCTGCCTGAAGTTTAGGACCATGCAAAGCGATGCTGATGTTGCGTTAGCGAAGCTGCTGGATCGTGATCCCGTAGCAAAAATTGAGTGGGAATCCAACCTCAAACTACGAAGAGACCCACGTGTAACGCGCATCGGAAGACTATTACGCGCAACGAGCCTGGATGAGCTTCCGCAACTGTTCAATATCATGATGGGTCAGATGAGCCTGGTTGGGCCTCGCCCTGTAACTAAAAGCGAGTTCACTAAGTTCTACGCCGCAAGCGACGTGGCTGCTTCTTACTGCTCCGTGAGGCCGGGTCTCACAGGGCTTTGGCAGGTCAGCGGACGTAGCGGAACAGGATACGCCGCGCGTGTCGCTCTGGATACGCAATATGTTCAATGCCTCTCCCTGCGGACTGATTTGGCTATTTTGTTTCGAACCTTGGATGTCGTGATCCGCCAAAAAGGCGCTTGGTAAACAAGGCCTGACGAGCCTTAACCTTATCGGGAAATTGCGATAAGTGTCCTTGCTGAAACGCAATGAGTCACAGCGTTATCGAGGAATCCGAGGTTTAGCGGTTGGTGTCGTACGGGCATTCTGCTATGGGCGATAGTCGGCTTTTTGGTATGGCTATTCAAATGAAGGCTGCATTGCGCAGGCCGATCAAACTGAGTCTCATGTAGTATCAGCCGCCAGCCAAGTGTTTTCTGTCATTGCTGGGCCGGTTAATCCCTGACGTCAGCTATCGCAGTGAAACGCGGACAGGTCGGAGCCGCGCGTCATCGGAGTATTACACGACAAACAGGCTGGCCTGGCGGCGGTGTTATTTCGCTCGAGCGGTGGCTGTTCGGTCACGTGCCGACCTGGCGCACCTGAATGCAACAGTGCGGCGGTTCGATCCCACGAACCGGCTGACCGAGATCCGGGTCGATTGCTTGCCGCCAACGCGGAAGCTGCCGCAAATACGGTCCTTAACAACGATGCGGCCGATCATCAATCCGTGTCTTTCCTTATGGATACGGACGTCGAGATGCTGGCGGTTTGATTTGTCGGGACGAAGCCCTGTTGGTATTAGACTGTCGCGCCAGATTGGCTGCCGCGTTGGGGGCGGCGGGCTAAAGGTCCAGGCTATTGCATCGCACCGCCGCAGTCGAGGCAGATTTCGACTGCTGAGCCAGCCAATCGCTGAGTGCGGTCGCGGTGCTTTTCCGCCTCCACCAGTTTGGGTGTCGGCCGCGACATCAACGCTCGACAGACCGCCGGCTTCTCGGTGCGGTGGTTATCCCCGTGAAGACAATACGACGGATGCGGTGAATAAATTCGTCAGCGCTGAGCGTCATGGCCTTAGCCGGACTTTGCGGTTTCGCAGGAGATTTCGCACTTTTGAAGTCAATCAAGCATTCGATTTATTTCGAAACTCCCTTACGAAAGTCGCCAGAACTCTGCCGTCGCGAAAACCCGGCCCCGTCGAGGAGCGAGCGTGTAGGTACTGGTTAGCACCGGCAGTTCTTTTCTCACCGATACGGGTCAAGGCATTCACAAAATCGCACTGTTTGCAAATTCGCGAAGTCAGGACAACGACCATCTCTAATGTAAAGCCCTTCTTGTCAATATTACTGAATAGAAATTAATAGGCCCTTTAGAGCAGGTGAATTCGCAAAATCGGCCAACTCCGATGCTGTGCCGTACTTTGTCGGGCGAAGGATCTGTCGGCGCGTTCGGCCGCGGGACATAAACACTTGAGAATTCTGGGTTTCCGGATGCTGCCAGCGATCGCTCGATTTGCTGGGGGCATCCTCTACGCTATCCTGACAGGACCCTAGCCGCCGGGCCGAGATGGAGGATACAGGATGGTTGCCAGCGACGGCTTTGCCGAGTTCCTGCGCGAGCAGCTCGCTCCACTCGGCCGCGTCACAATGCGGCGCATGTTCGGCAAGACGGGCGTGTTCTGCAACGGGCTGATGTTCGGCATGGTGACGGACGACACGCTTTACGTCCGGGTTGACGACCACAATCGGGCGGCCTTCAAGGAAGCCGAGGCCGCTCCGTCCCTCAGCTACGAGAAGCAGGGTCGCACGATAGACCTGTCGTTCTGGCGCGTGCCGGAACGGTTGCTCGACGAACCCGAAGACCTTGTTGCGTGGGCGAGCGCTGCGCTGGCAGCGGCGCGTCGGGTCGCGGCGAAGCGGGAAGGTGTCGCGCCAGGACGGAAATCAAAGCGGCAAACCACAAGGTTGCGGTCCTCGGTCGGCGAATGAGAAGCCTCTGCAACCCGTGCACTGACCCGGACCAGCACGCCGCGACCGAAGAACGGTGATCGCCGCCTGCTCAGCCACGGCGGTCGCCGGTCACCCGCCAGATCACGTCGCCCACGTCGTCGGCCATCAGCAGGGAGCCGTCGGGGCCAATCGCGACCCCCACCGGCCGGCCGTAGGATGCTTTCTCATCCGCGGCCAGAAAGCCCGACAGAATGTCGCGCGGCGGGCCGGATGGCCGGCCATTCTCGAACGGCACGAAGACGACCTTGTAGCCGCTGAGGGTGCTGCGGTTCCACGAGCCATGCTGGCCAATGGCCATGCCGTCCGGAAAGCCCGGAAGCGTGCCGGCCGGCAGCCAGCACAGACCCAGCGACGCGGTGTGCCCGCCAAGCGCGTAGTCCGGGGTGATGGCCTTGGCGACCAGCGCCGGATCCTGCGGCACCCGGTCGTCCACCGTCTGGCCCCAGTAGCAGTAGGGCCAGCCGTAGAAGCCGCCGTCGCGAACCGACGTAAGATAATCGGGCGGTGTCTCGTCGCCGAGGCCGTCGCGCTCGTTGACCACGGTCCACAGGGCGCCGGTCTTAGGCTCCCACGCCATGCCGACGGGGTTGCGCAGGCCGGAGGCAAAGATACGGCTTTTGCCGGTTGCAAGATCGAGCTCGTGGATCGCCGCTCGGCCTTGTTCCACCGCCATGCCGTTCTCGGCGATGTTGGTGAGTGAGCCGACGCCGACGAAGAGCTTCTGTCCGTCCGTGCCGGGCAGCAGGCTGCGGGTCCAGTGGCCGCCAGGCTGGAACGCGGCCAGTTTTCGTCCCGGTGCGGTGATGCGGGTCGCATTCGGCGTGTAGGGAAAGGCAACCACGCCGTCGGTGTTGCCGACGTAGAACGTGTCGCCCAGCAACGCCATGCCGAACGGCTGGTTCAGCCCGTCCAGGAACACCTCGCGGGTTTCGGCCACGCCGTCGCCGTCCGAGTCGCGCAACAGCGTGATCCGGTTGGCGCTGGCGCCCACGGCGGCGGCGCGTCGCATCGTGCTCACCATGGCGTAGTCGAAGATGGATCGCGGCGGCCGCGGCACGCTCGTGGCTTCGGCGACGAGGACGTCGCCATTGGGCAACACCTGAATCCAGCGGGGATGTTCAAGGCCGGTCGCGAACGCGTTGACCTTGAGCCCGGGGGCGGCGATGGGCGTCTGGCCCCGGGTCCATCCCTGGGCGGTCGGCATCTTGAGGGTTGGGATGCGGCCCTGCGGCTTGGCCGCCGGTATCGCCGGGGCACTGCCCCAGGCGGGTTCCGGTGCCCCAGTCGTCCACCGGCGTAACAGAAGCGCGGAGGCGCCGATCAGCGCCACTATCTGTGCGAAAATGCCTGAGAAGCTCAATGCTCGATTCCCCTTGGTGCCGCTCAGGCTAGCCGAGGCGAGGCCGGCTTGGAACCCGACGATGGGTGGGTCGGGCGATCGGAATCGAATGCGTAGATCGGTCAGCCGCGGCGGACTGAACGTTCGGCCAGGCAATCATCCGGGTCGGAGACGGCCAGCTACGGCAGGCGGCGCAAATACCGCGTCGGATCCGGCTTCCGAATCCCGCAGGTTATAATGGCGGCGGCCGGCTGCTGCCGGTGGGTTCGATCGACACGGCCAAGCGTGACCTGCGCGTGCTCGGGCCGAGGCAACTCGGTTCCTTCAGCCCAGGAGCCTGCCGGGCAAGGGCCGTACCCTGGCGATACGATCGTTATCGCGGCGCCAGGATTTTGCTCAGGCGAATAGGCAGCGTGGCACCGGCTTGGCGATGTCCGCGGGACCGGTCAGCGGCCGAATGATCCGCGGTTAGCCGTCCGGCGCAGTTCGCTAATCGCGGCTTCGACGTTTTGCCAGCGGTCCATCTCGGAGGTATTGCCCTGCTGGCGGGATTCGGCGATCCGCTCCTGAACAACCGCCTGGGCGCGCAGGCCATGCACTGCCATCAGGTTTTGCGCGGTGTATTTGTCATCGGGTTCGGGCATTTCTGGTTCTCCTCCTCAGAGCACCCGAGACATAGGTTGCGGCCTCCAGGATATCCAATCGGCATCCGAATCGTTGACCAAAAGTGGCCGGTTCGTGATTTCAGCCTATCGCACGAGGTTCTCACTGGGTGCCGGCCGCGAGTCGAATCCCAGGAAACCGGCCCTGGGCAACGGCGTGCCGCCGTCGTTGGCGAACAGTTTGGGGGTTGCCACAGGCTTGGCGGCGAGTTGCGCGGATTTCGCGGACTGGGCGGCGCTGGCCGTCCTGGCCGGATTGGACCGCTTCGTGATTTGAGCGGTTTTACCGGCCGGATTCGCAGCTGGGAAGTCATGTGAAGCGGCTCGTGAACCCCGTCCGCTGTCCTCGCCGCGCATCGACAACAGCAGGAAGGAGATGTCGTTGCGACCGAGATCGACCGATAGCTCCATCGGCGTCATGCCGAGAACGTTGACCGCGTTCAGGTCGGCGCCGCGGTTCAAGGCATCACGCGCGGTGGCGATGTCGCCGCGGTTGATCGCGTCGAACAGGGCGTCGGTTGGCTGCATGTCGCCCAACGGACGTGTCAGCGGGGCGGCGGGGGCGATGGCTTTGGCACCGGGGATGGCGGATGGGGCGGGTATTTCCGGCTTGTCGGGGGCGGCGTTACGGCGCCCGGTGATGTTGCCGGTGGTGCCCAGCGGACCGCCGCCGAGCTGCGCCCAGGCAGTGGACGATAGGACAACGGTCAATGTCACGCCGAATGCCAAGGCGGCGAACGCCTGGCCGGCCGTTACCAATCCGACCACCACTCGCCCGGATTCGGTTCTTCTGGTGAGTGCCGGTTTGGCACGGATCCGGCGCCCGGAGACAGTCGCGGCGAAAGACAGCATGGTACAAACCCTTATGGCATCAACATTTAGCGGAACTTCGAACGCGGCGTTCTAGCAGCGTTCGGTTCCGGGCGTCGATACCCTTGCATGTGGAAGCCAGGGCCGCATGCGAAAACCAGGGTCACATGCGGAAGCCAAGACCGGGCGCAAGCCAAGACCGGGCGCAAGCCAAGATCGGGCGGAAACCAACGTCAGGCGGGAACCGCGCCTACTTCGGCGAAGGCCAACGCCAGTCGGCGATCTCCGGCATGTCCTTGCCATGGCGCACGATGTACTGTTCGTGCTCGATCAGCTTGTCGCGCATCGCCTGCTTCACATAGACGGCCGTGGCTGCCCAGGCCGGGCACCCGGTCGATGACGTCGGCCACGAGGTGGAAGCGGTCCAGGCGGTTGCGCACCACCATGTCGAACGGGGTGGTCGTGGTGCCTTCCTCCATGAAGCCGCGGACATGGAAATTGCCGTGGTTGGTGCGCTTGTAGACCAGGCGGTGGATCAGGCTGGGATAGCCGTGATAGGCGAAGATCACCGGCTTGTCGGCGGTGAACAGGGCGTCGAAATCTGCCTCGCGTCAGGCCGTGCGGGTGCTGCGATTTCGGCTGCAGGGTCATCAGATCGACCACATTGACGACGCGGACCCGCAGGTCGGGCAGCAACTGGTGCAGCAGGTCGACGGCCGCCATGACCTCCAGCGTCGGGACGTCGCCGGCGCAGGCCATGACGACGTCGGGCTCGCATGGTCCTGGTCGTTGCTGGCGAACGGCCAGATGCCGATGCCCTGGGTGCAGTGCTTGATCGCCGATTCCATATCCAGCCACTGCGGCTCCGGCTGCTTGCCGGCGACGATGACGTTGATGCGGTCCCAGCTGCGCAGGCAGTGGTCGGTGACCCACAGCAGGGTGTTGGCGTCGGGCGGCAGGTAGACCCGCACGATGTCGGCCTTCTTGTTGACGACGTGGTCGATGAAGCCGGGATCCTGATGGCTGAAGCCGTTATGGTCCTGCCGCCAGACATGCGAGGTCAGCAGGTAGTTCAGCGACGCGATCGGCCGGCGCCAGGCGATCGCGCGCGAGCTCTTCAGCCATTTCGCGTGCTGGTTGACCATCGAATCGACGATGTGGATGAACGCCTCGTAGCACGACAGCAGGCCGTGCCGACCGGTCAGCAGATAGCCCTCCAGCCAGCCCTGGCAGGTGTGCTCGCTGAGGATCTCCATGACCCGGCCGCCGGGCGCCAGATGGTCGTCCTCCGGGATCGTTTCCGCGTCCCAGGCGCGGTTGGTCACCTCCAGCACGTCGTTCAGGCGGTTGGAGTTGTTTTCGTCCGGCGAAAAGACCCGGAAATTGCGGCGTGTCGGCGTTGGCCTTCATCACGTCGCGCAGAAAGGCGCCCATGACGCGGGTGGATTCGCCATCGACCGAGCCAGGGCTGGGCACCGCGACGGCGTAGTCGGCATAGTCGGGCATCCGCAGCGGCCGCATCAGCAGGCCGCCGTTGGCGTGCGGGTTGGCGCTCATGCGCTTGTCGCCGACCGGGCGCCAGGCTGGTGATCGCCTCGATCGGGCGGCCGGCCTGCGTCGAACAGTTCTTCCGGGCGGTAGCTGCGCATCCAGTCGTCCAGCAGCTTCAGGTGTTCGGGCTTGTTCATGGTGAACGGCACCTGATGGGCGCGCCAGAAGCCCTCGGTCTTCAGCCCGTCCACGGTCTTCGGGCCGGTCCAGCCTTTCGGGCTGCGCAGGATGATCATCGGCCAGCTCGGGCGACCGCTCGTCGCCGCCTGAACGCGCGGCGTGCTGGATGTCGCGGATCGCATCGAAAGGCGCGGTCCATCGCCACGGCCATCGCCTGGTGCATCTCGTCGGGGTCGGAGCCGGCGACCTCGATCGGGTCGTAGCCATAGCCGGTCATCAGCGCGTGCAGTTCCGCGGCCGGAATGCGCGCCAGCACGGTGGGGTTGGCGATCTTGTAGCCGTTCAGGTGCAGGATCGGCAGCACCGCGCCATCGGTCGCCGGATTGAGGAATTTGTTGCTGTGCCAGGAGGTCGCCAGCGGACCGGTTTCGGCCTCGCCGTCGCCGACGACGCAGGCGGCGATCAGGTCGGGATTGTCCAGCACCGCGCCGTACGCGTGCGACAGGGAATAGCCGAGCTCGCCGCCTTCGTGGATCGAGCCGGGGGTGTCCGGGCGCGGCGTGGCTGGGGATGCCGCCGGGGAAGGAGAACTGGCGAAACAGGTGGTGCATGCCCTCGGCGTCGCGCGACACGTTGGGATAGGTCTCGGTGTAGGTGCCCTCCAGCCAGGTGCTGGCGACGACGCCCGGCGCGCCATGGCCGGGGCCGGCGATGAAGATCACGTTAAGAGTCGCGCGCCTTGATGATGCGGTTGAGGTGAAGATACAGAAAATTCAGTCCAGGCGTGGTGCCCCAGTGGCCGAGCAGCCGGGGTTTGACGTGGTCATGGCGCAGCGGTTCGCGCAAAAGGGGATTTGCCAGCAGGTAGATCTGCCCGACCGACAGATAGTTCGCGGCCCGCCACCACGCGTTCATGGCGGCGAGTTGGTCTTGCGTCAGCGGCTGAGTTGTCGCGTGGTCGTTCATTGCTGCCCTCCGGTCGGACTCGAGGATCGCGTTCGGCCTGGCCGTACTGGCTGAAAGCGATCTGGCTCATTGGTTTCGCGAGCAGACTGGTCAGCCCGACGGTTTCCGGGCTTACCAATGCTGCTCCAGCGGATAAATCTGACGGACGCTGCCGTAAAATTTCATCCGCCAGCCGTTGATTGGGTGGGCCGATCAAGCCGCCGCTGGGGAATCGGGCGTCGGAATCGGACCGCTAGAGTGCGATCGTCTGAGGTTGACCCAACTTCAGACGTGAACCGCCCTCTCAGACAAAGAATCCTAGAGCCCGAAAGGTTCAACCTGAACCTATCGGGCTCTAGCGTCCGATAAACGTTTCCCGAGGGCGTGAGTGTTAATCGTGTGTGTCTTCGATCAAGTATGGTTGAGCACCAGGAAGCCCGCGTTGAGATAAGCGGCATACAGGCACCATGCACCATACGGCAGCATCAGCGCCGCGGCGTGCGATGCACACGCCGGAAGGACCGGATCGTCAGCACGATCAGCACAGCAGGATGACCATCACGCCCAGCGCCAGGGCCGGGCTGTGCAGACCGAAGAATGCCGGCGCCCAGAGCGCGTTGGCGGCAAGCTGCCAGCCCCAGAGGCGCAACGGCGGCGCGGCGCCGAGACGTCGCCAGACCAGCCAGCCGGCGACGCCAATCATGATGTAGAGCGTCGTCCAGACCGGCGCGAACACCCAGTTCGGCGGCGTTCCACGGCGGCGCATGCAGCGTCGCATACCAGTGATGTATCGCCCGCAGCGTCATCGATCCGCCGACAGCCCCGACCAGCAGACACAGGCCGACGAAACCCACCAGCGCCAGGGCCGGAGAGACCGGGACGGACGACCCGGGGAACGAACCCCAGTCATTGGGACCAGACTGCTGGAAGACACAGCTCCTTTCGATGATCCGATACGACCGTACCTGATGATCTAGTCACATTGGGCGTGGCTGAGCGAAAGGCGCAAGTTTACCAGCCGTTCACCCGGTGCCAGATCGCGACTCACGTCCTGCTCGCCATCCACCACGAAATACCGGTCATGCGCCGCGGCGGTCATGCAGGTGTGATTGGGCGCGATCCGCAGTTTGGCGCCGATCGGCAGATCAACAGGGTGCGCCGGGTCGAGTTCGATGACGCCGTGTTCCTGATAGGCCTTGCGCACGACCGCATTGCCCAGGCTGCGCGTCCCGTCGATATCCAGTGCCAGGCCGAAACCGTAATCGTGCGGCGTCGCCTCGGTGCTGCGGTCCTTCGACAGCGCCAGGCCGCCGGCATCGACCAGGATCTGGCCCGGACGGCGGCCGATGACGCTGGTCAGCACGGTCACCGCGATGGCGTCGGCGCCATGGGTTTCGATCTCCGCCTGGAACAGGTCGCCGAACATGTAGACCCCGGCGCGGATTTCCGTCACGCCGGCGAAGTTCTCGGCATGCCGCGCGGTGGGCGAACTGCCGGCGGAGACGATGTCGATCGCGTAGCCGGCCTCGCGCAGGCGCGCGGCGGCGCGGGTGACCGGCGCCGCGTTCGGCTTCGGCGATGCGTTCGATCTCGCGGACGCCGCGGCCGGCGTAGGAATGGCCGGCATGGGTCATGACGCCGGCCAGGCAGGCGCCCAGCCGGGCGGCGATTTCCAGCAGCATGTCGCTTTCGGGATGGACGCCGCCGCGTTCCTCGCCGCTGTCGATCTCGATCAGGGTGCGCGGCGGCGACGGGCTGCGCGGCGATCACGCTCGGCCATGGCCGGGTCGTCGGTGATCACGATGATCTGCGCGCCGGCGGCGTTCAGCTTGCGCGACCTGGCTCCAGCTTCTGCGGGGTGATGCCGACGGCGTAGAGGATGTCGGTGATGCCGTGGCCGAAGAAATATTCCGCCTCGGCCAGGGTGGAGACGGTGATGCCGCCGGGCTGGCCTGCGGTCGCCAGGCGGGCGACCTCGATCGATTTGGCGGTCTTCATGTGCGGGCGCAGCGGCACGTTCAGGCGCGTCAGGGCGGCGGCCATGGCCCGGATGTTGCGGGTCAGGATGGTGCGGTCCAGCACCAGGCACGGGGTCGGCAGGTCAGCGAGCTTCATGTCAGGTGGGCGTCCAGGTGGCGGTGTCGTCGATCGGCAGCACCGGGCGCGGCATGTGCTGCCAGGGAAAGCGGGACAGGATCGGGCTGGTCAGGCCGGGCGCATCGACCTCGATGACCTGCTCGTGGCGGAAGAACTCGTCGAAGCCGCCGCGGAAATGGCCGCGCGACTTCACCACCACGACGCGGGCGGCGGCGATGTCGAGGCCGAACGCCTCGAAGAACATCGGATCGGCGCACTGGTAGCGGTGGGTCAGGACGACGACGGTGATGCCCGTCCAGGTCAGCGCGGCGGCCTTGCCGAGGTCCAGCGTGTTGTTGGCGTAGATGCCGCGCCGGCCGCGGATCGGCTGGTCGAGCAGGCCGGCCACCGTCGCCTCGGCAGTGAACGGCTTGGAGAATTCGTCGCCGCCGCCGCGGTTGAAGCGCGCCTCGAAGGTCGCGCCGCAGGCCTTGCTCGTGCGCTTCGGCGGCCAGCGCCGGGTCGTGGATGACGCCGACCAGGGCGTTGCGACCCCGGCCGCATGGAACGCCTGCAGGATCGCCATGGTGTTGCCGCGCCCGCCGCCGCCGGGATTGTCGGCGACGTCGGCGAAGATCAGCGCCGGGTCTGCCGGTCCTGGTTGCCGTGGCCAGGCGGACGGCGTCGTCCAGGCTGGTCAGGGTCGGGCGGAATCTGTCGCGGCGGTCCCAGCCGGCCACGGCGATCTCCCTCGCCAGCGCGTCGGCGGCGTCCTGGTCGGTGGCGGTGACCACGACGGTCAGGCCATTGAACGGCGTGTCGGCGAAGGCGAAGCCGCCCATGACCGAGACATTCAGCACCCGCCCGGCATAGGGCGGCCTCGGTCATGCGTTGCTGCCCGAGGTCGATCAGCTCGCCGTACGGCCGGTTGCGGCGCGTCCTTGCCGGTCAGTTGCGTCACCGTCGGCGGCACGATCGGCAGGCGGATGCGCGCCAGGAAGGTGCGCGTGCCGGCCAGCAGCCGGCGCAGCAGCGTCGCCGCCTCGGCGCCGCGTTCGCGCATGTCCAGATGCGGGTTGGTGCGGTAGCCGACGAAGCCGTTCAGCAGGGTGACATCGGCGTCGGACACGTTGGCGTGCAGGTCGAAGGTGGCGACGACCGGCGACGTCGGGGCCGACGACGCGGCGGACCAGCGCCAGCAGCGTGCCTTCCGGGTCGTGGTCCTGGTGGTCAGGCCGGCGCCGTGCAGCACGAGATAGACGCCGTCCAGACGTGCCGGCCGCGGTCAGGTCGGCTTCCCAGCGCTGCATCAGGCTGTCGAAGAACGCCTGCTCCACCGGCCCGTTCGGTTCCGCCATCGCCAGCAGGCTCGGCACCGGCTCCCACGGGCCCGGCCGCATCCATCGTCGGCGAGGAAGCCGGGCAGTTCGCCCAGCATGCGCGGGGCAGGGGAGCGGGCTTCGGCCAGCAGGTCGGCGCCGCCGATCAGGGTGCGCGTCTGGAAGTCGGCCTCCGGTGGCGACCGGGGCGAAGCGGTTGCACTCGATCGAGAAGCCGCAGCAGCGGCGATGCGCGCGGTGGTGGCGTGTCGATCAGGCGTCGATACGTCCCCAGCAGTTCGGCGATCCGCGGCGTGGCCTTCAGGCCGGTGCCGGTCATCACCAGCACCGTCGTCTGCTCGGCGGTGATCGTGCCGGTCTCCAGCAGCTTGCCGAAGCGCGGCGGCGGCCTGGGCGCAGGTCGGCTCGACGTAGATGCCCGATCCGGGCCAGGTCGAGCGTGGCCTTGGCGATCTCCGCCTCGGTCAGCGTCACCGCGCCGCCCCGGGTTTCGCGCAGCGTGCCGAGCACCTCGCGCAGCCGGATCGGCTTGGGCGATGGCGGTGCCCTCGGCGATGGTGGGGGTGATCGTGGTCGGCACCGGCTCGTCGGACCCGGCCATGAAGGCGGCGGCGATCGGCGCGCAATTGGCCGGCTGGGCGGCGAAGATCCGCGGCAGGCGTGTCGATCTGCGCCGGCGCGCAGCAGCTCGGAAAAGCCGATCTCGCAGCCCAGCACGTTCGAGCCCGCGCCGCAGGGCGTGATGATGTTGTCGGGCGCGCGGAAGCCCAGATCCTCCCACAGCTCGTAGGCCAGGGTCTTGGTGCCGTGCAGGAAGAACGGGTGCCAGTTGTGGCTGGCGTAGAAGATCGATTCCGACCGGGCGACGGCGGCGTCGGCGGTGTCCTGGCGGGTGCCGGGGATCAGCTCGACGGTCGCGCCATGCGCGCGCATCTGCACCGTCTTCGCCGGGCTGGTGGAGGCCGGCGCCATGATCGTCGCCGCCATGCCGCCGGCCGCGGCATAGGCCGAGACCGCCGCGCCGCCGTTGCCGGAGCTGTCCTCCAGCACGTGGCCGATGCCCTGCGCGCGCAGCAGCGACAGCATGACGCTGGCGCCGCGGTCCTTGAAGCTGCAGGTCGGGTTGAACCACTCGCATTTCAGCAGCACCTCGCACGCCCGCGACGGTGCGGGGGATCAGCGGCGTGCATGCCCTCGCCCAGGGTGATCGGATCGTCGATCGTGAAACGGGAACGCGGCGCGGTAGCGCCACAGGCTGCGCGTCGCGGTGTCGATCTGGCTCCGCGTCAGGCCGGGCAGCGGCGTCAGCAGCAGCGGCGCCTGGTCGGCGCCGCACCAGCGCGGCTGATCGAGCGGGAACGTCGCGCCGGAGCGGGGTCGAGATATTCGGGCTGCATGCGGCGGGAGTGTGGGCGGAACCGCGCCCGCGCTCAAGCGGGGCGCGTGAGTTGCGGCGTGCACGCGGCCGACGGCACGGACTATGCCAGGGCGCATGACCTGACCAGACTACCGACACGCCCAGACGATCGCCGAACTCACCCGCGACCTTGTCGCGCTCGACAGCCGCAGTTCCGTTTCGAACATCGCGGTCGCCGACCGGATCGAGCCGGAACTGCGCGGTTTCGAGGTCGAGCGCATCGACTACCACGACCCAGCCGGCGTGGCGAAGCGCGTGCTGGTCGCGCATCGCGGCGGTCCCGGCGGCATCGCGTTCTCCGGCCACATGGACACGGTGCCCGATACCGGCTGGCAGGACGACCCCTGGTCCGCCCGGATCGATGCCGACGGCATTGCTGCACGGCCTGGGCAGCACCGACATGAAGGGGCCGGTGGCCGCCGCGATCATCGCGGCGCGCGGGCTGCCGGACACCGTGCCGGTGACCCTGCTGATCACCACCGACGAGGAAACCACCAAGCAGGGCGCCCGCGTCATCGCCGAACGGTCGGCGCTGGTGCGGGCGGTGCGGCCGAAGGGGATCCTGGTGGTGGAGCCGACGCGGTTGCGCCCGGTGCGCGGCCATCGCAGCCATATCCTGTTCACCTGCGTCGCGCACGGCGTCCAGGCGCACAGCTCCACCGGCATCGGGCGCAATGCGAACTGGGACGCTGATCCCGTTCCTGGCGGAGATGAAGGCCGTGTTCGAGCGGCTGCGGACCGACCGGTCGCTGCAGGATGACGCCTACGACCCGCCGTTCAGCGACTTCAACCTGGTCATCGACAACCACGGCACGGCGATCAACGTCACCGTCCCGGTGGCGACGGCGCGGATCAAGTTCCGCTACTCCGCCAAGATCGACCCGGCGCCGATCCGTGCCGCGGTGCACGAGGCGGCGGCGCGGCACGGCATGACGGTGACCGAGGCCGAGGAGGGCACGCCGCCGGAACTGCCGGCCGACCATCCGTTTGTTCGGCGCTGCGTCGATGCCAGCGGCCAGCCGCGACAGACGGCGCCGTTCGGCACCGACGCATCGATCCTGCAGACGCATCGCGCCATGCGTGGTGATGGGACCCGGCGACATCGGCGTCGCGCACAAGCCCGGCGAGGCGGTTCGCATCGACGAACTTGCGGCGGCCGTGCCGGTGTTTCAGGCCGCTGGCAGATGCGGCTGGCGGCCGCCGTGAAAGCTGGGGCCCGGTACGGCGACCAGGCCCCCGTGCCGAGCGTCAGTTCTGTCGACTGGCCGTGCTCGTGATGGCCGGTAGCTAGGCGCTTCATGGGCAAACGACTGCGCGAACGCGCTGCCGACACCCAGGCTGAGTACCGCGACCGCGGCCAGAATCAACTGTTTCATCAAGTTCCTCCAGGTTAGCGGATCGCCGGCCGACCGGATCGGGCCAGACGATCACCGGCTGCTATTTGGGCATTCTGCCTCCTTCGGGGTCATGATCTGCACGCCTGGGTGACATGTGTGGATCGGCACGCCACTTAGTCCGGGTTGACGGTCCTGTCGGATCGAGGCTGTAACGTGCCGGCAGAATAGGAGATGGCGATGCAAGCGGACGATGGACCTGATCAACGGGCTGCACACCTTCATCCGCGTCGTCGAAACCGGCTCGTTTTCCGCCGTCGCCCGTGAGGCGAACACCAGCCAGTCGGCGGTGACCCGCCAGGTCGCGCAACTGGAGGAGCATTTCGGCGTCCGGCTGTTCCATCGCACCACCCGCAAACTCAGCCTGACCGACGAGGGGCAGGATCTGGTGGCCGCGCGCGGCATCTGCTGGAGGAAGCCGAGGATCTGGAGGACACGTTCGGCAAGAACGGCGGCGCGCCGACCGGGCTGGTCCGCATCGGTGTTCCGGTCGGCGCGGCGATCCTGATGGTGCCCGACTTCGCCGGCGCTGCTGGCCAAGTATCCCGGCCTGGCGGTGGAACTGGTGGTCAGCGAGCTGATCGGACGATCTGGTGGCGGAGCGGCTGGATCTGGCGCTGCGGTTTGGCCAGTCGGCGGATACCTCGCTGGTGTCGCGGGCGCTCGCCGACGATCGGGTCCGCGCCGGTGGCGGCGCCGGCCTATCTGGAGCGTTACGGCGCGCCGGAGCATCCGTCCGATCTGGCGAACCACACCTGCATCATCCATGACATGGGGCCCGGACAGCACGCACTGGGTGTTCACCGGCCCGGATGGTCCGGTGGATGTCGAGGTCGCCGGTGCGTTCCGGTCAAACAACAGCCTGGTCGTGCGGCAGGCGGCGATGGCCGGCTATGGCATCGCGCTGCTGGGTGATCCGCTGACGATCAACGACATCCGGGCCGGGCGGTTGTATCGTCTGCTGCCGGACTACACGGCTAGGCGGCGGCAGGCGTTCATCGTCTATCCGTCGCGCCGGCATCTGGCGCAGCGGACGCGGGTGGTCATCGACTTCCTGATCGAGGAGTTCCGGCAGCTGGACGCACGGCTGCAGGACGGCCGGGAGTGGGGCGAGAACGAGGCGACCTGGCTGGTCTGAGGCAGACCCGTGGAGCGGGTCAGCCGCAGACGATCAGGTTTTAGTGCGGCTGACCTTGGTGCATTGACAGCCACGTTTGGCCCGCGTGGTGACCGTTACTCGATCGGCACGAAGATCGAGTGGCGCATCTTGCCGCCGATCGACTTCGACAGATGGCCCTTGCCGCGGATGTCCTCCACCAGGATCACTTCGCCGGCGCCGATCTCACGGGCCTCGCCGTCGCTGGCGGTGATCTGCACGCCGCCGTCGAGATTGATGATGTATTGCCGGCGCGGCGCGGGATGCCAGCTCAGGTCATAGTCGCCGCCGGTCTCGCGGAAGATGATGCCGGTGGCGGGCAGGCGCGCGGACAGCTTGCTGCCGTTGCGCTCCTCGACCCATTGAACTTCGATGTCGCGCCAGTGGGTTTCGCCGGCATCGTCGACGTAGATGTTATGGATACGCATCGTCGTTTCCTCCCTTATTCGATCGGCACGAAGATCGAGTGCCGCATCTGGTTGTTGACCGATTTGGACAGGTGGCCTTTGCCGGTGGTGTCCTCCACCAGGATGACTTCGCCGGCGCCGATCACCCGGGCTTCGCCGTCGCTGGCGGTCAGTTCCACGCCGGCATCCAGATTGATGATGTATTGCCGGCGCGGCGCGGGATGCCACGGACGGTCATGCTCGGCCTGGGTCTGGCGGAAGATGATGCCGTTGGCGGGCTGGCGGGCGGAGGTCTTGCCCTCCGGTCCTTCCTGCGCCCAGTCGATCTGGACGTCGCGCCAGTGCGATTCGCCGTCGGCGTCGCAGTACAGGTTGTGGACGCGAATGCCCATCAGTGCTCTCCTGATATAGCCGTAGCGCAGATTGCTGGGGTCGGCGCCGTTACGGAGGTAGTCCTGCTTGATCGCGGCGAAACGATCGGGCGTGGCCAGTTCGGCATGGCGGTCGTAGCCGAACAGGCGGAAGCCGTTGGCGGCAAAGATGCCGCGCTTGACCGGGCCGTCGGCCGCACCGAGCGGCGCGAAGCCGTGTGGCCTTCTGCATGTCCTCGGGGATTTCCAGGCGGCGGAGGCCCTCGATCTGCCATTGCGGAGCGCCGGTCCAGACCGCGTCGGTGCCCCAGATGACGTGGTCGGCGCCCAGGCCCTTGACCAGCGTGCCCATCAGCGCGGCGGCAAGGCGGGGTTCGGCGATGCTGGTATAAGCGAACAACTGACCGAGATCGCCGTAGACGTTGGTGACGCCGTATTTGGCGGGATGTCGGCAAGGTCGCTGACCCAGGAACTGCGGCCGGTCTGGTCCCATTCCGCCATGCGCATCGGCCGGGGAGCCGCCGACATGGCGGTAGCCGGAGTGGTAGATGACGAAATTGAGCTGCGGCCAGTCGCTGCGCGGCTTTGCCGACGTCACTGACATCGGCGTAGGCGAGCAGGTTGGGAAACTGCTTTGCCACCGACGGGGCGAACAGACCTTTGTGGATACAGACGTTCTTGATGCCGGCCCGGGCGAAGCGCTCGTAGGCCGGATACATCAGCTTCTCGTCATCGAGGCGCCAGGGATAGTGGCTGGTGTCCTTGTGGGTGTTGTCGCCGACCGTGTAGCCCTTCCAGCCGTCCGGCCGCAGGGTGGCGATGGCGTGGTCGATGCCTTCGAGCCAGCCGGGCTGGCCGGGGACGATGGTGTAGTGCGCCAGCAGGCGGCGCGATCCCGGCCTGTCTGTTTACCCGGTCGCGCGTCTGGAAGACCATCTCGTTGGTCAGAAACCAGTCTTCGGGGATGTCGGAAGGCGAATTGGTCAGCAGTGCGACCTTGGTGTCGCTGTCGAGAAACACCTCTTTGAAGTAATTGTCGAACTTCAGGTCGGCGATCGTCTGTTCCTTGCCGCCAAGCTCGGCGTTCCAGCCGGCCTTGCCGACGGCGGCGCGCATGGCGACGAAGTTGGTCAGCCGGGTGTCGTCGCGCAGGAAATGCGTGTGGGCGTCGAACACGTCCTGGCCCTGCAAGGCGATCGGCGCGTTCGTCCGCCATTTCCGGCGTGGCGGCCTCGGCCTCGGTTACCGCGAACAGCTTGCCGTAGACCTGGTTCATGGCCAGGAAGGCGGTCGGCCATGCCGGATGCGGTCTGGAAGAAGCGGCGGCGACTGACGCCCTGGCGCTTGGCCAGACGGTCGCCCATTTCCGCAAGCCGGTCCTCGACCTGTTTCTGTTTCGCGGTCTGGGGTTCGGGAAAGTACTCGTCGCTGGAAACGATCTGCGTCGGGATCGGAAAGCGGTGCGGCAGATCCTCGGCCGGCAGAAGCTGGGCGCGTTCTTCGTCGCTGAGAAATCCCATCTTTGTTTCTCCCTTGAGGTTTCGCCGATGTGATGCGCTTCGCGGATACGACATTACGCGGTTTTCGGCATGGTCAGAAATTCGTGCATCACATGCCACAGGCCGGCGCGTGCCAGGCTCATGCCGATCGGCATGCGCGGCGCCGGGAATGACGGCATACTGCTTGTCCGGGCGTCGGCAGCTTGGTGAAGAAGTCGAGCAGGTCTTCCTCGGTTGAGATGCCGTCATACTGGCCGCGGACCATCAGCACCGGACATTGCAGCCTTGGCGGGATCGACCAGCGGCAAATTGGCGGTCATGTCGAGATAGGTGCCGGTGGGGACGGTGTCGCCGTTGGGCATCTCGGCCTTGGCGATGGCCGGCGCGACGCGCGGATCGGAGGTGCCGGGTTTGTCGCGGGTGAAGATGCTGAGGATCATGGCCTCGTCGCGCGTGCGCCGGTTGTGGGTGCGGTAGAATTCGGTTTGCTCGCCACGCTTGCCGAGGGTGGGCGAGCCTTTGCCGGTATAAGTGAAGGCTTCGAGCACGAGGCGGTCGACCCTGGTCCGGTTCGGCAACGGCGAAGGCGGCGGCACGGATCGCGCCACTGCTTTCGCCCATGAAATGGATTCTGGTCTGGCCGGTCTCACGCGCGATGATTGGAACGGCGGCCTTGAGGTCGGCGACGCCCGAGGCGATGTCGGAATTGCCCGCGGTGACGGTAGATTTGCCGTAGCCCTCGAAGTCCATGGTCCACACGTCGAACCCATCGCGGGCGAAGACGTTCATCAGCGAGTACTCGCCGGCGCCCGGAACCGTCAGGTCGAAGGTGGGCAGGGCCGATATCGAGGAACCATGGGCGAGGAACAGGACGGGAAGTTTGGGCTCCCCGGCGCGCGGCGCATGGAGGCGCTTGCGGTACATGGCCAGCGTCACGTCGCCCTTTTGGGCCTCATAGCGGGCGGTCCAGAAGGGTTCGGCGGCTGAGCTGGGGAGTGATACGGCGGCGAGCGGCGCGCCAACCAGGACGCTGCGGCGTGAGGTGGTGAGTTGGTTGTTCCCCGCCATGGTGCGCCCTTTGGGTTTGGGTCCGGTATTGAGGACGGAATCGGGCCTTTCGTCCAGGGGTCATCGCCCAAGACCGTCAAGCGCCGATGCCCGGTTTCTCGATCGCCGGTGTGATACGAGGCGGGTGGCATACCTATCATTAAGTTATGAATTCGATATGAAAACCGGTGCGGCCGGATCGGCGGGCAATATATTTCATTTCGCAACGATGCCCCGCTGGGGTGCCTGAAATCCACAAGGCGGGCTTTGGCTATGGTGCTAAGTCGGTTCTGCCTGGTTTCTGGTCATTTGAAACAGATGATCGCTTGATGGGCGCTGATTGAAATCAAGCCCCGACATCACTGGTTGGTGTAGTGCGCGAACGGTGATTGTGCGGCTATGGCTTTTCCGAGCGGCCGCGACGGTGTATGCGGAAGAAGGATCCGGCGGTGTCGGACCGGATAACATTTTGACGGGGACATGATCGCTCGTCGTCGGCGAATCGTGACGGAACCCGCCCATTTTTGGAATATATTGTGGCTGATTTGATAACGGACCATGCCTGCATAGGCACGGTCAGTGGACGGAAATCCACTGATTTTGCCTACGGAAACGATCGTGGCGGAAGCTTTTTGCCATTCACCCGGTTCAAGCGCGTCAGAAGATTCGGATCGTTGGATGGATGGCGTGCAGTCGCGATTTTCTGGGTACTCTGGCACCATACATTGGGGACTTCATTTCTGTCGCCGATCGCCCACGAGGGGCGGCACGGTGTCACGTTGTTCTTCGTTATCAGTGGATTCCTGATCATCACGTTATTGCTGCGATCGCAGGAGAGTGCGTCTGGCTTTACCCTTTGGAAATTCTGGGGTCGTCGTGCCCTGCGGATATTGCCGATCTACTATCTGGTTTTGATCCTGTACGCGGTGCTCGTCGGTTACACCAATCATTCGCGGGACGGTGCGGCGTTTTTCGGCAACATCCCGATATTCGCAACCTTTACAACGAACTGGCTGGTAGACCACAGCAATCATACGATCTTCTTCTTTTCATGGTCGCTTGCCGCGGAGGAACAGTTCTACCTGTTCTGGCCATTGATCGAGGTTCTGGTCTCGCCGGCATGGCTCAAGTTAACGCTGCTGGGATCGGTCGCGATAACATCGCAGGTGGCGTCTCTCTACACCGGGTTCGGCAATACAGGCAGTTTGCCGATGCGGATTTTGTCGAACGTGCCATTGGGAATCACTCTCGGAACGATCCTCGCTCATTTCTTGAATCATGAGACTAATTTCCGCTTTGCTTACCGGATACTTGGTCGGCGCGGCAGCGCGTTGGGATGCCTTGGGTTCGCGGTCGCTATCGCGATCCTGGCGCCAAGGCTGGGTCTGGCCGGAGAATACGTGGTACCGGTTGCATTTTTGCTGCTGGTGGCAGCCACCGTGATCCGCGAGGACAACGATCTCGCCTGCGTGCTGCGGTGGCAACCGCTGGTGTGGATTGGAACGGTTAGCTACGGCATGTACATGGTTCATATGTTGGCGATCAACGCGGTCCGCAACGCTGAGACGATCACGCACGCAGGATCGCCGGTGGTGTTTTTCGTTGGCAGTGTCGCGGTGTCCGTGGCGTTGGCTTCCGCAAGCTTCCTATTGTACGAAAAGCCGCTCTTGGTTCTGAAAGATCGGGTTTTTCCCGACTAGCGAGCCACACGTCGCCACGGTCGATTGCAACGCAAAATACCTCTCCAGCGCCCACCCCAGGGCATTCTTGCCACCGCTCCCGCCCGGCGTCGCCACCCCGTCTCGCCGGCGACCGTGACCGCCCGGACGATGCCCGCCGGCGGATCAGGTCGCATCTGCCCGGTGGCCACGGATAACAACGGCATCGAGCCAACCGACCAGGAGAGTTCCGCGCTCTCCATCGCCGCATCTTGCCAAAAGTCCGGTCCGCCGATCCCGCAGCCGCTGGGCCGCACAGTCCCGCGCACGGCGAATGAACCCGCTTGAATAATTCCGCCGATCCGCATTTGCCGCCGCAGGCTACCAAGACTGATCGATACGATTTCGCGATCGACCCTTCGGCAAGTGTCCGATCGCGCAACAGCGTGAATCACACCGCGGGCGCCTGCCGTCGCGTGGATCGGTCATTTCAAGACTATCGCGGCGTATGACGGACGATACCGGAGGACCCGAAGCCGGGCTCCCCCGCCAAAACATCAATGGGCGTCCGCCACAGGCGCCTTGGGCGGCGCCACCTTCCGCATCAGCGGCACCATCACCGTCGCCAGCCCAAGGCACAGCATCAGCGCCAGGAACGCATCCGCATAAGTCTGCGTCTGCGCCTCCCGCATCGTCAGCGTCCAAAGCTGCCGCAACGCAATCGCATGACCCATCAGCCGCATCGCCACCGCTCAGCGCGGTCGCCTTCGGCGCCGACCCGCCCCAGCATTTCCGTGCATCGCAGTGTTGGTATTGTTCAGATGCTCGGCCAGCCGCAGGAAGTGCAGATTGGTGCGGTCGTTCAGGATCGTCCCGCAGGCGGCGATGCCGATCGCGCCGCCCAGGTTCCGCATCAGGTTGAACAGCCCCGACGCCAGCTTCAGCCGCTCCGGCGCGATCGCCCCCAAGGTCAGCGTCACCGTCGGCGCCACCGCGAACTGCTGCGAAAACCCGCGGAACGCCTGCGGCATCAGCAGTTCTCGCCAGCCCCAGTCATGCGTGATCGGGGTGAAGTTCCACATGCTGAAGCGTAAAGCACGCCAAGCCGAACATCATCAGCCAGCGCAGGTCGATCCTGCGCGCCAGGAACGTATAGACCGGGATCGCCAGGATCTGGAAAATGCCGGTCGAGAACACCGCCAAGCCCGATCTGCAGCGCGCTGAACCCGCGCACCCGCCCCAGGAACAGCGGCGTCAGATAGATCGTCGCGAAAATCCCGATGCCGGTCATGAAGGAAAAGAAACAACCAAGCGCGAAATTCCGGCTTTTCAGTGCGCGCAGATCCACCACCGGCCGAGCAAACGTCAGGCTGCGCCAGATGAACGCCACGCCCGCCACGCCGGAAATCCAGGCGGTCGTCCGGATCGTATCGTCACCGAACCAGTCCCACCGTGGCCCTTCCTCCAGCGTGTATTCCAGGCACCCCAGGAACACCGCCATCAGCGCCATGCCGAGATAGTCCGCGCCTTTCAGCAGCGACAGATCGGGCTTGTCGATCTTCACCATGATCGGCACGACGATCGTGACGAAAATCCCCGGCACCAGGTTGATGAAGAACAGCCAGTGCCAGGAGTAGTTGTCGGTGATCCACCCGCCGACGGTCGGCCCCAGCGTCGGCGCCAGCGACGACAACGCCCCGATCGTTGCGGCGGCGATCACCCGCTGATGGTTCTGGAAATAGATAGAACGCCGTGGTGAACACCGTCGGGATCATCGATCCGCCCAGGAACCCCTGCAGCGCCCGGAACACGATCATGCTCTGGATATCCCACGCCCAGCCGCACATCAGGCTGGTGATGGTGAAGCCCGCCGCCGAGATGCTGAACAGCCAGCGCGTCGACATCACCCGCGACAGCCAGCCGGACAGCGGGATCACGATGATCTCGGCGATCAGATAGCTGGTCTGCACCCAGGCGACCTCATCCGAGCCGGCGGACAGCCCGCCGCCGATATCGCGCAACGACGCAGAAACGATCTGGATGTCCAGCAGGGCAATGAAGAAGCCCACCGTCATGGTGGCGAAGGCAAAGACCTTCTGCTTCATCGTCAGGCCGGTCGCATCGACCGGCGCCGCGATGCGCCCGACTGTGGTCGCGCTCATTTCGCACCACGCAGGTCGACCGCCGGCGGTGACCGACAAGCCGGGACGCAGCCGCCCCAGCTCCGACGCATCACCATCCAGCAGAATCCGCACCGGCACGCGCTGCACGATCTTGGTGAAATTGCCGGTCGCGTTTTCCGGCGGCAGCACGCTGAACTGCGCGCCGGTCGCCGGCGCCAGGCTGGCGACATGGCCATGGAACGTCACGTCCGGCAGCACGTCCGCATGGATCGTCGCCGGCTGACCGGGGTGCATCTTGCGCGAGCTGGTTTTCCTTGAAATTCGCATCGACCCAGAGCCCGCGCGCCGGAACGATGGCGATCAACTGCGATCCCACGCCGGCATAGGCGCCGGTTCGCGCACTGCGGTTGCCGACCACGCCATCGAACGGCGCCCGCAATTCGGTGTAGCCAAGGTTCAACCGCGCGGTGTCCTGATCCGCCACCGCGGCATCCAGTGCCGCCCGCGTCTGCTGCTTCTGCGTGTCGATCACCGTCAGTTGCTGCTGAGCCGCATCCAGCGCCGCCCGAGCCCTCTCCCCGCCCGCCATAGCTTGCTTGTAGTCGGCATCGGCTTTCTGGAACGACTGCACCGATGCCGCCGCGGTGCGCGACAACGTCTGGAACCGGGCCTGGTCGTCACGCGCCCGCACGGTTTCCGCATCCGCCGCCGCGATGCCCGGCCTCGGCCTGCCGGATCACCGCCTCCTGCAGACGCCGCGTCGCATCCAGGTTCGCCAGCGTCGCCTGCTGCCCCGGCCACCATCGCGTCGGCCCGGGCCAATGCGGCGCGGTAGTCGCGGTCGTCCAGGCGGATCAGCAGATCGCCGGCGCGCACGGACTGGTTGTCCGTCACCGCCACCTCGACGATGTATCCGGACACCTTGGAGCCATCGTGGTGACGTCGCCGCCGACATAGGCGTCGTCGGTGCTTTCGATGAAGCGACCGACCGTCCACCAGTCGTAGCCATACCAGGCCACCCCGGCACCGATCAGCAACGCCGCGCCAATGCCGCCGCCTTCCGGACACCGAGGCGCTTCGGCCGCACGCCGGCGTCCGGGGCACGTTCCAACACCGCGGCGGTCATGGCTGTGCCCTGACTGTCGGTCGCAGGCCGACTCGCTGGGCCGTTCGCTGCCGGTCCTCACAGGCCTGGCCGGCGAATGCCAGCGGGTCCGTCCGACATGAAATACGTCTTGCCCCAGGCCAGCATCGCCCAGAGCACCGGGCGGAAATCACGCCCGACTCGGTCAGGACATACTCGTCCCGTGGTGGCCGCTCACTGTAGCGGGTTTTCTCCAGCAGCCCGGCTTGACCAGTCCATGCAGCCGGCGCGACAGAATGTTCGGCGCAATGCCGAGGCTTTTGCGGAACTGGCCAAACCGCGTCATGCCGCGGAAAGCATCACGCAGGATCAGGATGCTCCACCATTCGCCGACCCGATCCAGGCCCCGAGCGATGGGACATTGCATGGTGCTGAAGCTGACGTGTTGCATGATCTTGGCTTTCTATATGCAAGCCACATAGCGGCAAAGATTGCATCATGCAAGTCTCTATTCAGTCGCAAATCCGTGATCGATCCGGGAGCGGCCAAACCGTACCAGTGCAATGGAGCCTCCATCGGCAGAAGCACTGACCCGCTGACACAAATTTTATGCTCACCTACCAAACCACTCGACACGCTGCCGCATGTTGCATCAATCCAAATTCGTTTCGATCTGTCCCACAGCGTCACGACACGGTTGTAAAGTTGCAACCCGCCGGAAACCGCGGCTTCTGATACGTGAGCGGTCCGATCCTGACGTCTGGGAGTCAAGTATTGCGATCGGACCGACAGGTTTTGACGCTCCGGATCAGCTGATCGGGAAACCGACCGATTTTACTTGGCAAGCTGCTTGCGAATCGCTTGTAGCTCCCGTCGTCGTTCCTCGCTCGTTACGGGGTAAGTCATCTTCAGTGCTTCCAGGTGATCAGCGATGATTTCGGATACGATCAACCGGGCGTTGTCTTTATCGTCTGCGGGAACAACGTACCAGGGTGCGTGGTCGGTCGAGGTCGCGCCAAGGCATTTTTCGTAGGCGCTCATATACTCTTTCCAATATTTGCGTTCTTCGATATCAGCCATGCTGAATTTCCAGTTCCTGTCCGGGTCATCGATGCGTTTCAGAAACCGCTTGCGTTGCTCTTCTTTTGACAAATGCAAAAAAATCTTCACTATCCGCAGACCGTTGTCGTGCAAGTGACGCTCCAGTCCAATAATAGAGCGGTATCGGCTGTGCCAAACATCTTTGACGTCCACGGGAAAGTCTGGCACCCCTTCATTCATCAGGATCTTCGGATGCACACGCGCGATCAATACATCCTCGTAATACGACCGGTTGAAAATGCCGATCCGGCCGCGTTCCGGCAAGTCGCGCGTCGTCCGCCACAGGAAGTCATGCTGCAGCTCAGTGGCACTGGGATGCTTGAAGCTGAACACTTGGCAGCCCTGTGGATTGACCCCGGACATGACGTGCTTGATCGCCCCGTCCTTCCCGGCCGCATCCATCGCCTGAAAGATCAGCAGCACCGCATACTTGTTCGATGCATAGAGAAGCTGCTGCTGTTCACTCAGCCGCTCGACATGTTCCGCCAGCAGCTTGTGATAATGATGCTTCGATGCATAGACTGGCGAAATCTCAGTCGGCCACTTGGCAAGGTCGACCGCTTCATCCTCCGGCACCCGAAAATTTTTTACCTTCATGACTGATCCATCTCTTTCCAACCGACGTATCTCGAACAGGCGTTCTCTGTGATGCCGGGCCTAACCTCGACCAGGAGGACCCAGTATGCGACTTCATGACGAGGCAGAAGCGATGCGCCGCGGCGAAATGGGCGCCGCGCGCCAATGGGCCGTCGAGCACCAGATCCGCGTTGGAACCTACCTCGGCGCACGTGACCTCGTCCCCGTGCGGCAGGCCCATATCATGGCCGACAGTGAATCCCTCGGCGAGCCCGGCGTCGCCCTGCTGGAGCGTCTCGCCGCGATGCCGCCCGCCGACCGTCGCGTCCGCATTCCCACCATCACCGACCCACGCGGAACCGACTTTGCCGCCGCAACCCGACTGAGGCAACAGGATTGGATGGTCGCCCTCGAGCGCCGGACCGCCGCGGCGTTCGAGGCTATGGGCATCCTGCTAACTAACACCTGCATCAACTATCAGACCATGATGCCGCCGGTCTGCGGCGAGCACATGGCCTATGGCGACACCGGCGTAACGATTTACTGCAATTCCGTGCTCGGTGCCCGCTCGAACTTCGAGGGCGGACCATCCGCCCTGTCTGCCGGACTAACCGGCTTCACCCCGCGCTACGGCTATCACCTCGACGAATGCCGACGCGGCTCGTTGCTGATCGAAACCACCTGGACGCCTGGCGGGCTGCATGAATGGGGTGCCCTGGGCGGCGTGGTCGGACGCCTCGCCGGCGACTACTGGCGCGTCCCGGTCATCACCGGCTTCGACCGTGTCCCCGGCTCAGACGAACTGAAACACTTCGGCGCCGCAATGGCCAGCTTCGGCAGCGTCGCGATGTTCCACATCCCGGGCGTCACGCCCGAGGCGGCGGACCCGTTCGATGGTTCGTCCCCGCCGCCGATCACCGTGGGTGCACGGGACGTCGCAGCGCTGCTTGGCGAGTATGCCCCTGGCGGCAATCATGCCGCGGGCGGCGACAGCGGTGGATGTGGTGGTGTTTTCCGCCCCGCAGCTCTCGCTGCTGGAGATGCGGATGCTGGCCGACCGGCTGGACGACCGCCGCGTCATCGTGCCCGTGCTCGCCATCACCAGTCCGCAGGTCAAACCTGATGCCGATCGCATGGGTCTTACCGCCCGGATCGAGGCGTCCGGCGCAATGGTGCTGTCCGGCATGTGCTTTTACCAAAGCTACGCCCGTGAACTGGCCGAGGCGAACGGCTGGCGGCGCCTGGCGACCAACTCCGCCAAGCTGACCAACATCCTGGGCGGCTACGGTTATGCGCCGGTGCTGCTGTCGATGGACCAGTGTCTTGGACGCCGCCTGTTCGGGACGCATTCCATGACGGCTTATCAGGCGCCACAGCCGCGATGGGCCGCACCGTCCGCGGCCCGGCGTTGGTGGCGACGCGACGGGTTCTCGGCCCGCTATGACCTCGACCGGATCGCCGGGGTGTTTTCGCGCCCGCAGCACAAGCTGTTCGGGCGCTCTTTCGTAGGGCGTGGTGCTGATTTTGGACCGGGCGAAAGGCGGGGTGGCAACGGCCTGGATGCTGCACGAAATGGCGGCGCGCGGTATAGTTCCGGCAGCGCTTGTGTTCAACACGGTCAATCCGATCATGGTGCAGGGCGCCGCGCTGGCCGATGCCACCATGATGTCGGGGTTCGATATCGACATCACGCGCGCAGTCGCGGATGGGGCGCTGGTGGAGGTCGATGCCGAAGCAACGCCGCCTATGCTGCGGGTGCTGGCAAACGAACCGATCCCGCCGACGGCTTCCCAGACATCGGATCAGCCGGCCCAATCCAACCTGTCACGACGGAGCTTGGGTCGATAATGGGTAGTCTCAGCCAAATTCGGCTTGCGGCGAATGCCGCCAACCCGCTAGGAAGCCCGCCTTCGCGGCGGCGGATGGGCGCGTAGCTCAGCGGTAGAGCATCGCCTTCACACGGCGGGGGTCACAGGTTCAATCCCTGTCGCGCCCACCATCCGACGCCGGATCCGGCTTAAGCGGCCCCGCCACCAGCCGTCCCCAGTAAGTATCGTCCCAACATCACTTGATATTCTCTCCAGTCGATCGCCAAAGCAGCAGTCTGGATTGCCTTCACTGTGCCTTCAATGCCGAAGCACTCACGCCTATCTGATCTCAACTGGTCCGCGACTGAGCGAAACGCCATGGATCACCTGCCCAAGACAGGCTAATAAAGGTGTTAATAATCCGTAAACCGGTCCGTAAGCCTGAAACGCCAAGCCAAAAAAACATAGCCGTAAAAAAGGACGAGTTGGGGCGTTCGTTGTACATTTGTTTTGATGTCGATCAACGATACGTTGCTTTCGAGGAGGGGAAAATGCGGGTCAAGGCGCACCGGATGACCAAGCTGAAAAAAAAGCAGCCTGGATATGATCTCCCGTCAATTGCGCGTTAAGATCGATAGCAGAATGCACGCAGAAGTTGCTGTCGCCGCCCTGGCCGCGCTTGGTCATGGTTTGCGGCTGGAAATCTGGCGCCTGTTGGCGCCCTATGGCCCGCTCGGTCTCGCTGCGGGCGCGATATCCGCACACCTGGAAATTCCGCCATCCTCATTGTCGTTTCATTTGCAGCAGATGACACAGGGCAAAGTCCTTGTGCAGCGGCGCTCCAGCCGGCAAATCATCTATGCGGTGAATAACGAGGTCATCAATTCCCTTTGCAATTTTCTGGCGAACCAGGGAAAGCCGGACGAGCCTTTGAACGAGCCGCTGATCCCCGTCGAGTGTTATCCGCCGGCTAATCCAGCGCTACCCGTTCGGCAAACCGATAACATCATCGGCTAGAGATAACGCGAGCGCTGATTGTTCCGCTTTAGGTATGACCGGGCCGCCGCCCGGCTCGCCCGGGCGCAATAGCGTTACCAGCACTTCAGCCTTGGCGCGCAACTCTGATGGACAATTGGCAGGCGAGCACGCCAATAGACCGACTAGACGACGCATCTCCGCAAGCGTTGCTTCCAGTTCCTGCCAAGCTTCGTCTCGAGCCGGATCGTCAGTGGCCAGAGCCGCAATATGCCGGTCCAGGTCGACGCGCCGGAGGTTCAACAGTTCATAGGTCTCCGCGACCGTGGCATCACCCGGAGTATCGTGACTAGAAGCGGCCTCGTCAGGGTTCATCAGCTTCCTCATCAGGTTTCGGGGGAGTTGTTGAAGAAATCGCCCTGTTATCGAAAGGCATGCCAATTTGCCCTCGACGGTCTAACCTGTCCTAATTCCTTACGCTACCCTTAATCTGATCTGTAATCCAAAAATGACACCCGATGCGAGTCAAGTGACCTTATGGGCAGAAGCAAGGTGATCGCCAGCAGCGAACATGCATCGGCCGAATCTTCGAGCCGCATTAATTAAAATCAATAACTGACGCAGTAGCCGCTTATAATGCGGTTTGTGGCCATGGAAGCCGCCAAGGCACCGAGTTCGCGTTTGCTGGCACGAGAAGTGTGCAAGTCCCGGTCAGACAGAGCCGTTTTCTCGAAAGCGAGGCCGCAACTTAATAAGCTTCTCCCTGCCTCCGTCGCGCTGCTCGCCCGGTGCGGGGCGGGCACACTGTCGGTTACACCCACGGCAACGGCTGTCGGCAGCCCTGAGCCAGGCTCAACCGGTGCTGGCGCTCACACCACTACTGCCACTACAGTTGCAATGCTCACACCGGCGTCGACGCGGCACGCCCGACGGCGACAGTCTTGACCGGTCGGCACGCAACCTGTGTTCGCAATTGTCTGAGATTAGGGTTGACCCGACGTCGGCCTCGAACCGTCCCCGGTCGCAAAAAGACCCGGAACATAATGGGCTCAACTTCGATGCCACATTTTTCCTGCAGAAAGATGGTTAACCGACGCTGGCAGCCGGGTTGGAAATGCTTTTCGATAAGCCGGACTAATGCATGAGCGGCTCCTTGCGTTGTCTGCCGTGTCCAGCCGCTGCCGCCGAACACAGGCGAAGTGAGTGTCGACCGAACCGCGTCTGGGCATAGTTGATGCTTTCACTCTCATCACAGCGCTGATTTGTCCATTGCGCTTCGCGGTGCTGTCATCACAGTCAAACGCTGTGGCGTTGAGACCGGATTGACCAATATGGGTACGATATAGAAACACAATGCCCTCGCGTCGCCACAAGCCGATTGTCCGATCCGGCTCTGCAAATCTGCCACGACCTTTAACCAAGCATCCGTTTTCCCCATACGGGGCCGTTGCTAAGTTCACCGGCCGGTGCCTTGTTATTCGTCGGATGAAGGCACTTGTCAGAACAATGATGGCAACCGGCAGAGGTCTCAATAAACCCAAGTTGAAGCGCTACCGAGGATAATTTTTATATCGCAAATACAACCATATGTTCTCCAGTCGAAATGACACCATCACAGTCTCGACGAACTGGTCTTGAATACTTTGGAAGCACTCGGCTTAGCAGCCCGCTGAAAGACTCCGATCGGCCGTTCGTCCCCCCACTCGATTTGGGATCATCCAGGACCGGGGCACACCACATAGGACAGACCGGAGGTGCCTTTCGCTGCCCTCTTTTGGCAGCCTGCCAGAACACGCTCGTGCGAAAAGACCCGATGATCCGAGCGTTCCTTTAAGCACTTGACCCGCATATGAGCGACTGCCCGGCAGTTTCAGGCAGTGAGCGCGGGATTCGTTTCAGGTCAAACTGTGGCAGTGTCGGAGGCATGCAACGACATGGACGACAAACAGGCGATCGTAGCGCTTGCAGATTTGGGCAATGATGTGCGGTTGCAGAATGGCAAGGACTTTCCCTATAGCCGGCGGGGGCTACCGGCAGGTGCCTCAGCCGAAGTGCGGGGTCATCGCCGTCGGCGTAGTCATTCCATCTAGGACCAATGGCAATCGCCAGCGTCCTGTGCTGGCGTCACAGGCAGCAACGTTTCATCCACGCGCTAACATGCAGATCGTCGCCGAACCAAGCCTTGCGGTCTCATTGACCTGCAGGCTTGGGTTCCGGTCATCAAATCAATGGCTAGTGAATATATCCTACAATACTGTCCGTCATATTTTATCCGGTACGGGCGGCTCAGCTCAGTAGACCAGTGATATCCCCGATCAGAGAGAGCGTCAGGTATCGAGTAAGGTCGGCCTCCTGGGGATTTTCATGATTCAAACGCAGGAGGGTTTCCAGCACCTCAGCTTTGGCCAGCAATTGCTGGACGGTGCCGGACTTTGTGTCGGCGAGTGCGGTGACCACGTCGCCTCGCCGTACCAGGAGATCTTCGAGTTCCAGCCACAGCGTGTCGCTGTTCGCTTCTCGGCTCATGTTTCCCAAAGCCCTGACTCCCGTCTCGGAATCGCTGTCCGTCGTTTCATCCTCTGGGGGCGCGGACGCTATTCTATGAATTTGCTGGTCAAGGGCGGCCCGTGCGGCATCCAACGTCGCGTATTCGTTGCATAGCTCCGCTACACTGCGACCGGCCAAAATCATCTTCCTATCCGGGTAACACCAGTTGCCAAAAGCAATTGGGATCTTAAGCCGCGTCCTGAAAACCTATAACAATGAAATGGGCAGCGACATTGCCGTCTCTTAGTCTCGCGTAAACGTGTTACTTCGATTTTTATCGAAGTATATCATTCGAGTTTTCTTGAACATTGGCGAGATTTCAATAAAAGTCGGAGTATTCACTGGGTTGTGTAAACATGATACCAACTTTATATTTGGCCGACATGAATTTATGTGCAGAATTGTCCGTGACCAATACGGAGAAACGTAGAGGTCATCGCGAAACGTTTCGAAAGGATCGGCATATGAAAAAGCTTCTTCTCGCATCAGTGATGTCGCTGGCGTGCGTCGGCGGTGCATGGGCGGCTGCGGGTTCGGCGGCACAATCGTCGGCTGCTGGCAACAGCGCTGTTCTCGGCGGGCCGAACTCACTTGGCCTCGCTGGCGGGTTCGCCAACGTCACCAGCGCCTCCGCCTCGGCCTCGACGCCGTCGGCGACAACCGCTGCGACTGCAACGCACCTGAATACCTTCAGCGGCACGCTGAACTTGGGCGCCGCGGCCGGCGCGGCTGCCAACGCTGCGCAGGGCTCCTCGGCGGCTTTCAGCCATATCCCATAAGCCGTTCAGGCCGACATTACAGGGACGACGGCAACGTCGTCCCTGTCTTGGCTAAAAAACGAGGAGGCAAACTATGCGCAAATGGATCGCGGCGCTCTGTATACTGTCTATAACTACGACCACCCCTGTGTATGCAGCGACGACGTCGGCGAGTAGCAGCTCGACCGTGACCAATTCAGCCACCGCAAACTCAGGGCCGGGCGGTTTTGCCAACAGCAGTAGTTTCGGACTTGCCGGAAGCATCATCGCAGTCGCGCCGAATGCGGCCAGCACCACATCGTTCCAAACCAACCAAGTACGTGGCCTGGCGATCGGCAATGCGACGTTTAGTGGAATGTCGACAACGCAAACCCGAGCCATGGGCATGTCGACAGCGCCATAATACCGAGGATTAAATACATGCGACATCTCATTATTGGCGCTTTGATTGGCGCTGTAGGCTTGCCAACGCTCGCTTCAGCCGCAAGCACCTCTACCAACATCTCAACGACAACGGGTAACCTCAGTACAGGATTTAGTGTTGCAGCCACGACGGCTGGTGGAGCTGGGCAATCCACTGCGTCAGGCCCATTCAATCAATCGTCCGCTCTCGGAACAGCAAGTTCGCTACAGGGCTCGATATCGTCAACCGGCCACTTCTCCGCAAGTGGGCAGACCATCACCGCCAATTCGGTGAATGGCAAGGTTACGACCCAGTCCTTTGGTTGGACGTCACCCTGATCTTTGCGATATTCGGTCGCCGCGAATTCGTCAAGGCGGCCGAATAGACGCCAACTAGAGAGGTCCGCATGCTTAAGCACATTTTTCTGGTCGGCGTAGCGACCGTTTGCCTCACCCTTCCGGCTTGGGCGCAATCAAATGTCATTACCGAGAATGTCAATAATACTGGCATTCCGCGCCAGACGCCGTCTTTGAGCTTAGGACAGATTTATGGCCTTAATCCATGTGCCACAGGCGCTACGGCCGGCTTGACAACCCCGCTTTTCGGGATCGCCGGAGCGGTCAGCAGCATTGATAGGGAGTGCGAGACCCGCAATAACGCCGCGGTCGTGATCACCGGCCTGAAGGACGAGAATTTGGCGCGGGAAATCCTATGCGAGATCAAGGACGTCCGTGATGCAGCGGTGCGTTTGGGCAAACCCTGCTTACGGGACCAGTCGGCCGCCAAAGTCGCATCGGCGGCCCCAGTGAGCCCAGCGCAGCCAGAGGCCCCCGTCGCAACAGCCCAGCCCGTAGCCGCCGCCGCGCCGGCTGTTGCCGCCACGCCAGCCGTCGCGACCATCCGGTCGGACGCACCCGCATTCTGTCGCGTCAAGAATCTGGACGTGAGCCTCTATCCGGATTGCACTGCGGCGCCCGCACCCGCTTCATTTATCGGTCCGCGGGGACCTGCCGCCCAACCAACAAAATCCTCCCAATCGCCCGCCGCCAGCAAGCGACCCAGCAGCGCTTCCGAAACCGGCGTCGCGGTCGCCCTGTCCGAGAAACGGCCAGTGTGGTCACCCCAACATGTGCAGCAGGCGGCCTGGCATTCACCTGCTCCGAAGATTACGCATGAGGCCTTGCCGCCCATACAGGCCACAACCGATCCCACAACCCCGGCGGCATGCGGACAACGCCCGGACGCTCGGAGTGCGAGTGGCTGCCAAACCATCGCGGGTTCGCTGTTGACTCTCGAAGAAGCACTGGTGGAGCGCCGCAGGTCTGCCACCTCCATGGTCGCCAAAACTGGCGACGGCGCTTCCGCCCAAACGTTAGCTGCCAGCGCTACGACATCATCCAATGGCCGCGCTCTGCTCGCATCCGCGTCGATGCCCCAGCATTAGCAGCATCAGCCAGACCGGAAACAGTCTGGTTGACATAACTGCCCGCGAAAACAAATCACCCAGCCGTTGCCAGCCTCCACAATATGAGGCTGGCAACGGCTGGGGTGCTGGTCGAAAATTGGCAACGTCGATCGACGAACATGTCAACGATAGATACGCTGGAAACACAGAGTGTCGTGTCCCGAGAGCGGCATTTGTTCCAATGACCAGCGTCGGGTCCGGGACTCCACACCCCCACGATCGCGCGCTCGCTCGACCACGTGCACCACAGAGAAGACGTTGGAATGTCTCGATCCCTCAGCGTCCGTTACTTCACTGTTTAGGGGGCCCGACCGCAAGCGCCTGCAGGCGCCCGTCGGCAACATGATCCCCCAGCGACGCCGCCTTGCGGTACCAATCCGCCGCGATTAATGGATTGGGCTTAAGGCCCACCGCCCCCAGCCGCGACAGGAAAGCCGGATCATAGGTTTCGCCAAGCGCCAGTGCCGCTCGCGCACTACCGGCATTGGCAGCATATTCATAGTATTTCCGAGCCGCCGAGATGTCCTTGATCGCGACCATCGCGTCTCCACGGCTGGCGAACGCCGCGGCCGCGGCCTGATCAGGTGCGTTCCGCCGCCCGGCCGTAATACTTGGCGTCATCGCCGGCATCGCGGTAGTCTGGCTCCGGTCAATCGGCTTCGCGGCCTGACCGGCTCCCGTATCAGGCGACAGCGAAGCCCCGACGTCGGCGGTTGCGTCGCCATGGGCTACTTGCATCGGCGGCGCCGTGGTTTCACTTCGTTGCGGTTGTGCCGACGTCTCCACCGAGGCCGTGCCGTTGGCGTTGCCGGCAGCCGACTCCGCCGGTGTCGCCGGCTCGGCTGGCAAATTCGCCAGCGGTATATTGGCATCGTTGCCGTTCGGCACGTCTGCTACCCCAGCCTGTGTGGCGTGCCCCTGGTCGAGCAAACTATCGATCACATCCGCGAAGACTGAAAAATCGCTGGCAATCAGCGCGTTTCCCGCCGCCCGTTCGTCGTTCGCACGCTGCTGTGCGTGCTTGGCAAAGATGACCAACGCCTTCCGCGCTTCGGGAGAGCTCAGCGGTGCCGTTTCAAGCACGTGTCGCCACGTGACCAGCGCGTTGTCGCTTTCCGGGGTCATGGTATGGCCGCTGTCGATTTGTTGCTCGATTTGATTGAGCAACGCCTCCACCTGATGTCCGTCCTGTGTCGCCGCTACCTCCGACGGCGGATCGGCGTCGCCGTCCTTGGCGAAAGCCACCGGCCCTGCCAGCAACGAAGCACCGCAAAGCAACGCCAGCCAGAATTGCGGTTCAAGAACAGATCGGGCCGGCAACCGGACTTTTAATTCCGCCGTAAGTTCCTGTGGCGCGGGCGCGATCGGCACGGACCGGCTCGAGCGAACCTTGGACATGATTAATGTACTGCCTGTCGGGGCTTTTCCCAGGCCAGGAACTGCTGGAACAAAGCTTCTTTCGCCTGGTCAGTCAAAACCGCATTCATGCCAGGCTTGGTTTCTGCCAGGAACGTGTTGAAGCGCGCCTGGGTCGCGCCACCCGCCGTCCCGGCGGACGTCTGCCGCACCAGCCAATCCTGCGCTGGCTGGAAACGGGTCCAGCCCGGAACTTCCGCCGTCAGGTTTACTTCCCGCCATTTGGGATGCCGCGGCGGCTGCTGGAACTGATCAAACTTGCTGAAGAACGCATCCACAAACCGAGAAACCTTATTGTACCGCTCGGTATGTGGCTGCCAGGCAAACACCGCCATCACGTCTCCGACCGCGATCGTCTGCACCGGCGCATCAGCCGGCACGAGCAACGGATAACTGTCATGGGTTATCTGGTCGGGCAGGTAGATCTGTCCCAGGGACTGGGTCAGCGTTACCGGAAGAAAATGAATCCCATTGTCGGAGGAAATATCCGTCAACAGCGGAATTGGTGCACCGCCCACATGAATGATCGCGGCAATTTCCCCGCGTTTCAGTTCTTGCACGCCGTTGACTTGCTTTTCGTGCTCCACGTTGGCCTTGATGCCGAAACTATCGAGCAGGATTTCGGCCGTCATCGCCGAACCGCTGCCCTTCACATCGACATTGACCCGCTGCCCATTGAGGTCCTCAAGCCGCGTGATGTCCTTGCGGACAATTACATGCACTTCCTCGTCATAGAGTTTGGCGATGTAGCGGATATTCTGGATACCACTTCCCAGCAGCCCATGTTGTTTCGCATAAGTCAGCGCGTCGGACTGCACAAACCCGATGTCCACACCCTTCAAATAGAGAATGTCCGACAAATTCTGCAAGGATCCCTTGCCCAGCGTCGGCAGCACCCGGATCGTGTCGTCATCCAGGATCGTCAGGTCAGCCCCGGTCCTGGCATAAGTGCCGCCCTCCATACCGGTGATCACGCCGACTGTTCCCTGATTGGCAACGACAACTGGATCTCGCGCCGGCTGCTGCGCCAAGGCTGCGCCGGCAAAGAAGATATAGAGCAACGCAGTGACAGTTCGCTTCATAATACACCCTTCAACAGAAGGCGCCGACTTATCGACATCAACTATGGACTTATGATAATGCTCCAGCCGAACGCGGGGCGCAACGGGCGCGTGAAATTTCAGTTAACACAAACCACAGACTCGACCCGCTGTATCGCAAACGTGATCGGGGGTCTTGTTACTTGCCAACACTAGTGAAACCGGTGCTGTTCAGACCGATTTAGTGCCCATCTGCTGCGGTTTGTGCGGTTAACCCATGTTGCCTGACGTATCAAGGGCTTTTCGTGGATCACCGTGATTTCGGCGTCAATGATCCCTGCCAACCGGCCATTTCTGCTGTTGCGACGTCGCCTCCGCATCCCCGGCTATCGGTACCTGCTGGAACCGGGCACGATCGTGCTGCCGGTCGCCCCAGGCACCGTGGGATCGTTTGCTGACACGCTGCTCTGCGCACACCCACCAACCAGGAAAACCAACAGCAACGACCCGGTCGCCAACACCAGTCGCGGATCAGTTCGCACAGCCAGCCTCCCTTCGACCATATCGGTGGAACACCGCGAACAGACCCCGGTTCGACGACATCGCGGCGCGTCAGGCCGGTGCGGCGGTTTCGCCAAATCCTACCAGAACCTGGCCTTCCTGCACCATCTCCCCGGCGGCGCAGGACACCGAAGCGACCACTGTATCGGCCGGCGCGGACAGGCGAAACACCGTCTTCATCGCCTCCAGCACCACCAGCACCTGGCCGCGCGTCACGCGGTCCCCGACTGCCGCCGAAACCTGCGTCACCAACCCCGGGATCGGTGCCACCAGCCGGTCGCCCGCATCCTCGTCTTCATCCGCCGCGGCCAGCGGATCCGGCAGCGTCAGCCGCCAGGTCAGGCCGTTGTCGCGTAGCGTCACCACATGCTGATCGACCGTCGCGCTGACCGTCCGACGCACCCCGTCCAGCGCCACCAACAACCGTCCGCCCCCCAGCCGCTCGGCCGTCCCCACCACCGAACCGAACCGCCACGCCGCGCCGTCGCGTGTCACCGAGACGTGGTAACCGGCCGCTCCGTCAGTAAACTCGAACACGCGGGCCGGGGCGGTGTTCACCCACCACAGATCTCGCTCATCCCACGGATCCTGCCCGCCGGCTGGCGCATCGGCGGCCAAAACAGCGAGCGCCGCGATCGCCAGCACCTCAGCCGGCGGCACCCCTTGCGCGGCAAGCAGAACAGCCGCTTCCCGCGCGATAAACCCCGTATCGATCCCACCGGCGGCGAACGCCGGATGCGCAACGATCCGGCCGAGCAGATCGAGGTTGCTCGCCACCCCGGCCACCGCGCAATCAGCCAACGCCTGTTGCATCCGCCGCAGCGCCGCCTCGCGGGTCGGGCCATGGCAAATCAGCTTGGCCAGCATGGCATCGTAATGGATCGACACCGTATCGCCGGTGGCAAATCCGGTATCGACGCGAACGCCATCGCGTTTCCGCCGGCGTCGCGAACAGCGCCAGCCGGCCAACCGAGGGCGCGAAATCGCGCGCCGGGTCCTCGGCATAAATCCGCGCCTCGATGGCATGACCGTGCAGCGTGATGGCGGACTGGGCAACGGGCAGGGGTCTCGCCGGCCGCCACCCGCAACTGCCATTCCACCAGATCGAACCCGGTGACCATTTCGGTCACCGGATGCTCGACCTGAAGCCGCGTGTTCATCTCCAGGAAGAAGAACCCGTCCGCTTCAGCAACAAACTCGACCGTTCCGGCACCGACATAGCCGACCGCCTGGGCCGCGGCGACCGCGGCCGATCCCATTGCCTGCCCGCTGCGTCGTCCGACAGCCCCGGCGCGGGCGCTTCCTCCAGTCACCTTCTGATGCCGCCGCTGCGCCGAGCAGTCACGCTCGAACAGATGCACGGCGTTGCCATGCGTATCGGCAAAGACCTGCACCTCGATATGCCGCGGCCGTTGCAGATAACGTTCGATCAGCACGCGGTCGTCGCCGAACGCCGACGCCGCCTCCTGCCGGGCCGATCCCAGTGCCGGGGCGAAATCGGCCGCCGCGGTCACCACCCGCATGCCGCGCCCGCCGCCGCCGGAAACCGCCTTGATCACCACCGGAAAGCCGATCCGCGCCGCCTGGTCTTCGAGAAAATCCGCCATCCTGCCGATCGCCATGGTAGCCCGGCAGCAGCGGCACGGCCGACTTCTCCATCAGCGCCTTCGCCGCCGATTTCGACCCCATCGCCCGCATCGCCGACGGCGGCGGTCCGACGAAGACGATCCCCGCCGCGGCGCAGGCCTCGGCGAACGTCGGGATTCTCCGACAGGAAACCATAGCCCGGATGGATCGCCTCCGCCCCCGCCGCCAGCGCGGTCTCGATAATCCGGGCGATATTCAGATAGCTTTCGCGCGCCGGCGCCGGCCCGATCGGATACGCCCGATCCGCCGCCTGCACATGCAGCGCCCGCGCATCGGCCTCCGAGTAAACCGCGATCGTTTCGATACCCATACGCCGAGCGGTGCGAGCGATGCGGCAGGCGATCTCGCCACGATTGGCGATCAGCAGCGAACGGAACATTCCGGTCACATCCGGAACACGCCGAAGCGCGTATCCTGCAGCGGCTTGTTCAACGCGGCCGACAGCGACAAGGCCCAGCACGCGCCGGCTGTCCGCCGGGATCGATGATGCCGTCGTCCCAAAGCCGCGCGCTGGCGTAATACGGATGCCCCTGGCGTGTCGTACTGCGCGCGTATCGGTGCCTTGAACGCCTCCTCCTGTTCCTTGGTCCAGTCGGCCGATCCGCTGCGCACCGTCGCCAGCACGCCGGCCGCCTGCTCCCCGCCCATCACCGAAATCCGCGCATTCGGCCACATGAACAAGAACCGCGGATCATACGCTCGGCCGCACATGCCATAGTTGCCGGCGCCATAACTGCCGCCGATGATCAGCGTGATCTTCGGCACCGCCGTGGTGGAAACGGCGGTGACCAGCTTGGCGCCATCCTTGGCGATGCCGCCGGATTCGTATTTGCGGCCGACCATGAACCCGGTGATGTTCTGCAGGAAGATCAACGGAATATTCCGCTGGCTGCACAAGTTCGATGAAGTGCGCGCCCTTCAGCGAGGATTCCGAAAACAAAATGCCGTTGTTGGCGATGATGCCGACCGGATAGCCATAAAGATGCGCGAACCCGCAGATCAGCGTCGTGCCATACAGCCTCTTGAACTCGTCGAAATCGCTGCCATCGACAATGCGCGCGATCACCTCCCGCACATCATACGGCGCGCGCAGGTCGGCCGGCACCACGCCGTGCAGTTCCGCCGGATCATACCGCGGCGGTTCCGGCGGCGCGCAGCGCCAGCCCGGTCGGCTTCTCCCGGTTCAGCCCGGCGACGATCCGCCGGCAGATCGACAGCGCATGATGATCGTTGCGGGCGTAATGATCCACCACGCCCGAGGTGCGCGCATGCACGTCGGCGCCCGCCCAGATCCTCGGCCGAGACGATCTCCCCGGTCGCCGCCTGCACCAACGGCGGCCCGCCCAGAAAGATCGTGCCCTGCTTGCGAACGATGATGCTCTCGTCGCTCATCGCCGGGACATAGGCGCCGCCGGCGGTGCACGACCCCATCACCACCGCGATCTGCGGAATGCCCTCCGCCGACATGTTGGCCTGATTGAAGAAGATGCGGCCGAAATGCTCGCGATCCGGAAAGATCTCGTCCTGCATCGGCAGGAACGCCCCGCCGGAATCCACCAGATACAGGCACGGCAGATTGTTCTTCCGCGCGATCTCCTGCGCACGAAGATGTTTCTTCACCGTCATGGGGAAATAGGTGCCGCCCTTGACGGTCGCATCATTGGCGACGATCACGCATTCCCGCCCAGACACGCGGCCGATGCCAGTGACGATCCCAGCCGCCGGAACCTCGCCGCCATACAGCCCGAACGCCGCCAGCTGGGACAATTCCAGGAACGGCGAGCCCGGATCGATCAGCGCCGCGACCCGGTCCCGCGGCAGCAGCTTGCCCCGTGCGACATGCCGCTCCCGCGCCACCGCCCCGCCACCCTGTGAAACCTCGGCGACCTTCTCCCGCAGATCAGCAACCAGCGCGCCCATCGCCGCCGCATTGGCCGCAAATTCAGGGGAGCGCACATTCAAGTTGGATCGCAGCATGCTGTCTCGTCACCGGTGAGGATCTCACCCCGGTCTAGCAACGCTACCACGAACGGGAAAGGGGCGGCCCAACACCGCTCGGCGCGGCCCGCCGCGAGTAAGTGTCCCGCGCCAGCTACACATGTCGACTACGTGCGTTGTTGCGGCCTGATTGTCTGCGGCGGAAGACTGCCAGGTGCCGGCGCCAGGGGCGTCGTCTTCACGACATAAAGATTTGTAATGGCACGATAATACCACGTGTCTTCCGATGTCGGCGGCGTAAAGGTCGCCTGGCGGATCACCTCGGACACCGCGGTGCCATAGCCGTATCCGATGGGGAATTCACGCAGCACGGTAATATTCCTGGCCTTGCCATCGTGTGTGAGCTGGAAAGCGACCGCGGCGCACCCGGAAAGAGAAGCCGCCTTCGCCGCCGCGGAAGAGACCACGCCAAGCGGCGTCGTTTCATGCGCGGCCTGATAGTGTTGCTCCTTGTCGGCCGGGACCCAGCAGCTGATTGTCGTGACCATCGTGGCGGCTCGCGGTGGCGCCATGACAACAAGGTTGTTGGTCGTGCAGCCGCTCAAGGCGGACATCAGCAAACAACCCACAATCGCGCGTTGGAGTAATCTCATGGGCTTTCATGCTCCAGCATGTTCGACAAGTCACCGCAGGCGCAGAACCGGCACAGTGATTCGACCAATCAAACCACCCTAAATCGCCAAACTGCTTACTTGAACAACATTAGCATGAAAAAAGAACAATATATTATGATAACGAAATTTTGTTCTGCATACAGCCGCCTGTCAGGCGGTTTCTGTAAACAACTCGCGCCCGATCAGCATCCGCCGGATCTCGCTCGTTCCCGCGCCAATCTCGTACAGCTTCGCGTCCCGCAACAACCGCCCGGTCGGATAGTCGTTGATGTAACCGTTCCCCCCCAGCGCCTGGATCGCCTCCAGCGCCATCCAGGTCGCCTTCTCCGCGGCATACAAAATCGCGCCAGCCGCATCCTTCCGCGTCGTTTCCCCTCGGTCACACGCCTTCGCCACCGCATAAACATACGCCTTGGCAGCGTTCATCGTCGTGTACATGTCCGCCAGCTTGCCCTGCATCAACTGGAACTCGCCGATCGCCTGCCCGAACTGCTTGCGCTCGTGCACATACGGCACCACCACATCCATGCACGCCTGCATGATCCCGATCGGCCCCGCCGCCAGCACCGCCCGCTCATAATCCAGCCCGCTCATCAGCACGTTCACGCCGCGCCCGACCGACCCCAGCACGTTCTCCTCCGGCACCTCACAGTCCTCGAACACCAGTTCGCAAGTATTCGACCCCCGCATCCCCAGCTTGTCCAGCTTCTGCGCCGTCGAGAACCCGGCAAACCCCTTCTCCACCAGGAACGCCGTAATCCCCCGAGGCCCCGCCGCGACGATCGGTCTTCGCATAGATCACCAGCACATCCGCATCCGGCCCGTTGGTGATCCACATTTTCGACCCGTTCAGCACATACCGGTCGCCCTGCCTGTCCGCCCGCGTCCGCATCCCGACCACATCCGACCCCGCCCCCGGCTCGCTCATCGCCAGCGCCCCGACCCGCGTCCCGTCGATCAGCCCCGGCAAATACCGCCGCTTCTGGTCGTCGTTCGCCATTGCGGAAAATCTGGTTCACGCACAGGTTCGAATGCGCCCCATAGGACAATCCCACCGACGCCGACGCGCGGGAGATCTCCTCCATCGCCACCACATGCTCCAGATAGCCCATGCCCGCGCCGCCATATTCCTCCGACACGGTCACACCGAGCACCCCCAGCGCCCCCATCTTCGGCCAAAGATCCATCGGAAACGCGTTGTCCCGGTCGATCGCCGCCGCCCGTGGCGCAATCTCGTCCGCCGCGAACGCCTCGACCGTGGACCGCAGCATGTCCGCGGCCTCCCCCAGATCAAAGTTCAACCCCGGCAGGCGGTTCGGCAGGCTGGCCATTTTTTCGGTCCCCGATCATCGTCCAAACGCGGCGCACACTGCCCCAGGTGGTCGGCATCGCCAAATGGAACATTCTCACATATTAAGTCGGGGCCGAAGCCGCCCTCCAATGCCCACAAGACCGCACCAACCCGCCGCCGCACGTAGTACCGCAACCACTCAACGCACCACCCAGTTCAGGGCCATATCTGCGTGGTCGTGGCGCCCGTCGACCGATGATCATTGACATAGAAAGTCCATCGCTGGTCGCCGCCCTGGATGCCGAATATTGCGCAGTTGCCGCCCGTATAGCCTTGCCCTGGCGCCGCCATCCGCCGGTTGGCGGCATCCAGTCCCCGCGCCTCAAGCGCCCGGGCAATCTGCTCATAGCGCGCGTTCCGGGTGGCATCGGCGTTGCTGTCGTTCACATGGGCAACAACCGGATTGCATCGGCCCCCGGCAATGACGATCGCACAGCCATTCAGCGTCGCCGTCACGAACAGCCGGCAGCCCGACCGAAGTTCCGTCATGCAGATCGCATTAGGCTCCCACGGCAGCAGATAAGCATTGCCGCCATTCGCCGCGGCGGTGCCGGTGATCCGCATGTCGCCGCTGATCTCCCGCGTGATCCCGGCCGTCCCGGCTGTCACCGTCGAGCCTTGGTTGTAGTAGCGGATTGGATAGTTGTTGCCGGCCGCGGCAACGATGTCGTTGGCGGCAACAACGGTTCCATTGACCGAGCACTGGACCCTGCACGTCAATGTCGGCGCCGATTGCAGAAAATTGCCAAGTCCGATCTGCTCGGCCTGGAAAACAGTCTCCAGGTTTGACCGCTTTATACCAAAGCCTGACATGGCGTCGTTTCCCCTTTGCTATGAAACGGTCGAAATTGACTATCTCGTCCTACGCGACCGCAGCTTGCGTGCTGCCTGCGAACAGGTCCAGCAAATACGGCGGGAACCCGTCGAACGCACGTTGCCTACCTGACACCGCCGACACGGAATCAACCAGTCGGCACGCCGAAAACAAAGGCTTCAGAGTTCTTTGATCGCGGTCCCTTTGACCAGCTGCAAGTTCGTGGCGCTCGGTGTTCGGCGGTCCCCGGATATCGATCCTGCTGAGGATTTCTATAGCTTGGACCATGGGAGGAAACTTACCGCTGAGCAGGTCTTTGGCCGAGCGAGGTTGAGAACCGCAGGAGGTAACCATCCGGGTCAGCGACAACGAATTGCTTGCGGCCGTACTCACCATCGTTTCGCCGATACCATCGTTCTTCTAAGGGAATAACAATGGCAAGTCCCGCAGCCTGAACGCGGCTGTGCAACCGGTCAATTTCGGCCACCTCAATCATGAAGTTCACGCCCCGGCCATACGGATGCTCAAGTGTTGCTGTCCGGAAGCGCCGTCCCGGCCCAGCGGCTTCTTCGAGCATCATGTGCACGCCCTCGAGGTCGAGGAAGGCAAAACGCTCCTCCGGGCGATCGAACATCACCGTGAAGCCCATCACGCCAACGTAGAACGCTAGCGAACGATCCAGGTCCGACACATCAAGTTCCGGGGTTGGTCCGCCCATGGTGTGTTCACTCCAGGATTGATGGATAGATCGTCCGCCTCCACCTCGCGGGCATTTCTGAGACGTCAATTGTAGCTGGTGATTCCGGCACGCACCATCTGCCTCGGTCGCGTATTCACAGGTCCGACCGACTCGCCCGCCATGCTAACCACCCCGCCATGCCCGACTTCCGCTTCCTCCACGCCGCCGACCTCCATCTGGACAGCCCCCTGCGCGGCCTGGAAGCCGACCCCACGGCGCCAGCCGAACTGATCCGCGCCGCCACCCGCCGCGCGCTCGGCCGCCTGGTCGACCTCGCCATCCGGGAAAAAGTCGATTTCCTGCTGATCGCCGGCGACATCTACGACGGCGACTGGCCCGACTTCGGCACCGGCCTGTTCTTCGCCGCCCAGATGCGCCGCCTGACACAAGACAAAATCCCCGTCTTCGCCATCCGCGGCAACCACGACGCCGCCAACAAGATGACCCGCTCCCTGCGGATGCCGCACGTCACTATCTTCGACCACCACAAGGCCCACACCCACCATCTCGAAACCATCGGCGTCGCCATCCACGGCCAGAGCTTTGCCGACCAGGCCGCCACCGAAGACCTGTCGCGCTCCTACCCGCGCCCCATCGACGGCCTGTTCAACATCGGCCTGCTGCACACCTCCGCCGAGGGCTACGCCGCCCACGCCCGCTACGCCCCCTGCGACCTGCCCCGCCTCAAAGCCCACGGCTACGACTACTGGGCGCTCGGCCACGTCCATGAGCGGCAAGAACTCGCCACCGACCCCTGGATCGTCTTCCCCGGCAACCTGCAAGGCCGCCACGTCGGCGAAACCGGCCCCAAGGGCGCCAGCCTCGTCACCGTCAGCAACCGCCGCGCCACGATCGAACACCGTGTGCTGGACGTGCTGCGCTGGGCCCGCATCGAGATCGACCTCGAAGCCGCCGCCGACGAAGCCGAGGCCATGGTCCGCGTCCAAGCCCACCTCGAAACCGCCCTGCGCGACGCCGAACCACGCCCGCTCGCCGCCCGCCTCACCCTGACCGGCACGACCGCCGCCCACGCCGCGCTGTCCGGCGAGGGCCTGCGCGAAAAGATCCTGAACGAAGCCCACGGCCTCACCGGCGAACACCGCCTGTGGCTCGAATCCGTCAAGCTTCGCACCCGACCACCGCGCACGGCCGCGACGTCGCCCGATAACCTCACCCGCCTGCTGAGCGAAATCGAATCCCTCGCCGCCGCTCCCCCGCCAGACATCCTGGGCGATTGGCCCGCCACCCTGGCCGGCAAACTGCAGCGAAGCACTGCCCACCGATCACCCGCTGCACACCTGCGCCACCGGCGGCGTGACGCACATCCTCGACCAGGCCCGCCGCCGCCTGGAAGCCGCGCTGGCCGGCGACGCCTGATGCGCCTCGCCGATTTCCGCCTCGAACGCTACGGCCCGTTCGAGCATCTCGACCTGCCGTTCGACCCGACGCCGGGACGGGTCAACCTGATCGTCGCCCCCAACGGCTACGGCAAATCCGTCATCCGCCGCTCCATCGGCGAGTTCCTGTTCGGCATCGAAACCCGCACCCCGATGACGTTCCGCTTCGGCACGGAGAAGATGCGCCTCCTGGCCGACGTCGTAACCGACGACGGCGCCACCCGCTCCCTGGTTCGCCGCAAAGGCAACGGCAACACCCTGTCGCTTGCCGGCGGCACCGAGCTCCCCACCGACGAAGCCCGCCGGCTGCTCGGCGGCGCCAACCACACCGTCTTCCACGAACTGTTCGGCCTCGATACCACCCTGCTGCGCTCCGGCGGCCGCGACCTGATCCACAGCCAGGGCCGCCTCGGCCAGGTCCTGTTCGCCGCCGGCGGCGGCATGGGCCGCGTCCGCGACCTGCTGACCGAACTGGAACGCAAACGCGACGAACTCGGCAAGGCCACTGCCCGCCACAAGTCCCGCCCGCTCTGGAGCGCCCTCAGCGCCTGGGAGCAGGGCAGGGCGGACCTGCGAAATGCCGCGCTGCGCCCCGACGACTGGACCACGCTGGAACGCAACGCCGCCGAGGCTGCCCGCCACCTGGAAACCCTGCTGCAAGAGCAGGCGGCGGAGGCCCACGAACGCGACCGCCTGCGCACCATAAGCGCCTGCCGCCCCTGGCTGGAGCGCCTGCACGCCGCCCGAATCACCCTGACCGAGTCCGCCGACGCCCCGGAACTCGACGCCACGTTCGAACAGCGCTGGCGAGACGCCCTGGAAGCCCGCGTCAAGTCAGCCAGTGCCGCCACCGCCGCCGCTGCCGAACTGCAAGCCGCCCAGGATGCCCGCGCCGCGCTGACTTTCGATCCCGCCTGGATCGCCGCCGAGGCCGAAATCAAGGCCCTGGCCGACCTGCGCGGGGTTGCGATCCAGGCCGAAGCCGACCTGCCGAAGATCGAGCGCGAACTGTCCGCCGACCTCGCCAAGGCCGCGTCCCTGCGCCGTGACCTCGGCTGGGACCAGGCGATGGGCCTGCCGCCCGCGCCAATCGTAAAGGACGCCCAGCAACGCCTGCGATCACACCCCAAGCTCGCCGCCGAGGCCGCCGCGGCCCAGCACCGCCTCGCTGAAACCGAAACCGACCTCGCGCTTACCGTCGGCGAGCTCGACCGCCTGCCCGGACAAAGCGATGTCATCGCCATTGCCGACCTGCTGGCGCTGCTGCGCGCGTCCGGCGATCCGGCAGCGCGGCTGGAAACCGAACGCCGTAAACTGCTGCAAGCGGACGATGCACTGCGCACCGCCCTGTCAGCCATTCCCGACTGCCCATTGCCGGAAGCCGCGCTCAGCACCTCCGCGGCCCCGTCGGAACCCCGGCTGGAAGCCTGCGGCAAGGCCCTGGCCAACGCCGAGGCCGCGCTCGATCGCGCCGTCCACGATCACGCCGCCCGCCTGGTGGCCATCGATACCGAACGGACCCGGCTTGCCGCGCTGGAACGCAAGGCGATGTTGCCCGCGCCTGACGCATTGCGAAACGCCAGGTCGCATCGCGACGCCGTCTGGGCAACTCTGTGCGCGCCATCCCTCGACCGTCCCGACCCGGCGCTCGTCATGGCCTTGGACCGAGCCATGCGCGACGCCGACATGGTGGCCGATGCCCTGATCGCCCACGGCCGCGAGGTCGCCGAAGCCACCGCCCTGCGTGATCGGCTCGCCAGCCTGGAAATCGAACGGGTCCGGGAAGCCGAAGCCGTCTGCCGCGCGGAACACGCAGCCACCCAGGCCAAGGCCGACCTTCTCGCCCTGGCACGTGCCGCCGGCGGCAATGCCGTCGACATGCCCACGCTGCGCGCCTTCCTGCGCGCCCGCGAAGCCGCCGTGGCCTGTCGTGACGCCCGCGCCGCCGCCGCCGCCGACCTCGCCGGCATCGAAAGCGAACTCACCACGCTCGCTGACCGCCTGGCCGAGGCGATGGGCGTGGCGTCACCCGGCCTGCCCACCCTCGGTGCCCTCCTGTCCGAAGCCGACCGCCGCATCAAGGCCGCCGCTGACCTCGCCCTCCGCCACAAATCCCTGACCGACCAAGCCGCCAAGCAACGCGCCGCCCACGCATCGGCCGCCGCCGCCGTCACCCGGTCCGACCGGGCCCTGGCCGACTGGACCACCCAGTGGTCCCCCCTCGCCATCGCCCTGGCGCGTCCCGCATCCGAAGCCCTCACCACCACCAGCGACGCCCTCACGCGGATCGAGGAACTGCGCGCCGTCGAGCACAAGGCGGACGACTATCAGCACCGCGTCGACGACATGCACGCTGCCATCGCCCTGCTCGGCACCCGGATCGTCCGCCTCGAAGACCTGTCACCCGACTTGGCGAGCCTCCCGCCGATCGAGGCTGCCGACGCCTTCCAACGCCGCCTGCACAAGGAGCAAAGTGACGCCCTGCGCTGCGCCGATGCCGCCCAGCGTGTCGAGCAGGCCGCCGCAAAACGCGCCCTGTCCACGGCCGAAGCCGATGCCGCCGAACGCACCCTGAAGCGGCCTGCGCGCCGCCCTCCGCGCCGAAACCGACGACGAAGCCGAACGTCAGTTGCAACGCGTCCGCGCCGCCGCCGCCGCCCGCGCCGACCTCAACGAGGCCTTGCGCCAGCTTGCGGTCCAGGGCGGTGGCCTGAGCATTGAAACCCTGTCCGCCCGCGCCGCCGAAACTACCGCGGACGCCGACGTCGCCCGCATCAGCGAAATCGACGCCAGCCAGCAACAACGCGCCCGCCAGATCGAAGCCGCCCGCGATGCCCACACCGCCGCCGCCGCCGCGCTGGAACAAGCCGGCTCCGGCACTGACGCCGCCGAGGCCGCGCAACGCCGGGAAGCCGCCCAGGCGATGCTGTCGCGCAACGTCGAGGAGGCCCTGGTCCTGCACGCCACCCACGCCCTGCTGCAGGCCGCGATGGATCGCCAGGCATCCGGCGCCGACCAACCCTTGCTGGCCCGCATCGGCGAGGTTTTCCGCACCATCACCGGCGGCATCCAGGCCGGCGTCAGGATCGAGGAAACCAAGGACGGCCAGACCATGGTCGCCCTGGAAGCTGATGCCACCACTCGCAAATCGCTGGACCAGCTCAGCGAAGGCACCTGCGACCAGCTCTACCTCGCGCTGCGCATTGCCGCCCTGGAAGACTACGCCACCACGGCATCGCCGTTGCCGTTCATCGCCGACGACGTGCTGCAAACCTTCGACGATGCCCGCACCACCGCCACCATGCAGGCGCTCCTGCAACTCAGCGACCGCGTTCAGGTCATCGTCCTGACCCACCACCCCCACGTCGGGGATCTAGCCGAAAGGCTTCCCCAGGGCGCTGCTCACGTCATACGGCTGGATGGCTAGGGCCAGGGCGCTGCCCTGGACCCGCAAAGGGGGCGACGCCCCCTTTGATCCCGGTTCCAAGGGGCGTCGCCCCTTGGCGGGGTCGAGGGGCAGCGCCCCCGCGCCTCATTCCCCCGTGCCTCACTCTGGCGGCAGCATCCGCGGCTTGCCATCATCATCCACCGCCACCAGCACGAACTCCGCCGCCGTCACCCGCACCCGCTCCCCCTGGTTCCGCCGCAGCACATACGCCTCCACCCCGACCGTGATCGACGTCCGCCCCGTCTTGGTGATCTCGGTATAGACGCACACCACGTCCCCCACCTTCACCGGCTGCAGGAAATTCAGGTTCGACACCGCCGCCGTCGCCACCCGCCCCTTCGCCCGCGTCCCCGCCGCAACCCCCGCCGCCAGGTCCATCAGCGACATGATCCAGCCGCCGAAGATATCCCCCGCCGGGTTGGTGTCCGCCGGCATCGCCACGGTGCGCAGGGACAACTCCCCGCGCGGTGGAGGGCTGCTGTTCGTGCATCACGGCTTCCTTCTGCTATAGTCACTGCATCATGACCGATATTCTCCTCCGCCACGACAGCGACAACATCGCGACCCTCACACTGAACCGCCCCGCCGCCCGCAACGCCCTGTCGATCGGCCTGATGGAGGCGCTGGACGCCGAACTGACCGCCATCGCCGATGACCCGACCGTCAAAGTCGTCATCCTCGCCGCCAACGGCCCCGCCTTCTGCGCCGGCCACGACCTGCGGGAAATCCGCGCCACCCCCACCCGGGCAGCCTATCGAGGCGCTCTTCGCCCTCTGCTCCCGCCTGATGCAGCGCATCGTCCGCCTGCCCAAGCCGGTCATCGCCCAGGTCCACGGCGTCGCCACCGCCGCCGGCTGCCAACTGGTCGCCACCGCCGACCTCGCCGTCGCCGCCGACACCGCCCGCTTCGCCACCCCCGGCGTCGATATCGGCCTGTTCTGCTCCACCCCCATGGTCGCCCTGTCCCGAGCCGTCGGCCGCAAGCCCGCAATGGAGATGCTGCTGACCGGCGACCTGATCCCGGCCGACCGAGCCCGCGACCTCGGCCTGGTCAACCGCGTCGTCCCCGAAGCCGAACTGCCCGCACGCCACCCGCGCCCTGGCCACCCAGATCGCCGCCAAAAGCCCGCTGACGGTCGCGATCGGCAAGGAAGCCTTCTATCGCCAGGCGGAGATGGACCTCGCCGCCGCCTACGACTACGCATCCGAGGTCATGACCCGCAACATGCTGGCCCGCGACGCCGCCGAAGGCATCGACGCCTTCCTGGCGAAACGCGTACCGCAATGGACCGGCACTTGATCCGGCACCGCCTCATCTCCACGTGATCGGCACCGATGAAAGATCCATACGAAATCCTTGGTGTCCAGCGCACCGCCGATGAGGCAGCCATCCGCGCCGCCTATCGCAAGCTGGCGAAAAAGCACCACCCCGACGTCAACCCCGACAAGCCCGACGCCGCCGCCCGCTTCGGCGAAATCAGCTCGGCCTACGACCTGCTGTCCGACAAGGACAAGCGCGCCCGCTTCGACCGCGGCGAGATCGACGCCGAGGGCCACGAAGTCCACCAGCAGCGCCAGTACTACCGCGACGCCCCCGGCCACGAACGCTACGACACCGCCGGCGGCGGCTTCAGCCAGGAAGACCTGGAGGCCTTCTTCGCCCAGGCATTCGGCCGAGCGCGGCCAGCGCTCCGACTGGGGTGCCACCGGCCGCACGATGCCATGGCCGCGACATGCAATACTCACTGACCGTCAGCTTCGTCGACGCCGCCACCGGCACCACCCGCCGCCTGTCGCTGCCCGACGGCAAGACCCTCGACGTCCGCATCCCGCCGGGCACCGAGGACGGCCACGTCCTGCGCCTGCGCGGCCAGGGCGGCCCCGGCTTCAACGGCGCCGCCGCCGGCGATGCACTGATCGAGATCACCGTCGCCCCCGACCCCCGCTTCCACCGCGACGGCGACGACATCATCACCGACGTGCCGGTCTCCCTGAAGGAAGCGGTCCTCGGCACCTCGCTGGAGGTCCCGACCATCCACGGCCCGGTGCGCGTGTCGATCCCGCCCGGCTCCGGCACCGGAACCCGCCTGCGCCTGCGCGGCAAAGGCATCCGCCAGGGCCACCAGTTCGTCCAGTTGAACGTCGTCGCTGCCGCCAGGCGACGAACCCGAACTGGCCGAGTTCCTGAAGACCTGGACGCCCGCAGAACAGCTTCAATCCGCGAGGGAGGGCTCATGATGCGCTTCACCGCCGTCGTGGCGTTGTTCCCCGACCTGCGGGAGACGGAGCTGCATCGCCTGGGTCGAACGCGGCTGGGTCCGCCCGGAGGGCACCGAACCCGACTGGGTCTTCCAGGAGATCGACGTCGCCCGCGTGCGCCTGATCCACGATTTCCGCCGCGCCATGGCGGTGCCGGAGGAAACCATGCCCCTGGTGCTGTCCCTGCTCGACCAGGTCTACACCCTCCGCGGCCAGATGCGCGCCGTCGCCCGCGCCATCGAAGGCCAGCCCGAACCAGTGAAAGCCGCAATCCTGTCCGCCCTGCTCGGGTAACCGCATCGCCGCGGCAACAATGGGCCAGCCACGTTCGCCGCGGCGCGCGGCTGCAAACCACGGATGCCGTACCTTCAGCGCTTCAAGGCAAGCCGATGGACAATCGCACGAGCCTGACGATAACGGCAAGGGAACCGGTGCCACGCAGGCGGAACCTGCCCGACCGCCCCGGCGACCGGATCACTGTTGGTCGCCGCACGCCGCGCGGCGCTTCGATCCGGACAGCTTCAAGCGACAGCATCGACCTGCGCGCCGGTCGGCGACACACCACCGGCAGCATCTTCCGCGATACCGCCCGATGACACCTGATCTGTTCGACACAACGCAGTCCGACCGCGCTCTTGCCGAAGGCGCCACACTGCTCCGCGGCTTTGCCCAGCCACAGGAAACCGCGCTGCTGGCAGCCCTCGAGACGATCGTGGCGGCTGCCCCGTTTCGCCACATGGTGACCCCTGGTGGCTTCACCATGTCGGTCGCCATGACCAACTGCGGCGCCGCAGGCTGGGTCACCGACCGCCGCGGCTACCGGTACGACGGGATCGACCCCGAGACCCATCGCCCATGGCCCCCGATGCCCCCGGTCTTCGCGGACCTCGCACAACGATCAGCCGCGGCGGCCGGCTTCGAAGCCTTCACCCCCGATGCCTGCCTGATCAACCGCTACGAGCCTGGTGCGCGGCTGTCACTGCACCAGGACAAGAACGAGCGGGATTTTGCTGCCCCGATCGTTTCCGTCTCCCTCGGTCTGCCAGCGCTTTTCCTCTGGGGCGGCCAGTCCCGCGGCGACCGTCCAAGCCGTATTCCCCTCGCTCATGGCGACGTCGTGGTGTGGGGCGGACCGGCGCGCAAGACCTTTCACGGCGTCGACACCCTCCGCGACGGCAGGCACGAGCTGACCGGCGCCCTCCGCTATAATCTGACGTTCCGCAAGGCGCTCTGAACGCCGGCACCCGGACGCCGGCCTAACCAGCTGCGGCATACAAGTAATGGCCGGCGCTCAGACAATAAGCACCAATCAACACCAGTATCCCAGGCCAAACCATGCTGTCCAAACCCGAGTAGCCGCAATCTCCGCCGCATCACCGTTTGACGGCAAGAATTGGGGTTTGCCAGCGACTAGACCAGGCTACCCATCATATCCGGGCGAACGAACATGCCATGCCCCGAACCATCATCCGCCATTATCGAAAGGAAACAAAATCATTCCGAACCCAGAGCACGACAAAGCGATCGTAGGGCATTGGTTCACCGAATTCCCGGATCGGATAGCCGAGACCGCGCCTCAGCAATCATGCCTGAAGTGCAAGGCGTAAAGCCCGGACCCGATCACAGTCAACGTCCGTTGCATGTGATCCCGAAACTGGGAGTGGCTGCATCCTCGACATAGCGGGAACGCCAAGCGCGCCGGCACGCCCGCCTATACATTCGCCAAATCCGCCCGACGCATCAGCCCAACCGCAGACCCCCGCGTCACCAAAAAAACCGCCGCCAGCAACACGGTATTCTCCACAACGCCGCACCCGTCCCACCACCAAACAGGTTACAGTTTTTCACATATCCCTAATAGTCACCTCACCCCGCCGTGATAACAGGCCTCATGCAACCCACCCTCATGCGTCTGCTGTCCAGCAGCCTCCGCCGCGGTCCCGTATGGGCACGCTGGAGTCTCGCAGCCGCCATGGTTCTCGCGGCGACCCTCCTTCGCATCTGTGCGCTCGGCGAACACCCCGGCTGGCCGTATCTGACCTACTTCCCCGTCATCGTGCTCTCCAGCCTCTTTCTCGCCAATGGCAGCGGCTACGTGGCCGCCGTCCTCTCCTCAGTCATCGCCGTGTGGGCCTTCGTGCCACCGGTCTTCAGCTTCGTAACGCTCGACGACCCGATCGAATTGGTCGGCTTCGTGCTGGCCCTCACGGTCAACGTCCTCATGGCATGGCTCATCGAAGCCCTGCGTCAACTTGTGACCGAGCAGAAGGTGTTGAATGTAAAACTGGCGGATGCGGCAGAGATCGCCCGGCGATCAGAGGCTGAAAAGACGATGTTGCTGGAAGAATCTGCCCACCGGACAAGAAACGATTACCAGCGGCTTGTCGGAACCATTATCCTGCAGGAACGGCTGACCAGGGAGTCCGACAACGCACGGGAAGCGCTCGCCGCGGTCCGGCGACGCGTCGAGGCGACCGCCGCCCTGCACGCACGCCTCAGCCAGATGACGTCGCACGGCCGTTCGTTGTCGGTGGACAGCCGGCAATTCATCACCGGCGTGATGGACGATCTTTCCAACTCATTCCTGCTGCGTCCAATCGCCGTGATCACCAACGCCGAATCGCACGCCATGCCCATGCTGCAAGCCGTATCGCTCGGTCTCATCATCAACGAGTCTGTAACGAACGCGCTCAAATACGCCTTTCCCGATGACCGCGGCGGGCGCATCACCGCCAGCTTTCGAAAAGACGGCAACGACTTTCTGCTCGCCATCGAAGACAACGGTGTTGGCATCAATCCCGACGCGGCCCCGCAGGGCACCGGCCTGGGATCAAAGCTCGTTCAGTCGCTGGCAGCCCAGCTTCAAGGTCAGGCGTGTTGGGCCCGGTCGCCAACCGGTGGCACAACCCTGAAACTTCGCTTCCCGCATCATCCGCCACCGCGTCCATAGACCTCAGGGCAGCGGACAGTCACGTTCAACGACCTGCCGCGATAGGAACTAAAACATATTATTCAAAAAATAAGGAAATATTCCTTGACAATGTCCTAATCCCACGCTAAACCCGCCCAACCCCACCGAACCGGCGCCCCATGACCAGTCCCACGCCCTGCTATCCCGCCGACATCTTCCTCCACCTCATCGTCACCTTTCTGACTCCACTGTTTCTCGCCGCCGCCGGCGGTGACATCACCTACGCCCGCATGGCTGCGCTGGAGACGGTGAACACCTACGCCGCCCGCCATCCCACCGACCTCCTCCCCATCGCCCAGGTCATCGCCTTCGGCCTTGCCACCCTCAATTCCCTCAACCGCTCGATGGCCGACACCCTCTCCACCAACCTGGTCCTGCGTCTGCGCGCCAATGCCGCCAGCCTCAACCGCGCCAGCGAACAGTGCCGCCGCATCCTGCGCGCGCCCGCACCCGCCGACACGGCCCACGGACAAGCCACCCAGGAATTCGATCCCGAAACCGAGCGCTTGCAGGAAGCCGCCCTCCTTGCCGGTCTCGCCCGCACCGAACAGCGCCTGGCCGAGGTCAAGGCCAGCGTCCCAGCCGCCGAAACCCCGCCAGCCCACGCCACCCAGCGCATCACGCCGGACACCGCCGTTCCCGACGCCACCCTCCTGCCCACCGAAAACCCGCCCGCCCAGCTGGCCACCCGCCCGGCCACCACCATGACCGACAGCCCAGCACTGACGCCCGAAGCCCACCGCACCGCCTGGGCGACCGCCATGGCCGATGTCGCCCGCGAATTCACCGCCGAACTCGCCCACCTGCCACCCGCCGAACGCCGGTCCGCCACCATGCGTGCCACCGCCCTCAGCAGCGTCGCCCAACACCTGCTCTCCACCGGTCAAATCCCGCCCGCGCCCGCCGAAGACCGGTCCCACCCAAAGGCTTGACTTCCCAGCCTCGCGTCCGCCAGACCCGAGGCTATGCAAACCCCAGGCCTGACCGACCTCCAGGTCAACGGCTACGCCGGCATCGACTTCAACGACGCCGCGTTAACCCCCGACGCCCTCGACCACGCGCTCGCCGCCATGCGCGCGGTCCAACGTCACCACCTGCCTCCCCACCCTCATTACCGCCGACCTGACCACGCTCGCCGCCCGACTGTTCGCCCTCGACCAGGCCGTGGCCAACAGCCGCCTCGGTCCCGCCATGATCCCTGGCTTCCATCTCGAGGGCCCGTTCCTCAACCCCACCCCAGGCTATGCCGGCTGCCACCCCCCGGCCGCGATGATCCACCCCGACCCGGCCGTCCTTGCCCGCCTGACCAAGTCCGTCCGCCGCCCCATCCTTTTGCTCACCCTGGCGCCTGAGCGCCCCAACGCGCTGTCCGTCATCGCCTGGGCCAGGGCAAACGGCATCATCGTCGCCATGGGCCATACCGCCGCCGACCACGCAACGACCACCCAGGCCGCCGCCGCCGGTGTCACCCTGAGCACCCACCTCGGCAACGCCCTGCCGCAGCCGCAGCCAAAATTTCTCAATCCGCTCATGGCCCAACTCGCCAACGACCAACTCGACGCCACCTTCATCGCCGACGGCATCCACATCCCGCCCCACGCCCTGCAAACTCTCATCCGAGCGAAGACCCCGAGCCGCTCCGTCCTGGTAACCGACGCAACAGCCGCCGCCGCCGCGCCCCCCGGCCTCTATCCCTTCGCCGGCATCACCATCCAGCTCACCCCGGACGGCTCGGTCCGCATCCCCAACACCGCGACCCTGGCTGGTTCCGCCCTCTGCCTCGACCAGGCCGTGCGCAATCTTGTTGCCTGGAACCTGACCGACGCTGCCACCGCGGTGGCCATGGCCTCCACCCACCCGAACGCCATCCTCGGCCCGGCGCTCGTTCACCACCGTATCACCCTGGCCGAAACCATGGTCACCTGGTCCGACGACCTGCACCCCGTCTTTCGATAGAAATCTCTTTTCAGCAGAAACCTTTTGTTTACCAATCACCTGCTACCGTCCTCACAGCGAAGAACGCGACCGCGTCAGGTACGGTGGACAGAACGGCCATTCCCTGGCTTCCCCGAAACGGGAAAGGCCTGTCCACGACTGTGACCCACCGATCGAACCCGCGATGCTGACGACGCACGCCGAACCATTGCCGACCCGCGCGCGCCCACTCGTTGCCGCCGCCCCGACCTGTCGCCTCTGCGGCGCCCGGTTGCACCGCCACCTGCTCGACCTGGGCTGCGTCCCCCTGGCCAATCGCACGGTCGGCGCCGATGAACCGGAGCCGCCGGCCTATCCGCTGGTCGCCCGCATCTGCGACACCTGCCAGCTCGTGCAGATCCAGGACGTCGCCCCGCCCGAGGAGATTGCCACCCCGGTCCGCTACCTCTCGCCGCCCCCGGCCACCCGCCAGTATCAGGCGCAGCGCTACACCGAAACCATGCGCAAGCGCCTGCGCCTCGGTCCGGAGTCACTGGTGATCGAGGTCGGTTCCAGCAACGGCCACCTGCTCCACCACTTCAAGACCGCCGGCATCCCGGTGCTGGGGATCGAGCCCGCCCAGTCCGCCGCCACCGCCGCCGTCGAAGCCGGCATCCCGACCGAGGTCGGCCTGTTCAACACCGAAACTGCGATGGAGATCGCGGTGCGGCACGGCTGCGCCGACCTAGTGATCGCCAACAACGTGCTGCCCCACGCCCCGGACCTGTTCGATTTCGCCGCCGGCTTCGGCAGCATCCTGCGCCCCAACGGCGTCCTGACCCTGGAGATCCCGCACCTGCTGTCGCTGGTCCAGCGGGTCCAGTTCGACGCCTTCCGCCACGACTCCTACACCTACCTGTCGCTGCGGGTCCTCGAGCACGTCCTGCGCTCGGTCGGCCTGCGCGTGTTCGACGCCGAACGTCTGCCCGATCACGGCGGCACCCTGCGGGTCCATGTCTGCCACGCGGTCGCACCCTATCCGGCGCGCTCCGGGCTCAAATCCGTACGTCTGGCGGAAAGCTTCGTCGACCTCGAGCGGCACGACTTCTACGCCGGCTTCAACGACCGCGTCGCCGCCGCCCGCGACGACATCCGCGACTTCCTCGGCAACCGCCAGATGGCCGGCCGCCGCGTCGCCGCCTACGGAGCGGTCACCAGAGGCAGCACGCTGCTGAACTGCTGCGGCCTGACCACCGGCCAGATCGCGTTCGTCGCCGACCCCGATCCCGCCAAACACGGTCGCCTCACCCCGGGCAGCCGCATCCCCATCACGCCCCTGCAGTCGCTGATGGACGACCCGCCGGAGGACGTCATCATCCTCTCCTGGCCCGACACCGCCGAGATCGCATTACTGCTGCAACCCCTGCGCGACAGAGGCACCCAGTTGTGGACCGCCGTCCCGCGGATCACCCGGATGTAGCCCAGGCTTGACCCCCGCATTCCGCCATAGCCCGCCGTATCGTCCTCTGGCACCCTGGGCACATCAGCCCCTGAGTCCACCAGCCCCCTGGTACACCAGCCAAGGACACTGACATGGCATCACGAGACAGCGCCCTGGCCCGCGCACTGGCCGGCTTCGACTCGAACGCGTTCCGCGACCACCTCGCTGAACTCGTGGCGATCCCCAGCACCTCGCAGGACCCCGGCCACGAGGCCGACGTGCAGCGCTATCTGGCGGCCGCCATCCAGCCCTGGCTGGAACGGATGGGCTTCACCGTCGAGATCCACCCCAACCCGCGCCGCCGGCTTCGGCCCGATCCTGTTCGCCGAACGCCTGGAAGGTCCCGACCGCCCCACCGTCCTGACCTACGGCCACGGCGACACCGTCCGCGGCCTGGAGGACCAGTGGCGCGCCAGGCCTCGTCCCCTGGACGCTGACCGAGGAAGCCGACCGCTGGTACGGCCGCGGCACCGCCGACAACAAGGGCCAGCACGCCGCTCAACCTGACCGCGCTGGAAGCCGTGCTCGCCGAACGCGGCGGCACGCTCGGCTTCAACCTCAAGCTGGTGCTGGAAACCAGCGAGGAACGCGGCTCCACCGGCCTGCGCGAGTTCGTCGCCGCCAACAGGCCGATCGCTGGCCGCCGACGTGCTGATCGCCAGCGACGGCCCGCGCGTGATGCCCGAGGTCCCGACGATCGCCACCGGCACGCGCGGCACCTACCACTTCGACCTCGTGGTCGACCTGCGTCCCGGCGGCGTGCATTCCGGCCACTGGGGCGGCCTGACCACCGACCCCGCCATCGTGCTGACCCACGCGCTCGGCACCATCATGGACCGCAACGGGCAAGATCCTGGTGCGCGACTGGCTGCCGCGGAACGGCGTGCCCGCCGCGGTGCGCGCGGTGCTGGACGGCTGCCCGGTCGGCGGCGGCGGCGAGGCCGCCAGCATCGACCCCGACTGGGGCGAGCCCGGCCTGACCCCGGCCGAGAAGATCTACGGCTGGAACAGCTTCATCGTGCTGGCGATGCTCTCCGGCCGGCCGGAGAACCCGGTCAACGCCGTCGCCCCGAACGCCCGCGCGCATTGCCAGATCCGCTACACCGTCGACACCGATCCGGCCGGTTTCGAGCGCCGCCCTGCGCCGCCACCTGGACGCACGAGGGCTTCGCCAACGTCCGCATCGAGAACGCCGGCGTCCGCATGCCGGCGAGCCGCACCGATCCCAGCCATCCCTGGGTGCGCTGGACCGTCGACAGCATGGAGCGCATCGCTGGGCAAGCGCGTGCAGGTCATCCCGAACTCGTCCGGCGGGCTGCCGGGCGATGTGTTCGTCGACTACCTCGGCGTGCCGCTGGTCTGGATCCCGCACAGCTACAACGGCTGCAAGCAGCACGGCCCGGACGAGCACCTGCTGATCGGCCCCGCGCGCGAGGGACTCGCCGCCTTCACCGGCATCTGGTGGGATTTGGGTGAACCCGGAACGCCATAGCCGCGATTGCGGATCACCGCCACTGTCCGACCGTCCCAGTCATTGCAACCGGCGGATCGGTTCGCCGCGTGCCGGCACGGCGTGTCGTCCATGGCGCTTAACAGGAGCGGGTGCTGAACAGGAGCGGGTACTGAACAGGAGCGGGTGCTGAACAGGAGCGCACGCTACGTTCTGACCGACCGGCGGGGGTGGCATAGTCATCTGTATCTACAGATTTGCGGCAAGGCGGCCGACCCGGCGGATACTGGCGAGAACGTCTTGCTGCGACACTCCGGGCCAGGCCATGCGGAAGCGAAACTCGGTGGCGCCTTGCTCGTCGCGGTAGCGCTGCAGTTCGTCGCGGACAAACGGTTCGTCACCGACAACAAAACGATCTTTGGCGAACGCCGCGAAAGCCATTTCGCCGCCGGACGGATCGAATGAACCCCATCCGTTGCCGGCGTAACGAGCGTATTTTGCCGATATCGGGCCCGAAGCCACCGCCATGGCAGTCCTCATATCGGGACCGCAAAAACATTCGCGGGCGACCTGCCGGGGATAATCGAGCGGTTTGCCATGTGCGATCCGCGCTTGGTGGAACATCGCCCACCAGCGTTGCAACTCATCGCGGCTCATGGCGCCGGCGCTGATCCAGGCATCGCCGATTTCGGCTGCCCGCTTGACGCCGTCATCGACGGCGCTGCCGACCCAGACCGGGATGCCGGATTGGTTCTTCGGCCGCAGGCTCAGCCCAATATTGTCGAAGTGCAAGTATTTGCCATGGAACGTGACACGGTCCTCGGTCCAGAGCCGGCGCATGACCTCGATATACTCGCGAAAGCGTGGCACGCGGGAGCGGCGCTCGACGCCGAAGGCCTGGAACTCCGCCGCTCGGTATCCCAGGCCGACGCCCAGGGTGAAATTGCCCCCGGTCAGGTGGTCGATCGTGGCAGCTTCCTCGGCCAGCAGGACCGGGTTGAGCATGGGCAGCAGCAGAACACCGGTGCCAAGCGCCATGCCTTCGGCCAAGCCGGCGAGCAGGCCCAGGATGGGGGCGGTGGCGAGTTGGCGCATGTTTGGGCCGCTGACGAAGTGCTGCGGCAGCCAAAGCGAGGAAAAGCCGGCATCTTTCGCGGCTTTCACCTGCTCCAGCATATTCGGGATGTGGCGGCCGTCATCCTGGGCGGTCTCCCACTCCAGGGTCACGAACAGGCCGATTTTCATCGCGGCGTTCCTCGTTGTTACTTCGGAAGATACTTGGCCGTGGTCGGTCTAGTCGGCGAAAGCGCCGGCGGGCAGCGGTGCGCCGACCGGGCGGCGGGTCATGGTCAGCGTAACGATCGCGCCGATGATCAGCAACGCGCCCGCCAGCAGGAAGGCACTGGTGAAACTACCGGTTGCCGCAACGATGTAGCCGGTGGCGATCGGGGCGGCGAGGCCGAAGATGTTGCCGCCCAACTGAATCCAGCCGATGGCGGTGCCGATGCTCTTGCCGGCGTGCAACAGGTCGTTGGTCAGCGAATAGGTGTTCACGAACACGCTCTGCACGCAGGCGAGGGAGACTGTGATCTCGATCAGCAGCAGGGTTTCCGAGGGCGTGTAGGGGGCCAGCACCATGACCGAGGCGCCAAACGCCAGAATGACGACAGCGTAACGTCTTTTCCCGGACTGCACCGCTTCGGGCGTCAGCAGATGGTCGCACAGGCGGCCCATGCCGATGGTCAGCACCATGGCGCCGAAGTAGCAGAGTCCGGTTTGCAGACCGGAATGGAGGATGTTGAGGCCTCGGCTTTGCACCAGATAGGTCGGCAGCCAGGTCAGGAACAAGTATTGCGTGTAGTTCACGCAGCCTTGCACCAGAAACAGGCCCCACATGGTCTGGTAGCTGAGCAGTTCCCTGAGCTTCATGCCGCCAGCCGAACTCGTGCCGCCTGGCGAACGTTCGGTCAGGATCATGCGGCGTTCGGCGGTCGACAGCCAGGTAGCCTCCTCGGGGTCGCGGTAGACCAAAAGCCAGACCACAACCCAGACAAAACCGAGCGCGCCGGAGAAGACGAAGGCGAGGCGCCAGCCGATCGTGCTGACGAGCCAGGCGATGGTGATCGCGGAAACCGCGGTGCCGAACGCCGGGCCGGAGCCGGAGATCGAGAAGGCCAGGGCACGTTCCTTGATCGGCGCCCATTCGCGGATTGCCCTTGCGGCGAGCGGAAAGGTTGGCGATTCGCCGATGCCCAGCAGCAGCCGGGTGAAGAACACGAACGGGAAACTGGTGGCGGCGCCGGTGAGGGCGGTGGCGGCGGACCAGAAGGTGATGCAGCGGGCGGCAGTCTTGCGGGTGCCCCAGCGATCCAGCGTCATGCCGGCGGGCAGTTGGCAGGGTGCGTAGGACCAGATGAAGGCGGACAGCAGGTAGCCGACGGCGACCGGGGTCAATGCGAACTGCTGGATCATCACCGGCATGGCGATGGAAAGCACCGTGCGGTCGAAGTAATTGATCAATGTCATTGTGAACAGCAGGCCATAGACAATGTAACGTTTGCGGCCCGGCCGCGCTCGACTGCTGTCCGACATTATGTTCCTCCGCACTTTGATCCAGCATGTCGTGGCGGGTGGCGGTGGTCAAATGGACGGGGGCGGCGGCGATTGTGTATCGCGGCCGGTGACGCCATGATGGGGGCTGACGTGAACGCGCAAGAAATACACGGGAAGCACCGCCATGAAAGCATATGAAGCGATTGCCCAGTCCCTCAGAGCCGAGGGCGTGACTGATTTCTTTGGGCTTATGGGCGACGGCAACATGTGGTTGTGGGGGGCATTGTGCCGCGATCCGGCGATCAAGGCCTATAGCGCCCGGCATGAGTTGATGGCCGTGTCGATGGCCGATGGGTATGCCAGGACCACCGGCAAGATCGGCCTGGCGATGGTCACGTGCGGACCCGGCTTGACGCAGTGCGGCACGTCGTTGATCGCGGCCTATAGGGGCCGCACGCCGGTCGTGCTGATCGCCGGGGAGATCATGCAAGGGGCGAAGAACAAGACCCAGTCGATGGACCAGCGCCGCTTCACCGAAGCCAGCTATGCCCGGTTTTATACCGTAACAAGTCTGGATAACATGGCGGAGGAGATCGCCGAGGCGTTTTACGCCGCCCGGATCCACCGCGTGCCGGTGGTGCTGAACCTGCCGATGGATCTGCAGGAGGATGAGCTTGACTGGGACTACGAATATCGGCCGTCCACCGATTTCCTGCCGCCGCGGGTGGAGACACCGAGCCCGGATCTGCTGGCGCCGGTGATCGAGAAGCTGATCGCGGCGGAACGTCCGGTGATCATTGCCGGGCGGGGCGCAATCGCGGCGAAAGCCAAGGACGCCATTGTCGAGCTGGCGGACCGGGTGGGCGCTTTGCTGGCGACTTCGTTGCAGGGGAAAGGATATTTTGCCGGGCATCCGTGGGATGTCGGGATTGCCGGTGCGTTCGCCTCGGCACCCTCGGAGCATCTGCTGGCGGACGCCGACTTCGTTTTGGGTGTGGGCGCGGAGCTTGGCTACTACACGACCGAAGGCGGGTTGCTGTTTCCATCGGCGGAGGTGGCGCGTATCGACATCAAGCCGATGCCGGAGGAGATCGGGGTCATTCCGGGCCTGTATGTGCAGGGCGATGGGCGCAAGTCGGTCGTTGCGATCAACGAAGCGCTGGCCGCCCGGCAGGTGCGTAAGGAGGGCCTGCGAACAGCGGCGACACGAGCGGTGCTTGATGCTCCAGCGCATCGGTTCGACACGCCGGCCGATGGGCTCGATCCGCGGGCGCTGGCTGGAAGCCTTGGTGCGGGACTGCCGAAAGGCGTGTTGCTGACGTGCGGGGCCGGGCATTTCTTTTCCTGGATCGGCATGTACACGCCGCTGCCGGAAGGCGCCGAAATCCAATACTCCTACAACTTTGGCGCGGTGGGGCAGGGGATCGGGGTGGCGATCGGCACCGGGGCGGGCAATCCGGGACGGCAGCACGTGGCGGTGGAAGGCGACGGCAGCCTGATGTTCAACCTGCAGGAACTTGAAACGATCGTGCGGCACAAGATGCAGATGGTGCTGGTGGTGTGGAACGACGCGGGCTATGGCGCCGAGGTGCACAAGCTGGTGGCGAAAGGGTTTGACGAGAAACTCGCGCAGTGGGAATCACCGGATTTCGTCGCACTGGCGAAAGCGTTCGGTGGTGACGGGGTCAAGTTGGGTGCTGCGTCGGAAATCGGTGGCGCGATATCCGAGGGGCTGCGCAAAGGGGGGCTTTACTTGATTGACGCGCGGGTTTCGCCGACCACGCCAACAGATCCCTATGCGAAGGTCTATTTCGGCACGGAAAGCAAGGCGCCGTTGCTGCGGCCGGTTGCCTGAGATGGGCTTGGCTGAAATGGATGCTAGCTGATGCATTTCGAGGGATGTTCAGCGTTCCGGGCAAGCCGGAGGATGTCATTCGCCGCTTCGCCGACGTGCCCCGGATGGCTCGGTGCATGCCGGGGGCGGTGCTGGAGCCTCAGGCCGAGGATGGGTCCTGGCCGGGCGCGATGGTCGTGTCGTTCGGGCCGAAGAAGGTGAACTTCAAGGGACGGGTGACCACGGCGTTCGATTTCGATGCGCTGACCGGCAGTCTGCACGGACGTGGTGCGGCGGATATGCGGGCGGCGCGGATCGGGGTGAAGGTCGGATTCACGTTGCGCAACGACCCGGCTGCGGTGCGGCCGACGACGGTGGTGGAGATCGTTTCTGACGCGGAACTCGGTGGCGTGCTGGCGGACTTTGCCCGTACCGGCGGCGTGGCGGTGGCCAACGTCATCATGACGGATTTTGCCCGCCGGGCGGCGGAGGAGTTTGCCCAGGACGAGGTAGTGATGCCGGTAGCGGAGAGCCAGGCCGGGGATCGGCGAACCGACGCGACCCCGCCGCGCGAGGACAGGCCGCAAACGGTTCCGCTGGCGGCGCACACCTTGATCTGGGCGGTCGTCAAGGCCCAGTTCGTGCGGATATTGCAATGGCTGGGGGTGGCGCGGTAGTCCGTTTGCTACGGTACAGAACTGATCCGCTGGACCAAAGCCTTGGCGAAGTCACTAGTGGTGGCTTTGCCGCCGAGGTCGCCGGTGCGGATGTTGTCCAGGTTCAGCACCTGGTCGATGGCTTTCCTCAGTTGCGTGGCGTGGTCGGTCAGGCCGACATGGTCGAGCATCAGTCCGGCGGCGAGCAGCAGGGCGGTGGGGTTGGCGATGCCCTTGCCGGCGATATCGGGGGCGGAGCCGTGAACGGCTTCGAAGATCGCAGCTTTCTCGCCGATATTGGCGCCGGGGGCGGCGCCGAGGCCGCCGACGAGACCGGCGATCAGGTCGGAGAGGATGTCGCCGAACAGGTTGGTCGTTACGATCACGTCGAACTGCCACGGGTTCAGCACAAGCTGCATGGCGCAGGCATCGACGATCCGTTCATCGCATTCGATGCGGCCCGCGTACTCCTTGGCGATCTGCTGGCCGGCTTCGAGGAACACGCCGGTGAGCGCCTTGAGAACGTTGGCCTTGTGTACCAACGTGACTTTCTTGCGCCCGAGCTTGAGGGCGTGCTCGAAGGCGTAGCGGACGATGCGGCGGGAGCCTTCGCGGGTGTTGACGCCGGAGGAAATCGCCACGGCGTGCGGGTCGTCGCCAATGGGGATGTAGTGCTCGAAAGCAACGTAGAGACCTTCGAGATTCTCGCGCACCAGGATAAGGTCGATGTTTTCGTAGCGGCCGCCGGGCGTCAGGGAGTGGGCAGGGCGGAGGTTGGCGTAGAGCTGGAATTCCTCGCGCAGGCGGACATTGACGGACCGAAAGCCGCCGCCGATCGGGGTGGTCAGGGGGCCTTTCAAGGCCAGCTTGTTACGGCGGATGCTGTCCAGCGTGGCCTGCGGCAGCGGATCGCCGCCGGACGCGATGCCAGCGAGGCCGCCTTGCTGGCGGTCCCATTCGAAGGGTGCGCCGAGGGCGTCGAGCACCTGGATCACGGCGTCCACGATCTCCGGCCCGATGCCGTCGCCGGGGATCAGGGTGGCGGGGATTTTGTTGCTGCCGTGGGCGGGGATGCTCATTGGGGACTGGCTCTTGTCGTTCAGATGGGGTGACATATAGGCCTGGGCTGACCGAAATGATACCAAACAACAAGGTCTGGCCCACATTGTGAGCTATCTACAGATGTATTGGCTGCTGGCGGATTGCACGGCCGGGACTAGTATGGGCCCTCGATAAAGTGCGACATGTCGTGATATCGTTGAAGTGCCCGATTCCTCTGCGATCGTGGACCAGTCAGGCAAGCATTGTTCCGGTATCGATGAATCGCTGATGCCAGGATAGCGCCTCGCCGGGTAGTGACGGCGAATGCTGGCCGTACGAATGATCCTTGGCGCGCCGGAAGTAGTCGGCGAGCGCGGGCCTGTAGTTGGGATGGGCGCAGTTCTGGATAATTGTCTTGGCGCGCTGCTTGGGCGAAAGGCCGCGCAGGTCGGCCAGCCCTTGCTCCGTGACGATGACTTGCACGTCCTGGGTGATGTGGTCGACATGGCTGGCCTGCGGCACGATCGCGGAGATCTTGCCACCCTTGGCCGTGGACGGGGTCATGAAGATCGAGACGTAGGCGTTGCGGGCGAAGTCGCCGGAACCGCCGATGCCGTTCTGGATGCGCGAGCCCATGACGTGGGTGGAATTGACGTTGCCGTAGATGTCGGCCTCGATCAGGCCGTTCATGGCGATGCAGCCGAGGCGGCGGATCAGCTCCGGATGGTTGCTGATCTCCTGCGGGCGCAGGATCATTTTGTTCTGGAACCGCTCCATGTCGGCGTTGAGGGTGGCGGCTGCCTCGGGGCTGAGGGAAAAGGCGGTGGCGGACGCCATTCGGAGCTTACCCGCCGCGAGCAGGTCCAGCATTCCATCCTGAATGACTTCGGTATAGGCGGTCATGTTCTCGAAAGGGCTGTCGAGAAGGCCGCTGAGCACCGCATTCGCGATGTTGCCGACGCCGGACTGGAGCGGCAGCAGGGCGGCAGGGAGACGCGACCTTCGCGACCTCGTGGCGGAGGAATTCGAGCAGGTGCCCGGCGATGGCGCGTGCGACCGCGTCGGGCGGCGCGAAGGGCAGGTTGCGGTCCGGCGCATGGGTTTCGACGACGGCGACGATTTTTTCCAAGTCGCATCGGAAATAGGGTTCGCCGATGCGATCGTCGGGGCGCACGAGCGGGATTGGCACGCGATCCGGCGGCAGGGCGGTGCCGTAGTAGATGTCGTGCATGCCCTCCAGTGCGGGGTTCTGCCAGCTGTTGACTTCCAGGATCACCCGCTGCGCCCGCTCCAGCCAGGTCTTGTTGTTGCCGACTGAAGAAGATGGGACTAGGGCGCCGTCGGGCCGGATTCCGCTGACCTCGATCACCGCGGTGTCGAGCGGACCGAGGAAGCCTTGCCAGGCCATCGGGGCGACCTGGCTGAGATGCATGTCGAAATATTCCATCTCGCCGCGATTGATCTTGTCGCGGACGACGGGATCGGAATTGTAGGGCAGGCGGAACTCGATGCCGTCGACCTTGGCGAGGGCGCCGTCCAACTCGGGTCCGGTGGAAGCGCCGGTCCAAACGCGCACGCGGAATGGATTGCCCGCGGCGTGGGCTGCCTCGATCCGGGCGGCGAGCGCGAGCGGCACGGCCTTGGGGTAGCCGGACCCGGTAAAGCCGCTCATGCCCACCGTGGTGCCGGAGGCGATGAGGGAGGCAGCCTGTTCCGGGCTCATGATTTTGGCGTTCAGACTGAGGCAGGCATTGCGCTTCTGGTCCATCAGCGTCGCCTCCGCGAGGGGATCGCACCTTACGCAGGTTCCGGGGTTGCTGTCACTCGATCGCGAGCGGGGGTGTTGGGACGGTCAGGCGCCGTGACGGGCGCGGGCGAACTTCCGGGGGCCGGGTGACTGGCCTCGGTTGCGTCATTCGCTGTCTGCTGTATTGAGTCGCCATCAACAGCGCGCAGGAGGAAGCGTGACAACCGAAACCGGCCTGCGGTCCGCCGCCGAGAGTGTCCCGCTGGACTGGGAGGCGGTGCGCGCCTATCTGGCCGCCCATGGCCATCGGCTGGATGCCGAACCGCCGCCGCGCCAGTTCGCCGGCGGGCTGGCCAACCTGAATTATCTGATCCATCTGGACGGCAAGCCGGCGGTGCTGCGCCGGCCGCCGATGGGCGAGTTGCCGGCCGGCGCCTACGACATGGCGCGCGAGTTCCGCATCCTGTCGCGGCTGCCGGACGCGCTGCCGTTCATCGCGCGGGGGCTGCATCTGTGCGACGACCCGGCGGTGATCGGGCAGCGGTTCCAGATCATCGAATACCGGCCGGGGCTGGTGATCCGCGAGCACATGCCGCCCGAACTGGCGCACCGGCCGGAGATCGGGGCGCGGCTGTCGCAGGTGCTGCTGGAGACGATCGCGGCGATCCATGCGGTGGATACCAAGGCGATCGGGCTCGACGACCTGGGCCGGCCGGAGGGGTTCCTGGCGCGCGGCGTCGTCGGGCTGGCGCAAGCGCGGGCTGGCGGCGATGGAGGACGGCACCGAGACGCTGCACCACGATGTCGGCGACCTGGCTGGAGCAGAACATCGTGCCGGACGGGCCGCCGGGCCTGCTGCACAACGACTTCAAGCTGAACAACATCATCCTGGACCCGGATGATTTCTCGCCGCGCGCGGTGGTGGACTGGGACCAGGGCACGCGGGGCGATCCGCTGTTCGATTTCGCCACGCTGCTGCAGCTACTGGATCCACGCCGACGATCCGCTGGGCGATGCACGACATGGAGCAGATGCCGGCGGTCGAGGCCTGCCTGTGCTCGCGCCAGGAGGCGGTCGCGGCCTATGCCCGGTTGTCCGGGCGGCGACATGTCGGACTTTCTGTTCCACCGGGTGCTGGCGATGTACAAGCTGTCGGTCATCTTCCTGCAGCTTGGCCTGCGCTATCGCATCCGGTGCCACGCAGGAGCCGCGCTACGCGCCGCTGACCGGCGATCGGCACCGGCATTCTGGAATTCACCCACGAAATCGCCCAAGGACGCGCATTCTGATGCGATTTTTCCCTGACGCCCGGACTCTGCATGGAATTGCAGCAGCGCACACGCGCTTTCATCCGCGACAAGATCATTCCGCTGGAGGGCGACGGGCGCCAGACGCATCACGGCCCGACCGAGGAATTCCGCCGGGAACTGGTGGCGCTGGCCGCGGCCGAGGCCGGCTGGTGGCGCCGCATGTCGGGATCGAATACGGCGGCCTGGGGCTGTCCCATGTCGGCAAGGCGGTGGTGTTCGAGGAAGCCGGCTACTCGCTGCTGGGCCCGGTCGCGATGCACATCTTCGCGCCGGACGAAGGCAACATGCACCTGCTGGAGGCCGTTGCTTCAAAGGAACAGAAGGACCGCTGGCTGCGGCCGCTGGCGGCCGGCGCAGACCCGGTCGTGCTTCTGCATGACGGAGCCGGCGCCGGGGGCCGGGTCCGATCCGGCGGCGATGGCTGACGACGGCGGTGAAGGACGGCAACCACTACGTCATCAACGGCGACAAATGGTTCATCACCGGGGCCGACGGGGCGGCGTTCGCGATCATCATGGCGAAGGACGAGGACGGTCACGCGACCATGTTCCTGGCCGACATGGACACGCCGGGGATCGAGATCGTGCGGGCGATGGACAGCCTGGACAGCGCCTTCGCCGGCGGTCACGCGGTGATGCGGTTCAACAATGTGCGTGTGCCGGCCAGCGATATTCTGGGCGAGCCGGGCAAGGGGTTCCGCTACGCTCAGGTGCGGCTGGCGCCGGCGCGGCTGACGCACTGCATGCGCTGGCTGGGGGCGGCGCGGCGGGCGCACGACATCGCCACGGATTATGCGCTGAAGCGGGAGGTGTTCGGCGCGAAGCTGATCGGGCACGAGGGCGTCGGCTTCATGCTCGCCGACAACGAAATGGATATCCGCATGAGCCGGCTGTCGATCCTGCACACCGCGTGGATGCTGGACCAGGGCGAGCGCGGGCGGCACGGAATCCTCGATGGCGAAGGTGTTCGTGTTCGGAGGCGGTCTGGCGGGTGGTCGATCGTTGCGTTCAGGTGCTGGGCGGGCAGGGCGTCACCGGCGAAACCCTGGTGGCGCGGATCTTCAACGAGGTGCGCGGCTTCCGCATCTACGACGGCCCGTCGGAGGTGCATCGCTGGAGCCTGGCGCAACGCATCGCCCGCAACGGAGCGAACTGGTGAGCCATGGACGGATTTCGACCTGACCGGCAAGGTCTGCATCGTCACCGGCGCCGGGCGCGGCATCGGCCGCGGCATGGCGGAGGGTCTGGCGCGGCATGGCGCGACGGTGGTGCTGAGCGGGCGCACCCGCGCGACGCTGGAGGAAGCGGCGGCGGCGATCGGCGAGCAGGCGATCGTGGTGACGGCCGACGTGTCGAAGGAGGCGGACGTGCTGGCGCTGCGCGACGCGGTGCTGGAACGCTGCGGACGGATCGACGTGCTGGTCAACAACGCCGGCGTGAACGCGATCTTCAAGGGGATCGAGCGCACCAGCCTGGAGGAATGGCAGGACATCATCGACGTCAACCTGACCGGCGTGTTCCTGTGCTGCAAGCATATCGGCGGCGCGATCGGGGCAGGGCGGTTCGGTCATCAATGTCAGTTCGGTCGCGGGCCATGGCGGGCTGCCGCGGTCGGTGCCGTATTGCGCGTCGAAGGGCGGGGTGGAGATGCTGACCAAGGCGCTGGCGCTGGACTGGGCCGAGCGCAGGGTGCGGGTGAACACGCTGGCGCCGGGCTGGGTCGATACCGACCTGACGCATGGGCTGCTGGAGCACGACGTGCATGGCAAGCGGCTGCTGGACCGCACGCCGTTGGGCCGGTTCGCGACGCCGCGGGACATGGCGGGCGGGGTGGTGTTCCTGGCCAGCGATGCCTCGGCGTTCATGACCGGGCAGAGCCTGGTGATCGATGGCGGCTGGGGGGCGGAGTAGCGGGGCTGCGGTCTTGTTGGGGGAGACTTCGGGCCTGCGCGGGCAGACCGGCCTTGCTTGGAGCCTAATAGGTCCAGGTTGAACCTGTCAGGCTCTAAAACTCTCTGTTTAGAGCGGTTTCAGGCTGACCGGAATCGCAGCCATGCAAAAATAGAGGTTCCGAAACACCCCCAAGTACAATTCGTAGGTCTCCGGTTTTCGATCACTGGAGGAACAGATGCTTTGGCGGCGCGGCCAATCCTATTCGCAGGATCTTCGGGAACGTGTCTTCGCGACTGCGGACGATGGTGAGCCGGTCGGCCGGATCGCGCTCCTTCTGCGTGTCAGCGTCTCCTATGTTTCCAAGGTGCTGTCGCGCCATAAGCTGACGGGTGAAACGACGGCGCGGGCGCAACGCTGCCATGTGGTCCCCAAGCTGAGCGGGCTGCATTCGGCGATCCTGGCACAGGTGACCAGCCGTCCCGATGCAACAATCGCCGAATTGCGTGCCTGGCTGCTCGAGACGCACCAGGTCTCAGCAAGCATCGGCCTGATGAACAAAACGCTGGCTGAGCTTGATCTGACGTTTAAAAAAAGTCCCTCCATGCCGCCGAGCAAGCGCGTGAGGACGTTGCCTCGGCCCGTGTCGAATGGCGCCAGCAGCAGCCCAAGCTGATCCCGTCAAGGCTTGTTTTCATTGATGAAACCTGGGTGAAGACCAACATGACGCGGCGCTATGGCCGGGCCAGACGTGGCCATCGTCTGGTCGACGCCGTGCCGCATGGGCACTGGAAGACGACAACCTTTGTCGGCGCGCTTCGCTGCGACGGCCTGACCGCACCTCTGGCCATTGATGGCGCGATCAATGGAGAGCTGTTCGTGGCCTACGTCGAGCAGGTCCTGGTGCCGACACTGAAGCCAGGCGATGTCGTTATCATGGACAACCTCAGGGTCCATAAAGCGGCCGGCGTACGAGAGGCCATCGAGGCCGCGGGCGCGAAGCTGCTGTTCATTCCGCCCTACAGTCCCGACTTGAACCCGATCGAGTTGGCATTCTCCAAGCTCAAGGCGCTGCTACGAGCCAAAGCAATCCGCACCGTCGATGCCTTATGGAACGCGCTGGGAGACCTATGCGACAACTTCAGTCCCACAGAATGCGCCAACTACTTCCGCCATGACGGATATTTCCAGTCAGCCTGAAACCGCTCTAGGAGAGCAATTCACGTCTGAAGTTGGGTCAGCCGCAAACGATCGCACTCTAGCCGGGGTGTCCGATGGGTCGGCGGCAGACCATCAGCCGTGAACCGTGGCTGGGTCCGGGTGAATTGGCTGGGCAATCATGCTGATCGTTCAACGTGTGGATTTGGTTGGACCGGCCAAGGTTTTTTGATTTACAGCAAATTCAAGTGTTGTGTGTCGCAGATTTCGCGGGTGTCAATCAATCCTGGCGATGCGATGTTATTTGATATCCATTTATACCATTTCGCAAAATAGCGTAGCGGGACGCGACGACTATCGTTGCAGTAAGTCAGAAATATCGATTGACATATTTGCTGATCCCGTAACGGCCTGGTCATAAAGATGTAAGAAGATACAGACACAATTGAAAGATTGGCATTTTTTGCCTTGATGGTGTCGGGTGTTCTGGTTCGGTTTCGGTCTGATTGTTCATAACGATAACATTTCTGATTGTTTTTATATCGACAATGATCTAATTGAGCGGCGAACAAACGTTGCTCGGCTCAGGCCGACAAATTCATCGGCGGCTTATTAGAGAGGGGCGATATGACAATTCAGCGATTGCTTTTTACCAGCAGTGACGGAACCAAGCTGTTCACAACGGACGGCACCACGACGACACAGTTGGCCACGAGCGTGTCATCGCCAGCGTTTCTGCCCGATCCGATCTATAGCGACACGTCAACCATGGTCGTTGGTTCGACAGTGTATTTCACCATGGCCGATTCGACCGATGCCACCTCCGCGATCTGGAGTTATAATGGTTCGGCCCTGGCGCAGATCACGTCGTCGGCGAATTATGTCTATAACCAGCCGGATTCGAACAACTCGGTCGCGCCTCAGCCGATGGCGTCCTACAACGGCGACCTGATCTTTTCGCAGGCCAGCCTGGCGAGCAACACCAGCGGTGACAATGGCTACGATACGGCAACGCTGGCCGTGTATGACCCGACCAACAGCCAAATCACCCAGCCGGTGGCGCCGCATGGCGGCTATGATCCGCAAGATTTCGTGACGCTGAACGGAACGCTGTATTTCGAGGCGCGGGACAGCACCACCAACGCGGAAGCGATATATTCTTTCGACGGCACTTCGGTTACCGAAATATACAACGCGCATCCGACTGACGGGGGCGGTTCTCCCACGACGGGCACGGTCAGCGGACCGCTGATCGCCTTCAACAACAATCTGTATTTCGGTTCCAGCCAGCAGACGATCGATGAACTGACATCGACGGGTTCGCTGAGCAACAGCGCGACCAACGTGACCGTTTCGTCAGAATATGCCTTTAACTCCAACCCCGATACGAATCTGATTGTTTCCAACAACCATTTGTTCTTCGTTTCGACGAATAATGGCGTTTACAGCTTGGACACGGCCAACAGCGCGACGAATCTCGTTGGCTCGATCGGGGCGCAGAGTCTTACGCCGGTAGTATACAACAACGAGCTCTATTTCGTTGCCTATGATCTGTCCGGCGGGAACCTGGTGGCAAATCTTTATACCAGCACCGGCACTTCGGCCACCGATGTCAGCCCGAACTTCAGCGGCAGCGACTTCCAGGTCATGGGCAGCACGCTGTACTATACCAACAACAGCGGCACGACCCTGGGTACGATCAACGGCACGACGCTTGGGTCATCGAGCGTTCCCGGCGCTGTGGGTGGGCAACCCCTGGTGGTCGTGCCGTTTGCGACAACTTCCTGGGGGCTGGTCAATGCTGCGCCGCCGGCGGTCACCGCCGGGGCTACGGTCAGCTTCGCGGGTGGCGGCTCGGCGGCGACGCTCGATGCCGGGCTGACGGTCAGTGACGTGTCAAGCACCACACTGGCCAGCGCGACCGTCACCATCGGCGGTTATGTCACCGGCGACACGTTGAATTTTACAAGCCAGAACGGCATCTCGGGCAGCGAGAGCCTGGGCGTCCTGACGTTGTCGGGCTCTGCCACGCTGGCGAATTATCAGATCGCACTCAATTCGATCACCTACAGCTTCAGTCCGAGCAATGGCGATCCGACCGGTGGCGGCAGCCATACCAGCCGTACGATATCCTGGGTCGTCAACGATGGCGCCAACGACAGCATCGCGGCCACCAGCACGCTGAATGTGACGCACACGGCGCCGGTGGTGGTGGCTGGCGCCTCCGCTACATTCGTGGGCGGTGGATCGGCTGTGGCGCTGGATGGTGCGCTGACGGTCAGCGATGCCGACAGCGGCGGCAACCTTGGCGGTGCAACGGTTTCGATCGGCGCGGGCTTCACCGCCGGCGACTTGCTGAACTTCACCGCGCAGAACGGCATCTCCGGCAGTTACAACGCGGGCACGGGGGTGTTGACGCTGTCCGGTAGTGCGACCGTGGCCCACTATCAATCCGCCTTGGCCTCGGTCACCTACGGGTTCAGCCCCGCCAATGGCGATCCCACCGCGGGCGGCGGCGATACCAGCCGTACGGTCTCCTGGGTGGTCAATGATGGGGTTGCGAGCAGTTCTGCCGACAGCAGCACGCTGACGGTCACGCATGCGCCGCCGACGGTCACGGTGTCGGGGACGGTGGCGTATACGGCCGGCGGCAGTGCGGTGGCGCTGGGTCCGCTGGCTACCGATGCCGACGCGGACAGTGGCGGCCTGCTGACCAGTGCGACGGTTTCGGTCAGCGGCGGCAAGTTTGGCGGTGATGGCGATTTGCTGACCGCAACGGTGGGTGGAACCAGCATTACCGCCAGCTACAATGCCGGCACCGAGGTGCTGACACTGAGCGGCAGTGACACGCTGGCGGACTATCAAACGGTTTTGCGCAGCGTCCTGTTCAGCAGCAGCAACGCCGACCCGACCAACAGCGGCGGCAATACATCGCGCACGATTTCCTGGTCGGCCAGCGATGGCGTCGCTTCTTCCACTGCCCAGACCACGACGGTGGCGGTGTCAGTGCCGCCGCCGGTTGTTACCGGCCTGGTGGCTGGTCAGGCCACCACCGACGAGGCGACAAATCAGCCGTTCGCAGGGGTGACGATCACCGACCCGAATGCAGGTCAGACCGAGACGGTTACGGTCACGCTGTCCGCCGCGGCTAACGGTTCGTTGGGGAACCTTGGGGGCGGGAGCTACAACGCCGGGACGGGAGTCTATACCGTGTCGGGTTCGGCGGCTGCGGTGAGTACTGCTTTGGATGGGCTGGTGTTCACGCCGACGGCGCATCAGGTTGCACCGGGCGTTACGGTCACGACCGGGTTTACGGTGCAGGTCACCGATACATACATGGCCAGCACCAGTGACAGCACGACCAGCGTGGTCGCGACGGCGGTGAACAATCCACCGGTGATCAGCGGCACGGCGGGCGGCCAAGCGACGGACGACGAAACCGCGAACCTCCCGTTTGGTGGCGTTACGATCACCGAGCCGGATTTCGGCCAGACCGAGACGGTTACCGTCACGCTGTCCTCGGCGGGCAATGGGTCGCTGTCGCACCTTGGCGGGGGCAGCTATAACGCGCTCACGGGCGTTTATACCGTGACCGGTTCGGCGGCCGTGGTGACCACTGCGCTGGATGGGCTGGTGTTCACGCCGACGGCGCACCAGGTGGCGCCAGGCGGTACGGTCACGACCGGCTTCGCCGTTCATGTCTCGGATACGGCCGGGGCCAGCAGCAGCGACGGTACGACCAGCGTGATCGCGACGGCGGTGAACGATCCGCCGGTGATCAGCGGCACCGCGGGCGGTCAAGCGACGACTGACGAGGCCAATGTGACGCCGTTCGCCGGTGTCGGCATCGCTGATCCGGATTTCGGCCAGACCGAGACGGTTACGGTCACGCTTTCCTCGGCGACGAACGGTATCCTGTCGAATCTCGGTGGCGGCAGTTACGACGCCGGGTCAGGCATCTATAGCGTGACCGGTTCGGATGCCGCGGTAACCGGTGCGCTGCATGGGTTGATCTTCACCCCGGCGGCGCATCAGGTTGTTCCGGGCGCCACGGTCACCACCGGCTTTACGATCGGTGTCACCGACACCGCCGGGGCCAGCGCCAGCAACAGCACGACCAGCGTGGTCGCGACGGCGGTGAACGATCCGCCGGTGATCAGCGGCACCGTGGCCGGCCAGACGACGGATGACGCAACCGACACGACGCCGTTTGCCGGTGTCAGCATCGCCGATGCGGATCTTGGCCAGACCGAGACGGTTACGGTTACGCTGTCCTCGGCGGCCAATGGTTCGCTGTCGTACCTTGCGGACGGGAGTTATGACGCCGGCACGGGCATCTATACCGTGACGGGTTCCGACGCCGACGTGACCAGTGCGCTGGAAGGACTGATCTTCACGCCAACGGCGCATCAAGTCGTGCCCGGTGCCATGGTCACCACCCACTTTACGATCGGTGTCACCGATACGGCCGGGGCCAGCACAAGCAACAGCACGACCAGCGTGGTTGCAACGGCGGTGAACGATCCGCCGGTGATCAGCGGGACCGTGGGTGGCCAAGCGACGAACGACGAAACCGACGCGACCCCGTTTGCCGGTGTCAGCATCGCCGATGCGGATTTCGGTCAGACGGAGACGGTGACGGTCACGCTGTCCTCGGCGGCGGACGGTATCCTGTCGTACCTTGGTGGCGGCAGTTACGATGCCGGCACGGGCATCTATACCGTGACAGGTTCGGATGCCGCTGTGAGCAGTGCGCTGAACGGACTGATCTTCACCCCGACGGCGCATCAGGTCGTGCCCGGTGACACGGTCACCACCGGCTTTACGATCGATGTCATCGACACCGCCGGGGCCACCAGCACCGACATCGCGACCAGCGTGATCGCGACGGCGGTGAACGATCTGCCGGTGATCAGCGGCACCATGCCCAGTCAGGCGACGGATGACGCAACCGACGCGACGCCGTTCGCCGGTGTCAGCATCGCTGATCCCGATTTTGGCCAGACCGAGACGGTTACGGTCACGCTGTCCTCGGCGGGCAATGGGTCGCTGTCGAACCTTGCGGACGGCAGCTACGACGCCGGTGCAGGCATCTACACCGTGACCGGGTCAGACGCCGACGTGACGGCTGCGCTGAACGGACTGATCTTCACGCCGACGGCGCATCAGGTCGTGCCCGGTGACACGGTCACGACCGGCTTTACGATCGATGTCACCGACACCGCCGGGGCCAGCAATAGCGACGGCACGACCAGCGTCGATGCGACGGCGGTGAATGACATGCCGGTGATCAGTGGCACAGTGAGCGGCCAGGCGACCACCGACGAGGCCGCCAATACTCCGTTTGCCGGTGTCAGCATCGCCGATGCGGATTTTGGCCAGACCGAGACGGTTACGGTCACGCTGTCCACAGCGACCGATGGTTCACTGTCGAACCTTGCGGACGGCAGCTATGACGCCGGTGCGGGCATCTACACCGTGACCGGTTCAGACGCGGACGTGACGAGCGCGCTGAACGGACTGATCTTCACGCCGACGGCGCATGCGGTCCTACCGGGCGACACGGTCACCACCGGCTTGACGATCGATGTCACCGACACCGCCGGGGCCAGCAACAGCGACAACACGACGAGCGTGATCGCGACGGCGGTGAACGATCCGCCGGTGATCGTCAACGGCGGGGCCCATGTGGGCGTTCCGAACCAGACCGGCAACACGCCCTTCACCGGCCTGAGCATCTCCGATCCCGCGCTAGGGCATACCGACACCGTCAGCGTGACCTTGTCGGATCCAACCGGGGGCGTTCTGTCCAACCTGGGCGGCGGCAGCTACGATCCGGTCACCGGCATCTACACCGTATCCGGCGCGCCCGGGGTCGTTACCACCGCGCTGCAGGGCCTGGTGTTCACCCCCGCGCCGCCGAGCAGCGGTTATATCCGCACCACGGGCTTTGTCGTCACGGTCACCGGTCCGGGCGGGACGACAACTGACAGCTCGGTCAAGGTCACCTCGGCGCAACAGGTGCTGGGTCTGGGTTCGACGCCGAGCGGCGATGACGTGGTATCGCCGAGTCCGGATGGCACCAATTTCCTGGCGCCGACACTCGGCAAGACCAATCAGGCGGTCGTTACTGATCCGACCTCGGGTCTTACTTACACGTTGCCGGCGGGCTACCAGGCGGAATTCGTCGGCGGCACGGCGGACGTGACACTGACCGACCCGACCGGCGGCAATGCCTTGCTTGTCGGCAACAGCGGCAACGACACGCTGATATCGGGTGCCGGCAACGACACGCTGCTGGGCGGATCCGGCAGCAACATGCTGGTGTCGAGTGGTGCGGGCAATGTGATCATCGCCAACGGCATGTCGTCGGTGAATGCGTCCGGGTCGAACGCGCTGATCGTCGCCAGCGGTGCTTCCACGACGATCACCGTGACCGGCGCCAATGCAGGCATTCTCGGCGGGTCGGGCACGATCTCGGCTTCGCTTGGCGGCAACGGGGCGACCCTGTCGGGTGGGCAGGCACAGGTCTCGGTCGCGGTCACCGGTGACAGCGCGGTGATTTTCGGGGGGACGGCGACGAATGCCGGCTCGCTGAACGTCATGGCCATCGGCGGCAACGCCACCATCGCGACCTACGCATCCAATGCTAGCATCAATGCGTCCGGCGACCATGCTGAAATCTTTGGCGGGTCGGGAACGAGCAGCATCACGGTGTCCGGTGGCGCGTCGACAGTGATTGGCGGAACCGGCGCCCAGACGATCAGTGCGTCCAGCGACGTCGTGGTCTTCGGCGGCACCGGGACGTTGAACTTCGCCGGTGGCGAGGGCAATGCAACCGTCGTCGGCAATACCGGTGGGACGGAGCAGGCGACGGGTGGTTCCGGCGGGCTGGTGTTCGCGGCCGAGGCCGACAACCAATCCACGATCACCGGCGGGAGCGGAGCGTCGACCCTGATCGGGGGTTCGGGCAGTACCGTCACCTATGTCGGCAGCCTGGCGGGTGGTCTGTTCGTGGCGGGCGGCGGCAACGAGACCTTGAATGCCGCACAGTCCTCGACAGCCAATTTCTTCTCCGGCGGCAGCAGCGCGGACAGCAAAGCTGTCCTTGTCGGTGGCTCTGGCGCTGATACGTTGCTGGCTGGGGCGGGCAGCGCCACGATGACAGGTGGCGCGGGGGCGGACGTGTTCGCGTTCCTTGCCACCGCGACGCAGGGTGGCAAGGACACCATCACGGACTTTGGCCAGGGTGATTCGCTGTATGTGATCGGCTACGATCCCACGAAGTCGGCAATCAGCCTGCAGGCCGCGGCCACGGTCAGCAGCGCGGGTGTGACGCTGACGTTGTCGGATAAGACAACGATCACGTTCAGCAACCTGCAAAACGTTTCTGCACTGAACGGTCATATCCTGTATGCAGGCGCATCGGCCTGAGCGGCCTTATACCGGCGGCCCGAAGGGCTGACCGGCAGGCGCGGGCTTGGCGGGGGCGGGCCTGGCGGGGCGGCCGCGCGTAAAGTCGATAAGATACCGGCGTCTGTTGGCACCTTCATGGGTCAAAAGACGCCGGTATTGAGGCTTGTTCAGCGACAGTTCACGGTTGAACAAGCCCGGATCTTTGGTTTGAACGGTTGGCTTTATCGGCGTGCTGACCCCTGTATCGCCGATGCACCGGTGTTTATTTGGCGCATGGGGTTGGGGTGTTTGGGGACGGATCAGCGGTCGTCCGATGCCGTTGGTTGCCATGTTCCTTCGACCATTTCCGCCTCGTTTTCCCCGGGCCATGGCGGCATGGTGACGGCGACGGCCGCCAATGGTTCGTGGTCCGACGCGCGGAACTGAAATGCGACGCCGACCGGGATCGTCAGGCACGTGCCGGGGGTCATGCGGTGGATGTGCTGCGTGGTGCCGGCCGATCGCCACATCTCGCCGGATCCTGAGACGACATACCAGATTTCCTCCACGGTCCGGTGCCGCACGGCGCGGGAAACCTGGCCGGCGGGGAGCAGGAAATGCGCCATGCTGCCGCCGGTGAGGGACAGGAGAATCCGGACCTGTGATCCGTCCGGGGCGATGACGTCGTGGGCGGCGGGTAGCGCCATTGTCGAGCCGGTCTGCATGGGCCGCCTATCCGTCGGTTGAACGGGCAGATTATTCGCCTGTCGCGGCGGCGCAAGGCGATCCATCCGGTGGCGGCCGGTGCATTCGATCCTACGGGGCGGGGTGCGGGCGATCCGGGCGGCCGAACCTGATGGTCGACAACGTGCGTGCCGCCGGGGTGGTGACGCGAGGCGATTCGCCTATGGCCTGCCGGCTGGTCGGATGTTCGCCGATGGACGGCGACGAACGTCTGGCCCGGGTGCAGTTAGCTTGTTGTTTTGGTGCCCTGCTTTGCCAGCCGGACGGTTCCAGTGGGGCGGGGGCTGCTTTAGACTGCCGGCATGGAAGCCCATACGCTCGACACGTCGGTCTACAAGGAAGCGCTGGTTGTCCTGGGTGCCGCGGGTGTCGTGATCCCGCTGTTTCATCGGCTGCGGGTCAGTCCGGTGCTTGGTTTCATGCTGGTCGGCATCGTTGTTGGCCCGTTCGGCGTGGTCTCGCTGGCGCCGCAGCAGCCGTGGCTGCGTGCGGTGACGTTGACCGAGCCGGATGCGATCGAACCGATCGCGGAGCTTGGGGTGGCGCTGCTGCTGTTCATGATCGGGCTGGAACTGTCGTTCGAGCGATTATGGGTGATGCGGCGGCTGGTGTTCGGGCTGGGCTGCGCGCAGGTCGTGCTGTGCTCCACCGTGCTGGCCGCGGGCGCGATCTGGTTCGGGTTTGAGTGGCACGCCGGCCTGGTGATCGGACTGGCGCTGGCGATGTCCTCGACGGCGGTGGTGATCCAGGTTCTGGCGGAGGAGAAGCGGCTTAACACGCCGACCGGCCGGGCGGCCTTCGCCATTCTGCTGTTCCAGGATCTTGCCGTGGTGCCGGTGCTGTTCGCGGTGGCTGCGCTGGACCCGGGCAACCATGCGGGCAGCGCCGCCGACGTTGGTCTCGCCGTTGGCCAGGCGGTGCTGGCGGTGGCGGCGATCGTGGCGCTTGGCCGGCTCGTGCTGCGGCCGTTGTTTCGCAGCGTCGCCCACACCCGCAGCGCGGAGCTGTTCATGGCGGCGTGCCTGCTGGTGGTGATTTCCACCGGCCTTGCGTCCGCCGCCGCGGGCCTGTCGATGCCTCTGGGGGCGCTGATCGGCGGGCTGCTGCTGGCGGGCACGGAATATCGCCGCCAGATCGAGGTGACGATCGAACCGTTCAAGGGCCTGTTCGTCGGAGTGTTCCTGATCTCGATCGGCATGAGCCTGGATATTCGTATCCTGGCTGCCCAGCCGGGGCTGATCGCCGGCGGGGCTGTGTGCGTTGTGCTGATGAAACTTCTGGTCGTGGCGCCGGCCATGCGCAGTTTCGGTTTGAACTGGGCGGCCGGTTTGCGGACCGGGCTGCTACTGGGACCGGGTGGGGAGTTCGGCTTCGTGATCGTTTCGCTGGCTGCGGGCGAGCGCCTGCTGACGCCGGCCACCGCCAGCGCGGTGCGGTTCATCACGGCGGTGACGATGGCGACGATTCCGCTGCTGTCGAAGCTGGGGACCTGGCTGGCACCGTATCTGACGCCACAGGCGGCGGTCGATGCGGAGCTGCGGGTGCCGGAGATTTCCGATGGGCTGCCGCGGGTGATCGTCGCGGGGTTTGGCCGGGTTGGGCAGACGGTGGCGGCAATGCTGGACACCCACAACGTCGCTTTTGTCGCGATTGACAGCGATGCCGCACCGGGTTGCCGGCCAGCGGCGGCTGGGCAAGCCGGTCTATTTCGGCGACATGACGCGGATCGAGTTGTTGCGGCGGGTTCACCTGGACACCGCGCGTGCCCTGGTGGTGACGCATGGACGATTCCGAGGCGGTTGACGCGCTGGTGGCCGGGGCTCGGGCGGAACGTGCGGACCTGCTGATTGTCGCGCGGGCCCGCGATGCAGCGCATGCGGCGCACCTGTATCGGATCGGCGCGTCCGATGCCGTGCCGGAGACGATCGAGGCGAGCTTGCAGCTGTCCGAGGCGGTGCTGGTGGACGTGGGCGTGGCGATGGGGCCGGTGATTGCGTCCATCCACGAGAAGCGGGCGGAGATGCAGGCGGCGATCAAGGCGATGGCGCCGGATGCGGAGGTGCGGACGTTGGGCCGCCGGCGCTTGCGGGATCGGTTGCAGTAGGGGTTGGGAGGGATGGGTTGCCCTGGGGGGTCGGTCACGTCGGGCGGCAAGGGTTTTGAGCAAAGGCCTGATCTGGCCGGTGCTGGCGTCGGTCGGATCGAAGGCCAGATGTGCCCCCCGATCGTCGATGGCGCTGACGGTGAAGCGCAGTTGGGTTTTGAGACCCGGTAGTCTCAGTGTGTCACGCGATCCCACCGGCATGGGTCCGACGCCGGACACGCATGCGCCGCTTTCGGTCAGATCGATCGTGCGGCCGGTTTGCTCGCCTTGGCCGTTCGCGGTCAGGTGGAACGGCATGTCAACGGCGTGACGCTGCGACAGGCGCCGGTCGACCTCGGTTGCGGACGTGCGTACCGCGCGGATCACCGAACGGCGCAAATCCTCGGGCGCCTGGTTCAGTCCGGTGCTGATCTCTCGCACCTCGCTGGCGCGATGGCCGATTTCGGTGGCTTCGCTTTGCTGTAACGAACCCTGTATTTGCTGCGTGCTGTTGGGCGTGCTGTTGGCCTCCACCAGCCGCAATGTCCATAGTTCGACCGATATGGCGGTGAGCAGGACCGCCTGTCGGGAGCGGGGGCATCGAGGGCCGTGGGTGCCGTCGTTACGACCTTGCCGCCGGGCGCTGGACGTGGCGGCGGATGCCGGAGGCGAGGATCAGCACGGGCGCTGCCAGGGTGATTGCGCCAGCCATCAACACCGGTATGAGGTATCCTCCGGTGGCGTCGTGCACGATCCCCATGACCTGGGGTGCGACGTAGCCGGACAGGTTGCCCATGGTGTTGATGGCGGCGAGGCCGGCGGCGGCGGTCGCTGAACCGAAATAGGCCGTGGGCAGGTTCCAGAATACCGGCAGGGTCGAGGACAGGCCAAAGCCGGCGATGCAGAATGCCACCATGGCGATGTAGACGTTGCCCAAAGAAAACGCGGCGGCCAGCAGGCCGAGGCCGGCGATCGTGACCGGACAGACGACGTGCCACAGGCGTTCGCCGGTGCGGTCGGAACTGCGCGAGACGAGGATCATGCCGACGGCGCCGAACAGGTTGGGCAGCGCGCTGACGTATCCGACCGCGAGATTAGACAGGCCCAGGCTTTTGATGATCAGCGGCAGGAAGAAGATCGTTGAATAGACGCCGTACAGGGTGAAGGTGAAGGCGATGGTGAGCACGATGATCCGCGGGTTCAGGATCGCCCGCAGCACGCCCTTGCCGTGGGTTGGTTTTGCCACGGTCTCCTGGTCCAGGCGGTTCTGCAGCCACTGGCGTTCATCGGGGTTGAGCCAGGGGGCCTCGGCCGGGCGGTTGCGCAGCAGGGCGTAGCCGAACATGGCCAGCAGCACCGCCGGGGCGCCTTCCACCAGGAAGATCCACTGCCAGCCGGCCACGCCGAACCAGCCGTCGAGCCGCAGCAGGTTTGCCGACAAGGGGGCGCCGATCACGCTGGAGACGGCGCTGAAGGCGAAGAAGATGCCCATCATCCGGCCTCGGTACAGGGCGGGGAACCAGCAGGTCATGAAGAAGGCGACGCCGGGGAAGTAGCCGGCCTCGGCCATACCGAGCAGGAAGCGGGCGGCGACGAAGGTGACTTCGCCGGTGACGAGGGCGGTGCCGGCGGAGGCCAGGCCCCAGACCGCCATGATGACGGTGAGCCAGGTCCGGGCGCCGAGTTTGCCCAGGATCAGGTTGGCGGGGACCTGGCAGAGGACGTAGCTCCAGAAGAACGCACCGGCGGCCAGGCCATAATCGGTGGCGGTGAGGCCGAGGGCCTTGTTCATGGTCAGCGCGGCGATCGATATGTTGAACCGGTCGAGCGCGTTGATCAGGTAGCCGACGCTGAGAAAGGGCACGAGCCGCCAGGCGACCTTGCGCATGACTGCGGCTTCGAAATCGATCGCCATGGATGCCTCCGCGCGGCTCTTGGGGCTGCTGCGCGAAGTCTAGGGGCGGCCGCGGGAGGGAGTCCAATCGGGAGGTGTTAGCCTGGATGTGGCGCTACCCTGGCGCGTAGTGGATCCGGAAATGGAACGGGGCTTCCGGCTGCCCGGCGATCACCGTGTTGTCGCCGGAGCGTAGCTGGACGAAGGCCGTCATGGAGGCTCGGCTGATGGCGACGCCGTTGACGATGGTGCCGGTCTTGGTGCCGAGGTCGCGGACGCCGACCTTGCCGTCGCGGCGCAGGATCTCGAAATGCGGGGCGGCCAGGGTTGTGTCCCCGCGGGCGGCGATGCAGCAGGTGCGGTTGGAGGCGATGGCGAGGGTTTCCCCGCCGTAGCGGTTGCCGACCTGAAACGGCAGATGGGTCACGTCGACCGGGATCATGTGGTATTCGTCGACCAGTTTGGGATGGTCGGGCGACAGGTGGATGGCGACGCGAGTGGTATCGCCCGGGGTGTCGCCGTGGCCGTCGCCGTGGGTCAGTTGGTTGCCCTGGGCGACGCGCAGGCTGGTGCTGCGCAAGCGGCGGCATACGAGCTTCACCAATGCCAGCGCGCGGTCGTTGTCCATGCCGAAGGCGTGCATGAAGGTCTCGGCGGAGGTCACCAGCAGATTGGTGTCGGTAACCGCGGTCGCGGTGGCGGCGCGGGGGCGGCGTTCGAGCACGCCGGATTCGCCGAACAACTCGCCAGGGTGCAGGCGAGCGACCTCGACGTCGTCGTGGACGGTGATGGCAACCTCGCCGTCCTCAATGACAAAGACAGCGAGGCTGGGGTCACCTGCGTGGAAGATCGTTGCTCCGGCTGGGACGTGCATGGTCTGCATCGCTTATCCTCCGACGGCGATATTAGGGACCATGTGTTGATGGAAGGTTAACGGTGGCGGCTGTTGAACCATTCGGAGTGAAATTGGCTCGGGTAACCGGATCGTAGTTGTAGCGGCGCGCGGTTCATGACTGGGTTGGACTTGTAGCGGCGCGCCGGTCGCGCCTGGGTTGGGTCGCGCCCAGGCGATCGCTCGGTTTCGGTCGATTTGGGTCGGCTCTGTTGAGTTGCTTGCGGCGGTCTGGCCAGCCTGGCGCGTGTGGCTGTCGACTTTGCGGGCTGCCGGCGTCACATCGAGACGTTGGCGATCCGTAACAGAATGAGTACGGACGATACGACCATCGTCACCATTGTCAGACCGGCGCCGATGCGCCGCGGCAGGCCGTCAGCGAGCGAGGCGGTGAGGCCGAACGCGCTGAACAGTCGGGCGAGCACCAGCGCGGCGCCAAGCAGGTGGACCAGTATCCTTGGGATGCCCGAGGCCTCTGCGAAACCGATGAGCAACAGAGCCAGCGGTGCGTGCTCGGCGAGGTTGGCGTGGGCGCGGATTGCCTGTGCCAGTACGGCATTGCCGCCATCGCCGGCGGTGATGCCGAACCGGGTGCGGCCGCGGATGACGTTGGCCGACAGCAGCACCGCCAGCAGCCCGATCAGGGCTGCGTAGAATGCGGTGACATAGGGTATGCCCGTCATGGCTTTGCGGCCGCCTGCCAGAGGCCGAGGGTCGCACCGGTCGGGTCGGCGATGATCGACAGGTGGCCGGCGCCCATCACCTCCGTCGGCTCGCGCACGATGTGGGCGCCGAGGGTGCGGGCTTTTTCGGTGGCGGCGTTGATGTCATCGACAGCCACATAGGCGAGCCACCCTGAGCCATGCTCGGGCATCGGATGTTTCTGCATGCCGCCAGCGGTGCCCTCGCCGACGCCGATCATGGTGTAGGCCATGCCGGGTCCCATCGGCACGTCGTCCAGTTTCCAGTCAAACAGTGCGCTGTAGAACTGCTTTGCGTTGGCGAGGTCGGTGGTATTCAGCTCGACATGGACAAATGGATTGGCCATTGCGGCAGTCCTTCCCGGATGATTTGCGTTGGCCGCGACAGTGTGCGGGGGATAATATATGTTCAAGAACATATTTTGAGTTGCTTTAAGGACGGGACGACTGAACGGGAGCGACCAGGATGCCTTATCCAGCCGACCATAAGCGTGAGATGCGGACCAAGATCCTTGACAGCGCGAGAAAGTTATTTAATCGAAATGGACTGACTGAGATCTCGATCGACGAGATCATGGCTGGTGCCGGTCTGACCCGCGGCGGGTTCTACAGCTACTTTCCGAGCAAGGAAGATCTGTACGCGGAGGCGATCACCCACTTCCTGCATTGCCAGGTGCCGCCGTCGTCCTGGCAGCACAGCGCCATGCAGGCGCTGGCGGGCGCTGATCCGGCGAACGGGCAGGAGCGGGCGCGGGCGGTGATCGATGCCTATCTGTCGCGCGATCATCTTGAGGATGTCGATTATTCCTGCCCGATGATCGGTCTGGCGACGGATGTGGCGCGTGTCGGCACGGCGGCCAAGACTGCGTATCGCCAGGTGCTGTCGATGATGATCGATCTTCTGGCGGAGAATTTCGGACCCGATCCGTTTGCCGAGGATGACGGCACGGCCGATGCCGAGGCTGACCGTCGCCGGGCGCTCGGGATTGTTTCGATGTGCGTGGGCGGCATGGTGTTGGCGCGGGCTGTGGATGACCCGGCACTGGCGGATGATTTACGGGCCTCGGCGCAGTATTACGCCACGGCGCTGGCGGGATGGCCTCGCACCGGGGGTTAGGCTGGGACGGTGGCGGTGTGCTGGTGGCGGCGGGTTGCCGCGGGGTGTCGGCGCTGGGGGGCGGGCTGTGGTAACGCGGATCGTGCGTTCTGAGCGTTTACGGTCAGCTTGCACCGGTCGCTACAGCGCTTTCTGGCTGACTGTAAATAGTCAGCGCGTTCTATCGCTTTATTTGAGAGCAACTTATCACCCCGAATGTTCCCGTCAGGGCGATGTTGGTTCAGACGGGAAGGACTTCGTGCAGGCGGGCCAGTTCGATGCGGGTGCGACCGCGTCCGTCCACCGTCATGACATCGGCGAAGCGATATCCCCAGAGCAGGTCGGGGGTTTCATAGGCGTGGACGGCATGCACCGGCGCGGAAAGCGTCGCATCGGTGCCGCTGATTGAAACGACAAACTGGGCGTCCATTTCGATGAGTTGATCGGTCGTGAGGCCGTATACCGGACTGCTGGGTTCGATCACATGGCGGAGTACCAAGGCGAGCGACAGGGCCTGTACACGGCTGCGCATCAACGGCATGTCGTAGGCGCGCCACATGTCGCGGCCTTCCAGGGTTCGATAGCGCCGCACCAGGGTTAGGCAGGCTTCCGCGTTGTAAATGGTCCCGGTGCGGCGGTTGCAGACCTGTAGCGACAAGGTTGGCACGCCGTCATGCGGGGCGATGGTGATCTGGCGGCTGAATTCCATGTTGGCGCGGGGGCGGGCGAAGCGGACGAAGATCAGGCCGGTGAGGACCGCGCTGGACAGCAGCCCGAGGAAGATCTCCGCCGTTGCCACGAGGTGGCCATAGGGTGTCTGTGGCGCCATGACGCCATAGCCGACGGAGCCGAAGGTCTCGACGCTGAAGAAGAACGCATCGCCCCAGTGTCCGGGCGTGAGGTTGGCAACACTGCCGGGCCGCACGGCGTAAAGGGTGCCGAACAGCGCGTTCAGGGCCAGATAATAAGCGAGCACGCCGAGCAGAAACGGTCCCCAGCCGATGGCGAGAAGGGCGTGGTAGGGATCGCGCCAGTCGTAACGAGGGGCGTCGGTGGCGACGATCTCGGTGCCGCCGAACTGTGCGGCAACGTAGCGTAAGCGTCGGCGCCGGTGGGGCTCGGTGCTGCCTGACATCTGTTGGACACTCCAAATGCTCGGGATGGGGAAATCCTTATCAGGGCGTGCGGTTGTCCGCCATATTCCGGGACATGAGGCTGGGTGGGGCGGTGTGCGGCGGATGGGTCGTTTCAATCGTTCGAATGACCGAGCGGTTCGGTGGAGGCGGTTGGTGGTGGCGATCGTGTGTGATTTGCGTGCGGACCTCTGCGGTTTCGTCGCCGGGGAGCGGGACCGCTGCCGCGGATAGTCCGTGGCGGGTGTTCTCGGTCACCGGGGGCCGGTGGGCGGCTTGGAAGCGTGGGGCGGTCGGCTTGACATCGGGGCCGTCAGGGCGAAAGTGAAGGCTGCACCGGGGTGCCTTCGCAGTGAGGGCTGAGATCACACCCGTGAACCTGCTCTGGGTCATGCCAGCGAAGGGAGATGTCATGCGGATTGTCATTATCGGGGCCGGCGTGCTTGGGGCCAGTGCGGCCTTCCATCTTGCCGCGACGGGGGCAACGGTCACCGTTGTCGATGCAGCCTTGGACGGGCGGGCCACGGCGGCCGGCGCCGGCATCATATGCCCCTGGGTGTCCGGGGTGAAGGATGCGGTTTTCTACCGGCTGTATGCGGCTGGCGGCGAGTATTACCCGGAGCTGATCGCGGCTCTGGCGGCGGCGGGCGAGACTGATCTGGGTTACCGGCGGGCGGGGGCGATGCTGGTGTCCGACGATGCCGAGGAACTGGCGTGGCTGGAGCGGCTGGCCAGGCAGTGTTCTGTGCCGGCGATGGGAGCGGTCGGGAGGATGTCGCCGGCGGAGGCGCGGGCGCTGTTTCCTCCGCTGCGTCCCGGGTTTGGCGGGGTGCATGTGGCCGGGGGTGCGCGGGTTGACGGGCGGCGTCTGGCGGCTGCGCTGCTGCGGGCGGCTGCGTGGCATGGGGCTTCGATCCTGCAGGCCCATGCGGCGCCGGTGGTGGAGGCGGGGCGCGTGGTGGGCGTGGATGCGGACGGCGAGCGGCTGGCCGCCGATCGGGTGATCGTCACGGCTGGCGCCTGGGTCAACGCGGTGCTGCGGCCTTTGGGGCTTGGGATGGCGATCGAACCGCAGCGCGGTCAGATCGTGCATCTGCGACTGGAGGGCGTGGAGACCCGGGACTGGCCGGTGATCCTGCCGCCGGGCAGCCATTACATCGTGCCGTTCGACGGCGGCCGGATCGTCGCGGGTGCGACACGGGAAACCGGGTCCGGGTTTGATTATCGGGTGACGGCGGCGGGACAGGCGGAGGTGTTGTCCGAGGCGCTGCGGATTGCTCCGGGTCTCGATGTGGCGACGATGCTGGAGACGCGGGTTGGATTTCGTCCTGTGGGTGCGGCGGTGCGACCGTTGCTGGGGTGGATGGAGGGGGTTGCCGGCCTGGCGGTTGGCAACGGGCTTGGGGCGGCTGGGCTGACCATCGGTCCGTTCGCCGGGCGGCTGCTGGCGGATCTGGTGACGGGGCAGGCGGGGTTGATGGATCTGGCGCCGTTCGAGCCGACGGGGCGGGTGGCGTCGGTGGTGGGCGAGGCAATCGCGCTGCGGTAGGCTGGGGAGCAGGTGGCGAGGTGCTCGGCCTTGCCGTTTATGCACGGGGACGGGTTCGTTTTTGGCGGATGTTTTGCTCGGGCAGTCGGTCGCAGGGCCGCGCCGACTGTGGATCGTGGCAGGCGGAGATCGCGGGCGATTGGTGTTCGATGCGCCGCTGGCGACGAAGGCGCCCGATGGCTGTGTGGTCGTCGCTGTTGCTGGGGGGTTGGCGTGGGTGCGGCGCCAGCTTCGGGCGGGCGGCGAGCTTGCCCTTCAGGATCGCAGTTCGGCGCACGCCTGATACCACGCCGGTCAGCGCGACGTTTGTCGGTGAGAAAGATCGAGGGTGGCGGGTGTGTGTTATCCTCTGTGCGGACGCGCCGCGCCAGCGATGTTCAATCTTGCGGCGTCAGGCGGGATTCTGGTTGGAAGTTCGGCCAGGGCTTTCGGTTGTGCGTGCCGCAGTCATAGCTTTGTTCCTCTGCCCCGGATGAACCACTTTTGTCGCTGTTGCCGCTAATGCAGGATGGGGGCGTTGCCCCGGACCGGCGATTCCCGAGGAATGTGTTTGCCGATGCCGGAGAACAGGATCAACGCCCCGCCCGTCCACATGACAACGCCTGCCACCAACATGGCCACCATGTAGCCTCCGGTCGCGTCGTGCAGCCATCCGGTGACCTGTGGTGCGGCGTAGCCTGAGATGTTGCCGACCGAATTGATGAAGGCGATGCCGCCGGCCGCGGCACCGGCGCCGAGATATGCGGTTGGCAGGTTCCAGAATACCGGCAGGCACGACGCTATGCCGAAGAAGGCGACGCAGAAGGCGGCCATTGCGATGTATATATTTCCGAGCGACAGGGCGGCGACGGTTGCCCCGATCCCGGCCAAGACAATCGGCAGGACGACGTGCCAGATCCGCTCCCCTGTGCGGTCAGAACTGCGGGAGCACAGAATCATTCCGACTGTGCCGCAAATATTGGGCAGCACCAGCACATATCCGATCGCCGTATTCGACAGGCCGAGCGATTTGACGATGAGGGGGAGGAAGAATGCGAGGGCGTAGACACCGTAGGCGATAAGAACATAGGCGAGAGTCAGGGCCACGACCTGAGGATTGGCGATTGATTGCAGTAGCCCTTTGCCGTGTCCGGATTTGGCTTCGGCTTCACTGTCGAGGCGGTTCTGCAGCCATGTGCGTTGTTCGGCGGTGAGCCATCCGGCTTCGGCAGGCCGGTTACACAAGGTTGCTAGGCCGTAGAACGCGAGCAGGATGGCGGGGATCCCCTCGACCACGAAGATCCATTGCCAGCCTGCCAGCCCAAACGTGCCGTTCAGCTTCAGCAGGTTGGCACCGAGCGGGCCGCCGAGGACACCGGCGAATGCGCCGGCCGCATAGAAGATGCCCATCATGCGGCCTCGGTGCAGCGCAGGGAACCAGCATGTCATGAAGTAGGCGACACCGGGAAAAAATCCGGCCTCGGCGACGCCGAGAAGAACGCGGACCGCAACGAAACTCGTTTCTCCTGTAATCAAGGAGGTGCCGGCCGAACATATGCCCCATGTTGCCATAATGAGGCTGATCCACACGCGTGCCCCAATTCGCGCGAGCATCAGATTGGCTGGGAACTGGAATAGAATATAGCTCCAGAAGAAGGCTCCGGCCCCGAAACCATAGGCGCTGGCGCTCAGGCCGAGGTCCTTGTTCATGGTGAGCGCGGCCATCGACACGTTGAACCGGTCGAGAGCATTGATCATGTAGCCAATGCTAAGAAAGGGGATCAGGCGCCATGCCACTTTGCGCATGACGGTACTCTCAAAATCCGGCGTCATTCGTATCCTCCAATCGACTCTTTCGGTCGGGGGCGACGCTAGACCAGTTTCGCGGCGATGGAAAACCAAGGGTGGGGCTGGACTTTTGCGACGAAGCGAGTTCGGTGGTTGGGAATTGCGTTGTAACAATCGCTGCAGTGCCGTTTGTCGGTTACTGTAGAGTTCCAAGTAGCGGCACGGTATCGGGCACTGACTGGTGGTCCGGTCGAACTAGAGATCCGAGGTTTTCCTGGTGGACGACTTTGGTGTGGAAGCGACCGAGCAGGGTTTGGCTGTTCTGTCGGGATATCCGGTGTAGGTTCCGCCGGGCGTTTTGTCTCATGCCGGGGACCGGTTGCCGCTGTCGAGTTTTACCAACGTTTCCCGGCGGGTTTGATCCGGATATTTGCTGGCGCGCTGAGTGCGGATCCGGCCGCGGCGGCTGGCCGGGCCCAGCGCTTCCTAGCTGGGCGCCTTGGGTCTGGGCGCGTTGGGTCTGGGCGCGTTGGGTCTGGGCGCGTTGGGTCTGGGCGCCTTGGATTTGGGCGCCTTGGATCTGGGCGCCCTAGATCTGCAGGTCCGACGTTATTCCGACGAGGGCTTCGAGTGCATCGTCGTTTGCGGTGGACATTGCCTCCAGCCGCAAAATGGCTTTGACCGGCAGGTGATCCGACGCCTCCCGGGCCAGCGGCGTCTTGTGTGTTTCCACGTTCGATACGAGGTCGCGCGGCCATCCCATGATACGGTCGAGTGACAGCACAGGCATGCGGGAGGGAAAGCTTGGGCTGCCCTGGACGCGGCCAAAGAATGGCTCGAACACCTTGAGGGGGCCGCGCCAGGAGCGCCACTCGTTGAGATCACCGAGCAGGACGGTTGGCAGCGGTGGAAGCCGTGCCAGGGCGGAGAGGATGGCGCCGGCTTGTTGATACCGGCAGTTCCGGAGCAAACCCATATGGGTGGCGATGAAGCGGATCGGGCCGAAGCCGAAATCGATGTCCGCGACGACGGCGCCGCGGGCTTCCTTGCCGGGCAGCGCGAGCCGGCGCCTGGAATAGGAAACCGGCTTGTGGCGGACCAGCAGGGTGTTGCCGTGCCAGCCGTGACCGCCTGGCAGATCCGACTGCGACAGCAGGTGCATGCCGGTGGTTTGCAGCAGATGGTCAGGATTGAGCAGGCCGTTGCGTTTGCCAAACCGCTGGTCGGCTTCCTGAACCGCCACCAGATCGGCGTTCAGTTCGGCGATAACGGCCGCTACGCGGTCCGGTCGGTAGGCGCCATCCGGACCGACACATTTATGCACATTAAAAGTCGCTACACGCACCTGCGATCCACTCCGTAAAAAACAGGATGACCCTGATTCCCGTATTTTCGCGCGGAAGACCTGATGCCGCGTGTTGCACCGTAGGCGAGTTCAGCGGGCCTTTTGCTGTCGTCAGCAGGCGACAGGGCAGAGGCTGCCGGAAGTCCTGGAGACATATCGTGCATCGAGCGCCGTGGCGCTAGGGAACGTGTTGTTCCAGAATGTAATGTGAGGCGATGAGAGGCAAACCCCTGAAGCGCAGGTATGGGCGAGAAAACATCCGATCTTAGCGCATGGACGCGCAAGGGGGCAACATGAAGTTCACGATGTCGCGATTGCGGATCAGGGCGAAAGCCGGCACGGGCTGGGGCTTTTCATCGCGGCAGCGGTCTGATATTCCGATTGGATAGGCGTTTGGGGTGTCAAGCGCCGAAGTCATTTTTGTATCCGATCAAGCCTTTGTATCTGGTTGAGCCGTTTTATCCGACCAAGCCTGGGGGTCGGCGTAGGGCGCGGCCTGGCTTGGTGCCAGTTCACCAATCGTCGCTACGGTTTGCAGTGATGAACATGCGCTCAGTCTTTGTTCGTGCAGGCGGCTTTGTTGGCGTTCCGACGCACTTGTCGGCCATGCCGCACTTGCCCGGCGCCGCATTGCGTTGCTGCCTACGCCGCCAGGAGATCCGGCGTTACGCCGAACAGGTAGTCGATGTCGGACGCATCCATCTCCGGCAGCGCCATCCCTTCGTCGCTCAGGGCAAGGGTGGCCAAGGCGGCTTTGCGTTCCTGCAATTCGACGATGCGTTCTTCCACGGTGTCGGCCGCGATCAGCTTGTAAACGAACACCGATTTGGTCTGGCCGATGCGGTGGGCGCGGTCGGACGCCTGGTCCTCGACGGCGGGGTTCCACCAGGGATCGTAATGGATGACGGTATCGGCGGAGGTCAGGTTCAGGCCGCGGCCGCCGGCCTTGAGGCTGATCAGGAAGAGCGGGACCTCGCCGGCCTCGAACCGGCGCACCGGTGCGGCGCGGTCGACGGTGTCGCCGCGCAGTTCGACGAAGCGGATGCCGGCGGCGGTCAGCGCCGGCTTCATCAGGTCGAGCATCGAGGTGAACTGGGAGAACAACAGGATCGCGGCGGCCTTCGGCGATCATCTCCGACACCATCTCCATCAGGTCGTCCAGCTTGCTTGAGCTGTCGGCGAGCCTTGCGGAGGGAAGCTTGACCAGGCGCGGATCGCAGCAGACCTGGCGCAGTTTCAAGCAGCGCCTCGAGCACCAGCATATGGCTCTGCGCCGACGCCGCGGGCGGCGATGCCCTGGCGTCACCTTCTCATGCATCGTGGCCCGGATGGTTTCGTAGAGTTCGCGCTGATCGGGGGCCAGGGTGATGCGGCGCAGGATGGTGTGCTTCGGCGGCAGTTCGGTGGCCACGGCGGATTTGGTGCGGCGCAGGATGAACGGGCGGATGCGCGAGGCCAGCTGGCCGCGCCGGACCGGGATCGCCGTCTTTCTCGATCGGCGCGCGGAAGCGGCGGTTGAAGCTTTTGCGCTGGCCGAGCAGGCCCGGCATCAGGAAGGCGAACTGCGACCAGAGCTCGCCGAGGTTGTTCTCGATCGGCGTGCCGGACAGGCAGAGGCGGTGGCGGGTGTCCAGCCGGCAGACCGCATGGGTCGCCTTGGCGGTCGGGCTTTTGATCGCCTGGGCCTCGTCCAGCACCACCATGTGCCAGGGCAGCGCGGCCATGTCCTCGATGTCGCGCGCCAGCACGGTGTAGGTGGTGATGACGACGTGCACGCCGGTCAGGTCGCGCCGCGTTCGTGGCGGTCGAGACCGTGCAGCACGGCGACGCGCAGGTGGGGGGCGAAGCGGGTGAGTTCGGCGGTCCAGTTCGGCACCAGGCTGGTCGGCACGACGACCAGGGCTGGTCGATCGAGGCGGCCGGCGTCTTCCTCGATGGCGATGTGGGCGATGGTCTGGGCGGTCTTGCCGAGGCCCATGTCGTCGGCGAGCAATCCGCCCAGGTTGTTCTGGCGCGCAGATGCTGCAGCCAGTTCACGCCTTGCTGCTGATAGGGGCGCAGGCTGGCGGTGAAGGTGGCGGGGACCGGCGGCCTGCGGGATGTCGGCGACGGGACGGAAGCGGGCGACGTGCGTCGGCGATGACGGCGCCGTCCTGCCAGCGGGTGGTGACGATGTCCTCCAGGTCCAGCACGCTGGGTGCGGCGTCGGCGTCCAGCACCAGGGTGTCGTCGGTGGTGCGCGCGGCGGCTTCGATCAGGTCGTCGATCACCGCGAGCAGGCGGGCGATGCGATCGGCCGGCAGCTTCAGGATGCGGCCGTCCTCCAGGCTGGTGACGACTTCGCCGTCGATGATCCGCGCGGCTGCCGATGCCGCCGCGTTCCCGCAGGCGCATCAGGATGGGCAGCAGGGGATGGCGGACGCCGTCGATCTCGATGCCGAAATCGAGGGAAAAGGCGCCCTTTGGCGCATCGGCAACCTTGAGGTCGCAGAGGCCGATGTTCTCGGCGAGGCGGGGGCCGAAATCGGTGTCGATCTGGTTGCTGCCAACCCAGCGCATGGAGGGATGGGAGGCGTTCGGCGACGAAGCCCTGCCAGGCTTCGGCGGCTTCGCGGCCGCGGAAGACGAAGACGAGGCGGCCTTTTTCGGATTTTCCGGTGGCCATGCGCATTTGCACCAGGCCTTCCTGGCGGAGGGTGTCCTGCGCGGCGGCCTCGGCTGCCCGGTCGCGGCGGATGAAGACCGGGCCGTCGGGACCGTTGGCGCGGACGAACTGGCGATCGTCGTCGAATGGGATGGCGGCGCCCTCGTAGTCGAATTCCAGCAGCAGGGCGTCCAGTTGCTGCAGACGGCCGAATTCGTCAGGGCAGGGGAAGCGGGTGAGGCGCAGGACGGGCGTCATCGGGCGGTCGACGATGACTTGATCGCTGATCGTCGCCGGATCGGGGCGGCGCTTTGGTGGCGCGGCGGGGGCTGCCGTGGGGGCCACAAAGGCGGGCCTGGGGGGCGAAGCGGGGGGTTGGATGCGGACGCGGGCGACGGCGCCGGTTGTGGCGTCGACATACCAAGGACCGGAATCGGCGACGATCACGCCGGAGCGGGGTGGGAGTGTGGCGGCGGAGGCGGAGGCGAAGATACGGGTTTCGCCCTTGATCAGGCGGCGGCCGCCGGCGTGCCAGCGTGCATGGCCGCTTTCCACGAGAGCGTCCAAGAGATCGACCACCAGGGTGGCGGAAACGCCGGTGCGGGTTTCGGTCCCGTCCCCCAGCAGGTAGGCGAGGTCGCGGATCGCCGGGTCGGCCTGTTCGTTGCCGGCGATCTGGCGTGGGGTGGTCGGGGTGGCGATGCCGGTGCGCTCGCCGATCAGCAGGGTGGTGACGACGCAGGCGTGTGGCGGTTCGGCCGGCGCGAGTTCGAAGACGATGCGTTGCCGCTCTTTTTCCGTCGGCGCTGTGGTCAGCGAGTCGAGGAAGGTCTGCTGTTCGGGTTTGCGTAGCGTTGGGAACCGGTCGAGCGCGGCGAAGGCGGTGGCGGCGAGATGGGCGCAACCGGGGACGCGGCAGGTGCAACGATGGTCGAAGACGACGCGGCGTCCGAGCAGGGAGGGGGTGATGCGGACGTCGTAGGTGAAGGCGTGGTCCTTGACGGTGGCGGTGATGGTGTCGCCGTCGAGCTGCACGTCCACGCCGCCGGCGAGACCCAGACCGCGGCCTCGGGTAAGGATGCGGGCATCGAAGACACGGCTTAGATCCTGAGAGGAGAACGGCGTCGGCATATGGCTGGGTCGACCTCGAGCGGTGACGGACGGGGGTGTGTCGAAGCGAGAGTATCGTGACGCGCCGAGTCGGTCAGCACCGGCAGGCATGACGAAACGCATGAAGCTGGGGGTTAATGCAAGGCTTCAATCGCCGGGTTGGCATCGGCGTGCGGTGCGCCCGCGGTGGCAGGTGGGTTTCTCGTTGCGTGTGCCGTTGCATTCCGGACGGCGCGCGGTCGGGGCGCGTTGGCTTTGTTATCGCGGGGTGCGATGGCTTTGTTTTCGCAGGACGCGATGGTTTTGTTATTCCAGGACCAGGGCCTGTGTCAGGTCGCCCATCTTCGGTTTATGAGCGGCTGCCAGAGCCTGGTCCCGCTGGGTGATCCCCGGCAGCGCCGGCAGTTTCCACTTGTTGGTGATGAAACGCAGGATCGAGGTCGTGTCGTATTGGGTATGATCGACCGTGCCCTTCTTGGCATAGGGCGAGATGATGATCGCCGGTATTCGGGTCCCCGGACCGAAGCGGTCGGCCTTGGGCGGCGCGACATGATCCCACCAGCCGCCGAACTCGTCGTATGTCACGACGACGAGCATGTGTTTCCATTGCGGGCTGGTCTTCAGTGCGGTCAGCACGGCGGCGATATGGCGATCGCCATCGCTGATGTTGGCGTAGGCGGCGTGTTCGTTCACCGATCCCTGCGGCTTGTAGAACGTCACCGGCGGCAGTTTGCCGGCGCGGATATCCGACAGGAAGCGGGAGTCGGGCAGCGTGGTTGGGTCGGTGACGACGCCGGCGTCCAACAGATGGGCCTCGCGGTTCGCCTTGCCCTCTGGGGTCGCGGGGTCGAACGCGGCGAAATAATTGAACGGCTGGTGGTGATACTGGAAGTTCGGGCTGGCCTTGGAACGGCCGGCGGCGAAGGGGGGATGGGACGCCGCGAAATCCCAGGCGCCGCTGTAGTAGGCCCAGTCCACCTTGGCCTGGGTGAGCAGGTCGCCGATTGTCGCCTCGGTTTGCGGGGTCAGGGTGGTGGCTGATTTCAGGTCGACCGTCTGTTGCGGCGGGGTCGTGGGTTCGGCGTTGCCGCTGGGGGGGTAGGGCGGCATCATGGTGTTGATGGCGTAAAAATCCGGGGTCAGGTTGCCGCTGAGCTTGAACACCGGCGGGCCATCGAGGGCCGAGGCCGGCGCGTTCGGGGCGAGGGTCAGGGTGACGCCATCCGGCTCGACGGCAGAGACGGTCGGATTGGCACCGCCGGCAGGATTGATGCCGTCGTGGCCGTAGCGCGGGGCGCAGGCGCAGATCAGGAAGAAATGGTTGAGGAAGGAACCGCCGAACGCGCCCTGGAAAAAATTATCCGCCAGGACGTATTGATGGGCCCATTGCCAAAGCGGCATTTCCTGCGGGTTGGGGGTGAAATAGCCCATCGTCATGCCGCCCGAGTCGGCCCAGGCCGCGAACATGTTGTTGGCGCCGTGGTTGATCTGCATCTGGTTCTCGTAGAACCGGTGATACAGGTCGCGGTTGGTGTAGCTTAGCGAATCGTTATCGGCGAGGCTGCCGTTCCGATAGAGCGCGGAGACTTGGTAGGGGTGGTTGAAGCGGTTCAGGTAGGTAGCGGTCTGACCCTGCGTCAGGGTAACCGGTGCGACCGGTGCGCCGTCCGTGACTTTGCTGGCGATGCCGCCCCAGACTGCCGGCAGTCCGCGCATCGGCTTGCCGTCGCGGTCGAGTTGGGTGATGGCGGTCCGGCTTGCCTTGGCGAGGCCGTTCGCACCGGGGAAGATGCCGTATAAATTGTCGAAACTGCGATTTTCCGCGTATATCACGACCACGGTCTGGATGTCGGCGTAGTTCGGCTTCGCTGCCATGGCCAGGGTCGTCGTCCCCAGGCTCGCCAGGGTGGTCGTGGCCAGGGTCATCGTGGCCAGCGTGGTCGGTTTCAGCATCAGGGGTCCTTGGGCGTTGCCGGGTCGGGCTATCGACAAGTATACGGTGGCCGAATGGTCTGGCGATTGCAATCGGATGACATTGTTGCGGCTGCCGATCGCAGGGGCGGTTGGCTTCGCCGGTCCGGTCTGGCTGTCTGTATTTATGGCGTTGTGAGCGGATGGCCGGCGGTGGCGGGCCGAGCTGGGTTGCCGTGGGATCCGACGCCCTCGGCGGCGGCGGCCTATGCCAGGGTCGCGGCGGTTACCGAACTGGGGCGGAAGCTGTTTTTCGATCCGCGGTTATCGGCCTCCGGGCAGATGGCCTGTGCCAGCTGCCACGATCCGGCGCATGGATTTTCGGCGCCAAACGCGCGGTCCGTGCAACTTGGTGGGCCGGACATGCAGCATGCCGGGACCAGGGCGGTGCCCAGCCTGATGTATGGGCAGACGGTGCCGGCGTTCAGCGAGCACTATTTCGAGTCCGAGGATGAGGGCGACGAAAGCGTCGATCAGGGACCGACTGGCGGGCGTGACTGGGACGGGCGGGTTGACCGGGCACGGGACCAGGCGGCCGCGCCGCTGCTGGACCCCAATGAGATGGCGAACGTCAGTCCAAGGGCGGTGGCAATGGCGGTATCCCGAGCGGCGTATGCGGCCGATGTCCGGCGGCTGTATGGACGGGATGTCTTCGCCGATCCGACTCGCGCGTTCGCCGCCGTGACCGAGGCCCTGGAGTTTTACCAGGAGTTGCCTGCGACGTTCAGCCCGTTCAGCAGTAAATACGACGCATTCCTGCGTGGGCGGGTGTCCTTGACGGAGCCGGAGGCCCGGGGGCTGGCACTGTTCAACGATGCGGCGAAGGGCAATTGCGCCCAGTGCCACAAGAGTGCGGTGACGGCTGACGGCCGGCCGCCGCTGTTTACCGATTTTGGCTATGTGGCGCTGGGGGTTCCGCGAAATCCGGCTATCCCTGCCAATCAGGACCCCAGCTACTTCGATCTTGGGCTGTGTGGGCCGGCGCGGCACGACCTGGCCGAACAGACGAAGTATTGTGGCATGTTCAAGGCGCCGACACTGCGGAATATCGCGCTGAAACAGAGCTTCTACCATAATGGGATTTTTCACTCATTGCGGGATGCGGTGGCGTTTTACGCGGAGCGGGACACCGAACCGGGGAAATTGTATCCGACGGGCCCGGATGGGGTGGTGCACAAGTTCGACGACCTGCCGCAGGCCTATGCCGGCAATGTCGGCAGTGAGCCGCCGTTCGGCCCCAAGCGTGTGTTGTCCGAAGTCGATGTGGACGATTTAACCGCATTCCTGGGAACATTGACGGATGGGTTCCGGCCCGCACCTTAAAGAGCCTGATCGATCCAGGTTGAACCTATCAGGCTCTAAATTTCCTTGTTTGAGAGTGCGATCGCACTCTGGGGGAACCATGTTTCTCTTGGTGAAGTTGCTGATTTTGGTGCTTATTTGTAATAAGTGCAGCTAGGCATCGGTCAAATTTTACTGACTGTTTGCTGCGAAATGGCCCCCGTACTAGCGATCGAGAGCCGAGACATCACGATCGGTATCCGGGCCGTCAAGGATCGATTAGCCATCCACGAGCGCGGCTTGTGCCCGGGAAATCGGGTTGTTGGGCGTCCAGTCGGGGTTCGTCTGAAAACTCGACCTGCATATGTAGAAGGGGGCGTCCCCAATTCGACAATGTCCGTATGGTCGAGACCAGACTTTTACAGCTTAGCCTTGCCGAGCATACCGAAGTATGATGATCGGGCCGGCCTACTACCTGCCGGCAGAGGCGGGTATCGACCCATGATGGACATGGCGCCGCCGAGTACTCGGTCCCGAAACCGGTCGTGCGCTGCATCCCAATCGTGTGAAGGGTCTCGTTCGCCCAAATCTTGGATTTGTGTCACGCTGCCGTCCTGGGGACTGCGCGAAGACAACCCAAGTGACGCTACCTTCGTGCAAGCTCAAGCTCCTCCCGGCATGCAGTGCTGAATGCATAGAGCGGATCGAGTTCACCGTTGCGGGCTATGTCAGCGAACAGGCGAACATCCTTGTTAGGCGCGAAGTAGGTGGCGCCGATGCGGTGCATAACGCCTTCAGCCTCCGCGAGAGTCCGCTGCTGGCCGAAGAGACGTATGATGCTGACAGTTGCATAGAGCTGAACAAGCTTGGCCGGGTCATCGAGCTCATGCTCAAACGCATCGGCAAACAACTTGGACGCTTCACGGATGAATTCGCCATAGAGGGCTTCGCGGCGCGCTTGGTCCTGCAAGCGCTGTGTCACACGCGTCTGCGAATGCTGTGTCAGCCATGCGGTAACCAACGAGGCGAGCGCTCCGATAGCGGAGCCGGCAAGCGCCGCAAGGCCTGATATATAGCCAGAATCCATGTGTCACCGCTTGTTGTCGTTAGGCGTTCGGCCGGTCCGCCCGACCATCAGAACAATCGAGCGAAAGCGATACGGCCGCGCACACGCCGCCGCACGGGCTGTGCCCGGTGCGGTCGCGCGGCCGACGCATAAGCCACGGCACAGACGTTCATCGCCCTGCAGTGGGACATCAGCCCTACAAGTCGGTGACATGCTCCGGATCAGCCGAGGCTAGCGCCGTTGCGCGGTCGGCCTTCGGCGGATAGATCCAGCCCGTGTTGATTTCCTCTTTGGTCTTCTTTGCCTGGGCACCGACCATCTCCACGGTCCGATCCCAGCCGCGTGTGAACAATGCACCGGCGTCGCCAAGATCGAGGCAAGTAACGTACGCCTGCTGGTGGTACGGCCTGGTCGGTTGTCCGAGCAGATCAGCGGCGGCGTTGTTGCCGGCAAAGGCACCCATGCGCGTGGCGTGTTGGCACGACATCAGCGCGTAGTTGCCGAGATCGTCGATCATCGCTTTCGCAGCGTCGCCTGCGGCGAAGACCCCGGCGACGGACGGAACGCGCAAGTCGCGGTCGACCAGCAACCGGCCAAAGCTGTCCCGTTCGCCAGGGATCTGTGCTGTCAGGGGTGCCGCGCGCATGCCGGCCGTCCAGATCACGGTGGCAGCCTCGATCCGTTCACCGTTGCTCAGCGTGACACCCGTCTTGTCCAGCGCCTGCACGCCAACGCCCACTAGGGCCTCCAATCCCAGCTTGCGAAATGCTTCCTCAATGATCGGCCGAGGGCCTGCACCCATGTCGGGCGCGATCGCATCGTTGCGCTCGACGATGATTATGCGTGGATTGGCATTCGCGCTGAGGATCGCGCGCAAGCGCGCCGGCATCTCCGTCGCGACTTCGATGCCGGTGAAACCGCCACCCACAACGACAACGGTGTCGCGCGCGACGGATGCCGGGAGATCCGGTAAACTGTGCAGGTGACGGTCCAGGGCGATCGCATCGTCCAGTTTGTCGACGCTGAACGCATACTCGGCCAGTCCGGGAATGTCCGGACGGAATAGCCGGCTTCCGGTGGTCACGACCAAGCGATCGTAGGCCAGGTCTTTGCAGTCAGCACTGGAGGCGGCCAACGTCACAACGCGCGACCTGACGTCGATCGTGTCGGCGCGGCCCTGGACATAGACGACGTCGATAGCCTTGAGCACATCCAAGAGCGGTGCCGTCAGCGTCTCGGGCCTTGGCTGGTACAGCCGCGGCCGAACGACCAGCATCGGCTCCGGTGCGACTAGCGCGATCTCCAGCCGTTCCGGGGAGACGCTACTGATTTCGCGCAATCGCGCAGAGGATAGTGCAGCATACATGCCGGCGAAGCCGGCGCCTACGATGACGAGACGCATGTGATCTACTCCAATTATCTGAATTCCTGGACGCCCACGCAGCGCCGTCGTCGCCCTCCGGCTTGGCCGAAGATTTGCGATCGGCGGCGATGCGGGACGCGAGAAGGGCTAGGTGCTCATGGACGTGAGCAGCCCGGCATTGATGGGGGCTTCATACGTCACGCGCATGAAGCCGGGCACAACGCCACGTGCCGCGTGCCGGTCGCCGGTCCTGAACCAACGCGCGGTCAGTAGTCCCAGAAGGTCGGTACCCAGCGAAAGACGTCGCCGACAGGCGCCACCCGGCCCAGGGATGGGAACGGCATGTGCGTTGCCACCAGCAAGCCGCTGGTCGTGGCCAGCTCTTGCAATAGACGGAGCCGGACGCGGGCCGCCTCTTCCGGGTCATGTTCGAAGCCGTTGTGCCAGTCGGGATGCTCGAACCCAACCGGGAACAGGGCGTCCCCGGCGAACATCAGCCGATCTCGGCCGGACGTCATGCGGACGACGCTGTGCCCGGGCGTATGGCCGCCGGTGCGACAGACGACGACCCCAGGCGCTACCTCGTGCTCATCGTCGAATGGCCGCAGATGGGTGCGATACTCTGCCATGAACCGTTTGGCGGTGGCCCGCAGTGCGTCCGGGAACCCCTGCGGCATGGCGGTGTGGGAGAAATCGGGTGATTCCCAGAATTTGACTTCGGCGGCCGCCAGGTGAATCCGCAGGTCCGGACGCAGCCGGTCCTTCACCCCGTCCACGAGCAGCCCACCGACGTGGTCCATGTGCATATGGGTCAGCACCACGTCGGTCACGGAGGTTAGATCGATGCCGGCCGCCTCAAGTCGCTGGCCCAGTTGTCCGGCCCGCGGCAATGCCAAGTTCGGGTCCGCCCCGAGCCCTGCGTCGATGAGTATGGTTTGCCCGTCGCAGCGCACCAGCACCGCGTTTAGCGGCCAGTCGAACGCGTCCCGCGGCAGAAACATGTCGTTCAGCCAAGCGGCCCGGACGACCGGGTCCGCGTTGTGCGCCAACATCGTGGTCGGGAGGGGGAGCACCCCATCGCTGACCACCAGCACGTCAATCTCGCCGATCCGCAGCGCATAGCGCGAGGGAACCGGCTCCTCGACTGCTGGCCTACGACGTTGTGATGCGTTTTCTAATCTCATGTTGGTCTCCTGCTGAGCATTGGGAAGTTTGGCGGCCGCGTTCCTTGGTAATTGGCGACCAAAGCCATCGCGGGCGACGGCGACACCATGCATGCAGGGCGGCAGGAAATCCTTGCCGCGATCTTGATTTACCTTCCAAGCCAGCTTGGTTATTCGTGCAAAAAGCGTTGGCAATTCCGGCAAGGACCGTTGACCGGGGATTGCGCAGCGCAGTCATGAGCAGGCTGCCTGGGCTGGCCGCGTCAGCCGGGTCTCGTTACCGACCCGCCGTGCAGATCCAAGCGAAGAAGGAGGGCCAGCGTGCAATTTCTGTTCGGAGACTGCACACTCGATCCTGACCGGCGAGAGCTTACCCGCGGTTCGCAAGTCATTTCGGTCGGGCCGCAAGTCTTCGACCTGCTGGTCTATTTGGTGAAGAACCGCGAAAGGGTCGTTAGCAAGGACGAGCTTCTGGATTCGGTGTGGGGTGGGCGTATCGTTTCCGAATCTACCTTGACCAGCCACGTAAATGCAGTCCGCAAGGCGATCGGCGACAGAGGCGAGGACCAGCGCCTGATCAGGACCGTGTCCCGCAGGGGATTCCGGTTCATCGGCGACGTCAGGGAAGCACGAGCAAGGGATGACCCTGATTCCCCCCAAGCCGGTCCCACCGATCCGGTTACACCATCTGTATCGGTGCTGGCGCTTCCCGATAAGCCGTCCGTTGCCGTGCTTCCGTTTCAGAATATGAGCAGCGATCCCGAGCAGGATTACTTCAGCGACGGTATGGTCGAAGATATCATCACGGCATTATCGCGGATCCGCTGGCTGTTCGTCACGGCGCGCAACTCCAGCTTCACATACAAGGACCGTGCAGTCAGCGTGCAACAGGTCGGCCGTGAGCTTGGCGTGCGCTATGTGCTGGAAGGCAGCGTGCGCAAGGCTGCCAACCGTGTGCGCATCACCGGACAGCTGATCGACGCTACCGCTGGGACACATCTCTGGGCAGAGCGCTTTGAAGGAACGCTCGATGACATTTTCGAGCTGCAGGATCAGGTGGCGAGGGGCGTGGTGGGAGCCATGGTCCCGCAACTGGAGCGGGCTGAGATCGAACGCGCATTGCGCAAGCCAACACCAAGTCTCAGTGCCTATGATTTCCACCTGCGTGGAATGGCGAAACTCCATCGCGGAACGCGGGACAGCGTGGACGAAGCGCTGACGCAGTTCGGTGAGGCGATCCGGCTCGACCCGGACTTCGCCACGGCGCACGCCATGGCAGCGTGGTGCCATTTCTGGCGCAAGGTGAACGGTTGGACGAGTGATGGTTCAACTGACGCAGCCGAGGGCGCCAGATTGGCTCGCTGCGCTGTCGAACTGGGCAGGGACGATGCGGTCGCACTGGCCAGAAGCGGCCATGTGTTCGGTCATCTTGCCGGCGATCTTGACAGCGGCATTGCTTTGCTCGACCGGGCGCGGATCCTTAATCCCAACCTCGCGTCAGCCTGGTTCCTCGGGGGATACTTGCGCGTATGGCGCGGTGAGTCGGAGGCGGCGATAGGCCTCTTTGCCCAGGCCATGCGTTTGAGCCCGCTCGACCCCGAACTGTATCGAATGCAGGCTGGCATGGCGATCGCCCATCTGTTTGCAGGGCGCTTCGATGATGCCTCGTCATGGGCCGAGAAATCGTTGTGGAATCTCCCGAGCTTCCTGATGGTGGCCAGCGTGGTCGCCGCGAGCCACGCGCTCGCCGGCCGAACATATGCGGCGCGACAGGCGATGCAGCACTTGCGACAACTCGATCCCGCGCTGCGGATTTCCAATCTGAGGGACTGGCTTCCGATACAACGTCCGGAAGACCTGTCTGTGTTCGCGGACGGTCTGCGACGCGCAGGACTTCCTGAATGACGGCCAAGCCACCCAATCGGTGCGGCGATGGTCAATCGAGAGATGGCCATTGAGGAGGCAGACAGTCTCAGGTCCGCCCACTGCCGCCAAAGCGACCGCTCGGCCGAACGGCTGATTCCGCAAACCGCGCCGAACGCATAAACGACGGGCTCGGGCGCGAAGCAGACCTCAGCGGATAGATCCTCTGCGGCCGCCGAAGCGGCTTGTCTGGGAGCGAGAACTACCCTCCGGAGGTAAGTGGCGAGTGCCAGTTCCATGGCCTGGAAGGCCAATCTGCCAACCCATCAAAACCCCTGTGCAGAGGTGCTAAAGGAATCCCACGGATAACCAGGGCACCGCCGCGACGATGACCAGCGCGACCACCAGCGCGAATATATAGGGCCAGATCCGCCAAAGCGCGTCGTCAGGTGAGATCTTGCCGATGGCGCAGGCGCCGTAGAAGCCGACCCCCAGGGGTGGTGCGAACAGGCCGATGCCCATCGCGAGGATCACGACAATCGAATAGTGCACCTCGTGCACGCCCATGGCGCGGGCGACCGGCAGCAGCAGCGGGCCGAACAGCAGGATGGCGGGGATACCCTCCAGCACGCTGCCAAGGAAGATGAACGTTATGACGGTGATGGCCATGAAGCCGGCCCGTCCGCCGGGCACGTTGGCCATGCCGGCAACGAGCCAGTTGGAAAATCCTGACTGGGTCAGGGCCCAGGCCATGGCCGTCGCAGTGCCGACGATCAGCATGACGGCACCGGTCAGTGCGACTGTTTCGACCAGCAGCGGGTAGATGCGACGCCAATCGAACTGGCGGTAGATCAGCAGGCCGAGCAGGGCGGTGTAGACCACGCCGACGGTGGAGACCTCGGTCGCGGTGGCGACGCCGCGGACCACGGCGGCGCGGATCACGAAAGGCAGCGTCAGGCCAGGCAGGGCGATCAGAAAGGTTCGCAGGACCACGCTGCGAGGCGCGCGGGTGCGGTTTCCGGTGTCCTCCTTGCGGGAGCGCCACCAGGCCACGATCACCAGGGCGATCGCGGCGACCAGGGCGGGCAGCAGGCCGCCGGTGAACAGGGCGGAGATCGACACGTTGGTGACCGATCCGATGGTGATCAGCACCAGCGATGGCGGGATGGTTTCGGACATCGCGCTGGAGGTTGCCAGCAGGGATGCCAGTTCGCCGGGATGTTGGCCTCGGCGGCGCATTTCGGGAAACAACACCGGAGCGACGGCAGCCATGTCGGCGGCTTTCGAGCCGGAGATGCCGGAGACAAGGTACATGGCGCCGAGCAATACATAGGAGAGGCCGCCGCGGACGTGGCCGACGAGGGCGACCAGGAAGTTGACCATGACCCGGGCGATGCCGGTCATCTCCATCAACAGGCCGAGGAAGACGAACATCGGCACCGAGAGCAACAGCATGTTTGACATGCCGTCGTCCATCCGGTTGACGACGACCGACAGCGGCATGTCGGTGGTGGTGGACAGATAGGACATGGTGGCGATGCCGAAGGCGAAGGCGATCGGCACGCCGATGGCGACGCAGGCTGCGACCAGTATGACGAAGAAGACGAAGAGGCTGCCAAAGACCATCTGCGTCAGTTGCGGCTGGAAGAACCATAACAGGGCGCTGATGCCGGCGACGACCGCGACCGCGAGGATGAAGTCGCGCCAGGTTGTGGTTTCGATCAGGCGCAGGATGGCGATGATCGCGGCGAGGCTCATGCCGAACAGGATGGAGACGGCCCGGTAGCCTTCGGATATGCCCAGGGTCGTTAGCTCGGTGTATTGCTGTTCATCGAGGTATATCAGGGCTGGCATCAGGATCTGCAGCACGAAGGCGATGACGACGAGCGCGCCGACGGCGTTGCACCAGCGTCCGACGCTTGGGCGGACCCAACTGACCAGGGTGGTCAGGCGCATATGGCCGTCGGCGCGCAGGGCGACGACGGTTCCGAGCATGGAGAGCCATAGGAAAAGGAAGTTCGCCAGCTCGTCGGTCCAGATGATCGGGTTGTCGAAGACGTAGCGGGATACCACACCGGCGAACAGGATGAAGGTTTCCAGGACGACGATGACAGCGCCGATGCTTTCGGTGATCAGACCGATGCCTCGGTCCAGCAGGAAGGCGGCATGACGCAGGCCGGAGCGGTCGGCGGTTGTCAGGGGCAGATTGGAGACTCCGATGGTCATGCCGAAGGGCTCCTAGACCAGCGGGCCGGTGTATTTTTCCAGCAACCCCCAAGATTCGTCGCCCATGCGCTTTTTCGCTTCTGCATAGAAACCATTTTTGGCGGCCAGGGCGCGGAACGGGGTGACGTCGGGCGTATTGAAGATCATACCGTGATCCTGCAGGGACTTGGTCACGGTGTCATCGTTGCGGATCCAGTCGGCGCGCTGCAGGGTCGCGGCTTCGGTCATGATGTGGCCGATGGTGTCCTGGATATCGGGCGGCAGCTTTTTCCAGGCCGCCAGGTTGAAGGCGCAGTGGATTCCGGTCCAGACATGGCCGGTCATGCTGACGTATTTCTGCACCTCGTAGAATTTGGCTTCGTCGATCAACTGCAGCGGGTTTTCCTGGCCATCCACGACGCCGGTTTGCAGGGCGCTGTAGACTTCGCCGAAGTTGAGGGCGGTGGGAGAAGCGCCCAGGCTCTTGAACAGGGAGATCAGGGTCGGCGCCACCGGCAAGCGGATTTTCATGCCATGCAGATCGTCGGGCGTGTTGATCGGCTTGCTGCGGGAGGTGATATTTCTGAAGCCGTGGTCGAAGGCTTTTTCCAGCGGGTAGAGGCCTTGTTTCTGCGCCATGTTGCGGTACCAAAGACCAAGCTCCCCGTCCATTGCCGCCCAGTTCTGACCGTATCCGGGGAAGGCGAAACCGACACCCATGATGCCGGCGGCCGGGTTGCGGGGCGCGAGGATGTCGCCCGCCAGAGAATACATTTGTAATGCACCCGAGATGGTCTGGGCGATCATCGCGGTATCGCCACCCAAAGCGCTGCTGGGATAGACCGCATATTCGAAGCGGCCACCGGTGGCTTCCTTGATTTTTGGAGCGGCCTCGGCGATGCGGGCGTTCATCGGGTGGGTGATCGGCAGGACGCTGCCATACTTCCATGAATACTCGGCGGCGCCGGCCGGCCAGTGCATGATCGCCGCCGCGCTGACACCCGCCGCGCCGGTCAATAATTTCCGGCGCGAGACTCTATGACGTTGCATGGTCGCTTTCCCCGTTTTTCCAGACGTTATGTTGTGTCTGCGTGAAGAAAGCGTGCCGTCCCAGGGGATGGGAGTCAATCGGGTCGGCGTGCCCGGGTCAGCGTGTTTTGTCGTAAGCGGGCGCGCAGACAAGATGCATGACGAAACGCGGTTTGTCTTTGTATGTCATTTCAAGATCCCGCAAGTTCAGTGCGCTCGTTAACCTTTTCTTTAGGGAGAGCACCTAGTGTTTGAGGCGAAATCTTGGCCGCCTCATTCCGGGAAGCGAGTGCGTCGCGTATGGAAGTTGACACGTATGTAGGTGGCGGTACGCCCGGCCATCATGAGGACGCCCGATCCGTGAGGGAAGCGGGTGACGCTGTTCGCGTATTGCCCCAGATTCTCGATCTGACTGAGGCGAAGTCCCTTCGGGACCTGGTGGCGGCGCTACAAGGCGAGGGCGCCGTCATTTTGGATGCGAGTGCGGTCGACCGGATGTCGACGCCCTGCGCGCAGGTGCTTTTGGCAGCCGGGCGTACGCCTGGCGGCGCTTTCAAAATTATCAATGCATCGGATGTGTTCCGGACGGCGCTAGCCGACCTCGGTCTGCAGCCGGAATTCAGCAAGTGGATGGTCTGAGAGATGGGCAAGCGGATTCTGACGGTGGACAATTCAAAGACCATGCGCGACATGGTTTCGTTCACCCTGCGCAAGGCCGGCTTCGACGTGAAGGAGGCCGAGGACGGCAAGAAGGCACTTGCGGTGCTCGGTGGCGACAAATTCGATCTGATTATAACCGATCTTAACATGCCCGTCATGGATGGCATCACGCTTATCAAGAACGTGCGCACCGGGTCGCAGCATCGTGGTGTGCCGATTTTGATCCTGACGACTGAAAGCGACGGCACGAAGAAGGCCGAAGGCAAGGCAGCGGGCGCGACCGGCTGGCTGGTCAAGCCGTTCAGCCCGGAGAAGCTGATCGAGCTGGTTCAGCGGGTGTGTCCTTGAACATGGAGCCGGCGGCCAACCCGCTCGCGCAGTTCCGCAAGACGTATTTCGAGGAATGCGCCGAACTGCTCGATGCCCTGCAGTCGCATCTTGACCTGCTGTCGAATGGCGGCGGTGATGACGAAACCCTGCATGCGATCTTTCGCTGCGTACATTCCATAAAGGGCGGTGCCGGGGCGTTCGGCTTCGCCGCACTCGTTTCGTTCTCGCATGTCTTCGAAAGCCTGCTGGATGCGATGCGGGAGCATAAGATCGCGACGACGCCGGATGTTGTGCAGGTCCTGTTGCGTGCGAGCGATGCCTTGACCGATATCGTGGCTGCGGCGCGCGACGAGCAATCGCTGCCCGACGGTTTCGGTGCCGACATCGTGGTGGTGCTTGAAGAGATGTTGGTCGGGGCGTCAGACGCGGCGCCGGCGAAGTCTCGGCCGGCCGTCGCGGATAGCGATGCCATGCGGGCGACGGGTGAGAATCGGTACGAAATCGTATTCACGCCGCACAGCGAGATGCTGCGCAAGGCCAACGAGCCGCTGCTGCTGATCCGTCAGTTGCGGCGTCTGGGTGGCCTGGTCGTGACGGTCGACAGCTCACGGGTTCCAAAGCTGGCGCTGATGGAGCCGGAAGCGGCGTATTTCAGTTGGACCTTCATTTTGGATACCGGCGCTCCGGAGAGTGCCATTCATGAAGTGTTCGAATTCGTTGAAGACGACTGCGATCTGACGATACGGGTCGTGCCGGTTGGCGGCGTCGAAACCGCGGCGGTTCCCGATGCCGCGTTGCATGTCGCCAGTGTTGGGGTCAAGCCGGGTGATATCATTGTGCCGGCGGCCGCGGCCACCCAATCGATTCGGGTTGATGTCGACAAGGTCGATCGTCTGGTCAATCTGGTCGGTGAGATGGTCATTACTCAAGCGATGCTGACTGAGCAAAGCAGTATGCTGCCGGCGGACCAGTATCCGGCGCTGATCCATGGTATCGAGGCGTTGGCCCAGAGCGCGCGGGAATTGCAGGAAAGCGTCATGGCGATCCGCGCCCAGCCGGTCAAATCGGTGTTTGCCCGCATGCCGCGGATCGTGCGTGACCTGGCGGCAACGCTTGGCAAGGAAGCGCGGATCGTAACGATTGGCGAAACCACCGAGATCGACAAGACCGTTATCGAGCAGCTTAACGATCCACTGACCCATATGATCCGCAATGCGCTTGATCATGGGATCGAAACGCCGGAGCAGCGGGCGGCGGCCGGTAAACCGCGGCAGGGCACGATCCATCTGGCGGCGGCGCAACGCAGCGGGCGCATCATCATCGAGGTTGCCGACGACGGTCGCGGCATCGACCGGGAAAAAGTGCTGAGCAAGGCGCAGGCGCGAGGCCTGGTGCCGGCCGGCGCTGTCCTGAGTGAAGAGGACATCGACAATCTGATCTTCCTGCCGGCGTTTTCCACCGCGGACAAGGTGTCGAACATTTCCGGGCGGGGCGTCGGCATGGATGTGGTGAAGCGGAATGTGCAATCGCTAGGCGGCCGGATCAGCGTCCAGTCTCGATTCGGTTTCGGGTCCCGCTTCATCCTTTCGTTGCCGCTGACACTGGCGGTGCTTGACGGCATGGTCGTCTCGGTCGGCAAGGAGACGTACATCATCCCGCTGACCGCAATCATTGAAAGCCTGCGGCCGCGGCCGGCCGATATTCATGCGGTGGTCGGACGCGGGGACGTGCTGGCGCTTCGTGGCCAGTACGTACCACTCATCCCGCTGCACGAACGGTTCGTGATTGCCGATGCGATTACTGATCCGTGCCATGGCATCGTGATCATCGTTCAAAGCGAGAGCGCGGGACGGTTAGGTGTGATCGTCGACGAACTGCTGGGACAACAACAGGTGGTCGTGAAGAGCCTGGAAGCGAACTACGACCCGGTCGATGGTGTGAGTGGCGCAACGATCCTTGGAAATGGCCGGGTTGCACTGATCCTTGATATCGCGCGCCTGCGTGAGCGCGATGGCCAGACCAGCGCGAAACGACCCGACCGTGGCGGCGCATGGATCGACAGCGGCGCTTCTGCCCAAATTCATTAAGTGACCTTCGAGAGGACTTGAGAGATGCATCCAGCCAGCCCATCGATGATCACAACCGCAGGTCAGGACGATCTTGATCGACCCGCCGTCGGTGAGAATACAAAACAGTTCATTACTTTCACGCTGGGCAAGGAGGAATACGGCATCGATATCATGGTCGTCCGTGAGATCAAGGGCTGGACGGACACCACGATGATTCCGAACGCACCCGCCCACGTGCGCGGTGTCATCAACCTGCGTGGGGTAATCGTCCCGATTTTTGACCTGCGGGCACGCTTCGACATGGGTCTGACGACGCCCACCAAGATGCACGTGGTGATCATCGTGGCGGCGGGGAAACGAACCATCGGACTACTGGTTGATACAGTGTCCGACATCATCTCCGTCGATCCGAAAGCGATCCGCCCGGTGCCTGAAATGGGTTTGCTGACCGACGACCAGTTTCTGGACGGCCTTGTCGCCCTGGAAGACCGGATGGTCACGCTGGTGTCGCTTGCCGGACTGTTCGGCAGCCAAGCTCAGGCTGCGCCGATACCTGATGTTCGCCTTGGATCAGCCGACGCTGAGACCGCCAGGGCCGCCTGACCAAATACCGCATTCTCTCGCACGCAAAATTCCAGGAGTTAGCTATGCCTCGCGCCCCAATCAAAGCCAAGACCAAGCCGGCCACGCAAATCAAGCAGGCGAGCCCGTCCAATAACAAGGAAGCCAAGTTCGCGTCCAAACTGCGCGGTGTGGTGGATCGGGTATCCAGTGCGGTGATGCTGGTTGATGCTGACCTGAATGTCATCTACCTCAATGAGAGCTCGAAAGAGCTGTTCAGCACGCACCTCGCGGCGTTCCGCAAGGTTTGGCCGAACTTTGATCCCGACTCGATCGTTGGCACCTGCATTGACCTGTTTCACGCCAACCCGGCGCATCAGCGCAAACTGCTGTCCAACCCGGCCAACCTGCCTTTCAACACCGACATTTCGGTGGGGTCGCTGAAGATTTCGTTGAACGTCAACGCGGCCCGCAATGCCGATGGCAGCTCTGACGGGTTTATTCTTGAATGGGCTGATGTGACTGATGTGCGGACTCAGACATCACAGCTTGCCGCGATCGACCGATCGCAGGCGATCATCGAGTTCGCGCTGGACGGCACGATCCTGACCGCGAACGAGAATTTTCTGGCCACGATTGGTTATTCGCTGAATGAGATCAAAGGCCAGCACCATTCGATGTTCGTTACTCCGGCATTCCGGAGCAGCCCGGATTATCGTTTGTTCTGGGACAAGCTGGGTCGAGGCGAGTATGATGCCGGCCAGTATCTGCGCATCGGCAAAGGCGGCCGGGAGGTCTGGATCCAGGCCAGCTACAATCCGATCCTCGATCAGAGCGGCAAGCCGTTCAGGGTGGTGAAATATGCCACCGACATCACCGAGCAGATCATCAGGAACGCGGATTTCAGCGGGCAGATCGATGCGGTCAACAAGGCCCAGGCGGTCATCGAGTTCACGCTTGACGGCAAGATCATTCGCGCCAACGAGAACTTCCTGAACACGCTTGGTTACAGTGAGCAGGAAGTGGTCGGCCAGCATCATTCGATGTTTGTGGAGTTGGCGTACCGTCAGAGCAACGAATACCGGATGTTCTGGGACAAGCTTGGACGTGGTGACTACGATGCGGGTCAATACAAGCGTATCGCCCGGGGCGGCCGGGAGATCTGGATTCAGGCCAGCTACAACCCGATTCTTGGTCCGGACCGCAAGCCGTTCAAGGTCGTCAAGTATGCCACCGACATCACCGAGCAGGTGATCAGGAACGCAGATTTCAGCGGCCAGATCGAGGCGGTCAACAAGGCCCAGGCGGTCATCGAGTTCACGCTTGACGGCAAGATCCTTCGCGCCAACGACAACTTCCTGAGCACGCTTGGTTATTCGGAAAATGAGATCGTCGGCCAGCATCATTCGATGTTCGTCGAGGCGAATTACCGGCAGAGCCCGGACTACCGGATGTTCTGGGAGAAACTGGCCCGCGGCGAATACGATGCCGGCCAGTACAAGCGTTTTGGCCGCGGCGGCAAGGAGATTTGGATCCAGGCCAGCTACAATCCGATCCTGGGTCCGGACCGCAAGCCGTTCAAAGTCGTGAAATATGCCACCGACATCACGGCCCAGGTTGCCGCATCCGAAGCGCTGCAGGCTGCTGTCCGGCAGACTCAGGATGTCGTTACGGCAGCCAAAGAGAACGATCTGCGCCAGCGCATTCCGATTGAGGGCAAGACCGGCGAGATTGCCCAGCTGTGCGAAGGGGTGAACGGGCTGATCGATACGATGTCGACGATCATCGCGGAGATATCCGAGACCTCGCAGACATTGACGATCGCGGCGCGGGAGATCGCGACCGGCAATACCGACCTGTCGCAGCGGACCGAACAGCAGGCGGCCAGCCTGGAAGAAACCGCTGCCAGCATGGAGGAACTGACCAACACGGTTCGCCAGAACGCGGAAAATGCCCAGCAGGCGAACAAACTGACGTCCTCTGCCTCTGAGGTCGCGATCAAGGGTGGATCGGTGGTGGCCGAAGTGGTGCACACCATGGACGGCATTACCCAGTCCAGCCGCAAGATCGCCGACATCATCGGTGTGATCGACGAAATCGCTTTCCAGACCAATATCCTGGCGCTTAACGCGGCGGTCGAAGCGGCGCGCGCCGGCGATCAGGGACGCGGCTTTGCTGTTGTCGCGGCGGAAGTTCGCAATCTGGCTCAGCGCAGCGCCAACGCGGCGAAGGAGATCAAGGGACTGATCTCGGATTCGGTGTCGAAGGTGGAATCGGGCTCCAGACTGGTCGACACGGCGGGCAAGACCATGGAGGAGATCGTGCAGTCGGTCAGGCGCGTCACCGACATCATGGCCGAGATTTCGGCGGCATCGCAGGAGCAGCGCGGCGGCATCGAGCAGGTCAACAACGCCATCGTGCAGATGGATCAGGTGACGCAGCAGAACGCGGCGCTGGTTGAGGAAGCGGCGGCGGCTGCGAAATCCATGGAGGACCAGACGAGTTCAATGGCCGAGATGGTGGCTCAGTTCAGGTTGCCGGATGACTTTATCGCGGCGTCCATGAAGCCCGCGGCCAACAGGCTGAAGGCAACCGGCACGGCTGGACCGGATCGTGCGTTCAGAGGCGCCAAGGAGCCACCGGCGGTGGTGCGTCCGACGCGGCCGCTGACGTCGAGCGGACCCAAGGCTGACGCCACGACGGCGGTGCGGCGGCGAGCGGCGGCCAGCGGCGATGCGGAATGGAAGCAGTTCTAACTTCTTGCTCCCGGGTTCATCGCCTCGTGCGGTGAACAAGGGGGACAGGCAGGGACTGAACAAACAGGTGGCGCTCTGGTCCCGACGTTTGCTGAAGCGGGCAAATGTCGGAACCAGGACACTAGTGGGGACCTTGGCTGGTGGTGATCCGGCCTGCCAATCGGTTCGGGCCAACAGGGCGGCCTTGGCGACAGGCAATGCAGGGAGACAGCGGTGCAAAACGAGTTCGCGCTTCACGACGGTGACTTCCAGAAGATCTCCGCTTTGGTCAGGGCGACAAGCGGTATTGTCATTGACGAGAAGAAGCGCGCGTTCATTCATGGCCGGCTTGGTCGGCGGTTGCGTGTGCTTGGTCTGGCGGATTTCGGCGAATATTGCCGCATGCTCGACGGTCCGGAAGGCAGTTCCGAGCGGGGCATGTTGATCAACGCGATCACGACCAATCATACGAGCTTCTTTCGCGAACCACATCATTTCGAATACCTGGTGAAGACGGTGCTGCCGGAGATCATCAAGGGGAAGCGAGAGCGCAACGGCCGTCTGAGGTTCTGGTCCGCCGGGTGCTCGACCGGGGAGGAGCCGTACACGCTGGCAATGACATTGTGCGATTGCAAGCTTCCACTGTCCGACTGGGACATGAAAATCCTTGCAACCGACCTCGATACCAATGTGGTCGCCCATGCCGCGGCGGGTCTTTATGACGCCGAACGAATCCAATCGATACCGCAGAGCTATCGGCAACGGCATGTAACGGTGCAGCCTGACGGATCGGGCGCAATCAACACCGGGCCACGCTCACTGATTACGTTCAAGCCGCTCAACCTGCTGGAAGATTGGCCGATGGGCGGTCCGTTCGACGTGATCTTTTGCCGTAACGTCGTTATTTATTTCGACAAACCGACGCAACGCAATCTGTTCAATCGGTACGCAGAGATGCTGCGGCCCGATGGCTGGTTGATCGTCGGTCACTCTGAGACCTTGCAGAACGTCAGTGATCGCTTTGACCTTGTCGGCCGCACGGTATACCGGAGGACGAAATGACCTTGGTTGGCTCGGTTCGCGAGGGACGGGTAAGGACAAGTCCTGATCCGGCTAACTCCGGCACGGCGGCGCATCGATACCGTGATCCGCGCTTTGACGCCATGGCGGTCAAGGTGTTCCCCGGTGAACATTACGTCACTGCCGACCCCGACGAAATGCTGGTGACCGTTCTTGGTTCCTGCGTGTCCGCTTGCATTCGCGACGTAATGACCGGTGTCGGGGGGATGAACCACTTCATGCTGCCGGAGTCAGGCGGCACCGAGTGGGACACCACGTCATCGAGCATGCGTTACGGCAATGTGGCGATGGAGCGGCTGATCAACGACATCCTGGCACGCGGCGGCTCCCGCAACCGTCTGGAGATCAAGGTGTTCGGCGGCGGGAACGTGATGCGGGGCAACAGCAACATCGGTCATCGCAACGCTGATTTCGTCGAGAAATATCTTTCAGATGAAAACCTGCCGGTCACCGCCGCACATTTACGCGGTCACCGTCCTCGCCGGATCCATTTCTTTCCAGCTACGGGCAAGGTCTTGATGCTGGAGCTTCTGGGAGCGGAAGATAAAGTGGTGATCGAAGGCGAGATCCTTTACAAGACGAAACTTCAATCCGAACCCGTCGCCGGCTCAGCCGAGCTGTTCTGAAAGCGTTACATGCCTCAAATCCGTGTGCTCATCGTTGACGATTCCGCACTGGTCCGGCAAATGCTGGGTCAGCTTCTGGCGTCGGATCCCGCGATTACGGTTGTCGGTGCGGCGCCCGATCCTATTGTTGCCAGGGATATGATCAAGTCCCTGAATCCCGATGTCCTGACGCTGGATATCGAGATGCCGCGCATGGACGGCCTGGCATTTCTCGAAAAGATCATGAGCTTGCGCCCGATGCCGGTCGTGATGATCTCGTCACTGACCCAGAAGGGCGCCGACACGGCACTACGGGCGCTGGAGCTTGGCGCGGTCGATTATGTAGCCAAGCCGATGATCGGGCTGACACAAGGCTTCATGGCTCTGCGGGATGAGATCATCCTGAAGGTCAAGGCGGCGGCGCGCGCGCGGGTTCGGGCGTTGCCCGGGGATCAGGGGACGGTGGCCCGGGTGACGGCGCCAACCGGGTACAGCTCGTCCGAAAAGATAATCGCGGTCGGCGCATCGACCGGTGGGGTCGAGGCGCTGCATACGCTGCTGACGGCGTTTCCGGCAAATGCGCCGGCGATCCTTGTGACCCAGCACATGCCACCGATGTTCACGATGGGGTTTGCCAGCCGGCTCGACCAGCGGTGTGCGGTCTCGGTGACGCAGGCGGTGGATGGCGAGCGTGTACTGCCCGGCCACGTCTACATTGCGCCCGGTGCGCATCACCTGGAACTGGCTCGTTCCGGGGCGAACTATATCTGCCGGTTGCATGACGAGCCCTCGGTGTCGGGACACCGGCCGTCGGTCGATGTCTTGTTCCGTTCGGTCGCGCGTGCGGCGGGCGCCAATGCGGTGGGCGTTATCCTCACCGGCATGGGCAAGGATGGCGCGGCTGGGTTGCTGGAGATGCGTCGAGCGGGCGCTTCGACGTTCGGTCAGGATGAGGCGTCCTGCGTGATCTACGGGATGCCGAAAGCCGCGCATGACTGCGGCGCCACCGAAATGGAGTTGCCGATCGGAAAAATCCCCGAGCAGGTCCTGCATCATTGCAAGACAACAGAAAAACGCGGCATCCGGGTGTGACATGTTTGGACTGAGCAGAAAGCCCGCCAAAACGGCAGCGCCGCCGGTCAGCGTGTTGACGGCGCCGGAGCGGCCGACAGCGGATGCTGTTCCGCAGACGTCACATACGGAACTGTTACAGGGTTGGATGTCGCTCGCTGTCATGCAACAACGGGTTATCCAGGCTCTGGCGGGAGAGATCGGGCGCACCTCGGGCTTCGTCGAGACTGAAGCCGATGCGCTTAGCCAGCGGTTTCAGCGCCTGGCTTTGAGTGCGCAGCGGCAGTCGGCTCGGGTTGAAAGCCTGACCAGTCTGGCGATGGGTATCGAAGTCGAGGGGAAGAACGTTCGGATCGACGAAGTCACCGCACTATTCGAGGGCACGCTTGGGGAAGTTGTCGGGAAGATTCTTCTTCTGGCGAAAGATTCTCATGTCGATGGTGTACGCGCTGAGCGTACTCGATGCGAATGTGCAGAGCATCGAGCGGTGTATTGACCAGATCGACAGCGTCAATGGCACCACAAAGATGCTTGCGCTGAACGCGCGTATCGAAGCGGAGCGCGCCGGAAGCGCAGGTGCGGCGTTTCGGATTGTCGCCAACGAGGTCCGTGATCTTTCCAAAGTTACGCAAGAACTCGCGGCCACGATGAATCGGGAAATCAGGGCGATCACGGACGGGATCAGGAACGGCCATTCCACCCTCCAGCGGATTGCGACTGTTGATATGACTGACAATCTGCTGGTCAAGGACCGACTTGAAGTCCTTCTGAGGGCATTGGTCAAGCGCAACGGCCATTTGGAGGTCATTGTTGGTGACGCGGTGACGGAGGCGGCGGAAATTTCGGCCGACGTGGATGCGATGGTTACCGGGCTGCAGTTTCAGGACAGAGCGCGACAGCGGCTGGAACATGTCGTGGATACACTGCAGGTGATCGACCAGGCGCTTGAGCAGATCAAGCAAAGCACGACGGCCGCAGTGCCCGAACTTTTGGATGTCGCCGATCCGGATACGGGTTGGGTGAAGAACCTGCTTGCGCGGTATACCATGAGCGAGATGCGGGAGCGCTTTGTCGCACAAATACTCGATGGCACTCCGTTGGACGGGATTGATGTCGCGCCGGATCAAGGTGGGCCGTCGTCGACCGGGTCAATCGAGCTTTTTTAGGAGAACAACGATGCGGTTTGAATTCAACGGCGATGGCGCGACTGTTTCCATCAGCGGCGAGTTCACGTTCACCGATCACACGGCCTTTCTGGACCTGGTTAACCGTTTGGTGGGATCGAAGGGTCCGCAAATCGTGATTGACTCGTCACAATTGGAGTTTATTGACTCGGCGGGTCTTGGGATGTTGCTGATCGCGAAGGATGAGGCTGGAAAGGTGAGCCGGAACCTGCTGTTGCGGAAGCCGCAAGGGCAGGTGAAGCGGATGTTCGCGGTCACCAAATTCGACACGCTGTTCACCGTCCAGTCGTAACGACATCGCAGCGGCCGTGCACATGCAAGATGCCCGCCCCGGCCCCAACCCGACGCTTGCCTTCTGGGATGGTGCCTCGGAGACAATCTTTGGCGCACGCACTGATTCGGCCGGTCACTGACTGCGTTGAAGAGCACCCGGCGGCGCGTGACGTTTGGCGCGCACCGCGTCGACACTCCGACCGGCGTATCAGGCTGACGATCACGACGTGTTCAGCCTATCGATATCCAGTTGCGAGGGCGTTCACGGCCGCCGTTGAGGCGCGACTGGATTTTTCGCAAGAGCTTCGCGAGCGTGTCGTTACTGCGCTGCAGGAGGCGCTGATGAACGCCACGCTGCATGGGAATCTGGAGCTTGGTTCAGGGCTCCGGGACAGTGTGCAGGGGTTGGTGGCGTGGCACGAGATGATCGAAGCGCGGCTTGCGTCGTCCGAGGCGTCCCACAGGCTGATTGTGGTTGAGGCGCGCTGGACGAAGACGATGCTTCGGGTTGTCGTCAGGGACAGCGGTCGGGGATACAAGCGAAGCACCGGGGCTGGTTCTGGCGAAACGACGGCAGTGGTCAATCTCGGCAGCGGCCGCGGTCTTCTGATCCTGGAAGCGCTGTGCGACCATGCACGGCCTTATCGCGGCGGCACGGCCATCGAACTGGGCTTCAGCCTGTCGGGCGATCAGGTATAGGCACGCCAAGGGCTAAGTGCCTGGCGACGGTTCAAGTGTGGTTCGAGATTGCACTGTTCCTGCAGCGGACGCCTCAGGCTAGCGGACATGTGGGTCATCCCAGGTTCACGGCGCGCGCGCGATTGGTATCCGCTGCGACGATGATCGGCTTGGTGGCGATAGCCCGGCCAAATTCTGTCTTGAATCCCCTGGTGAATATGATCTGGCTGACGGTGCCGTAAGGTTCTGTTACCAGCCGTTGTTTTGGTGGACTGATTGACCCGACGCTTGGGAAACAAGCGGCGGGATCGGGCGACAGGGATGATGTCAGCGGCTTTTCGTTGTGGACGAGTGGGTAAGCGTAGGCAGCCCTTGAGTATCGTGGAGCCTTCCGGGCTGGGGCAGGAGGTGTTGGCGGCTGGTCTGTCGCGCTTTCAGCCATGCTTTCCATGCGAGGGAGGACGAGGGGCGGGGGTCAGAAACGGGCGGACGACTTCCATTTTGACACGATATTCAGTAGTTTCGGTGTGATCCTACCATTTTTCGGAATTTTAGATGGATCGTCTGGAGTCAATGGAGACACTGCTTGCGGCGGTGGACGGGGGCAGTCTGTCGGCTGCATCACGGGCACTTGGCATGCCGCTTGCCACAGTTAGCCGGAAGGTGTCCGAGCTTGAGGAGCATTTGGGGACGCGGCTTGTGTTGCGTACGAGCCGGCGCCTGTCGCTTACCGAGGCGGGGCGTGCCTATGTGGCGGCGTGCCGACGCATCCTGGAAGACCTCCGCGAAGCCGAACGAACCGCTGCGGGTGAATATCGCGCCCCACAGGGCGGTCTGACGATCACCGCACCGATCGTGTTCGGCCGGTTGCATGTCCAACCGGTTGTGCTGGATTTCCTCAAAGCCTACCCGGGTGTTGACGTGCGGCTGGTGCTTGCCGATCGCTTTGTCAATCTGATTGATGACCATATCGATCTGGCGGTCCGGATCGGTGATTTGCCCGACAGCAGCCTGATCGCCATGCGATTGGGGTCGGTCCGCTGGGTGACCTGTGCCAGTCCGGACTACCTGGCCTCGCGTGGCCTTCCGTTGCAACCTGAGGATCTGGAGGCACATGACTGTATCAGGTTCGACGGGTTCTATTCGCCGCAAGCCTGGACCTTTGCTGTCGGCCAGCAGGCGATGGCGGTATCAATTTCGGCGCGATTTGTCGTCAACACCGCCGAGGCGGCGATTGATGCGGCGTTGGCCTCGGCCGGTGTAACACGGGTCCTATCTTATCAGGTTGCGAACGCGGTGCGGTCTGGTGCGCTGACCCTGCTTTTGCGTTCGTTCGAGCCTGCTCCGCTGCCGGTGAGCTTCCTTTATTCCGGGCAACCGTTGCTGCCGGTCAAACTGCGGGCCTTTCTCGATTTCGCGGGGGCGCGTCTGAGGACGGCGCTGGTGGACGCGATTTGACGGACCGTATTGCGAAGGATTGTTGCTAGCCATTGATTTGGTGGGCGGATTCACCTGTCGCTTGGGAACCCTGTGTCGGCATCGGGCCACTCGGGCTATGCGGAGTTGCTTGACCGACGACGGCCCATTCTGCGGGATACGATCCTGCCGGATGGGTCCGACCATGGATGGGGATTGGGGAGCCTGCCGGGTGCTTCGGGCGGCGCATTGGGCCGTCGCCGCGCCCGGCACCGCGGACCGTTGGTCGCGCGCCCGGCCGCCCATGCCCAGCGCCTCATTTGGTCGCGACGGGGTGCACGGTGGGGGCACGTTTCACTCTGTGTCACCCGGCAAAGGTGCTTGGATGCAATATCTGGTCTTGGTTCTTTTTTTAGGCAAACCGCAGCAAAAGGACGACTTTTTGTTCATATCGAGATAGATATCAGATCGACATCATCACCGAACTCGGACGTTGAACTGTCACGATGATTGCGGAAACACATCGAAATTAAAAAATATGTTAGATTGCTTGCTCTGGCGAGCCGCAGACGGTACTCACAATCACGTGCTCACAAGAGCTTCGTGTCGAAGAGAAGGATACTGGATGATCGACTGTTTCGGACTTCCAGTTCCATGCTGGCAAATACCATTATTGTCCCGGCTGGACAGATGTACTGGCCGATACAAGACCAATAAATGTATAAATAAATAAAGAACGTTGCCAGTCCTGACAGAAGCAAGGTGCGTGCGTTGAACAGCAGAGAGACTTACCGGACGAAATATCGAGTATTGTAGATACCGCGGTACGCGGTCGAATTCCAGCAGATCAGAAGCGATATTATCGGTTAACGCAAGACCTCGTCAGATATAATTTTATTTATGGAGAGTTCGTTATGGCAACAATCCCAGGTAGCGCCTATACTGTAGACACTCACGCCGCTGAGGTGATCCACAGCTCTGGATTTGGCGACGACATGTTTCTGCATTTTGCCCATGACACGGTTTATTCGGACCAGGGCAATGACCTGATCTACTCGATGGGCGGTAATACTGAAGTCCATGCCGGTTCGGGGCAGGATGTCATCTTCGCTTACAATGGTCACAATTTCATCGAAGGCGGATCCGGCTCCGACATCATCAGTGTCGGCGGCCAGGACAACATCGTGCATGGCGGGTCGGGCGACAACGTCATTTACGGCGGCCAAGGTGGCGACCTGCTGCTGGGCGGCTCCGGCAACGATGCGATCCATGCCGGATCGGGCACCGAGTTTCTGTCGGGCGGTGACGGCAACAACACACTTTACGCAGGTCATGGCGACGACACGATGATCGGCGGGGTTGGTGACAACACGTTTGTATTTGGCAACGGCGGCGGCAAGAACGTGGTGGTTGATTTCCACGACGGTGACAGTCTCTCGATCGCGAAGAACATCAACGGCCTGCACATCGCGACGCCGCAGGATCTGGTTGCCCATGTTTCCGATGACAACGGGAACGCAGTTATTACGCTTGGACATGAGACTATTACACTGTTGAATATTAGGGCTGAAGATATCCAGAATAATCCATCAGGCTACTTCCACGTCCATTGATTTAAGCATCCGCCGCCCATCCCTGACAGGACGGGCGGCGGTTTTACATCGGCCGGGTTCAGGATATTCCGCAACATGATGCTCCGAGTGATCGCGACCGGTGCCGCCCCGCCCCGAGGTGTCATACTTGCCCCCGGGGTTGCGCTGATCGCCATGTCCGGTCCAAACCGAAGTGGGGCCGGCATCGGCATTTCCTTCCGTGGACGGGCGTTGCCCGCGCCCCACGGTATAGTAACGATTAAAACGGAACCTCAGTTGCTGCAGATCGGGGCGGTGCGGCTGCCGGCCGACCAGGGCAACGACATCCCATTACTTATCGAAAGTGGCCAAGGCGAGCACCTGCCGCTGTATCTGGCCGAACTGGGCACCGACCCGCTTGCCATAGCCGCGGACCTCGATGCAGCGGCGCGGTGGCGCCTGCTTGAGTTTCTGCTGAATTTCTGTTGCGCGGCGTTTCGTCTCCGGCAATCCCCGGCGTTCGCCCAGATATGCATGCGGCTGGCGCTTGACTGCGCGCGCAATGCGGGTGTGGCGACGGTTGAGGCGCAGGTGCTTCCCGGGCGCGTGCTACTGAACGGAATGGACGTCCCGCGCGGGTCGATGCTGTCGGTGATCGGGAGCGGGGGGATCACACACAGCACGACGCCAGTGCTGGAAGCCGGGATGTTGCAAATCGTTCCCCGGGTCAGGTCGGGTGACCTGATCGTGGCCTCCGGTCCGGATCCTGCGGTCTGGGCGGTGGATGACGCGGGATACGCGCCGCATGTCCTTTCGCTGCCGGAGAAGGGTCGGGTTCCCGGCGCGCAGGCACGTGCGGCATGCCGCCAGGCCTTGGGACGCGGCAACCGGTCGGCCGCAGTGACGCAGTTGCTGCGCGAAATGGACCTGCTCTTCCCATCCCCCGCTCGGAAACTGGACGATCCGTCGCAGCCCATTGGTGGCGAGGTCGAGCTTGCGATCCCGGACAGCGACGGCGGCATGTTCATTGCCGGGTGGTTGCGTGACCCGCTAGGCATGATCGACGAGCTTGGTCTGACGACCGACGCCGGCCGCATCACCTTGACCGCCGACAGCGTCGCGCGCCTGCGCCGACCCGATATCGAAAAGCGGTTTGCGTTGGCGGCACATCGAGGCGCGGACGCGAAGCAAGGTTTCGTTGCCTATATCGCCGACATGCCGGGCTGCCACACCGTGCAACCCAGCCTGTCATTGCAGCTTCGTTCCGGGTCGCGCATCGAGCTTACGCCTGCGCCGCGTTCCATGGGACATGCGGCGGCACGCGATGTGGTTCTTGGCTGCATTCCGTCGGGTTATGTTACACCATCGATGATGCAACGCTGCATCGCTCCGGCAGCTGCACGTTTGCATCGGGCGGCGATGCAGACGCAGGATGCGCCCGAGGTGATCCAGATCGGCAAGAGGGTGGCCAAGCCGATCGCTTCGATCCTGATCCCGCTTTACCGCAATCTGGGATTTATTCGGTTCCAACTCGCTGCCCTCGCGGAAGATCCCGATTGCCGCGGGTCGGAGATCATCTACGTGCTGGACAGCCCGGAGCAGCGCAACGAGGTTGAACACCTGTTGCGCGGTCTGCATCGTCTGACCGATTTGCCGGTCACCCTTGTCGTAATGGCTCGGAATCTTGGCTATGCTGCGGCTAACAACACGGGCGCGCGTGAGGCGAATGCCCCAATTCTGCTGCTGCTGAACTCGGATGTCGTGCCCACCCAGCTGGGCTGGCTGCGCACGCTGATGGAACCGTTCGCCCGCGCGGCAGTTGGCGCGACGGGGCCGAAGCTGCTGTTCGAAGACGGGTCCATCCAGCACGCCGGTCTGCATTTCGAGCGTGATGAGGACGGCATCTGGTTCAACCGGCATTTTCACAAGGGCATGCCACGATACTGGAGCGATGCGCAGGTTCGGCGCGACGTGCCGGGCGTGACCGGCGCGGCGCTGGCGATCCGGCGCAAATTGTTCGAAAAAATTGGTGGCGTTTGCGAAGATTATATTATCGGAGACTATGAGGACTCCGATCTTTGCTTGCGGATACGGGCGACCGGGTCCGCGATAACCTATGTGCCCGAGGCCGAGCTGTTCCATTTCGAACGCCGTTCGATCGGACTGCACAGCGGGTACACCAGAACGCATGCCGCTCTCTACAATCGCCTGCTGCACCACGACCGGTGGGACGCATCGATTGCCGCCTTGATGACGGCGCCCGCACCGGCGCGGAGGAAGCGGGCATGAGCGCTACGGTGATGGACGTCCGCGAGTTCCAGTGGCTGGAGGCGCAACTGCGCCGGAACCGGTTTCTGCCGGCGCCGCCCGCAGAGCTTACATTTTGCGGCGACGGCGATTATCGGGCGATCGGTGCTGAATTCCTTGGTCATTTCGTGCGTCTGGCCGATCTGCAGCCGCAGGAGCGGGTGCTTGACATCGGCTGCGGCATTGGCCGGATGGCGGTGCCGCTGACCCAGTATTTGTCAGACGCAGGCAGCTACATGGGTGTCGATATTGTCGCCGAGGGGATCGCCTGGTGCGAGCGGACCATTTCGGCCTGTTATGAGAATTTCAGGTTCCAGCATCTTGATCTTCGGCATCCGCTGTATAACCCCGCGGGGCTGACGAGTGCGGCGAATATTCGGTTCCCCTTCGCTGATGGTTCGTTCGACTTCATCTGCCTGACATCGGTCGTTACTCATATCGACTCGGCTGTGCTGTTGAACTATGCGCGGGAGATCGGGCGACTGCTGGGCCCTGGCGGACGGTGTTTCGTTACGGCCTTCCTGGTGAACCCGCCGGCGCGGGAGGCGCTTCGGCGTGGGGATGGACGGATCGGGATTGATCCCGAGCAGGCGGGGCCGGAGTGGCATGGCGACCCGGCGGCGCCCATGGCGGCGGTCGCTTTTGATGAAGACTACCTGGTCGAAAAATTCCTCCGTTTTGGCCTGCGTCGGTTGCGGAAGCCGATTTATGGCTGCTGGAGCGGGCGTCCCAGCGCTGTCTTCCAAGACATTTGCATCTTCGAATAGGACACCGGTACCGTGCGAATCCTTTTCCTCTGTCATTCGCATCCCGATCTCCAGGCCGGTGGCACGGAGATCTTCTCGCTTGATCTGTTTCGTGAGCTTCGATCACGGGATGGGATCACCGGCGCCTACCTCGCGGGCACGTCGAGCGGGCAGCGGTCCGTGGCGCCGGGGACGGCGTTCCAGACGATTGGCACGGCACCTGACGAGTTGCTGCTGTGGACCGCAGGTTTCGACAGTTTCTATCTGTCGCAGACCGATCTGCACGGCGTCGTGCCGGAATTTTCGGCTCTGTTGCAGAAGCTTCGGCCTGATGTGGTGCATGTGCACCATACGCTGCAGCTTGGGGTCGAACTGCTGCCGATGATCCGCCGGGTGCTGCCCCGGGCGCAGATCGTGATGACGTTGCATGACTTTTATTCGATCTGTGCGAATGACGGGCAGATGCAGACCACCGCCGGGCTGCCATGTTCGGCGGCATCGATCGACGGCTGCCATCGTTGCTTTCCCGATCGTCCTGCAACCGACTTCCGACTGCGCGAGTTGCAGATCCGTGGCGCGCTTCGCGCGGTGGACAAGTTCATCTCGCCGAGCCATTTCCTGCGTGAGCGGTTCATTCAGTGGGGTATCGTACCCGAGCGGATTGACGTGATCCGCAATGGGCTGCCGGCACGGCCCCGGACAGCGGCGCGCCAGGCGCCGGACGACCGGCGTGACCGGTTTGGCTTTTTTGGCCATATCAACCGCTTCAAGGGTGCCACGGTGGCGTTGGACGCATCCGCACGCCTGAGCCGGGCCGGGACGTCGCATCAGCTCAGCCTGCATGGCAGCACGGCTTATCAGATGCAGGACACGCTGGACGCTTTCGCGCGGTCGCTGGAGGCGGCGCCGGACGCGATGCACCGCGGCGCCTATGCGCGGGATGAGCAAGCCAGGCTGATCGCCGAGGTGGACTGGGTAATCGTGCCGTCGGTCTGGTGGGAGAACGCGCCGCTGGTGATCCAGGAGGCGTTCGCGCATGGCCGTCCGGTCATCTGCAGCAACGTGGGCGGCATGGCCGAAGCTGTGGGCAACGGGAGCAACGGGCTGCACTTCGCCCGAGGCGATGCACGCTCATTGGCGCAGACAATGCAGCGGGCGATTGAGCAGCCGGGACTCTGGCAGCAACTTCGCGATGGGATCGGGCCGGTCCGGACGATCCAGGACGCCGCGGATGAACACGTCACCCTCTACACCAGTCTGATGTCGGCGGCGAAGATGCCGCGTTGGAGCGCAGCATGAACGCCGTCACGACCACGTTCGCGGAACGGCCGGCCGCGGATGTGTCCCAGCTCGGCGAGATTTCAGCGGCCTGGCAGATCACCCCGGAGACGCTGCTGGTGCTTGGCTGGCAGCAGGAGCAGCCGGCTGCGGAGGGCACCGTCGCGCATCAGAAGCCGGGTGTGCAGCGGGGGCGTTTTCGCAGTGTTTGCTGGCCGTTCGCGGCGGGTGGGGGGAACGCCCATTACTTCGTCGCAGCGCTGCAGCTGCCGGCCGGCGAGGCGGTTCGAGCCGCTGAAACATTGCTGCTGACCGGCCAGGGAGAGGCGGCAGGCGTTCTGGCCAGATTGCCGTCGCGCTTTCTGGGGACGCTGGATTTCGGCGTGGAACTGGCCCGTCTGGCAGCCGGGCATGCGGTTGCGATCACTCGGTTCCTGACCAAGATGTTCGGGCCGGCGGTGACGCGCGGGAATGCTGACATCCGTGCCATGCTGCTGGCATTCCTGGAACGCGCTTCCACCCCCGATGGCTGTGTGGAGATGGTTGGTGCGGTCGAAGATCACTGTGCCATTTTGCAGGGTTGGGGTGCGCCGCCGGGACCCGAGTGCGAAATGGTCGTGATCGGCATGGCGGTTGAGCGTTGCATGCCTCGGTTGGCGTTGTTCGCGCGGTCGGATCTGCGCGGCACCGCGATTGGGCAGGCGATTGTGCTTCCGGCAGCGATGGCACGTGAACTGCCGCAGATCGAAGCTGTCGTTTTGCTCGATCGGCGGGGCATGCGTTGGCGTCCGATGATCAAAGAGCGTCGCGTCCTGTCCGCGCAGGAAACCGTCAGCCATTTGCGTGGCGCGCTGCCGAATTACCAGTGTGATGCCGCGACGCGGGCTATTCTGCAGGCGAGCCTGCGGCCCCGCTTCGACGGACGGTTCACACTTTATGACGGCGGCCATCCGGTGCGTATCGCGGTCGACATCGCCGCGGCCGCGGCGGGGGCAGGGACCTACCTGACGGGCTGGCTTTATGATCCCACTGGCAGCGTGGCCGAAATCCGCCTGTGCAGCACAAGCGGTGGGTCCGCTCGGTTGGATGGCAACTGGACCCGCATCGCACGCGAGGATGTCACGGACGCCTTTCGCAACGATACCGCGCTGCCGAAGATGGACGCGGGCCAGCACCGGCATGGCTTTGCGATCCATGCGCGTTCGATCGGTGCGGTGAGCGACGGTGGGTCGCTCTACCTGGACGTGTCTTTCCGTGATGGTCGTTGCGGATTCATGCCGTTGACGGTCAGCGCGGTGGGGGACGCGGCAACGCGGACGCGGTTGTTGGCGAGTGTGGATCTGCACAAGCAGTCGGCGATGCAGATCATCGAGGGTCATCTGGCGCCGTTCTTTGCCCTGCAGGCGGCCGATAGTGCGAAGATCGAATCGATTTTGGTGTCGCCGGTGCCGGTCACCTGGACCACTGCGATCGTGGTGCCTCTGACGGATGCGACGCCTCCACGTGCGCTGTTGTCGCAATTCCTGCGCGATCCGCTTGGTCGTGATGAGGGCGTGGTGTTTGTCTGTGGCGAGAACTGGACCGATGCGGCCGCTGAGTTGCTGCGGACCTTGGCGGCGTTCTACCGTGTGGTTCCGGCGCTGCTGCGTATCGAGGGAGCGGTAACGGCGGCAAGCGCGCTTGCAGTGGTGGCGTCGGCGGCTGAAAAGGTGACGCACCTGCTGCTGCTGGACCCGGGTGCGATCGGGCGTTCGCCTGGGTGGCGGCGGGCGCTTCATGCCGCGCTGGCCGCTGGCGGGGGCATGAACTGCGTGTCTCCGACTGTGGTTTACGAGGACGAGTTCGATCCGGTTCGGGGGCACCGAGGCGATCGAGAAACTGGATGTCGCGCCGTATGTCCGCATCCGTCGCAGGCTCGCGGGGATGCCCGTCAGTTTGATCACCGCCACCGAGCCGGAGCCTAGTATCACCGCGAGCCTGGCCTGCTGCCTGATGCCGTGTGAGGCCATCCGGGGTCTTGGGGTGGCGACGGCTGGGGCGACGACGCCTTCGATGCAGGAGGCGGACCTGTTTCTGCGGCTGCGGCGCAACGGGGTGAAATCGGTCTGGACGCCGACAGCGCAGGTTTATGCGGCTGACCGGTCGTTGCCAGAGGCGTCCGAAAACGGCGGACGGGTTGCGCGGCTGGTTGATGGCTGGTGCCTGCGGGCGCGCCTTGCAGCGGAGGTTTGAAGCGATGCGCATCCTGATCATTTCTCACGGACATCCGGCGTTCTCGATCGGCGGCGCCGAGGTTGCGTCGCATAACCTGTTCCGTGCGTTGGGTTCGGTGGATGGGATCGACGCGTTCTACCTGGCACGTGCGCCGGCCGCGCTGCCGCGCCATTCAGACACGCCGCTGATGAGCCTGCGCCAGGGTGAGCGGGAAACCTTCCTTCACACCGAAGCGTGGGACCAGTTCTGGCTTTCGAACGGTGGCGTGGCGGATCTGCAAGGGGCATTTGCGGAATACCTGCTGCATGTCCGGCCGGACGTGGTCCATTTCCATCACGTGATCGGATTGGGCGTCGAAGCCATCGTGCAGGTGCGGAATGTGTTGCCCGACGCCGCGATTGTCATTACATTCCACGAATATCTCTCGATCTGCCTCAATCACGGGCAGATGGTGAAGACTTCGCGTAATACGCTGTGCCGCAGTGCTTCCCCGGCTGAATGTGCCGGCTGCTTCCCGCAATATACTCCTGGCTTGATTTTTCAGCGGGAGATGTTTCTGAAGGATCATCTTCTGCTCGCCGATGCATTCGTCTCACCAAGCCATTTCTTGATCGAACGGTACGGCGCATGGGGATTGCCACGCGAGCGGTTCACGATGATCGAGAACGGACTGGCGCCGCAACAGATTGCCCCGGCACGGAAGGTCTCGGGCGAGGGGCGGCGCGGGCGTTTCGGGTTCTTTGGACAGGTGTCGGAGTTCAAGGGGCTCCACGTTCTGCTCGAGGCGGTTGCGTCGATTGACGACGCGGTCTGGGGGAACGACGCGACGCTTTCGATCTTTGGAGGCAATCTGGAGAATCAGCCGCCGGCGTTCCGGGAGCGGTTCGAGCGGCTGATTGAACGTGCCGGGCGCAGGGCGCGGTTTTTCGGCAGTTATCGTGCTGAAGAGCTACCTAGGCTGATGGAGCAGGTGGACTGGCTGGTGATGCCGTCGATCTGGTGGGAGAACAGCCCGGTTGTCATTCAGGAGGCTTTTCTGCATGGCCGTCCGCCGATCGTCGGGGATATCGGCGGCATGGCGGAGAAGGTTCGGCCGGGCATCGACGGTCTGCATTTCCGGGCCGGCAGCCGGGAGGACCTGGCGGACCGGCTAACCGAGGCGCTGACGGAGAACGGCCTGTGGAAGCGATTGCGGGAAAAGGCGCCGAAGCCGCTTGATCTTGCCGGGTTCGCCGACCGGCATCTTGCTGTGTATCGCGGAATCATTGCTGGGCGTCAGGCACCGGCGAAGCGGGTGGTACGCCCCAGCCGGCGCAAAGCCGCCTGACAGAAAGGATAACATCGATGACAAAGATCCTGGTGATCAGCCCATCCGGCGAAGTCTACGACCATGATTGCGTGCGCTGGTACAGCCACCTCAGTTTCGACAAGGCGCCTGACCATTACCACAATATCGGCGATGCGTTTGTCTATGACAGTTCACTGAAGCTGCTGCACTTCAAGCAGTTGGCCGGGCTGGATATCCGTAATCCGTCGGACGCCGACATCGAGCGCTACAACAGCGAGTACAGATTTCGCCATTCTGCGCGGTTCCAACTACCTGCATCCTGAGATGGACTGGGAGAATGCGCCGTCCGTGCTCAGCCGGCTGCGTATTCCGGTCATTGCCTTCGGCATCGGTGCGCAGGCTCCGGCCAAGGGCAAGCTGGAACTGACCCGGGATGCCCGGCGTGTCCTCGACTGCATCGCCGAACGGTGCGTATCGTTTGGGGTGCGGGGCGCCTATACCGCGGATGTGCTGTGGTCGCTGGGGATCAGAAACGTCCGGATCATCGGTTGCCCGACGATCTTCCGAAAGAACGACCCGACATTGCGGATTGACCTTCCTCCGCTGGACCAGGTGCGGCGGATGGGCTTCACCCTGCGGCGAGAGGTCGGCCATGCCTATGCCAAGGATATTCGCCGTTACCTGGTGTTGCAGCGCGAGACGATCCTTGATCTGGCCGGTCGCTTCGACCTGCACGTGATGGCGCAGGGCGAGGTGGAGGAAAAGAAGGTGCTGTGGGGCACGGAGGACGTGCGCGAGGCGGCGATTGGTCAGCTGCGCGACCAAAAATGGCTGTACGGCGGGGATGATCCGCTGGAGAAGATCTACCGCTCGCGGCTGTTTTATGCCGATTCCGTCAGCGAGTTCGAGCAGTTTGTCCGCGCCAAGGATCTGGTGCTGGGGTATCGGCTGCATGGCAACCTGATCAGCCTCGCCAACCGTGTGCCATCGGTTTACTTCACATACGACAGCCGGACGGCAGAATTCGTCGATACGTTCCAGATCCCAAGCTTCAATGTGTTTGGGGGCCAGGCGTTCCGGCTGGAGGATTACTGGGATCAAGACTTGTTTGAGAAATTCAACCGGGCCTATTACCAACATTATCGGGACGCCCGTCTGTTTCTTGAAGAAAACGGAATACCGAACAAGATGGTCGATGAAGCAGCGGCGACCGCGGTCAAACCGGCGCTAGCCGCATGAGTGCGGTGACGAATATTCGTGCCGCGGCTCCGGCGTTGCCGGAGGTTGTCGGCTATGTCGAGGCGGCGACGGGCGACCGGATCCTTGGATGGGCGTGGGCGCCTGCGACCCCGGAGGTCCGTGTGGCGATCGGGCTTTGCCTCGGTGATACGGTCGTTGCCGAGACGGTGGCGGACCTGCCACGGGCCGACCTGGCGAGCAACGGGATCGGTGACGGCCGCCACGCATATGAGATCGAGATCCCGGCTGAAGTGCGCAGCCGGGCGGCGGAGCTGCGGGTTTTTGCGCGCGCGGGCGATGGCGAGGCGATGCCGATCGGTGCGCCTCCGGCTGCCGAGGGGCTATCGGATCAAGTCACCAAGCTGATGCGCGGCGTGGACACGCTGTTGAATTCGCAGCGGTTGATCCATCGGAACCTGCAGGCGGCGCTGACGGCCAAGGCGGCCGGGGCGGACCCGGACGCCGAGTCCCCATCCGTGGTGTTCGCCCGTCTGGCCGAGATGCATGCGGGAACCGCCGAACAGCTTTCGGCGGTCGAGCGGTTTGTTGTGCGGCTGGACGATCAACTATCCCGGCTTGCCGGGCCGACGTCCGCCCCCGAGTTCCGCGCGCTTTCCGCGGGCGGCGATGTGGGCGCTTGGGGTTTCGGGGATGGCGCTGCTGGTGTCGTTGGTCGGCCTTGTTCGATCGCTCGGCGGCTGAGCGGTCGGAGGAAGCAGGACATGGCCGGCGCACTACGCAACAATCACGCCCGTGCGGCGGCCGGGGACAGCGGCGCCGTTCTTGTGGCCGAACTTCGCAGTCAGGCGATCCGCGGGGCACTTGGCCTTGGGGCCATTAGTTTCGTATGCAACCTTGCTGCCCTGGGTGTTCCCCTCTACAACATGGAGGTGTTCAACCGGGTGATGACCACCCACAACATGCGGACCCTGATCGGCCTGACAGCCGGGCTTGCGGTTAGTGTCGTGTTCTACGTCATTCTTGATCATTTGCGTGCGTCCGCGCTGGGGGCGCTGGGGGACCGGTTTGCCCGCAGCATTTCGCCGGCTTTGCTGCGGGCGGCGTCGATCGCCGGAATGCGGGCGGCGAACCCGATGCAGGCGATCCGCGATGCCGAAACGTTGCGGCAGTTCATCGCCAGCCCGTCGCTGACAGCGCCGTTCGATCTGCTCTGGTCGCCGGTGCTGTTGCTGGTGCTGTTCGCGATGGGCTGGGGTTATGCGGCGCTCGCTGCCGCTTTTATCTTCATTCTTGCCGGGCTCAACCTGCTGGGTGACGCGGTGGCGCGCCGACCGATGATGGAAGCGAACGAGGCCAGCGTCGATGGTTTCCGTGATGTCGCCGGGGCGACGCGCAGCGCGGAGGCGGTGATCGCGATGGGCATGCTGCCGACGCTCGCGCGGCGGTGGGAGAGGGCGCAGAACCACGCTTTGTCGGCAGGCACGCGGGCGCTGCTGCGCACCAGGTCGGTTACCGCGATGACCCGTGCCCTGCGCAGCGCGATGACCGGCGCGATGGTGGCGACCGGGCTTGTCATGGTGCTGAACGGGTATGCGTCGTCCGGCACGCTGGTGGCGGGGAACATGATCCTGGCCCGGATCCTGATGCCGTTCGAGCAGTTCTCCGGCACGCTGCGACAATGGGCCGATGCCGCCACTGCGTGGCGACGGGTGAGGCTGCTGCTGCAGGAAGTGGTGCCCGCGCGATACAGCCATGCGTTGCCAAGGCCCGAGGGTCATCTGGTTGTCGAGCGTCTGGTGTTCATGCCGCCGGGTGCGGACCGGGCGATTTTGCGGGGCATTTCGTTCCAGGTCGCGCCTGGGGAGATCATCGGCATCATCGGCCCGTCGGCTTCCGGCAAGTCGACGTTGATGAAGCTGTTGCTTGGCGCCGTGGAACCCAGCGGGGGTGGCGTGTTTCTTGACGGACACAACACCTATCTTTGGAACCGCGAGGATCTCGGGCAGCATATCGGATATGTGCCGCAGTCGGCCGTGCTGACGGACGGTTCGGTCGCCGAGAACATCGCGCGTGGTGGCGTGCCGGACCTTGAGGCTGTGATCGCGGCAGCGAAGCGGGCGGGCGTGCACACGGCGATCGCCGCTCTGCCGCACGGCTACGCCACGCATATCGCCGGCGGCGGGTTCACGCTTTCGGCCGGGCAACGGCAGCGGGTGGCACTTGCGCGGGCGCTCTACGGGTCGCCGCGGCTGCTCATTCTGGATGAGCCGAATGCATTTCTCGACAAGGATGGTGAGGTGATGCTGGCCGAACTGCTGACGCGGCTGCGGGCGGAGAAAATCGGTGTGCTGATCTCGACGCACCGGCCATCGGTGGTGCGGTCGGTGGACAAGCTGCTGGTACTGCGTGAGGGCATGATCGAGCATTTTGGCCCGAGCGCGGAGGTGTTGCGGGCGATGGACGGGCCTCAGGTGCGGCTGGTCCGCGCCGAGGCCAAGGTAGCGACATCATGAGCCGCCGCCATGCATCGGCGGTTGGTCACGCCCGGAAGGCGCTCTGGTCAGGGCTTGGGCTGGCTTTGTTTTTGACGTTGTTCATCGACGTCGCCGTGATGGTGGTGCCGATATACGACATGCAGCTCTATGACCGGGTGCTGCTCAGCAAGAACATGGACACGGTCGCGATGCTGTCAGTCGCCTGCGGTGTTGGGCTGGTGATCTACGGCGTTCTCGACTACCTGCGTTCGGCCACCCTTATCGCCATCGCGGACAGTGTCGGCCGGGCCCTGAGTGTGCCGGTGCTGGAGGCGGCGGTGCGGCGCGGCATGGCGGGAGACAGTTCCGCCGGGGCGGAGGCGTTGCGGGACCTGAACGAGATCCGGTCGTTCATGTCCTCGGGGGTTGTTGCGACGCCGCTCGATGCGTTGTGTGCACCGATGCTGCTGGCGGTCATGTTCATGCTGCATCCGGCGTTTGGCTGGTTGGGGCTGGTGGGGATTTCGGTGCTGACGATCGTGGGGATCGTCAATGATGTGCTGGTGCGCCCGGCGATGACGGCGGCGGCTGAACAGCGTTCGCGGGCGGGCAACCAGCTCGCGGCCGGGCTCAGCGAGCCGGAGCTGATCGAGGGCCTGGGCATGTTCGCGGCGCTGGCGCGGCGCTGGGCGGGGCGGCATGCGGCGGCGATGGAGCGAATGCGGGCCGCGGGTGAGCGCTCGCAACGGGTGGCCGGCATCGCGAAAGTCGTCCGGCTGGGCATGCAGGCGGGTGTTATGGCCATGGGCGCGGTGCTGATCCTGTCACGGCAGGCGTCGGCCGGGAGCCTGATGGGGGCGAACCTGCTGCTGGCGAAGGTGCTCGGTCCGTTCGACTCCCTGGTTTCCACCTGGCGTCGCTGGATCGAAGCCCATGCGGCATGGCGGCGGATAACCATCCTGCTGGCGGCGATGGAGGATGATGCCGAGGTTGATGGCGCCGAGGTCGTTGCCGAGACCGGTGCGGAGGTCGGGCTGATCCTGCGTGGGGTTGGGTATGATGCGCCGGTTTCGGGCCGCGCCCTGCTGCGAGATATCAACCTGGAGTTGCGGCCAGGGACGGCTACGGCGCTACTGGGTCCGAACGGGGCGGGAAAATCCACCTTGATGCGCCTGCTGGTTGGCGTGCTGCCGGCGACGCAGGGCAGCGTCCGGCTGGATGGGATTTCGATCATGTCCGGCGACCGGGCGCGGATCGGCTATCTGCCGCAGGGCATCCACCTGCTTGACGGCAGCATTTCGGACAACGTGTCCCGGTTTGAGGCAGCGCCGGCCGAGGCGGTCATTGATGCCGCGCAGGCGGCGAATGTGCACCAGATCATTGGCCGCCTGCGGCAGGGATACGATACGCGGATCGGTCAGGCGGTTGCGTCGCTGTCAGGCGGGCAGCGGCAGCGCATCGCTCTTGCCCGCGCGCTGTTTGGCACGCCGCGGCTGCTGGTGCTCGATGAGCCGGATGCCAGTCTGGATCATGATGGCGAGGCGGCGCTGCTGGAAGCGATCGATACGGCGCGGGCGGCCGGGGCGGTGATCGTCGTGGCGACCCATCGACCGAAGCTGCTGGCGCGGATGGATTACTCGCTGGTGCTGCGCGATGGATGTGTTGAGGAATTTGGTCCGCGGGCGGAGACCCAGGCCGTGGTCGCCGCGACGAAACGCCCAGTTGTGGCCTGAGGAGAACGAGACATGACCGCGGCGGTTGACACACGGATTGGACAAGAGGCCTGGGCGGTTCCATCGCTGCGCCGAATCGCGATCGCAAGTGCGATTACGGTGGCGCTCGGTTTTGGCGGGCTTGGAGTGTGGGCCTCGCTCACGCCCCTGGACAGCGCGGTTTCCGCACAGGGGCTGTTCGTGGCGGCGGGCAAGCGCAAGACGGTCAGTTTGCTGGACGGCGGCATTCTGAAGCAACTGCTGGTCAAAGAGGGCGACCAGGTGAGCGCCGGTCAGACCTTGCTGTTGCTGGACGATGTGCAACTGCGGACGGCGATGAACCAGGCCAAGGCGCTGTACTGGGGGGCGGTTGCCAAGGCTGCCCGGCTTGCGGCCGAAACCAAGGACCAACGGCAGCTTGTGATGCCGCCTGAATTGATGGCAGCAGCGGAGAAGGATGCGACGGTCGCGTCACTGGTGCAGGCGGAGCGGAACCTTTTCGCGTCGCGATGGGACACGTTTGACGGCAATGCGCGAATTGGCGGGCGGAAGATTGAGCAATTGCAGTCGCAGGTGGTCACTCTGCAGGCGCAGATCGTGTTCCTGAACACCCGTTTGGCGTTGACCGAGGAACAATCCCGTGGCGTGGAATACCTGCTTCGGGATCACCTGGAGATAAGAAGCAAGTCGCTGGAGTTGCGCCGAGCGGTCGCGGAACTTCAAGGCGCCATTGGCGATGCGGCCGGTCGGCTGGCCGACGCGGGGCACACGATCGAGCAGACCAAGCTTGAGATGGCCAATTATGCTGAGACGCGCCGGTCCGATGCGTCCAAGGATCTGCAGGAAACCCAGGCGGCGCGGGCCGATGCGGCGCAGCGTTTGCAGGCGGCCGAGGATCTGTTGAGCAAGCGGGAGGTCGTGGCACCGGAAAACGGCACTGTAACGGATATAAAGTCCTTCACGCCCGGCAGCAGTATTTCGCCTGGGCAGCCGGTACTGGATATCGTGCCGGCTGAACAACGGCTGTTGATCGAGGCGCCGGTCGCGCCGACCGACATCGAGCATGTCCATGTCGGACAGCGGGTGAACGTCAGGCTGTCAGCGTACAAGGCGCATCGTGTCCCGACGGTTGAAGGACGGCTGGTTTATGTGGCGGCGGACCGGCAACTGGATGCGCAGAACAATCCGGTTTTCTATGTTCGGGCAGAGCTGGACCGTGACGCGCTCAAGCCGTTTCCTGGGGTCCTGGTGTACCCCGGAATGCCGGCTGACCTTTTGATCATCGGTGGCGAGCGAAGCGCGCTCGATTTCATTATCTCGCCCATCCGCGACGGCATGCGGCACGGTATGCGTGAGGAGTGAAACTTTCGAGCCTGTTGTAGCGGATCGTAAACGGTCAGCATTCTCTATTTCGTTATTTGTACGCGCGACTTTGTCAGGCTGACTGTTCCTGTCGCGCCGATGTTGCTCTGAACTTGGCTTTTGACCGGCTTTTATTCATTTCATTATAGGGTAACATTTGATGTCGCAGCGGTATCTTGTTACGGGCGGAGCCGGTTTTGTCGGCAGCCATGTAGTGCTTGCGCTGCTGGACCGGGGGCATGAGGTGGTCGTATTCGACAACCTGTCCCAAGGGCATCGGGCGGCGGTACCAGCCGAGGCACGGTTGATCGAGGGCGATCTCGCGGATGCAAGGCAGATCCAGGAGGTGCTGGGGCAGGGGTCTTGGGACGGGGTGCTGCACTTCGCCGCCCTTTCGCTGGTCGGGGAGAGCATGAAGCAGCCGTTCCGCTACCTGACGGAAAATCCGGGGAACGGTATCCGGTTGATCGAGGCCTGTGTCCGGCATCGGGTGAAGCGGTTTGTGCTGTCGTCGACCGCCAACCTGTTCGGTAACGCCGGGGGTGAACCGTTGACAGAAGAGACGGCGATCAATCCGGGTTCTCCCTATGGCGAGAGCAAGCACATGATCGAGCGTGCGCTGCGATGGGCGGATGAATGTTTCGACCTGCGAAGTGCGTGCCTGCGGTATTTCAATGCAGCCGGCGCCGATGCCAAGGGGCGGGCGGGTGAAGATCATGATCCGGAGACGCATTTGATCCCGCTGGTGATCGATGCGGCCTTGGGCAGGCGGCCTGAAATCTCGGTCTTCGGGACGGACTATGCGACCGCGGATGGCACCTGCATCCGGGATTACATCCATGTCGAGGATCTGGCCGATGCGCATATCCGGGCGCTGGGGGCGCTCGATGGGCGAAGCGTGACGTACAATCTTGGAACCGGACGCGGGAGTTCGGTTCTGGAGGTGCTGCAATCGGTCGAACGGGTGAGCGGGCGGAAGGTGCCGGTTCGCTTTGTGGGACGACGTGCGGGCGATCCGGCGGTGCTGGTTGCCGGGTCCGATCTGATCAGGGCTGAGACGGGTTGGCGCCCGCGGTACACCGGGTTGGACGATATTGTCCGAACGGCATGGGCGTGGCGAGAAGCGCATCCGCAGGGCTACGGCAGGGCAGCGGTGGCAGCAGCGGCGTGAGCTTGGCTTCCCTGCATGATGGTTCAGCGAAAATAACACGGAGAGGGTTTGTCATGAGCGTCGGCGTGGCAATGGCGTTGGAGCCCCGGGTTGGGCAGACGATAGCGAAACCGGACCTGGCCCGGCTTGAGGGTTTCGGCGACAACTGCGAATTCGGCTTCGTGCTGCGCCGGCTTGGCTTCGAGGACGGGATGTTGTTCCGCTGGGCGTCGATACGCCCGGAGAGCGTTCTGGCGACGTTGCGCGGTGATTTCCAAGAGATCTACGAATTCGGCAATCTTGTCCCGCAGAACACCAAGATGGTGCGCGATCTGCATTATGGCACGGCGTGGCATTCGCAGATGTACTCTTCGTTGCGTGCAGGCACGCTGACGTTTGATGCGGACGAAGACCATCGCCGAGTGATCCATGCCCGGGAGGAGGCCAAGCTCGGGTATCTGACCGAGAAGCTGCGCCGGAAGTTCATGCATCCGAACCCGGTTTTCGTGATCAAGGCGAACAGCGGGATTCCTGCGCAGGTGCTGGAGGCGATCCACTATCAGATTTATCGCCACGCGACGTCGCCCCGCTTCCTGCTGCTTGAGGTTCGAGACGATGCGGCGCGTGCGGGGACTGTCGAGCTGCTCGACCGCAACCTGATGCGTGGCTACGTCGCCCGCTTTGCGTCATACAACAACTCAGACGAAGGCGACGACGTCAATTGGCTCCGGGTGCTGGCTCTGGCGCTGGCGCATAATGCGGATGCGCCGGCCGAGCCTGAGCCGGTGGTTACGGGGGTGGGGCCAGGGGTGGTGGCGCTGCCGTTTCCGGTGGGCGCGGGGCCGGATCTTTTGGGACCGGTTCCGGGCGATCTTCGGGGCGGCATGCCGGAGCGCATTGGCGGCACCGAGTGGTGCCGGTTGATCGACGACGACATCTATCGTCTGCATGCAACCGGAATGGCCGCCGACGCGACCGCGCTGCGTTGGACCGGCGTGCATCTGTTGCCGGGCAGTGTGGTGACGATCCGGGCGGGATATGCGATCGAAGAGTCCCTGCCGGTTCTGGCCACGCTGGAGGTTACCGGCATGGATGGGTTGACGGTGCGGAGTCGCCATATCTTCAGGGGTGCGGAGGAACAGGATTTGTCCCTGACGATACCACCGCGTTTGCGCAAGCCGCTGGTCGTCAGCCTCTATGTGGAACCGTTGTCTCCGCTCAAGATGGGTGAGCGCGCTGTCATTGATATTGCCCCGATCCGAGTGCTGCCTTCCAAGGGGTAGATCGGATGGCGGCCAATCGCGCGGTCTGGCCGGTGCCCCGAACCCGGGGTTCGTGTTTGTAAGAAAACGTCAGGTCCGTGGCACGAATTGCTTTCTTTTCAGCAGGCCGACCGATTAGAGGTTCGGCCACCGATGGTGATGCGTTGCCGATCCGGCGCGCTGGGCCGGTTTCCGTCGGCGTTGGGTTACTGGGGACGTTCCGGCTCATTGTTGTGGAGCGACTTCATCCAATCGGATGAGGTCGCTGAGCGGGATCTGCGCTAACCGAACTTGATGGGGATGATGCGTGATGGCTCCTGGTCGGATCGTGAACGCGTGTCTGTCGCTGTCGGCGGCGTGCCTGCTGGGCGTTCTTGCCTGTGTTGGCGCGCGTGGGGCGGGGGTTCAGCCGGGGCTGCGGCTTTCGGTGGCCGGGGACACCGCGACGGTGTTCGCTAAATCGCGCAACGCCTGTGATCCGGCGGACATTCCGGATGCTCCGGCGCGGGCGATCCGGGTCGCGTCCGGGGCGGTGCAGCTCTATGCGACGCATTTTCATAACCGCAGGTTTGTCGGTCCGGGTTTGCTGAACCTGTCCAACGACTGCCGCATCGTGTTCCAGGGCGACGAGCGTGATGATCCGGCGGCTTTTGACGACCGTGCCTGGATCGCCAGTCTTTACACGCCGGACGGGCGCACGATCTTCGCCGCGGTTCACAATGAGTTCCAAGGGAATCGGCGGCCGGCGTTGTGCCCGAGCGGCCGGTATCTGGATTGTTGGTACAATGCCGTCACGGAGGCGGTTTCACGGGACGGGGGCATGGTTTTCAGTCGTCTGGCGCCGGGTTCCGATCTGGTGGCGGCGCTGCCGTATCGATACGATGAAGTGACGGGGCACCATGTCGGCTACTTTAATCCGTCCAACATGGTCCTGGATAATGGCATGCTGTTCATGACCGTTTTTGCGACGGAAGCGCGGGCGCAGCGGCCCGGCAACTGTCTGTTACGGACCGATCGGATCGCCGATCCAACCGCGTGGCGCGCCTGGGATGGCGCGGGGTTCGGCGCCGCGTTCGTGGATCCTTATGCCGGACCCGCGGCGAAGGATGGGCATGTGTGTGTACCGGTGGGGGGCGGTCAACTCCGCTGGCCGGTCACCAGCCTGGTGCGTCATGCACCGACCGGGCTGTTCATCGCGCTGATGATGAATGCGGCTCATGACGGGGGTGTATTCTATGCCACAAGCCGAAACCTGGTTGACTGGTCGGAGCCGGCCCGGCTTATGGGCGGATTGGGTGAGGGGGCCTATCAGTGTGGCGACGTGGCGCCGGTTGCATATCCTTCGTTGTTGGACGCCGGCAGCACAGACCGCAACTTCATGACGGTTGGAAGCACGGCGGAACTGTTTTTGACACGGTTTAATGTGACGGGATGCAAAACGAGCATGGACCGTGACCTGATCAGGATTCCGATCGCGATCGCTGTGGGGTCGAACTGATACGCCGGGGCCTCACCCGCCGCGTATCCGGTGCCAGCTGGGTGATGCCGATTTAAGGTTCGGCGGCCGCTTCCTCCGAAGGGACGAATGGCGAACGGACCGTGCCTTCCCGCCGAGGCGTGATTCGTTGATCACCGGATCGTGCCACTGGACCGCGTTACTGGGACGCATTACTGGGTCGTAATGGCTCGTATGGGTTTCTTCCAGCACGCGGCCACATTACCAACTTGGCTGCCAGAGCAAATGCCCGAAACGATCGGGCGGCGATCATTTCGACCGTTCGGCATATCGATGCCGGTCGACGCTGAGGCGGAACGACCAAGCGGTCGGGGTTTTGCGGCGGAGTGTTATGATATCGTGGCAGGCGTCGTCGCATCCGCGTTGCCTTTGCGACCAGATGCGGGCGACGGCGCCCCGCGCGTGACATCTTTCAGATCCCGTTCTGCATACGTACCTATCATCATTAACGGTTGCTTAAGAAACTCACCGTATCAATCAAAAACAATTTGCGTGGTATGGGTAACAGCACAGATGCACGAATGGCCGCTTGTCGGAAGCCATGGTCTCAGAGAGCTGGATCGACCGTGCCTGGTCTGCTCCGGACCTTGCGGTACCGGCGGCGCCGACAGGCGGTTATTTGACCTTAACGGTCCGCATCACCTCGGTAGATCCAAATGCTATTGGCCGACGGTGTCACGACGGTACCGGGGGCCGCTGTAATGCAGTAGCAGACACCGATAAGGCGCGCTGAAACGCAGCGGGCCTACCTGTCTTGCAAGGCTGCCGTACAGTGCAGCACACAAAATCGCCAGTAATGACGAATATACCGTCGCGTACACAATTCCAGTGAACTTAATTTCTGCCGGAGTATTTTCAGTGTCGATAACCGCATCCGCTGCCGCTGCGTTAAACGTTTCGAGCGTATCGACACCAGTCGTCGTATCCGACAGTGCCGCCAATGTGGCGACTTATCTGGACCAGCTGCATACTCTCGCGACCGCCAGCAAGCTGGCGTCGATCACCTTGACCGGAACCGGCACACAATCTGTCACGATCACCGTGGCCAAGCTGATCAACGACGCCAATGCGCTGCTGCTGATTTCGAATGCCAGCTGGACGATCACATTGACTGGCATCGCCACGGTGGCGCAAGCCGTTGCCGCGAACAGCACCCTGATTACGAAGCTGACCACGGGATTTGCGATTTCCGATACCGCCGCCAATGTCACAAGCAATCTAACCGCGCTGCAGGCCCGCTCCGGCTCGATCGCGTCGATCGTGCTGACCGGCACCAGCCCGATCCTCAGCATCACTGCCGCAGCACTTGTGGCCGATACCGTTGTGCTTGGGAAAATCACCACATCCGCCTACAGCATCACGATTGCTTCCGGAACGGTTACCGCCGCCCAGGCCGTGGCGCTCAGCAGCGCGCTGGTGTCGCACGTCACCGGCGGCGTTGCCGTGTCCGACACCGCGGCCAATGTCAGCAGCCGGATTGACAGCCTTCAGGCTCGGGTTGCCACGATCAAATCCATCACGTTGACTGACGGTTCGCCTGTGCTCGCGCTGACCGCGACCCAGCTGACCGCAAATTCGGCGATGCTGCTGAAGATTGGTGGCGCCTATGCAATCACCGTATCGGGCACTGCCACCGCTGCGCAAGTTGCCGCGGTCAAAAGCACGCTGATCACCAAGTTGACCACGGGACTGGCTGTTTCCGACACCGCCGCCAACATTGCCAGCAATATCACGGCGCTGCATGCGTATGTCAGCTCGATCGCGTCAATTGCGCTGACCGACGCTTCGCCGGTTGTTACGCTGACCGCTGCCCAACTGGTCGCCAACGCCTCGCTGTTGCTGAAGATCACTGGATCCTACAGCATTGCGCTTTCCGGTACTGCCACCGCCGCACAGGTGCTCGGAGCGAATTCAACACTGGTCGGTAAATTGAGCGCCGGCTTCGCCGTGTCCGACACCGCCGCCAACGTTTCCGGCAGCCTTGACGCCCTGCAGGCCCGTGCCGGCACGATCGCGTCCATTGCACTAACTGATGGTTCGCCGGTTGTTACGCTGACCGCAGCTCAACTGCTGTCGGATTCGGCGGTGTTGCTGAAGATCGGCGGCGCCTATGGCATCACGGTCTCCGGGACCGTCACCGCCGTGCAGGCGGCTACGGTGCAACTTCCGCTGGTGCCGAAGTTGGCCACGGGTCTGGTTGTATCCGACACGGCGGCCGCGGTAGTCACCAACCTCGCCGGTCTGCAGGCGCGTAGCAGCGGGATTGCGTCCATCGCGCTGACGGATGGCTCGCCCGTCCTGTCGCTGACGACCGCGCAGTTTATCGCTGACACGACGGTTTTGCTGCTGATTACCGGCAGCTACAGCATCAGCCTGTCCACCACATCGACGGTTGCCCAGGCGATCGGCGCCAACACCAGCTTGCTGGCCAAAGTTGTTTCCGGTCTGGCGATGTCCGATACGGCCGCTAACGTAGCGAGCGGTCTCGACGCCTTGCAGGCCCGAACCGGCACAATCGCTTCCATTGTGCTGACCGATGGTTCGCCGGTTCTTTCACTTGCCGGGGGTCAGCTGATCGCCGATGCGTCCGTGTTGCTGAAGATCAGCAGCGCCTATCATATCGCGCTGTCGGGCACGGTGACGGCGGCGCAGGCGATTGGCGCGAACGCCACGCTGGTCACCAAACTGACGACGGGCCTGGTGGTGTCTGACACCGCGGCCAACGTTGCCACCAATCTTGATGCTTTGCGTGCCCTTGGTACGGCGATTGCGGCCATCGGGCTGACCGACGTTTCACCGGTGCTTACGCTTACTGCCGCGAAGCTGATTTCCGACCTGGCGGCGCTCCAGTTGATCGGCGGGAATTATGGTATCGCGCTGAGCGGATCGGCTACGGTCGCCCAGGCACTTGGCGTGAACGGCACGCTGCTGGCCAAATTGACCGCAGGCTTTGCGGTATCTGACACCGCTGCCACGGTTGCTAGCAATCTTGGCGCCTTGCAGACCCTCGCGGTGGGCAGCAAACTTGCTTCCATATCGCTGACCGACATCGGCACGCCGACCATCACTGTCACGTCCACGACGCTGGTGGCTGACGCTGGCGCGTTGGCCGTCATCTCCAGCGTATACACTTTGGTTGTTTCTTCCGGCACCGTGACGGTGGCACAGGCGTTGGCACTGTCACCAAACATCACCGCGATGCTGGCGCCCGGATTGGCCGTGTCGGATAGCGCTGCCAATGTGTATGGCGGACTGACCGCGCTTGAGGGGCTGGGCAACAGGCTTGGCAGCGTTGTCGTGACCGGAGGTGCAACGGCTGCGGTGGCGGTTGCCATTGCCGGTGGTCTGTCGAGCCATGTCTCCGGCACGATCGCTGTTGGCGACGCAGGTGCGAATGTTGTTGCCAGCCTGGGTGGGTTGTTCACCAACCTGGCGAAGATCGGCACGATCACGCTTTCCGACAGCGGCACGGCGCTGATCGTGACGTCTGCCGCGGTTGCAGCGGATGGCGCGGTGTTCGGCAAAATCGCCGCCTACTCGCTGACCGTCAGCGACACGATTACCGCTGCTGTCGCCGGCACGATCGCGACCGGGTACGGGTCACATCTGGCCGCCGGCGGACTGACTGTGGCCGATACGGCTGCGAATGTGTCCGGGGTGTTGTCGACGCTGCAGACCCTGGGACCCAAGCTGAACAGCGTCGCGGTGACCGACGCCGCGACGGCAACCGTGGCGATTGCGATCGCCGCCGGTCTGTCGAGCTACCTCTCCAGGACGGTCGGCGTCAGCGATGCCGGCGTGAACATTGTTTCCAGCCTGGACGGCCTGCTCACCAATCTCGCAAAGATCGGCGTTATCAGGGTGTCTAACGTCAGCACCCCGCTGTCGGTCGGTGCGGCCGCGTTGAGTGCTGACAGTGCGGTGTTTGCCAAGATCGTCAGCTACACGCTGACGGTCAGCGGCACGGTGAGCGCCGCCACCGCGGCGAGCATCTACGCGGGCTACAGAATACATCTGATTACCGGTGGGGTGGCCGTGTCCGACACGGCTGCCGCGATCAGCGGCAGCGTGTCTGCGCTGCAGGCTTTGGGCGGCTTGCTCGGGACGGTCACCATCAGCGACACGCCAACCGCTGCCCAGGCGGCGACCATTGCCGCGGGCCTGTCGAGCCACCTGACTGGCTCGATTGCGGTCGCCGACACCGGCGCGGCTATCGTCACCGGGCTTGGCGGACTGCTGGCCAACATTGGCAACATCGGCACCATTACGGTGTCTGACGTCGGCACGCCGCTGTCGGTCGGTGCGGCCGCGTTGAGTGCTGACAGTGCGGTGTTTGCCAAGATCGTCAGCTACACGCTCACGGTCAGCGGGACGGTGAGCGCCGCCACCGCGGCGACCATCTACGCGGGCTACAGCGCACATCTGGTTACCGGCGGAGTGGTCGTGTCCGACACGGCTGCCGCCATCAGCGGCAGCGTGTCTGCGCTGCAGGCTTTGGGCAGCGTGCTCGGGACCGTGACCATCAGCGACACCTCGACCGCTGCCCAGGCGGCGACCATTGCCGCGGGCCTGTCCAGTCACCTTGCTGGCCTGATTGTGGTCAGCGACACCGGCGCGGCCATCATTACCGGGCTTGGCGGACTGCTGGCCAAAATTGGCAACATCGGCACCATTACGGTGTCCAACGTCGGCACGCCGCTGTCGGTCGGTGCGGCCGCGTTGAGTGCTGACAGTGCGGTGTTTGCCAAGATCGTCAGCTACACGCTCACGGTCAGCGGGACGGTGAGCGCCGCCACCGCGGCGACCATCTACGCGGGCTACAGCGCACATCTGGTTACCGGCGGAGTGGTCGTGTCCGACACGGCTGCCGCCATCAGCGGCAGCGTGTCCGCGCTGCAGGCTTTGGGCGGCTTGCTCGGGAGCGTCACCATCAGCGACACCTCGACCGCTGCCCAGGCGGCGACCATTGCCGCGGGCCTGTCCAGTCACCTTGCTGGCGCGATTGCAGTCAGCGACACCGGTGCGGCCATCGTCACTGGGCTTGGCGGACTGCTGGCCAACATTGGCAATATCGGCAGCATCACGGTGTCTGACGTCGGCACGCCGCTGTCGGTCGGAGCGGCTGCGTTGGGTGCTGACAGTGCGGTGTTTGCCAAGATCGTCAGCTACACGCTCACGGTCAGCGAAACGGTGAGCGCCGCTAACGCTGCGAGCATCTACGCGGGCTACAACGCGCATTTGGTTACCGGTGGGGTGGTCGTGTCCGACACGTCTGCCAACGTGTTTGGAACCCTGGCGACGCTGGAGGCACTGGGCGGCAAGCTCAACACGGTCACGGTGACAGGCACTGCGATGGCGGCACAGGCGGCGGCCATCGCTGCTGGCCTGTCGAGCTATGTCGCCGGCACGATCGCGGTCAGCGATACCGGCGCGAACATCGTCTCCAACCTGAGCGGTCTGCTGACCAACGTGGCCAAGATCGGCACTATCGTGGTCTCTGACGTTGGCACACCGCTGCTGGTGACCTCGGCGGCACTGGCCGCGGACAATGCCGTGTTTGGCAAGATTGCCAGCTACACGGTTACCGTCAGCGACACTGTCGGCACCGCCACGGTTGACAGCATCAACACCGGTTACGGCTCGCAGCTGGCGACAGCCGCGCTGACCGTGTCCGATACGGCTGCCAACGTGTCTGCCGATGTATCGACACTGACGGCGCTGGGCGGCAAGCTCAATACGGTCACGGTGACCGGCACTGCGACGGCGGCGCAGGCGGTGGCTATCGGTGGTGGCCTGACGAGCCATGTCGCGGGCACGATCGCGGTCAGCGATACCGGCACGAACATCGTCACCAGTCTGGCTGGTCTGCTGACCAGCGGGGCCAAGATCGGCACCATCGCGGTCTCTGACGTTGGCACACCGCTGCTGGTGACTTCGGCGGCACTGGCCGCGGACAGTGCAGTGTTTGGCAAGATTGCCAGCTACACCGCTACCGTCAGCGACACTGTCGGCACCGCCACGGTTGACAGCATCAGCACGGGCTACGGCTCGCATCTGGCGACAGCCGCGCTGACCGTGTCCGATACGGCTGCCAACGTGTCTGCCGATCTGTCGACGCTGACGGCACTGAGCGGCAAGCTCAACACCGTCACGGTGACCGGCACCGCGACCGCGGCACAGGCGGTGGCTATCGCTGGTGGTCTGACGAGCCATGTCGCCGGCACGATCGCGGTCAGCGATACCGGCGCGAATGTCGTCTTTAACTTGAGCGGTCTGCTGGCCAATGTGGCCAAGATCGGCACCATCGTGGTCTCTGACGTTGGCACACCGCTGCTGGTGAGTTCGGCGGCACTGGCCGCGGACAGTGCCGTGTTTGGCAAGATTGCCAGCTACACGGTTACCGTCAGCGACACTGTCGGCACCGCCACGGTTGACAGCATCAACACCGGTTACGGCTCGCACCTGGCGACAGCCGCGCTGACCGTGTCAGATACGGCTGCCAACGTGTCTGCCGATGTGTCGACGCTGACGGCGCTGGGCGGCAAGCTCAATACGGTCACGGTGACCGGCACTGCGACGGCGGCGCAGGCGGTGACCATCGCTGGTGGCCTGACGAGCCATGTCGCCGGCACGATCGCGGTCAGCGATACCGGCGCGAACATCGTCACCAGTCTGGCTGGTCTGCTGACCAGCGGGGCCAAGATCGGCACCATCGCGGTCTCTGACGTTGGCACACCGCTGCTGGTGACTTCGGCGGCACTGGCCGCGAACAGTGCGGTGTTTGGCAAGATTGCCAGCTACACGGTTACTGTCAGCGACACTGTCGGCACCGCCACGGTTGACAGCATCAGCACCGGTTACCGCTCGCAGCTGGCGACAGCCGCGCTGACCGTGTCAGATACGGCTGCCAACGTGTCTGCCGATGTGTCGACGCTGACGGCACTGAGCGGCAAGCTCAACACCGTCACGGTGACCGGCACCGCGACCGCGGCACAGGCGGTGGCTATCGCTGGTGGTCTGACGAGCCATGTCGCCGGCACGATCGCGGTCAGCGATACCGGCGCGAATGTCGTCTTTAACTTGAGCGGTCTGCTGGCCAATGTGGCCAAGATCGGCACCATCGTGGTCTCTGACGTTGGCACACCGCTGCTGGTGAGTTCGGCGGCACTGGCCGCGGACAGTGCCGTGTTTGGCAAGATTGCCAGCTACACGGTTACCGTCAGCGACACGGTTGCCACCGCCACGGTTGACAGCATCAGCACCGGTTACGGCTCGCATCTGGCGACAGCCGCGCTGACCGTGTCCGATACGGCTGCCAACGTGTCTGCCGATCTGTCGACGCTGACGGCGCTGGCCGGCAAGCTCAACACGGTCACGGTGACCGGCGCTGCGACCGCGGCGCAGGCGGTGGCTATCGCTGGTGGCCTGCCGAGCCATGTCGCCGGCACGATCGCGGTCAGCGATACCGGCGCGAACATCGTCTCCAACCTGAGCGGTCTGCTGACCAATGTGGCCAAGGTCGGCGCCATCGTGGTCTCTGATGTTGGCACACCGCTGCTGGTGAGTTCGGCGGCACTGGCCGCGGACAGTGCCGTGTTTGGCAAGATTGCCAGCTACACGGTTACCGTCAGCGACACGGTTGCCACCGCCACGGTTGACAGCATCAGCACCGGTTACGGCTCGCAGCTGGCGACAGCCGCGCTGACCGTGTCCGATACGGCTGCCAATGTGTTTGCCGATCTGTCGACGCTGACGGCGCTGGGCGGCAAGCTCAACACGGTCACGGTGACCGGCACCGCGACCGCGGCACAGGCGGTGGCTATCGCTGGTGGCCTGCCGAGCCATGTCGCCGGCACGATCGCGGTTAGCGATACCGGCGCGAATGTGGTCACCAGCCTGGGCGGTCTGTTCACCAACCAGGCCAGCATCGGCACGATCACGATCTCCGATATCGGGACGCCGCTCCTGGTGAGCTCCACCGTGCTGCTCGCTGACGGCGCGGTCCTGGCCTTGGCCGGCAACTACACGCTTTCGATCAGCGACTCGATTACCGCTGCCACCGCCAGCACCATCAACACGGGCTATGGCTCGCACCTGGTTAACGCCGCGCTGACCGTGTCGGATACCGCGACCGGTGTGTATGCCGCATTGTCAGCGCTCGAGGCGCTGGGCGCCAAGCTTGGCAGCGTCACGGTGACCGGCAGCGCTACCGCTGCCCAGGCAGTCGCCATCGCTGCCGGATTAACCACCCATATAAGCGGGACGATCGCGGTTGGGGACACCGGTGCCAATGTTGTCGCCAACATCGGCGGGCTGTTCTCCAACCTGGCGTATATCGGCGTGATCACGCTGTCCGATGCCAACACGCCGCTGGTGGTAACGTCGACAATGCTAAACACCGACAGCATGGTGTTCGGCAAAATCGGGACCTACACGGTCGTCGTCAGCGATACGATCACCACTGCGACCATGGACACGATCAATAACAACTACGGACCATATCGGGCCGTTGGCGCAATAACCGTGTCCGACACCGCCGCCAACGTGGCGGGGGATCTGAGCGCGCTGCAGGATCTCGGCACCAGATTGCACAGCGTCACCGTCACCGGCGCCGCGACAGTGTCTCAGGCGACGACGATCGCCGCTGCCCTGAGCCCCTACATCTCTGGCACGATCGCTGTTTCCGACACCGGCGCGAATGTTGTCGCCGGCCTGAGCACGCTGCTGACGAACGCCACGAAAATTGGCGCGATCACGCTGACCGACGGTGGCACACCAACCATGACCGTGACAGCGGCGACATTGGTTGCCGATGCCGGCGCGCTGGCCGCCATCACCAGCGCCTATTCGCTGGTCGTCTCGTCCGGCACAGTGACCGCGGCGCAGGCCGTGGCGCTCAATGCCACTGTTGCCAGCCACCTCAGCGCGGGGCTGGCCATTTCCGACACCGCAGCCAACGTCTCCAGCAATCTTGCCGCGCTGCAGGCCCTGGGCAGCACGGTTGCCTCCATCGCGCTGACCGACGGGTCCCCGGTTGTTACGCTGACCGCCGCCCAGCTTATCGCCGACTCCGCAGTGCTGCTGAAAATCGGTGGCAGCTACGTGTTGAACGTATCCTCCGGCACCATGACCGCCACGCAGGCCATAGCACTCAGCCCGTCCATCACAGGCAATCTCTCCGCCGGCCTCGCTGTTTCCGATGCGTCAACCGCCATCGCCAGCAACCTGGATGCGCTGCAGAGCATGGGTGCAACGATCGCGTCCATTGCACTGACCGACGTCAGCGCCGCCATAACATTGACCCCGGCCCAGCTTATCGCCGATGCCGCGGCGCTTTTGAAGATCACCAATGCCTTCGGCCTTACGCTGTCCGGCGCGGCCACGGCCGCGCAGGCCGCTGGCGCGAACAGCACGCTTGCCGCAAAACTGACAGCGAGCATCACCGTCTCCGATACCGCCGCCAACGTCACCACCAACCTGTCTGGCCTCCAGACCCGCGCGACAGCAAGCAAGCTCGGTTCCATCACCCTGACCAATGGTGGCACGCCGGCCTTGTCCATAAACTCCGGGACATTAACCGCCGACGCCGGCGCGCTGCTCGCGATTGTCAGCAGCTACACGCTGACGGTTTCGGGCACTGTGACCGTCGCGAATGCACTGGAACTCAACACCACCGTCGCCGGGAAGGTTACCGGCGGGCTCGCGATCTCCAGTTCGGCGGCACTTTTCAGCAGCAACCTTAACGCGCTGCAGGCCATCGTAGGCAATATTGGCTCTGTCGCCCTGACCGGCGGCTCGCCGCTCGTGTCGCTGACGGCGACCCAGTTGATCTCTGACTCCGCCCTGTTGTTGAAGATAGGCGGCACCTACCACATCGCCGTGTCGGGTACCACGACGGCAGCACAGGCAGCGGGTGCCAACAGCACGTTGGTCGCCAATCTCAATGCAGGTTTAACCGTCTCCGACACTGCCGCGAACGTCACCACCTATCTTGACGGCCTGCAGACGGTTGCGGCCGGTTCCAAGCTTGGCTCCATTACCCTCACGGATGGTGAGACACCGGTCCTGACCATAAGCGCGGCGGCGCTGGTCGCGGATAACAGCGCGTTGGCAACGATCAGCGGCCTCTATGCGTTGAGCGTTTCCGGCACCGTGACCGCGGCGCAGGCCGTGGGCATCAGCTTGAGTGTCGCGTCACACGTGACCGGGGGTCTGATTGTCTCCGATACCGCTGCCAACGTCTCGACCTACCTCGCTCAGCTTGAGAGTGCGGTCGGTAACATCGCTTCCATCAGCCTGACCGATAGCGGCACGCCAGCCTTGTCCATAAGCGCAACAGCCTTGATCGCTGACGCCAGTGCATTGGCCTTGATCACCAGCCCCTATACGCTGACCATCTCGGGCAGCGTGACCGTGGCCAATATCCTGGCGCTCAATGCCTCGGTCGCGGCGAAAGTCACCGGCGGGCTGACCGTTGGCGATACATCCACCGCTGTCCACGGCGGCCTTGACGCACTGCAGGCGCTGGGCGCCACGGTCGGATCCGTGGTCCTTAGCGGCTCTCCGGCAACGTTCTCGGTCACCGCGACGCAACTTGCCCAGGACGGCGGCATCCTGACCAAGATCATCAACGGCAGCAGCGTGACGCTCACAGCCGACACAGTAACGACATCGCTGGCTTCCGCGGCCGCGGGGCTTAGTGGGGCGCCGCCGTTTACTGGCCAACTGGTGTTCGAGGACACCGCCGCGAACGTCAGCACATATCTTTCGGCCCTGCAAACCCTTGCCACCGCCGGTAATCTCGGCACGATCCTGCTGTCCGACAGCAGCCCCCCCACACTGAGCATTACGGCGACCCAACTGTTGAGCGACAGTGGTGTGCTGGCTGCAATTGGCAGCAGTTACAGCCTGACCATCGCCTCGGGAACGCTGACCGCGGCTCAGGCCATCGCCATCAGCCCGTCGATCCTTACGCATATCAGCGCGGGCCTGCCGGTATTGGACACATCGGCAAACATCGTCAGCAATCTCGATGCACTGCAGACGATTGCAAGCTCCATCCGATCGGTTGCGTTCAGCAACGGCACGCCAACGCTTTCGTTGACGACGGCAAAGATAATAAGCGATATCAACGCTCTGTCGCTTGCGACCGGATACACTCTGGCGGTGACCGGCGGCAGCTTCAACGCTGCCCAGGCCGCAACGCTGAGCACCACGTCGGTTCCCACGCATCTGACGTCCGGCGCTGTGGTGTCCGATACCGCGGCCAATATTTCCGCGGCACTGGCGTCACTGGTGACCCTGGCCAATGTGGGCAAGCTTGGCCCGATCACGCTGACCGACGTGTCCGTGCTGCCCGTGACGCCTGCGCAGCTACTGGCCGACCTGTCGGTGTTTCGCAAGATCACCAACAACTACACCTTCAGCGTGTCGTCTCCGCTGACGGCCAGCCAGGCTGCCGGCATCAGTGCGTTGCTGACGTCGCGGCTGCCGGCCAACCTGGCTGTCGCGGACAGCGCGGCGAACGTGATCGATGATCTCGACATCCTGGAAGGGCTCGCGCTGGGGACGCACCTTGGTTCGGTGACGTTGACCGATAGTGGAACCCCGGTGCTGCAGCTGACCGCGGACCAGCTCACGTCGGATGCCGCCGTGCTGGCCGACATCGTCGCGCCGTACCAGTTGCTGATCAGTGGCGGCATTACGGCCGCCCAGGCGACCTACTACACAACCCATCTTAGCGAGTTGGGCGGCGCGGTGAGCGTGGTCGACAGCGCTGCCAATATCCTGGCCGCTCTTACCGGCCTGGCGACGCTGGCGGGGAGCAGCCTGCTGAGCTCCATCACGTTCACCGATACCGGAACACCGAATCTGGCATTGTCAGCGGCGGCGTTCGTCAGCGGCATGCCAGCGCTTCCGACCATCGTTGGCGCCTACAGCGTGAGCATCGCCAGTGGCACGCTGACCGCGGCGCAGATCGATGCGGCGGGGACGCAGGGATTGCTTGGCTTTGTCAGCGGCACGATCAACGTCGGCGACACGGGCGCTGACGTCGTCTCGGCCCTTGCCGGCCTGCTGACGAACGTTGGCAAGATCGGCGCGATCACGCTATCCGACAGCGGTGTGCCACTGGTGGTGACATCGGCCCAGTTGGGCACGGACGGGGCGGTGTTCGCGAAGATCGCCAGCTATACCGCCACGGTCAGCGATACGATTGCCACCACCAGCGCCGACAGCATCAACACGAGCTATGGTGCACATCTGGCCGTCGGTGCGCTGACCGTTTCCGACACCGCCGCCGCCGTGAATAGCGACCTGGCCACACTTGAGGGACTGGGCAGCAAGCTCAACAGCGTTGCCATCACCGGCGCCGCGACGGCGGCGCAGGCAGTGGCAGTCGCGGCCGGTCTTACCAGCTATGTTGCCGGCACGATCAATGTCAGTGACACCGGCGCGGATGTTGTGTCGGCTCTTGCCGGCCTGCTGACCAATATCGCCAAGATCGGCGGCATCACGGTATCCGACAGCGACACGCCGCTGGTGGTGACATCGGCCCAGTTGGCCGCGGACGTTGCGGTGTTCGCAAAGATCGCCAGCTACACTGCTACCGTCAGCGACACCATTGGCACGGCCACCGTCAACAGCATCAACACCGGCTATGGCACACATCTGGCCGCCGGCGCGCTGACCGTATCCGACATCGCCGCCAACGTGAACGGCGCTCTGGCGACGCTTGGGGGACTGGGCAGCAAACTCAACTCGGTTGCCATTACTGATGGCGCAACGGCTGCTCAGGCGGTGGCGATTGCCGCCGGCCTGTCGGCCCACATCTCCGGCACCATTGCGATCACTGACGCCGGCGCCAACGTCGTCTCCGCCCTTGCCGGCCTGCAGACCAATGTGGCCAGGATCGGCGTGATCACGGTTTCCGACAGTGGCACGCCGCTGGTGGTGACGTCGGCCCAGTTGGCGTCGGATGGCGCCGTGTTCGCGAAGATCGCCAGCTATACGGCCACCGTCAGCGATACCGTTGCCACAGCTGCCGTCGACAGCATCAACACGGGCTATGGCACCCATCTGGCTGCCGCCGCACTGACCGTGTCCGACACCGCTGCCGCCGTGAATGGCGACCTGGGCACCCTTGAAGGACTGGGCAGCAAGCTCAACAGCGTTGCCATCACCGGCACCGCGACGGCAGCGCAGGCGGTGGCGGTTGCTGCCGGCCTCACCAGCTATGTTGCCGGCACGATCAATGTCAGTGACACGGGCGGGAACATGGTCTCCGCCCTTGCCGGCCTGCTGACCAATATCGCCAAGATCGGTGGCATCACGGTGTCCGACAGCGACACGCCGCTGGTGGTGACCTCGGCCCAGTTGGCCACGGACGGCACGGTGTTGGCGAAGATTACCACCTATACCGCCACCGTCAGCGACACCATTGCCACCGCCACCGTAGACAGCATCAACTCGGGCTATAGCACCCATCTGGCCGCCGGCGCGCTGACCGTGTCCGACATCGCCGCCAACGTGAACGGCGATCTGGCGACGCTTGAGGGACTGGGCAGCAAGCTGAACAGCGTCGCTGTCACCGACAGCGCGACGGCTGCCCAGGCGGTGGCGATCACGGCCGGATTGTCCGACTATGTCGCTGGCACGATTGCCGTCAGCGACACCGGGTCGAACGTCCTTTCCGCCCTTGCCGGCCTGCTCACCAATGTCGGCAAGATCGGCGCGATCACGGTTTCCGACAGCGGCACGCCGCTGGTGGTGACATCGACGACACTGAGCACCGACGCCGCGGTGTTCGCCAAGATCGGCACCTATACGGTCACGGTGAGCGACACCGTTGCCGTCGCCGCCGTCGACAGCATCGATACAGGTTACGGCACACATCTGGCCGCCGGCTCGCTGACCGTGTCCGACATCGCCGCCAACGTGAACGGCGATCTGGCGACGCTTGAGGGACTGGGCAGCGCGCTTAACACAGTTGCCATCACCGGCACTGCGACGGCGGCCCAGGCGGTGGCGATCGCGGCCGGACTGTCCGGCCACCTCACCGGTGTCATCAACGTCAGTGACGTTGGCACTGGCATCGTCGCAGCACTTCCCGGCCTGTTGACCAATCTCGCCGCGATCGGCACCATCACGGTATCCAACAGCGATTTGCCACTTGTAGTGACGTCTGCCCAGTTGAGCGCGGATGGCACGGTGTTCGCGAAGATAACCAGCTACACCGCCACGGTCAGCGATACCATTGCCGTCGCCACCGTCGACAACATCAACACGGGCTACGGCAGCCAACTGGCCACCGGTGCGCTGACCGTGTCTGACACCGCCGCGAACGTGGATGGCGATCTGGGCACGCTTGAGGGACTGGGCAGCAAGCTGAACAGCGTCGCCGTCAGCGACAACGCGACAGCCGCCCAGGCAGTGGCGATTGCCGCGGGCCTGTCCGGCTTCATCCCCGGTGTGATCGCCGTCGTTGACAGCGGCGCCAACGTTCTTTCCAACCTTAGCGGGCTGCGCACCAACATTGCCAAGATCGGCTCGATCGGGATCTCCGACGGCGGCACGCCGCTTACGGTTTCTTCGACAACCCTCAGCGTCAACGGCGCGGTATTCGCCGCGATCACCAACTACTCACTGCGCGTCAGCAACAGCCTTGCCACCGCTACCGTGGACAGCATCAACACGGTCTACGGCACACGCCTGGCAACCGGCGCGCTGCACGTATCCGACACCGCCGCCCATGTGTTTGGCGACCTGACGACACTGATGGCACTGGGCAACAAGCTTAACAGCGTGGTCGTTACCAGTGAAGCAACGGCGGCACAGGCAGTCGCCATCACGGGCGGGCTGCTTGCCTACATCTCCGGTATCGTCACCGTTACCGATGTCGGCTCGGCCATCGTCAGCGCCCTTGCAGGTCTGCTGACCAATATTGACACGATCAACACGATCACGATTTCCGACAGCGCCACGCCGCTGGTGGTGACCTCGGCGGAGTTGGCTACCTATGGCGCGGTGTTCGACGCGATCATCAGCTATACGGCCACCGTCAGCGATACGATTTCCACGGCCACGGTCGACAGCATCAACGCGAGCTATAGTGCAAATCTGGCCACCGGTGCGCTGACCGTCTCCGACACCGCCAACCACGTGAATGCCGATCTGGTTACCCTTGAGGCACTGGGCAGCACGCTGAACAGCGTCGCGGTCACCGGCACCGCGACAGCTACCCAGGCAGTCGCGATCGCGGCCGGATTGTCCGGCTATGTCGCCGGCACGATCGCCGTCAGCGACACGGGTGCAAATATCGTTTCCAACCTGAGCGGTCTGCTGACAAACGTCGGCACGATCGGCGCGATCACGGTGTCCGACAGCGGCACGCCGATGGTGGTGACGTCAACGACACTGAGCACCGACAGCACGGTGTTCGCCAAGATCGGCACCTACACGGTCACTGTCAGCGACACCATTGCCATCGCCGCCGTCGACAGCATCAACACGAGTTACCGCTCACATCTGGCCACCGGCGCGCTGACCGTGTCTGACACCGCTGCCAACGTCATTGGCGATCTGTCCACGCTTGAGGAATTGGGCAGCAAGCTCAACACCGTTGCCATCACCGGCACTGCGACGGCGGCCCAGGCGGTGACCATCGCGGTCGGATTGTCCAGCTATGTCACCGGCGTCATCAATGTCAGCGACGTTGGCACCGGCATCGTCGCCGCCCTTGCCGGCCTGCTGACCAATATCGCCAAGATCGGCACAATCACGGTCTCCAACAGCGGCACGCCGCTGGTGGTGACATCGGCCCAGTTTGGCGCGGATGGCGCGGTGTTCAGCGACATCGTCGCCTACACCGCGACTGTCAGCGACACGATTGCCACGGCAACCGTCAACAGCATCAACACGACCTATGGCACGCATCTGGCCAGCAGTGCGCTGACAGTGTCTGACAGTGTTGCCAACGTGTATGGCGATCTGGCCACGCTTCAGGGACTGGGCAGCAAGCTGAACACCGTCACCGTCACCGGGACTGCGACGGCAACCCAGGCGGCGGCGATTGCGACAGACCTGGGCTCGCATATTACGGGGCAGATCGCGGTGACCGATTCGGCTTCGAAAATGATGACCAATATCGACGCGCTGCAAACGTTGGTAAATGACAACGCGCTCGGTGCGCTGAACATTTCGACACCGGCACCGGCGGTCACTGCAACTGTGGCTCAGGTCAACAACGACAGCGCAGCGATCAACGACGTCATGGGCGCACCGGGGGCAAACGCCAATGCGGTCCTCTACGTTCAGGGGACCGGCAGTGCAGACACCATCGACGCGTCAAGTCTTGCGCATGTCACTGACATCTCGCTTGGCCTGAACGGCGCAACCATGTCCTACAGTGCTTCCGCGGTCACCGTCACCGGCGCAACGGACAGCGTCACTTTGGGTAGCACCGCCAGCACGGTGGAATACACCGCGCTCAGCGGCACCGAGGTTATCACCGGCTTCCAGTTCGGAATTGATGTCCTCAATATGTCGCTGAACGCGTTTACCTTGGCGGATCTTCACGTCGATGACGTGACGGTAAACGGCGTGAACGCACTCGCGGTGACGTTCCAAGGCCACAACGATACCGGCGTGCTTCTGATGAACACGGGCATGTCGGCTTCGACCGTGCTCGCCGACCATGTTTTCGCAGCAGGAAACCACATGCTGGTCTCCTGATCGTCTTCCGTACCGACGCGGCATACGATCCGGACCGGACAACGAAGATCGCCAATCTGCAAAACGCGATGTGCGATCTTCGATGGGCACACAGGAACGGGGCGGGACGGGCTGTGTCCGCTCGGGTCGCGTATAGTTCCGCGATTGGTTCGGTCACCAGGTCATCGATGATGCGCTGGCACCGAGGTCGGGAGCGCTCCGAGCTCCGTGCCGGATAGATGTGATTCGTATCAGCAAAGCGGGGCTGACTTCATCTCAACGCCGGCGCTTCGCTCACCGTCCCGCGGCATTCGCCGAACCCGATCGAGGCGAATCCGTTCCGCCGAGCGGTGGCGCGGAAAATCACCTCGTCTCCGTCGACCAGGTAGGTGCGGGTTTCTCCGTTCGGCAAGGTCAACGGATTGCGACCGCCGCGGGTCATTTCGAGCAGGCAACCCTCGGATCCGGGCGCGGTGCCGGAAATCGTGCCGCTGCCGAACAGATCGCCGGGCTGAAGATTGCAGCCGTTCGAGGTGTGGTGTGCCACCATCTGGGCCACCGTCCAGTACAGCATGGCGGCGTTTGACCGCGACAACACGTGCGGTGTCGCTTCCCGCCGCCCGCATCTTCGGCGTCGACAGCAAGCACCTGGAAGTCGATATCGAAGCAGCCGTGCTGTTGATCGGCCGCATCGAACAGATGCGGCAACGGCGCCGGATCGCCGGCCGGGCGAGGCGGCTGGGCGATCCGGAACGGCGCCAACGCCTCGGGCGTCACGATCCAGGGAGAGACGAAAGTTGCGAGGCTCTTGGACAGAAACGGGCCGAGCGGCTGCGATTCCCAGGCCTGGATATCCCGCGCCGACCAGTCGTTCAGCAGGCAGAAACCGCCAATGTGGCGGGACGCCTCGAAATCGGGATCGGCGCGCCGATCTCGTTGCCGGACCCGATCCAGACGCCGAGCTCCAACTCGTAATCCAGGTTGCGGCATGGTCCGAAATCCGGAGCGGCCTGCTCAGGCGGCTTGCGTTGCCCATTGGGTCGGCGAACGGACCCACCCGAGGGCCGCACCGACGATGCTCGGCTGTGATAGGCGACCGGAATATACTTGTAGTTCGGCATCAGCGGATTTTCCGGCCGGCTGATCGTGCCTGCGGTGCGCGCGTGGTGGATGCCGGCGAAGAAATCGGTGAAGTCGCCGACCCGTGCGGGCAGGTGTAGCGACGAATGGGCGGCATCATGCAGGAGACGGCCGGCGATCGGCTTGAGCCTTGGCGCTTCCGCGTTGTTGGCATCTAGGATCTCGGCCACCCGGCGGCGCAACGCCTGGCGTGCGGCCGGTCCGGCTTGCAACAGTGGGTTGAGGATGCGGCCACACGCCGCCTCGGCCGCATCGCGGGCCGCACCGGCGAACAGGCCGGCTTCCAGCGCCGCGGCGATGTCGAAGATACGGTCGCCGATCGCGATGCCGCCGCGGGCGCTGCCGTCACCCGGGGGACTGAACACACCGAGGGGAAGGTTCTGGATCGGAAACGCCATATGGCCGTTGGCTGACGCCACCCAACTGGTGCGGCCAGCATCATGCGTTTCGTCGATCATCGGCGTTCCCCCTGGTTTGTCAGCTAGATAGCGTGTGGTGCCGCGGAGGTAAAACCGGCTGTCCCGCGAACTTGCGTTCATTGCCCACCTGGGCCAACGTCGCTGCAACATCTGTCGAAGTATTCGGGGGGAAGCCAAAGCAATGCACCAGACCCAGAAGCTGACACCCGAATTGATCGGCCGAGCGATCGACAAGATCACGCTGAACAGGGCTTTGATGTTTATCATAGCGGTGGCGGCGGCCGGGTTTTTCTTTGACTCCTTCGACATCGTTATCGTTTCTTATGCGTTGCCGATGATCAAGCAGGAGTTCAGCCTTGATCCGAAACAGGTCGGCTTGATCGGTTCGGCAGCGCTGGCCGGGATGGGACTGGGATCATGGGTGTGGGGCTGGGTTGCCGATCGCTGGGGTCGCCGCGTGGTGTTCGCGACCACGGTGATGATGTTTTCACTCTGCACCGGGATTGCCGGCTTGTCGATGTCGCTGGGTTTTCTGGTCGGGGCCCGCTTTCTCACCGGGCTTGGCCTCGGCGGCATGGTGCCGATCGACCAGGCTCTGGTCGCTGAATATGCGCCGGCCCGGATCCGAGGGCGGGTCAGTGCCGCACTGCCATTGTGCTGGCCAATTGGCATTTTCGCCGCCGCCGGCGCCGGCTTGCTGATCGTGCCGAACCTCGGCTGGCGTTGGCTGTTTGCGCTCGGCATGTTGCCGGCTGTTCTGGTGTTCTTCATTCGCCGCGGTGTTCCGGAATCGCCCCGCTGGCTCGCTGATCAGAACCGACATGCTGATGCACGTGCGTCGCTGGCCTATGTCGGTGTCGATGACGCGATGATCGAGGAGGCCCGGAGGGAACTCGCTGCGCTGCCGGTGCTACAGAGCGTGCGCGAGCCGACGTTTGGGGATCTGTTCACCGCCCGCTATGCACGAAGGGTCGCGCATACCTGGTTGATGTGGTTCTGTTCGGGCTTCGCGTCGACGGCATTCAACGTTTGGCTGCCGTCGATTTTCGCGACTTATTACCATATCAACCTGACCCGGACGTTGGTCTATACTTTCATCGTTGCCGGCACGTCGGTGGTGGGTCGCATGTGCGCGTTTGGCCTGATCGACCTGTTCGGCCGCAAGGCATTGATCTGCATTGGCTATGGCGTCGCCGGCGGGGCCGCCTTGATGTTCACGCAGGCAACGACGGAAACCGCCTTGCTGGCAACGGCGATGCTGTATGGATTTTTTGCCGATATCGGATCCTTGGCGATGACCGTCTATACGCCGGAGGTTTATCCGGTTCGGATCCGTGGCAAGGGCGCGGCGATCGCGATGGGGTGGGGACGGTTTGGCGGTATGGTTTCGCCTATCGTGGCGGGATTTCTGATCAGCGCTGATAACCTGAATGTCGTCTGGAGTCTGATGGCCGCGTTCCAGTTTACTTCGGCCGGGTTGACGTTACTGTTGGCACATGAAACCCGCGGCCGGAACCTTGAGGCGGTTGCCAGGCCGGCGTGATCTGGCAACCGTGTCGGCGCAGGCTTCAGGATGTGGTTGTGGTTATCCTTCAGTCCAGTTCTGGCCCCATCGATCGGCGAACACCACATCGCTGAGTGGCGTGCGGGCCACCGGTCCGAAATTGCCCAGCGGATAGCCGATGGGCAGGATGGCGTATGAGTGCGCGTCCTCCGGTATGCCGAGCGCGGCTTCGGCCTCTTTCTCGAACAGCAGGTAGAGTGTGGTCAGTGTCGCGCCCAAACCCAGTGCCCGGGCGGCGAGCAACATGTTCTGGACAGCGGGATAGATTGACGAACCGGATGTCCGGCTGTGGGTGCCACCCTGCAGGCAGGGGACGATCCAGACCGGCGCTTCATGCAGATGGTCGGCCAGGTGTTCGGCTGCGGCCAGCATGCGGTCGAACCGTTCCCGCGACGATCCCGGTGCCGGGGCGCTGGCGCGGTAGCGGGGCCCCACCGTCTCGTGCCAGCCGCGCCGGTACCAATGCGCGACGGCGTCTTTGATCGTCGGGTCGCGGATAACCAGGAACCGCCACGTCTGCATGTTGCCGCCGTTGGCCGCCGCGGTTCCTGCTTCCAGGATTTGGCGGATCAGGGAGGGTGGGACGGGATCCGGTTTCAGCCGTCGCATCGACCGTGTTGTCCGGATGATTTCGAATAGATCGGTGTTCATGACTTGGCTTTATCCCTTGAAAGGCAGGGCAGGGGGTTGCACCGCCGAATCGTCTGGCCAGGTGGCGAGGTATGTCCTGCCGTGCAACTGCACGCGTAAAGTCGCTGCGAGAGTATTTTGCTCATTTTGTATTTGATGCTGTTGTGACCAGTCATCGGCTGGCCCGGCTGCGGGGCTTGAGAATTCAGCGCCGGCTCGATGAAGGCCGCGCGTTTGTCGATCGCGCAGCGGGTGGTCCCGCGAACGGCGGGGAACATCGCGTCGGTGGCGGACAGGCCCCGCGACAGCATGGTCAGGGCACAGGAGGCGATACATGGCGGGGTTAGCGTTCTGCGGCGTATCGTTGGCACCTTATTTGCCCTTTGCAGGACACAGGCAATGGGACCTCGCGTCAATGGCGTGATCATGCCAGCAGATCGGCGAGTTCCGTCATACTGGATACGATCAGGTCAGGCTGGTGCGGCCAGTGGGCGAAGGGACGGCGGCGGCGGTCGACGAATACCGTGTGCATGCCGGCGGCCTTGGCGCCGACACAGTCGAATTCGTGGTTGGCGACAAACAGGACCTTATTCATGGCCACACCCATCTTGCGCGCCGCCATCTCGTAGGTCGCCCGGTGGGGCTTGAAAGCGTTTGCCTCGGCGACCGATATCACCGCGTCAAATGGGATGCCATGATAGGGTTTGGCAGCCTCCAGCATGTCGGGATCGCCGTTCGACAGGACCACCAGTTTGTAGGTGGCCTGCAGGCGGCTGAGCGCTTCGGGGACTTCGGGAAAGCAGCGAAGACGCTCGATGGCGGCGACAAGGTTGCGGACGTCGTCTTCACTGTAATCGATCCCGGCGCGGTCCATCACCTGGCGGACGGACAGGTGACCGATTTCCCGGTATGGGCTGTGCTGGCGACCCAGCAGGGCGTCGATCATCGAGTTTTCGAAGTGTGTGCGCCGCCACCAGGTGACGAATGCGTTGGGGTTGCCGGTCCAGCCTTTGCCCTGGAGGAATTCGGCGGCGACGTCGCGCAGGCCGCCCTGCATGTCCACGACGGTGCCGTATTGGTCGAACATGCATATTTTGACAGCGGATTTGAGCGTTTCGAGGTCGGTCATATCTGGCTCGTTGATCGTGTTCGGCCGAATGCTGACCGACATTGCCTGAGGAGTCGAACGCTGAGGTCATCCGGGCGTTGTGGTCAGCTGGGCGCTGTGGTCCAAAGCCGCCCGTGTTTGCCGCATGACGCGACGAACCTGGCGGGCAAAACGCGCGAGCGATATCAGTCCTTTATGAAGGCCAGCAGATCGGCATTGAATTCATCCTGCTGGACAGCCGACAGGCCGTGCGAGCCACCAGGATAGACTTTCAGACGGGCGTTCGGCACGAGCTTGGACGACAGCAAGGCCGATGCGCCGATCGGCACGATCTGATCGTCATCGCCATGCACGATCAGTGTCGGGACGTCAATCTTCTTCAGGTCTTCGGTGAAATCGACCTCGGAGAATTGCTTGATACAATCAAGCTGGCCCTTTAGGCCGCCCATCATGCCCTGAAGCCAGAAGGTGTCGCGCAGCCCCTCCGACAGCTTCGTATGCTCGCGGTTCATGCCGTAGAACGGGATCGCGAGATCCTTGTAGAACTGCGACCGGTTGTCGAAGGTGTTCTGGCGAATCTCGTCGAACACACCGATGGGAAGGCCACCGGGATTGCTTTCGGTCTGCAGCATGAGTGGCGGCACCGCACCCAGCAGCACGGCCTTGGCGATGCGGCTTGTGCCGTGGCGTCCGATGTAGCGGGCGACTTCACCGCCACCGGTCGAGTGGCCGACGATGATGACGTTCTTGAGGTCCAGCGCGGCGACCAGTTCCGCCAGGTCATCCGCATACTGGTCCATGTCGTTTCCATGCCAGGTCTGCGAAGAGCGGCCGTGGCTGCGGCGATCATGGGCGATCACCCGATAGCCATGCTGGCCGAGGAATACCATCTGGGCGTCCCATGCATCGGCGCTCAGTGGCCAGCCGTGCGAGAACAGGACCGGCTGACCGGTCCCGAGATCCTTGTAGAAGATCTGGGTGCCATCCTTCGTGGTAATCATGCTCATCAATTCGGTTTCCTTTACCGCAGCGGGGAGCGAATTATGCCACCCGAAGGACCGCCTGGCGACCGCGGCTGGATCGATGCGCGGAGGCAGTTGGAAGCCATCATGACCCAGGCTGACGCCGTCTGGTCGGCACCTTGTCCGCCATGGCTGACTTGGGCGGTGATTGAAGGTTAGGCGTGATTTGCAATCGCGGCTGGTGTAACGATGTGCCGTCAACCTGATGTGTTCATCGCTTTTCGGTTTCCGAGAAGCGTGAGCGGGCCGCGTAGAATCGCAGGAGGCTGTTGGTGAGAATTGGCGTACCCAAGGAGATCAAGACCCAGGAATATCGGGTCGGCCTGACCCCCGCCGGGGTGCGAGAACTGGTTCACCACGGCCATGAGGTTATTGTTGAGCATGATGCCGGCGCCGGCATCGGCTACGACGACGACGACTACCGGGCCGCCGGGGCATCGGTCGCGGCGGCCGCCGAAGCGCTGTTCAAGTCCGCGGATCTGATCGTCAAGGTAAAGGAGCCGCAGCCGTCCGAGATCGCCATGTTGCGGCGCGGTCAGATATTGTTCACCTACCTGCACCTCGCCGCCGATCAGATGCAGACCGTCGGGCTGATGAAATCCGGCGCCACCTGTGTCGCCTATGAGACTGTCACCGACCGTGCGGGCACGCTGCCGTTGTTGGCACCCATGAGTGAGGTCGCCGGGCGGATGGCGGTGCAGGTCGGCGCTCATTGCCTGGAGCGTGAGCAAGGCGGTGCCGGTATCCTGCTGGGTGGGGTCCCCGGCGTGCCGCCCGCCAAAGTGGTTGTCCTGGGCGGCGGTGTGTCCGGGACCAACGCCGCTCGGATGGCCGTTGGGCTAGAGGCGAGTGTGACGATCATCGACAAGTCGCTGCCTCGGCTGAAGGAACTGGACCTGCAGTTCGGGCCGCGCGCGACAACGCTGTTCGCGACCACCGCGGCGATCGAGCAGGCTGTGTTGAAGGCCGATCTGGTCATCGGCGCTGTCCTGGTGCCGGGGGCCGCGGCGCCGAAACTGGTGACGCGCGAGATGGTGCGGCAGATGCGACCTGGGTCGGTGCTGGTGGACATCGCGATCGACCAGGGCGGTTGCTTTGAAACCAGCCGGCCGACGACCCACTCAAATCCCACATATGTTGTCGATGGCGTTGTGCATTACTGCGTGACCAACATGCCTGGCGCCGTGGCTCGGACCTCTACCCAGGCGCTGACCAATGCCACGCTGCCATTCGTCCTGGCACTCGCGGGGAAGGGCTGGCGGCAGGCGATGCTGGACGATCCGCATCTGGCCGAGGGGCTGAATATCCATGAGGGTCAGGTGACCCATATCGCCGTGGCTCAGGCCCTGGGGCTTCGGCACACGGCGGTGCGGGAGATGCTGGTTCCCGCGACTGTGGTTTAGGGAAGTCGGTCGCCGGGGCTTGTACCGCCCATCGCGAGACGGGTCGCCGGCTCAGGCAGCAAAAGCATCCGAGGTCTTTTCTGACGAACGCTACTCGGATGCAAACCCAGGGATCAGTCCAGGTAATTCCAGCAAAGAACTGACCACTGCGTTTGGCTCGTAGCCCACCATTTCTGTCTGCGTGCGTAGGGCGCGAAACAGGGCTGCCGGTCCAATCGGTTTGCCGCTGGTGAGTTCCTGTCGCAGCGCGAGCGAGGCTACCCGTTCGATCCGAGCGACTTTGAAGCCGAAGCTCCGGGCGCCGGCGACGTCGAAGCCGTTGGAGGTGACGAAGACAACCTCGGCCGGCCGGACGTCAAGGCGCTCCTGCACCAGTTCGTAGGCTCGCGGATCGGGCTTGTAGGTCTTCTTGGCGTCGACGCTGATGACGGCTTTGAGATACTGGTCCAGGCCGCTGTTGCGTACCAACGCGTTCAGCATATCCGGGCTGCCGTTGGACAGGATCGCGAGCTGATATTCTGACAGGGCACGGAGCGCCTCGGCGGCCTCAGGGTATGGGGCAAGGGTATCGTAGGCAGCGACGAGGCGGTCTATGACCTGCGGATCGGGCGTCAGGCCGATGGTGTCGAGCGTATAGACGAGGGAGTCGCGGGTAACGGCCCGGAAATCCTCATAGCGGCCCATCAGCGAACGCAACCAGCTGTATTCCAACTGCTTCAGGCGCCAAACCGACGTGATATACTCGGCTTGCCCGGGGAAGGCTGAGTCCAGAACGCTGGCGATCGATTGACCGTCATACAGCGTGCCGTAGGCATCGAACACGATCGCCTTGATTGTCATCGGATGGAAGCCTCGACCTGTGACGTTAGCCCGGGATATGGCTGAAAACCGGCGCAACACGAAGTCTGCGGTTCATCAATTGAACGCGTCTGCCGCCCGTGGAGACACATGGACCGCGGTATTATTCCCGTCGTTCGAAGCGTGCCCGGTCCGCTGGCAGCAGTCGCACCTTCATGTGAACGGCAGTGTCGTCATCATGGCGTTCGACGACCTCGCCATGCTGATAAAGCCACGCCATGCGCGCGCCATCCTGCGGCGGAATGGCATAATCCGCGAGTTCCATTCCCTTGGCGATGCGCTGGTCGATCGCATCCTTGAGCGCGTCAAGGCCCTCACCGGTTATTGCCGATACCGCGATGGCGCCCTCTCGGAGCGGGACTTCGGCGACACCCCCCAGCAAGTCGGCCTTGTTCATCACTTCGATCGTGCGATCCGGCCAGGAGGCATCGAGGGTGCCGTCGGCGACCATGTCATCCAGCACTTTAATGACGTCGCCGCGCTGCGCGATCGTTTCCGGATGGCTGGCATCCCGTACGTGCAGGATTACGTCGGCCTCCGACACCTCTTCCAGGGTTGCACGGAAGGCTTCGACCAGTTCGTGCGGCAGTTGGCTGATGAAACCAACCGTGTCGGACAGGATCATCCGTCGGCCGGAAGGCAGCTGAAGCCCACGCATCGTCGGGTCCAACGTGGCGAACAACTGGTCTTTCGCGGTTACCTCGGCACCGGTCAACGCGTTGAACAGGGTCGATTTTCCCGCATTGGTATAGCCGACCAGCGCGATCACCGGGAACGGCACCCGCCGTCTGGCAGACCGATGCAGGCCACGGGTGCGACGCACCTGATCGAGGTCCTTGCGAATGCGAACAAGCCGCTCGTCGATCAACCGCCGGTCCGCCTCGATCTGGGTTTCACCCGGGCCGCCCAGGAAGCCGAAGCCGCCGCGCTGACGTTCAAGGTGGGTCCAGGACCGAACGAGCCGCGATCGCTGATAGTGCAAGATGGGCGAGTTCGACCTGAAGCGTGCCTTCCTTGGTCGCCGCACGTTCCCCGAAGATGTCCAGGATCAGGCCGGTACGGTCGATGACCTTGCAGCCCCAGGCGCGTTCCAGGTTGCGCTGTTGCACCGGCGACAGCGCGGCATCGACGATCACGACCTCGACGTGATGGTTGCTGATCGCCTGGCCCTGCAGTCGAAACCTGGCCTTCACCGAACAGCATCGAGGGGCGGCGGACGCGCAGCGGAAGGATGGCCTCGTGTACCACGACCAGACCGATCGACGCCGCCAGGCCGACAGCCTCGGCCAGCCTGGCCTCGGCCGCGCGCGGCTGGTCCGCGCCGGAAACGTCCCGGCCCTGACGTTCCCACGGCAGGATGACCGCGGCCCGCGTCGGTGCGCGCCTGCAGACGCGGCGCGTCCCGACGTTCAAACACGACCAACGGGCGTGTCGGTCGCTTCGCCATTCGACCAGATGAGCCACGCGTGGAGACCCTGGTTCAGGACCAGGATCGGGATGTGCATGGTCGATCGGTCCCGGCCACGCCGCTCATTTCCCGCGCCGGTGCGGCTGCGGCACCTTCGACCTTGGTCGCATCGAACAGCTGGATCGGCGCACCCGGCATCACGGTGCTGATCGCGTGCTTGTACACGAGCTGGGTATGCCCATCCCGGCGAAGCAGAACGGAAAAATTGTCAAACCAGGTGATAATCCCCTGCAGCTTGACACCGTTCACAAGGAACACCGTTACCGGCGTTTTGCTTTTCCGCACGTGGTTCAGGAACACATCCTGAACATTCTGCGATTTCTCGTTGGCCACGGCCACAATCCTTCTTTTTTTGTGTGGTAAGCTTCGGTTCGAACCAATTACCCGGCGGTTCGTGGCACGGCCGCCGGAGTGCTCGCACTCTAACAGCCCACTCCAGTCACGCAAGGTCACGTAATCGTGCGATAAGGTCGTGCGCAGTTGGGAAATGGAGATGCGGAGCCGCCCGTTCAACTCCCCCATCGTGATCTGCATTGCCAATCAGTACTGCCGTTACGCCTGCCGCACGAGCCGCCTGCATGTCCAATGCGGTGTCGCCCATATACCAGACGGACGGATCGGCGACGTGGCCGAGTTGGGCCAGCGCGAGATGGATCGGGGCAGGGTCAGGCTTGTCCGCGGCGGCGTCGCCGGCGCCGATCACCGGGCCGAAAAACCGGCCCAGCCCAGGTGGGCCACCTCGCGCCGAAGGAAGGCGCCCGCCTTGTTGGACACCACGCCTTGCGGCCAGGCGGTGCCGGCCGCCAGCACGTCCGGCACGCCGGGCATCGGGCAGACATGGTCCAGATGCTGCTGCGTCAGGCTGCGATAGAAGATGTCGCGGGCATCTTCCCACCGGTCGCCGAACATCACGGGAAAGCTCTCCCGCAGCGAGACGCGGACTCGGTTGCGGGTGTCCTCGACCGTCCAGAGCGGTGGCCAAACGCGGTGAACGCCGCGTTCAACGCGGCGGTGATGCCGGCCCAGCCGTCGACCAGGGTGTTGTCCCAGTCATACAGCAGCACCGACGGGCGCGCGTTCGTCATCAGAGTCCTACCGCCTGGGCGTGCTGTTTCAAGGTATCCGATGCCGGGTTGCAGCTAGGGGGATCATCGGCGGCGTCCTGCTTCGGACCCACGGCCGTCGGCGATCGCAAATTGGCCAGCACACAGGCGTTGGCGCAAACGCGCAGCCAGCCGTCGAACGAGAGGTCATGGGCGTTGTCCTCGGGTGCGAAGCGGTCGATGTAGCCCTTCAGCAAGCCCGGCACACAACCTCCACAGTGCCGGCCGGACGACCCCGTTCGGCTGGCACGACCCAAAGCAAGGTCGCGTCGCCATAGTGGTTCAATGCCATGAGAGCGGCAGAATCTTCCTCCTCGGAAGCACCGCGAGTCGAGTTTGTAGACGAAAATCTTGTCGGCTGAGGTCAGTTCTTCCATGAATTTGCGGCGGAGGAATTTCAACCGGGCGGATTCCTGTTCCCGCATCAGCCAGACGCTGCGCTCCCCTTCGTAGACGAAGGTATGGTACACGAGGCCGAATTTCTTCTCGTGGATCATGTACTCCTTGCGCGGCGCGCCCTCCAGCCGCGGTTCGATGTCGTCGATTTCGCCCAGACCGTCGAACTGGTCGTGGATGCCGCGGATCAGGTTTCGCATGAACGTGCTGGAGAACCGCAGCAAGCCGAGGGGTTCGGCATCGCAGCGGCGCTGGAACAGGCCAAATTCGCAGTTTTCGCCGAGCGATTCAAATCGCAATGCGATTTGCGGAATGGTCAACCCGGTGCGGCCGTGGCCCATTCCATGAGGGTTGCATGACCCTGACCGTCGGCGTTGCGTTGATGCGCCGCGCCCAACATCAAGCCGGCAGGCAGGTGGTTCTGACGCGACGGCAGCGGGCTGGTTGATCCGGAAGAGCTTGGCCTCCGACAAGGCGAAAGCCAGATAACGGTCGTCGCCGCTGTCGAAGAAGTCTTTCGGGCGGGCGGCGTCGGGGTGTTGCAGGGTCACCACCATTCGGTCCGACCGATGGGCCAGGCCGGTCGGAATGCGATATCCCAGCAAACGTCGGCCGGGCCAGTTCGAGTCGAGCCGACCACGGTGTCATTGACGGAGACGATCAGGCGCTGGCTCGGCAATTCTCGGTGCGTGAACGAACGGGACGACATCGAGCGTCAGGATGTACTCGTCGGACACGTTCAGACACGGGAAGAGGAGATGGCTTTCCGCGCCGACACCCCAGGTGAAATTATCCTCGGACCGCGCCCAGCCGCCACCCAGAAAGGCCAGGCTGTTGCCGGATGAGGCAAAGCTGATGGTCAGGTCACATTAACGGCCATATCGCCTCTTGGTCCCCCCGATCGTCAGGGACGGTCATTATTCGAATCAGTCCGGGGACATTGCCGCCGGACTGATCACTAGTATTTTATTGCCATGAAGCTTGGCAAGGACGTTGCCGTGCTGGTGCGGGATTTCGCCGTGAAATGTCAGAGCGGAAGAAACCCGGATCATTTTGCCAGACGCTAAATTTTTGTTCATATGTTTCCTGGGGATTTTTCCGTCTGGTCCGCCGCGCGGTGGCAGGCTTCTACTGCTTGACGGTTGGCTGCCTGCCGTCCACATCACCCGCACCATGTCAACAACCCGTCTGACCATCGATCATCGCACCGGAAGCCCGGTCAGGCATCCGGAAAAGGCGCATCGCCCGGACAATCCGATCCAGCGCAAGCCGGCCTGGATCAGGGTCAAGGCGCCGACGCATCCGATTTATCACGAAACCAAAGCGCTGATCCGCGACAATCGGTCTGGTGACGGTGTGCGAGGAAGCGGCCTGCCCGAATATCGGTGAGTGCTGGTCGCAGCGGCACGCGACGATGATGATCATGGGCGACACCTGCACACGCGCCTGCAGCTTCTGCAATGTCCGCACCGGCCAGCCGCAGGGTGCTGGAGGCGGACGAGCCCGCCCGGGTTGCTGATGCGGTGGCGAAGCTGGGGTTGCGCCATGTGGTGATCACCTCGGTCGATCGCGACGACCTGGCGGATGGCGGGGCGGCGCATTTCGCCGCCGTTATCCGGGCGATCCGCGCAGGCGGCGCCGGATACCACGATCGAAGTGCTGACGCCCGACTTCCTGCGCAAACCAGGCGGAGCGGAGACCGTCGCCGCCGCGCGGCCGGATGTGTTCAACCACAACCTGGAGACGGTGCCGCGGCTGTATCCGACGATCCGGCCCGGGCGCGCGCTATTACCAGTCGCTGCGGCTGCTGGACCGGGTGAAGCAGATCGATCCCTCGATCTTCACCAAGTCCGGCCTGATGGTCGGCCTGGGCGAGACGAAGGCGGAGATCATGCAGGTCATGGACGATCTGCGCGTCGCCGACGTCGATTTCCTGACCATCGGACAATATCTGCAACCGACGGTCAAGCACGCGGCGGTGGACCGCTTCGTCACCCCCGAGGAATTCGCCGAATATGCCTCGATCGCCCGGGCCAAAGGGTTCCTGCTGGTTTCGGCGACGCCGCTGACCCGCAGCTCTTACCACGCCGACGCCGATTTCGCGGCGCTGCGGGCGGCCCGCGACGCAAAGCTGGCGCAGCCTGCCCGCCTGATGCCCACACATGCGGAGCGGCAAGTTGTCCCCTATACCCCCGAACAGTTGTTCGACCTGGTGGCGGATGTCGGGAACTATCCCCGGTTCCTGCCGTGGTGCGTCGCGTCCCGGATTCGCAGCCGGACCGAGCTGTCAGCTGGTCGCCGACCTGACCATCGGCTTTGGACCATTTCGGGAAAGTTTCACCAGCCGGGTCACGCTCGACCGGCCGAAACGGGTCACGGTGAAGTATGAGAACGGCCCCTTCCGGTATCTGAACAACCAGTGGGATTTCGCTGCCCCGCGGCACCGGAACCGAAGTGGCGTTCTTCGTTGATTTCGAGTTCCGCAGCCGCATTCTGCAGGCGGCGATCGGGGTCGTGTTCAACGAGGCGGTACGGCGGATGGTCAACGCCTTCCTCAAACGCGCCCGCGATGTCTATGGTCCGCCGCCGGCCGCACAGGCGCCGGCCACGCAACCGCCCATCACGCAACCGCCGGCCACGTAGGAGTTCATGATGGTTTATGCGCCCGCCCGGCCGGACCGCTCGCTGCCGCCCGTGCGGGTCAACCTGTTTTCCGACACGCAGACCCGCCCGTCGGCGGCGATGAAGGAGGCCATGATGCGCGCCGAGGTCGGCGACGAGCAGAACGGCGATGATCCGACGGTGCATGCGCTGTGCGACCGGATGGCAGAGCTGACCGGCAAGCAGGCGGCGATGTTCCTGCCGTCCGGCACGATGTGCAACCAGATTTCAATCCTGGTGCATTGCCGTCCGGGCGATGAGATCCTGGCGCACGAGAGTTCGCACATCATCGCCAACGAAGGCGGCGGGCCGGGTGCTCTGGCGGGAGCGGTGGTTCTGGGCTTGCGCGGGGCGCGGGGGATGTTCGACCCCGCGACCATGCAGGCGGCATTGCGGGAAAAGCGGCGGAATGCACCGCCGCAGACACTGGTGGCGGTGGAGCAGACGGCCAACGCCGGCGGCGGTTCGGTATGGCCGCTGGGGTTGCTGACGGATGTGCTGTCCGCCGCGCACGCGTTGGGGATGAAGACCCACATGGATGGCGCTCGGCTGATGAATGCCGCGATCGCTGCCGGGGTGACGGCACGAGACATGGCCGAGCATTGCGATTCGGTGTGGCTGGATTTCACCAAAGGGTTGGGCGCACCGCTGGGGGCGGTGCTGTGCGGTTCCGACGCCTTCATCGATGAGGCATGGCGCTGGAAGCAACGGCTGGGCGGTTCGCTGCGGCAGGCCGGGATCTGCGCTGCCGCTTGTCTGTATGCCCTGGACCATAACGTTGACCGGCTGGCGGACGATCATGCCAATGCCAAACGGCTGGCGCGGGGCCTGTCTCAGGTTCCGGGTCTGGCGGTTGAGGAGCCGGAGACGAACCTGGTGTTCTTCGATACGCGCGGCGCCGGGCTCACCGCGGACGCCCTGGCGGCAATGGTGCGAGACAAGGGGATTCTGGTCTCCACGGTGGGGACACTATCGGGTACGAGCTTGCACCCATCTGGATGTCGATGCGGCGGGGGTTGATCTGGCGGTGCAGGCCATCGGTGCGGCTCTGCGGTAATCGCGGCGGATTCACGTTTCGTTAGGAAACACCGGATAAGGTCCGTGGATTCCAACTACCCTGCGGTGAGCTGTATGCGGCGTTTCCTGTGTCTTTTGCTGTGGCCAGCCCTGATCCTGCCAGCCTTGAGCCGGCCAGCATTTGCCGATGAGCCGCCAAAGCTGGATGCACCGACGGCTCATCACCCACGGTTAATGTGGGAGCAGCACTTCAACCAGGCCAATACCGCGCATGACGGCCATCTGACAGCGGAGGAGGCCAAGGCCGGGTATCCGCTGGTGGCAAAACACTTCGACGACATCGACGTCGAACACAAAGGCTATGTCACTGCGAACGACATTCGTGCCTGGCAAATCATGCGCAAGGCGGCGCGTCGGCTGAGCCGGCCACCCGAGGATAAGCTTCGGCCTCGTTCGGCGGTGCAGCATGATTATCCGGAGATGCGCAAGCCTACGGTTCCGGGTGGGCGGGCAATGCTCGAATTGGGTTTCGTCACGTCGTAGGCCTTACGCCATCCGATTTGCCGGGAGCCGGGAGCCGGGAGCCGGGAGCCGGTCGCCGAAGCTGATACCAAGCCGCCGACATTGACCCTTCGATCGACCGGCGGCGGGCTGGTATCCTATTGATTTCGCGCGTGGCCGCCCCACCAACCCCGCGCGCCTATCCGTCAGCGCCATCGCTTGCTGGTATCAAACGTCGACATTTTCGTCGGTGAGCTCTTCGGCCAGGGGGGCGTGGTTCAGCAGGGCGGCCAGGACTGTTCCGCCCGCGGCATTGCCCAGGAACGTCGGGACCAGGAAGCGGAACATGTAGTCGGCTATGCTCGCGTGGCCACTGAACACGGCAAACGCCGCTTCCACTGACCCGGCGATGATATGCGGGAACTGGCAGATCGCGATCACGTAGGTCAGCAGGATGATAATCAATGCCCTGCTGGTGTCGGCGGAGGGCAGCAGCCAAACCATCAGCCCTATCAACCAGCCGGCCGATCCGCCGGTGACCAGGGTGTGCCAGAACGGCCCTTCCGTCGTGTGCGCCGCGAGTTCCGCCATGGCCTGAAGCGTTGCAGCCGGAAAAATTCCCGGTTGTGCGGCGATGCCGGCGAATATCCAGGTCGCGGCGAGATTGGCGGTCAGGACGATGACCCAGACCCTCAAGGCCAGCAGAACGGTGCGTAGGTTGCGCCGGGTCAGGGCGGGAATGACGGCGGTCAGGGTCGTCTCGGTGAACAATTGCTGCCGGCCGAGGATGACAATGAGGAAGCCGACCGAGTACCCAAACCCCGCGATCAGCGGTCGCCACGGCGTGTCGGGCAAATGCGCCTGAAGCGTCGCCTGGGCCAGAAATGAGAAGCCGATCGACAGGCCGGCGGCGATCCCGGACCATGCCAGGCCATTGAATGAGCGCTCGAGCTCGGCCTCACCCTGCTCACGGACAATTTCGTGGATCACCAGCGCACCCATGGGTGCTCCGGCGGCGGCTTGGCGCTGCTCTTTCTGATCCAAATGAGGCGATGCTTCGCCGGCTTCGGTCATGGATGGTCGCTCCATCATTACGGGGGCGACATGCGCCCGTTGTCGTGGGGCACGTAACGCCTGGGACGTTGTCGCGTTGGATGGCGGGAAATCACTTTGGAGACGGCGGGCACCTGTCGGCGCAGGTTTGATACCGGTCGTTCTGTTCGCTGCCAGAAGGGCCGGACACTGGGATCGCGGGATGGCGCGGAAACCGGCGTGCGATGTCAAATTTCTGTCGGCGACCAGACACGGAACCAAGGATGGGCGATTTCGGTTGTTGATCTTCATGCTGTCCGCGTCATTTGATGCATTGCAGCATTTCCTGGAGAGCATGAATGATCGACTACCCCGCGGTTTCGATATCCGAGTTGCTTGCCCGTGGCGCTGATGGGGCACCGGCGGTTGGGGCGCCGGGCCGGTCTTGGCTTAGCCATGGCGCGTTGCGGACCCTGGCGCAGCGGACGGTGGCGGCGCTGAATGGAATGGGTATCGGGCGGGGCGATCGGGTCGCGCTGGTGGTGCCGAACGGACCGGAAGCAGCTTCGTCTTTCATAACGATCGCCTGTGGTGCGACGACGGCGCCGCTGAATCCGGGGTACAAGGCGGACGAATTTGTGTTCTACCTGCAGGATGTGGGCGCCCGGGCCCTGGTCATTCCTGCGGGGTTCGAAAGTCCGGCGCGTGGTGCGGCCGCGGCGAGGGGCATTCCGGTGGTGGAACTGGTGCCCGAGGGGCCTGCCGGATCCTTTTCCCTGCTGCCGCCGGACGGAATGGGTGGCAGCCCGGCCCTGGCTGGAATGGCCGGTGCGGACGATATCGCACTGATCCTGCATACCTCAGGCACGACCTCACGGCCCAAGATCGTGCCGCTGCGGCATGTCAACGTGACGGCATCGGCCTATAATATCGGTGCCGTCCTGGCGTTGGGGCCGGACGATGTATGCATGAACATCATGCCGCTGTTCCATATCCATGGCCTGATTGCGGCCACCCTGGCCAGTCTGGCGGCAGGTGGCGCGGTGTCCTGCACGGCCGGGTTCAATGGGTTCCGGTTCTACTCATGGTTCGAGGAGGTGCGGCCTTCCTGGTACACAGCGGTGCCGACGATGCATCAGACGATCCTGGAACTGGCGCCGAGGCATGCCGCGGCGATCGCGGCGGGACGGCTGCGGTTCATCCGGTCGTCGTCGGCGTCGCTGCCGCCGCAGGTGATGACGGCGATGGAAGCGGCGTTCGGTGTCCCGGTGATCGAGTCCTATGGCATGACCGAGGCCGCGCATCAGATGGCGTCCAACCCGTTGCCGCCGCGGGCGCGGTTTCCAGGCTGCGTGGGCATTGCAGCCGGCCCGGAGGTGGCGATCATGGATGAGGCAGGCGAGCTGCTGTCGCCAGGCGCGTTGGGAGAGGTGGTGATCCGCGGTCCGAACGTGACCGCGGGCTACGAGAACAACGCTGCCGCCAATGCCGCCGCGTTCATCAATGGCTGGTTTCGCACGGGTGACCAGGGTGTGCTGGATGCTGACGGTTACCTGCGGTTGACCGGACGGCTGAAGGAGTTGATCAATCGTGGCGGTGAAAAGTTCAGCCCGCTGGAAGTTGACGAGGTGCTGATGGACCATCCCGCCGTTGCACAGTGCCTGACCTTCGCGGTGCCGCACGCCAAGCTGGGCGAGGAAGTCGGCGTCGCGGTCGTGCTGCGGGCTGGGCACGCGGTGAAGGAGACGGCTTTGCGCGAGTTTTGCAGCGAGAGGCTCACCGGCTTCAAGGTGCCGCGCCGGATCGTATTTGTGGACGAGATTCCAAAGGGGGCGACCGGCAAGCTGCAGCGCATTGGATTGGCGGCCAAACTGGGGCTTTCGGGATGAAGGTTGGGCGGGATGAAGGTTGGGCGGGATGAAGGTTGGGCGGGATGAAGGTTGGGATTTTCGGCGCCGGGGCAATCGGCGGGTTCTTGGGCGTGCGGCTGGCTCAGGCCGGGGTGGATGTGACCTTTGTCGCACGCGGGCCGCACCTGGCGGCGATGCGGGCAAACGGGGTGACGCTGCGGTCGGGCGACGACAGCGTGACGGTGCGGCCAAGATGTGTTGAATCGGCCGCCGAGGCCGGCGTCCACGACTATGTGGTGGTGACCCTGAAGGCACACGGGCTGCCGGCTGCCGCGACCTCGATCGCGGCGATGATGGGGCCGGACAGTGCGTTGGTCACCGGCATCAACGGTGTGCCGTACTGGTATTTCTACGGCCTGGATGGGCCGTATCGCGACCGTGTGGTCGAAAGCGTCGATCCCGGCGGCAGGTTGTGGTCCGTGCTGCCGCCGGCTCAGGCGATCGGCTGTGTGGTCTATCCGGCGGCCGAAGTGGTGGCGCCGGGGGTGATCGAGCATCTGTACGGCGACCGGTTCACCTTGGGCGAGCCGGATGGTTCACGCAGTACCCGGGTGGAGGCGTTCTCGAAGGCACTGATCGCCGCGGGGTTGAAGGCACCGGTCAGGCCCCGGATACGCGATGAATTATGGGTCAAGCTTTGGGGGAACCTGGCGTTCAACCCGATCAGCGCGCTGACCGGAGCGACGCTGGATCGCATCACAGGGGACGCGGAATTGCGGACGCTGTGCCGGGGCATGATGCTGGAGGCCAAAGTGGTGGCCGAAACGCTCGGCGTACGGTTCGGGGTCGATGTCGACAAGCGGATCGCCGGTGGCGCGGAGGTCGGTGTGCACAAGACCTCGATGCTGCAGGACCTGGAGCGGGGGCGGCCGATGGAGATCGACGCCCTGCTGGGCGCCGTTGTGGAACTTGGGGGGATGGTCGGGGAGGCGATGCCGCTGTGCCGCGCGGTGTTGGGACTGGTGCGGGAGAGGGGGCGGGTGGCTGGGTGTTACTGATGGGGTTTGGCGCAGGGACCGCGGGTGTCGGCCGGCCGGCTGGGTTCATCAAGAAGCTGATGCTCGTTGCGGCGGCGGTCGCCTTGGCCGGTTGCGATATCAATCCGCCGCCGGGTCAAAAGCCGAACCAATACATTCACCAGCTTGGCCTTGAAGGCGGTGGCGGCTGAACAAGCCTGCGGTCGGGCAGGGCAGCGGGGAGATTGTCGGGGGCAGGGCATCGTGCTTGGCTTGTCACCCGCATCCATAAATCGGACCAGCCACGTGCAACTCGCGTCCAGGACTTATCAGGCCGATGATTTCTCGGCTGTTCAGGAACTCTATCATTCCAACGGCTGGACCGATGGGCTGCCGATCGTGCCGCCGACGCCGGGATGCGGTGGAAGCCTGCCTGGAATGGGCGATGACGCCGCCGGATCAGCTTGCTGGGCATCGAGCCGGTGCGGGCGCTGGCGGTCACGGCGGAGAAGCTCGCGATCAACGCGGTGATGGCGGGCTGCCTGCCGATGCATTTTCCCGTCGTGCTCACCGCCTTCACGGCGATGCTGCAGGAGAAATTCCTGCTGCATGGCGCCACCGCCAGCACCGGCGGCTGCGCCATCTTCGTCGTCCTGAACGGGCCGATCCGCCGGGAGATCGGGGCGTCCGGCACGTTCAACGCGCTTGGCAATTCCGATCGCGCGACGGCGGTGATCGGCCGCGCGCTCCGGCTGGCGTTGATCAATATCCTGGAGGTGCGGCCCGGCGGGATCGATCGTTCCACGCTGGGTCATCCCGGCAAATTCACCTACTGCGTTGCCGAGGACGAGGAGGACACCACCTGGCTGCCGCTTGCTGAGCAGCGCGGCATGCCGACAGAAGCTTCGGCCGTGACGGTCATGGCGGCCGGCGCGCCGCGCCAGATCATGAATGAATGGACGACCGAGCCGCGGGAGATCCTGGAGACCTTCGCGGCCGAGATGCGCGCCAACCTGCGGCATTACTCGTTACATGCCGGCAACTACGCTCTCGTTATCCCCAAGCAGTTGCGCGAGCATCTGCAGGCCGCCGGCTGGAGCAAGACCGACATCGCCGCCTTCATCCATGAGCGGGCGCGGATTCCACGGCGCGAATGGGCCGATGTCGGCAAGGGCGCGGTGGTGCGCGACCGCGGCGACAGCATCTATCCGGCGCTGGAATCGCCCGACCATCTGCTGGTGGTCGCGGCCGGCGGACCGGCGGGCGGATTCGGCGCCGTCATCCCGCCGTGGCTCGGGCACAAGAGCCAGGCGGTGACGATGGCGATCGGCGCCTGTGTTGACTGCGAGCCGCCGAAGCGTTGAATCTGTCGTTTCAAGGAGGGGTACGGCATGGCTTTCCAGGTTCTTGATCCCACAAACGAAACCGCTCCGCCGCTTGGGCAGCTGCGCCGCGGCCTGGCTCGCTGCGAGGCAAGACCGTTGGCTTCATCTCCAACGGCAAGGAAGGGACGAAGGGTTTCTTCGCCCATCTCGACCGGATGCTGCGCGAGGAGTTCGGCGTCGCCAACGTCGTCAGCCGCGTGAAGTCGAACTACAGCGCGCCGGCCGATGGCTACATCGTGGGCGAGATCGCCAACTGGGACGCGGTCGTTACCGGCATCGGCGACTGAGGCAGCTGCTCGTCGTGCAGTCTGCATGACTCCATTACTGCCGAACGCCTGGGCGTTCCCGCCGTCGCGGTGATGACGACGCGGTTCGTCAGTGCCGCCGAGCTGATGAGCCGCGTGCTGGGGATGCCGGACTACGCGTTCGCGGTGATCGACCATCCGGTCAGCAGCGCGACCGATGCGGGGCTGGCAGCGATGGCACGCGAACGATCGAACAGGCACAAGGGTTGTTGCTGCAACGTTAGTGTCTGATCGCCGGGCAGCGTGGGTCGCACAGCGAGCGCGCTTCGCCGCGTGCATCGGCCATTTTCCACGTAAAGCCGCGTATCGCCGTGGCTGGGCGATACCAGCTTGCTGCCGCGGCAGTGCTCTCGGAGTGTTGGCTGGCCGTTTCGGCTTCTTTCGCGTTGAGATCTCAATGGTCCAGCAGTGGAGGCTGACATGGTGCGGGTTGTGGGGATCGATCATCTGTCGATCCGGGTGAGCGATTACGAAAAATCAAAGCTGTTCTATGGGCGGCTGTTCACGTTCCTCGGGATTGAGATATCCGAGGCGAGTACCCGGATACGATCGGCTGGACCAATGGCCATACGCGGTTCTGGATCGGCCAGGCCGATGCATCGGGCGGCAAGCGTAAGTATCGGATCGGCGATGTCGGATTTCATCATTACGCGTTTCAGCTTCGCAGCCGGAAGGATGTCGACGACCTTGATGCCTTTCTGCGCAACGACCTGAAGGCGAAAATCGTTGATCCGGCCGGCGAGTATTACGACGACTATTATGCCGTGTTCTTTCTGGATCCCGACGGATTGAAGCTGGAGGGGATGAAATACGGGGAAAACCACGCGCTGGCCGCGCATCAGCGGCCAACGTAAGTGTCGTTCGGCCTAGATCGTCCGGCTTTGGCCCCGGAGGTGGTCTTCGACGATTGCAAGGTTCCGCAGGTTGGCTTTCAGTGCCATGTCGAACAGGTCGCCCAGGATCGGGACGCTGCCGCCCAACACCTCGATGCCGACGTTTGCGGCCATCCGGACCAGTTTGTGTTTCGGCACACCAAGCTTGGCGGCTTCGTAGATGATGTAGAGCGACAGGACACCGAGCACCGCGTCGCCGCCGACGGGGAGCAGCCCGATGACGCTGTTCAGGCCAAACCGGAAGCGGGTGCCAGGCAAGCTGAACGCGCCGTCGATCAGCCACGCGAGCCAGCGCAGGCGGGAAAGACGGGCCGCCGGGTTGGCGGCGGTACTGAAAGTCCGGGCGGAGGCGGCAAATGCCATGACAACGATCTCCTGTGGTGGGTCGTCATGTCAGGCTGTAGTGGGCCGAAATCAATGGCGGCTGCGGCAAACCTGACTCGGGGCGGCCTGTTGCCGCAAAATCGACCGGTGTTGCCGAAGGCGGCCGGTCGGTCGTGGGAATTGTTCGGAGTATGATCCGGGTTGCCTCGGCGCTTCCGCGGTTCCTAGCGCTTTACGCGGGATTGTTCGCGGCATTCGGGGTCGCATCGCCGTTCTTTGCAGCCTTTCTTGGCGGCCGGGGACTGACGCCAGAAGGAATTGCCTTGGTGCTCGCCGCAGGGACCGCGATACGGCTGCTCGCCGGTCCCGCCGGTGGCCGTTTGGCCGACCGCTAGGGGCACCCAGGCTGGTGTTGGTGGGCTACGTGGCGGCGGCGTCCTGCGTGGCCTTCCTGTATCTGCCGGCCGAAGGGTTATGGGCATTGCTGGCGGTCAGCGTGATGCATGCGTCGGTGCTGGCGCCGCTGACACCGATCGCCGACGCCTTGACGCTGCAGGCCGCGGCCGGTGCGCGGTTCCAATATGGCTGGGTGCGCGGCGCCGGTTCCGCTTCGTTCATCCTCGGCACGATGTTGTCGGGTCAGTTTGTCGGGCAGTTCGGGTTGGTCGCGATTATCTGGCTGAACGGGATCCTGTTCGGCGTCACCACGGGCTGCGCCTGGCTTGTGCCCGACATGCTGCAGCGGGCCACGCCGATTGTCCGCGATCGTATCGCCGGCGTGGGACCACTGCTGCGAACGCCGTTGTTTCTGCGGTTGATGGTCGTGGCGGCGCTGATCCAGGGCAGCCACGCACTGCATGACGGGTTCGTCGTGATCCATTGGCGCAGCGTGGGCATCGGGGACGGCACGATTGGGGTGCTTTGGTCCGAGTCGGTCGCGGCCGAGGTGATTGTGTTTCTGTTCGCCGGACGCTGGCTGCTCGACAGGTTGAACCCGGCCGGCGCATCCCTGCTGGCCGCGGCCGGCGGCATGCTGCGCTGGGCAGTCCTGGCCGACACGACTTCGGTCACCGCATCCGCGTTGGTGGAGCCGTTGCACGGTCTGACGTTCGCCTTGCAGCATCTGGCATGCATGCGGCTGATCGCCGCGGTTGTGCCACCGCATCTGGCAGCCACGGCGCAGGCCTTTTATGGCACGGTTGCGGTTGGCGTGGCGACGGCGCTGCTGACGCTGGCCTCGGGGCCGCTGTTTTCCCATCTGGGCGCGGGTGGCTTCTGGGTGATGGCCGGGCTTTGCGCCGCGGCGGTGCCGGTCGCATGGGGGCTTAGGAAGGCTGCCGCGACCTGACCGGATCCGCCCTGCGTTTCGTGGCTCTTGCTTCAAACCCTGGGTTGACGCCATAGACGTCGCTTCTCAAACCACCAGGATCGCTGCCCTATGCCCGCCATTACCCTGCCCGACGGTTCCGTGCGCCAGTTCGATGCGCCGGTCACGGGCACCGACGTGGCCGCCGCGATCGGTCCCGGCCTCGCTCGTGCTGCCCTGGCGATGAAGCTGGATGGCAAGACGGTTGACCTATCCGCGACCATCGATCAACGACGCCAACATCGTGTTCATCACCCGCCGCGATCCCGAAGCGCTGGAGATGATCCGCCACGATGCCGCCCACGTGCTGGCCGAGGCGGTGCAGGATCTGTATCCCGGCACCCAGGTCACCATCGGTCCGTCGATCGAGAACGGGTTCTATTACGATTTCGCCCGCAACGAGCCGTTTACGCCGGACGATTTCGCCGCCATCGAGGCGAAAATGCGCGAGATCATCGGGCGCGGCGCCAAATTCGAGCGGCAGGTGATCGACCGCGATGAAGCGATCGCCTTCTTCCAGGCCAAAGGCGAGAAATACAAGGCACAGCTTATCCAGGACCTGCCGGCAACGGAGACGATCACCCTGTACAGCCAGGGCGACTGGGTCGATCTGTGCCGGGGCCCGCACATGCGCAGCCACCGCCGATGTCGGGACCGCCTTCAAGCTGATGAAGGTTGCCGGCGCCTATTGGCGAGGCGACCACCGCAACGCCATGCTGTCGCGCATTTACGGCACCGCCTGGCGCGACCAGAAGGAACTGGACGCATACCTCCATCAGCTGGAGGAAGCCGAACGCCGCGACCACCGGCAGATCGGCAAGGAAATGGACCTGTTCCATATCCAGGAAGAAGCGGTTGGCTCGATCTTCTGGCACCCGAAGGGCTGGAAGCTGTACCGCACGGTCGAGGCCTATATGCGCCGCCGCCTCGATGCTGGCGGCTATCAGGAGGTCAAGACACCGCAATTGGTCGATCGGTCGTTGTGGGAAAAGTCCGGCCACTGGGAGAACTACCGCGAGCACATGTTCATTGCCCAGGTCGAGGATGAGAACAAGTTCCTCGCGCTGAAGCCGATGAACTGCCCCTGCCATGTGCAGATCTTCCGGCATGGCCTGCGGTCTTATCGCGAACTGCCGCTGCGCATGGCGGAGTTTGGTTCGTGCCACCGCTATGAACCGTCCGGGCGCGCTGCACGGCATCATGCGGGTGCGTGCGTTCACCCAGGACGATGCGCATATCTTCTGCACCGAGGCACAGATCGCGCCGGAGACCGCGCGTTTTGTCGAGTTGCTGTCGCACGATCTACCGGGATTTCGGTTTCCCCGACTTCCGCATCAAGTTCGCTGATCGGCCGGAGATCCGCAGCGGGCAGCGACGACGTATGGGACCAGGCGGAGGGCGCGCTGCGGGAGGCCTGCGCCATCGCCGGCGTGGATTATGAGCTGAACCCGGGGGAGGGCGCGTTCTACGGCCCGAAACTGGAATTCGTGCTGCGCGACGCGATTGGCCGGGACTGGCAGTGCGGCACGCTGCAGGTCGACTCCAAGCTGCCCGAACGGCTCGACGCCGAATATGTCGGGGAGGACGGCGCGCGGCATCGTCCGGTGATGCTGCACCGCGCGATCCTCGGCAGTTTTGAACGCTTCCTCGGTATCCTGATCGAGCAATACGCCGGCCGGTTTCCCGCTCTGGCTGGCGCCGGTGCAGGTGGTGGTGGCGACGATCGTGTCCGACGCTGACGACTATGCCCGGGAGGTCGCCAGCGTCTTTGCGCGGGCCGGCCTGGCGGTCAACACCGACCTGACCAACCAGAAGATCAACGCCAAGGTGCGCGAGCACAGCCTGGCGCATGTTCCGGTGCTCGCGGTGGTCGGCCGGAAGGAGGCGGAAACCGGCACCGTGGCGCTGCGGCGGCTGGGAAGTCAGGCGCAGGAAGTCCTGTCGCTGGAGGAAGCGGTTGCCAGACTTGCATCCGAAGCAACACCGCCCGATTTAATTTCAGGCAACGTGGCTTGATTTTAGGCCCGACTTTCCGCCCACACTACCAAATGGTCATTGGCGCGCGCATCCGTGCGCCGCCGCTGATCACCGCAACAGAGACAGGAGAGAACGATAGCCAGAGGACCAATGGCCGCCCCGCCAACCCGCGACGGCCCCCGCGTAAACGAGGAAATCCGCATCCCGCAGGTTCGCCTGATCGACCAGGACGGTGAGATGCAAGGCGTGATGACCGCGCGCGAGGCGATGCAGCGCGCCTTTGCGGTCGGCCTTGATCTGGTGGAGATCAGCCCCAACGCCGATCCGCCGGTCTGCAAGATCCTCGACTTCGGCAAGTTCAAATACGAACAGCAAAAGAAGCGAAACGAAGCCAAGAAAAAGCAAAAAGTCATCGAGATCAAAGAGATCAAGGTGCGCCCGAACATCGATGAGAACGACTATCAGGTGAAGATGCGCGCCATGAAGTCGTTCATCGAGGAAGGCGACAAGGTCAAGGTGACGCTGCGCTTCCGTGGCCGTGAAATGGCTCACCAGGACATCGGTGTGCGTGTGCTGGAACGTATCCGAGCGGAAATGGACACGACCTCCAAGGTCGAGCAGATGCCGCGGATGGAAAACCGCCAGATGGTGATGGTCCTGTCGCCGCGTTGAGGCTGACGGGCCGCCCGGGCGGCGATATTCCATCCCGCATTGTTCTGTCATCGTGGCCGGGCGGGTCCCGGCCATCTCAGCGCGACGATGCGCCGCGCATTATTGAATTCAGGTCTCCCGAAATGCCCACTGTTTCCTCCCACGCGCTGCGCGCCGTTACCCATCTGATCGCCCGCCGCATGGGCAGCGAGGAGGCGAAGCCGACCAGGTCGCCGACCACCTGGTGCGCGCCAATCTCGCCGGGCACGACAGCCATGGCGTGGGCATGCTGCCGACCTATGTGCGGCTGCTGCACGAGGGCTTGCTGGTGCCGAACCAGACCGCCGAGACCGTGCTGGATGCGGGCGCATTGCTGGTGATCGATGCCCGCCGCGGCTACGGCCAGCGCATGGCGGCCGACGCTGTGCGCCGGGCAATCGCGCGCGCCAAGGAGGTCGGTGCCTGCGTGCTGGCGTTCCGCAATTCGTCGCATATCGGCCGCATCGGCACCTATGCCGAACTTGCCGCCGCCGAGGGCTGCGCGTTTACCGCGTTCGTCAATGTCGCCGACCACCACGATGTCCAGGCCACCTGGCGGGCGGCGGAGCCACGGCTGGGCACCAACCCGTTCTGTGCCGCGGTGCCGGGTCCGGACGGCCCAGCGGTCATGCTGGACATGGCGACCACCACGATCGCCGCCGGCAAGGCCCGGGTCGCCTACAACAAGGGCGTCCCGGTCCCGGACGGCTGCCTGATCGACGCGGCCGGCAACCCGACCAACGATCCGGCCGGCTTCATCCGCGACCACACCGGCGCGCTGCGGTGCGTTCGGCACGCACAAAGGGTCCGGGCTTGCGGTGATGTGCGAGATCATGGCCTCGGCCGTCGCCGGCGGTCAGGGCGCCTTCCACGACGCAAAGGGCGGCGTGCTGAACTCCATGCTGGCGACGGTCATCGATCTGTCGAAGCTCGGCGACCCCGCAACCATCGCCGCCGACATCCAGGCGGTGAAGGCGCACGTGAAATCCGCCCGGCCCGCGCCTGGTTTTGACGAAGTGCTGACGCCTGGTGAGCCGGAGCGGCGCTACGCCGCCAAACGGTTGCGGGCATGGGATCGAGGTCGACGACACCACCTGGCGCGATATCCGCGCCGCGGCGGAGACGATCGGCATCACCGAGGCCGAATTCGACCGGACCGTTGGAATCAATCAGGGCTGAAACGGCTGTCTGGCGGAACGACAGGCGCCGGCAGCAGCGTTTACTCTACCCATGGGGTCGGCACGAAGAAGCGTCCACCGACGGTCTTGAGAGCGTTGTTGTCACTTTCCATTGCCGTCAGGCGCAAGGCTCGGAGCAAGCCACCGGCGACAGTGTTCCGCCAAAACCATGTATCGACCTGACGTGGAGACGGCTTTGGGCCGATCGCCTGAGCCGCTTCCCCGTACAAGGCCTTCACGTCATCGCACAGGAATCGGGTGGACAAGGCCGCGGTATCCAGGCCGGCGGTTATCGGCAATTCCCCGCCAAGGACGGCTGCCGCGAACTTGGGCCACGCGTCGGGCGCCTGACGGCTCAAACCGACCGAAGTCCGGCCGAACCGGGCCTGTGCCGTCTGCCACAGCGGCAGTAACGCGGTCAATTCAGCGGCGAACGCGGCCTGCCAATCTGCCGGGGCGGTGAACACCTTGGCGGACGTCATGGCAGGTGGCGACCAATCAGCGGTATCCTTCAGGCCAGGAGGGTCGTCCGGAAAGTCCTCCAGGATGACGGGTCCGTCCACCCGCTCAAGTAACGCCAGCGCAGCCCTGATCACCCGAAGTTGGAAAGTCGGGTCCTCAGGTTCTCCTACCGGGCGACCGAGAGGTGCTGCGGTCCACAGCGCCCGGGGTGGCCGGGTCTTCTCTGCCTGCACCCGCACCGCTGCCAACGCTACTGTTGAGAAGCCACGCTCTTCCAGTTTATGTGCTAGCGCGCACACGGCGCGCGTGCAAAGCGGTCAGACAGGGCTGAGCAGGATGGAATCGATCCGTTCCTGCCGCAGTTGCCCTTCAATCTGGTTGACGGCTTCCTCCATCGCGGACGGGTCGGTGGAACCCATGACCGTGTAGTGCGTGTCTGCCACGCCGCCGATTTCCCCCGCTGCGGCAAGCTCCCGCAACCGGTCGATTGGATATACGACGTTGATGTCGCGCTGCCACCCGGAACGGTCGAAGTTGATGGAGACATGACTGATCAGCAGGTCACTCGCCGGGGTGGTGGCAGGGATGAACCGGCATTCGCCCGAGCCGAACGGGAATGGCTTGTCGCCGCGGCGAATGAGCGCCGCGCTGGAGAGAATGGCGAAGCGCCGTTGGGACAAAGGCGGCCCGGAGACGAACGGGGATGTGTCAAACACCGGGCAGGGAAGGTTGAGCACTGTATCGCGGGTCGGTTGGGGAATGTCTTCGGGGCGTGCCATAACCTCAGGCTGGCACACCAGGCGGTGTGGCGCAAGTGGCATTGACCGGAAATCGGATTACTTCTGGCCCGAGCGCACCGACCGCGGCAATCGGACTGCGCCGGCAGCCCAGCCTGTTGTCAGATGCCTGGTTTCAGTGCCTGATTAAGATTGGTTGTGCGAGGGCGCCGGCCTGGCCGATATGTCTTACTCTCGCGATCGCCCGTACCAGGTTTTCCTGACTGAATGGTTTCGGCAACTGAACCAGCAACGGATCCGGCTCCGGTGTACTGCAAATGACTTGCAACGATGGGCTTTCCGACTGTATGGCGCCGGCCAGTTCCATCCGCCTCATGTTATGATCGATTATGAGCAGATCAAGGGTCTTTTCGCGGCGCAGAATATCGAGCGCCTTTTCTTCGGAGGTCGCTCCGAGCGCCCAATGGCCCAGATCTTCGACCATCCGCATTGTGTTCTCAAGAGCGACGTTATCGTCATCTACCGCGAGCACAACAAGCGGGTGGGCATTTACTGTCAAACCACCACACCCATCGGATATTTCGACTCCGTTACGGTTCGCCATCGGGAGCCAAAGCTCGGCCACCGTGCCCTCACCCGGTCGACTGTCGATGATAAGTCGGCCGCCAGATTGCTGTGCCAACTCATCTACCATGGACAAGCCCAGGCCTATTCCCCTGGAGGTAAAGAACGGCTCCCTTGCACTCGACAGCGTCGCGTCGTCCATGCCGTCGCCGGCGTCTGTTACCGACAAACAGATATAGTCGCGGCCGGAAGGGTACAGGCTGCCGGGCCGTGCCGCTAATGTAATGGAACCGCCATTCGGCATCGCGTCACGCGCATTCATGATCAGGTTGAGAAGCGCCAACTCCAGATGGTTGGGATCAACGTAGATCGGCTCCAAGGCCAGCGGAATACATGTCTCTATCGTGATGCATGGCCCGGCCGATCGTTGCAAAAGATCAGTCATCCCGAGCACGAGCGCGGACAGATCGACTGCCTCGGGCTTGAGTTCCTGCCGGCGCGAGAAGGCGAGCATTCGCTGCGTCAACGATTTGCCTCGCCGGGCCGCCTGGGCGGCGTTGTCCAGTAGCGGCGTGATATTCGGATCCTCGGGCAGGCGCCTGCGCACGATTTCGAGGCCACCAAGAACCGCCATCAAAATGTTATTGAAGTCATTCGCGACGCCGCCAGTCAGTTGCCCGATCGCCTCCATCTTCTGTGACTGAAACAACGCTGCCCGGGCGGTCTTGAGCGCGGCCTGTGCGTTCGAAACCTGGGTGATATCGTGCGTGACTATCGCAAAACCAACGATCCCATTGTTGGCTGACGGGACTGGGTTTATCAAGACGTTCGCCCGAAACATGCTGCCGTCCTTGCGGACCCGCCAGACCTCGTTCTCGAACCGTCCGTCGCGGGCTGCAGCGTCAAGCGCCCGCCGAGGGTCGCCTTTCCGCCGATCTTCCTCGGTGTAAAACACGGAGAAATCCTTGCCTAAAATCTCTTCCTCACGATACCCCGTGATCCTTTGGACGCCGGTGTTCCAACTGCTGACGTTACCGTCCGCATCGAGCATGTAGACGCCATAGTCGGTAACACCTTGGACCATAAGGCTGAATTGGTCCTCGATGCGCTTGAAGGTCAACTCGCGCTTCCGGCGTTCGCTGATGTCGCGGGTAATCATGGAAAACCCGAGAAGAGCGCCCGCCTGATCACGCATGGGGTCAACCACGACGTGAGCCCAGAAACAGCTTCCATCCTTGCGTATGCGCCATCCCTCGGCTACGAACGTTCCGTCGCGGGCCGATAATTCGAGGGCCAGATCAGGCATGCCTTGCCGCCGATCGTCTTCAACGCAAAAAGTAGCGCAATGTTGGCCTAGGATTTCCGAAGCCTGGTAGCCTGTCAGCCGTTGGGCGCCGGGGTTCCAACTGGTGACGAAACCTGACCGATCGAGCATGCAAATGGCATAGTCGCTGACCGCGTTAACGAGCAGACGATACGATGTCTCTTCCGCTAGAGAAACCTCGGCCGACGCGACATTTGTCATTATATCCTCCCGCGACACCCGTCGTATGCGGCGTGTTACCTGTTAACGAATTCTGGCATGAAGCGGCTTATGGTTGTTTTCGTGCCTTCACTGCATGATCCCATGCCTCACCAATCAGGCACGTTGACTTCGGACCACGGTAATAAACAACCGCTGCGCGAACCCTGCCCGATTCCCAATGTCAGCACAAGGCAGGGTTGGCAATCTTCCTGTCATGCACTACAAAGTTGAGGGCTTCGTGATCCCGCTACCTGATATGGCGCGTCCGGGCCGGTATGGCGTGTTCGGGCGCTTGGGTGATATCAGGCGCGCCACCCAAGAAAAGCCCGCTCCAGCCGGCCAATCACCCATGCGACGATCAGACCCATAACGGAAAGTACAACGATCCCGGCCATCAGATCGTCAGTGTCATACAAATTACCCGCTGACAGAACGAACGCCCCGATCCCCCGCTCTGCGCCAATCATCTCGGCCGCCACGAGCAGCACGATGGCGATGGAACTGGTTACGCGAAATCCGCTCAGGATTGCCGGCAGCGCCGCCGGCATGATGATCTTCCATATGATCGCCGCGCGTGACAGCCCAAAACTCTGGCCCATTCGGATCAGTGCCCTGGGCACGTTGTCCACGCCGCCGGCTGTCGCGATCACTGTCGGGAAGAACACGCCGAACGCCAGAGTGACGATTTTGGATCCCTCGCCAATGCCGAACCAAATGATGAACAGTGGCACCAGCGCGATCTTTGGGATTGGAAACAAGGCCGACACCAACGCCATAACGGGCGAGCGCAGCGCGGACCACAGCCCCACCGCCAAACCTATGGCGATGCCGGACAGGGTACCGGCGGTCCATCCAACGGCCAGCCGCATCAATGACGCCGACAGATGCCGCCACAGTTCGCCGCTGACGACCAGCGCCCGAAGTGCGCGCGCGATTGACACCGGGGCTGGCAGGAACAAGGTCGGGATCATCCCGGTGGAAGCCCCCAGCTGCCATAGCGCCACCGCGGCTACCAGTGTCAGCGCCGCGGCCCAGGTACGATCCCTCGGGGCAAACCCGCGGCCGCGGAAAGCCACCGGGCCATCGAGCCGCCGGTCATCGGGCAGGCGCATCGATCCGCTCCCGTTCTGCCACCGCTGCATCCTCGCGGATCATCCGCCACAATTGCTGCTCCAGGTCCGCCAGGTCAGGATCGGCGGCGTGGCGTCCTGCCAGCGGGCGGTCTATCCGCAACACCGCTTTGACCTGTCCGGGGCGCCGCGACAGCACGACGATCTGGTGGCCAAGACGCACAGCCTCGGACAGGTTGTGGGTTACGTAGATCGTTGTCGTGCCGGCGGCGGTAATGAGGGCGGCAAATTCCTCGAGCAACAGATCCCGGGTCTGCGCATCAAGCGCCGACAGCGGCTCGTCCAGCAGCAGGCAAGCCGGCCGTACCGCGAGGGCGCGGGCTATTCCGACGCGCTGCTTCATGCCGCCAGACAATTGTCGGGGCCACGCCTGGGCAAACTCCGAAAGTCCGGTCAGGGCCAGCACATCGGCAGTCCGCGCGGCACAGTCTGCCCGGTTCATGCGACCCTCCAGCACCAGCGCGACATTGCCCGCGACCGTTCGCCAGGGCAGCAGTGCAAAATCCTGGAACACGTAAGTTAGCGGGTTGAGGCAGTCCGCAGCGATTTGTCCTGCACAACGCACGATCCCGTCCGAGGGCGCCAGCATCCCGCCCATGATGCCCAGCAAGGTTGACTTGCCGCAGCCCGATGGGCCGACGAGCACCATCACCTCGCCCGGTTCGGCAGCCAGCGAGATTTCCCGCAGGACCTGCAAACCGGCGTAGCGATGGCCAACACCGTCGACGACCAGACGCAACCCGGATGTCATCGGGTAGGCAGGAACCGAGTATCGAGCAGCGTCGCCGGCTCGTCCCCACCCTTCATCAACCCCTGTGCCTTGAACCAGTGGACCTGATCCAGCACGTCGCTCACATCCAGCGCACCGCCTGCGTCATAGTACCCCACCCCATCGAGAATCTTCTGTCGGGCATCCGGGTCGCCGGTGAACACATACTTTGTTAGCAGCGGTATCACAGCCTCGGTCTTGTCATCCACTACCGGATGATCGCCGGCGTCCAGACGCAGGAACGCCTCTCGGTAGTCGGCGACTCCCATCTGGTAGGCGGCGGCGAAGTGTCGCAGCAAGTCAGGTTTGCTCGCGATCAACGCCGGCTTCGTGAACAACGCGGTGATCTGGTAGGGTACCAGGTCACCGGCCCAGCCCAGGATATGAACCTGTCCCGACGCTGCCAGCGGCTTGGCCATCGACGCGATCGCGATGGTGGCGTCGACCTGCCCGGAGACGACGGCCGCCACCATATTGGCGATCTGCTGCACCGGACGGAGTGTGATCGACTTGACGTCAAACCCCTCGGCCTCGGCGATGCGCCCCACCATGTAGTGAAATGACGAGCCGTATTGTGTGATTGCGAAGCTATGCCCCGCGAGCTTGCCGACGTCGGTCAGACCGGCGTCGTAGGCTTTGTTTGACACCAGGATGGCCGAACCCTGGTAGCCTTTCTGCTCATGCAAGGCGCCGCCGATGACTGTAAGGGTGCCCTTCTGCGCCAGATTGAAGAAGCCACCGGTCAGCGCGGTGACGCCGACATCGACGTCGCCCGCGACCGCCGCCGCGGCGATGGGCTGCGCGGACTCGAAGAAGCGGAACGTCAGGTCGATGCCCTCGTCCCTGAAGTATCCACGTTCCTGTGCGATATAGAACGGCGCCGGCGACAGCGTGTGCAGCAGTCCCAGCCGGAGCGGTTCGGCGCCCTGTGCCGTTGAGATCCATAGCAGTCCCGCGAGCAGGACGTTTCCCAGTGTTCTTGCCAACATGATCCGAACCTGTCACACGGCCGGAAACCGGATGCAAGCCACACAGCCCTTTCTAGTCTACCGAGACCGCATCGGCGCCCGCTCCGAGATCAGCTTCCTTCGTCGCCAGTATGTCGGCTTCACCCGGCTTCACCCGGTATGGACAGGGCGCGTGCTGCTGCCGGACGCTGCGCAGGTTGGCGATCAATTGCTGCAACTGGGGGACGGCGGTCCGCTTGGGCCGGTTCACCGTTTCCTGTTTCGGCATTTCGGTCGCATACCGCCCCTTGCCTTGCCGGGTTTCGCACCCGTCTTGCATGCTCAGTTTGCCCGTGGCGGCGCCCTGGCATTGCCGCTGGCGCTCGGGCTGGGTCTGCGCATGGTGGTCACGTTGCACGGCGGCGACGTCAGCAAGCAGAAGAACTGGCACGGCACGGTCCTTGCCCGGCGCTGGCCGGCGATGCTGCGCGAAACGGCCCGGTTTGTCTGCGTGTCCGCCGCGGTCGCGGAGGTCGCGGCCAGTCATGGCGTGCCGGCCGCGAAACTGATTGTGTTGCCGATCGGCGTGGAAGTGCCCGAACGGCTGCCGGTTCGGCGACCGGTCGCGCATTTGTTCGTCGGGCGCTTTGTGGAGAAGAAGGGCATCGGGGTGCTCGGTGACGCCATCCGCAGGCTGCGGGCTGACGGCGACACCACGCCGCTGGTGTGTGTCGGAGATGGACCGCTGCGACCGATGCTTGAGTCCCTGGCCCGCGAGGTGCCCGGTGTAACCTTGACCGGTTGGCTACCACCTGACGCGGTGCGCGAGCGAATGGGTCTGGCCGTGTCGCTGGTTGTCCCAAGCGTGATCGCCAACGACGGCGATGCCGAGGGCCTGCCGAGCGTCATTCCCGAGGCAATGGCGCAGGGCTGCCCGGTTATCGGGTCGGATCAGGGCGGTATCGCGGAAGCGATCCGGCACGAACAGACTGGCCTGCTGATCCGCCCTGGCGATGCCAGTGGATTGACAAAAGCCATGCGCCGCATCGCCAGCGAGCCCAGTCTGCGAATTACATTAGGGGCCGCGGGGTATGCCTACGCTGCCGCCGACCTCAATGCCCGCATCCAATCGGAAAAGCTGGAAACGCTTCTGATGTCGGTATGCACGCGAGCCGCAGGCTGATCAGCCCTGGCGGCACTTCATCCGCGGGTTCTTCTTGTTGATCACATACACCCGCCCGCGGCGACGGACCACGCGGCAGTTCTTGTCGCGGACCTTGGCGGAACGCAGGCTGTTACGGACTCTCATGACGCGCGCTACTTACCTGGTTATCTAAGACGGAAGAAACTCGAAGGCGCGCTAGGTAGTTGCCTGCTCCCCCCATGTCAAGCGCGACGGACTGGTGTCGCGCGAACGCCTCTTGCTTTTCCGCCGCCACACCGCGATTTTCGGACCCGAGGAAGGAGACTGCGACCCATGACAACGGTCTTTATCGACGGCGAATCCGGGACCACGGGACTGGGCATTCGCGAGCGCCTGGGTGCCATCCCACAGGTCACGCTCAAAAGCCTGCCGGCCGACCGCCGTCGTGATCCATCCGCCCGGCGCGACATCATGGCTGAGGTTGATCTCATCGTCCTGTGCCTGCCCGACGACGCCGCGCGTGAGTCCGCTGCGATGGCGGCCGGACTGGGCAATGCCGCCCCGAAAGTGCTGGATGCCAGCACCGCGCATCGGATCGCTCCCGACTGGGTTTACGGCTTCGCCGAGATGCTGCCCGGCCAGGCTGAACGGATCGCCAAGGCGCAGAATGTCGCCAATCCTGGCTGCTATCCGACGGGTGCAATCGGCCTGCTTCGCCCGCTGGTCGACGCCGGGCTTATTCCGCCCGATCATCCGATCACCATCAACGCCGTGTCCGGCTATTCCGGCGGCGGCAAGGCAATGATCCAGGCGCATGATACCACCCACGGCCCGGCGTTCGAGCTCTATGGCCTTGGTCTGGAACATAAGCATGTGCCGGAGACCGAGTTGTATGGTGGGCTGACCCGCCGGCCAATATTCGTGCCGTCTGTCGGTCACTATCTCAAGGGGATGCTCGTCTCCATACCGTTGCATCTGGATACCCTGCCGGGCAAACCCGCCGCGGTCGATCTCCGGGCGGCGTTGGAGGCGCGTTACGCGGGGTGCGATCTTGTGCGGGTGGTTTCCGGGCCCGCCGACGGCAAGCTGGAGCCGGAGGCGCTGAACGACACCGACCGACTGGAACTGATGGTCTATGCGAATGAAAAGTACCGTCAGGCGGTCCTGGTTGCTCGGCTCGACAACCTTGGAAAAGGGGCCTCGGGGGCGGCTGTGCAAAACATCGGGTTGATGCTTGGCCTGCACACAGGCGTCGACGCGCGGGGGTTGTTGGATGCCTGACAGTAGCTGGCCCTACGGAACCGTGTTCTCGCTGGACGGGATTACGCCGACAATCGCAGACGACGCTTTCATTGCTCCGACCGCCGCGGTGATCGGCGACGTGGTGATCGGATCGGAAACCGGTATCTGGTTTCACTGTCTGGTACGCGGCGACATGAACAGCATACGCATCGGCGCCAGGACGAATATTCAGGACGGGACGGTCATCCATATCGATTCCGGGGAATTCTCCACGTTCATCGGCGACGACGTGACCGTGGGCCACAACGCGGTGATCCATGCCTGCACGCTGAAGAACCGGGCCTTTGTTGGCATCAGCGCGACGGTTCTGGATGGTGCGGTGATCGAGGAAGGCGGCATGTTGGCGGCTGGGGGCCTGCTTACCCCTGGCAAGGTGATTGGCCCGAACGAGTTGTGGACCGGTTCCCCCGCCAAACTGCGGCGTGTGATGGATGTCGATGAGCGCACCCGCTTTGACCGAAATGCGTTGGTCTACCGCGAACTGGCGAAGAAATTCCGTGCGGGGCTGAAGGTCGTTCGCTGAGGTAAATCGCGCCAGGCCGTCGGTCTGAGCGAATGGCCAGGCGGGGTTGGATCGGGCTTTCCGACCCCGCGGCCTGCCCGGCCAAACGGTTTTCAGTCAACGATGATAGTGCCGACCATTCCGTCCCAGTCGTGATCCGCGCATGTCAGGTCGTAGTGACCCTTGGAATGGGGTATCAGCTCGATCGTCACTGACGTGCCGGAATGGACGACGATATCGGTCCCTCCGTTCGCCAGCAAATGCTTGTCGCGAACCGTAACAGATTTGAAGAACGCCGGTGCGGTGAACTCGTGCATGTCCTTGCCGTGGTTTTCCAGATGCAGTTCGTACGGCTGACCGGCGCGGAACGTCAGATGGTCGGGCTGGAAGCGATTATCGACCATGATCACGGTAACTGTTTGAGCGCCCGACCATTGTTCGGTTGCATATAGGAACGTGGGAAGCGCCATCAGCGAGGCTGAGAGCACGACCCGTAGCATGTTGTTCATCGGCCATCGTCCATCTGTTGGCCACGTATCAGCCCGTTCGTTGCCGGCTTCGATGACAAAATCGTTCGGACGAGTACCTGGGGTTCGCCTGCGCCATGCCAACCGGCCAGTGTCTGGCGCTATGATTCCGGCGGCTGGTCAAGCGCTTCCCGATAGCGGCTGGGCGACATCCTCCAGCGATTTGCCAGCGGCTTCAACCCCCAGGAACGCCTCACACACGGCCGCGGCGATCATCAGGGCGGCGGCGCCGAAGTAGCCGCCCGCCACGGCCCATTGGCTGCCGGAACCAATCAGGTGACCGAACAGGAATGGCGCGGTGACACCGCCGATCAAGGTTCCGAGTGCGTAAAACAGTGCAATCGCCATGGCCCGGGTTTCCAGCGGGAAGATCTCACTGGCGGTCAGATAGGCGGAACTGGCGGCGGCGGAGGCAATGAAGAAGATCACCATCCAGCAGAATGTTTGGGTCCAGGCGGTGAGGACCCCGGTGCCGAACAGCACGGCAACGACGAGCAGCAAGATGCCTGACAGACCGTAGGTGCCGGCAATCATCTTCTTGCGGCCGATCGAGTCGAACAGGTGCCCGAGCAGAAGGGGGCCGAGAAAATTTCCGGCGGCGAGGGGGAGGACGTAGACGCCGATGCGCGCCTGATCGATGTGGTAGAACGTCGTCAGCACCAGGCCGTAGGTAAAGAAGACCGCGTTGAACAGGAATGCCTGCGCGACCATCAGGCTGAGCGCGAGCACACTGCGGCCGCGGTTCTTGCCAAGCATCGCACCCAGGATCAGGCCAAAGCCGAAGACCTTGCGGGGGTGGATTTTCAGCGTGTTTTTTGGTGCGGGAAGCTTGCCGCCAACCTTCCGCTCAATGTCTTCGGTGGTTTGTTTGGCTTCCTGCTCGCGGCCATGGGTGATCTGCCAGCGCGGGCTTTCCGGAACATAGCGGCGCAGGAACAGAATGAGGCCGCTGAGCACCGCACCGATGCCGAAGCCCAGGCGCCAGCCGATGTCGATGCCGACGAACCGGCCGGAGAGCAACAGAAGCGAACCGGCGGCACCGAGTGCGGCGCCGGCCCAGTAGCTGCCGTTGACGATCAGGTCGATGCGGCCACGCAGGCGCGCGGGAATCAATTCATCGATGGCGGAGTTGATGGCAGCATATTCGCCGCCGATGCCGAGGCCGGTGATGGCATTGAAGATCGCGAAACTCCAGAAATTCCAGGCGAAGGCGGTGGCCAGGACACCGGCCATGTAGATGGCCAGGGTCAGGTTGAATATCAGGCGACGGCCGAAGCGGTCTGTCAGCCAGCCGAACAGCAGGGCGCCGGCGACTGCTCCGCCAACATAGCAGGCGGCAATACTGCCGATGTCCTGGTCGGTCAGGCCAAGGGTCTGTTTGTCTTTCAAGATTGGGCCGATCGAGCCAACGAGGGTGACTTCCAGACCGTCCAGAACCCAGGTGACGCCGAGCGCGACGACGACGAGCAAGTGAAAGTTGCTCCAGGGCAGGCGGTCCATTCGCGCCGGGATGTCGGTGGTGATTTCGTTGGTTGTTGTGCTCATGCGGCTTCGTCCTGGACGATGGAGATCTTTCCGTCGCGTTCGGCGACGGCGTAACGCACCTGCGACAGGCGCATCAGCCCGCGCTGGCGGGCGGCGGCCATCACGTCCTGCTCGTTCAGGCGCAGGCGTAGCATACGGCGGCGGTTGAATTCACCGTGCTCGAACACAACGACGGGTGTGCCGTCGATGATGCGACCGAACCAATCGGAATGGGTCTTGGCCCAGGATGCAAGGATATGCATTAGACCAATCGTGCAAATACCGCTAAACGCACCGACCATGCTGTGGTCGTCGCCCAGAACAGCCGTGATGGTGATGCCGGCGAACAGGAACAACACTACAAGGTCGAAGGGCGCCATCTGGCTGGCGGTGCGACGGCCGATCAGGCGCACCGCGAACAGCAGAATCCAGTAAGCCGCGGCAGCGCGGAACACGAGTTGCATGTCAGGGCACCACCAGCATGGACCAGTCGATCGTGTCAGTGCCGTCGCTGACATGAAGCGGTATGAAGCCGACTGCATTTGGCAGTAGTTCGAAGCGGACCAATACGTCGTGCTGGCCGGATGGTTCGGTGAAGCTAAGGCGGATGCCGCTGTCGGTGACGCTGCTGGCATTGGCCAGCGGGATCGATCGTTGGAAGCCCATCGGTTCGATGATCTGCTGGTTCACACTGACGTTGATCGGATCCACGGTGTCGTGGGGGTGCTTGATGTGGACCGTGATCGTGGTCGCGGTCCCATGGCGGGCAATCGGCTCGTAATCCACGCTAAGGCCGCCGCCGGTGGACTGGGTCGATGCGTGGCTGAACGGCCCCCGCCCGAGGAAGCCCAAACCAGCCGCCAGCGCAAACAGAACCATGACCACGCGGCCGACCTGCTCGGCGCGGTACCAGTGGGCTTCAAAGGTCTGGTTGAAACCGACCTCAAATTCGTCGTTGACGGGTTCGGCGCCTTGCATACCTTGCTCGCTGCGATTGCTGCAGAACAGCGCAGGCCGGCGGTCCGGGTTCCGGTTGCGCGCGGTAACGTGGTTTAATCAGGGCGCTGCGGCGACCAGTTCGCAGGTTGTGGCCGAAGGTTCGGCGACGCTGCTGGCCAGACCGCTGGCATCGCGTCCGACACCGACAAAGCGGCCCAAACGCCGCGCCCAGAGCCATGCCAAACCCAAGCCATTGACGCCAGGCAAGGTGGTGACGCCGCGTTGAGGGTTTCGATAGCCGTCGCCGTCAAATAGCGGCTGTTCGATCCAGGGCCAGTCGCTGCGGAACCAGATGACGGAGGTGATCCTGTGGGTGACGGGTCGAGTTTGGTGATCGGCGTTTCCGCGTGCCAGGTCGCGGGAGGGGTATTCGTCGGAGGCCTCGATCGTGTTGCCGTCGACCTATTTGTCGATCATGGCGCAAATGTTGTTGTAGCTGGGGTCGGCTGCGTCGCGGTTCCTTTCCAGGTCGTCGGCGAAGCGCTGCCGTCGACGCAATCGGTCGAGCAGCGGTATTGACGCACGCCTTCCACGGCAAGTTTACACAGATGCGTAACCGGGCGGCCGACACGTCCGGTCAGATAGCGGTTGGCTTTCTCCAGTTTTCTCTGACAGGCAAATAGTCCGTATGTCAAACAATTACTTAGAAGATACTTGAAACTTCGCCGTATGTCCTATTTGCAGGGTGGGCAAATCTGTTTAGATTAACGATTGCATTATCGCGGTCTGTCCAACCGCCCGGGAGAAGGTGATATCCGTTGCCACAAACCGAACTCGCGGACATTGAAGCGTCTTTGCAGACGCTTGTCCGGCGCGCCTACGATATCGGTCGAAACGATGCGTTAAGGAAGGTCGTTGACGTGCTCAACGCTGACCGCCCTTGTTCCGAGCAGTTAGCCCTGGAGGCGCCTGGAACGCCGGCACCAGAGCCTCAGCACGAGCAAATGAACGGGGTTGAGCCTGCGAGAGAGGCCAAACCCTGGTGGGCCTGGCCGGTTCGGTGAGGAAAGCGCCCGTCCAGACCCGGCTCCGATAGGGGCTTCCACGCGGGTTGGCCCGACGGGACCGGTGAAACGAACTAGGATGGCTGTCCGTCAGGACTGCGCCGCAGCGGCGGTCGAGGTCCGTTCCGAGGCCTATCGGGCAGAAGGAGGTCCTGGGTTTCTGCTTCGCTTACCCTGCGGCGATCCGCTTCGCGTGACGCCGCAGGGTTCCCCATTTGTCTGATACAGGCGGGACAGGTTTGCCCCGCCTGTGTCCTGTCAGGTCGCCGCCAGCTCCAGCGTGGCGCCGGCTCCAGTATTGAACGCCGGCATCACCTCCTTGGCGAAACGCTCGACCTGTTCCAGCCACACGTCGAGCGGTGTACCCAGCGGCAGGGTGACGGTCACGCGGGCCAGACCGGGATAAGCGGCTTCCACTTTCTTCAGGCTTTCTATGATGTCGGCTGGTGTGCCGGTCAGGAAGCCGCCGGCTTTCACCGCATCCTCAATCCGCGGCAGCTTGGTGTTCACCGCCAGCTTCGGGTCGCGCATCGCGGCGATTTGCTCGTCTGTCAATGCCTTGACCAAGCGTAACTCGCCAAACATTTTCATGTTTTCTTCGTAATATTTACCAGCCCCGCGAATGCCTTCCTCGATGCTGTTGGCAATAAAGAACTGGAAGCCGATGGCCAGCCGCTCACCCAGTTCGACGTGCTTGCCGATGCGGGCATGGGCGGCCTGGAAATCGACCATGACCTTGTGGACGATGCCGCCTTCGGCCGACCCACCGCCGATAACACCCTGGATGCCGTGCTTGGCCATGAAATCGAGCGCCCGCTGCGAGCCGCCTTGGATCGGTTGCCAACATTCCACCGGCAGGCGCTCCGGTCGCGGCACCAAGGTCAATTCCTTGAGGGTGTAGCCGCGGTAGGGCACCTCGGGCGGCAGCGTGTAATGCTTTCCTTGGTGCGAAAACGAATCATTATTGAAGGCCTTGAAGATGATGTCGACCTGTTCCTCGAACAGCTCGCGATTGGCTTCCTGGTCCAGCAGCGGGGAGCCGAAGGTCTCCACCTCACGCGTGTGGTAACCACGGCCAACACCGAACACAACGCGGCCGTGCGACAGGATATCGGCCATGGCGTAGTCCTCGGCGAGGCGCAGCGGGTGCCACATCGGGGTGATATTGAAGCCACAGCCTAGCTTGATGTGCTTTGTGAGGTGCGTCAGGTGCAGCGCCATCAGCAGGACGTTGGGGATGCATTCCGTGCCCTCGGGCTGGAAATGGTGTTCCGCCATCCAGAACGTCCCGTATCCCAAACGATCCAGTGTCTGCGCAGTCTGCTCGGCCTTGTGCAGCGCGGTCGCGAGTTGTTTGTTGGGATAGCGACGGTCATTGACCGGAGTGCCGGCATAACCGACATTTTCCAGATCGATGTGGCCGGCATAGGTGCTGTCAAATTGTTTGATCACGCGTGCCCCCTCCCTAGGGAATTCGGGTCAAGCGTAACTCCGATCTATCCATAGACCAAACCTGACGGCGCCGTACCGCGCCCCAGCGCATGAATGGCGAGTCCGGAGACGACATCTCCGCACCCTTTCCGGCTAGCCGGTAATGGGCGCTGACATAAGCGCCACGGTCGCCCCAATCGGCCCGATAAGTCCGGTCGGGATGATGCCGAAACCAAAACGGCGTTGTCGTCGTGGGATGATAATGCGTCACGCATGAAAGCCGGCTGGTGTCGTCAGGCAGGGTCCTGGGATGGCTGCGATGCACGAGATCCGCGGTCCAAAAGAAAACATCGCCCTTTTTCGCCAGGAAACGGTCATAGGCCATAAACTCCCGCCGGCACGCGGCATCGAGTGCGGCAGCGTACAGATCCTGATCGTCCGCCGTGAAGTCCATCCGCTTCGTGCCATCTTTGAAAAGATAGTGCGGCAGCCTGTGGCTTCTATCATAGAACGCGAGCTCGCCGCTGCCTTCCTGAACATCCTCCAGCGCGATCCAGGAGGCTGCCAGAAGCAGCGGGTCTTCGATGGTCACCACCGACGTATCCTGGTGCACGCGGTGTCCATTGCTTCTTTGAAACAGAAGCTGCTGGCAGGCGATCGGCTGCGTATCGAATACCAATGACAGAAGGCGTGTAATGCGTTGATGCAGGCAAACTTCGCGTGCCGAGTTCAGGTTGACGTAAAGGTCCAACAGGCTTTCGAAACGATCGGGCGTCCCGCCGGATCGCTTCAGACCCGAGTTGTTGTTGCGGTGGTCGGTGGTGAGGAACTTGCCTGGATGCTGATGATGGCCGCGAATATCAGCGGCAAACCGATCGATCATTTCGGGGTCGATCGCGGCGCGCCAGACCAGCCAGCCGTGTTCGATGAAATGGGTCAGGTCCTGGCGTTCCTGCGCGGTGATTTCCTGCGCCTCATAAAGCCCGAAAACCCGCTCCATCGCGTAGGGTGTGTCAGTCCAGAGCGCCTTCATATCAAGGCCGTGTCCTGCCGCCGCCCACATGAGCCATCTCATTGTTTGTGTCGGTGACTGCATAAATGCGAACTCGTGACTTTTCAAGGATAGTCGGTCGGTTCAGTCCAATCCCAGGCTTGGCAGCGCTGAGCGCAGCGCATCGAGGCAATATCCGTCCACAGCGGTGCCGCGTTCGCGTTCCAATGTCGCCATGGCCTCTGGAACAGTCATCGGATCGCGGTAGGGACGCTTCGCCGTGATCGCATCAAAAATATCGCCGGCAGTGATGATGCGCGTCTCCAGCGCGATGGCGTCACCGGCCAGACCCTTCGGATACCCTTTGCCGTCCAGTCGTTCGTGATGGGCCGCCGCGATTGCTGCGAGGTCGCGGAATGGAGACATCCGCGACAGAATTTCCTCGGACAACGCGGCGTGACGTTTCATCGCTTCCCATTCAGCCGGGTCCAGTTTGCCGGCTTTGTCGAGGATGCCGTTGCTGACGCCGAGCTTGCCGATGTCATGCAGCAAGGCGGCGCGACGGAGCCAGCGACGGTGGCTGTCCGTCAGGCGAAGCGTTGTCGCGATGGCATCGGCATATTGCGTGACGCGGCGGCTGTGGCCCGATGTGAACGCGCTTTTGGCGTCGATGATGTCAGCGAATGCCTCGGCTATCACGTCCAGCTGGTCATCGTTGATCACCACCGCGCAGGCGATGGGTTCGAGCATGGAGACCCGCACATCAAGACCGGCGTTTTCAAGTCCTGTCCAAAACCCCTCATTGGAAGAGGCCATCACGAACGCCTCTACGACTTTCGGGTCAAACCAAGTGCCGGTTCGGCGCCGCACTTCAGCGCGGGCAGCGATTGGACCGCCGACAACGTTGAAGACATCGACGACCTGGGCGAGCAGTGCGATGCGGGCATTGAGCGGAATTGCGTCGGCGGTCAGGCGGGCCGGACGGCCCTTGCCGTTCCAATGTTCGTCAAGCGAGTAGACGCCATCCGCCACGGGTGCACCAAATCCGAGTTGGCGGACAATGTTGGCACCGCGCTCACAACGGGTCTGGATGAGTTCGCCGGCATATTCGTCACCGTGACGGGCGACGGTGAACAAGCGCTGGGCGCGACGCCGCAGCGGCTCGCCGGGGCCGGTGTGTTCCAGAACAAATCGTCCGAGGGCGAGCATGCTCTGCAAATCGACTGTCTTGTAATCGCGCTTTACCAGGCGCTCGTCGCCGCCGTACAGTTCCCACAACCGGGCAGCGTTGCTGCTGCAGCCGGTGTCTTTCAGTAACAATGTATAATAGAGATCGGAGAGTTGATTGGGCGTCATGCCGATCGTGGTCCCGACCTTCATGCCGATCCAGGCGCATCGCAGGCTGTGCCCGGGCGGCTGGCCCTCGGTCAGATCGAGTGCGTAGCTCAGGGCGCCGATGACTTCGGACAAGCGCATCCGGTTGTAGACGGGTCGGGTCGAAGCACTATCTTTGGTCAACCAGCTTGGGGTTGTCGAGGTCGGCCAGGAGGCTTGGGCTGAGTGCAAGCCCTCGCCCGAGTTCGGTAACATCACTATTCCCCGCGCGGGTTGTGCGGTCAGGCTGACAGGAAAAGGTTAAGAATTGGTTGTGCGGTGCGAGAGAAAACAGGCGGGCCAAGTCAGGCCCGCCTGCGCGTCTTTCTGCGTATATCCGCGACCGGTAGCAGTGGTGCGAGGAAACGACCGGTGTGACTTTCCGGGTTGGCGACAATATCCTCAGGCGTTCCCTCGGCGACGATCCGGCCGCCGCCGTCACCGCCTTCGGGACCCAGATCCAGGATCCAGTCCGCGGTCTTGATGACCTCCAGGTTGTGCTCGATGACCACCACTGTGTTGCCCTGATCCACCAGGGTGTGCAGCACTTCCAGCAGTTTGCGCACATCCTCGAAGTGCAGGCCGGTGGTGGGTTCGTCCAGGATATACAGCGTGCGTCCGGTGGCGCGGCGGGCGAGTTCTTTCGACAGCTTGATACGCTGGGCCTCGCCGCCGGACAGGGTGGTCGCCTGTTGCCCGAGTGCGATGTAGCCGAGGCCGACCTGCTGGAGGATCTTGAGACGATCATGGATGCGCATCTGCGCGCTGAAATAGGGGACGGCTTCTTCCACCGTCATCGCCAGCACCTCGGCGATGGACTTGTCACGGAACTTGATCTCCAATGTTTCGCGATTGTAGCGTTTGCCTTTGCAGGTATCGCAGGTGACGTAGACGTCGGGCAGGAAATGCATCTCGATTTTCAGCAGACCATCGCCCTGGCAGGCCTCGCAGCGGCCGCCCTTGACGTTGAAGCTGAACCGGCCGGGCTTGTAGCCACGAGCGCGGGCTTCGGGGAGTTCGGCGAACCAGTCACGGATCGGGGCGAACAGGTCGGTGTAGGTCGCTGGATTGGAGCGCGGGGTCCGGCCGATCGGCGACTGGTCGATGTCGATTATCTTGTCGAGCTGGTCCAGGCCTTCGATCCGGTCATGTAATGTCGGCACTGTACCGGCGCCCATCAGCCGGCGGGCGGCGGCTTTGTAGAGCGTGTCGATGACCAGTGTGGATTTGCCGCCGCCAGAAACGCCGGTCACGCAGGTGAATGTGCCGAGCGGAAAGCTGGCCGAAATGTTCTTCAGGTTGTTGCCGCGGGCGCCGATGACTTTCAGCACACGATCCTTTTGTACCGGGCGACGCATCGGCGGAATTGGGATCATGCGGCGACCGGACAGATAGTCTCCGGTCAGCGATTTGGGGTTGGCGGCGACTTCGGCCGGCGTGCCCTCGGCGATGACGTGGCCGCCGTTGATCCCAGCGGCGGGACCCATGTCGATCAGGTGGTCGGCGGCTCGGATGGCGTCCTCGTCGTGCTCGACAACCAGAACGGTGTTGCCCAGGTCGCGCAACCGCCGAAGCGTGCCAAGCAACCGTTCATTGTCGCGTTGATGCAAGCCGATCGAGGGTTCGTCCAGCACATACAGCACCCCCGTCAGACCTGAGCCGATTTGGCTGGCGAGGCGGATACGCTGGGATTCACCACCCGACAAAGTGGCGGAGCCTCGGGCAAGCGTGAGATAGTCGAGACCCACATCGACCAGGAAGCGCAGGCGGTCGCCAATTTCGCGCAGGATTCGGCCGGCGATTTCCTGACGTTGCGGCGTCAGTTGCGGCAGAACCTCGGCGAACCAGCCAAGCGCGTTGCGGATGGAAAGTTCGGAGGCTTCGGCGATGTTTCGGCCCGCGACGCGAACCGACAACGCTTCCGGTTTCAGGCGGGCGCCGTTGCACACGACGCAGGGTTTTTCCGCCTGATAGCGTGACATTTCCTCACGCACCCAGACGCTGTCGGTTTCCTGCCAGCGGCGTTGCAGGTTTTTCAGAACGCCTTCAAAAGGCTTGGTCACGGTATAGCTGCGGACGCCGTCCTTGTAGGTGAAGGCAATCGGTTCGTCGCCAGTGCCAAATAGTATGGCCTGGCGAACATTTTCCGGCAAATCCCGCCAGGGGGTCTTCGTGGTTTCCTTGTAGTGACGGGCGAGGCTTTGCAGCGTCTGGTCATAGTACGGCGATTGCGCGCCGGTCCAGGGAGCCACCGCACCGTCGGCGAGGCACGCTCGATCGTCGGGGATGACCAATTCGGGATCAAAGAAATTTTCGACCCCCAATCCGTCGCAGGCGGGGCAGGCGCCGTGCGGGGAGTTGAAGCTGAACAGGCGGGGTTCGATTTCCTCGATGGTGAAGCCGCTGACCGGGCAGGCGAAGCGCGACGAAAAGACAGTGCGATCCTGCGAGTCCGCGTTTTCGGCATAGACGATGCCGTCAGACATGCTTAGTGCAGTTTCGAAACTGTCTGCCAGGCGTGATGCGATACCCTCGCGAACGACCAGGCGATCCACCACGGCCTCGATCTCGTGCTTGGTCTTGCGGTTGAGCGCTGGAACCTCGGCGATTTCGTATAACGTGCCGTCGACCTTGACGCGGGTGAAGCCCCGTCGTTGCAACTCGGCGAGTTCCTTGCGGTATTCGCCCTTGCGGTCGCGTACCACGGGGGCGAGCAGCAGCAGGCGGGTGCCCTCGGGCATCGCCAAGACGCGGTCCACCATCTGGGAAACTGTCTGCGCCTCGATCGGCAGGCCGGTGGCAGGGGAGTATGGGACGCCGACGCGCGCCCAGAGCAGGCGCATGTAGTCGTGGATTTCGGTAACCGTGCCGACGGTGGAGCGCGGGTTTTTCGAGGTGGTTTTCTGCTCGATGGAGATCGCCGGCGACAGGCCTTCAATGCTGTCAACGTCGGGTTTGCCCATGAGTTCAAGGAATTGGCGAGCGTAGGCTGACAGGGATTCGACGTATCTGCGCTGCCCTTCGGCATAAATGGTGTCGAATGCGAGGGAGGATTTGCCGGACCCGGACAGGCCGGTGATCACCGTCAACGAGTCGCGCGGTATCACGACGTCGACGTTCTTCAGATTATGTTCCCGCGCGCCACGCACATGAATGTTGCCGGCCATATATCCTGTCATCCTCAAAGTAAGGTGTGTTCTACTGATGTTCTGCACGCTTGGCTAGCCAAATCCAGGGCTTTGACAGGCCGGACACCGTCCATGTAGGGATTGATGGGCTATGTAGGGAGTGATGGGGCACGAACCAGTCGCATCTGTCACCTGATTAAGCGATTGGTTCGTTCATGCCGACCCGGCCGGTCAGAAAATGGCGCCGGCTTGGTGCCGCTGGCGCAGATGGCAAAGCGTGACGATGTCCAGTCCTGGGTGCTGTCGCAAATTGAAGCCATCGCAAAAGCGACGGTTGCCCTTACTTCCGACGGAGCGGTTTAAAATTCAGAAATTTGCAGGCACCACCGCTAAAGGTCTAAATATTGGCATTGCGCCATTTTTTGGTCAGACACTTGATTGATTGACTTTGTTTTCTTGCCTCGATCGCGCGTCCAGAGACTTCTTGCGCATGGTCGATGGCAGCACTATTAAGTGGTTTGGTCCGGACACCAAATCTACAGATCCCGACACGGTTTTCCACTAAACAAGCGGGAATGCAGAAAATCGACAGCCAGGCGAGAGACAGAGAATATTTAAATGAAGCCACGCAAGGAGAATTTGGAATGGGATGAGGAAGAACGGCTAAGAGCCCTGAGACATTACCAAATTCTCGATACGCCACCAGAAGAACCATTCGACGATATAGTGCGCTTCATAGCGGAATTTCTTGAAGTGCCAATGGCGGCCGTAAGTCTGGTTACAGAAGATCGGCAATGGTTCAAAGCCGAAACCGGCTTGGGCATAAAGCAGACGCCAGTCGAATATTCCTTCTGCGCCGTGGCGATGCGGCAGTCCGAAGTCATGGTTGTACCAGACACGTTAGAAGACGCGCGCTTTCGCGATAACCCTCTTGTTCAAGGCAAGCCGTATCTTCGGTTTTATGCGGGTGAGCCATTGCTAGCCGCGCCCGGATTGCCGCTGGGAGCACTTTGCGCACTCGATACCAAACCGCATTCAACCGGCCTGACGCCACGGCAACGCTCGGTCCTGCAGTTGTTCGCCCGTCACGTCGAGCGCCAACTCGAAACCCGTCGCGCGATGCTGGAGCGTGAGGCGACCTTGGTCGACCAGTTTCGTTTCGAGGTCCTGACGCGGCAGATCATCGACAGCGTTACCGACCATGCGATTATCAGCCTTGACCTTGAAGGACGCATCCGGACCTGGAATGCCGGGGCGAGGAATATCCTGGGTTGGACCATGAAAGAGATGATCGGCCAGCCGGCCGATCGCATCTATCTGCCCAGTGAGCGCATCTCCGGCAGGTTTCAGGCCGACCTGCAATCGGCGGTGGCGTCCGGACGCATCGATCACCAGCGTTGGCACCTCCGCAAGGACGGGGGCACGTTTTTTGGTTCCGGCACGATCATGCCATTGCGGACTGACGACGGATTACTTTCCGGCCTCATCAGCATATTGCGTGACCAAACCGACGAATATGTCCGCCAAAGACGTCTGGAACTGCTGGCCAAGGCGTCGTCCGCGCTGTTGAGCGCGCCTGATCCTGACGATGTTCTGGCACCGATATTAAAAGAGAGCGCCCATTTACTGGGCTTCGACCAAAGCTACAGTTTCAGGCTGACGGCCGATGGTTCCAGCCTGCAGCTCACCCAATCTATCGGCGATAACAATGAGTTTGGTCCAGCTTTCCCGAAGTGGCCATTTTGTCCAGCCCTGTCCAACATAGTCGTCGAAACCGAAAAGGCATTCATTGTCCCGGATCTGCAATCGAGTACCGATGTCCGTTTCGCGTCAGCTCGGCTCTACGGCCTGAGCGCCTACGCCGGATTTCCGGTGAGCGCAGGCGGCCGGATGTACGGCGTCCTTGCTTTTGTGTCGGTCAGCCGATCCAGCTTCGATGACGAAGCGATTGCATTTTTCGCAACGCTTGCAAGCTATTTGTCAGTGGTGCGCAAGCGTCTCGAACATGAGGCGCAGTTGGTTGCGCTGGCGGAGACCCTGGAGCAGCGGGTGGAAGAACGGACGGCCGAGCTGCAACGTGCGGAAGAACAACTGCGCCAGGCGCAGAAGATGGAGGCGATCGGACAACTGACCAGCAGCCTGGCGCATGACTTCAATAATCTCCTGGCGGCGATTTCGGGCAGTCTTGAGCTGCTTCAGGTCCGGGTCGCGCAAGGACGGATCGACGAACTCGACCGTTATATTGTCTCAGCCCAGGGTGCTTCCAGGCGGGCCGCGGCGCTTACCCACAGGCTGCTGGCGTTTTCGCGTCAGCAGACGCTCAATCCCAAGCCGACGGACGTGAACCGGCTACTTGGTGACATGGAGGACCTTATTCGCCGCACCGTGGGTCCGGCGATAACGGTCGAAGTCGTTGGCACTGACCGATTGTGGACCTCGTTCATCGATGCCAGCCAACTGGATAGCGCGCTGCTGAATTTATGCATCAACGCCCGCGACGCAATGCCCGACGGAGGATGCCTGACCATTCGAACCGCAAACCGATATCTTGACGATCAGGCGGCACGCGAGCACGAACTGCCGCCGGGTCAGTATATCTCTCTTTGCGTCAGTGATACCGGCACTGGCATGACGCCCGAGACCATTGCACGGGCGTTCGATCCATTTTTCACGACAAAGCCAATCGGAATGGGGACTGGCCTTGGTCTTTCCATGGTCTACGGGTTTGCACTGCAGTCACGCGGGCAAGTTCGAATCTTGTCAGAAATGAACAAAGGGACGACGGTGTGTCTGTTCTTGCCGCGTTGTTACAAGCCTGAAGATCGGGCCGCGGTATCACACCACCTCTTCACAAAGGTCGCGGGCGGGACGGTTCTGGTCGTTGATGATGAACCGAACCTGCGGTCGTTGATCACCGAAGTGATAGAGCAGATGGGCTATCAGGTAACCGAGGCAGTCGATGTAGCGGCCGGCATGAAAATACTGCAATCAGATGCCGATATTGATTTGCTGATTGCGGATCTGGATCTGCCCGGTGATATGAACAGTCGCCAGATGGCCGACGCTGCGCGGTTGCAGCGAGCCGGGCTGAAGGTCTTGTTCATCACGGGCGACGCTGAAAATGCCACCGTGAATGACGGCCATCCGGTGGCGGGTACGCAGGTGTTGACCTGGCCCTTCGCTATCGATGCGCTCATGCAGAATGTGCGGCATCTTATGTCCTAGCCGGCGCACCGTTCGTCGACAATGCCGAGTTGCAATTGAAACTGAATGCTACCTGTCCAGCCAGACATCCTCCCAGCGCCAGCCGTTGTAGATGCTGTTCACCATGATCGTCATGTTCTTCACGTAGGGATGCCAGCAGGCGGCGGCGACGTCGTGGAAAATGATCGGGCGCACCACATCCTCGGCCAGTTTGCGCTCGATGTCCCAGACGATCGCGCGTCGCTTCGCGAGATCGGTTTCCATCGACTGCGCGTCGAACTCCTTCTCCAGCGTCGGGGTTGCAGTAGTTGGTGTAGTTGCGCAGCGAGCCGCAGGCGTAATTCTCATAGAAATTCTGATCCGGATCGTCCAGCGAGCTGCCGGTCTGGTTCAGGCCGATCGCGTAATCCTTCTTGAACACCCGGCTGTAGAACTGCGGCGTGTCGACCACGTCCAGCTCGGCGTCGATGTAGACCTGCCTTCAACTGGTCGTTCAGGATCAGCGCCGGGATCGCGGAACGTGTTGATGTCGCGGGTGAAGATCTTCGTCTTCAGCATGATTGTCCGGCCCGTAGCCGAGCCGTCTCATGATGCGCGCGGGCTTCGTCGCGGTTTTTCGCCACGTCGGGGCCGTAGCCGGACAGGGTGTGCAGGACCTCGTCGCGGCATGCCCCAGACGCCCTCGGGCGGCGGCAGCATGGACGCCGCCGATGCGGCCCTGGCCTTCATTCATGATGTCGTTGAACGCCTTGCGGTCGATCGCCAGTGCCAGCGCGCGGCGGATGTCGGGGTTGTCGAACGGCGGCGCGTCACGGTTGATGATCAGGTTGGTGTTGACGTTGGTGCGCCGCATCACGCAGTGCGCCTCCGGGTCCTGCGGCTTGATGTCCTTCAGCAGCGGCACCGACACGTCGGTCGGATAGGTCATGTCGAACTTGCCGGCGATGAAGCCCAGCATGCGGGTCGCCCGGTTGGGGACGATGCGGTACTCGATGCCGTCGAGGTAAGGCAGGCCCGGGTTTCCAGTAGTCGGGGTTGCGCTCCAGCCGCATGCTCTCGTTCAGGCGGTATTCGACGAAGCGGAACGGGCCGGTGCCGATCGGCTTTGTGCGCATCGTGCGCGGAGGAGATGTGGCAGGGATAGACCGGCGACCAGCCGGCGGCGAGCAGGGCGATGAACGACGGCTGCGGGCGTTTCAGGTGGAACGTTACCTCGTAGGTCGCCGTTGACGGTGATCTCCTTCAGGTTGGTGAACCAGGTCTGGCGCGGGACTTTTGCGGATCTTCCCGGGCGCCAGGCCGGACACCATGTCCCAGGTGCATTTCACGTCGGCCGAGGTGAACGGCTTGCCGTCGTGCCATTTCACGCCGTGGCGCAGCATGAAGGTCAGGGCGTGCCGTCCTCGCTCCAGCTCCAGGCGGTCGCCAGTTCGGGGCGGATCGTTTCCAAGCTGTGCTGCGGGTATGTGCTGATCGAACAGCACGAGATTGTTGAACATCGGCATGAACGGAATGACGACCGAGGCCGTCGCCTCCTCCTGGATCGATGGGCTGGGCGGGGAGTCGATATGCGGGACAATCAGCACGCCGCCATGCTTCTGGGCGACAGCCGATGGGCTCGCCGTCGCCAGCGCGAGGGCAAGGCAAGCGATTTTTCGTCGCATTGATTTCTACTCCCCGTCATCAGCCGGGTGTTCCCGGTCCGCACAGCAGGCTGCCTTTGTCGGAGCAGAGAAAGCAAGACCGTTGAAGTTCGGCCGCGGCGGGGTAGGCTGTTGATCGATCACAACAGGAGCAGGCCATGCAGACCGATCGTGTCGTTGTTTCTGGCGCCATGGTGCTCGTCTCGGGTGAGACCGCGGCTCGGTTTGCCGATATCGTGCTGGAAGACGATCGCATCGTGGCGATCGTCGCGCCGAACAGCGTGGAGGCGCCACGGCAGATCGACGCCAAGGAGCGGCTGATCATTCCAGGCCTGGTGAATGCTCACACGCACGGGCACGGCGGGCTGGCCAAGGGTGTTGGGGATCGCTGGTCGCTGGAGTTGCTGTTGAACGCTGGCCCCTGGATCAACGGTGGACGCACCAGTGACGACAGGTATCTGTCGACGCTGCTGACCGCGGTGGAGATGATACGGAAGGGCTGTACGGCCTGTTACGATTTATCAGCAGCGCTGCCCGTTCCCAGCGCCGAGGCTTTATCGGATGTCGCCCGCGCCTACGGTGACGTTGGAATGCGGGCGGTGATTTCGCCGATGATCGCCGATCGGAGCTTCTATCAAGCCATCCCAGGACTTCTGGATGCGTTCACGCCGGAACTTCGGCCGGTCGCGGAGGCGATGCGTGCCGCATCAGCCGAAACGATCCTGGCACCGATCAAAGCGGCGGCGCTGGCGTGGTCGTACCCGACCGACCAGATCCGCTTGGGCATCGCGCCGACCATACCGTTGCATTGTTCTGACGATTTCATGCTTGGCTGCCGTGATCTGGCGATGGAATTCGGACTTCCGGTGCAGACGCATCTGGCCGAGTTCGCGGTGCAGCGGGAAGCGGCGTTGCGGCAATACGGGATGACGTTGACTGCCCATCTGGACCGGTTGGGTTTGCTCGGCCCCCGGTTCAGCGGCGCACATGCCATCTGGATCGACGACGCGGAAATCGAGCTGATCGCGCGGCATAACGGAGCGTTGGCGCACAATCCGGGATCGAACCTCCGGTTGGGCAACGGCATTGCCGACATGCGGCGGGCGATCGCCGCGGGTGTGGTGGTTGGTGTGGGAACCGATGGATCGTCATCATCCGACAACCAGAACATGTTCGAGGCGATGCGGTTGTCCGCCTATGTCTCCCGCGTATTCGATCGGGCGCCGGATGACTGGATCGGTTCGTTGGAGGCACTGCGGCTTGCCACCGAAGGGAGTGCCAAGGTCCTGGGCATGGGGGATCTGATCGGGCGGATCGCCCCTGGATACAAGGCGGATCTGGTGTTCCTCGATCTGGATCACATCAACCTGGTGCCACTGAATGACGCGGTAAACCAGTTGGTGAACACCGAGGACGGCGCAGCGGTGCGGGATGTGATGATCGGCGGGCGGTTCGTGCTGCGGGATGGGGTATTTCCTGGGTTGAACTGGCCGTCCCTGGCGTCTCGTGCCCGCGATGCCGCCGCTCGGCTGGCCACGTCGAATGCCGGGGCGAGGGAAGCCGCCGCCCGGCTGGCGCCCGTGGTCAGTCATTTTTGCGTTGGTCTTGGCCGCTGCTCGCACAATTTGCCGCGTAAGCTTGCGGCGGAAGCAGTCGGTTCATAGCGGGCCCCGCATCGCGACGACGAGACCGCGTTGGCGGCCGATTTCCGTCCCCCCGCAAGGCTGTTCTTAACTTGTGGCCCGTAGGTGCGATTTGGGCTAAGTTTGGAGTTCTGGGAAAGGATTGGATCGATGGCAGGCTCGGTGAACAAGGTGATCCTGGTGGGCAACCTCGGGAAGGACCCTGAGGTTCGCTCTACGCAGGATGGCAGCAAGATCGTCAACCTGACGCTGGCGACCAGCGAGACGTGGAACGATCGCGCGTCCGGCGAGCGCAAGGAACGGACCGAATGGCACCGGGTGGTGATCTTCAATGATCGCACGGCGGACGTTGCTGAGCGGTTCCTGAAGAAGGGCGCGAAAATCTACGTCGAGGGCTCGCTGCAAACCCGCAAGTGGACGGATCAGCAGGGGCAGGAACGCTACACGACCGAGATCGTAATCGGGAAGTTCAATGGCCAGCTTACAATGCTGGATGGACGGGCCGGCGGTGAAGGTGGCGGTGGCGGCTACAGCGGCGCGTCCGAAGGTGGCTCCGGCGGTGGTGGGTACGCACCGCGGGAGAGGACGCCGGCGGCCGCGAGTGGCCCAGCGCGAGCGAGCGGGGGTGCGCGTGGAGGCGGGGCAGGCGGTCCGTCCTGGGATGCACCGAAGGGCGGCGATCTGGACGACGAGATTCCGTTCTAACGCAGTTGTTTCTTAAAGACAACTTACTGGAAGGCCGCAGAGATGCGGCCTTTTTCGTTTCAAGGCGAACCACATCCGTATCCGCTCGGAGGTTGTGGATCGCGTCAGCAGTGGGTGGAAGGTTTTCGACAATGTCAGCCGACAGGACGTCGACCTGCGTTTGCGGGAGATCGGCCTGTTACCTGGTGGACGATGCACCTACGCGACCGGTTCGGGTGGGCTGCCAGCGCAGCGGATAGTCATCACGGCAACGCCGCGGCGTCGACGCAAGTCGCGACAATCGCCAAATATCGCACTAAGCGGCGGCATACCCCCAGCAGACGTCGGCCGGCAACGCGACGGTCACTGTTGTATCGGCAGCGTGACGGATACTGCTGCCGATTTCCAGTGCCTCGATCGTCTGGCCGAACAGACTGAGTTCGTACATCGTCTGCGTCCCCTGATAGTTGCGGGACGTGACACGGGCGGGGAACTGGTTCGGGCCGCGCTCCGACGGATCCAGAACCACGTTGTCAGGGCGCAGAGCCACCGACATCGTCGAGCCGGGACGCGCATCGCCAGCCAGGCGTACGATCAACGTCTCACCGGTTTCAACGCCAACCACACCGCGGTCACCGTCGCGCGAAACCAGGTGACCGGGGACGACGTTGGTTGCACCCGTGAAGCCGGCGACGAACAAATCCGCCGGGCGGTTATACAGCGCATCCGGGGGGGCCAACTGCAACAGCTTGCCGTCGCGCATCACGCCGATGCGGTCGCCAAGCACCACCGCTTCCTGCTGGTCATGCGTCACATACAGAGCCGTCAGCCCGACCCGCTTGATGATGCGGCGCAGGTCATCGCGCAGCCGCAGTCGCAACTGCGCATCCAGGTTCGACAGCGGCTCGTCCAGCAGCAGGATCTGCGGCTGGTAGACCATGCTGCGAGCCAGCGCGACGCGCTGCATCTGGCCGCCAGACAGTTGCGTCACCGGGCGGTCGGCGTAGGCGGACAGTTCCACCAGGCTCAGGGCTTCCTCGATCGCCTTCGCCTGCTCGCCGCCGTTTCACCCCGCGTGCTTTCAGCGGATAGGCGACATTCTGCCGCACCGTCATGTGCGGCCACACCGCATAGGATTGGAACACCATCCCCAGATTGCGTGCCCGAGGCGGCACCAGCACGCCGGCCTGCGGATCGGTGTACATCGTGCCGCCGATAATGATGCGGCCCGAGGTTGGATGCTCCAGCCCTGCCACACAGCGCAGCGTCGTGGTCTTGCCGCAGCCGGACGGGCCCAGCAGCACAACGATCTCGCCGGCGGCGATGGTGAAGGAGACGTCGTCGATCGCAGCTTTGGCCAACGGCGTGCCCTTGGTGGGCGGGAAGACCTTCCGCAGATTCTCAACGCGTAGTTCAGACGACATTACTGCCGGTATCCATAGGTTTTGTTCCAGTCTTCGATCCACGGATCGTGCAGCTTCTGGAACGTCTCGAAGCTTGGGGTCCAAAGCTTGTCGACCGTCGGATCGAACACCGGGGTCGGGATCGGCGGGTTGCGTAAAGCCGTGACGTTGCCCTGGTCACGGATGGACGCGATCTGGCCGTCATCCGACAGGTTCCAGTCCATCCACAAGCGGGCTGCGTTAGGATGCCTCGCGGTGGCGGCGATGCCGGTGCCGTATGGCGTGATCGGCACGCCCTCTGGCCCGTAGATCATGTCGATCGGGGCACCGTCCTTCTTCTTGCCGTAGACAATACTCATTAACAGCGGGCCGGCCGCGACCTCGCCTCGGATGACAGCGTCGCAGAGCGGGGCGTTGGACGGAAACAGCTTGGGCTTGGTGGCGGCCTGTTTCGCCCAGTAGTCTTCTCCCAGAACCATCCGCTCGAACATGATGCGGGTCCAGGTGGTGCCGCCGGACCCGGCGATGACCTGGCCGATCTTGCCGCCGGCGAACGCCGGTTTGCACAGGTCCATCCAGGATTTTCGGCGGATCGACCATGATCTCCGGGTTCCAGGCGATGCACCAGGCCGGCGTGGTGGTCGGCCACAGTTTCGGGGACACCAACGTCGCCGGCAAATAGTCGGCGGCGTTCGGCGGGGTGTAGTCAGCGAACAGATCCTCGATCGACTTGGACTGGCCGCGGTCTGAATGGTCGATGACGTCGGCTTCCAGCTTGTTGGATGCGGCTTCTGAGCGGATGCGGGTGATCAACTGCCCACCGGACGCGCGCACCATGTTCACGCGGATGCCGGGATAGCTCTTGTTGAAGACGGTGATGGTCTCTTGCACGACCTCGGTCAGCGAGGCGGTGTAGAGCACCAGCGCGCCTTCCTTGTTGGCCGCTGCCACCAATGCCGGATCGGGGGTGAACGGCTTGGCCGCGCGGGCCGGGCCAAAGCGGGCAATCAGGCCGAGCGACGCGAGTGAACCAAGTGAGCGGCGACGGGACAATTTCATGGATGGATGTTTCCTCAACCGGTTCTGACCGGACCGGCCGGCGCGGACCCACGCGACAGCCAGTTGGTCAGGGTGATCAGCACGCCCAGCAGCACCATCTGCACCAGGCTGAAGGCAGCGGTGATGCCGATATTACCGCCTTCGTAATAGCCCAGCAGCTGCACCGCCATGACCATCGTCCCGCTGGAGTACAGGAACAGCGATGAACCAAGCTCCCGGATCGCCAGAATGAACAGCAAGGTCATGGCGGCGACGACGCCGGGACGGGCAAGGGGCAGGATGATCGAGCCGATGGTGCCGACGGTGCCTCGACCGCAGATCCAGGCGGCCTCTTCGAGTTCGCGGTGAATCTGCATCAGGGACGTGGACATCACCTTAACGGTGTCCGGCAAAAAGCGCGCGACGAACGCCAGGGCGAGGATCCAAAGCGTGCCGTAAATCCCGATGGGCAGTCCGATCCAGGCCCAAAGATAGGCGACGCCGATCACCAGGCCGGGAATCGCGACGGGAATGGTGGTGATGATGTCGATCGCCCGCCGGGCCGGCGCGCGGGATCGCGTGATGGTGTAGCCAATGGCAAAGGCCAGCGTGCCGCCGATGATCGCGGTTATGACGCCGACCTTCATCGAGTTGACGATCGACGTGACCGTCAGTGGATTATCGAACATCTTGACGAAGTGCTGCCAGCCATATTGCTTGCTGTCGAACAACGACTGGGATATCGCGGATAAACAGGAATTTCCGGAATGCCGCGATGAACAGCGCGATCGAGGGCAGGATCACGACTACAATCAGATAGATGATCGCCATCGCCAGCGTCAGGAAGCGCCAGGGTCCCAGGTTCAGCGGTCTCGGCCGGAACGCCTTGCCGGCGACGGTCGTATAGCTGCGGCCGGCCAGGATCTTCTGCTGTATCCACACCATGAAGCCGGTGACGACCATCAGGATCACCGCCACGGCGGCCGCGGTGTTGTAGAGCGGTGGCGACCACGCGGTCAGCGCGAAAATGTAGGTGGTCAGCAGCGACAGGTTGGCGGGCGAACCCAGCACCGCCGGCACGCCGTAGATGCCGAGCATGACAACGAAAGACAACAGCATCCCGGAGATGATGGCCGGCAGGATCAGCGGGAACGTTACGGTTGCCATGGTGCGCGTGGCGCTGGCGCCGGAGATCTCCGCGGCTTCTTCAAGCGACGGATCCATGTTCCGCAGGGCCGCGGCGGTAAACATATAAACGTAGGGAGCATAGTAGATACCGAAGACAAAGATCATCCCCGGCATGGTGTAGAGATCAACGTGGAACGGAATGCCGGCCTTGGCCGCGAGCAAGTTCAGCAGACCGGTTTTTGGCGACCCCAGAATGCTCCAGGCAACACCGGCGACCAAAGGTGGCACAAACAGCGGCAACATGCCGGCGCTGGCGATCAGGCCCTTGCACGGCGTATTGGTGCGGACAACAACCCACGCGAACGACAGGCCGATCACCACCGCCACGATGGTGCCACCGCCACATGCGATCAAGGAATTCGCCAAAGCGGCGCCGACATTCGGATTGGTGACAACGGTCAGGAAGTTGCCGACGGACAGGTCGGCCAGATGGTAGCCCTCGACGACCGGATTGGTCGTGGTCAGCGCACCGATCAGCAGCATGACCGTCGGATACAGCACCAGAAAGCCGAGTATGAGGAGGAGCACGCCAGACCAGGCGGCGGGCAGCCAGCGCCGCTCAGCATGGTGGTTCGCTGCTACGGCGGTCAGGCTTGTAGCCGGTGCACCCAAGGCTTGTGCATCCAAATTCTGGTCCCTCCCACAGCACGCAGTTCGGACCACGCGACAGGCCCGTCGTGTCACATGATGCGGGAGGAAGTGCAACGAAGAATCGCGGATGGGACCCGGCCGCAAATCCGGGCCAGGTCCCATCGGTCACAGGTGGCATGGCAGCGCAGGGGAGGATGCGTTCCCACGCCACCCGTAAGGCGGGTCAGGACTTCGCGGGTTCAGCAGTCTTTGCGGATGCAGGCACATTCGTCTTGCCATCGTGTGACTTGACGGTATTCAGGCTGTGCATCTCTTTCTTTGTGCCGGACACGCTGGTCTTGACACCGGATTTGACCGGCTTGGTCACATTTGCCGCCGTATCGGCGGGCACCGTGGCCGCGTCTGTCTTGCCGGCGACTGTCTTCGCAGTAACGGCGTTGGCGGTGGTCGTTTTATCACCGGCCATCTTATTGACGGTTGGCGCCGTCGTGGTGGCCGGAGCGGCGCTGATCACGCTGCTCGGCGCAACAATCTTCGCCGGTGCGGCGTCCTGCTGGGCGAACGCGGTGATCGGCAGGATGGCAAGTGTGGTCGCGACAAACAGGCTGGAAATGCGGGTCATCGTCGTTTTCCTATTCGCCGGGGGGAGACTTAGGTTGCTTCCGGCTGATGACGATAAGGCCACGTCATTGTGACGTGTCCACGCTCGCGCCGCGGCGGAAAAGTGGCAAACGATGCTAGATCGCATTAAATATCGGACACCTTCGTCACCGCTCGATTTGGTGAACCAAAGCCTTGATGAGACAATGGACGGCCAAACAATCGGAAACGCCCATGCCGCTGACCGGGATCAAGGTCCTCGACCTGACACGTGTGCTATCTGGCCCGTTCTGCACCGCCTTGCTCGCCGACCTGGGGGCTGACGTCATCAAGGTGGAGGCGCCTGAGGGTGACTCGGTGCGCGGCCAGGGCGCCATCAAGGATGGCCTGTCCTGGTATTTTGCGCAGTTCAACCGCAACAAGCGATCGTTGCGCCTGGACCTGCGCAAACCCGAGGCGAAGCTTATCCTGGCCCGCCTGACGGAGCAGTCGGATGTGCTGGTCGAAAACTTCCGGCCTGGCGTGCTGGCCAGGATGGGGTTCGACGACGCGCGACTGAAGGCGTTACGGCCGAGTCTGGTGATCTGCTCGATCAATGGCTTCGGCAGTTCCGGGCCGTACAAGGACCGGCCGGCCTTCGACTTCATCGCCCAGGCCATGAGCGGCTTCATGAGCGTCAACGGCCGAGCCGAAGATCCGCCGTTGCGCTCGGGACTGCCGATCAGCGATCTGGTGGCTGGGTTGTACGCAGCGCTGAGCATTACCGCCGCTGTCCCGCACGCACGGGCGACCGGGCAGGGGCAGCGGACGGAGGTCAGTCTGACCAATGGACTGGTCAGTTTGCTGGCCTACATCGCCACGAATTACTTCGCCACAGGAGCCGCCCCCGCCCGGAGCGGAAACGATCATCCGATCGCGGCGCCGTACGGACTGTTTCCGACTCGGGATGGGCAGATCGCACTGGCCCCGGCTGACGATGCATTCTTCCGGCGACTGGCGGATGCGCTCGGGGAGCCAGGGCTGAAATCCGACCCGCTTTACGCGACGCAGTCGGCGCGGGTGGCAAACCGCGGGCGCATCAATGCGATCGTCGGCGGCAAACTGGCTGCCAATACGACGGCCTATTGGGTCGAGACGCTGAACGCGGCCGGTGTTCCGTGCGGACCGGTCAACAGTGTCGCCGACGTGTTCAAGGACCCTCAGGTCCTGGCACAGGACATGGTCCTGGACGTCGAACACCCCGGCCACGGCATGGTCCGAATGCTCGGCTTTCCCATGAAGTTTTCGGAAACGCCATGCCGGCTGCAGCGTTCCGCTCCTGGCCTGGGTGAACATTCGGACGAGATCCTGGCAGAGCTTGGCTACGATGAATTCGGACCGGGCGACATGGCGGCAGAATGGAGTGATCTGATGGAGCGGCGCAGACTTTTTCTGACCGGTGGTCTGGCGGTTGCCGCCCTGGGTGTGGTGTCCGCCGCCAGCGTCCTGCGCCAAGCCGCCGCGCAGTCTGCGGAATGGATCGCAGCCGACGTCAACGGCATGCACTACGAAGTCCTGTTGCCCGATCATTATGAGATCACCAGGCGATATCCGGTCGTGCTGTATCTCCACCAGCTTGATATGGGAAGTTACCCGGAGGGGCTGAGGAAGCAGGTGAACGGCTGGTTCAACACCCCGGCTTTTCGGTCCCGCCATCCCTGTATCGTGGTCGTGCCGATGTTGGACCAGACCAATGACAAGGGTGGCAAGCTGATCAATTTCGGCGGCAAGCGTGACGGCCATGTTGGCGAAGATAACACGATCGCCGCATTGAAGCAGGTGATGGATCGTTATTCAGTCGATCCGGATAGAATATACGTCACCGGAAACTCGATGGGCGGAATGGGGACGTGGCAGATGTTGTTGGATTACAATGCCTGGACCGGGGGCAAGGAACGCATCTTCGCGGCAGGAATGCCTTTGGCGGGTGCGCAACGAACCGCTGACCCCGAGGCGGCGGCAAAGGCGCTGCGCCAGGTGCCGATCTGGGCCATTCACGGTGCACAGGACAGAGAGGTCAATTTGGACTGGGACCGCACCATGGCGCGTTTGATGGCGCATGATGCAAGGTTCCACTATACCGAAGTACCCGATAGTGGGCACAACGTCTGGGACCGCTACTACACGCGTTCGGATGTCTGGACCTGGTTGTTTGCGCAAAGCAGCAAGGCCTGAGCCCGATGCGTCGGAGGAATGAAACCAAACACCGCGGGTGAATAAATCTGACGGGCAGGATCTTATCCGCAAGTCATCGATTTACCCGACGCCTGGATGCCTAGCGTCGGGATCGGACCATCAGATCCATTTCCGCCAACGGAAGACGCCAAGTGGGATCAAAGTCGTCAAAATGATCAGGCCCCATCCCCAGACATAGCCATAAGCCCAGTCATATTCAGGGATATTCTTGAAGTTCATGCCATAGATGCCGGCGATGAGCACGGGCGGGATGCCGACGACGGACGCGATGGCCATGACCTTCATCACATTGTTCTGGGCAATGTTAATGAAGCCCAAAGTCGCATCGAGCAGAAACTGCAGCTTGTCATTCAAGTGCGTGTCGAAATCGCTGACCGAGGCGATATCCTGCCGCAGGGTCACCAGACGGTGGCCCAGTTCGGTTGGCAGCCATGCCGTCGTCATCGCTTCCACGTACGGCACGATGCGGGCGGCACCGACCTGGGTGTCGCGGACATGCGAGATCAGATCCCCGATACGGCCAAGCTGCCCGAGCGTGTGCCGCAGCACGGCATCTTCCGCCTTTCGGCCGCCCTCCTGATTAACACCCATCGCGAAGATGGCGTGTGAAATCACGTCGAGATCGGTGCGGACCTGCTCGAGCGCATCGGCCTGACGGTCAATGATCGCCTCCAGAATGCCGACGAAGATATGCGCACCGGCTTCGTGCGCAGTCGAACCTCGCGGCAAGTGCTCAGCATAAGTATCGAAGATCCGGCTGGGGGCGAAGCGGACGGTGATCAGACGCTCCGAAGAGAGAACGAATCCGGCCGAGACGGTGCGTGGTCCGTCATCGGCGAGCCTGATGAGAGGCATACTTAGGTACAGCACGCCGTCGCGGCTGGCGAGGCGGCTGGATGTCTCAATTTCACTGACATCTGCCTCGGATGGCACTGTCAGATCGGTGGCCAGTTGCACCCGTTTGATTTCGTCCTGGGTGGCATCCTGCAGATCGATCCAAACGGCGGGGCGCAGGGCATCGACGGACGCTGTGTCCCCCAGACGGTTCAGTTGCCCGTTCTCGCACGCAAAGGCATGGATCATCGCGAACCTCTTTCAGAACAAGCACGCAGGGTTGCTCCGGTCGATCGGCAGGAGGTTGCGACCATACGGGACCTTGGCATCATTTGGTTGTGGCGGTTTATTGAAATAACAACCGACCGGACCTGGCGGGACCTGATAATCATCCCAGCCATACCGTCAGTTGATTGCTGGCCCGGTGCGCTGGCCCGGTGCGCTTGCTGGGGTTGAATGAACGGAACGTCGTCTTTGGATACTGGCCTGCATCAGGGCAGGCCAGTATCCGTCAAGAATCAGTTCTTGGTCTTGTCGACCAGCGCGTTCTTGCTGATCCAAGGCATCATGGCACGAAGCTTTTCGCCGACCTGCTCGATCGGGTGCTCCGACAGGCGCCGGCGTGTCGCCTTGAAGCTGGTTTGGTTGACCTTGTTCTCCAGCATCCAGTCGCGGGCGAAGCGGCCGGACTGGATGTCGGCCAGCACGCGCTTCATCTCCGCCCTGGTTTCCGCGGTGATGATGCGCGGCCCACTGACATATTCGCCGTACTCGGCGGTATTGCTGATCGAGTAATTCATGTTGGCGATCCCGCCTTCATAGATCAGGTCAACGATCAGCTTAACCTCATGCAGGCACTCGAAATACGCCATTTCGGGCGCGTAGCCAGCTTCGACCAGGGTTTCGTAACCGCCCTTGATCAGTTCCACCAGGCCGCCGCACAGCACGACCTGCTCACCGAACAAATCGGTCTCGCATTCTTCCTTGAAGGTCGTCTCAATCACACCGGCCCGTCCGCCGCCGATGGCGGAAGCATAGGACAGCGCCACCTCAAGCGCGTTGCCCGATGGGTTCTGCGCCACCGCCACCAGGCAGGGAACCCCGCCGCCGCGCTGATACTCGCTGCGGACGGTGTGACCGGGACCCTTCGGCGCGATCATGAACACATCGATGTCCGGCCGCGGGTCCAACAGGTTGAAATGCACATTCAGCCCGTGGGCGAAGGCCAACGCCGCGCCGGACTTCATGTTGGGACCCAGCTTTTCGCGGTATAGATCGCCCTGACCCTCGTCGGGCGTCAGGACCATGACGACATCCGCCCATTTGGCGCAATCCGCGGGATCCATGACCTTGAGGCCGGCGGCCTCGGCCTTCGCGATGCCGCCCGACCCCGCACGCAGACCGATCGCAAGCTGCTTGACGCCACTTTCCTTCAGATTGAGCGCATGGGCGTGGCCCTGGCTGCCGTAGCCGATAATGGCGACGTTCTTGCCCTTGATCAGGTTCACGTCGGCATCCCGATCGTAATAGACGCGCATGGTACTGGTTCCTCTGTTAGTCAGTCGTTTCAGGCGATGATATGACACGGGTGCCGCGGGCCAAGGCGGCAATGCCGCTGCGCGAAACCTCCGACAGGCCCAGATCCCGCATCAGTTCGATGAAGGCGTCGATTTTCTCGACCGCGCCGGTCAGTTCAAATACAAAACTACCCAGCGTGGTGTCGACCACGCGGGCGCGGAATGTGTCGGCGATGCGCAGCGCCTCAACGCGTTGTTCCCCGGTGCCGATGACCTTCACCAGTGCAAGTTCGCGCGCGACATGTGGCCCATCCATGGTCAGGTCGGCGACCCGATGCACGGGAACGAGCCTGTCAAGCTGTGCCTTAATCTGCTCGATGATCATGCTGGTGCCGGAGGTGACGATGTTGATGCGACTATGCAGCCCGGCCGCATCGACGGGTGCCACGGTCAGGCTGTCGATGTTGTAGCCGCGCCCGGAGAATAGGCCGATGACGCGGGCCAGGACGCCGGATTCGTTGTCAACCAACACCGATATGGTGGCACTTCGCTGGGTCGTGTCGGCAGAACTGGGCATCACCTGGACCAAATCAAACAGGAATAAGGAATAAGCGGGCGCGCGGGGTCATGCCCCGCCGCCATCGGATAAGCAAGAGGGAGACCGGCTGTCAGACCAGGGCAAGACCCGCGTCGGTGATGCCCGCGCCCGACGCCTCGTGCTCAGGGCCCAGCAGCATCTCGTTGTGGGCCGCGCCGCTGGGGATCATCGGGTAGCAGTTTTCCGCCTGATCCACGGCGATGTCGGCAATCACCGCGGTCTGGCAGTCGAGCATTGCGTTGATGACGTCGTCCAGCTCATCGACTGATCGGGCCCGCATGCCGGTGGCGTGAAACGAATCCGCCAGCTTGACGAAATCAGGCAGCGCGGCGGAATAGGTCTCTGAGTAACGGCTGCCATGCAGCAGTTCCTGCCACTGCCGCACCATGCCCATGTACTGGTTGTTCAGAATGAACACCTTCACCGGCAGACGATACTGCGCCAACGTGCCCATTTCCTGGATGTTCATCAGAATGGACGCCTCACCGGCGATGTCGATCACCAGGGCATCGGGATGGGCGATCTGCACCCCCATCGCCGCCGGCAGGCCGTAGCCCATGGTGCCGAGGCCGCCCGAGGTCATCCAGCGGTTCGGCCGCTCGAAGTGGAAATGCTGTGCGGCCCACATCTGGTGCTGGCCCACCTCGGTCGTGATGTAGGTTTCCTGGCCACGGGCGCGGGTGATCTCGAACAGCCGCTGGATGGCGTATTGCGGCTTGATGATCCCGCCCCGCGTCATGTCCTGGGTGAATTTCAGGCAGTCCTTGGCCTTCCACTCGTCGATCCGCCGCCACCAGGATGCGATCGCCGGCGTATCCACAGGGGTGTCGTCGGCATGCCAGGCCGCAAGCAGCGCGTTCAACGCCTTGCCGGCATCGGCCATGATCGGCACTTCGACCGGGACATTCTTGTTGATCGACGACCCATCGATATCGATGTGGATCTTCTTCGAACCCTGGCTGAAGGCGTTCAGACGTCCGGTCACCCGATCGTCAAAGCGGGCGCCAACCGCCAGCAGCACGTCACAATCGTGCATCGCCAGATTGGCTTCGTACGTGCCGTGCATCCCAAGCATGCCGAGGAACTGGGGGTCGCTGGCGGGATAGGCGCCCAGGCCCATCAACGTGTTGGTGATCGGGAAGCCGGTCGCGCGAACCAGCCGCGTCAGCGCCACCGATGCCTCCGGTCCGGAATTGATCACCCCGCCGCCAGTGTAGATCATCGGACGCTTGGCCTGCTTCAACAGGGCAACCGCCTTGGCGATCTGGCCCATATCGGGTTCGGTGCGCGGCCGATAGCTGGGATGCGTGCCCGTCGGCTCCGTATACGGAGCCTTGTTGATCACGATGTCCTTGGGCAGATCGATCACCACCGGACCGGGCCGTCCGCTGCGGGCGACGTAGAACGCCTCGTGCACCACGCGGGCGAGGTCCTCGCCGCGTTTGACCAGATAATTGTGCTTGGTTGCCGGCCGGGTGATGCCGGTCGTATCGGCTTCCTGAAACGCGTCGTTGCCAATCAGATGCGTTGGGACCTGACCGGTAAGGCAGACGACGGGGATACTGTCCATCAGTGCATCGACCAACCCGGTCACCGCGTTGGTGGCGCCCGGGCCGGACGTCACCAGCACCACGCCCACCTTGCCGGTGGACCGGGCATAACCCTCGGCCGCATGAACCGCCGCCTGCTCGTGCCGCACCAGGATGTGGCGGATTGCGTTCTGATTGAACAGCGCATCGTAGATCGGCAGGACGGCACCGCCGGGGTAGCCGAAAATAACCTCTACGCCCTGGTCCTTAAGCGCACGTAGAAGGATTTCTGCTCCCGACTGAGTCATTTCTGCCGGCATAGATACGGCTCCCGTTGCTGAAGAGGGTCGAACGGATAGGCTTGTTAAAACCGCTGGTCAACCCTCATTTTGAATAAACGTCAACAAATCACCAAATTTTCTTTCCGAAAATTGCGTACAAGAGGCAAATCGCGCATTGAATATGTTTGTGCGGGTCTGGGCTGCAAGAGTGTGATGGCGGAACCATGTCGCTTGGCGCTTGGTGTACTGACCGGTGACCAGTTCAGTGCGGCGGCCGGCTGCATCCAGCGACAGCGTGCCGCGCATATAGGCAGACAGTTCCGGCACGCCATGAGCCCGCATGGCCGGCAGGCTGGGATCCAGGTTCAGTGCCAGCAGGTCACGCACCTCATCCAGCGCGCCGTCGCGCAGCATCGCGGCGAACCGGGCGGAAATGGCGTCACGCAGAATCTCGCGTGGCGGATCGAGCAGGATGGCGGTGAAGCGCCACGGCGCAGGGGCACTGCGGCGGTTCTGCCAGGCGGCAAGGCCTGCCCCGGTGCCGCGCCACACTTCCCACGCGCGGGCGATCCGCTGGCTGTCCTCAGGCTTGAGCCGGGCGGCCGTGGCGGGATCGACGTGGGCTAGGCTCGCATGCAGCGCGCCGGCACCTTGTTCGGCCAGCAGGCGGCGGGCCTCGGCGCGGGCTTGTGGACCTGGATCGGGGATCTCCGCCAACCCGTCCGTCATCGCCGCGAAATACATCCCGGAGCCGCCGGTCAGGATAGGCCGGCGGCCGGCGGCGTGGGCCTCGGCCATCGCGGCAAGCGCCTGATCGCGCCACCAGGCGACGCTGCCGGCCTCGGCCGCCGGACGGATGCCGTAAAGACGATGCGGGACTCGAGCTTCATCCTTCGGCGTAGGCCTTGCCGTGAGAACCCGAAGCTCCCGGTAGACCTGCATTGAATCCGTGTTGATGATGGTCCCGCCGATGCGTTCAGCGATGGCGAGTGCCAACGCGGATTTTCCGCTCGCTGTCGGACCGGCAACAATCAGCGCCCGCGGCAGGCTGGTCATCGCGCGTCCTCTCCTCCGACCGCCGCAAACCGAGCATTCGCTTGCGTGCGTGATTGCCCGCTGTCAGGTTCCGGCCGACCATGACCTATATACTCACCGTGATCGCCCAGCGCGAGGCGACAAGCTTGACGCCGGCGATGCTCAACCAGATCCGCAACGCCGTTCGCGGCGCACCGCCTGTCGTGCTGTCGGCCGGGGAGGCCGCGGATATCCCCCTGACAGTGCCGCTTGATCAGGTGGCGCTACGTGCGGCGATTGGCGGATCGCCGATCGATGCGATCGTGACGAAGGCGCGGGGCCGGCGCAAGGCGCTGCTGATCGCGGACATGGACAGCACCATCATCCAGGGAGAGACGCTCGACGAACTGGCCGGTTTCGCCGGCATCGGCGAAAGGATCGCGGGAATCACGAAACGGGCGATGAACGGCGAACTGGATTTCAAAACCGCCCTGCGGGAGCGGGTAGGGATGCTGAAGGGCCTTGATCTGACCGCGCTGGAAAAGACCTGGCAGCAGGTCCGACTGACCCCGGGTGCGCGGGAGCTGGTGGCGACCATGCGGGCCAAAGGCGCCCTGACCGCGTTGGTCTCCGGCGGGTTCACGTATTTCACCGCCAAGGTGGCCGAGGATCTGGGCTTCGATCTGCACCGGTCGAACATGTTGCTGGACGACGGCATGGTGCTGACCGGGGAAGTCGCGGAACCAATCGTTGATCGCGACAGCAAGCTAGCCACGCTGAAAGAACTCGCGGCACAGCGGGGCGTCAAGTTGCACGCGACCCTGGCGGTGGGGGACGGCGCGAATGATCTGGATATGGTCCGTGCCGCCGGCCTCGGCGTGGCATTTCACGCCAAGCCAATCGTCGCCAGGGAGGCGCGCGCGAAGGTGGATCATGCCGACCTTCGCGCCCTGCTTTTCGCCCAAGGCTATCCGGCGTCGGCATTCGTCACCGGCTAGCCTGGCGCATCATCCGGGCTGTTTGTCTTTTCCGCCGCTGCTCTTTGACAGCGAAAGCGGGATGAACTGCGCGCTGCCATCATGTTGCACCAGCATGAGCACGAATTTGCGGTCTGCCTTGCGTGCCGCATCGACCTGCTTCTGGATATCCGCGGGCGAGGTAACCTCGCCCTGCTGCACTTCCATGATGACGTCACCCGGCTTCAGACCGCGCTCGGCCGCGGGCGTGTTCGGCGACACATCGGTGATGACCACACCTTTCTGCCCGTCCTGCAGCTGGAACTTGTCCTTCAGCTCCTGACTGACCGGGGCCACCTTAAGGCCCAGGCCGGAAATATCGGTCGGCTTGGTGGTATCGGCGGGTTTGGTGGCGTCGACCGCGGCGAGTTGCGCATCGGCCGGCCGTTCCGCCAGGACGGTTTGCACCGTCACTTCCTTGCCGTCGCGCCACAGCACCACCGGCACGTCCTTGCCGACCTCCGCGTCCGCGACGATGCGCGGCAGGTTGTGCATCTCCTTCACATCCTGGCCACCGAACTTCAGGATGATGTCGCCGCTGCGGATCTTCGCCTTTTCAGCGGGGCCGCCATCAGTGATACCGGCAACCATCGCGCCGGAAGGCTCCTTCAGACCCAGGCTTTCGGCGATGTCCGGCGTCACCTGCTGGATCTTCACGCCCAGCCAGCCGCGGCGGGGATGGCCGTATTCCTTCAACTGGGCCACGATGTTCTTGGCCATGTTGGACGGAATTGAGAAGCCGATGCCGATCGATCCGCCGGACGGCGAGAAGATCGCCGTATTGATGCCGATGACCTGTCCATCCATGTTGAACAGCGGACCGCCGGAGTTGCCGCGGTTGATCGCCGCATCGGTCTGGATGAAGTCGTCGTACTGGCCCTGATGGATGTCGCGGCCTCGGGCCGAGACGATCCCGGCGGTGACCGTGCCGCCCAGTCCGAACGGGTTGCCGATCGCCAGCACCCAGTCACCCACGCGGGATTGCGCGGAATCGCCGAAATCGACCGTCGGGAGTGGTTTGTCGGATTTCACTTTGAGCAGTGCGATGTCGCCGCTTTCGTCGCGGCCGATGATTTCGGCTTTCAGAATGGTGTTGTCCTGCAGGGTGACGGAGACTTCGTCGGCACCCTCGATCACGTGGTTATTGGTGACCACATAGCCCGCTGAGTTGATAATGAATCCCGATCCAAGGCTTTGCGCCCGCCGCGGCGTTGGCTGGCTGTCTCCACCGCCCTGGCCCGGCCGGTTGCGGTTGAGAAAGTCCTTGAAGAACTGCTCGAACGGCGATCCCGGCGGGAACATGGGTATTTCCGGGCCGGCGCTGGGGCCGCCGCTTTTCGCGGTGACGTTCTGGGTCGACGACACGTTGACCACCGCGGGCAGCAGCTTAGCCGCCAGATCGGCGAAACTGTCGGGAGCAGAACGTGCTTCGGCCGGTTGGACCAACGGGACCACGGGGGTCGCTATCAACGCGAATGAGATACCGAGCAGGGCGGCATGGGCAACGGTGAAACGGAGCAGGCGCATGATCGATTTTCCTGGCGTGTAAGCCGCATATGGTCCGGACGGCCCAGGCTAGCAACTTTTCTGTCGAAAGACACGTCTTGTTCTAAACAAGATTCTGAAGCTGCAGTCCGGGTTATCGCGAAGGATCCGGGGGTGGCGCCTGCAGGTAGCGCAGGTAGTCATTGTCTGGCGTAACCACGAGCCGGGCCGAGCCGCTGTCGAAAATGTCGCGGTATCCCTGCAAAGTGCGCCAGATCGAGAAGAAGCCCGGATCCTGGCCGAAGGCCTCAGCATAGATCTTGGTCGCCTCCCCCTCGCCCTCGCCGCGAAGACGATCGGCGGTGGCACGGGCATCGGCCACCAGCACCGTGCGCTCACGTTCGGCATCGGCCTTGATGCGCTGTGACGCTTCGGCGCCCTCGGCGCGAGCCTGGGCGGCGACGCGCTGACGTTCTGACTGCATGCGCGACAGGATCGCCTGGGTGTTCTCCTGCGGCAGGTCGGCGCGTCGGATGCGGACGTCCTCGATGGTTACGCCGAAGTTCTGCATCTCGGTGTTAACCTGGCCGCGGATGGTCGCCATGATCCGCTCCCGGTCGGCCGACAGCACGTCCAACAGCTTGTTGTTGCCCAGAACACGCCGCAGGCTGCCGGTCACAATGGAGTTCAGCCGGCCGCGTATGTTGTCGGAAATCGGGCCAATCGCCTGGTAGAAGCGCAGCGGATCGGAGATGCGGAACACCGTGACGGTATCGACGATCAGGCGGCGCTGGTCGCCGAGTATGACCTCCTCACCCGGCAGTTCCACCGCCATCAGGCGGCGGTCGAACGTGATGACGTTCTGCACCAGGGGCAGTTTGGCATGCAGTCCAGGTTGCCCAATCGGCCGCACGACCTCGCCGAACTGCACGACCAGCACCTGCTCGGTCTGAGCCACGGTGAACAGGCTGGCATTGAGGAAAATGGCCAGCACGGCGACCAACGCGATGCCGGCAATCGTAAGCCGGCTCATCGGTTGGCTCCAACGGTCGCTGATGAGGCGGGAGCAGCGGGCGCCACCGGAGTCGGCGGCGGCACATTCAGCGGCAGGAACGGCACCAGGCCCTTCAGCTTGTCGTCGATGACCAGCGGCTGGGAATGCGCCATCACGTCCTGCATGGTGTCGAGATACATCCGGCGCAGGGTAACGTCCTTGGCCGCCTGATAGGCTTTCAGCACGCTGTCGAAGCGCTGCGCCTGGCCGGTTGCCTGAGCCACGGAGGCGGCTTTCGCGCCCTGGCCCTCGGCCACGATCCGGGCAGCGTCCCCGCGTGCGCGCGGCACGATGTCGTTGCGATAGGACTCGGCCTCGTTGCGCATTCTTTCAGCATCCGTGTTCGCCCGCTGAACGTCGCGGAAGCTTTCGATGACGGCAGCCGGCGGATCGACCTTCTGCAACTGCACTTGGGTAACTTCGACACCGGCCTTGTAGCGGTCGAGGATTTCCTGCGTCTGTTTGTGCACGTCGGTCTCGATCTGGGCGCGCAACTGCGTCAGCGCCGGCTGGATCGGCGTGCGGCCGATGACTTCGCGCATGGAGCTTTCGGCCACGGCGCGGACCAGCGCCTGTGGGTCGGCGGTATTGAACAGGAACGCCGACGCGTCATTGATGCGCCAGAACACGGCGACGTCGATGTCGATAATGTTTTCGTCGCCTGTCAGCATCAGGCTTTCGGCCAGAACGTCGCGCCCGCTGGCATCACGGCCCGATTCCATCTGAGCGCCGGCACCGGAGCGGAAGCCGATTTCAGTGCGGTTGATGCGGGTAACCGCGGGCATTTCCACCGCTTCGATAGGCCAGGGGAGGTGCCAGTGCAGACCGGGTGGCGTCCAGTAGGAGTAGGCGCCGAAGCGCATCACGACGCCCTGTTCGTCCGGCTGCACGCGATAGAAGCCGCTGCCCACCCAGACCAGCACCACCAGCAGAAGCAGGAAAATCAGCCCGCGGCCATTGGTGAAGCTGCCGAACGGGCTACCGCCGGATCGGCCCCCGGAACCACCGCCCAGAAGGCCGCGGATATACGCCTGGGCCTGAGCGATTATCCGGTCCAGGTCAGGCGCACCGCCGCCGAACGGGCCACTGCCAAACGGGCCTCCACCACCACCGAAGGGACCACCTGGGCGTGGGCCGCCGCCAAACGGCCCGCCACCGGATGGGCCGTCACCGCCGGGGCGGCGCGGACCGCGATCCGGATCCGGACGCTCCCCGCCGTTGTTGCTGCCCTTGTTTGCGTCCTTGTTGCCCCAGGGACCTTGAGTTGGCTTTTTGTCGTTGTCGCCGCCGGAAGCGCCTGGCGGGTTGCCCCAGGGACCGGGACCACCGTTGTTCCAAGGCATGATGCGGTTGGCTCCTGTCGAGTAGCTTAGTGGGATCGCCGAATGCGCGGACCGTTGGCGGGAACGGTGTGATGCGCCATATCAGTGTGGACAGGCGCACGCGGTACCGTGCTTATCCGCCGGCCGTGTCAGGTTTGCAAGATAAGGGTTAACACAGCCATGGCCGATGCTTCTCCGGATTCCCTGCGCAATGCATTGCGTGCGATCAAGGACCCGGCCTCCGGGCGGGATATTGTCACCGCCGGGTTGGTCGAGGGGATCGAAGTGCGCGGTGGCCTGGTGCAGGCGACATTGCTGACCGATCGCGCCCACGCCGCGGCAATGGAACCGGTGCGGCGGCAAACAGAGGCAGTGCTGATGCAGCAGCCGGGCATCACCAATGCCACCGCGATCCTGACCGCGCATAAGGCCCCGGCAGCAAAGCCTGCCCCGGCTGCCCCGGCGGGGCACAGCCATGGAGCAGCACACAGCCATGGCGGACCCGCCGGCAAGGCATTGCTGCTGCAGGACGTGAAGGCAATCGTCGCCGTGGCATCGGGCAAGGGCGGAGTCGGCAAATCCACCGTCGCCGTCAACCTGGCGGTGTCGCTTGCTCAGCAGGGCCACAAGGTCGGTCTGCTTGATGCCGACATCTATGGACCCAGTCTGCCGCGAATGATTGGCCTTAGCCGCAAGCCGGAGGTGCGTGGCGAGAAGATGATCCCGTTGCAGGCCTGGGGACTGTCCTGCATGTCGATCGGCTTTCTGGTCGACGAGGAAACGCCGATGATCTGGCGCGGACCGATGGTCATGGGCGCGCTGGAACAGATGATGGGGCAGGTCGAGTGGGGCGAGCTTGATATCTTGGTGGTCGACATGCCCCCGGGTACCGGCGATGCGCAGCTTACCATGGCGCAGCGCGTGGCGCTGACGGGGGCGGTCATCGTCTCGACGCCGCAGGACGTCGCGTTGATCGACGCCCGCCGCGGCGTACGGATGTTTGAGAAAACCAAGGTCCCGGTGCTCGGCCTGGTCGAGAACATGAGCTTCTACTGCTGCCCGAACTGCGGTCATCGCGCCGACATCTTCGGTCATGGCGGGGCCAAGGCCGAGGCCGCCCGCCTAGGCACCGAATTCCTAGGCGAAATCCCTCTGCTGCTGGACATTCGCATTGCATCGGATGCAGGAACGCCGATCTCGGCCCAGGCGCCCGACAGTGAGGCGGCCAAGGCCTACGCGAAACTGGCGGCGCGCGTATGGGAAAAGGTGTCCGGCGCAACCGTGACGCGCAGCGGACCGCGGATCGTGATCGACTGAGCGACCACCGACCCGCCTATCCTGGAAGGGCAAACGCAAAATGCTGCGGCTGATCAGTGCCACACCCAGCCCCTATGCTCGCAAAGTCCGCATCGCGCTGGCGGAAAAAGGCATCCCCTTCGAACTCCAGACCGAGGTGCCATGGGACAGCACCACCGCGACGCCGAAATACAATCCGCTGGAGAAACTACCGGTGCTGATCCTGCAGGATCAGTCGGCGATCTATGAATTGCGCTTCATCCTGGAATACCTGGAGGCGAAATTTCCGTCGCCGCCGATGCTGCCGGACGATATCGACGGCAAGCTTGCTGCCCGGCAGGTCGAGGTGCTGTGTGACGGCATCTGCGACGCGTTCGTGCTGTTGTTCTGGGAGCGTCATCGCCCGCCGGAGCAGCAGAGCCAGCAGTGGATGGCGCGCCAGCAACGCAAGATCGACGGAGGCCTCGCGGCGGTTGCCGGGATCGCAGGTGATCGGGAATACGTGGTCGGCGACCGTTTCGGGCTTGCCGACATTGTCGCAGGGATTGTGCTGGCCTACCTGTCGGTGCGTTGGCCCGAATACCCGTGGCGCGACCGCCACCCAAACCTGGGCGCCCTGAGCGATCGGCTTGAACGGCGTCCGTCCTTCAGAGACTCGGTGCCGTATCCACAGACCATCAGCGACAAAGTCGTTTGATTTTTAATCGGAACATCTGCCGGGCCATCCGGTAATCCCGGATCGGCCCATTGATGTTCCGATTGCCGCTATCGTTCGCCGGGCCGCTTTTCCCGAGCGGAGGGAGGCGGAGCTGCCTGGCGAGGCGGCTCGGGACGAGGCGCCGGCGGTGGCGTGAAGTGCTGTGGTTCCACACGCGGTATCTGGGCCGGAGGAGCATAGTGCGGTACCGGCGCCGGTGGTGGCGCGAAATGCTGTGGCTCGGGATGCGGTATTGGCGCCGGAGCAACAACCTGCGGGATCGGCGCCTGTGGTTGCACAAAATGCTGTGGTTCGGGGTGGGGTATCGGCGTCGGGGCCACAGCCTGCGGTACCGGAGCCGATGACGGCGCGAAATGCTGTGGCTCGGCATGCGGTATCTGCACCGGAGCGGCAAGGTGCGGCATTGGCACGGGCGGAGGCACGGGGTGTTGCGGCTCGGCATGTGAAGGAGCGATGACCTGCGGCAGCGGCCGCGAGTCCGAATGGATCACGGGTCCCGGCGGCAATGTCGGCGCGATGCCGCCAGGTCGCACGATATTCGGATCCGGGCGCCGGGCGTCCACGGGCGGCATCTGCGGCGGCTGGCCGGGTTGTCGAAGCGGATTGACGGCAGCCCCAGCACCCGGGGAAGCAACGCCGGGAACTGCCACGCTGCCTGGCCGGAACGGCGGACTGCCTTCAGCGGAACGAGCGGGCGGGTTACCTGATTCCATCCGTCCCGGTGAGCCCACCACGGGCCGGGCAAAGCCATTGCTGGCCGATCCAGGCGCCTGCGTCCGAATCATGGGACCCGGTGCCGGTCGCACGTTTGCGGTCGGGGGCAGATTAAGCGAGCGAGCCACAGCCGGCGTCACGCCAGCGGTCTCGGCGGTCGGCTGAATCGGCTGCTGACCGATGACAGGACGGGCGCCAACAAATGCCTGTGCCGTCAGTGGCTGGACGGTACTCTGCACCGGTCGTGAACGCGCCATGTCCGCACCCGACATCACTGTACCGCCGCGCTGGTTGACGAAGTTGTTGACGGTCACATTGTTATTGACCGTACTGATATTCGTTACATGATTAACATTGACCTCCCGCACGTAGCGGTCGGAGGCATGATACCACGGGTGGAACGTCTCGCGAGGTCCGAGCGGAACCCAGCCGACCGAGCGTGCGACGAGCGCGGCACCCAGGGCGACGCCGGCGCCAAGACCAATAAACGTCACCAACGCCGGCGCATAACAAGGAGGAGTGGCCTGGATATGCTGGCCGGGGGTCCAGGCCCAGCGCCCGCCGATCTCAATCCAGCGGCCGTAATGGAACGGCGCGAATCCCCAGGGCGCATCGTCGATCCAGGTCCAGCCCCAGGGCGCGACGTAGGCCCAGTGACCCTCCCGGTAAGGCACCCAGGTGGGCGAAACCGGCGGATACCAGACCTGGCCTGTACTCTGGCGCCTCGGACCAGCTGCCGTAGCCCGTCAGGTCGCTGCCGCCTGGCATGACCGCCACTTGCGGCGGTAGAGGAACGGCTGGAGAAGGCCGCGGACGCTCGGCGTCCAGGATTGCGATCAGAAACGGATCCTTCACCTCTGGCCCGACGCTGCCTTCGAAGTCGCTTGTGCCGTCGATCGTGGCGGTTTGCCCGCTGTTCACCTGCAGCGACAGGTTGGGTCCCTCGATCTCCGCTGACCCGTCCAGTACCGTGACCCGGGTCGGCTGCTCGGTCGAACCGACAGAGATGTGGTAGCGGCCTTGCGTGTTCAAACGGACCAATCCGCGCGGCGTTTGCACCGACCACGCCTCGGAAGGGTCCAGATCCCGCAGGTGGATGTACGCCTCGCCTTGCGCCGCGACCGCTTGCATCCCATTGCCGTCCAGCGTCGCGATATCGAATTCCGTCGTTGGGGCCAGGGCAATGCGGCTGTCGGAAATCTCCAGATCGGCCGAGGCCGATGGTTCGGTCCAGAATGCATCGCCGGAGCTGACAGGGTAGTTAACGCTGGCCGGGGTCCATCGGTCGTCACCTTCGGTGTGGAACGATACCGTACCGGCGAGACGGGCGACGCGACCGACGCGGGCAGGCGGGTCGGCCTGGGATTGCGACGGCTGGGACTGGTACGGTTGCGGCAGTGGCGGGGGTGCGGGTTGCGCAACGGATGGAGTTGGCCGGATCGCATCGAGCAACAGTGCGGCCATTGCCACGCTGGCAGTCAGCCGAAAAAGACCAAGGTTTCTACGCATTGCACCAATCCGATCGCTGTGGAGATGGGCCATCACGTCTCAGGTCGAGGCAACCCGAGAAAACGCGCTCCAAGCCCATAAGGGATCACCTGGGACGATGGCAAAACAAAGTCGCTATTGCGGCAACGTTTACCAGCCACCCGTGAGTGCCATTACAAAAAACTGCCACGCCGCATCATGACACGGCTTCGACGTCACCCTGCCGTCAAAGCGCCTCGAAGCCCACCGATATGCTTCGGACGCTGACGAGGGGACGGATCACGTGGCAAAGCAGTTTCGCTTGCGCCTGGCCGGAGCATTGGCCGGGCTGGGACTCGCGGCAACGCTGGGGGGATGCATCGCTTATCCTGCATACCCGGCGTATCCTGCATACCCCGCATACGGTTACGGGTATAATGCTCCGTATTACGGCGGTGGCTATATCGGTTTCGGTGGTGGCTGGCATGACCGGGGTGGGCACGAAGGGGGTTGGCATGATGGCGGCTGGCATGAGGGTGGCTGGCATCACTGACGCGCCGCGGACTTTCAGAGCCCCACAGCCTCCAGCCGCAGAATAGCCCGCGCGCAGGCCTGAGCCCGCGGCACCAGACTGTCGATCCGGAGAAATTCCTCCGGACTATGGGCGTTGCCGCCGACCGGACCCACGGCACAGATCGTCGGCGCGCCGACTGCCGCGGTGAAACCCGAATCCGCACAACCGCCGGTGAACTCTCCCCCGGTCTGGAAGCCGGACGCTGCCGCCGCGTCGACATACAGGTCGAACAGGCGCTTCGCGGATGGACTCTGCGTCAGCGGCAGGAACTCGCCCCGGACGGTGAGTTCGGTGCGGGTTCCGGGGACAAAGCTACGATCAATGATGGCACCGACGCGGGCCATCAGGTCATCCTTGTCGTCCGGGTCGACATAGCGAAGGTCGATCTGGCCCTCCGCCCAGGGAGCGACCGTGTTGACGCTTTGCCCGCCGCTGACCAGGCCGACGTTCAGCGTGATGCCTCGATCCAGGTCGGTCAGTGCATGAATCGCCTGTACCTTGCGGGCCAGTTCCTCGATCGCGCTGATACCGTCGGAAAAGTTGCCACCCGAGTGCGCAGCCTTCCCGGTAACACGGAACACCATGAATACACCGCCTTTGCGGCCGGTGACGACATTACCTGACACACGGCCAGGCTCGCTGTTGAAGACGACGCGCGCTCGACGAGCTTCGGTTTCGATGACCGGGCGTCCTTCGGGGCTGCCGATTTCTTCGTCACCGGTGAACAGTCCAACCAGCGGGGCAGGGGCCCCGCCAAAGCGCGCAAACGCAGCCAGGATGAAGCAGTTCATCGTCAGGCCGGCCTTCATATCGGCGACCCCCGGGCCATAGGCAACGCCGTCGCGGATGGTGAACGGGCGCCGGCCTGCTTCGCCGTCTGGAAAAACCGTGTCGCGGTGTCCCATCAGTACGATATTTCCACCCGCGTTGCCGCTGCCTGCGTGGCCATATCCTTGTTCCGGGATCGTGGCACGAAGGCAGTCACCGTGGCGGTTTTGCCGCAGCGTCTCAACTGCCAGGCCGTGGCTTTCCAGGAAACCGCGGATCACCGTGCCGACCGCGTCGATGCCGGCCTTGTTGTAGCTGCCGCTGTCGATATCGACCATTTCGCGCAGCATAGCCACCATGGCGTCCTGCTGGCCTGCCAGCCAGGTGGTGATTTCGGTTTCGGACATAGGCATGACCCCATCGCTGTGGTGCCAGAGAGTCGGTTAAGCTAATCAGGCGCGCAAGAGGCCACCATGATCGGCCTTATAACGAGGGAATGCCCAATCGAATGAGTGCCTCCATCTCACCGGCCGGGCCGGTCAGCCCCGGTCTGGCCCGGCGGAAGTTGACGGATCGGCGCCGCAACTACGCGCGCCGCTACTGGGTGTTCGCATTGCCGGCCGCTGTCGTCGTCGCCGCTGTCATTGTGTTCCCGTGGATTTTTACCTTGTTCATGTCGGTTCACGACTGGAAGGTATCTGGGGCGACGCCGTTCGTCGGGATGGCCAACTATGCCAAGATGCTGGTCGATGACCGTTTCCAGTGGGCAATTGTTCGCACCCTGATCTTCACCGCGGCCTCGGTCGTTGCACCAGTGCTGCTGGGTGTGTGGGCTGCTGTCTGCTTTGCTTCCAACTTCCGTTTCCGAGGCTTGGCGCGCACCATTTTCGTTTTGCCGATGATGGCGACGCCGGTTGCGATCTCGCTGGTCTGGACGATGATGTTTCACCCGCAATTGGGCGTGCTCAACTACCTGTTGAGTCTCGCCGGTCTGCCACCGTCGGCATGGGTGTACGACAGTGCGACGGTGATCCCTACACTTGTCATGGTCGAGACCTGGCAGTGGACGCCATTGGTGATGCTGATCGTTCTAGGCGGGATCGCCAGCCTGCCGCAGGACCCGTATGAGGCCGCGATACTCGATGGCGCAAATACCTGGCAGATGTTTCGCCACATCACCTTGCCGCTGGCCTGGCCGTTCATCGTCGTCGCCGCCGTTATCCGCATGATCGACGCACTGAAGGCCTTCGACACTATTTACGTCATCACGCTTGGTGGGCCGGGGACCTCCAGTGAAACGTTGAACATCCTGCTTTATCAGACGGCATTCGCGTACTACGACCTGGGTTACGGATCGGCGATGGTGGTCATATTTTTCGTGCTGATACTTTTGATCAGCATGCTGTTGCTGCACGTTAGGCAGAAGCAGGTGTGGCAATGAACCGGGGCAGGGCAAAACGCTCGATCAAGCGTGCCGCGGGAAGGGCTGGGTTGTACTTCTCTGTACTGGTGCTGATATCGCCGGCGATCCTGTTCTTCCTATGGATGCTGTCGCTTGCCTTCAAGACCGAGGCCGACAACACCGCCTTCCCGCCAGTGTTCATTCCCAACCCGCCCACGCTGGCGAATTTCATCGATGTGTTCGAAAAGAACGATTTTCTCACGTACACCATCAACTCGGTGATCGTGTCGTTCAGCGCCACCGGGCTGGCACTGCTGCTGGGGGTGCCCGCCGGTTACGGGATCGCCAAGGCCAAAGCCAGCAAGGCGGCCGTGCTGATCCTGATCGCACGGGTGACACCGGGCCTGTCCTACCTGATCCCGCTGTTCCTGCTGTTCCAGTGGATGGGCCTCATCGGCACCCTGGCGCCCCTGGTCATCACGCACCTGGTCATCACCGTGCCGATCGTGGTGTGGATCATGATCGGCTTTTTCGAGGGACTGCCCGCGGAACTGGAGGAAGCGGCTCTGGTCGACGGCGCGACGATCTGGCAGGCGTTCCGCTATGTGGCGATGCCGTTGGCGCGTCCCGGGATCACGGTGGCGATGATCCTGGCGTTCATATTCAGCTGGAACAACTTCATCTTTGGCGTTGTCCTGGCCGGTCGATCAACGCGCACCCTGCCGGTTGCGGTGTATAACGTACTGACATTTGAACAGATAAGCTGGGGGCCGTTGGCGGCGGCCGCGCTGATCGTGACCGCCCCGGTCCTGCTGCTCACGCTGTTGATGCAGAAGGAAATCGTTGCCGGTCTAACCGCCGGGGGTGTGAAAGGAGGCTGATACCTCCTTCCAGGACTGACCTTCCACTCAGGTCAGTTCAGAGCCTAACCATGCCCGGCGGAGCGTCTGAGACGCGTACGGATCGTCAGAAAGGATGTTAAGACAGCCCGTTTTCAGCCTGGAGCATCAGGCTAAGCCTGGCTTAAGCAGCAGCCCTTCGTGAGGCCTTCTTTCCGCCGCCTGAGGCTTCAGTCATGATGTTGCGCAGGTCACGCAGGAACGCCGCACCCTTCGTCGTGCGCTGCACCAGCACACTGCGCCGGTCGAGCGGATCAACCTTGCGGCGGGCAAGGTCAAGCTCACCCAGCCGGTCGAGGGCGCGCGTGATCGCGGGCTTTGATACGTTCAGGTCGGTTGCGAGGCCGCGAACGGTGTGCCCACCTTCGTTCAAGTAGCAGGTCAGGAAGACCCCAAGCTGACGGGCGGACAGATCGGCCCCATCCCGGCGAACCAGCGCGACAACGGTGTCACGGAGGAGGCCGACTTGGGCGTCCGAGACCGGGTTGGGAGGAGCTGCCACGTCAAGATCCTTTCTTAGGCGGGTATTGCGAAATGCGTCCCACCCTTTCGCGCTATAGCCAAATAACAGATCGATGTCAACCTTATTGCGATTTAATAATTGATGATAAATCATAACTTTGTGAAGTGATTGTTATCGCGTTCAATTCGGCCGGAAAATCCTTCCCGCGCCAACGCAAAAAGCGCGCGCATCGCCATCGCCTCGCCGCCTTCGGGGCGTCCTGGACGCGTCTGATCGTTCCATGCATAGAGATCTATGTGAACCCAGGGTATTCCTGGGCCGACGAAGCGCTGCAAGTACAGCCCGGCCACGATCGACCCGGCCAAAGGCTTGGACGACACGTTATTAAGATCCGCGATCGGACTTTTCAGCCAATCGTTGTAATCCGCCCATAAGGGTAGCCGCCAGAGCGGATCGTGGACAATGTTGCCGAACCGCAAGAGCGCTTCGGCCGTGGCATCGTCGTTACTGAACAGCGCTGGAAGGTCAGGGCCAAGCGCCACGCGGGCGGCCCCCGTAAGCGTGGCGCAATCCACCAGCAGGGATGGATGCTCCTCCGATGCTTCATCCAGCAAGTCACACAAGACCAGCCGTCCTTCGGCGTCCGTATTGCCAATTTCGACCGTCAGGCCAGACCGCGTCCGCACCACGTCAGACGGCCGCATGGCAGTACCAGACACCGAGTTTTCGACGCAGCCGACGCGTACCGCCAGGCGGATCGGCAAATCGGCGTGCATGACCAATCGTGCCAGGCCCAGAACGGTGGCGGCGCCACCCATGTCCTTCTTCATCCGTAACATGCCGGCCGACGGCTTCAGGTCGTATCCGCCGGTATCGAAACAGACCCCTTTTCCGCATAACGACAGCAGCGGTGAAGCATCTGTCGCCGAGCTGCCGCGCCAGTGGAACGTCACGACGCGGGGCGGGCGAACGGATCCGCGTCCGACCGCGGCGATCGTCGGAAAAGCCTCCTCCAGCGCCGTATCCTGGGCCACCTTTACCGTTGCGCCATATCGCTCCGCCAGGGATACGGAGAAATCGGCCAGTTCCACCGGTCCAAGAACGTTTGCGGGGGTGTTGATCAGATCCCGCACCATCCACGTAGCAGATGCCTGCGCCAAGCTCGTTTCATGTCCGGCCGGAACGAAGAGCAGGGCCGGCCCGCGTCCGCCAGCCCGGAAACGATTGTAACGATACGCACCTAGGCAATACCCCAGGATCGCGTCATCGTCGTCGTAATCGCCCGGCGCGAGGCGCCAGGCGCCGGCATCCGTCAGTTGCCCGGAAAGGCTGCCGAAAACAAAAGGCGATGCCTCGGTTCCAATGCCCAGTACCGCGGCCGCCACGCCTTCGGGACCCGGCAGGAAGCGAAACTCCCCTGCTTTGCCGGCGAACGATGTCTCTCGCAAGAACCCTGACTGACCCGGCGGTAATCTATCGAGAAAGGCGTTCAGCCCATCCGGCCGGACGACATGGACCGGACGCGTGTCTCCAGAGGAATCGGTAACGCAATCAATGATCTGGTCCAGCATTGGTAATGATCCTCGTGAATACCGTCAGATAGGACGTTGGCCGGGTTTGTCAGCCCGTCAAGCTTGAACCGTTGACGACCACTTCGCCAGACCTGATCGATCTCCGGCAGAACGCGTTCACTCTTGTCGATGGCGCCTCGCTCCGGGTTCGACAATCCGGGGGACAATCCGTGCCGCGCAACCGGACATCCGGCTGCCGGACCCACGCGGTTCCGTTGCGATAAGCAAAGTGATGCCGGGTGGCGTGAAATCGAGAGCGCGCGCTGACGTCGGCTTGCGACTTTGTTGTACCTGCGTTCCACCATACGGCGGGCCCGGAAGCCAACCGGTTCGCGACCGTCTGAGGTCGTAACAACCTCAGACGTCGAGCGACCTTTCTGACAAAGACCTGACGCACCCGTCCGTCGTCCTGTCCCAGGAACAGCGACTCAGGCGACCGTGACCGACCCCATGCTGCCGGCCAATAGACTGGTGACCCGCCGAGCGAATGCCGACGCATCGGCAGGAAGGTCGCCGTCCTGGACCTGTGCCAGATCGAACAGCGTCACCGCCGCGTCGTCGATCAGTGCATTGTCGTCCAGTCTCGTGGACAGCGCCTCAATCAGCTTGTGCCGTGGATTGACCTCCAGAACCGGCTTCGTCGGCATCATCGCCCGGCCAGCCCGGCGCATCAGCCGCTGCATTGCAAGATCAGGTCCCTTGCCATCGGATGCCAGCACGACAGCGCTATCGGTCAGCCGAGCCGTGGAGCGGACATCCGATACGCGGTCACCAAGCGCGGCCTTCATGGCTGCCAGCAGGGGTGAGATATCGGGCTGGTCCTCACCCTTGCCGAGGTCTTCCGCCGCTTGGGTGACGCTGCGCAGCTTCTTGCCCTCGAAGCTGTCCAACCGCTCCGGCCAGAACGCATCGATCGAATCCGACATCAGCAACACTTCCAGGCCCTTGGCGCGGAACCCTTCCAACTGCGGAGAATTCTTCAGCGCCTCGGCCTGATCACCCGACAGATAGTAGATTGTGTCCTGGCCTTCCTTCATACGCGACACGTAGTCGGGCAACGAAGTCCAGCCGTCTTCCGCTGACGACTTGAAGCGCAACAACGGCGCGATCTCCGCCCGGTGTTCAGCATCCTCCCACACGCCTTCCTTCAGGATGGAGCCGAAATTCTGCCAGAACTTTGCATAATCCTCCGGTTCTTTCGAACGCGTCTTCAGCTCCGACATCACGCGGCCGATCAAAGCCTTACGGATGCGGGCGAGGACTGGTGTCGTCTGCAACATCTCGCGCGAAACGTTCAGCGGCAGATCCTCGGTATCAACCACGCCACTCACAAAGCGCAGCCAATGCGGCAATAGCTCGGCCCTATCGGTAATGAACATGCGCCGCACATGCAGACGCACATGGGCATCGCGATCATGATCCACCGCATCAAACGGTTTCATGCCGGGAATGAAAAGCAGGCAGAAATACTCCAACGTGCCTTCAGCCCGCCAGTGCAGCGTGGCCCACGGATCATCGAAGAAGTGGCCGAGATGGCGGTAGAACTCCTTGTACGACTGTTCGTTGGTCTCGGATTTCGATTTGCGCCAGAGCGCCGTGCCCTCGTTCGCCGGTAAGTCCTTGCCGTCCTGTGCGACCGTGATCGGCAGGGTGATGTGATCGGCCCATTTGCGGATCACCGTTTCCAGCCGCATCGGCTCCAGATACTCCGACGCATCGGATTTCATGTGCAGCACGATGTCGGTGCCGGCCTGCTCGCGCGTCGCCGGCCCCCAGCGTGAATTGGCCGGCGCCTTCGGACGCCCAGGTAAAGGCTTCCTCGCTGCCGGCCTTGCGCGACGTTACCTCGACCCGGTCGGCCACCATGAAGGCCGAGTAAAAGCCGACCCCGAACTGACCGATCAGGCTGGGCCGGTCTTCCGGCTTGGCGCTTGCCAGGTTCTGCGCGAACGCGCGGGTGCCGGAGCGAGCGATGGTGCCCAGATTGTCGATCATTTCCTGGCGGCGTCATGCCGATGCCGTCGTCGGAAATCAGCAGCGTGCTCGCCTGCTTGTCCGGCACGATACGGATCTTGGCATCGGGCGGGGGGGCCAGATTGGGATCGGTCAAGCGCTTCAAAACGGCGGCGATCCACAGCATCGGCAGCGTTGGCCACCAACTCACGCAGAAAAATCTCCCGCTCGGAATAAAGCGAGTGTACCACAAGATCGAGCAAGCGCCCGACCTCGGCGCCAAATGAATGTTGTTCCAAAACAGTGTCGTTCATGCATGACCTCCTTGCGCCGCGCCATATGCGTTTGGATGCCGCCGATTTCAATGCGTCGGCGCATCTTCGTTGGTGCGGAAGCCTCCATTTCCCTGTCACCGTAACGAAAACTTCCATCGTTGACGGCGTGCCGATAGATTGCGCCTCTCTGTCGCCAAGGGGAAGCAGACGCATGGGCTGGCGCCGAACCGCGATCTTGCTGACGTTGGCAGCGGGGCAGGCCACGCCTGGCCGTGCCGATGGTCAACCGGCCACGCCGCCTCCATCCGTCGAACCGACCAGGCGCGTTTTCGTGCCGCCACCGGTCCAATGGGACCATGCGATGCTCACGTTTCGACCGGCCCTGCAGCAGACCCCGACGGACTTCGCCAATCTGACCGGCGGTATCGCGTTCGGCATGTCGCCCGCCGAGGTCAATGCCCGTTTGCCCGATCCCAGCCCCGGCCTATCCTGGAGCGAACTGCGGATGGCCAACGAATACCCCGGTGAGGTGCGGTACTTCGTGGTGTCGGTCGACCATGCCGGGCCGTTGCGAACGAACCTTACGGCGTGTCCGGGAGCAGCCAGTTATATTGCCTTCCTGTTCAGCAAACGGGGCCTGTTCCGGCTGTCCTACCGCCTGATCGCCGATAAGGGCTGCGGCGACACGAATGAAGCGGCGCAGGAGATTTTTTCGCGATATGTGCCGATCGGCCAGCATGTCGCACTCAGCATGCGTTACCGAACGGGAAGAACCGAGGTGGTGGAGGTGACCGATTCCACCGCCGGATATCTGATCCCGACCCGCTGGCGCCAGGGTATCAACTGATGCGGCCGAGCCGGATGTTGCCTGGCTCGGGTTTAATTGTCCCGGGTTTATTTGCAGTGGGTTTGTTGCTGAGCACGGGCGGCGTCAGCGCGGGTCCGCTGTCGTTCGACCTGCAACTGAGTGTGCCGCCGGTGGTCGCTGACAGCCACGCGCCCGCGATCTGCACGGTCACCTACCTGATCGCCGATACGGCAAACAACGACCTGTTTGCGGCACGCATGCGGATCGCGCCGATCGAATCGGACACGCCCGTCGACAACCGGATGCCCTGTCCGCCCGTTGTGCCGCCGCGCGTCGGCCTGCAAGCGTTGGAGATTTGCACATCCCGCGCGGGTGAGGCGAAATATTGTGTGTTCGCAGACATGAGCCGGGGGTTTGAAAGCGAGCCTAACATTCACAATACCTCGGAAAATGCGTCACGCTGTTCGTCGGACCGGTTCACCGATATCGGTGCGGCCTGCTGGACGTCCGGCAAATTGTCGGTTTGCGATGTCGGCTGCGGCAATTCACCGCAAGAGGCGGTGGCACAGGCGATGGTCCGGTGTAAGGACAAGCAGCAACACGAGTGTCCGGTTACCGCGACGGTACCGGTGTCCGGTCCGTGAAGCGAGCGGGCAGGGAAAGCATTGCGTTACCCACGGCGATCGAATGGATAATCTGCGCGGTCTCATTCAGGTGGTCCGGCGTGTCGAAGAATGCCGTCCGCGGATAACGGCTGTGATTCGGCAGTTCCAGGAAGTCAGCACCTTGGTCCTGGTAGATCGCTCGGATCGCCGCCAGG
>CAWBPF010000004.1:0-131402 GCA_963790515.1 uncultured Alphaproteobacteria bacterium | reverse complement strand
AAAAAACCGTTCGTTACGTGCTTGTAGGGATCGCGCCAGCCCTTGTCGGGCGCTGGAATACGACCCCGGTCCAGTCGCCACGAAGGCCTCCAGCCGTGCGACCGCCGGTCAACCAAGCCACGCTGCGACAGTCGTCATGAAAGGTCGAGCGCGACCAACGAGTATAGTTCTTCTACATCGTCACATACGCGGCCAGGTTGCCCGCCATAGTCCCCGGTCCACGCGCCCATGGCGGCCCGGTCTCGACACTTGCTCCTAAGGCGTCGGATAAATCGGTTCAGGAAATCAATGATCAGCCAATGGAACCCAACATACCGTTCAACAAACCTTATCCCATTGTAACAGCCACCCTACCGTTGTTCTCAAATACCGACATAATCAAAAAATCCAGGACGGCCCTGAAGCGCCATGGGCCATCCGGTGTGTCGTTTCCGCCACGGCCGCTGGATACGCGTGCATTCTCCTACCTATATAACAATCATAACCATTGATTAACGTTTTGTTTATAGTCAATCCTTAAGGTTCGACGCGACATTTGGTAGGTGCATATCAGTGGTTAATCCGAAGTCATCCATGCTGGCCGCTTGCCTGGTTTGCCAGCCACCGGTCTCAGTTCACCGGTTCTCGCCGACGACGCGCCATCATCAACGGGTGTAGCGCCAGGGCCACAGCTGCGTTCGCAGACCCAGGCAGCCAGCAATGGCCCTTCTCCTATCACCCTGAGGCTACAGTACAGTGGCGAAGCAGCCGAGAACGCCATAGGCGGCCTGCACAACGGCGCAACCTACATGAATAACATTCTCGCGCAGCTTCATATCAATACCGAAAAGGCGTTCGGCTGGACCGGTGGAAACTTCGTCCTCGAAGGCTTCTACGAAAACGCGAGCTCCGTTGGCAGCCACTATGTCGGCGCCGTCCAGGACCCCAGCGTTATCGACACCTCCGGCACGGCAGTGTTTCGCCTGTACCAAGCCTACTACCAACAGGACATAAACAACACCAACCTGCTGTTCGGTATCTATGATCTGGAGACGGAATTCGGCGCCACCAAGCCGATGGATATCTTCCTCAACGGCGCCTATGCCTGGACCACCACGCTTGACCACTCCGGGCTGAACGGGCCTTCGACCTACCCTAACACATCACTGGCCTTCCGCATTCGTGAAAAGCTGAACGATCAATGGAGCGTCCAGGCCGCCGCCCTCGACGGCGCTCCGGACAGCGTCAAGTCCCCCAACAGAAACGCCGTGAACATCAACAAGACCGCGGGCGCTTTGCTGATAGCGGAGGTCGACTATGTGCCGACCAAAACAAGCAAGATCATGGCCGGGTACTGGGACTACACAGGTAAATTCGATGCCCTGAACCAGACGAATGATGCCGGAATGCAACGCCGGGTCTATGGCAGCAACGGCGGTTATATTGGTGGCGCAACGCGGCTCTACAGCCAAACCGCGCGCCGGGGACTCGATGCCTTCGCCAACATCGGCGTTGCCGGTTCGTCGACACAACAGATCGACCGCTCATTGAATGTCGGCCTGACCTATACCGGCTTGCTCGATGCCCGTCCGTTTGACAAATTGGGCGTCGCGGTTGGCTTGGCCCACGCCGGCACACCCTACAAGCAAATGCAAATTGCCTCCGGGAACCGTGTCGAGACATATGAAACGAATTTCGAGCTGACCTACCGCGCCCGCATTACCAACTGGCTGACGGTGCAGCCGGACGTCCAGTACTGGATCAACCCCGGGCTGGACCCAATGCTCAAGAACGACCTGCTGGTAATGGTTCATTTCGAGGTCAGCCATGTATTTGATTTCTGATGCCAGCTTTACCCGGACGAACATTTCGATGCCACCGAAGTCAATAACCGAAGGCAAGACAAAATCAGATGGCGTCCTCACGCCACTGAGCAAAAGAAACGGAGAGAGCCATGTTTAAGCTGACAGCCGCCCTGGCACTGGTTGCTTTGTTAGCGTCTGTTTCCGTTGCAGACGCACGCGGCGGACGCATGGCAGCCGCGGACTGTGAAGCAGGCAGCGACGATCCCGATTGCCCAGATGCCCCCGCATCATCGAACAAGGCCGCGGCGTCATCCGGTTCCAGCCAGCCATCGGCCGGCCCGGCCCGTAAGTAATACCGGCGACCCGATGGGCTGACCGGTACGCCCCCGGTGTTGGCAGGCAGACGCGCGCATATCAATAAGATACCAGCGGCCAGTTGGCTTATTAATGGCCAACGCCAAAGGTCGCTGGTATCAATCCGAGCGCCGGTCGAAATCCATCACGGCCGCCGGACCAGCGTCACCCACTGCAAACCGTCCGGCTGACAAAGCCTCTCGCGTAAACAGCAAGCAGCACCGGACGATCGCAGAAGGCTTGCCCTGGCGACCCACGATCAGTCTGGATTGCCCCCCGATGCCGCCCTTACTCTAATTCAACCGCGGATCAGGCACCCGAGCCGCCACCAGCACGTCCACCGCCGCGGCGCCTGCCGCCAACAGCGCGGTCGAGCAGGCATTCGCGGTCGCTCCCGATGTCATCACGTCATCAACCAGCAACACCGTCCGTCCCTTGATCTGGCTCAGCCGCGACGCTCGGATCGTGAACGACCCGGCAACTTCGCGCGTCCGCTCCTCCGGGGATTTTTCCTCCAGCGGCGCGGTTTGCCGGGTCCGCGCGATCGCGTCCGGCAACACCGGACGCCGCGCCAACCGTCCCACCGCATAGGCCAGTATCGCCGCCTGATTGTACTTGCGGTGGAACAGCCGCCGGCGATGCAGCGGCACCGGCACCAGCACATCCGCCCGCTCCAGCAACGCCGCCCCGGCCCGCGCCATCATCGGCGCCAGGATCGATGCCAGCTCAACCCGATCGCCATGCTTCAACGGCAGGATCAACCGACGTCCCTGCTCGTCGTACCGCAACGCCGCTCGGGCCTGACGAAACAGCGGCGCCTGTTCGCGGCATGCCGGGACACAGCCCCTCCAGGCCCCCTTGTTCGGCAGAGCCGAACGGCACCCCGCAGCGCAAACAGAAAGGCGGCGTGATGAAGTTCGTCTGACCGAAGCACGCCGGGCAAAGCTCCCCCTGCCTCCCGACCGAGTTGTCGCACGCCGCGCATCTCGGCGGCAGCAACAGATCCAGCGCCAGCCGCCCCGCCTGCCGCAACCGGGACAGCAAAGCCAGATCAAGCGGCAGCGTGGGTTTCCCCGGGAATGCCGAACACCACCGTCCCGTCGCGCTCGATCTCGTGCACCAGATCGATTTCCCAGGACAGGTAGGCGTTCATCGCCTCCTCGACCCCGGAATTGCGGTCGTACGGGCGCAGATAGAAGTCGATGCAAGCGTCATCCGCCGGCGTGCTCCTGTCCTTGACCAATGGACGGCCGAACGCATGCCAGGCGTCCGTGCCGCCGTCCAGCACCTGCACCTCGGCGCCGGTCAATGCCCTGACCTCCGGCACGGCCAACCTGGCCAACATGCCGTCCGGCGACGTGATCACCACATAACGCGCGGCAGACAACTGTGATCGTAGCCGGTCAAGCCGAGACCGGACGCCCCAGATCGCGCCGGGGATGTGGCCGTCACGATAATCGACGCTGCGGTTCAGATCCAGCACCAGCGTGCCGGCGCCGCTGTCCAGCAAGTGCAGCAACCCGGTCACATCGACCAGATCGACCGGGACCGCCAGTTCCGGCACCGGCACCGCGCGCTGAACCGGTCGCCTTCGCTCCTCCAGCCCGCCTTCGACGACGAACACGTCGCGGTGCCCCATCTGCCGCAGCCACGCCGCAGCCATCCGGGCGCGCACACCGGTATCGTCGACCAACACGATCCGCGCGTTGCGTACCCCGATCCAGGTGTCTGTTGCCTGCACCAACTGCCCGCCCGGCGCGTTGCGGCTGCCCGGACGATGTCCCGCCCGGAACTCAGCCGGATCACGCACGTCAAGCACGTACAAGGTGCGATCCGGATCGTCCTCGAACCGCTCCAGGTCCAGCGGTCCGATGATGCCCACGCCGGACTCCTCGGCAAACGCCCGCGCCCGCTGCAACGCCAGCGCGGCCGTCTTCGGCGTGCCGGGCTGAAATTTCTCCGTCCGCCCCCGGTCGCAACGCAACCCCGCGAGTTCCCACCCCATGGTCCCGTTGCGCAGAGCCACCACCTTGTTGGGAACACCGGCACGACGCAGGCTCTCGGCACCCATGATGCTGCGTGTCCGCCCGGCGCAATTGACGACAACCAGCGTCTTCGGATCAGGCACGATATCCGCGATGCGGTACGCCAGCTCGCCGCCCGGCACGCTGATGCCGGTCGGGATCGACATACGGGCGAACTCTTCGGCCGTCCGGCTGTCCAGCACCACCATGTTGCGGCCGGAACTCGATCCACGCCTTCAACTCGGGGGCATCGACACTTTCCGTGCCGTAGTGGTGCTCGACCCATTCACCAAACGCCTTGGATGGCACATTAACGCCGCTGTATAGCACGTTCCCGGCGGCTTCCCATGCCTTGGTGCCACCACCCAATACCGAAACGTCGGTGCAACCGATCGATTCCAGCCAACCCGCCAGGGTTTCGGCCAGTCCGCTGCCGTCATCGACGCAGCACACCCGCACCGACAGCCGCGGCAGCAGCGCGCGCGCCCGGATTTCCTTCCGCGCCAGCCCGCACGGCACTGCCCAGAACAGGTGCGAGGCGCCAAACGCCCCGTCCTCGCGCGCATCCAGCAGGGCAAGTTCCTGCCGGTCAGTGATCCAGCCAAGCAGGGTCTCGGCATTGATGCGGTTCATTGTCAGGTCCTCCGGTCGTGCGGGACGGTAGAGCCGGCGCCAATGCCTTGGCAACGGCGTCAAGGCAGAGCACATGGCGGTGCATGGACCCTATGCTTGTATTTGATCGCACTGCCGTCCGCCACCATCGTGACCGCGCGGCCCAGACCGTCAATCAGGTGGCCGACATACTCCGCGATGCGGCAGAACGACTGGTAGACCGCCTCGACGACACAAATCGGCGATTTGTCGATGTATTGGACGTCGGCGGTCGAGCCTCCGTCGCGCCCTTGCTCCGTCAGCGGGGCATGCAGGTAATCAGTTGCGATCTTTCCCCGGCCATGGCGGCGCTGAACGGCGGACCTTGCGCCGTCGCGGACGAGGAATGCCTTCCCTTCGCCCCCGCCAGCTTCGACCTCATTGTCGCCAGCCTGTCGCTGCACTGGGTCAACGACCTTCCCGGCGCGCTGCTTCAGCTCCGCCAGGCGCTCCGCCCCGACGGCCTGTTCCTGGCCAGCCTGCCCGTTCTCGGCACCCTGTCCGAATTGCGCACGGCACTGACCGAGGCCGAGGCCGAGGTCGCCGGTGGCGCATCCCCACGGGTCTCACCCTTCCCGGAACTGCGCGATTGCGCCCACCTGCTGCAACGGGCCGGCTTTGTCCTGCCGGTTGCGGATTTGGAGGATATCCGCCTGCTTTATGCCGATCCGCTGGCACTGCTGCAGGATCTTCGGGCGGCTGGCGAAACCAACGCGATCCGCCAGCGCGCCCGTATCAATCCGCCCCGCGCCCTGTTCCCAGCGGCACTTACCAAAATGCCCGCAACGGACGGAAGGGTCGCGGTGAGCCTGCGGATGGCGGTTATGACCGGCTGGGCGCCTTCCGGTTGAGACCAGGGCCCTGCCCTGGACCCGCAAAGGGGCCGGCGGCCCCTTTGATCCCACGACTTTGAGCTGCCGGCGCTTTGCGGCTGGGGGGCAAGGCCTTGGCTAACCTCCGGTCACGCTCATATGCCGCGCCACCGCCGGCTTGTCGTGCCGCCGGTCGATGATGAAATCGTGCCCTTTCGGCTTGCGCGAAATCGCCTCGCGGATCGCATCATCCAACGCGTCATCCGTCACCCCAGCGCGCAGGAGCGGCCGGAAATCCGCCGAATCTTCCTGCCCAAGGCACATGTAAAGCGTGCCCGTGCAGGTCAGCCGCACCCGGTTGCAGCTTTCGCAGAAATTATGCGTCATCGGCGTGATGAACCCGATCCGCCGCCCGGTTTCCCTGACATTGAAATACCGCGCCGGACCACCGGTCTTGTAGTCCGTATCCTCCAGGGTCCAGGTCTTGCGCAGCCTCGCCCGAACCACCGACAGCGGCAGGTACTGATCCGTCCGGTCGCCGGTGATGTCACCCATCGGCATCGTCTCGATCAGACACAGGTCGAAACCGTGCTCGCCGCACCACGCCAGCATGCCGTCGAACTCGGCCTCGTTCACGCCCTTCATCGCCACGGCGTTGATCTTCACCGCCAGCCCGGCGGCCTTGGCAGCGAAAATGCCATCCAACGTCTGCTCGATCTTCCCCCAGCGGGTGATCTGCGTGAACCGCACCGGATCCAGCGTGTCGAGCGACACATTGATCCGCTTCACCCCCGCCGTCGCCAGCGTCCCCGCGTGCTTGGTCAGCTGCGAGCCGTTGGTCGTCACGGTAAGCTCCTGCAGCCCGCCGCCAGCCCCAAGCCGTTCGCCCAGCTTGCCGAACAACTGCATCACGTCGCGACGCACCAGCGGCTCGCCGCCGGTAATGCGGATCTTCGTCGTGCCGAGGCGGATGAACGCAGCGCACAACCGGTCGAGTTCCTCCAGCGTCAGCAGATCCCGCTTGGGCAGGAACGTCATGTCCTCCGCCATGCAATAAACGCAGCGCAGATCACACCGGTCGGTTACCGAAACGCGGAGATAGGTGATCGCTCTGCCGAACGGATCGATCATGATAAAAGAGTGTCTCCTTCCCAGGCCAAGCTTTTCCAGGCCACGCTTTCGGCCACTTGCCTGCACATATATGACGTTCACCATGAACTTGCGCTACCCCGGGCAGTGGTTCAAGTCCCCGGCCACCTCGGCGGGGGTTCAAGTCTCCGGGCCACCCCCCGGGCAGTGGTTCAGACCCCCGCCCCCCAGGCTCGCCCTCTGCCTGGCCACCGAGACAGCGGCATGCGCCGCCCTGACCGAGCGGGATAGCCTGCCGATGTCGATAAGCCCATTACTTGCATCGTCGCTCGGCATACGATTGTCGCAGCTGCTGTCCCCAGCGGCACAAACCGAGCCCCCAATTCTGCGCCTGGGCGGCGAGTAGCGTCAGTCCGGCCGGCAGAGTTGCTCACGGAAACAATGGCATAGCGCGTTCTGATGGTTGGCGGTCAGCCGGAAAATGCCCTCCTCCCCAGCCCTTAAGCCCCATCGCATCATGCCCGCAACACAGCGGACCCGCGGCACCTCGATCGCTCCCGCATTTTCCCGCCGCGCAGATCCTGAGGCCTTGTTTCAGCCGGCACGCGAACCCGTTCCGTTAATCTACCCAAACAGGATCCGGCCTGAACGCAAAAAAAATGCCCGGCATTTACCATTTGTTTGCGAAGTGCTGCCAAACATTGGGTCCCGCCCGGATCAGGGGCTTGCAAGGGGGCTGCCGTGGACGATCTGCTTTCCGACTTCCTCACCGAGACCAACGAGAGTCTGGCCGAACTCGACGTCGCGCTGATCACGTTGGAACGAACGCCAGACGATGCCGAGACGCTGGGCTTCATCTTTCGCCTGGTGCACACGATCAAGGGCACCTGCGGCTTCCTCGGGCTGCCCAGGCTTGAACGCGTAGCCCATGCCGGCGAAAACGTGCTGGGCAAACTGCGCGACCGCAGCCTGACCGTGACCCCGGAAATCGTCACCCAGGTGCTTGCCGGGATCGACCAGATCAAGGCAATCGTCACCGCCCTGGGCGAAACCGGCGCCGAACCGCCTGGCGATGACGTCGAACTGATTGCCGCACTGAACGCCGCCGCCGCCAATGAGGCGCCCGCCGCCAAGAAAGCAGCCCGGCACCCGCACCGGTCGCCAACGCGGAAGCCGTCCAGGCCGCCGCACCCGTCGAAGCAGCTCCAGCCCCAATCGCAACCACCCCAGTCGCAGCCGCCCCAGTCGCAGCCGCTCCTGCCCCAGCGCCCACGCCGGCTGCCGCTCCCGCGCCAGCTGCGGCTTCTGCCGACCTCCACCCGGAGGCGACGGCCGCGCCGCAGGCTCAGGCCCAGACCAACGCGCCCGCCAACACGCAGACCATCCGCGTCACCGTCGATGTGCTGGAAGACCTGATGACGCTGGTCAGCGAACTGGTGCTGACCCGCAATCAGCTTCTGCAGCTGGCTCGCAACGCAGGAAAACAGCGCCTTCACGGTGCCGCTGCAGCGGCTGTCGCACATCACGTCCGACCTGCAGGAAGGGGTGATGAAGACCCGCATGCAGCCGATCGGCAATGCCTGGAACAAGCTGCCCCGACTGGTACGCGATCTCGCCCACGACCTGGGCAAGAAGATCGAGCTCACCATGCTCGGCGCCGAAACCGAACTCGATCGCCAGGTCCTGGAGCTGATCAAGGATCCGCTGACCCACATGATCCGCAACAGCGGCGATCACGGACTGGAAACCCCGGCCGAACGTCGCGCCGCGGGCAAGCCCGAAACCGGCCACATCGTGCTGAACGCCTTCCATGAAGGCGGCCACATCATCCTCGAAATCTCCGACGACGGCCGTGGCCTGCGCGGTGGACCGCATCCGCGCCAAGGCGCTTTCCAACGGCCTGGCCACCGAAGCCGAACTGGCCGGAATGACCGACGGCCAGATCCAGCGCTTCATCTTCCGCGCCGGCTTCTCCACCGCCGCGACAATCTCCGCCGTCTCCGGCCGCGGCGTCGGCATGGACGTGGTGAAGACCAACATCGAGAAGATCGGCGGCACCATCGACCTCAAGAGCACGGTCGGCCAGGGCACCACGTTCACCGTCAAGATCCCGCTGACCCTGGCCATCGTCTCGGCACTGATCGTCGAAGCCGGCAAGGAACGCTTCGCCATCCCGCAGCTCAGCGTGGTGGAACTGGTTCGCGCCCATCGCGGATCCGACAAATCCGCCAGCGACAGCGGTGGCAACAGCGTCATCGAGCGCATCAACGATACACCCGTCCTGCGCCTGCGCAACCGCCTGCTGCCGCTTGTCAGCCTGACCGAACTCCTGGCCCTCGGCAACGACGACAAGGACGCCACAGCCGCCCATGTCGTGGTGGCTCAGGTCGGCCAGCACATGATGGGCATCATCGTCGACCGCGTCTTCGACACCGAGGAAATCGTTGTCAAGCCGGTGGCACCCATCCTGCGTCACGTCACCATGTTCAGCGGCAACACCATCCTCGGCGACGGCTCGGTCATCATGATCCTCGATCCGAACGGGATCGCCCGCGCCAGCGGCGTCGGCGCCGGATCGGAGAGCAAGCTGGTGCGTTCAAGCCTGGTCGATACCCAAACCTCCGCCGACAAGACCGCGATGCTGCTGTTCCGCGCCGGTGGAACCAAGCGCATGGGCGTGCCACTCGGCCTCGTCGCCCGCCTGGAAGACATCCCCCGCGACAAGATCGAGATCTCCTGCGGATCGCCGGTGACCCAGTACCGCGGCAAGCTGATGCCGCTGATCGCGATCGACGGCGCCGTCGATCAGGATACCCCCAGCCAGCCGCTGCTGGTCTTCGCCGAGGGTGACCGCATCATGGGCCTGATGGTCGACGAGATCATCGACGTGGTCGAAGACCGCCTGGATATCGAACTCGCCGGCGTCCGCCCGGGCCTGTTGGGAACGGCGGTCATCGGTGGCCAGGCAACCGACGTCCTGGATACCGGATACTGGCTGATGCAAGCCTGGGAAGACTGGTTCCGCGGCGTTCCGCGGCAGGGCGCGGATGTCGGTCAGAAACACGTCCTGCTGGTCGACGACAGCGAATTCTTCCGCCAGTTAACCGTGCCGATGCTGGGCGCCGCCGGCTTCCGCGTCACCGCCGTCAGCAGCGCGACGGAAGCACTTCGGATGCGCGACGCCGGCACCAAGTTCGACGCCATCGTGTCCGACATCGAAATGCCAGGCATGACCGGGCTGGATTTTGCCCGTGCCGTCCGGGCCGGCGGGCCATGGGTCAAACTGCCCATGATCGCCATGACCGCCCACTCGGATCTGGAAGACGCCCGGATCGGTCGCGAGGCCGGATTTACCGACTACGTCGCCAAGTTCGAGCGCGAGGCCCTGGTTATCAGCCTTCGCACCAGCCTCGCGGCAACCATTCACGCCTGATCGATAAAGGGACCAGCCATGGCAACCGATATTCTGGAGCGATCCGACACCGCCACGACGAACAACGACACGCAGGTTTTGGTCACGTTGACGGTGGGTGATCAGCTTTGCGGCGTCCCGGTGCTCGCGGTGCGTGATATCCTGGGTGAGCAGGTAATCACCCGCATCCCCCTGGCGCCGCCGGAAATCGCCGGCAGCCTGAACCTTCGGGGACGTATCGTCACCGCGATCGACCTGCGCCGCCGCCTGCGCTTGGCCCCGGCCCCGCCAGGACAGGCCAGGATGTCCGTGGTCGCCGAACAGGCCGGCGAGCTCTACGCCCTGCTGGTCGATCAGGTCTCTGAAGTCCTCAGCCTCGATGCCGCCACATTCGAGCGGAACCCGCCAACTCTGGAAAAAGCTTGGGCCGAATTCAGCACCGGCATCTTCCGGCTGGACGGGCGTCTGCTCGTGGTCCTGGACGTCTCCAGGCTGCTTGCGCTGTCCGGAGAGGAATAAGCCAACATGTCACGAACCTGCTTGGTCGTGGACGACAGCCGCGTCGTCCGGAAAGTCGCGCGCCGAATCCTCGAATCCAACGGGTTCACCGTCATCGAGGCCGCTGACGGTCAAATCGCCCTGGATACCTGCCGGGAGAAACTGCCCGACTGTGTCCTGCTCGACTGGAACATGCCGGTGATGGACGGCATTTCCTTCCTGCGGGCGCTGCGCAAGGAATTCGGCCCTGACAATCCCCCCGTCGTGTTCTGCACGACCGAAAACGACATGGGTCATATCGAGGCGGCGATCTCAAGCGGCGCGCAAGAATACATCATGAAGCCGTTCGACGAGGATATCCTCACCGGCAAGTTCGCCCAGGTGGGACTGCTGTGACGGCACTGACGCGCGCACCCATCGGCGCCAAAACCTCGACGGCGACGGCCCGCGTCATGGTGTGTGACGATTCGGCCGTCATCCGGGGCGCCCTCGCGCGCATCCTGGACGCAGACCCCGAAATCGACGTCGTGGCCAAGGTCGAAAATGGCAAGCTCGCGATCGAGCAGCTTCGCGCCGCCCGGGTCGACGTCGTGGTGCTGGACATCGAAATGCCGGTCATGGACGGACTGACCGCGCTTCCCCTGCTGCTGCGCGCCGACCCCGGCGTCCAGGTCATCATGGCCTCTACCCTCACCACCCGCGGCGCCGACATCGCCTTGCGCGCCCTGCGTCTCGGCGCATCCGACTACGTGCCGAAGCCGTCGAGCATCGGCACCGTCAGTGACGACGGCTTCAGACGCGAACTGCTTGAAAAGGTCAAAGGCCTGGCCCGCATGCGCCGCCGCACCACGGCACCGATCCGTGCACGGACCCAGATCGCCCTTCGCCCCGCGCCGACCCTTCCAGCCAAGCTGCTCGCCGTGGGCAGCTCAACCGGAGGACCCCAGGCACTGTTCAATCTGGTTCAGGGCTTGGGACGAGGATTAAGTGTTCCAGTGGTAATGACCCAGCACATGCCAGCAACGTTCACCCCGATCCTTGCCGACCACCTCAATCGTCTCGGCTTCATGCCCTGCACCGAAGCGCGCGACGGCGAATCACTGGTCGCGGGCCGAATCTACCTCGCGCCGGGCGACAAGCATCTTCTCGTCGAAGGCGGCCGGTCCGGCCTGCGCGCCCGACTGACGACCGATCCGCCGGAGAACTTCTGCCGTCCCGCCGTGGATCCGATGCTGCGCTCCGCCGCCGCCGCATGCGAAGGTCGCGTGCTCATCGCGATGCTCACCGGCATGGGTCACGACGGCCTGGCCGGAACCAAAACAGTCGTCGAAGCCGGAGGCGCCGCCGTTGGTCAGGATGAAGCCAGCAGCGTGGTCTGGGGCATGCCCGGCGCGATCGCCCAGGCCGGTCTGTGCCACGCGGTGCTGCCACTGCCAAAAATCGCCCCGAAGCTCCTGGAACTGCTGAAAGGAGCACGTCCATGACCGCGCCCCTGTCGCCCCTCTCGTTCGAGACCCTGGCTAACCTGCTGAAGACGAAATCCGGCCTGGTGATCGGCATGGATAAGCTCTATTTGCTCGAAACCCGGCTTGGTACCATCATCAAGCGCGAAAAACTTCCCGATATGAACGCCTTGGCGGAAAAGCTGCGGCGGCCAGGAAGCGACACGCTGGCTCGCGACGTGGTCGAGGCCATGACCACCAACGAAAGCTTCTTTTTCCGCGACGACAAGCCGTTTACGCATTTCCGCACCCAGGCGCTGCCCCGGTTGATCGCCGCGCGTCCACCCGGCAGCACACTGCGGATCTGGTCGGCGGCGTCATCTTCCGGACAGGAAGCCTACTCCCTGGCCATGATCATCGCCGAATCCACCGCCTTGCTGGCCGGCCGCAAAGTCGAAATCATCGGCACCGACATCGCCCGCGACCAACTCGCCCGAGCGCGGGAGGGTGTCTATTCGCAATTCGAAGTACAACGCGGATTGCCGGTGCAAATGCTCATGCGTTACTTCCGCAAGGAAGAAAACAACTGGCGCCTTTCAGACGCCGTTCGCTCCATGGCCCAGTTTCGCGAGTTCAACCTGCTGTCCGATCTGCGTTCGCTTGGCCGTTTCGACATCGTCTTCTGCCGCAACGTCCTCATCTATTTCGACCAACCTACCAAAACCCGCGTCTTGGACGCGATCGCAGGGATCATGCCGGCCGACGGAATGCTCTATCTTGGCGGCGCCGAGACCGTGCTCGGGATCACCGCCCGCTTTGCCCCGATGCCGAACGAACGCGGCGTCTACGGCGTGGCCGCGGCGCCTGCGACCGCCGTCCCGGCACGAGCCGCCGCTGTTGTCTGATATCGACCTTGCGAAACAATGACCGGTCACCGCGTTGGCGGGACGACCACGCCCCAACCATCCGTGACTGGTCAGGCCCCCAAAGCCAACCAGTCACGCGGTCAGGCCACGCCGGTCAGACCGTCTTCAGGAAGTCCGTCAGCTTGGTAATCGCGGTTTGCTTGTCGGTCTGGTCCAACGCCGCAAGCTCCGCCGCCAGGCGGTCCAGCGCCGCCTCATAGATCTGCCGCTCGGAGAAGCTTTGGTCCGGCTGCCCGGCGTTACGGTGCAGATCGCGCACAACCTCCGCGATCGCCAGCGGATCGCCGGAATTGATCTTCGCCTCATACTCCTGCGCGCGCCGAGACCACATCGTGCGCTTGATCCGGGCCTTGCCGCGCAACACATTCAGCGCCTCGTCAAACAGCTTGCGAGTCGCGAGTTTGCGCAAACCGGCGGTACGGGCCTTCGCCACCGGCACCCGCAGCGTCATACGGTTTTCCTCGAACGTGATGTGGATCAGTTCGAGCTTGTGACCAGCAATTTCCTCGATGGCAATCCGTTCCACCTTGCCCACGCCATGCGTCGGATAGACGACATGATCCCCCTCGACAAAGATCTCCGCCTTCGCGATGGCCCGTGGCGTAAGGTTGGGGCCGTTGTGCATAGGCCGGACAGCGGCCCGCGCCTCGGACGTTAGCGCCGGGTTTTCATTCGCCGGCTGTTCAGCCACCTGGTTCAAAACTTCTTCCACTGTCTGCTGCTCACCTGTGCTGTTGCTTGCAGTTTCACTCACCGTTGCTGTCCACCTTTTGCAATGCTATTGGCCAGGCACTCAGCCTTTGGGATTTCGAATCCTGGCGGGGATTAGCGTCAGGAATATGTCAATCCTCAACCCAAGCATCGGCGGCGGCGCGGTAGTCAAGAAAAATACCACAAAATTCCCGCCAAGTCAGCGGCAAAGACCCGTATCGTTTCGGGTCAGCCAGCCAAACCCCGCAGCTTTCCCAAGCTCTTCGGGGCTTCCCAAGCTGTTCAGGGCTTCCCCGGCTCTTCGGAAAACAGCTCTGCCTTGCCAGGCTTGTCCTTCCACTCCTCGGCATCCTCAGGCGGCGTGCCCTTGCGGGTGATGTTCGGCCAGGTCAGAGCGAACGTGCGGTTCCGCTCAACCCAGTCGTTCGCCTTGTCGTCGCTATCCGGCACGATCGCCTCCGCCGGGCATTCGGGCTCGCAAACGCCGCAATCAATGCACTCATCGGGGTGAATCACCAGCATATTGGCGCCGACGTAGAAGCAGTCCACCGGACAGACCTCGACACAGTCCATGTATTTACACCGAATGCAGTTCTCGGTGACCACGTAGGTCATTGTTAAACCCCTGAAATTGCGAAAAATGCGGCTGGGTGCCGCCAATCATGGCGCGCGATATGCCGACGAATCCCCCGCGACGCAAGATGTTGATGACGCATCACTGACATCAACATATAAAAGCTGGGCCTCCGTGGCCGGCCCCCGGCGGGCCGCCAGCCTCACGACACGCAGCACGCGGACCCTGCCATGCACCGGAATGGTCAGCACATCGCCAATCCGCAACTTCGCGTGCGGCTTGCCGGTCGCCTGGCGATTGATCCTGATCGAGCCCTGCGCCACCAGTTCAGCGCAATCGGTGCGGGCGCGCATGACCCTGGCGCACCACAGCCACTTGTCCAGCCGCTGCCAGTCCCGGTCTTCCGCGTCAGATGTCATGCACCTCCCCGTAAGTCATGCACCCGTAAGTCATGCACCCGCCTCTCACGCACCACCCCGCCTCAGCACCGCCAGCGCGGCGAATGGCCCGGTGGCCACCTTAACCGGTGCCGCCTCCTCGACAACCGGCCGCCGCCGTCGCAATGGCGTCAACATCGCCGGTGCGGGCGGCCCCTGTTGATCCGAGCCCAACCCCGCCGCAGGCAGAACGCGAAAACCCAGCTGACGCAGCACGGCGGGCAGCATATCCGGCTTGATCGCGAAGCGGGACGCCAAGCCAGCCGGCAACGCCGCCGGACCGCGGCGTGACCGATAGCCTAGCTCGCCCGCGACTTTTTCGGCAATATCAAGCCGCAGCAGGATCGGCCCGGCCTCGATCCAGCCCAGCATCGCGGCAAACCCGGCGGGCCAGCCGGACTGGTCGGCCGGCACCGAAACCAAGGCCGAGCTTGGCAGCGCCGGAACCGCAATGCCGCGGTGCAAAGACCAAAGCCGCGCCCGCATCGCCGCCGCCCGCGGCTTCATCAGCGCCGGCATGAACAACGCAAACCGGCCGGAACGAATGCCCAGGGCCCGCAGTTGCGGACGCAACGCGGGCGACAAGGTCTCCGCGTCCACCCCGGGAATAAGGCCCAGTGCCTCGGTCAGCCGGTGCAGCGGCCCGCGCAGCGTCGGATTATGTTTCACCGCCGCCTCGGCCGCGAACAGCGGTGCCAGATCGGCCTGGATCTGTCTCTCCAGCCAGACCTGCAGGCGGCTTCTGATCCGCTCGCGCTCGGCGCCGTCAAGGAATTCGCTCTCAAGCACCTGCACCCGCGGTCGCAGCGGCGCCAGACCCGGAACCACGCGCGCCACGGGCACGTCGCCCCAGGTCAGCCGGTGGTCCGCCGTCAAAGCGAAGGCACCGTCGGCGGCGGTCTCCAGCAGGCCGACACGACGTGGCATTTCCGCCCGCAGCGCCCGCCGGGCGGCGCGCAGCACCAGCTTCTTTTCATCTCCGACCGCCAGCGGGTCAGGCACAAATCCGAAACCCTCGACATGGCCGACATCGTGGCCCTCGACCACAACCTGCCCCCGAAGCGTGACCGCCGACAGCAATTCCTTACCCTCGGCCTCGTCCAGCCGCCGCATCAGGTGGGCCGAACGACGATCGACGAACCGGCTGGTCAGGCTTTCATGCAGCGCGTCGGACAGCTTGTCCTCAACTTCCCGCGCCCGCGCCTGCCAATGCGCGGTGTCCTTCACCCAATCGGACCGGGCGGCGATATACGACCAGACCCGAACCCCGGAAAGCCGCTGCATCAGTGTGTCGATATCGCCGTCGGCCCGATCTAGCGCAGCGACTTGCGCCGCCAGCCAGTCCGTCGGCAGCGTGGTTTCCGTGGCGACATGACCGAACACCCGCGCGCACAGCCGGGCATGGGTATCGTCGGCCAGCTTGCGGAAATCGGGAATCTGGCACGCATCCCAAAGCATCCGCATCCGCCGGCGGCCATGCGCGAGTTTGCGGATATCCGCGTCCCGCGCCAACGCCGTCAGCGTTTCCAGGTCCGACGCCTCGTTCCCGCGCATCAACCCCGGCCGGGGCGGCGGGGCGTTCAGGCTGTCGATCAGCCCGTCCAGCGACGAAAAATCCAGGTCGCTGTTCCGCCAGCACAGCATTTCCAGCGAATCGAAGCTATGCGCCTCGACCGCCGCGACCACGTCCTCCGGGATCGGCGGGCACTCGGTGGTGGTGCCGAACGTGCCGTCCTTCATGCCGCGCCCGGCCCGCCCGGCGATCTGCGCCACCTCGGACGCCGTCAACCGCCGCGGCCGGTGACCGTCAAACTTCCCCAGGCCAGCAAAGGCGACATGATCCACGTTCATGTTCAGCCCCATCCCGATCGCATCGGTGGCAACCAGGAAATCGACCTCCCGGTCCTGGTACAGCGCCACCTGGGCGTTGCGGGTGCGCGGCGACAACCGGCCCATCACGACCGCGCAGCCGCCCTTGCGCCGCCTGATCAGTTCCGCCAGCGCATAGATCTCCGCCGCGCTGAACGCCACCACCGCCGACCGCGGCGGCAAGCGGACCAGCTTGGCCGGCCCGGCGTAGGACAGTTGCGACAGCCGCGGCCGCGTCTCGATCTGCGCCGAGGGAACCAGATGCCGGATCAGCGGTGCGATCGTCTCCGCACCCAGGAACATGGTCTCGACCATGCCGCGCGCATGCAGCAGCCGGTCGGTGAACACGTGGCCCCGGTCAGGGTCGGCGCAAAGCTGGATCTCGTCCACCGCGACGAATTCGGTATGCCGATCAAGCGGCATCGCCTCCACGGTGCAGGAAAACCACCGCGCGTCCGGCGGGATGATCTTCTCCTCCCCGGTGATCAGCGCGACATACCGCGCGCCCTTGATCGCCACCATGCGATCATAATTCTCGCGCGCCAGCAGCCGCAGCGGGAAACCGATGATACCGGAGGCGTGGGCCAGCAATCGCTCGATGGCGAGATGCGTTTTGCCGGTGTTCGTCGGGCCCAGGACGGCCTTGACGCGAGCGGCGAAACCAGAGTTGGAGCCGAGCATGACGTAATGTTTGGACGCTGCGACGCGGAATGCAAGCGGCGATGTGTTACGGGTTACGACACCCGGCTTTTCCTGCCGAAAACGCCGGCTCCCCCTTCGGCGCTTGACTTGACCTGCCGCCCAAGGCTTGTGTGCCGCCCCTGACAGAGTCGCCTGACGCAGCGACAGTTTTCGGCAGGACACAGACCATGCACGCCTATCGTACCCATACCTGTGGCGCCCTGCGCGCCACCGACGCCAGCCAGGATGCGCGCCTCTCGGGCTGGGTGCATGCCAAGCGCGACCACGGCGGCCTGCTGTTCATCGACCTGCGCGACCATTACGGCATCACCCAGTGCGTGTTCGCCGCCGGTTCCCCGGCCTTCGCCGCAGCCGACGCGGTACGCCCGGAAAGCGTCATCACCGTCACCGGCCAGGTGGTGATGCGACGAGGCCGGCACCTTCAACCCCCGCCTCCCCACCGGCGAGATCGAACTGCGCGTCGACACCCTTGTCGTGCAGTCCGCCGCCGAGGTCCTGCCCATGCAGGTCGCCGGCGACGAGCGGTTCCCCGAGGATATCCGCCTCAAATACCGCTTCATCGACCTGCGGCGCGACAAGCTGCACCGCAACATGATGCTGCGCAGCCAGGTCATCACCTCGGTGCGCCGGCGGATGATCGAGCAGGGCTTCCTGGAATACCAGACCCCGATCCTGACCGCCTCATCGCCGGAAGGCGCCCGCGACTTCCTGGTGCCCGCCCGCCTGCATCCCGGCAAATTCTATGCGCTTCCCCAGGCGCCGCAGCAGTTCAAGCAGCTGCTGATGGTCGCCGGCTTCGACCGCTATTTCCAGATCGCCCCCTGCTTCCGCGACGAAGCCTCGCGCGCCGACCGCTCCCCCGGTGAGTTCTACCAGCTCGACTTCGAAATGAGCTACGTCACCCAGGAAGACGTCTTCAACACCATCGAACCCGTCATCGCCGGCGTGTTCGAGGAATTTGCCGACGGCCGGGCGGTGACCAAACCGCCCTTCCCCCGCATTCCATATGACCAGTCGATGCTGGAATTCGGCTCCGACAAGCCCGACCTGCGCAACCCGATCCGCATCGCCGATGTCACCGAACACTATGCCGGCTCCGGCTTCGGCCTGTTCGCCCGCATCGCGGCGTCCGGCGGTATCGTCCGCGCCATCCCCGCCCCTGGCGCCGGATCAAACCCCCGCAGCTTTTTCGACAAGCTGAACGACTGGGCCAGCGCCGAGGGCCAGGGCGGCCTGGGCTACATCACCTATGACGCCGAGGGGCCGAAAGGCCCGATCGCCCGCAACCTGGAACCGGCCCGAGCCGAAGCAATCCGCCTCGCCTGCAACCTCAGCCCGGCGATGCCGTGTTCTTCGTCGGCGGCAAAAAAGACGCCGCTCCAAAATTCGCCGGCGCCGTCCGCACCCGCCTGTGCGACGAACTCGGCCTGCTGGAAAAAGGCACCTTCCGCTTCTGCTGGGTCACCGACTTCCCGATGTTCGAACTGAACGAGGAAACCGGCCTGGTCGATTTCAGCCACAACCCGTTCAGCATGCCGCAGGGCGAGCTGGAGGCGCTGAACACCCAGGACCCGCTGACCATCAAGGCCTACCAGTACGACATCGTCTGCAACGGCATCGAGCTGTCGTCCGGCGCCATCCGCAACCACCGCCCCGACATCATGATCCGCGCCTTCCAGATCGCCGGCTACACCGAGGCCGACGTCGAGGCCCGCTTCGGCGGCATGCTGAACGCCTTCCGTTACGGCGCCCCTCCGCACGGTGGGTCCGCCCCCGGGATCGACCGCATGGTGATGCTTCTCGCGGACGAGCCCAACATCCGCGAAGTGATCCTGTTCCCGCTGAACCAGCAGGGCGAGGACCTCATGATGGGCGCCCCCGCCGAAATCCCGCCCGCCCGGCTCAAGGAGCTGTCGCTGAAAATCGACATCCCGCCCGCCCGGCCCAAGCCCACGGCTCAAGTCGCGACCCAGGCCCCTGGCCCGGCAACCGCCCCGGGCCCAGCCACCGGCGAAGGCACGACCACCCCCGCCGGAACACAGGTCACGGGAAACTGAGCAAGGACACGATCACCCCGCAAGCCATGGTATGTTCGCCTCGGCTATGTCTATCCTTCCACACCGCCACGCCCATGTTCACGTGTGGTGACCTTTTTACCGGAGTTCTTCATGCGCCTTCCCGCCGCCATCGGCGCGCTGCTCCTGACCGCATCAGCCGCGGTCCATCCGGTCACCGCCGCAATCACCCCCGCGCCGGCCAGCCCACCGCCGCAAACCGCGATGCTGGCGCACAAGGCGCTCTACACCCTGAGGCTCGATACGGCGAAGGGCAACGACGTGGTCGCGGCGCGTGGCACCATGGGCTACGAGGTTACCGATGCATGCGACGGTTGGGCAGTCCGTCAGCGGCTGCGCATGACCATTACCAACGCCGACGGTCAGGACGTCGAAATGGCGTCGGACTACGCCACATGGGAATCCAAGGATGGCCTGAGATTTCGTTTTCACATGCGGCAAACCACCGACACCGCGGTAACCAGCCAAACCGACGGTGAGGCTTCCCTGCAGCGGTCCGGCGGTCCTGGTGAGGCCCACTACACCTCACCGCATGACAGCGTCAGCCAGCTGCCGGCCGGCACGGTGTTCCCGATGGCGCACACCGCCGCGATCATCGCCGCCGCGCGCGACCGAAAGCATTTCGCCAGCCTGCCGTTGTTCGACGGCACGGACGAAAACGGCGTCGAGGACAGCTTTATCGTGGTGCTCGACTGGAAACCGCCGATGCAGACCAAATGGGCCCTGCTGTCGCCATTGCCCAGCACACGGGTCAATATCGCGTTCTTCGACCATTCGCCCACCTCGATCACGCCGAGCTACGAAGTCAACATGCGCTACTTCGAAAACGGCGTCGCTGACGACATGAAGATGAATTTCGGCGACTTCGTCATGGGTGCGAAGATGAAGGAATTCTCGCCACAACCGCGACGGTGCTGACAATCGGCCAGCCACGCCCGTCGTCGCACCCGGCGACCCGACCAGGCCACGACGCCATGGGCGGCGGTCGCACTCTAGCCGGAAGCGCGGCAGCCCGCGCCGATCAGGTCAGCCGTCCGGTGTATTTCTCCAACACCGCCCAGGCGTCATCGCCCATTCTCCTGCGCCAAGCCGCATAATAGCCCGACTTGCCGAGCAACACGCGAAAGCTGGCCGGATCAACCGTGTTGAAGGTCATGCCCGCGGCCTCCAATACCCGGCGCGCTCCAATCTCGGCGTCTGCGGTGTCCTGGCGCTGCCGCAGCGCAGCCTCGGCGAACGCTTCGGCCACCATGTCCTTCAGGTCGGCGGGCAACTTCGACCAGGATTTTCCGCTGACACACATCCATTGCCCATCCCAGGCATGATTGGTCAGCGAGCAAACCGATTGCAGCCTGAACAGGCCCGCTGCCTTCACCAACAGCAGCACGCCTTCCTGTCCATCCGCCGCTCGGGATCGCAGCGCACCCTCCAGCGCGCCCAACGGCATCGCCAGCGGCAGCGCCTGAAGCGCCTGGAGCAATCCGATGAAGTCGGCCTCGGGCGGCGTGCGCAGGCGAAGCCCCGCCATGTCCGCCGCCGCATGCACGACTTTTCCGTTGGTCGTTACCTGGCGAAAGCCAAAATCCCAGCAGTGCTTCATCGCGACCAGACCCAGCCGCTGATCGAACTGATCGCGTAGCAAAGCGCCGACCTGGCCATCCAGCGCCGGCCATAGCTGATCGTATCCGGAAAATGCAAAGCCAACCGTCGGCAGAGCGCTCACGCCCAGGCTGCCGGCCAGCACCTGGGCAGTCAGCGGCGCCGCATCGATTGTCCCGGCCCGCACCTGCGTCAGCAAACCGACCGGACTTCCCAGTTCGCCATTTGGATGGACATCGACAATCAGGCGGCCTTCCGAGTGGGCCGAGATCGCGCTGGCGGCCTCCAGCAACCGCAGATGCAGCGGAAAGTCCGCCGGCGCACTGTGCCCGATGCGCCAGCCAAGCGGGGCAGCACGAGCACCACGGGACAACATCGGCATTCCAAGGACCGCCGCCCCGACCAGCACGGCGCGCCTGCCGGTTCCGCCCGACCTTGTCCGCATGGGTGGCAAGCCATGGCAGTCATCCGGCAGTCCGACAGATACCATGAATCAGCGCCCCCTCGAGGACACCCGTCTCCCACACATTCAGTGCCAAAATCCATCGATTAGAGTGCAATCGTCAGAGGTTGACCCGACTTCAGACGTGAATCGTCCTCTCAGACAAAAAGTCTTAGAGCATGATAGGTTTAACCTGAGCCTATCATGCTCTAAGCGATGCCACCACGCGTGCGCCGCCCGCGGATCGATGCCAGCCACCAGACCGCGCGGACCTGCGTTGCAACGCGCTACGCGCGTCAAAGCGGCCCACGCTCGTCCCGCTTCCACCTATTCGTCCGACGGCTTTTCCTCATGTTCCCACTGATGCGCAGTCTCGGTCGCATGCCGATCAGAGGTTGGGGTCCCCGTCGGCCGCTCATCGATGTTACGGTGACGCGACGGCTTATCCGGCGTTTCAGCACCGGTAATGCCTGAATTGGCTGGCGGATCACTGGCCGGAAAACTGTCGGCCAAAGCCTTGTCCTGCTTCTGGTCGGAGTGTGCCTCGGTTGCCATGCTGTCCCTTCTCATCCGGCCTTTCTCATACGGCGTAAGTGCCGATCAACGCATGCCGGTAGCCCACTGGAACGTCCCAGCCAACGTACGGTTCATCCCGAACACCTCCCTCCGCGCGCGCCTCCTGCCCAAGTAGACACCTTCACGCCCCACGGCGGCCATGCGAAGCTGCCGCCATGGTCACACGCTGCTGCCCTCCATGAACGAAGCCGTCCGTCTCGGCATGCTGACGCCGTCCTCCAACACCACGCTGGAGCCTGTCACCAACGCGATGTTGACCGGGCTACCCTCGGTGTCGGTGCATTTTTCGCGCTTCCGGGTCACCGAAATCGCCCTGACCGGGGATGCGCTCGCGCAGTTCGATGACCGCCCGATCCTCGCCGCGGCAGAACTACTTGCCCACGCCAAGGTCCACGTCATCGCCTGGAACGGCACCTCAGCCGCATGGCTTGGGGTCGATGCGGACCGTCGCCTGTGCGCCCGGATCGAGGCGACGACCGGCATCAAGGCCACCACCTCCATCCTGGCACTGAACGAGGTCCTCGCCATCACCGGCGTCCGGCGGTTCGGTCTGGTAACGCCGTATATCGACGCCGTGCAGCAACGGATCATCGCCAACTATGCGGCCCAGGGGATCACCTGCGACCCCGAGCGCCACCTCGGTATCCAGGACAACTACGCCTTCGCCGACGTGTCAGCCGATACCCTGGCCAGCACGATCCGCGCCGTCGCGGCCGGCAAGCCGGATGCCATCGGCGTGGTCTGCACCAACCTGCGTTCGGCCGCCCTGGTCGCCGGATTGGAGCAGGAAACCGGCATCCCGATCTACGACACGATCGCCACGGTGGTCTGGAAAAGCCTGCGGCTCAGCGGCATCGATCCGTCCGGCATAACCGGCTGGGGACGCTTGTTCAGCCTCTGATCAGCGACGGCGCTCCGCCCGCGTCGCCATCGACATCGCCGCCTGCCCAAGCAGTGCCGAACCGAGCAGCACGGTGGCCACGGGATAAACCGCGCCCGGATGCCAGGTTTCCACCACCACGGTGCACAGCATCCCGTAGCCCATCTGGATGAACCCGTACATGCCGGACGCCGCCCCGATCGCCTGCGGGTTGACGCTGACCGATCCCGCGAGCGCGAACGGGCTGGCCATCCCGGCGCCGACCATGAACAGGCGTGACCGGGCGCCACCACGGTCGCGACCGACAGCACATTCGCCGCATCGGCCAGCGCGAACAACGCGGCGCCAACGATCCCCACCCCGTTGGCGATCCGCAGCGCGGTCTGCACCGGCAGCCGCCCGGCGACCCGATTGGCGCCCAGGCTGCCAGCCGCCACGCCCAGCATCAGCAGCAGGTAATACAGGCCGACACGCTGCGTCGGCTGATGCAACTGCCTCTCGAAGATGAACGGCGAGGCTGACATGAACCCGTAGAACGCGGTGGTCGAGCACGCCCCGCCGATCGCGTAGCCCAGGAAGCGCCGCGACCGCAGCAGCCGCACGTACGCCAGTCGACCATCGACCGGCGAACGCACGCCGGGCCGCGACAGCGTCTCCGGCATCATCAGCGCGCAGGCCAGCCAGCGTCGCGCCGCCGAACACCGCCAGCAGCACGTAGCTTGCCCGCCAGTGGATATAGGCCGTCAGGTAGCCGCCGATCGCCGGCGCGATGGCCGGCACCATCGCCATCACCAGCGTCAGCAACGCGAGCTGGCCCGCCGCCTTGTCCGCCGTGGCGCCGTCGCGCACCGCGGCCCGCCCCAGCACCAGGCCGGCGCAGCCGCCCGATCGACTGCAGGATGCGGGCGCCGATCAGGATCGCCGCGTTCGGCGCCACCGCGGTCACGATGCTGGCGCAGGTGAACAGCGACAGTCCCGCCAGCAGCACCGGCCGCCGCCCGAACCGGTCGGACATCGGGCCGTACAGCAACTGCCCGATCGCCAGGCCGATCAGATACAGGGTGATCGTCAGCTGCGCGGTGCCGATCGACATGTCCAGCGCCCGCGCCGTGGCGGGCAGCGCGGGGATGATGACATGCATCCCAAGGGTGCCGCAGGCGGTCATCGCGACCAGCAACAAGAAACGGCGCCCGCGCGCGCCCGCGCAGCAGCGGGGTGGTCAGAAATTGCATTGTCTGTCCCGATGTCTGCCACCACCATGCCCGCCCAAGGGCCATGCGGCAACAGACCGGGCGAACCCGCTAGCGCTTCGCTGTCAGCCGTCCAGAATGCTTGAAGATGCGGGTCGTCAGACCTGCCGCCAGAACGCCATGTCCATGCATGGCTGCAGCACCACCCAGGAGCAGGCCTTGTCGCCTGACCGCCAATCCCTTAGTCGCCGCGATGCGCTCTAATGCAGCGTCACCGAAGGGGGCACCGCCAGACCGGAGCAAAACGCCACCCGCGGCCGCAATGTCGCCAGGACATCCGTGATCGAGGCGAAAACACCAACTTCCGTCAACCGCTCCCAGTGCACCTGATCGACACGCAGACCATACGTTTCCCGGCTGATCACGAAGCTCGGCCCCATAGCATCGTCGCCGTCCTCGGGCAGCAGAACCAGTATCGCCTCGTCGGCGCAGACGCCCTGCAGTTCAACCGACCACTCAGATGCGATCTCCGCCATCGCACGCTGGACCAGCGCAAGCTCCGCGTCACCGAGCGAGCGCTCCGGCGCCGCGAACCGGGAAGGCGACAGTCTCGCTCGTCTGAAAGCCGGTCCGCTTGATAGCCATCACAATCTCCAGATATGCGCGCGAATCGCACTGGGCCGAAGGGAGAACGAAAGTGTTCTCGCACATTGTCACACCAAAATAAAGTGTCTTTTATCGATGAAAGCGGATAATAAATTACACGCTTTATCTCAATAATCGCCTATCGCTTTCCCGCCCGAGACGCCGCCGCCGCGCGCCGCGCCAAAGTCAGCACCGCGTTGCGGCAAAGCGCGTGATCCGGCCACCCGGTTCGCTTGCAGCCCCGCTCCGCCTCCGCCAGCGCCGCCATCGCCGCGGTCAGCGTCGCCGCCGGCCACAGCCCCAGCGAACGGGTGAACGCGCCGACCTTCTGGTAGAACACCGGCGGCCGCAGCCCCTTCACCGCATCGCCCGCGCGTCAGCCCTGCTCATCCATCGCCAGCCGCGCCCGGTGCAGCCGCTGCAGATGCCCAAGCGCCGCGCGCAGCACCTGCACCGGCGCCGCGCCCTCGGCCATCGCCGCTTCCAGCGCCCGGTCGGCGGTCGCCACATCGCCGGTGGTCGCGGCGAACAGCGCGTCGTCCAGCGACAGGCCCGCCAGATCGCCGACGCAGGTCATCGCCGCATCCAGATCGACCCGGTTGCCCGGACCCGCATACAGCGCCAGCTTCTCCAGTTCCGCCCGGGTCGAGGCGCGATCCGCGCCGAGCTGCTGCGACAGCCAGGACAGCGCATCCGGCTCGATCCCAGCCCCATTGGCCCGCAGCGTCTCGCGGATGGTCTCCTCCAGCGCCCGCCCCTCCTCCGGGTAGCAGCCGATCGCCACGCCGTCCGGCGCGGCTTCCAGCACCGTCCGCAGCTTCGACCGCGACTGGATCGTCGGCCCCTCCAGCACCACCAGCGCCGGTGCCCGCCCTTCAGCACCGCCTGGACCGGATCGGTCGCCGCATCGGTCACGTCGCGCACCCGCACCACGCGCCGCCCGCCCATCAGCGACAAGCCTGCCGCCTCGTCCGGCAGCCGCTTGATCGTCCTCGCGCGGCAAGCTCCGACACCAGGAACGGATCGTCCAGCGACCCGGCGACGGCGCGCACCAGCGTCTCGGCGCGGTCACGGATCATGCCGGCATCGTCGCCGAACAGCAGCACCACCCGGCACGTCACCGGGATCGCGCAGAAACGCCGCGACCCGCGCCGGGGGCAGCTTCATCCGGCGCTAGCCGGTCTGTTTCGCCGCCTGCTGGCGGAACCAGATCGCCAGCTGGGTCGCGATCTGGGTCGCCACGTTCTCGGCGATTCGCTTCTGCTCCGCCTCGATCTCCAGGTCGGCGGCGAAATACTGCGAGTCGAAGATGTTCACGCCGTCGATCGCGCGCGCGCTGCCCGTGGTCAAGACGGTCGCGCTTCGGGTCATGCGCGATCAGCGTCCAGTTCGCGGTACCCGATCAGCCGGAGCCGCGTGGCGATGTTGTTGCTCTCGATCGCAATGCCCTCACCGGAGATCCCGAAGGTAACGCTCAGGTCATAGGCGGCAGGCGTGCCGGAATCATCGCCAAATCGCTCCTGCAGCGCCTGGCGCAGCATCTGCCCCGGCCGTTCGGGAATGATCCCGACATAGACCGACGCCAGTTCGCGCTGCGCCACGCCAGCCTTGCCGGACGCGGTCGGCATGTAGACCGGCTGGAACCCGCAGCCGCTCAGAGCCGCAGGCCGACCCAACGCAAACCGCAGCGCCGGCGGCTCAGCATCGTGGTTCATCCGGCGATCACGAAATTGACGATGCGGTTCGGCACGTGCACGCGCTTGACGATGCGCTTGCCCTCCAGCGCCTTGGCGACGTTCGGATCGGCCTCGGCCGCCGCGAGCACGACGTCGGCGGGCGCATCCGGCGCCACCTCGATCGTGCCGCGCAGCTTGCCCATCACCTGCACCGCGATGGTGACGCTCTCGGCGACCAGCAGTGCCGGATCGGCCTCCGGCCAGGCCAAGTTCCGCGACCAGATGGCCGTTGTCGGGGAACAGCCGGGCATAAACCTCCTCGGCCAGATGCGGCATCATCGGGCTGCTGAGGCGGGCCAGCATCTCCACCGCCTCCCGCCGCGCCCAGGCCAGCCCGGCTTCCGGCGGCGGCGCGTTCGGCCTCGGTGATGGCGTTGGCCAGTTCGTACAGCCGGGCGACCGCGACGTTGAAGGCGAAGTCTTCCAGCGCCTCGGTCACCGCGGCGATGCAGCGATGGGTGGCGCGGCGCAGGTCCGGCCGGCGCGGCCGAAACGCGTCGGGCATCATCTCGGTGCGGGCGCCGTCCAGCGCCTCGGCCAGACGGAAGATGCGCTGGGTGAAGCGGAACGCCCCGGCGACGCCGGCCTCGGTCCACTCCATGTCGCGTTCCGGCGGGTTGTCGGACAGGATGAACCAGCGCGCGGTGTCGGCGCCGTAACGGGCGATGATGGCGCCGGGATCGATCGTGTTGCGCTTGGACTTGCTCATCGCCTCGACGCGGCCGACGATGACCGGTTCGCCGGTTTCGCGGCTGCACCGACGGTGCCGTCGGGCCGCTTCTCGACCTCCTCCGGATACAGCCAGCTGCCGTTGGGTCCTGCGGCGTGCGATAGGATTCGTGGTTCACCATGCCCTGGGTGAACAGGCCGGCGAACGGCTCCTCCACCGAGACATGGCCGGTGTCCTTCATCGCGCGGGTGAAGAAGCGCGAATAGAGCAGGTGCAGGATCGCGTGCTCGATGCCGCCGATATACTGGTCGACCGGCATCCAGTGATCGACCGCCGCCTTCACCATCGGCACGTCGGCGGTCGGGCTGCAGAAGCGGGCGAAATACCAGGCGCTGTCGACGAAGGTGTCGAACGTGTCGGTCTCCCGCCGCGCCGGCTTGCCGCAGATCGGGCAATCGACGTGCTTCCAGGTCGGGTGGTGATCCAGCGGGTTGCCCGGCCGGTCGAACGTCACGTCGTCCGGCAGCCGCACCGGCAACTGGTCGTCCGGCACCGGCACCACGCCGCAGGACTCGCAGTGGATGATCGGGATCGGGCAGCCCCAGTAGCGCTGCCGGGACACGCCCCAGTCGCGCAGCCGCCAGTTGGTCAGCCCCTTGCCGACGCCCTGCTTGTTCCAGCGCCTCGATCGCGGCGCGCTTGGCGGCGTCGACGTCCAGCCCGTTCAGGAAGTCCGAGTTGAACGCCGTGCCCGGCCCGACATAGGCGTCCTTGCCGATCGCGAAGCGTCGCCGGATCGGCGCCCGGCGGCAGCACCACCGGCGTCACGTCCAGGCCATATTTGCGGGCGAAATCCAGGTCGCGCTGGTCGTGCGCCGGGGCAGCCGAAGATCGCGCCGGTGCCGTATTCCATCAGCACGAAATTGGCGATCCAGACCGGATAGGTCGCGCCCTCGATGAACGGGTGCGCGACCCGCAGGCCGGTGTCGTAGCCCAGCTTCTCGCCGGTCTCGATGGTCGCTTCGGAGGTGCCCCGGCTGCGGCATTCGGCGACGAACTCCGCCGCCTTCGGATCGCGCGCCGCGACCGCGGCGGCCAGCGGATGCTCCGGCGCGATCGCCAGGAACGACATGCCGAACAGCGTGTCCGGGCGGGTGGTGTAGACCTCGACCGTCTCGTGCCTGCCGACCAGGCGCGAACGCCAGCCGCGCGCCCTCGCTGCGGCCGATCCAGTTGGCCTGCATCAGCCGGACGCGCTCCGGCCAGCGGTCCATCTTGTCCAGCGCCGTCCAGCAGCTCCGGGCGCATATTTGGTGATGCTCAGGAACCACTGGCTGAGCTGCTTCTTCTCCACCGGCGCGCCGGAGCGCCAGCCTTTGCCGTCGATCACCTGCTCGTTGGCCAGCACGGTGCCGTCGACCGGGTCCCAGTTGACCCAGCTTTCCTTGCGCTCGACCAGGCCGGCGCGCAGGAAATCCAGGAACAGCTTCTGCTGGTGGCGGTAATATTCCGGCTGGCAGGTGGCGAACTCCCGCTCCCATTCCAGCGACAGGCCCATGCGCTGCAGTTCGGCGCGCATGGTGGCGATGTTCTCGTAGGTCCACTTGGCGGGATGGACGCCGCGCTCGCGGGCGGCGTTCTCCGCCGGCAGGCCGAACGCGTCCCAGCCCATCGGGTGCATCACCGAGAAGCCGCGGGCGCGCTTGTAGCGGGCGACCACGTCGCCCAGCGTGTAGTTGCGGACATGGCCCATGTGGATCTTGCCGCTGGGGTAGGGAAACATCTCCAGCACGTAGTATTTCGGCTTGCCGTCGGTCGGCACGTCGTCCACGCGGAAGCAGCCGCGCTCGGCCCAGGCCTGCTGCCATTTCGGTTCGGCGGCGGCGAAATCGTAGCGCGGGCCGGCATCGGGCGCCGATGGCTCGTGCCGGGGCGCGGTTACGCTTGTGTCGTTCATGCCCGGATGTATCGTTCGCGGCGAGGCTGCTTGCAAGTCTTAAGGACTGTATCAGGGTGTACGGAAAGTCCGCTTGGCGACGTTCGTCCACCGGCCACCCGGGGCAACCTGAAGTCTTCAGGCGGTCGCGTGGGGACTTACAGGCATCCGACCTCGACCTGTCCGGCCTCGGGTCCGCTGATGATCCTTTTCCGGCAAACCAGGCTCGGCCGGCAAGGACCAGGTTATCGTCGAGCCGCAACTGCCTCCCAAGCGACCGAGGCACGGTTTCCGCCAATTCCGGCTCAACCCAAGGATATCGTCACCGCAGCATGAATGGGCTGTGCGTGCACCCGTTCGATCGGCCCAGAATGGCATCCTGGACAACGCCACAAACCAGATCAGGGCCGGCTAGATCTGTCGACGGCAAGATTCTTCTTGCATTCGCGCAACACTTTATCGTAAGAACATATAAGGAACATCGTCGACCCAATTTCAGCCCAGGCCGCCCCATCCATGTCCGATCCGACCGCAACAAACCAGGCCGCTCCACCCATCGATCCCGAACTGGGCCTGGTGTTTACCGTCGCCGAACATCTCATCCCCCTGTTCAAGACCGGCGCCGTCGATACCCACCTCGCGCGCCGCATGGCGATCAGTGCGATCGGTGCGTACCGCCCCGAAACCCAGGCGGATCACGTCAACGTCGCCCGTACCATCGCATTCTCGATGGCAGCCCTCGCCCTGCTCGGTCAGGCGGCCGCCCAGGATGTCTCGATGGCAGAGAAAATGCGCGCCCTCGCCCGGGCCAATGCCCTGAACCGCTCCGCCGACCAAAGTGAGCGCACCATGATGCAGCGACGGCGTCACCAGCAGGCCAACCCGCCCGCCGAAACGCAAGCCGAAACGCTCGTCCCGCCAATCGACGACGCCGTCATCGAAGCCGCGATCGCCGGCGCCATGGCGGAGTACATGGCCACCCGCGCACCAGCGAAGGCCGAGGCACCGCCACCGGACGCGCAACACCCGGAAGCGCAACCCCCGGCAGCGCAACCCCCGGCAGCGCAACCCAGGCCGGCGCCGATCGCCGCCAAGCCGCAACCGGATGACAGACTGGGACAGCCGCCCACCGCTAACACTGCGCCGGCCATCCGGTACACCGTTCCAAGACCGAACGACGGAAAGACCGGCAGCGTGCCGTACCGGCAGGAACTGCTCAGCCAAACCGCCATGCCGCAGGTCACCGGCCAGGCACGCACACAGGGCCCCCGGTAGCAAAGTCAAACCGATGGCCACGTTAGTGGCGCACCACCCAGTTCCCGAGAGCAACCTCAACGTGACCGGAACACTCAGGCTGCCAACGTTGCTCACCCAAACCATGAGGTAGAGCGCACTGACTGTTCCCAGTCAGCCTGAACGCGCCCTATCCGCACGAACGACCCGCGCGATCTATGGTCGAAACAACGCCTACCGCAGCGCCTCCCACACCTTCACCGGCGTCAGCGGCATCTGGAGTCTTGCTCGCCCGGTCGGCGTGCCCCGCGCGCACCAGCGCATCGGCCACCGCGTTGACCACCGCCGGCGTCGCACCGATCGTGCCCAGTTCGCCCACGCCCTTCACCCCCAGCGGGTTGTTCAGGCAGGGCATGGACTGGTCCAGCACATGCACGAATTCGCCGATGATGTTCGCCCGCGGCATGAAGTAGTCCATCATGCTCGCGGTCATCACCTGACCCGACTCCCGCTCGTACAGCATGTGCTCGCCAAGCGCCTGGCCGATGCCCTGCACCGCCCCGCCGTCCAGCTGTCCGCGCACGATCATCGGATTGACCACCCGGCCGACATCGTTGACCGAGACATAGGACACGATCTCGACCATCGCCGGTGTCCGGATCGACCTCCACCTCGGTGATATGCGCCCCGTTCGGCCAGCTCGGTCCGTTCACCGAGCTCGTGGCATCGACGTAGATACGCCGGTCCGGCTGCCGCCCGGCCAGCTCGAACAGCCCGATGCCACGGTCGGTGCCGGCGATCCGGAACATGCCCTCGGCATATTCGATGTCCGCACGCGGCCGCCTCCAGCGCTTCGGCCGCCAGGTCCCGCCCGTTCGCCACCGCCATTTCCGACGCATGGTTGATCGCCGATCCCGGCGGTGAACAGCGACCGCGATCCGGCGCTGCCGAACCCCGAGCCGCGGTCGGTGTCGCCCATGCACGATACGGATGCGCTCGATCTCCACGCCGAAGACATCGACGACAAGCTGGGCGTAGGACGTCTCGATCCCCTGCCCCATCGGCATCGTCGAGGCATACACCTCGATCTCGCCGTCACCGGACACCGCGACCGTCACCCGCTCCTCGAACACGTTGCCGCCGGTCCATTCCAGGAACGATGCCAACCCGCGCCCGCGCAGCATCCCGCGCGCCTTGCGACTCCGCCTCCCGGCTGGCGAAGTCATCCCACTTCGCCAGCGCCAGCGCCTGCTCCAGGATCGAGCCGAATTTGCCGCTGAATCATACACCTGCCCCATGGCGTTGGTGTACGGCATCTGCTCCGGCGCGATCAGGTTGCGGCGGCGGATTTCCGCCGGGATCCAGGCCCAGCTTCTGCGCGGCGACATCGAACAGGCGCTCGATGAGGTAGATCGCCTCCGGCCGCCCGGCGCCGCGATAGGCGGCGGTCGGCGCGGTGTTGGTCAGCACCGCCTGCAGGTCGAAATCGATGGTCCGGATGTCGTAGATGCTGGTCGACACCCACGGCCCGATCATCAACTGGATGATGATCCCGACCGTGCTGCCGTAGGCGCCCATATTGGCCAGCGTGCGGACCCGATACGCCAGCACCTTGCCGTCGGCATCCAGCGCCAGTTCGGCATGCGATCTCGACGTCGCGGCCATGCGTGGCGGACAGGAATTCCTCGAGCCGCGACGGCGTCCATTTCACCGGCCGGCCGATCTGCCGCGCGGCGTAGGCGACGACGATTTCTTCCGGATACAGGCCGGTCTTCATGCCGAATCCGCCGCCGACGTCACCGACGACGACACGGACTTTCTCGGTCGGCAGGCCCAGCACCTCGCACAGCGTGTCACGCGCGCCGGATGGCATCTGGCTGGACAGACGCAACGTCAGACGGTCGGTTGCCGCGTCGTAGCTGCACAGCGCGCACGCGCGGCTCCATCGATGTCGGCACCAGCCGCTGGTTGACCAGATCGAGCGTCACGACATGGGCGGCCTTGGCAAAACGCGGCGTCGGACGCCGCCGCGTCGCCGTGCTTCATCTGGGCCGCGATATTCCCGGTTGCCGCCGGCCAGACCAGCGGCGCGCCGTCGGCGGTTGCCTCGGCCAGTTCGGTGACCACCGGCAGCTCGTCGTACTCGACCATGACCGCTTCCAGCGCGTCCTTGGCCTGTTCCGCCGTCTCGGCGACCAGCGCAACCACCGCCTCACCGACGAAGCGGACGACGTCTCATGCGCCAGTGCCGGACGCAGCGGCGTGGCGCCGGGCGATCCGTCGGGACGGCTGAACATCGGCGCCACCGGCAACGGCTTCACCCCGGCCGCGACCAGTTCGGCGCCGGTCAGGACCGCCAGCACGCCCGGCATGGCCTTGGCCGCCGCGGCTGTCGATCGAGACGATCCGGGCATGCGCATGCGGGCGAGCGGAGGAACGCCAGATAGGTCTGGCCCGGAAGCGAAAAATCGTCGGTGAAGTGGCCGGCGCCGGCCAGCAGGCCCGCATCCTCGATCCGCCGCACTTCGCGCCCGCTGCCGAAACGTCCGATCGTCGATTGGTCGTTCATTTAACCTCGCTCTATGTTCTGAAAAACCATCCTCGCCCGCGGCGTCGCGGCTGCGACATGACAGCACTCAACCGGGTCGCTCAGACGCCGGACATCTCAGACCCGCTGCCCGCCGTCGATGTGCACCTCCGACCCGGTGATATACAGGGCCTGGTTGGAGCACAGGAAGAACAGCAGGTCCGCCACTTCGTTCGGCTTGCCCAGCCGGCGCATCGGGATTTCGCGCTGCACGATCTCCTCGGTGCCGGGCGACAGGATCGCGGTGTCGATCTCGCCGGGCGAAACCGCGTTCACCCGCACCCCGTAGCGGCCCAGGTCGTTGGCCATCTCCCGCGTCAGCGCCGCCATCCCGGCCTTGGACGTCGCATAGGCCGCGCTGGCGAACGGATGCACGCGCGACCCCACGATCGAGGTCATGTTGACGATGCTGCCCTTCGATTCGATCAGGTAGTCGCTCAGTCCCTGCGCCAGCAGGATTGCCGAGAAGAAGTTGACGTTGAAGATGTGCAGCCAGTCCTGGTAGGCCATCTCCAGGCTGGTGATCTTGCTGCCGTCGGATGCTTGGGCGAAATCGCGGCATTGTTGATCAGCGCGTCCAGCCGTCCGCCGGCGATCCGCTTGATCTCCGGCAATGCGTCGCGCACGACATCGACATCCGACAGATCGAGCTGGATGTGGTTGCGCTCCCCGCCCGGCCATGGGCAGCGCGGATCGAACGCCTGGCGGGAGATCGTCAGCACCCGCCAGCCCTCGCTGCTAAAGCGCTTGACGGTCGCATGGCCGATGCCGCGGCTGGCACCGGTCAACAGCAGAACAGGTTCTTGGCCAACAGACATGATCCGGATCCTTCGCGCTGCGTTAAAAGCCGTCCGAAGCCAGCATACGACCGAGGCGTGTGCCGGCTCCATCCGCATTATCCTTGCCCCCTTTGTCAACTCCTGTCAGACGATGGTGGGACACCACGATTGGAATGATCTCCGTATGGAGCCTGTGTTCCCCGTTCCCGACCCTCGACCACGTCGTCGTCAATGCCCGCGACCGGATCGACGAGGCCGCCGACACCTATCGCCGCCTCGGCTTCACGCTGACGCCGCGCGGCTATCACACGCTGGGTTCGATGAACCATCTGGCGATGTTCGGCACCGACTATCTGGAGCTGATCGCCGTCAAACCCGGCGACACCCGCCGCCCGGAGATCATGGATGCCCCGTTCGGACTGGACGGCCTGGTGTTCGGCACCGAGGACGCCGCCGCGACCTATGAGGCGCTGCGGCCGAACGAAGTTGCCGATCGATCCCGCCGCAGCCAGTTCTCCCGCCCCGTCGAGGTCGACGGGCAGGACGCGCGACGCGATCTTCCGCACCACCCGCCTGCCACGCCGCCAGCACGCCCGCGGGACGGTTGTATTTCTGCCAGCATCTGACCCGCGACCTGGTCTGGCGCGACGAGTGGCGGCACCACGCCAACGGCGCGGTCGGTGTGGCCCGGGCCGTCATCGCCGCCGAGGACCCCCATATCCTTGGCGACTTGCTGGCTCGGATGTTCGGCCAGGACGCGGTTCGCCCGACCGATGATGGCTGCGCCCTGATCCTCGGCCTGTCCCGCTTCGACGTGGTGACGCCCATGGCGCTGTGGGAAATGTTCGGCGGTGCCGCCCCCGACAGCCGCGGCCGGCGCGACTACATGGCCGCGCTGACGTTCCGCACGCTGTCGCTGGATGCGGTGGAGACGGCGCTGGAAGCCGGCGGCATCCGCGGCTGGGACCGCATCGGCACCAGCGTGCTGGTCCCGGCATCGGAAGCGTTGGGGGTGACGGTCGAGTTCAGCGTGTAGGCAGGCGCCATGTCGGGTGTCGCAACCCGGCCAGCGGGAAACCCGGCGGACGGTAACTTTTGATTCATCTGTTCAGGGCATGCTGCGCCCGTGCCCGATCATACCCCCCCGTTAACCGAAAGCCACCACCCGGCGACGTTCCGGGATCGGGGCGCCGCTGTGCCCTTCACCACGCCCCTGCTTGCGGGTGCCAGGGTGCGCCATTCGACTCGCGGCGCCATCGAGCTTGTGGTGCCCAATCCGTCCGGTGCTCGCGGGGTCTACATCCTGCACTGGTCAGGCGTCCGCGCCCTTTGCAGCCCGACCACCCATGACACGATGCTGTTCAATCGCTTCGTGGGCCTGGCGGAGATCGATCCAGCCGGCATCCGTGACGCCGCTTTGGCCGTGGCCCTTGACGGGCACGCCGGGCGTGAAGCCATGGCGGCAGCGGAAGCAACAAAAGCCGCTGACCACACACAGCGGGTGCGAACCCACTTCCTGCTGTTGATGCGGTTGATGGAGCAGATTGAACCCAGCGTCGCCAAGGTTACATCGCTCGCGGACCGGGCACCGGATTTTGAACGGCGGGTCGGTGCGGCGCTGCACCGGATGGCGCCGGCATTCGGACGGTCCGCTGCCGAGCTGGCCGGCGCCTTGACCGCGATCGCCAACGTCTTCGCCCCGGTGGGCGCCACGCCGGATGACCGTCACGCGCGGATGGTCCGCCTGATTGGGCGCCTCGACGAGGCCGTTTCGACCCTGTCGGCCTGGCTGGACGCCGAACCGTCCAACGACATCGGCGGCCTCGGCCGAGCGGTGATGGCGGCGATGAAGGCGGCGTCGGAAAGTGCCAAGGCGATGCTGCGGACGACGCGCCAGGCCATGGTGGATCCGTTGGCACTGTTGAAACGCTGGAATACCGATCCGGCCGCCACCTTGGGCCAGGCCATGCGTTGCGACTGGCTGCTGGACGGGTGGGAGCGTGTGAGCCTGCTGTGGCTCGTAACAAAAACCAATGGTTTCCGGCGGGCCGCATTGCTGGAAATGCCGCTGCTGGTGCCCGTGCTGCCACGAGAGGTCATGGAATGGACAGACGCATCGGTGCCGGCCGAGGCCATGGATCTGATCTGCCGGGTCACCAGCCTGGACGATGCATGGCGCAGCGGCGGGGCCGCATTCCCGCTGATCGAGCGCAACGAAAAATTGCGCGCGATGGGCGTCTGAGCTGATGAACGACCAGCCAATCCGTGTCCGTGCCCCTGAAATTCGTGCGCTGACCCGCGACATTGCCGGCGCCCCCGATCCCCAGATCATGCGGATTGTCGCGACCGTCGATGCCATGATGAACCGCGGATCGGCTGACCAGTTGGTGGCACCGTTGCGGCAACGCTTGAAAATGCTGCGCCCACCGCGCCCGTTGCGCTTTGCCAGACTGATGTTTTACCCGCTCGAAGCGCTGATCGTGCCGGCGGCGCATTGGCAGCGCGGTCAGCAGTCGATCCCGCGAACCGCCATCATGCCGATGTCGGAGCATGTCCGGCTGATCATGGGCGCCGAGGCAGACCTGATCCAGGAGGCCCTGGTCGGGCGGACGACGGCCGACACCGACCAGATATCACGCCTCGGCCGGACGCTGTGGCCGCGGGCGGCCCAGATCCTCGCCGGGCCCGCGATACCGGAATGGTGGGAGGACACCGAACTCGGCGTTGCGGCCTATCGCCCGTTGGCGGATCTTGTTGTGGCATTGCTGCCGCAGGCGGCGGCGCTGGATACCATGTGCTCCGATACCGCCAATGGCCTGCTGCTGCCGGACCCCGACGCAATCGCCACCATGGTGAACGCGGTCGCCAGGGCGAGCAAGGCAGCCCTGCCGTCGATGCTCAGCCTGCTGTTATCCCGCCTGCCGAAGGCTGCCCCGCAACTGATGCGGCTACCCGTTGGGTCGGAAGCAACCACCGTCCAGTCCGCCTTTGACCAGGCCGCCGACCTGCTCTTACAACAGCTCGACGAGAACGACGGCGTCGAGGCTCGGATTGCAACCGGCAGCCTGGCTGACGCCGGCGCCGCAGTGAACCGGATCAACGCGCTGCTGGAGCAGCTGGACACGGTCAATATCAAACCAAAACGGCGGGAGCAGCTTCGCACCGTCAGGAAGCGGCTGGATGCCGGTTGCCGGGCCCGGTTCGCATCCGGCCTGCAGGACGAAGTGCTGGCACCGCTGCAGCACATGGGTGTTGCACCCAGCTCGGCGGAGCTCGCTACGCTGGAGGCCGCCGCCCGAGGTCTGCGAATTCTGGAGACCGAAGCCAGGGTGGTCGCCGGCGGATCTGCCTACGACCTGCTGCTGGGCCGGGCGACAGACGCGATCAGAGGTGATGCGATGCGTGACAGGCTGTTGCTCACGGATCAGGTCCGCCTGGTGGAGATCCTGGCTGGGTCCGAAGCGGCACTCGCAATGCTTAAATCCCACGCCTGAGGCGTCGTCCGGCACACGACCGACCAGGCTCGGGCGGTTCGACCAGGCTCGGGCAGTTCGACCGGGCTCGGGTAGTTCGACCAGACTTAGGCGGTGAGTACCAAGCGGATCGTTCCGCTGACCGTTTCGTTTGGCCGCAGAACATGCATTGCCTGGTCGGCGGGCAGGTCGGGTCTGTTGACCGCGTCCGGCATATGGCTGACCGGTTCGACACAGAAGAAATCGGCCCAGGATGGCGTGAACACCTGCAGTTGGCGAAACGCCTCGCTGGCCTCGATCCGCAGACTGGCCGGACCGGCCTGGATATCCGCGGTCCGGTCCCAGCCGGTGAAGCAGTTGTCCAGGCGCGACTCGGCAATCCGGCGCGGCTCGGTGGTGCTGCCAGTCGGTGGGCACCGCGCCGTGGCGCGACGGCAGGGCGTCGGGGCCGTTTTCCCAGGCTCCGCTGGCGTTGAAGCGCAGCGATGGATCATTGCGCCTTGGGAAAATAGGGATGCAGGCCGATGCCGGCCGGTGCCGGCGCGTCGTGGCGATTGGTCATGCCGATCGTGACCGTCAAGGCAGTCGGCCGACAGGCTGTAGCCGATCTCGGCGCCTGAAAGGCGAACGGCCAGGCAGCGATCGGCGGCGGTGATCCAGGCGTCAGGGTAACGAAGTTGCGGTGCCGACTTCCTCGACCGCCCAGGCGCGCTGCCAGCCGATGCCATGGATCGTGTGCGGATGGTCGCCGAAATTGGGCGCCAACGGTAGTCGCCGCCGCGCCAGTCGGAACCGGCCGCCGACCGATCCGGTTGCCGTACGGCAGCAGGGGAAAGCAGCCCATCGCATGGCGGATCGCCGCCAACCGCCGCTTGCGGCAGCGCCCGCCGCAGGATCGGCGTGCGGCCCAGCATCCAGCCGGTCAGGCCAGCGCCATATTCCGGGGCACACACACGATGACGACGACGCGCCCGATGTCAGGGTCAGCATGTATGGACTCCGCGTTCGCGCCCAGCCTAACCCGTTCCGCCGGTCATGTCGTCAGGAGAAACAGGCGTGGAGGAAGTCGATTGCGTCGTGGTCGGCGCCGGCGTCGTGGGCCTCGCGGTGGCGCGCGCGCTGGCCATGGCGGGCCGTGAGGTCATCATCCTGGAAGCCGCCGAAGGCATCGGCACCGAGACCTCCTCGCGCAACAGCGAGGTGATCCATGCCGGCATCTACTATCCCGCCAACAGCCTGATGGCGCGGTTCTGCGTCGCCGGCCGGCGCATGCTGTACGCCTACTGCGCCGAGAAGGGCGTGCCGCACCGCAACTGCGGCAAGCTGATCGTGGCGACCAACGCGCAGGAAGATGCGATGCTGGCCGGCATCAAGCAGCGCGCCGAGGCCAACGGCGTCGAGGGCATGCGCGTGCTGACCGCGGCCGAGGCCATCGCGCTGGAGCCGAACCTGGTCTGCACCAGCGCGCTGCTGTCGCCCACCACCGGCATCATCGACAGCCACAGCTTCATGGTGGCGCTGCAGGGCGACGCCGAGAATGCCGGCGCGGTGCTGGTGTTCTACAGCCCGGTGCTGGGCGGCCGCGTTGCCGGCCGCGGCATCGAGATCGACGTCGGCGGCGCCGACCCGATGACGCTGCGCTGCCGGCTGCTGGTGAACTCGGCCGGGCTGCATGCGCCGGGTCTGGCCGGCGGATCGAGGGCATGCCGCCCGACCGGGTGCCGCGGCGCGTATTACGCCAAAGGGAACTACTTCACCCTGTCGGGCCGCTCGCCGTTCTCGCGGCTGATCTATCCGGTGCCGGTGCCGGGCGGCCTGGGCGTGCACCTGACGGTCGATCTGGGCGGCCAGGCGCGGTTCGGGCCGGATGTGGAGTGGATCGACACGATCGACTACACGGTCGATCCGTCCCGGTCCGACAGTTTCTACGCGGCGGTGCGGAAATACTGGCCGGGGCTGAAGGACGGCGCGCTGCAGCCGGGCTATGCCGGGATCCGCCCGAAGATCGTGCCGAAGGGCGCGCCCGGGCAGGATTTCGTCGTGCAGGGGCCGCAGACGCACGGCGTCGCCGGGCTGATCAACCTGTTCGGGATCGAAAGCCCCGGCCTGACCGCGTCGCTGGCGATCGCCGATCATGTGCTGGAGGTGTCGCAGACCGAATCATGAGGCCGCCGCGCCTGGCTACACGGGCTCCGGCCGCACTGGCCCTGGTCGCACCGGCTCTGGCCGCACCGGCCCTTGTCATCGGGATGGCACCGTTTTGCAGGCGTCCAGGACGCACAGCCGGCAGGGCAATTCGGCCACCTCGCGGGGCTGGCAATGGCGGTCACACGAAAAACCGCGAAGTCACGCCGATGCCGCTGGCCGGGTCAGCGTTGCCGAGCCGCCCGTCTCCGCCCCAGCGCCCGGGTCGGGCGGGTCTGCATTGCGGGCGTCGCGCACCAGCAAACCGGTTGTCCCGGCGACCGGACGGTGCCGGCAGCGTCGTCAGCGCCCACCGCGCATCGGTCCCGAGGACCAGTGTTCCGGCGGGCATCCACCACGCCAGTTCGCTGGCAAGCCCATAGCCGTCCGCCGCGACATAGGCGATGGCCGTCGCGTGCCCGTTGCCGCTTCGACCTGGCGCGCGAGCGCTGTCCCATCCAGCCAGACGCATGGCGATCGGGTCGAGCCGCGGCGGCAGCGGGATCAGTCCAGTGGCAGCCTGCACATAAGCCAGCGCGGTGATGGCAAAACCCAGCCCGGCGGCGGCAATCCACCAGCGCCTGGGCATCGACCCGCCCGCCGGCGGCGACGGTCAGCGCAGGATAGATGATCGCCGGCCAGTTGCCTTGCACCCGGTCGCCGATCGCGTGCTGCACGAACACCAGGATCGGCGGCACAGACAATGCGACCAGCAGCGACCATGCCGGATCGCGCTGCCCGCCAGGCGCGCCTGATCGCGGCCACCAGCCCGGCCATGCACAGCAGCCAGACCAGCGGCGTGGCCAGGCCGATCTGCCCGCCGACCAGTTCGGCCAGGAAACCCAGGGCCCGTGCGGGCCGCCAGTCCTCGACGCGGCCGCCCTGCTCGGGCAAATCCGGCCCAGCCATGCGCGGCGTTCCAGGCCAGCACCGGCGTGAACAACGCCAGGCCGATCGCGCAGGCCGCCCAAGGCTGCCAGCGGCGCAGCCAGGGCCGGACCGCGGGCACCAGCAGAACCCAAAGCCCGATGCCGACCCACAGCAACAGCGCGGTGTATTTGCTGTCCAGCGCCAGGCCGCCGAACAACCCGCGCCAGACCAGCCACCAGAGCGCCGGAACCGCGCCGGCGCGCGAGGCGCGCCATGGCCCAGAACGCCGCGGTCCAGAAGAACAGCAGCGGCGAGTCCGGCGTCATGATGACCGTCCCGACGCCCAGCAGCAGCGAGGCGTTCAGCAGCACCGCCGCCGACAACGCCGGCCTTCATCGCCGGGAACAGCACCCGCGCGGCATCGAACAGCATCCAGGACGCCAGGGCAGCCGCCAGCGGGCCCAGCAGCCGGACCCCCAGCGCGGTCTGCCCGGCCATGCGGTGTCCCGCCCGGATCCACAGCGCCACCATCGGCGGATGGTCCAGGTAGCCGGCGGCCAGCGCGTGCGACCAGACCCAGTAATAGGTCTCGTCCGGCGCCAGCGGCACCGATTGCCGCCACCACCAGCCGGATCAGCGTCACCGCCGCCAGCGCGGCGGCGAGTCGGTTCACCGGGAGCGCCAGACCAGGGTTGCCGACACCGCGTAGTTCCAGACCACGCCGATCATCGCGCCGATCGCCGCCGGCGACGGTCCAGGTGGTGTGCTGCTCATACAGCACCTGGGCGATGCCGACATTGGCGATCGCGCCGAACCCGCAGACCACCATGAACAGCATCAGCCCGCGCCAGAGCCGTGGCCCCTTCAGCCGCTGGTCGCGATAGGTGATCGCGTTGTTGAGCTGGAAGTTGAACACCATCGCGACCACCGTCGCGAGCGCCTGCTCCGCTTCAAACCCCAGCATCGTGGCTTGACGCAGCGATGCCGAGCACGGCGAGGTGGACGACGACGCCCAGCGCGCCCACCAGCGCGAACGAGAAGAAGCGCAGCGGCAGCAGGCCGCCGAACACCTTGTCGAGCAGCAGGCCGGCGAACTGGACCAGCACCAGCGCGTCCATCTTGCTCTCGCCGGCGGCGCGTTCGCGGAACCGGGCGGGGACTTCCAGCACCCGCAGCGGCGCGGTGCTGCTGAGCACGAGGTCCAGCAGGATCTTGAAGCCCTGCCCGTTCAGGCCGCGCGCCAGCTCCTCGAACAACGGGCGCGGCAGCATGAAGAAGCCGCTCATCGGGTCGGTCAGCCGCACCGGCAGGAACGCCTGGGCCAGCCAGATCCCGCCATCCGACAGCATGTGCCGCCAGCGGCTGGACAGGCCGGCATTGTCGCCGCCCTCGACATGGCGGCTGCCGACGGCGATGTCGTAGCCGCCGGCCTGCAGTGCGCGCAGCATCACCGGCAGCCGGGTCTCGTCGTGCTGCAGGTCGCCGTCGATCACCGCGACATAGTCGGCCGAGGACGACAGCGCGCCCTCGATCACCGCCGAGGCCAGGCCGCGCCGGCCGATCCGGCGGATGCAGCGCACCCGGCCGTCGCTGCTGGGCGATCCGGCGCACCTCCTGGGCGGTGCCGTCGGGGCTGTTGTCGTCGACGTAGATCACTTCCCAGGCGATGCCGGCGAGCGCGGCATCCAGCTTGGCGATCATCGGCGCCGACGTTCGGCCGCTCGTTGATAGCAGGGCACGATTACGCTTAATGTAGGCGCGGCATGCGGCCGCTTGGCCGCTTGGGCTTCAGCCTTCGACGGTCATTTCGGGCATGGGGTTCCGATCAATGTCGCGCGCTCGTCAACGTGCGCAATACAAGACGGGTGCGTGAGGTCAACGCACATGCGCTTAATACAATCGATGATTGTGTTGATTTGACCCGAAGATCAGATTTTTATCGGATACTGAGACATGTTTTAATCGGTTTTCGTCTTTAATTGGGACGATTTTACCTTTTTCGAGACGTTTGCGTGGGCTGCGGCAATGTTGGGTCGGACAGCCAAGGTCGAGGATGAACCGCGTATTTTGTGGTTTGCCGGGCTGACTGCCATCCTGACCGCGCGCGGCCGAGGCCGGCATGGCGCTCTCTTCAGGCAGTTCGATGCGGCGCGGATTCGGCAGCTTCACAAACCCGTCTGATGCGGACCGGCGGACGGTGGTCTGGAAACCACATTGGCGGGGCAAAAGTTCGATCTCAACCGGCGCGATCGGGGACTTCTAGAGCGGCACGCCGGCGAGGTTGCGGCTGGTGCGGATCGTCTGCAGCGTCTGCACCCGGCTGACGGTGGGCGAGCCGGTCAGCTTTTGCGTCAACTGGTTCTCATGCGCGGTGTCGCGCGCCACCAGCTTCAGCAGGAAATCGCCGCCGCCGCGGATCATGTGGCACTCGCGCACCTCGGACCAGCCTCCGACCAGTTGCTCGAACGCCGACAGCACGGCTTCCTTTTGGCTTTCCAGCCCGACGATGGCGAAAAAGGTGATTTCCCATCCCAGCTTCTGCGGATCGGTGTCGGCGTGATAGCCGCGGATGACGCCGGCTTCCTCCAGCGCCCGCACCCGTCGCAGGCATGGCGGCGCGGAGATGCCGGCCCGCTTGGACAGATCGACATTGGTCATGCGCCCGTCTTCCTGCAGGGAGGCGAGGATGCGGCGGTCGATCGCGTCCAGCAGGACGGGCGTTTCTGAATTGGGCGGCTTCATGCTTATTTTTTGAACGGACGTTTCCAGGCCGCGGCTAGAGTCGACAATCTTATTGCGTACAGCCGGTGCCGCAAGCTGAAAACATTTGCGATTCGTCAATATCGTCCCGCTATCCACAGCTTTCACGGCCGCGTGACCGGGTTTCATCATTTCGTCTCTTCCCAGCGCCGCGCCATCCGGCCACCTTGAGCGCGCATGATTCCATTTCTTCGAGGCATCGCCCGCGTGCTGGCAGCGATCGGCGTTCTCGTGCTGCTGCTGGCGGCGCTGGCCGTGCGGCGCGGTCTGGCTGACCATCCCGGGTGCGCGGCAAACGGCGTCGATCCCCGGCCTGTCCGGTCCGGTCGACATCACCTACGACGCCGACTGGGTGCCGCGGATCCATGCCGGATCCGAACAGGATGCCGCCGCGGCGCTGGGCTTCCTGCATGCGCGCGACCGGATGTTCCAGATGGAGCTGATGCGGCGCGCGGCATCCGGCCGGCTGTCGGAGATCGCCGGGCCGGCGACGCTGCCGATCGACCGGATGATGCGCACGCTGGGCCTGCGCCAGCATGCGGTCGCCGATTTCGCGACCTTGCCGCCGGACACGCGGGCGATGCTGGAGGCTTATGCACGCGGGCGTGAATGCCTGGATCGACCTCAAGGGCCGGTTTGCCGCGCCCGAATTCCTGGTGCTGGGCGCGCCGGAACGGTGGGAGGCCGACCGACAGCCTGCTGTGGGCCAAGACGATGGGGCTGTGGCTGTCGATGAACTGGCGGCAGGAGCTGTCGCCGGCAGGCGCTGGCCGGCCGCGTTCCAGCCGGCGATGCTCGATCAGCTCTGGCCGCGCCCAGGCGGGCGCGCCGGCGCCGGATGCGATGAACCAGCCGCTGACCCGGTTCGCCGCGGCGGCCGCGCGGCTGGCGTCGGTGCTGCCGCGCTTTCCCGGCCCTTACACGATGCCGCCATCGGCCTCGAACGAGTGGGCGGTGGACGGGCGCCACACCGCGACGGGCGCGCCGCTGCTGGCCGGCGATCCGCATCTGGCGTTCAGCTTTCCCGGGATCTGGTATCTGGCGCGGATCGACATGCCGGGACGGGTGCTGGCCGGCGCGACCGCACCCGGCGTGCCGTTCCTGGTGCTCGGCCATAACGGCAAGATCGCCTGGACCTTCACCACCACCGGCGCGGATGTGCAGGACATCTTCATCGAGACCCCGGCCGGTCCGGGCGAATACCAGACGCCCGACGGCCCGAAGCCGTTCGCGGTGCGGGAGGAGCGGATCAAGGTGCGCGGCCAGGCCGACGTGGTGCTGACGGTGCGGGAGACCCGGCATGGGCCGGTCATCAGCGACCTGGACCATCCCGACGGGCCGATCATGGCGGTGGCGATGGGCAACCTGCAGCCGGGCGACACCGCGGCCTCCGGGTTGCTGGCGCTGAACCGAGCGGCATCGGTGCAGGAGGCCGGGCGTGGCGGCGGCGGAGATCAGTTCGCCGGTGCAGAACCTGCTGGTGGCGGATGCGAAGACCATCGGGCTGTTCGTCACCGGGCGGGTGCCGATCCGCAAGGCCGGCGACGGATCGGCGCCGGTCCCGGGCGACGGATCGCATGACTGGATCGGCTGGGCCTCCGGCGAGCAGTTGCCGCACAGCGTCTCGCCGGCGAGCGGGCGGATCGTGAACGCCAACGAGCCGGTGTGGCCGCCGGATTTCCCGGTGTTCATGGGCCGCGACACGTTCGGCGACTGGCGGGCGGACCGCATCCGCGAGATGCTCGGACCAGTCGGACCGGCACACCGCCGGCGGATTTCGCCGCGATGCAGGCCGATGTCGTCGACACGTTCGCGCGCACAGGTGCTGCCGGCGCTGCTGGCGGTGCCGGGCGTCACCGGCAACGCCGGAAAAGGCGCTGGAGCTGCTGCGCGGCTGGGACGGATCGGCGGTCGATGGACTCGCCCGCGCCGCTGATCTTCAACGCCTGGATGGACGCGTTCTACAACGCCGTGCTGCGCCATGCCGGCGCTGACGGCGGGTGTCGGCGCGCCGGTTTCCGACTTCGTGGCATCCGTGCTGTCGCCGGCGGGCGCGCATTGGTGCGACGGCGACTGCGGGCCGATGCTGCGGGATTCGCTGGCCGATGCGGTGCGCGACCTGAGCGCGCCGCTTCGGCGACGATCCGGCTGCGTGGCGCTGGGGGGACGCGCATCAGGCGGTGTTCGCCCATCCCATTCTGCGCAACATTCCCGTCCTGGGATCGCTCACCACGATCAGCGTTGCCCAGCCCGGGCGACGACAACACGCTGGACCGCGGCGGCACCAATGCGGCGTTGCAGTCGGTGCACGGCGCGTCCTATCGCGGGGTCTATGATCTGGCCGACCTGGACCGCAGCCTGTTCATGATCACCCCTGGCCAATCGGGAAATCCGTTCAGCAGCCATGCAAGAGATTTTGCTCTTCGCTGGCGCGACGGTGCTACGATAACACTCGGGCCGGTCGGCGGCCAGCACCAGCGGGACGGTTCACTGAACCTGAGATGGCACCATGAGCTTCGGCAGCCCCTACCTGGACGACGACTTCCTGACCGACGGCGTGATGTCGCGCCGCTGCGTGGCCTGGGTGTTCGACGTCGTCCTGATCGCGATGCTGGTCTGGGTGCTGTGGTGGATCCTGGTGATGTTCGGGCTGCTGACCTTCGGCCTGGGCTTCGGCGCCATGAGCATCCTGCCGTTCGTGCCGTTCTGCTATCACTTCTTCTCGCTGCTGGGCATCGGCGAGCGCCACGCCGGGGCAGCAGATGATGGGCCTGACGGTGCGGCGCGATTTCGACCTTGGACCGCCGACCGGGTTGCAGGCCCTGTCTCCGGTGCGTGCTGTTCTATCTGACGCTGGCGACGTCCGGGCTGCTGCTGCTGGTGGCGTTGTTCACCATGCGGCATCGCACGTTGCACGACCTGGTGAGCGGACTGGTGGTGGTGCGGGTTCGAGGCGTTGACCGCAGACCGGCGGAGGCTGGAACATGCATGGTGGAACGTCCGCCCCATGACACTGTACAAGCCGCCGCGCCGACCGCAGTTCTTTTACACGACGGCCCCCCTGCCCTGCCCCTATCTGGCGGGACGCACCGAACGCAAGGTGGTGACGGAGATCGTCGGCCCGGACGCCGAGGCCCTGCACGACCGGCTGTCCACGCGCCGGGTTCCGCCGCAGCCACAACATCGCCTACGCGCCGGTTTGCCCGTCCTGCCAGGCCTGTGTGCCGATCCGCATTCCGGTGGACACGCTTCCAGCCGGACCGGACCCTGCGCAAGATCGCGCAAGGCCAACGCAGGCCTGGAGGGGTATCGGGTGCCGGCCCGCGCCACCGCCGAACAGTTCCAGTTGTTCCAGCGCTACCAGCAGGTGCGCCACGGCGACGGCGACATGGCGAGCATGAGCTTCTACGACTATCGCGCGATGGTCGAGGACACGCCGATCGAAACGTTCATCATCGAGTTCCGCGACGAGCAGGACCGGTTGGTGAGCGCCTGCCTCGGCGACAAGCTGGGCGACGGGCTGTCGGCGGTTTACAGTTTCTTCGCCCCGGGCATGGAGAAGCGGTCGCTTGGGACCTATGCGGTGCTTTGGCTGATCGAGCGGGCCCGGGCATTGGAGCTGCCCTATGTGTACCTGGGCTATTGGGTGCCGGAGAGCCGGAAGATGGCCTACAAGGCCCGGTTCAGACCGAGCGAGGTGCTGATGAGCGGGACCTGGCGGGTGCTGACGGATGGCGAGGCCTCCGGTCGCGAGGCGGCCGAAGTGACGATGGTGACGGAATCGGCGGAGTTGACGCCGGCGTTGGGCCGTTGCGAAGATGCCTGATCCCGACTGGCTGGTCTGGGCGCGCGAGATCCAGGCCATCGCGCAGACCGGCCTGGCGTTCAACAAGGATCCCTATGACCTGGAGCGCTTGCGGCGCTTGCGGCGTCTGGCGGCCCGGATCATGGCCGAGCACACCGGCGCGGATCTGGGACGTATCGAGGGGTTGTTCGAGGCGAGACCGGCTATGCCACGCCCGAAGCTCGGCGTGCGCGGGGCGGTGTTTGATGCGGCCGGGCGGATCCTGATGGTGCGGGAGGCGGTCGACGAGCAACCGCTGGACCCTGCCGGGCGGATGGGCGGACGTGAATCAGACTCCGGCTCAGTCGGTGGTGCGCGAGGTGTTCGAGGAATCCGGCTATCATGTCCGCGCGGTGAAGCTGGCGGCGGTGTGGGACCGGGCGCGGCAGGCGCATCCGCCGGCGGCGTTCTCGGTGGTGCGGATGTTCTTCATCTGCGCGTTGGAAGGCGGCTCGGCGGCAACCAGCCTGGAAACCAGCGAGGTCGGTTGGTTCGCCGAAGCAGGATGTGCCGGCGGATTTGTCGCTGCGGCGGACGTTGCCACATCACATCAGCCGGATGTTCGCGCACTGGCGGGAGCCGGGGCTGGCGACGGAGTTTGAATGACAGGCGAGATGCGGCGGGATAATTAGCCTGGGGATGCCGGACGGGTGGCGAGCAGAGCTTGTCCGCGCTGGGTCAGTTCGATCCTGAGCGGCTGGTTTGCAGCGTGAACGTAGGTGATCAGGCCGGCGTCAACTGCGTCTTCCCAGATCGTCAGCCGCGGGCATGAGGTGCGCCATGCCTCCATGACGTCCGCGTAGTCACGGGGCTTGGCCGCGATCCAGGCAAGAAAATCGAGCGTGAGCGGGGCAAGGGTTTCGGACATGGCGGCCTTCTTGCGACATTGCGTGCCTTGGCACGTTGAGGCGAACGGAACGGCGCCGCTTTATAGCGTTGCTCGGGCGGTTTGGCGAGTTCGGCTCTGGACAGCTCAGCGCATGGGGACAGTTCTGCGCATGGGGGTGCTGGCCAAATCGGGGCGTGAGTGACGGGTGTCTAGGGTTGATCCGCTGGGTTGGGAGCTGGGTCGTTCGGTTCGCCTCGTGTATGCGGAAGCGGAGCATGGCGGGGGCATTCCCCGGCTCGGGTGGGTCAGGTTGCTGATCCTGAGCTGATGGAGAGCCCGCGTCCCATCATCAGGGCCAAGGTGCCGGGCTGATCGCTGAACTGTTTCATCGTCCGGTAGGGGACCGCGGTGACCTCGGCTATGAAGTTGAGCTTCTGCGCGACATTAAGGGCGCTGAACCGCCCCGCATTCGGCCGCCGTTCGAACAACGAAGCCACTGTCTGCATCGTTCGCTGCGGAATGATGGCGAGGACTTTTTGGTGATCCGGCGTGATGTCCTTGATGGTCAGGACACGCGACAGATTGGCGGGCGCGGCTGATTCCGGTCGCTTGTTCTGTGGTGCCGATGGCGTGGTGGTCAGCTCCGCGCTTGGGAAATCCATTTCGACGCCGTTCGATTGCACGAAGTAGACGGAGTCGCCGTCACACTCCACGACGTTGCCGCTATGCTTACCACTCTTGTGATAGACCATTTGTCCAACTGCGAACTTCGACATGATTTCTCTTCCGGGGTTACCAACATGATACGTCTACGAACGGTTTGTGATAAGCAATTTAACGTTGTCACAGGCGGTTGGGCGGGAGCGGTCCGGGGATGCTGGGGGTTGCCGAGCGATGGCGCGTTCAAATCACTGGTCCGGGGCTTGGACTGTGTTGTTTCCCGGTCCAGATCACTCGGACAGTCAATCGCCAGACTTTGCTGACGTGGGTGTTGATCATGGACGATCCGTATGATCTGCAGCGATTCGTGGATGCCCAGGCGCCTGTATTCGAGACCGTGCGTGCTGAACTGCTGGGCGGCCTTAAGCGCACGCATTGGATGTGGTTCGTCTTTCCGCAGATTGCCGGATTGGGGAACAGTCCAACCAGTCGTCGGTTCGCGATTTCGTCGCGCGCAGAGGCTGATGCCTATCTGGACCATCCCCTGCTGGGATCCAGGCTTCGCGACTGCACCCAGATCGTGAACAACCTCACCGGGCGCTCGGCCTACCAGATCTTTGGCAATCCGGATTGCATGAAGTTTCATTCGTGTATGACGTTGTTTTCGAAGACCGGGGCGGACAGCGCGGTGTTCAATGAGGCCCTAAGGCGGTACTTCGACGGCAAGCCGGACCGGGCGACGATGGAAAAGATTTAGCCGTCCGGTGGCGTGTTCGCTTCCGCTGGGTGGGCCTGCGTGGATACCGAGGCGCGGTGAGAGCTGCGGTTGCTTTGTCAGATGCTGTTGTGGGCCAGATGCCGTTCTGGTTCCCGGGTGACCGCGCGTTAGCGAACGCAGCGACGTGTGAGAGGGCGATTCACGTCTGAAGTCGGGTCAGCCTCAGACGACCGCGCTCCCGAAGCTCGAACAAACCCATGCCGGCGATCATGGCGCCGCCGAAGACCCAGCCTTTGGTGAGGCCGGCGCCCATGAGCACGAGGGCCGGGCCGGGGCAGATGCCGCTCAAGCCCCAGCCGATGCCGAAAGCGAGGCTGCCGAGGATCAGGGCGCGGTCCAGGCGTCGCTGGGTCGGCAGGACCATCGGGAGGCCCAAAAACGATTGGGATCGGTGCCGGGCGACGGCGAAGGCGCCTGAGCCGATGACGATGGCGCCTGCCATCACCAGCGCGAGCGACGGGTCCCAGAGCCCGGCGAGGTCGAGAAAGCCCAGGACTTTGGCTGGATTGGCCATGCCGGCGACGAGGAGGCCGATGCCGAAGATCAGCCCCGAGCCGAAAGCGAACAAAAGGATCATGGTGGCTCAGAGCCCCAGCAGATGGCGGGTGATGAAGACGGTGAGGAAACCGGCGGTCATGAAGGTGCACACCGCCGCCAAGGAGCGGGGCGAGAGCCGAGACAGCCCGCAGACTCCGTGGCCGCTGGTGCAGCCGGCGCCGTAGCGCGTGCCGAGGCCGACCAACAGGCCAGCGGGCACGAGGACGGGCCATCCGGCGGTGATCTCGATTTCGGGGAGCGCTGCGATCAGCCCGTAGAGCGACGGGGCGAGGATGAGGCCGGCGAGAAAGGCGATGCGCCAGTTGGCCTCGGCGGACCGGGCGCGCAGGAGACCGCCGAGAATGCCACTGATGCCGGCGATCCGCCCGATAAACAGAATAAGACAGCAGGCGGCGAGGCCAATGAGGACGCCGCCGGTGAACGAACGTACTGGGGTGAACTGCAGCCAGTCGATGGACATGGGGGCCCCTTATGTTTGCTTGCAGTAAAGCGTGTAGAGCGTACCGAGCAGGGTGCGGACCTTGGGGTCGGCTACGGCGTAGAAGATGCGCTTTCCCTCGCGGCGGGTGGTGACCAGGCCTTCGTTGCGCAGGACGCCGAGTTGCTGCGACAGCGTTGGTTGGCGGATGTCGAGCTCACCCTCCAGCTCGCTGACGGATCGTTCGCCCTGGGTCATCTGACAGAGCAGCAACAGGCGGTCCTCGTTGGCGAGGGCGCGTAACAGGGCGGTCACGGTCCGGGCGGCGGTGCGCATTTGATCGAGGTCGAGGGCTGGGTGGGGCTGATCCATGGCGGCCTTTGTTTTATCGGATAATATTATATTGAATAATAATATATAATCAAGTATTATGTTTGGCGTTAGGCTTCAACCAACGAGGGAGGAATTTGGCGATGAACACCAATGTCGGGTCAATCGACCGGGTTGCCCGGATTATCGCCGGGGTGGCACTGATTGGCGCCACGCTGAGCCAGGTGATCGGATTTTGGGGCATGATTGGCATTGTTCCGCTGGTCACCGGCGTCATCGGCTATTGCCCGGCCTATCACCTGCTGGGGTTCAGCACCTGCCGCGGCACGATGGCGGGGGTGCGGTGACATGACGGCTTCTCCCACGCGTTATCGCGATGTTACGCAGGAGGTTTCCAGGAACCTCGCAACCTTGCGCGCCGATCTACCGGAGGTGATGAAAGGGTTCAGCGACCTGGCTCGATCGGCGACGGCGGCTGGGGCGTTGGATAAGAAGAGCAAGGAATTGATTGCCCTGGCGCTGGGTGTGGCGGCGCGCTGTGATGCCTGCATCGGCTTTCATGTCCAGGCGCTGATCAAGCTGGGGGTGACCAAGGCCGAGCTGGAGGAGACGCTGGGGATGGCGGTCTATATGGGCGGTGGTCCGTCGGTGATGTATGCGGCCAATGCGATTGGTGCGTTTGAGGAATTTTCGGCGGCGCCCAGATAGGCGGGCTTTGCCCCGGTCCGGGGCGGGCCTTGTTGGGGCGACCGAGCTGAGGCGTTCGCCGGCGAATGGCCCGGACGAACGGGACGACGACGGCGGGGGCCGGGACAAATGGGGCCGGGCTGTCGGAAGAGGCTGGGCTGTCCGAAGGAGTTGTGACAAAAGCGGCTGGCCCGCCGGGAGCAGAGTTGCGTTCGGCTTGGCGCATGCACCGCATCAGGTTGTTGATCGCTCGCACCGTTTGGGGCCGGGAAACCGGATCAGGCGGGCAGTCAGACCAGGGTGAACTTGGGCAGCGTTACTTCGTCCGTCACCGCGTCGAACACCACCTTCACCGGCGCGCCCATGCGCAGGTTTTCGGTTTTGTCGATCAGGTTGCTGACGACCACAGGTCCCTCCTCCAGCCTGACGAGGCAGACGCGGTAGGGCAGCTCATCCTTGAAGCCGTCCCAATAGGCGCGGTGCATGTCGATCCAGGATTCCAGGGTGCCCTTGCCTGATGCCTCGACCCAATCCTGATCGCCTGCCAGGCATTTTGGGCAAACCGGTCCCGGAGGGAAGCGGGTGTCGCCACAGGACGGGCAATGCTGCAGCAGGAAACGACCTTCCTTTGCCGCGGCCCAGAACGGCTTGTTCAGCGTGTCGAGGCGGGGGAGTGGCTTATTGTAGGTCATGGGATGGCGCCTCCGTCAGCCGCGCGTGTAGATGATGGACCGGGTGCAGGGGGTGGACTGCACGTACTGCACGACCTGGCAGTCGGGGATTTGCCTGGCGCCGCACTCGCCGCGAAGCTGGCGGACGGCTTCGACGTTCAGGGCCCAGCCTTGCATGTAGGAATTCGACAGGTGTCCGCCGTCGGTGTTCACCGGCAGCCGGCCGCCGAGGCTGAGGGCGCCGTCTTCGACGTAGGCGCCGGATTCGCCGCGGTTGCAGAAGCCCAGCCCCTCCAGGCTGAACAGCACCGTGGGGGAGAAATTATCGTAGCACATCAAGGCGTTGACGTCCTTGTGGGTAACGCCGGCCATGTCATACGCCTGCTTGCCGGCGGCGCTGATCGCGGGGTACCAGAAATCCATGTCGAAGTTGGCGATGGAGGACGGGCTGTAGGTCTCCTGGCCGCCGAAGCCGGAGATCAGCACGGGGGGCTTGGCGAAGTCCCTGGCCCGTTCCTTGGACGTCAGGATCAGGCAGACGGCGCCGTCGTTGATCAGGCAGTAGTCCAGCAGGCGCAGCGGCGCGGTGATGAAACGGGCGCTTTCGTGGTCTTCGATGGTGATCGGGTTGCGCATCACCGCGTCGGGGTTGAGGCAGGCGTGGTAGCGGATCGAGACCGAAACCTCGGCGAGCTGGCGGGTGGTGGTGCCGTAGAGTTCCATGTGGCGGCGGAATGCCATGGCGTGCGCGGCGCCGGGGGAGGTGAAACCCCACGGGTCCCAGGTGCCGGGGCTTTCGTCGCCGCCGTAGTTGACCCGGCGGGAGCGGCCGATGTTGGCATACATCAGCGCGACGTAATCGCAGTGGCCGGCGGCGATGGCGGTGGCGGCCTCGATGATGCCCATGGCGGACATGCGGCCATGGCCGGGCAAGGTGAGTGTCCATTGCGGGTTGAGGCCGAGGACCTCGCCCATGCGGGCATAGTAGGGGATGCGGCAGACGAGCATGCCGTCGATCTTGTTCTTGTCGATGCCGCAGTCGTTGACGGCATTGCGGAACGCATGGGCGGCGAGGCCGTAATCGTCGATTTCGGGGAAGTTGCCGTATTTGGTGTTGCCGACGCCGATGACGGCGATCTTGTCCTTGAGTTCGGTCAGGTCGAACATGCGTTTCCTCCGTTGGAGGGATGATACAGGCCGCGGCGGGGGCGGCAAATCTGACGCGGGTCATGCCATGACGCCCGGCCGGGAGGAGGGCCGGGCGTGGCGTGAGGGCGGGGCGAGTTCAGAAGCCGACCCGGTCGCCGCCCTTGAGATTGAGCATGGCCCGAGCCTCGGTTGGGGTGGCGATTTCCAGGCTGAGGTCTTCGAGGATGCGGCGGATTTTTGCCACTTGCTCGGCGTTTGATTTCGCGAGCTGACCCTTGCCGATGTAGAGGCTGTCTTCCAGGCCGACGCGGACGTTGCCGCCGTTGATGCCGGCCATGGTGGTGAAGGCCATCTGATGGCGGCCGGCGGCGAGAACCGACCAGACGTACTGATCGCCGAACAGGCGGTCGGCGGTTTCCTTGGCAAACAGCAGGTTGCGCGGTTCAGCGCCGATGCCACCGGTGATGCCGAAGATCGACTGCACGAACAATGGCGGTTCGACGATGCCGCGGTCGAGGCAGTAGGCGAGGTTGTAGAGGTGGCCGATGTCGTAGCATTCGAACTCGAACCGGGTGCCGTGGGTTTTGCCCAACTTTTCGACGATGCCTTCGATGTCCTTGAAGGTGTTGCGGAAGATGAAGTTGTCGGTGGCGTCGAGGTAGGGTTTTTCCCAAGGGAACTTCCAGTCCTTGATGCGGTCGCCGGCGCGGGAGATGTTGAAGTTCATGCTGCCCATGTTGAGGCTGCACATTTCGGGCTTTGCCACCAACGGGGCGGCGAGACGTTCGTCCAGCGTCATGGTCAGGCCGCCGCCGGTGGTGATGTTGATCACCGCGTCGGTGCTTTGCTTGATCACCGGCAGAAAATTCATGAATACCGCGGGGTCGGGCGTGGGCGAGCCGTCAACGGGGTTGCGGGCGTGCAGGTGGATGATTGCCGCACCTGCCTCGGCGGCTTCGATCGAGGAGCGGGCGATCTGCTCGGGCGTGATCGGCAGATACTCCGACATGCTGGGGGTGTGGATCGCACCGGTGACGGCGCAACTTATAATGATTTTGGCCATGGCGTTTCCCCTTCGGCGCTGAACCCGGGGACTTTGCCGCAGGTGGGGTGGGAGGGCCAGGGGTGGGTCAGCGTTCGGGTCGATGTCCGCTTCGATGGCCGGTTCCGGATGCGCCGGTGTGGCTTCTGTCTGGTATGCCGAGAGGGACCGAGGTGGGCTGCGTCAGTGCTGACAGGCAGGCGACCAGGGCACTGTAATCCAGGTATCATCCAGGCGACGGAACCCAGTGTTATCCTGGCTCGGCTTTTGGAGGAAGATGATGTCCAGTCAATCACTTGTCGGTCGCGTTGCAGGATACACCGGGGCATGGCGTTCGCGCGGTCATTTGCCACTGCTTGGCCTGGCTTTCGGCGGGGTTCTGGTTGCCGGCCCGGCTAGCGCCGATGGCGTTCTGATTGTCACTGGCAGCCGGTATGTCGGCAGCGCCCAGACCATCGCGATCGGCCAGGCATTGCCGAACAGCACCGGCGCTGCCGCAGTCGCGGACGGATCCTATCCGGGCGTGTTCGCGAATGACACAGTGGACGGCAACTTCGGCATCACCGCGCCGATCGAGGTGCGGGCGTATGGGGTTCTATCGCACGGCGATCGCCTCGCTCCACTTCGAGAGGCGCTGAATGTCACGGCGGCGACTGGCATCAGCACCAGTTTCAGCTCCAAGTCCGAGCTTGCGGTGCACCTGTCGACTGATGGCAGCGCGTTGACTTTGATGGGCTATGCGGCGAAACCGAACGTGCTGGACGTGTCGAATTCCAACACGCCCGGCGTCGTCGACCCCACGAACACCGACGTGCAGACGCCGACCTACCGCGCCGTGGTGGAAATCGACCTGACCCGCTGGCGTGACGGGGTGACCGCAACCAAGGTCAATGCCTACAGCGGCAACAACGGCCGCTCGGCGATCCTGGCAACCGACGCGAACGGGTCTGGCCAGAACGAATACCTGATGGTTGGCAATGCCGGCAACGGTTCCGGCACCGAACCTGCCGACCTTGTTGCCGATACCGGGGTGCAGACCATTGTTCCACACAGCACCAATCCGGACTCCACGGTGATCGGCGCGCCGCAGGGCACGCCTGGCAGTGCGAATGGCTTCGAATATGGTTTCGCCGTCGCACAGCTCGGCTACCCGGCGGACAAATCGGGCAAGGACGACAATTTTCGCGGCCTGACGGTCGCCGGCAACACGTTGTACGTGACCAAGGGCAGCGGCGGCAACGGGATCAATACAGTCTATAAGGTCAGCCCTGGCCATGCCGGGCTGCCGCTTCCGTCGGATGGGCCAACCACGCAGATCTCGATCCTGCCGGGCTTCCCGACCGGTCTGGCAAGCGCGATCAGCGCGGCTGATCCTGCGACGGAGTTTTACCCGTTCGGCCTTTGGTTCGCCAACGCCACCACGCTTTACGTTGCCGACGAAGGCTCCCAGGATCTGAAAGCCGATCCGAACGCCGGGCTGCAGAAATGGGTTTTCAACGGCAGCAAGTGGACGCTTGCCTACACGATCCAGGCTGGGCTGAATTTGGATCAGCCGTACAGCGTGGCGGATTACCCTGAGCAGTATGACCCGGCGACAACGGGGCTGCGCAACCTGACGGGTTTTGTGGACGGCAAGACCGTAAGGTTGTTTGCGACGACGGCTACGTTCAGCAGCCTGGGCGATCCGGGCGCTGACCCGAACGCCGTGGTGCAGTTGGTGGACCAGCTTGATGCGACGACCCTGCCCGCTGATGCTCGGTTCAGCACCGTGGTCAAACCCCATGCGCAACAGGTGTATCGCGGCGTGGCGTACGTCGACGGTGACGACCGGGAGTAAAGATGTTCCGGGCCGGAGGGCGTCAGGGCCTGCGGTGAACGGCCAGCTCGCTTCGGCTTCTTGAGTTGGGGGAAGCCTTACCGGCGGCGGATTTCGTGCTGTGCATTCCGGTGGGGTGGGCTTCGCCTGACCGGAAGTGGGCGCGGCGCCACCAGGCGAAATCCTGGGAACTGCACACCGGACCAACCTCGCACGACTTTGGCACTGCCAGAGCAAGCGCCGGGCGAGGCGCCGAACTGCTTGCTCCGGCGGTCTATGAGCGGTTCGGTGAAGGTTTCGACACCGCGGCCCGGCTGAAGGCAAAATCGCTGCTCGCCGAATTGGATTACGCAAGCAGAGCACGCTGAATTAAGCACGTGATGTCAACAGACGGCCTACGCCGGTCAGGTTGCATCGTCCTGTGGCGGGCCTGATGTCCTGTCATGCGCGGTTTGCGCGGCAGAAAGACACCGTGTGCGTCCCCAGTCGCCGCGATTTACAACTTCGACGTTGCCATGCTGGGCCGGGGTAGCTGCTCCTGCAGCAGGTCGATCTGGACGACACGGCCGCCCCAGCCGCGGACGAGGTAGGCGCCGACGACGTCCTCGATCGCGTGGTTGGCGCCTTTGATCAGGACGCCCGGACGAAGCGCCTCGATCAGCGCTTCGGGCGAGTCTTCCTCGAACAGGCAGACTTCGTCGACGCAGGCGAAGCTGGCGAGCACAGCGGCGCGGGCGGCTTCGGGCTGCACCGGGTGCGGCGGCCCCTTCTGTCGGCGGACGCTGGTGTCGGAGTTCAGGCCGACGACCAGCCGGTCGCAGGAAGCCCTGGCTTGTTCCAGCAGTTGGATATGACCTTGATGCAGCAGGTCGAAGAAGCCGTTGGTGAAGCCGACCCGCCAGCCGCGGTGACGCCAGCGTTCGGCTTGCTCGACGGCTTCCTCACGGGTGACGATTTTTCGCAGCGCGCTGCGCTGGGGCGTCAGCGCGGCCAAAAGGTCGGCTTCGCGCACCACCGATGCGCCGACCTTGCCGACGGAGATTCCGGCTGCGAGGTTTGCCAGCCTGACCGCCACGGGTAGCGAGAGCTGCGCCGCGAGGGCCGCGCCGAGGGCCGCCAATGCGGTGTCCCCTGCCCCGGACGTGTCGTAGACGTCCGCCGCCTCGGCCGGGAAATGGTGGGAGCCCGCAGCGTCAACGAGGGTCATGCCGTCGTTGCCGCGGGTGACGACGACGGCGCCAAATCCGTGCTGGGTGCGCAAATGCTGGGCGGCGGCCACGATCGCAGCCTCGGTATCCACCGGCATGCGGGCGGCGGCGGCGAGTTCCTGGCGGTTCGGCATGACGACGTCGGCACCGGCGTAGCGGGCGAAGTCGCTGCCGCGGGGATCGACGATCAGCTTGCGGCCAGTCTTGCGCGCGGCCTCCACCAGTTTGGCGGGGACGTCGGCTGACAGCACGCCCTTGCCGTAGTCGGACAACACGGTGACGGTGGTTGCCGCCATCGCGTCCATAGCGATCCGCAGCAGACGTTCGGCGAGTTTTGGATGAATTGGGTCGGTCTGTTCGCGGTCCGCCCGCAGCAGTTGCTGGCCGGCGGCGATCAGCCGTGTTTTCAACGTCGTCGTGCGGCTGCCTTGCACCAGCAGCCAGGGCTCCACGTTCGGCTGGCCGCCGATCAGTCCGGTGAGATCCGAGCCGGCCTGGTCGTCGCCGACGACCGAGATGAAGGCGGTGGCGGCACCCAATGCGGTCAGGTTGCGAACGACGTTTCCGGCACCACCGGGCAATGCGACCTCCCGCTCGATCGCCAGGACCGGGACCGGTGCTTCCTGACTGATCCGCGTGACGTCGCCGTAAGTGTATCGGTCGAGCATGACGTCGCCGATTACCAGGTACATTCGTATGGGCCAAACGTCTGACCGCGGCGGCGAGGTCCGGCTGCGGCTCATCCGGGCGCGGCGTGGAGCCGAGCGTTATCTGGTTCATCCAACCTGCCGTAAAGGGGCTATCGCAATGGTGCAACCCATCTTCGCGTGCGACTGCGAAGAGAAGCAAGCGGCGATCACAACTTCCGACTAACTTTGCAGGAAAGCCAGTTTATCGCCTTCGAGCACGACGCAGGTCAGCGCCCCGCCAAGCACCGCGCCGGTATCGATCGCAATGCGATTGGACATGACAACAGGCTCCCGTTTAGGGGTATGACCGTGAACGATGACGGCGCCGTGGCTGGCGGCGGACGACAGGAAGGGCTCGCGGATCCACATCATGTCGTGGCGCGATTGCTGATCGAGCGGCACCCCGGGCCGGACGCCGGCGTGGACGAACAGATAAGGGCCGATCTGGCGGCTGACCTCGAGATCGCGCAGGAACAAAAGATGCTGGAGCGGCAGGCGGCTGGCCCATTCGGATGGAGGAACGGTGCGGGAGATGCCCCAGCTCAGCAGCGAGTCCGCGCCGCCGTTCGTCAGCCAGTGACCTGCGGCGTCCTTGTCGGCGCCGGCGACCGCGGCGAGCATCATCTGCTCGTGATTGCCCATCAAATTGATGAAATCGTCAGCAGGAACCGGCGGCTGGTTGATCAGCCAGTCGACCACCTGCGCGCTGTCGGCGCCGCGATCCACATAGTCGCCGAGATGGACCAGGGTGACATGCGCCGCCGGGCGAAAAGCGATGTCCTCCGCGATTTTTTCGTGCAGAGCGACGAGACGTTCAAGGCAGCCGTGGATATCGCCGATGGCGTAGACGCGTTCTCCGGGAGGCAGGGTCGCAGGGGCGGCGATGAATTCGATCATGATCATCCAGGATACAGCGGGGATCTGTTTTGCGCCACTCAGGCCTTGGCGAACGGCCTCCGGCACCCTATCCGAACAGTCATGAATGCAATTCAAGTCGAAAATCTCTCAAAACGGTATGGCGACGTGCTGGCGGTCGACGACATCAGCTTTACCGTGCCAGCCGGTGCGACGCTGGGACTGCTTGGCGGCAATGGCGCCGGCAAGACCACCACGATCGCCATGCTGCTGGGCCTGCTGATCCCAACCGCGGGTCGGATCACGATTCTTGGTCACGATATGGCAAAGGACCGGTTTGCGGCGCTGGCGCGGATGAATTTCTCGTCGCCCTATGTCGCTCTGCCGTCGCGGCTGACGGTGCGGGAAAACATGCGGGTCTACGGCCATCTGTATAATGTGCCGCAAATGAGCGACCGGATCGCCACCCTGGCGCGCGAGCTGGACCTGGGCGCGATTCTGGACCGGCCGGCGGGGCAGTTATCGGCGGGACAGAAAACCCGGGTGGCGCTGGCCAAGGCGCTGATCAACCGGCCGGAGGTGCTGCTGCTGGACGAGCCGACGGCCAGCCTGGACCCCGACACCGGCGACCTGGGTCAGCACGTGGCTGGAACAATACCGCGCCGAAAGCGGCTGCACGATCCTGCTGGCGAGCCACAACATGGCCGAGGTCGAACGGCTTGTGCTCCGAGGTGGTGATGCTGAAAAAAGGTCAGGTGGTCGATCGCGGCAGTCCGGATGAGCTGCTGACCCGCTACGGCCGGCACGATCTGGAGGCTGTGTTCCTGGACATCGCGCGCGACCGCAGACAGGCGGTGGCGGCATGAGACATCCGATAACGCCGATGCTGCGCCGCATCTGGGGGCTGATGTACCGCCATCTGGCGCTGTACCGCCGTTCCTGGCCACGTCTGCTGGAGCTGGCGTACTGGCCGGTCCTGCAGATGTGCATCTGGGGCTTCACCGCCAGCTTCCTGGCGGCCCGGATGGGCAATCCCGCGATCATGGCCGGCGCCACGCTGCTGGGCGGCGTGCTGCTGTGGGAAGTGACGCTGCGCAGCCAGATGGGCGTGTCGATCTCGTTCCTGGAGGAGATGTGGTCGCGCAACCTCGGCCATATCTTCGTCAGCCCGCTGCGGCCGTTCGAGATGGTGCTGGCGCTGATCGGCATGTCGATCATCCGCATGCTGCTGGGGGTGCTGCCGGCGATCCTGCTGGCCTGGGCGTTCTACGCGTTCAACCTGTTCGCCATGGGTCCGGTGCTGGTGCTGTTCTTCATCAACCTGATGATCATGGGCTGGGCGGTGGCGCTGGGCGTGGTGTCGCTGGTGCTGCGGCATGGCGCGGGGGCGGAACCGCTGGCCTGGGCGTTCCTGTTCGGGCTGGCGCCGTTCTCGGCGGTGTTCTATCCGGTATCGGTGCTGCCGGCGTGCTTCACCCGATCGCCTACGCGCTGCCGACGACCCATGTGTTCGAGGGGATGCGGGCGGCGATGCTGCAGGGCGTGATCCGCTGGGATCATCTCGCCGCCGCGTTCGCGCTGAACATGGTATGGCTTGGCGGCGCCGCGTTGCTGTTCACGCGGCAGTTCCATGCGGCCCGGGTCAGCGGCGCGCTGATAAGCATTGGTGAATGATGGAAACTTCGTTCTGGCTGATCCGCCACGCGCTGGTGGAGGAAAACGCCCGGGCCTTCCTGTATGGCGTGATGGACGTGCCGCTGTGCGAGACGACGCTGCTGGAACAGGCGCCGATGTATCGGTCGCTGGCCGCTCGGCTGCCGCGCCCGGCGGACTGGCTGGTCACACCGCTGTCGCGCACCCGGCGCACCGCGGAGACGATCTTCGCGCACGGCTATCCGCGCATCGCACTTGGTGTCGAACCCGGGCTGATCGAGCAGTCGCTGGGCGAATGGCAGGGGCTGCCGCATCACGAACTGCCGGCCCGGCTGGTGCATCCCGGCGCATGCGTTCTGGCCGCTGGCGGGGCGGGAAAAGCCGCCGGGCGGGGAAAGCATGGCCGAGGTTATCACCCGCGTCGGCGCGGCGATGGAGCGGTTGGCAGAAACGCATGCGGGTCGGGATGTGGTGATCGTCAGCCATGGCGGCGCGATCCGCGGCGCCATCGCTCATGCGTTGCGGATCGGGCCGGACAATGCGCTGCATATGTCGATCCAGAACCTGTCGCTGTCGCGGCTGCAGGCGACGCCGGACGGCTGGCGGGTGGTGTGCGTGAACGAATTGCCGGGTTACTGATTGCAGCGGTGGATTGGAATGCGGCGGGTTGCCGGAGGGCGTTGGGCGGTGAACTGGACTCCACGAAGTCGCTGAACGCGGGTGCCGCTGTGGCATTCAACGCCAACGCTGTTCGAGCCGGGGCGGCCGGCCGAGCCGCCCCGCAGCGTGAGAAGGTTCGATTCCTGCGAAATCCGGTCAGTTACGGTGCGCGTGATACCAACTGTTCCGTATCACCCGCCCGGGCAGAGCGCCGGTGTGCTTGCCATCCTCCAGCAGCACCTGACCGTTGACGATGGTGTAATGCACCCCCTCGGCCTCCTCCTTGATGCGCCAGCCGCCGCGCGGGGAAATCGTGCACCACGGTCTCCTTCCCGGCTCGGACCGTTGCAGGATCGAAGAGCACGATATCGGCCGCCAGACCGGGGCGCAGCATGCCACGGTCGTGGATGCCGAACGCCGACGCAGACTCGAAGGTCAGCTTCCGCACTGCCTGTTCCAGGTCAGCACTTGCCGTTCGCGCACCCATTCCCCAAGCAGCCGTGTGGTGTAGCCGTAGCCGCCGTGGAACTGCACATGCGCGCCGCCGTCGCCCAGGCCGATGAACGCATTCGGATAGGTCAGGATCTGCGTCATCGCCTCGTCGTCGATGTTGTTCTCGGCCTGCAGGAACCGTGTATCGAGATTTCCTCGACGACCAGATCGAGGAACGCGTCGATCACGCGCTTGCCCTGCATCTTGGCGATCTCGCCGATGCGTCTTGAACTGCAGCGACCTGTTCTTTTCGAGGGCGGGTTCGTTCACCCACATGTAGTCCCACCACGTCTTGGAGAACCCGATGGCGCCTGCACCGGCACCGCGTGTTCCACCGCCTCGGCATGCAGCTTGTCGCGCATCGCCGGATCGGCATAGGCGCGCAGCTTTTCCTCGTCGGAGGCGAGCAGGATCGGATGCCAGGTCGGCAGGCCGCGGAACACCTGGCAGTTTCGCATGGTGAAGTCCTGCGTCACCCGGTTCGGGCTGCACATCGGATAGGCCCGGATGCCTTGCGCCGCCGTCTCGTCGACCCGTGCGATATGCTGCTTCCATTTGTCGGGCGAGCGCACGGTCTGGCTCAGACTGTTGTAGACGACGGTGCGGCCCGTCGCCTCCGCCAGGCGTGCCATCATGCCGTCCTTCAATTCCTGATCCACGCCGCCGCCGACCTGGATCGTTCCGGTGCAAAGTTCGCGCAGCACGTCGCCAAGGGCGAAGATTTCCTCGTCGCTTGCCCACAGCGCCGGGATCGGCACACCTTGCGGATCGAAATGGCCCTTTTGACGGGACAGTGACAGGCCAAGCGCCCCGGCTGTCATGCCGTCGCGCACGACATCCTGCATGGCCTTGATTTCGTCAGGCGTAGCCGCGCGTTTCTGGCACTCGTCGCCCATGACGTAGTAGCGCACCGGCGTGTGACCGATCAGGGTGCCGGTGTTGACGCCAACACGCTTATCGAGCTTGTCCATGTATTGCGGGACAGTTTCCCAATCGATGTCTATGGTGCTTAATACTTCCATCGGGATCGCTTCGACATAGGACAGAAACTCCGCCGTGCGATGCTCCCCGCCACGTCGCACCGGGGCAAGTGCGAGCGAACAGTTGCCGAAAATCACCGTCGTTGCGCCATGCTGGGGCGAAAAAGTGCAGAGCGGATCCCAGGTCACCTGTCCATCGTAATGGGCGTGATTGTCGATAAAGCCCGGCGCGACCGCCAGGCCATCAGTTTCGACGGTACGCGTAGCCGGCCCGTCAAGTTTGCCGATCTCGACAATCTTGCCGTCCTTAACGCCAACGTCGCCACGGAACGCCGGCATTCCGGAGCCGTCGACAACAAGTCCATGCTTGATCAGTAAATCGTATGCCATTGGTCGCCCTCCCGTTTTCCAGGGCCGCCCATTCGCGACCCAGTCGCGTTTTCGGCGATCTTGCCATGACCCGAACCCATGTCAATCGGCGAGAGCCGTGGCGGCGCGCCGGGAAAGAGGTAGTCCCCATCCCGGACATCAGGGTTTCGAAACGATGGCAGGTTCCTTTTCAACGCAGCCTTATGAACGAGTTCAGGAGATCGAGGCGGGTCGCGGCAGCCCCGGGCAGGGCGACGAGCCTTGTCCGTTGCAGTCGGCCGCATTTTGATTTGGGCTTATTGCCCCTTGTCGCAGAATGCGTTCAAGGCTGCTGTCTTTTGCCGTGGTCCCTCGTAATCATGGGCGATATCTTGATAAAACCGAGCTGCTGTCTGGTAGAAACCGGAGCCGGGCTGTTCGTCACCGATGAAGGCGGCAATTTCTTCCATCTCGGCGACCCAACGATAGGCTTTACTGTGCATTTTTGGCATTTGCGTTATCAGCCACTTCAGTAGCGCGGGCTGACTGACTTTCATCTCCGCCACAAGCGCATCCGCGGTTCCGGCTCGGGTTGCCGCAAGCATAATGGCCGCACCGAGAGCGGTGAACCCTTTGGTAATGCCCGCGTAGGACATCTTCATAGCCGAGGCGGCACCGACCGGGCCCGGCTGGACTGGCGTCGACAGGCCAAATTGCTGCAGGACAGCAACCTTCGCCGCATCCGGGCCCGAGAGATAAATCCGTGTCTTGGTCGAATTGGATTCAGGCGGTGGGCCGATGATGCCGCCGTCGACGAAGGCAGCGCCGGTTTCCCGTATCAGACGGTCGATGCGCAGGACGGTATCGGGACTGACCGCGTTGCAATCGACGTAGACAGGCTTCTTCCGTGCGGCCCGCAGCGCCGGTGCCAGTCGTTCAGCAAGCGCCACAGCCATCCCGGGTGGGACGATCGACAGGATGAAATCCGCTTCGGCCAGTTCTGTGTCGTTGGCGTCGATCATGCCGGCCGCCCGGGCACGGGTGACGGTGTCGGCCGAGCGGCCAGCCAGCGATGTTCGCACTTCGACGCCGGACGCGGTCAGTCGGTGGGCAACGGCGCTTCCCATCATTCCGGGAGCGACAATAGCAACGATCGGTGGCATCGTGTAGCCTCCTGTTCCAGTAAATTAGGATGTTTTGTGAAGCGGACCGGGAACGGCACGAGAGCTCCCGCGGCACCCGGTTTGGCCGGATCTCGTCCGTGATCCGGCCGCTGTTTGACGCCAAGGAATTCTTCTATCCGTCAATCATCCCCCCTGACGTCCTGCCTCAGGTTTTCGCCTGGTCCTTACAACTCATACACGCCCGTCTCGCCGAACCCCAATGTCGAGAAGCTATTAACATCGGCTCGTTGCCTTGCCTCCGCAAGCGCCAGCAGGGGTGCGTCAATGGCTTCGTCAGTCAGTTGAAACGTGCCAAAATGCATTCCAATCGATTGGCGCGCTCCCAGTGCCAGATGGGCGTCGACAGCCTCGGCGGGGTTCATGTGCACCGGCGCCATGAACCAGCGGGGTTCGTAGGCGCCGATCGGCAACAGGGCGACATCGGGTGCGCCCAGCCGCGAGCGGATCTCGCCCCAGTGCGGGCCTGCCCCGGAGTCCCCGGCGAACAGGATCTGGCCAGCGTCGGCGGTCAGCATAAAGCCTCCCCATAGCGTGCGATTCCGGTCGAACGGGGTGCGGGCCGAAAAATGTTGGGCTGGGGTCGCGGTGATACGCAATGTTGTGGCAGTCAGATCCTGCCACCAATCGAGTTCAGTCGCGACGATGCCCAATTTCGCCAGTGTCGGCGCGTTACCCAGCGTTGTGATAAACGTGGGGGCGTAGCGGGTCTGCAACGCCCGTAGCGTCGGCAGGTCCATGTGGTCGTAGTGGTTGTGCGAGAGCAGTACCACATCAGGCCTTGGCAGGTCTGCCAGGGCGATCCCGGGCGACCGTACCCGCCTGGGACCTGCCCAGGCCACGGGAGAACAACGCTCGCTGAAAATCGGATCGGTCAGCACGACAACGCCCGGCATGCGGATAAGGAAACTGGCATGATTGATAAAGGTGATCGCAACGCTGCCGGCAGCCACGGAGTCAGGCGGCGGCGCGAATACCGGGTCGGACACACGATCCGGCCACACGGCACGCTGTCCCTGCCAACGCCATCGCAGCACCTGCATCAAGCCCCTTGCCGGATGGCGAAGGCCGGGATTGAAGAAATGCCGGCCGTTGTGATGGTCGGAGGGCGGGAAACGACGGTTCATTGGCAGGATGCGCTTAGCAGAATCGATACGCCGGCAGAATGTTGACCCGAGTCTTCATATTTCGAGTCAGTCTGATGCGACAACAAAATGGCAGCCTTTTATTCAGATGCTGCCCGTTTACGAGACCAGTCCTTCCCGCTTCAACGCCCGAACAGTCGCCCGGAATGCGTCAACCGTGACCGCCATCTCCTCATCTCCGTGCATTGCCGAAATCGTTCCTGACGGGCCCGAGTTCATGTCCACGCCGTTGACCAGCAGTCCCATCCGGACCTGCCCGGTGACACCCTCGCCACGTGGTTTGTCGATCATCCGTTGAATAAATGGAACGGCATCGAACTGGCTGGGCACGATGTCCGCTCCTTCCGGATTGGTATAGATATGCATGCCGGAGTAAGACCCGTGCACGGCCCACTTGACCTTTTCTTCCTCCAGCACCGCATTCATCTTTGCCCGCACCTCGGCGCCGTATACGTTTGCCCGGGCACAGGCATCGGTGCCGGCCAGAATCTCCAATGTCGCGATGCCGGCCGCGGCCGAAACGGGGTTTGCGTTGAAGGTTCCGGGATGCGCGATCTTTTCCTTTCCAGCCGCCTTGGTGACCTTGAAGTCCAGCCAGTCCAGGATATCCTTACGCCCGACCACTGCTCCGCCCGGCAACCCGCCGGACAGAATCTTCGCCAGGGTCGTCATGTCCGGCGTGATTCCCAGGGCCGCCTGCACGCCGCCAGGAGACACCCGGAAACCGGTTACCACCTCGTCGAAGATCAGTATCGTTCCGGCCTGCCTGGTCAGATCACGCAGCACAGTCAAGAACGACGGCAAGATCGGCATCTTGCCGAAATTCGCGCCAGTCGGCTCCAGGATGACCGCTGCGATATCCTTGTGGTCGTTGAACAGACGGGTGATCCCCGCAACATCATTTGGATCACACAACAGAACATTGTCGGCCACGCCGTCGACCACGCCGCTGGTCGCCGAGCCATCGAAATGATTGGTGTGCCCGCTGGTCATGTGATCGTGCCAGCCATGGAAATGGCCACGGAACCGCACGAGCTTCTGACCGCCCGGTGTACGCGCGTGCCAATCGCAGCGCCATCAACGTCGCCTCGGTCCCAGATGAGGTGAAGCGCACCCGTTCCGCCGATGGAACCATCTGCGTGACCAGTTCCGCCCAGCGGACCTCCAGCTCGTGGCAGGCGCCGAAATGGGTGCCGCGGTCCAGCGCCGCATGCACCGCCGTCATGACCGCCGGATGGTTGTGACCCAGGATCAGCGCGCCGTGGCCGCCGAAATAATCGACATATCTGTTGTTATCGACATCCCATTTCACCGGTCCCAGTGCCCGCTGGATGTAGAGCGGATATGGATCGAAATGCCGGCTGTCATGCGACAGGCCGCTTGGCATCAGGCCTTGGGCCTTCGCCGCCAGGGCGGCGGATCCGGGGTCATCGACTGGTAGGCCTGGGTCAGGGTCGCATTCGGCAATGTGCTGGCGGACATCGGACTACCCCCGTTAAAGTCGGTAACGATCATTGTAGCGCTTCAGGAACTGCCGCACACGCTCGGTTCGCGGCGGCGAACAGCTCCTCGGGTGGCCCCTCCTCGACGATCACCCCGCCGTCCATGAAAACGACCCGATCGGCGACATCGCGGGCAAAACTCATTTCGTGCGTGACGACAACCATGGTCATTCCGTCGCGCGCCAATTGCTGCATCGCGGCCAGCACCTCGCCCACCAGTTCGGGATCGAGGGCGGAAGTCACCTCGTCGAACAGCATGATCTTCGGGTCCATCGCCAAGGCACGGGCGATCGCCACGCGTTGCTGCTGGCCGCCGGACAGCCGCGCCGGATGGGCATTCGCCTTGTCTGACAATCCCACCATTGCCAGCAGATCCTGGGCCCGCTGCTCCGCCTTGGTCCGGGGAACGCCGCGCACCCGGATCGGCGCGGCGACGATGTTCTGCAGCACCGTCATGTGCGGGAACAGGTTATAGCTCTGGAACACGATGCCGATCTTTTCCCGCGCCGCCGCGATCTCGCGCTCCGCCATGCGCTGACGCAGACCGTTCCGATCTCTGGTGTAACCGACCGGCTCGCCGTCGACGGCGACAGTGCCCTCCTGGTAATCCTCCAGCAGGTTCATGCAGCGCAGCAGCGTGGTCTTGCCTGACCCGCTCGGGCCGATCACCACCACGGTCTCACCCCGAGCGACCGTCAGCGACACGCCGCGCAGCACCTCATTGGCGCCGAAGCGCTTCACGATGCCGGACATCTCCAGCATCGGCCGGGAGGATGCGGCTTCAGTGACCAACGAGGACGCGGCGCTCAAGATATTTCCCATACAGGGCCAACGCGTAGCAGATGCAGAAATACATCGCAGCGGCGGCGAGGAAAATCTGGAACGGCGCCAGCGTGCGTTCCACGACCTCCCGGCTTGCCATCGTCAGTTCCCACAGCCCGACGATGGAGACCAGCGATGTCGCCTTGATCAGGTTGACGCACAGGCTGACGAACGGCGGCGCGGCCAGGCGCAGCGCCTGCGGGAAGATCACGATCCGCAGCATCAGCCGGCGGCTCATGCCCAGGCTTCTCGCCGCGTCCCATTGCGCCTGCGGCAGCGACAGGATGCCGGCGCGGAACACCTCGCTCATGAACGCGGCATAGTAGCAGGCGAGCACCAGCACCACGCCCCAGAACGGCGGCAGGTCGATGCCGGTCAGCGGCAGCAGGTAGTAGACGAAGGTCAGCAGCACCAGCAGCGGGATGCCGCGCATGACGAACATGTAGCCAATGACGGCCGACGCGTCGAGCGCGCCGACCGAACACCTGCGCCAGCGCCAGCGCACGCCCAGCAACGTCGCCGGCACGACCGCGGCGCGACGCCATCAGCAGCGTCATGCCGGCGCCGCGGAACAGATACCAGTAGCTGTGCAGCAAGCGGCGCGAATGTCTTCATGACGACGAACGCCAGTTGCCGCTCAGCGATCCGCGCGCCCAGGCTGACGATCGCTGGTCAAGCACGAGGTAGATCAGCGCGACGGCGAGGAACACATCGTAGGTGTTGGCCGAGGATTCCACCCAGACCTGCGCCACCTTCATGATGTCCATCACGGCGATCGCCGCGACCTGCGACGTGTCCTTGGTGATGCTGATCCCCTGGTTGGCCAGCGGCGGAATGACCCGGGCAATCACCTGCGGCATGATCACACTCGCGATACAACGTCCAGCGCCGCATCCCCAGCGCGCGGCCGGCCTCGTACTGCCGCGGGCTGACGGATTGCAGCCCGCCGCGGTAGATCTCCGCGACATAGCCGCCGTTCTGCAGGCACAACGCCAGCAAGCCCGAGCCGAAGCCCGACAGGGGCATGCCGGCCAGCGACAGGCCGAAATAGACGATGTACATCTGGATCAGCAGCGGCGTGTTGCGCACGATCTGGATGTAGGCGCCGGCGAGCCAGCCCAGCGGGCCCGCGCGTCGCCTGCGCCAGCGCCACCAGCAGGCCCCAGACCAGGCAGATCAGCATCGTCAGGATCGCCAGTTCGACCGTGACCTCGGCGCCCTCCAGCAGCGCCGGGATCAGGCGCGCGATGAAATGCAGGTCGAACGAGCATGCGGATCAGTATTTGTTGAAATCGTAGCTCCGCTGCGGCGGCGGATCCTTGTGCAGCCATTTCTGATACCATTCCGACGTATTGCTGTAGCGCGAGCCGTAACGCAGCTCACCGACCCAGGTATCGAGGAACAGCCACCATTTGAAGTCGCCCGGCTTCATGAAGATCGCGTCCTGCTGCACATAGGCGAACGGCGTCCCGGTGACGTCCAGCCGCATCAGATCGTCATTCTCGTGCTCGTAGTAATCGGCGATCGGCTTGTCGATGTTGAACGCCGTCGCGCGTCCGGTCTTCACCGCCAGGAACAGCGCCGACGGGCTGTCCAGCAGCAAGGTCTTGACGTTCGGCAGCACCTGCTTGGCGCGCTCGATCGCCGGCGGAACGTTCAGGATCGCGTAGGTGTATTTCGGATCGTTCAGTTCCTGGATCGATCTTGATCCCGGCATCCTTGCGCGCGATCAGGCTGTTGCCGGTGTCGATATAGGGCCGGGTGAAGGCGATGCGCACCGCCCGGTCCGGGTAGATCGTGGTCGAGCACAGGCCGAAATCGACCTTGCCCGACAACGCCGCCGGGAAACGCCCGTCGGACTGCACCACCACGAACTCGACCTTGTTCGGGTCGCCCAGAAGATCCTTGGCGATTTCGCGCGCCATGTCGATCTCGAACCCGACCAGCTTGCCGTTGTCGTCGACATAGGCGAGCGGCGGCGAGGTGCTGTAGGTCGCGACGATGATCTTGTCGCGCTTCAGAACGGTGTCGAGTAGGGAGTTTTCTGCCCTGGCTGGGGCGATTGCAGCGCAAATAAGCATGGCGATGACCAGGAACGGCAACTTTCGCACGGCGGAACCCTCGTTCATTTGTCTCTGTCGCGCCGTCTCTCCTGCGAAAACCGTGCCGCTGATGAAAACCAGCCGCGCCTGAGCGAGCCTGGCAGCGGGCGTGGCGACACGGGATGAACGCCCAGCGTCCGGCGGGCCGGCTGAAATGGGTTGGCCGGCCGGATGCCCGTCCAATCATAGTGGCGAGCGTTCGACCCGGTCGGCCGGGATGCTGTCAGGCATAGAGTTGCAACACCGTTCCGGGCCCGCCGGGCTGAAAATGCTCGCCGCCAGAACCAACCGAAATGGCCACACCCGCGCTGGTCTGCTCAAACTGCAAGACGCCTGAACTGGAGGCGTTGGCGGTGTCGGCGAACCGGGTCGGCCGCACCAGGGTTTGACCGTTGGACAGCGACAGGATGCCGTTCAGCAGCCCGGCGTAGGTGGCCTGAAGGTCGGTGTAGGAGACATCCCGGCTGCCTGCATTGGGCCGAATCCCCCGGTTGGGTTCCGGGCGGTTGCCGCGGCTTTTGCAGAGAAGGCTTAACATCCGGTAGTCACATCAGAGTATAAAGAAAGTCCTGCAAGAACAGACCGCCAGATCATAGTTCCATTTGGTTACTTATGCTTGATGAACAATCGCCCGTTATCGTCAACTGCGCGCGACCTGTGACCCGGCAATGGTGCGTATTCGGTAGGGCCTAGGACCCATATCCCGTGCGAGATTGGGGCTTGCCTCCTTCCCACGGCATCTGCACTGATGCGGCGGAACCATCCGACAGGACAACACATGTGGCAATTCTGGATCGATCGCGGCGGCACCTTTACCGACATCGTCGCGCGTGATCCATCCGGCCGACTGTCAACCCATAAGTTGTTGTCGGAAAACCCGGAACGCTACAAGGACGCGGCCATCGCCGGCATCAAATCGATCCTGCGGATCGCGCTTGACGCGCCCATTCCACCGGGCCTGATCGAGGCGGTCAAAATGGGCACCACCGTCGCCACCAACGCTTTGCTGGAGCGCAAAGGCGACCGGACCCTACTATTGGTAAACAAAGGATTCGGCGATGCCCTGCGCATCGGCAATCAAGCTCGGCCGCGCCTGTTCGATCTCGCCATCACCCTGCCGACGATGCTGTATGAACGCGTCGCGGAGGTCGGCGGACGCGTCGGGGTGGACGGCGCCGAGATTGAGCCGCTCGACGAAGCCTATGCCCGAGACATTTTCGCCGATGCCCGGCAGGCTGGCATCAATGCCTGCGCCATCGTGCTGATGCACGCCTGGAAATATCCTGCCCATGAGCAGCGCCTGGCCGAACTGGCGCGCGACGCCGGTTTCACCCAGGTCTCGGCCAGCCATGCGGTCAGCCCGTTGCTGCGCCTGGTGCCGCGCGGCGACACCACGGTCGTCGATGCCTACCTGTCGCCTATCCTGCGGCGCTACGTGGATCAGGTGGCGTCGGAACTGACCGGCACACGGCTGTATTTCATGCAGTCGAACGGCGGCCTGACCGAGGCGCACAGCTTCCAGGGCAAGGACGCGATCCTGTCTGGTCCAGCCGGCGGCATCGTCGGGGCTGCCCGCACGGCTGGCATGGCCGGCCTGGATCAGATCATCGGCTTTGACATGGGCGGCACGTCAACCGACGTCGCTCTGTATGCCGGCGCCTTCGAACGGGCGTTCGAGACCGCGGTGGCGGGCGTTCGGATGCGGGCGCCGATGATGGCGATTAACACGGTGGCGGCCGGCGGCGGGTCTATCCTGCATTTCGATGGTGCCCGCATGCGCGTCGGGCCGGACTCGGCTGGCGCCAATCCCGGCCCAGCCTGCTATCGACGTGGCGGACCGCTCACAGTCACTGACGCAAACGTCTGCGTGGGGAAAATCCAGCCGGCGCATTTCCCGCCGATTTTTGGCCCGCACGCTGACCAGCGGCTCGACGCCGATGTCGTCGCCACCAAATTCGCCGAACTGGCGCGCGAGATCGGCGGCGACCGGACACCGCAACAGGTGGCGGAAGGATTTTTGCAAATCGCCGTCGCCAACATGGCCAATGCCATCAAGCAGGTATCGGTGCAAAAGGGCCATGACGTCTCCCGCTTTGCCTTGCAGTGCTTCGGTGGCGCGGGTGGCCAGCATGCCTGTTTGGTGGCCGATGCGTTGGGCATGGAAACGGTGTTCATCCACCCCTATGCCGGTGTGCTATCGGCGTATGGGATGGGCCTGGCGGATCAGACCACGATGAAGGAGCAGGCGGTCGAGATCCCGCTCGGTGCCGACACCCTGCCGCAACTGGAGACTTTGGCCGATAAGCTTGCCGCCGAGGCGGTTTCCGCGTTGGTTGCCCAAGGTGCCGCGCCCGAGGACGTGACGACCGCCAAATCACTCCATTTGCGGTACGCCGGCACGGAGGCTGCCCTGGTCGTTGCTTTACGCGACCTGAAAACCATCATGTCGGATTTCACCGCGGCGCATCGCGCGCGCTTCGGCTTCGCGACACCGGACCGCCCGGTCGTCGTCGAGACGGTCGCCGCTGAAGCCACCTTGCCTGGAAAAGTCGCCGACGAGGCGACCTTGTCCGCCCGGGAAACCGGCGAACCCGACATCATCGACCGCGTCCGCATCTTCACAGGGGACGTCGAGGTCGAAACACCGGTCCTCGACCGGACATCCCTGCTGGCCGGCGACCGCATCGCCGGCCCGGCGCTGGTCCGCGAGGCCAATGCCACCACTGTCATCGAACCCGGCTGGACCGCGGAGGTGACGGCGATGGACCACATGATCCTGCGTCGCACCGAGCCCCTGCCGAGCCGGGTGCCGGCTGGGAGTGAGCGGCCGGATCCGGTGTTACTGGAACTGTTCAATAACCTGTTCATGAACGTTGCGGAACAAACTGGCGCCGTGCTGCAAAACACCTCGATGAGCGTGAATATCAAGGAGCGGCTGGATTTTTCATGCGCCATTTTTGACGCCGGCGGCGCTCTGGTCGCCAATGCCCCGCACGTGCCGGTTCATCTCGGTGCCATGGGGGAGAGTGTTCGCACCGTTCTGGATCACCGCCGGCACACGCTCAAGCCCGGCGATGTGGTTGCGCTGAACAACCCGTTCAACGGGGGCACTCATCTGCCCGACATTACCGTGATAACCCCGGTGTTCGACAACGCCGGCCGTGACATCCTGTTTTTCGTCGGCAGCCGGGGCCATCACGCCGACATCGGCGGCATCACGCCCGGGTCGACGCCGCCGATGTCGCGCACGCTTGAGGAAGAGGGTGTGGTTATCGATGATTTCCTGCTGGTGGACGGGGGACATTTCAGGGAGGCCGAGTTCCGCGCGTTGTTAGGCGGTGCCCGTTATCCCGCGCGCAGCCCGGATGTGAATGTCGCGGACATCAAGGCGCAGGTGGCGGCGAACGAAAAAGGCGTTCAGGAACTGCAACGCGTAGTCTCCCAATTCGGCTGGCCGGTGGTCAGCGCGTATATGCGGCATGTCATGAACAACGCCGAGGAATCGGTCCGCCGTGTTATCGAGCGCCTGGGCTCCGGACGTTTTGATTACAAGATGGACAACGGCCGCGACCTCTGTGTTTCGATCAGCGTGGACCGCCAGTCACGCAGCGCGACGGTTGATTTTACCGGCACCGGACCTCAGGACGAGGGCAACTTCAATTCGCCGCCCGCCGTCACCCGTGCCGCGGTTTTGTACGTCTTCCGTTGTCTTGTTGGCGACGATATCCCACTGAACGACGGCTGTCTGAAGCCGCTGAGCCTGATCATTCCGCCGGGGACATTCCTGTCGCCCTATCCCGGTGCGGCGGTCGTGGCGGGCAACACCGAGGTTTCCCAGGCTACCTGCAACGCGATCTTCGGGGCTTTGGGTGCGATCGCCTGCTCGCAGGCCACGATGAACAATTTTCTGTTCGGCGATGCCACACGCCAGTACTACGAGACGATCTGCGGCGGTACCGGGGCCGGCCCGGGCTTTGACGGCACCTCCGCCATCCAAACCCACATGACCAACACCCGGATGACCGACCCCGAGATCCTGGAACTGCGGTACCCGGTCCGGCAGGAGCTGTTCGCGATCCGTCACGGCTCCGGCGGGGCGGGCAAATGGCATGGCGGCGACGGCGCGGTCCGGCGGATCCGGTTTCTGGAGCCGATGACCGCGGTGATCGTCTCATCACGCCGGAAGGTCGCCCCGTTCGGGCTGGACGGCGGCGCGGACGGAGCGGCGGGACGGCAATGGGTGGAACGGGCGGATGGGTCGCGCGTCGAACTGACCGGCACTGACCGGGCCGAGCTGAGTGCCGGCGACGTGTTCGTTATCGAAACGCCGGGTGGCGGGGGTTACGGATCGCCGGCGTGATCATAGGCTCATGCGCTGGCCGGTCGTTGCGTCGAACAAGTGCACCATGGCTGGGTCCGGGGTGATATGGATCGTTTCCCCCGGCCGGGCGGAAACACGCTCACGGAAGGCGGCGATAATGGGAGTACCGGCGAACTCGGCCATCACCTGGGTTTCGGAGCCGGTGGGTTCGATGACATTCACCCGCGCCGGAACCCCGGCGCCATTCAGCTGGAAATGTTCCGGCCGGATGCCGTAGACGATTGGGCTGCCCTGCGCGACGCCCCTGGTGTCAGGAAGCGGCAACGAGGTGCCTTCGTCGGAGCGAAAGGCGCCAGCGTCCACCCGGCCCTTCAGGAAGTTCATCGCCGGGGAGCCGATGAAGCCGGCGACGAACAGATTGGCCGGATTGTCGTAGAGTTCCAGCGGAGCGCCAATCTGCTCGACGTTGCCGCCGTTCATGACGACGATCTTGTCGGCCATGGTCATGGCTTCGATCTGGTCGTGGGTGACATAGACCGTGGTGGTCGTCAGCCGTTGGTGAAGTTCCTTGATTTCGGCGCGCATCGCCACGCGCAGCTTGGCGTCCAGGTTGGACAGCGGTTCGTCGAACAGGAAGACCTGAGGGTCGCGGACGATCGCCCGGCCCATCGCCACGCGCTGGCGCTGGCCGCCTGACAACTGGCGCGGATAGCGGTTCAAATAGGGCGCCAGGCTCAGAATCTCCGCCGCTCGGCCCACCTTCTGGTCGATGACGGCTTTCGGGGCGTTGGCGAGACTCAGGGCGAAGGCCATGTTGTCGCGAACCGTCATGTGCGGATAAAGCGCGTAGTTCTGAAACACCATCGCGATGTCGCGTTCCTTCGGGGCGACGTCATTGACCACACGCCCGCCAATGGCGATCTGTCCGCTGGTGATGTTCTCCAGCCCCGCGATCATCCGCAACAGAGTTGATTTTCCGCAGCCGGACGGGCCGACGAGGATAACGAATTCACCATCCTGGATTTCCACACTAACGCCATGCAGAACCTCGGTAGATCCGTAGCGCTTGCGGACGTCGCGGATGGACACGGTCGCCATGCTTGTCTCCCCTTGCGGTGGCTGCACTTCAACCTGCGCCACTCTGGGATCGTATTTCGCATGCCGCGACCTATGGCGCAAAGGGTGACGCATCGGCCGTACGCGGGCTAATCTGGTGGCATGTCGAACCGCAAACCCCGGCGTTCTGCAAAGCCGATCCCAATCGGGCGAGAGGAATTCGGTCTCTGGAAATTGGGTGCCGCCCGGTTCGACTTCAGGGATCCTTATCATCTCGCGGTCAGCTTGTCCTGGCCAAGCTTCGTCGTCGCGATGATTGGCGCCTGGCTTGCCATCAACCTGGTCTTTGCGCTGCTCTATGTTCTGAGCCCCGGCGACGTCGTCAACGCGCGACCCTATTCCTTCTTCGATGTCTTCTTCTTCAGCATCGAGACGCTGGCGACGGTGGGCTATGGGGTTATGGCCCCGTCGACGCTGTACGGCCACGTCATCTCGGCGGCGGAGATCGTTACAGGGACAGCATTCACCGCGATTGTCACCGGGCTGCTGTTCGTTCGCTTCTCGCGGCCCAAGGCGAAGATCCTCTATGCCGACAACGCGGTGGTAACGATGCATAACGGCCAGCCGACGTTGATGCTGCGTATCGCCAATGGGCGAACATCGATCATGAGCGGCGCAAACGTTCGGTTGTTCGTGCTGCTGGCCGAGCGTACCACAGAGGGTGTGTCGTTTCGCCGGATTCTTGATCTACGCTTGGCGCAGTCGCATTTGCCGCTGTTCGTCATGCCTTCGACACTGATGCACGTCATCGATCGGACGAGCCCGCTGCATGGCTACGACGCCGAGGCGCTGGCCGCCGCGAATGTGCGACTGTTCCTGACGATCGAGGCCCGTGACCAGGCATTGGCGGCGATGGTGCAAGACGTGAAGGACTACGCGGCGGAGCGTATCCTTTTTGGCATGCGCTTCGCTGACGCCGTGACTGTCGATGACAAAGGACATGCCACCGCGGACCTGTCGCGCCTCAGTCTGTTGGAAGTGGACGGCCACGGCGCGGGATTTTAGTGAGTCATGGATTTCGTTGCCTCTGGACGATTTCCATGCGCTGCAGCGCGGGCAGCGTGGCAGGGGTCCAATCAGAGCCAGCGTGAGCGTGGGTCGTAGGGTGGCAACAGCGTTTGGCGGGTGTCGTTCCGGACGCAGCGGCGGCTTGGTGGAATTCGGTAGAGCCCGATAGGTTCAGGTTGAAGGTATCAGGCTACAGGGCGCTTTGTTTGAGAGGGCAATTCACGTCTGAAGTTGGGTCAACCTCGGACCATCGCACTCTAGCGGTGCGGAGACGCTGTTTTTTGGGTCGGTGGGCGCCGGAGCGGCCTGGAAGGGCAGGAAGTGCCCGAATAGACCAGCCACTCTTGTATCGCAATTCATTGAAATAATTGGCGTCCCGTACGAGATTCGAACTCGTGTTACCGCCGTGAAAGGGCGGTGTCCTGGGCCTCTAGACGAACGGGACAAGGCCGGTGCCACCGAAAACAACCATCGGGCCGGCGGTGGGTAGCGGACCCGCCTTCAACGGTCAAGCGTTGTTGTCGACCGTCGGCAATCAAGCCACCGCGGCATCCGAAATGATGAAGCAAGGACTGACCGCGCCATTCCATTCCTCAGCCCGCAAATGCCCCGCCAGATGCAGCGGCACACCCTTCGCCCGCGCCAGCAGCGCATCCGCCACCGCCCCCTCCCGCGCCCGGAACATCATCGCCTTCAGCCGCGGCTCCGCCGCCTTCGCCTTCCACGAAAGCCCGGATCGAGCCGCCCTCCCGCCCCACCCGGTCGGCCCGCACCACCCGCGCGCGATGCAGCACCAATGTCGGCTCCTCATTGCCGGCGCCAAACGGCGCCAGCCGTTCCAGGTGTCGCGCAACCTCGGTTGTCGCGCCCGACACCGCCAGCGTGCCCTCGACGATCAGAGTCCGCCGCACCCGGCATGCGAAGCCGCCGCGCATAACCGCTCGTCCAGGAACGCGTGAAAGTCCGCCAGCTGCTCAAGCTGCACCGAGAACCCCGCCGCCATCGCGTGTCCCGCCGCCGGTCATCAGCAGCCCAGCCTGGCGTGCGGCGATCACCGCCGCCCCCAGATCCACTCCCGGCACCGACCGCCCGGATCCTTTGCCGAGCCCGTTCGCGAAGCCTGCCACGCAGGCCGGGCGGTTGAAGCGCTCCTTGATCCGCCCGGCGACAATGCCGACCACCCCGGGATGCCATCCCTCGCCGGTCACCAGCACCGCCGCCCGGCCCGCGGCGACCTGCAGCTTCGGCCGCGAACATCGCCGCCTCCATGATGCCGGCCTCGACGTCCTGCCGCATCCGGTTCACCGCCTCCAGCTTTTCCGCCAGGGCGAGCGCCTCGATCCGGTCCTCGGACAACAGCAGCCGCAACCCCAGATCCGCCTCGCTGATCCGCCCGCCGGCGTTGATCCGGGGTCCCAGCGCGTAACCGCAGGTCGAGGCGTTCAGCTTCTCGCGCGCCTGGGCAACGTCCAGCAGCGCCGCGACGCCGGGCCGCGACCGCCGCGCCATCACCTTCAACCCCTGGCAGACGAACGCGCGATTGACGCCGGTCAGCGGCATCACGTCACAGACCGTCGCCAGCGCCACCAGATCCAGCAGACCCATCAGATCGGGTTCCGCCCGGCTGGCGAAGAATCCCAGCCGTCGCAGCGCCCGCACCGTGGCGATCGCGGTCAGGAACGCAACACCGGCGGCGCACAGGTTGGTTAGCCGAGACGCATCATCCAACCGGTTCGGGTTGACCGTCGCCAGGATCGACGGCGGCGGTCCTTCCGCCTTGTGATGGTCCAGCACGATTACCTCGGCCTGCCCGGCGACAGCCGACAGCGCCACCGCAGCGGCGGTGCCGCAATCGACGCAAACGACCAGCCGGGCGCCACGGGCGACCAGCGCAGCCAAGGCCGCCGCGTTCGGGCCGTAGCCTTCCTTGATCCGGTCCGGCACATGATGCTGCACCGGGCAGCCCAGCGCCCGCAGGAACCCCACCATCAACGCCGCGCTGCAGGCGCCATCCACGTCATAGTCGCCGAACACCGCCACACGTCTCCTGCCGGCGCACCGCATCGGCCGATGCGATCCGCGGCGACGTCCATGTCGGTCATGATGGAGGGGTCCGGCAACAGCACCCGCAACGTCGGTTCCAGAAAATCAGCCGCGTCGTCGATCCCGATGCCTCGGGCAGCCAGCAGGCGGCTGACAATTTCCGGCAGTCCCAGCCGCTGGGCGATCCCGGCGGCGACCCGCTCCTCCCCCGTGCGCCACAGCCAACGCCGGCCCGACAGGCTGTTGGTGACGCCCAGGACGGCCTCCGGTGCGGTCAGCACGACCGCACGAACCCGTCACCAACCAATCGGTGCACCCGCCAACCGGGACGTGCGCGCACTAAGTCGGCGTCCAGGTCTTCTGCACGAAGTTGTGGTGCGCCTCGATGAACCGCACGGTGCCCGAGTGGCTGCGCATCACGATCGAATGGGTCATCGCACCGCCGACCCGGCGCCGCACACCGCGCAGCATCGCGCCCGAGGTCACGCCGGTCGCGGCGAACATCACGTCGCCCTTCGCCATTTCCTCGACCGAAAAGCACCGCTTCGGATCGGCATGGCCCATCGCGCGAACCCGCTCGATCTGATCGTCCGATTCATACAGCAGGCGTCCCTGCATCTGCCCGCCGACGCAGCGCAGCGCCGCCGCGGACAGCACACCCTCGGGCGCGCCGCCCGAGCCCAGGTAGATGTCGATCTCCGCGTCCGGCATCGCCGTGGCGATCACCCCGGCCACGTCACCATCGCTGATCAGCATGACCCGCGCGCCGGCCTCACGGCAGTGGGCGATCAGGTCCTTGTGCCGGTCGCGGTCCAGGATGCAGGCAACAAGTTCCGAAACGTCGCACTTCTTGGCCCGCGCCAGGTTCCGCAGATTGGCCCCCACCGAGTCGTCCAGACTGACCACCCCGGGCGGCAGACCGCCGCCAACCGCGATCTTGTCCATGTAGATGTCCGGGGCATGCAGGAAATTACCGTTCTCCGCCAGGGCGACGGTCGCCATGGCGTTCGGACCGCCCTTCGCAGTCAGCGTCGTGCCCTCCAGCGGATCGACGGCAATATCCATCGGCGGCCCGCCGGCGCCAACCTTTTCGCCGATAAACAGCATCGGCGCCTCGTCCATTTCGCCCTCGCCGATCACCACGGTGCCATTGATCGCGACCGCGTCGAACGCGCTGGCGCATGGCTTCGACCGCGGCGCCATCGGCCTCGTTCTTCTTGCCATGGCCGATCCAGTGAGATGCCGCGAGCGCCGCCGCCTCGGTCACGCGCACCAGCTCCAGCGCCAGGTTGCGATCGGTCATGATGCCGGGTTGCGGCTTGTTGGTGTCAGCCATGGGAGTTCCTCCTGTCAGGGCACGAATCAGGTCCGCATCGCTTTAGCATGGACGGCGCCGCTACACAGGGGGCCGGTACACAGGGGGCCGCGAAACAGGGGAACGTTGCCGGCCTGGGTATCCATTGTGCCAACGACCGATGCGCCCGGGCTCCGGCGATGGCCCGCGTTGTCGAACCGCAGGCGGTGACCGTTAATCCAGTGTAACCGCGGCAACGTTATCAAGGCCCATGTTTACATCATCTTAACCATTTCATTGGCACAAAGCCAAAGATGAATGTCACGACGCGGTTATCCTGTTTAGGGGAAAGACGAAGTTGCCGACACTGGCTGGTTTGGCGACGCGAGGATTCCGTGACGGCGTCGCCGCCGCCGTGATCACCTATCTGCGCGGCGCCAACGCCAGAACCCATATCGGTCGCTACCTGATCGTCATCCTGACTGGCGTTACCGGCTTGCTTGCGTCCAGTTTCATGTTCGTGGCCATCGAGACCTGGCAAACTCATCTCGCGGAATTAAAGCTGACCGGCCTGGCCAGCAATCATCTGCAAACGATCAATGCCGGTCTGAAAGACGCCACCGACCTGCTTTATTCCCTTCGCGCCTTTTGCAAATCGGTCGACCATCCGGTTACCCGGAACGAATATCAAACCTTCTCCCACACCCTGCGCGAGAGGGTGCCGGGATTGCGGGATACCGGCTGGGCGCCCCGTGTCACCCGCGCAGGCCGGGCGGCGTTCGAGCGTGAGATCCAGGCCAGCGGGATCCCCAACTTTCAGATCATGGACCGCAATGCCGAGGGCAAGCTGACGCGGGCCGGCGAACGTGACGAGTATTTCCCGATCCTTTATTCGGATCCGGGCGAGATCAACCGTCCGGTCATGGGTCTCAATCTGATCTCCGAACCCATGCGCAGTCGTGCCATCGCCCGCGCCCGGGCCACCGACCAGCCCGCTGCCACCCCGCCGGTCAAGCTTATGAACATGCAACGTCCCAACGGTGGGCTCATGAGCTTCATCCCGGTCAACGGCAAAATCGTGCTGGGAACAGAGGTCTCCAACCCCATTGCCGGTGTGGTGCTGGGCGCGTTCGAGACCGCGGCGATGATCGAAAACATCCTCGCCACCAAACTGCACCTCGCCGAACTGAATATGTACGTGTTCGATCCCGACGGGCCCAAGGGCAATCGGCTGATCTACTGGCACGCGGCCAATGGCGAGCCCGCGCCAGACGAAGAGACGGTTATGCTGGCGCCGCATTGGCAGGGCACGCTGGAAATTGTCGATCAAAGATGGGCTGCGATCTTCCTCCAGGTCGGTACCCCGGTTGGAGCGATGGCACACTGGAACGCCGTCGCGGTCCTGGCGAGCGGCCTGACCGTCACCGCGTCGATCGTCGCCTATCTGTTGTTCTCGCTGCATCGCACGCAACGGCTGGAAAAGCTCACTATCGATTTGCGGGAAACCTCCGACGAGTTGCGCCGCAACGGCGCGAAGCTCGATCATCTGGCGCGTCACGATGCCCTGACCGGCCTGCCGAACCGGATTGCCTTCCGCGATGACGTTGCCCGAGGCCTCAGTCGGGCGCGTCGCGGTCAAGACCTTGCCATCCTCTATCTGGACCTCGACCGCTTCAAGGCCGTCAACGACACGTTAGGCCACCCCATTGGTGATCGCCTGCTGTGCCAGGTGGCTGACCGCCTGCGCGAGATCGTGCGAGAAACCGACACCATCACCCGGCTCGGCGGCGACGAATTTGCCATCGCTCAATTCGACGGTGAACAGACCCGTGCGGCCAAACTCCTGGCGCGGCGCGTCATCGAGACATTGAGCCGTCCCTATGAGATCGAGGGCCACCATGCGATCATCGGTGTCTCGATCGGAATTACCCTGGCGGGACCTGGTGATACGGACGTCGATCAACTGCTCCGCCGAGCGGATATCGCGCTTTATGCGGCCAAACGTGACGGCCGCGGGACTTCGCGCTTTTTCGAACCTTCCATGGACCGCGATGCCCAGGTTTGGCGCAGCCTCGAAATGGATCTACGCCATGCGCTGGCGCATGACGGGTTGGAACTCTATTACCAGCCGCAGATATCCCTCGCCGATGGACAGTTGTGTGGCTTCGAGGCGTTGTTGCGGTGGCGCCACCCGCAGCGTGGGCTGCTGATGCCAGGTGATTTCATCCGCTGCGCCGAAGAAACCGGCTTGATGGTGTCGATCGGCACCTGGGCGTTGCGCACGGCGCTCTGCCAGTCCGCCCAGTGGCCAGAAGACTGGCGCGTCGCCGTAAACCTTTCCCCCTATCAATTGGCACGGGACGATCTGGCGGAGACCGTGGAAGCGGCTCTCGCCGCATCGGGCCAGCAGGGGCAGCGACTTGAACTGGAGATCACCGAGAGCGCACTGCTCGACCAATCCACGACAGGCCAGGAAGCGCTGAAACATCTGCGAACGTTAGGTGTCCGCATCGCGCTGGACGATTTCGGCACAGGCTTCGTCTCACTCACCCACCTGCGAAACTTTCCGTTGGATCGCCTGAAGATCGACCAATCATTCGTCGCCGCCATGACGGAATCTTCCGAAGGCGCCGCGATCGTGCGCACGATGCTGCAATTGGCGGCGGTTCTTAATATAGCCACCACGGCCGAGGGCGTTGAGACGCAAGCACAGGCGGATCTTCTCGCGGCCAACTCCTGCCAGGAGGCGCAAGGCTTCCTGTTCAGCCCGGCCTGCCCGGCCAGCGAATTGTCTCGGTTTGTCGCCAACTGGCCAGGCATCAGCCTGGAAGCGGTGCGCGATTCGGCTGATGCCCGACAGGGCAGTTACTGACCGATCGGCCCAACACCGGCCACAGCGTCTAGCGGGATTGCGGGTGTTTGGCGCCTGGAAGAAGGGAAGAGTTTCGTGTCCAGTTCTGTGGCCCGCGCCAATGCAGTCGCAGACTGCCGGATTTGGCTTGGCCGAGTTCGATTTCACCGTCGCGTATCTGCCGCCTCGCGCCAGCGACTGCAACCGCCTCCAGCATCGCTCGCTTGCCTTCATCGCACCGAAATGGCGCGGATAGCGTGGCCCTCTGCCGAACCCGATAGCGTGGCGCTCTGCCGAACCCAGCGGTGCCCGCCCCTGCGATCTGACAGCGTTCGCCTGGTCCGTTCCTTCCGGACTTGGGTCTATCAGCCGAGAGTTACAGAACCCACTAATTTGAGCGGGCTCCGCCCAGGAACCACGATTGTTCGATCACCTTCGATCGTCACCGATCGGAAGTTGCAACACGGCCGGTCGCCGCCTTACGAAGCAACCACCGCGACAGCCTCGATCTCGATCATGAAATCAGGGCCGGCCAGGCGGGTGACGCCAACCGTTGTACTGGTCGGGGTCGCAACGCCAAAATAGCGCATGCGCACATCACCGCACTTCTGGAATTCATCGAAATCGGTCACGAACGTATTGGTCTTGACCACATCGGCCCATGTTGCGCCCGCAGCCTTGAGGCATCGATCGAGATTGAGAAACGTCTGTTCCATCTGGGCCCGCATATCCCCCTTGCCCACGCAATTGCCGTCGATATCGCGGGCCAACTGGCCGGCGATGTAGACGATCCTGCCAGTGCAGCTGACGGTTACAACATGCGAATAGGAAGGCTGCCCGTCGGACATTCTTACATTCATTCCCTCCGGCTGAAACCGTTCAATCTTCAAGGTCATCATCATTCTCCTGTTTTACTTGGCTACTTGCGCCCGCACTGTCTCAGCCCCTTCCCGACGGCGCCCCATGGAGACGCCCGGCCGGTTCAGCGCGCACGACAACGGTGATCCGCGTGCCGCCCCGTCAATAACTTGGCTTGGTCCGAAACGGCGTAAGCTGCAGTTCATGCGTCCAACACGACCGATCCTGGGTATGCAGATAGTAGAATGCCTCGGCGATCTTTACTTGATTCATAACAAGATCCGGCTGGTTCTGAATTTTTGGCAGCGCCCGGGTGCCGGGTGAGTCGATTGTTCCGTCAATCACCACATTGGCCACGTGCACGCCGTACTCGGAGTATTCCTCTGTTAGAACCTGCGACAACGTCCGCATCATGACCCTGGGATAGTACAATGACTCGCCGGTATATCGTTTGTGTCCCCGCAGCGATTTGGAGTTATTGGAAAATATGAACGACCCCTCACCTTTCCTCCGCATCGCCGGCAATACTTCCTTTGCTACAAGGAACGGCCCACGACTGGCGATGTGCTGGGCGGTATCAAACATTTCTACCGGAATATATTCAAGCAGCTCTTTCTCAGCAGGAAGATCACGGCCCTCCAGGTAGCCCGCGTTATAAATCAAGACGTCGGGGTCGCCGGCATCCTGGCGGATCGTGGCAAACGCCGTCGAGATCGAACCCTGTGATACAAGGTCCATCTCAACGATCATGCAGTCTCCCCCCTGCGCCATGATGGCCTCCGCCAGTGCTGAAGCATTGGACGCGGCCCGTGTCGTCAGGACGACAAAGAAGCCCTCACGGGCAAACTTTTGCGCAATGGCGCCCCCGACGCCCCAGCGCACGCCCGCCGGCAGATCGCTGTCGTCCAACGGCCTGCCATGCGCCAGCATCGTGTTGCGGCCATCCGACTGCCACTTCGATGTTGCGCCAACCACCACGGCAACTTGCTTGCCCTTTGTATTTTGGTTCATCTGAAACGTTCCCTTGTCATCGCAACGCTTAACCGGATCAAGCGCCGATCATATCCTACCGCCATCAGGCTCAGAAGGATGTCAGGCGGGCCGGTCCCAGCCCCACCACGCGCAAAGCGCCTCTCCCATGATCAATCTCTTGTCGTCATCGCTGAGCCATGGCAGCGCCTCGGTGAACATCGTGACACATTGGCGCCAGGAACACGGCATTTTCGAAATGTCGGTTCCCCAGAACATCCGGTGCGGACCGAACGCATCATAGATCTGTCGCAAATAGGTGTGCATCTGCGGAAACGGATAGGCCTCGCTGGAATAGCCTGGCGCCCCGGTCGCTTTGACGGCCACATTGGGGAACCTCGCCAGCGCGAGCAGCGCGGGCATGTGGGTCATGGCCGCGGCGTCTTTCAACGTGGTCATGCCGCCCCTGCCACCCAGGTGATCAATCGTCAGTCGCAGGCCAGGGTGGCGTTCGGCGATCCGTCCCAGTTCCGCCAGCGAATCCGTCGCCAGCGCCGCGATCGGAACACCGGCATCCTCCGCCGCGGTCCAAAGCCAGTCGAGGCTGCCGTCTGCCAACCACTGCCGAGCGGGATCATGCAGGAATGTGTACCGGAGCCCCAGCATCCCAGGTTGCGCTCGCCAATTTGAGATAAGCGCACGAGAACTCCGGTCGATCGAGCGGCACCGACCCCATGATCGCGAACCGCCCCGGATAGTTCCGCACCGCCGAGAATGCCATGTCGGTAGACCCCGGATCCCAACCGGGCGGATGAATAACCGCAGCGTCAACACCACCCTCGTCCATCAGCGCGATAGCCTCCTCGGGGGTGAATGCCGTCACCTGCCGATGCGAGAGGTTACTTGGCAAACCCGTGCCCCAAAGGTGGATCTGGGCGTCGACTATCTGCATCGGATACTCTCCCTTCATTTCTTGGTCGCGGGTAGCCCACCCGGGACGTCATGATATTAAAACGAATAACCGGTTCGAACAGGACGATCGCCGGGCCGGTGGTTCAAGGTGATCGAAATCGGGCCGTGGGATAGGCCCGGACCCGACCGCCGCTAAAACCCGGCCGCCATCGAACCTACCCTGGCGCGATCGCCGCCGTCTGTCCAACCAAGGCCGAGGCAGGAGCACCCCGCGGACGCAATCCATGCAATGGCCGAGTGCCGCCAGCGTGCCGATACCGGGAGATGATCGACCCCACGCGTGCCGTGGGCGGTTTAGCGAAAGCCTGACCAGCGGCGGGTTTGTTGCTCGAGCCCAGTCTCCCGGTCGGCGCTGGGCCCGTTATCGCTCCGCGGACCACCCACACTTCTCGGGCGTCGCGGCTGGACATCCTGGCAATCATCCTCCAGGCGAAAGCAGCTTTCCTATAAATCCGAGGAAGGCACGTCGAACAAACTTGATGCACCTTCAGTAACTGGTGCCTCAACGACCAGGAAATCGTCGCCGCGCTCGGCTGTTTTCCGATACGAAGCCTCCTGTCTGGTCAGGAGAGTGCATCCACACATTGGGTGGCCCGGTGAGCGATCCGGGCTGATCGCACTTAGCCGCTCACGATGACCGCACAACGGTTGAGTTTACGCTCGTCTGCTTCCAGGCGTTTACCGGCAAACAGCGGACTTCATCCGCTACCGCAGCCGCGGACCTGGTTCCATCCCCAGCAGAATGCGACCGCCGATCGGATACCACTCCGGCGCAATCGTCACCGTCTGGCCAACGACGTGCAGGTCGCGCCAGCACTCGGCTAGGCGGCTCTCGCGCTTGAACGAGGTGCTGCCGCCGTGCCGGTACACTAAATCCATCGCCTCACGTGCGCTCTCCGCGGCGTAGGTGGACGCCAACCGGCAGCGTGCCCGTTGCTCGATTGTAGTCTCCCCCGCCCGCGATCGTGTTCCAAAGCTCAGCGATCATGGCACTGCGGTAAACCCGCCCGGCGTTCAGTATCGCATCGGCCCGCCCGACGGCGTCTTGGACCTGGGGGTTGTCACACAACATCCCGGTCCGCCCACGCGGAGTCTTCTCGACGGCGAGTTGAACCAACGCATCGATGCCGGCGCGCGCGATCCCGGTAATCACCGCACTATGATGCGGTCCAACCCATGCCTGGCTCGGCAATGCGTAAGTAATCCCTGGCCAACGCTCCCACTGGTTGTCTAACGGGACGCCGACATGGGGCACAGTCCGCCGCTCCGGCAAGAACACATCCTCAACCGTCCAGTCGAAGCTGCCGGTCCCGCGTAGCCCGGCCACGTCCCAGCTCCCGTCGACCACGGACGCTTCGGCTCGCGGAAACACGCCCCGCCAGTAAAGCGATCCACCGTCCGGGCGTCGGCGCGGCTGCCCGTCATCGAGAATCTGAAAGCTCCCCAGCATCCAGGTGCTTTCCCGGCACCCGCTGCCGAAGCTCCAGCGCCCGCTGACACGATAACCACCTTCAACCGGCACCGCCTGGCCGCCGCCCTGAACCGCGGTGCCGGCGATGATGGTATCGACGCCCGGTTGGTAGATCTCATGAACGCCCTCGTCCGGCAGCCCGAGCGTGACGAGTTGACCAATACCGTTGTTGGCAATGTTCCAGCCCACCGAGCCGGCGCCTTCAGCCAACAATTCCACGACACGCAGGTAGGTGAGCGGATCAACCTGCAAGCCACCCAGAGCGCGCGGGATTACCAGACGATAGAAGCCGGCGGCGACCAATTGGTCGACCAAAGCTCGTGGCATCCGCTGCTCGCGCTCGATCTCCTGATGATACTCGCGTAGGACAGGCCGCATGGCTGCCGCCTTGCGCACCAGTGGCTGTGCGTCGATTTCCGCCGGTAAGTGCGTCTCTTCGGTTATCGTGTCCATTGGGTCCTCCTCCGGTCGTCCAGCTTGAGCGCACTCTGCCCACGCGGCAACATCGCGCCTTCACACCCCCAGTGGTGCGTCGATACCAACAACGCGCCGATAGGCTGCCCTGACGTCATCGAAGACCGCCTGGGTATCCTCCCTCAGGTTGCGAGGCGTGATCGCGATGAAAGCGATTTCCCAGTTCGCGGGGACTGGCTTTCCGACCTTAGGTAGGAACGCATGCGGCGCATCCGGCGCATTGTGGAAATGACCACCGCCGGTCACCGGAGTCAAAACGGGCTGCGCATCGTCCCCGATCGAAAACGCGTCCGCCTCGCCAACCACGTACATGGCGAACTGGTCAGTCCGGCTTTTCGCGTGCCTGTGCAACTCGACCTTGGGCAGGAAGACCGCGGTAACATTGCGGCCATGGCGGTTTCGGCCGTTTCGCCAGGGACCTGGTCCAGACAGATCCATCGGAGCTGGCAGTCTGTGTTCTTCCCGGCCGAGGACTTCTCGCAGCGCTTCCTTCGGATTGAACTCCATTTCCCGACCCGAGAACGTTGCACGGGTCTTGGCGAAGTCTTCATATACCGCTTTCATCCATGCGTATTCGTCTTCAGCCAGTTCATGGTCCAACAGCGGAATGCTTGGTGCTTCGGACATCGACGTTCCCTTCTCGTTTCAATCGTAACAATAAATGCTTCATCAGACTCTGCTGAAGCAACGTGTCGCCCTATTGCTCCGCTGCCGGGGAAGCGACGCCATCGGGTGGCCAGACCATCAGGCCCTCGGCCAGCGGAATGCGCAGATTTCGAAACAACAGGGAGAACGACATCCAGTTGGCCATTGCAATGACGAATTCCACCTGCTGTCCCGGGTCGGTGACATGCTTCACCACTTCGGCCCAGGCGGCGTCGGAAATGGATTTGCCGGCGAGACACTCATCGGTCGCGGCCAGGATCGCCCTGTCAGCCGCGGTCAATCCCTGGGCGTTCCGCCAATCGCGTACCGCTAGAATATCCTCGGGCGGGATCCCCGCCGTGGTCGCCACCCGCCAGTGCTGTGTCCATTCGTAAGCCGACCCCGTGACCCAACCGATCCGCATGATCATCAATTCGCGCAACCGTGTGTCGAACTTGTTGTTCTCCAGCAGTTGCATCAGCTGGCTGAAAGCCACTCTGGCCACGCCGGGATTATTGGCCACCACGCGAAATGCCTCACTCGTGGTGCGGCGGGCGGGCATGCCCATCGCGTCCCCAAGTTCGCGGGCACGTTCTACCGAGACCATTGGCACTCGTGACGTCATTGCTCAGCCCCCCTTCCGTTCAAGCAAGCGTCCCGCGTCTTGCGCCGGTCTGCAATCCCCTTGAACGGAGGGCCCGCCACACCGGCGAAATGGGATTACGTGAATTCATGCCGGCATCCGCCCACCGGGCACCTTCGTAGCCTTGACGAAGCTGGCAATATTAACGACCGACTTGGCAACAATCCCAGCGATAGCGGTCATTCGACGCGGGTGTCTTGCTCCACCCATTCCCATGTTCTGTATCGTCTGACACCGGCGCCTCGGGCGGTCAGCCTGTCTGTAGCGCGTTTACCAATCGGTCCGCCGGTAGCACGATGGTCTGTCTACAACGCGGCAAAATAGCTCGTCATCGGTTTGAAGTAATGGTCCTGCCACCCACCTTCTTCATAACTTGTCTGACCGTCGGGCACATCGCTGTGCTCGAGCGTCAAAATGGTTCCGCCTGCGGCCGGTGTCAGGGTCACGGTAATTCTCGAATCCGCATCCTTCGCGGTGAACTGCGTTGTGCGCCACGATTGAACGATACGCTGATGCGGCACAAGTTCGAGGTTCCTGCCGGAAATATATCCATCCCATGCGGTGAACGCGGCTCCGACGTCAGCAGACATCTCTGCCTCCCCGCCGGTCATCTGGCTGTGTCCGCGACTGTCCAACCAGGCATCAAAAATCGCCTGCGGCGTTGCTGGGATCAACGTGGTCAAAGTGAAGGCATAACCCATAGTCCCTCTCCCAAAACTGGAGCGGAACGGGACGCCGACCCATTCGTGGCGCCCCGATCCCATAATCCGTTTCGGCTGGTGAGGGCCCTGATGCCACGACCGCAAAGCACCACACCTGTCCCGTTAAGAAACGGACCTTTAGAGTCTGATAGGCTCAGGCTGAACCTACCAAACTCTAGAATTCTTTGTGTGAGAGGGCAATTCACGTCTGAAGTTGGGTCAACCTCAGACAATCGCACTCTAGCCGTTCACCGCCTTCATGACGGTTGTCCACCGGTCGATAATCGGCAGCACCGTATCTGCCTTCTGCCGGCGGAAACATCGGAACGACGCGCGCTACACCTATGTCGGCATAGCGCTTCAACCTATCGACGTCCTCTGTCGGCGCGAACAAGGTGATCTCTATGGAATTGGGGTCCCGCTCAGCCTCCTGCACCATCTGGCGGAATTTCGGAAGGACGTCGCTGAGATCGCCTCCGCCCCACCGGGATCCAGCCATCGCCGTAGCGAATCGCGCGGCGCGCGCCGTGGGGGAAGGCACCGCCCACATGAATAGGCGGATGTGGCTTCTGTCACCGGCTTGGGCCTGGCAATCATCGGACCAAAATTGACGAACTCGCCGTGATACTCGGCCTCTCGGCTTTGTCCAGATCTCTTTCATCGCCTCGATCAACTCGCGCATCCGCTTGAAGCGGCTGGCGTAGACCGTGCCGTGGTTCTCCATTTCGTCCTGGTTCCAGCCGCCGCCGACCCCGAACAGAAACCGCCCCTGACTTACCTGATCTATCGACGCAACGAGTTTGGCGGTCTGGATCGCATCGCGCTGCTGCACAAGCAAGACGCCTGTGCCGAACTTGATGGTTTTGGTCACCTGGCTGGCCGCCGCCAGCACCACGAACGGATCCATCGCGTCGTAGTATTCCTTTGGCAGTTCGCCACCTCCCGGGATACGGCGTCTTGCGCGAAAGCGGAATGTGGGAGTGCTCAGGCGCCCAGACCGACTCAAAGCCACGCTCCTCGAGTGCGCGAGCAAGCTCCATCGCAGACATCGAGTAATCGGTAAAGAACATCGCGCCGCCGAATTTCATGTTGGGACCTCCTCGTTTTCGGGCTTTCCGGACACAGAGCAGCCTAGCCGAGGACGTGCGCCAGCGCCACCATGGGCAGCGCGTTGTCTGGCCGGATTTTAGCGCCGATCAACAAAAAAGTGGCCCGACAGGACAATGCTGCCTTATCAATGGGCGCAGTCGTTCCTGAAGCAAACCGTCGGCAACGACCGGCAGAAGTATGGCAGCAGTTACACAGGACTACGGGACCAGCAAAGTGATATTGCTGAATACCATCCCCGCCGAATTCAGTCCGCGTCAACGCTCTTACAAATCAGTACTTCCCACAGCTTATCCAGCAAATAGTCCGTGTCGGTGGCTTCGGCCGTGTCAACCACGGCCAACACCCGGGTGATGACCCGGGACCTGAACCGTTCCAGATCATGTGCATGTTCATCGCGGCCCATTTCGTCGAGCACTTCGATGGCGCCTCGAGCAACGCCGTATAACGCCTCAGGCATCTCCGCCTTATTGTAAAGCGCCTCCAGCCCTCGCCGGCTCAAAATCATGGATGAGGATCCGTGCGTTGATTAGCGGCACGTCGCCTCTCACGGCCATCGCGGCCTCGAAAAACGCGATGTCGCGGGTATACAGGGCACGCAGTATCAGTGACGGCGTCAGTCTGCCGTTGCGGTGCATCTGCGTCACCATCTGATGCAGCTCTTCGTCCGATGCGCCTGCGCTGAGATGAATGACCGCCTGCTCACGCGACGCCTGCACGATATCCGCTACCGCCTCGGGCGCCAGATCGTGGACGCTGATGAGATGCGCCTGCAGTTCCTTCGACACCATCGTGGCCAGGCGTTCAGCAACACTGGGCGGCAGCCTGTCGCGCATCACCATGGCCTGCTTGACCCGCTCGCTACCCGCGAACCGGGTCACCGCGTGATTGAGACTGTTTTCGGCGATGTCAGCGGTCTTGTTGCCCATCAGCACCGCAACGGCCGGTTCCTCACCGAGGGTAATCAACGCATCGGAAACCGTCTCGGTGAGGTTTGGGCGGTTGGCGATGGCCGACTGCTTCTCACAGGATCCGCCACGGACGATTTCAATCAGGTCCTCATCCGTCAGTACAAGCAAGTCCGCCAGTATGGGAAGGGCGACGTTTTCGACGTCCTCGGCGAGCTGACGTGCGATATCGCGTGGCAGGTTCCGCGTGTGGCGCAGTCCGCGGGCGAGCGCTGCCCGAACGCTTTCTTCCACATCGCGCGCCAAAATCCGAACGATATCAAGACCGAGCTTGACCTCGGCAGCGGTCAGAACGTGTGCTGAAAGGTCGGCCGCGACCTTTTCCCCGACCTCCGCACGAACATCGGCAGTCGGTTCAGCGGTGAGCTGAGCGATGTCAAGAATGCTTAGAGAGGCAGCCATTAGGACCTCGTGGACAAATCAGATCGCATGAGTTTGTCATCAATGGCTGAACAACAGGTTAACGCCCGTCCGGCATACGCGCGGTCGATCGAGGTCACACCATCGCGGCGTTTCATGCCGCACGACCCGCTAACCGTACTCATGGCGCATTGGTCCAATTCCAACCTGCCCTCTCTTCAGCCAACCCGGCAAATTGGGCCGACGGCAACGCCATGGCTGAGACCGGCAATGGCCCGGGCGGTGCTCTTTTAAACGGTTTGTTCATAATTGCAGCCCATATTCCGTCCAGAACCGCCAGCAACGATCAGTCGAAAAGTGAGTCCGAGATCAAACAGACTTGCCGGAGACAGGGTCTTGGCCGGGAAGGTAGAGGTTTTGGTTTGATGGAGAGTCACGTGGCGCTGACGAAACGGATGCCGGTCGTGTCGGTACAGCACTGTGGAGCCGTCGGACACCCGGCGACGCGGGGACAATCTGGCCGGGCAGACACGGCGCATGACACCACCACGATATCCGAATCTCGGGAATCCAGGGCATTGCCGAGCATAGGTCGCCGGAGCTGCCAAGATTTTTCATTGCCAGTGTAACGAGTGCAGCTGTGACGAAACGAACCTGTACTCAATGATCACACTATGACACCTGATTGCGATTCGCTCCGGGCTGAGGGTGACCTCATGGTCTACGCTCTGCGGCGAGCACGTTTAAGTGCTATTCGGCAACGGAATATCCAACCATGACGCGAGCAGCGGCCCAAAAGAATTTGTGGCCCAACTGTATTTATCCGACGCGAACAAATCACGTCGAGAAAATAAATTTGAACATCGGAGCATGGAATGAGCCGCTATAGCAATGTGACCGCGGAGGACAGTATCGACGTCGCACCCCCGCGCCAACAGTCCCGCATCGCTGAACTCCAAATGCAGATCAACCGGATGTTGGGACGCTTGCGTCTGGCTGTCATCTACGCTGGCGAAAAGACTTCAGCCGGCGCGGTGATCAATCAGACCGCCAACCCGCGCTCCTGGAAGAGTTACGAAGCCGTCGCAAACGACATCGCGCAAGCACTCCACCGTCTAGGTTGCAATCATGTTTCTGTCATCCCCGAGGATATGCGGCTCGGTGATCGCCTGCGCAGCGAAGGCATCCACATGGCCTGGCTCAACACCGGCGGGGTCCAGGGTTACGATTCGGCCGCCCACGCGTCAGCGATGCTCGAGATGCTGGGCATTCCCTATATTGGCCATTCGCCTTTGTCCGCTGCCATCCTCGACAATAAATATGTATTCAAGCGACAAATGCTGGCGGCTGGCATCGCCACGGCACCATTCCTTGAATGCAAGGCCAGTGATGGAAAATTTCGGCCTGAGGCAGACAGGCGCTTTCGGACGGCATTTGCAGACTGGACCGGGGCGTTCATCGTAAAGCCCATTCGTGGCCGTGCGTCGCTCAATGTACAATACGTCGCCGACCGGGATATGCTGTCGGACGCGATTGCGGACGTTCAGGCGGCGACCCACAGCAATGTGCTGGTGGAAGGCTATCTGTCAGGACGTGAGTATTGCGTCGCAGCTTGTGGTCCGGTGGTAAGCCACAACGGCGTTTTGCAACGCCGTGACGCTCCATTCGCGTTCGCCTGTGTGGAGCGTGTACTGGCGGACAGCGAGAAGATCTTCACGTCGATGGATGTCAGCCCGATCACCGCCGACCGTGTACGTGTGCTTTCAGCACCGGAAGACGCCGTCCACGCAGACCGATTGCGCGCACTGGCTCAGAACGTATTCATTGAGCTTGGCCTAGACACGCTCGTCCGCCTGGACGTTCGAACCGGGCAGGATGGCGAGCTCTATGTCCTGGAAGCCAATCCGAAGCCCGACCTGAAAGCGCCCGGGGGGCATGTGACAGGCATCATATGTGCCGGTCTTGTGCAGGAGGGCATGAGTTACGACGATCTGATTTTTTCCCTCCTGGCGGACAAGATCGATCTTCTGTTCAGCATGCGGCGCGACACGGTCAAGACCCTTTTGAGAGCTGCAGCCTAACGACACGGAGAGGCGGTCACCATGCCCGACAACTGGACCACAATTAAACGCAGCATGGTCGACGTCCTCGTGATGTTTACGGTGTGCTGTTTCTCGCTCAGTACGCTCGTCTATGTCGCTGAAGGCGATGCGGATCGAATTTACCGTGAATTCTACCGTGGCGCCGCCATTTCCCAGGGGCAGTTAGTCCAGACCGAGGCGGAGTTGTTCCTTCGCAAGGACTTGCCGCTGAAGCAGTTCGCTGGCTTCAATGCTCTGACTGATCCGATCCTGGAAGACGCTTCCTCGATCGGCAGTGTGAAGCTTCTCAACGACCTTGGTGAAATCGTTTTCGTCTCCACTACGGGTGCAGCCAATTCACGGGCCGCCGTTAGTGAACCCAACGCGCTCGAGACGCCCAAGATCGAGCCGGAAAGGGCCCTGAGCGAAGAAATCATCCTACCGCTGCACAACAAATTTGAGACCGCTGGCAGCGTTGTCCTGGAGCTTAGGCTGGATAAGCTAAGCGCCCACATCAGCACAGAGTTTCGATCGCTTTGGCTTCTGGTGCTGGCCTGTTCAATTGGTTTCGCACTTCTCACTTTGGCAACCCGGCAGATCGCCTGGGACCGGAAGCGCGTTTGGACCGCGTCGGCGTTCGCGGCCACCTTCATTCTGGTCGCTTGTGTCGTTACCGTTACGCTGCTCAATCTCTATAACGACGGTGCCAGCGCCAAGGGCAAAGCCCTGCTGACCTCGTTGAGCGGGCGGTTAGATGACGTTACCGCCTACAAAATTGATTTTGATCAGTTCGAGGGGATTGATCGGCTGTTCGCTGACTACCGACGGCTTAATCCGGACATTTCTGCTATCGGCCTGCTGATCGATGGGGTCGCGAAGGTACATTCGGACCCGCACCAGATTGGTTTGCCCTGGGCGCCGATGCAGCACACGTTCGAGTATATCGTGGACATCAGCGAGACAGATAGTTTCCGCTCCACAAAGATCGCGATCACCATGCAGAAGGACGTGGTGTATCGACAGATTGTTGACTGTATTCGAAACATTCTAGCGCTCTTTGTGGCTTCCGCCCTGTTCGCATATTTCTCCATGAGCGTCGCCCGCTCTCTCCAGGAGGTGCGGGAGGGCAAAGTCCTCGGGCGAGCAACTCTTTCGGAATTTGGAATCGGGTTGATAAAACCAGTGTTTTTTCTTGCTACCTTTATCGAGAATCTTAATTACGCGTTCCTACCCCAATATGTACAAACCGCGGTACAGGCGTCGAATGTTTCACTCGGATTTACCTCTCTCCCGTTCATCGCGTTCTATCTCTGCTTCGCGCTATCTCTTCTGCCCGCCGAGCGTATCGCGCGCCACTTCGGCCCACACAAGTTGATCTGGGGCGGCCTCATTCTTGTCGCGATTGGCCTGATCACGCTGACCGGACAATTCGGCTTCATTTCGATTATCATGGCACGGGCGCTATCGGGCGTTGGGCAAGGTCTCGTTTTCATTGGCGTTCAATGTTACATTCTCGACGCCACCAGTTCTGAGAGCCGGACGCGCGGTGCCTCCGTCATCGTTATCGGTTTTCAGGCCGGCATGATGTCCGGGATGGCGATCGGCTCGCTACTTGTCTCGCAGTTGGGGGCGCGCGGCGTATTTGCTCTTGGTGCAGTGATCGCCCTGGTCACGGCCTTGTATACGTTGACGGTGGTACCGCGATTGGCCACCAGTAGAGCAAAGCAATTAGACCGCCAGCCCAATGCGTGGCAGAACATCATGCTCACGCTGCGTGATCCCCAGTTCCTAAAGACAATCTGGCTTATCGGACTGCCCGCAAAGGCTGTCCTTACCGGTGTGATACTATTTGCACTGCCACTCTTGCTGATGAAGCAGGGATTCCGCCAAGAGGACATCGGTCAAATCACGATGACCTATGGGGCGAGCGTTATCGCGTCCAGCGCTTGGGTTTCGACCAGGGCGAGCCGGCGATATCTGACGACAGGTACCATTCTTGTCTTGGGTTCCCTACTCAGCGGCATTGGGTTGGTCATGATATCCGCGGTGGGATGGCAGTTTGGCGGCTTTGACGTGACCCAATTGGTGCCTGCCGCTCTGGTCATTGTGTCGGGGGCCATTGTTATTGGTGTAGGTCACGGCTTTATCAATGCCCCGGTCATTACCCAGGTTACCGAGTCGAGGATCTCCGGTCAGCTAGGCGCTGGGCCGGTTGCGGCGACATACCGGTTGCTGGAGCGAGCCGGCCACACGAGCGGTCCAATGATCGTCGGGCAGGTCGCGGTCATCACCGGGTCAGGTACCCTCGCGCTGGGTTGGATTGGCGGCGCGTTGATCGCATTTGGCATGGTGTTCGCGGTTTCACTGCAAGCCGACCGAGGACGCACCCTAGCGCCCGAGACCGTGTGATGGCCCAAAGCTGTGTGACGGAGCGAAGCACCATGAAGCGTGAGGGTTGGTTACTCAAGGTCGGATTGCTCGTTCTGGCCGCGCACCTTGCCGGAAGCGGTCCGGCCGCGGCTGTGCAGTCGAGCGGTCTGTCAAGCTGGTTCAAGCTGGATACGAGTTTGGCCAAGGATTGGGAAGTGGTCGCGGTTCCCGGTGATACCGAAGCGGTGCTGCTGCGGCGCCACGATGAGGTGGAAAGCGGACCTAGGCGGCACATCCTTTCGCTGCAATCACGGGCTTCATCCGCTTATGACGTGGCACTGAGCGAAGCAGCCCGCGTCTTTGAGCAAAAGCATATTTCGACCGATATTCTCATCGTTAATTACAACGACGATGAGGCTCGGGCGCAGTTTGCTGTAACTCAGGCCGAGCAGAACGGTTTTGACATGATCCTGTCGACAGGATCGCAAGCGACCGCATGGTTGTGGAAAAACTATCGCGGTGGCGATCTGCCGGTTGTATCCATCTGTGCAAAAGACCCTGTGACGCTCGGGCAGGTGAAGAATTATAGTATTGGAACCGGCACGAATTTTGCCCTGACCTCGCTTAATCTTCCAGTCGACGTACAACTGGCCTATGCGCTTGAAGTCATGCCCAGACTTCGCAACCTGGCCATTATCGTTGACAGCGAGAACGTGAGCGCGATCGAAACGCAGGCACTACCAATCGGTGCTCTCGCACGGGCTCATGGCATTCGCGTATTGAACCTCAACGTTCATGTAGACCCATCTGACGCGTTGGGCCCAAGAGATGTCAGTAACGAACTCAAAGGGCTCGTTCAAAAGGCGGTCGAGGCCATGCGGCTCAATGACATCAACCTCGAGAGCAGTTTGTTTCTGATTACTGGGAGTACCGGTATATTCGAACAAATGGAGAGTATCAACGCCCAGGCCTCACGCGTTCCGGTCATCAGTATGGTTCCGGAAACCGTCCAGACCGGCGCTGCCAGTGCCGTGTTATCCATCGGCGTAAGCTTTCGCAGCAACGCGTTTCTTGCCACCGTTTATGCGGCGAGCATTCTCGAGGGACGGCAACGTGCCGGAGACCTGAAGGTTGGTGTCGTGACACCCCCCGACATCGCCATCAACTTCCGCCGGGCACGAGAGATTGGGCTGAAAATTCCCTTCAGCTTCTTCGAGAGTGCAAACGTCATTTATGATAACGACGACAAGAAGGTGAGGCCTACCGACTCGGCCGAGAAGTAAGCTGGTCCAAGGCATTTGCCGACGAGTTGGTCATACGTGGGTCAAGTACGGGTCAGCGCACTGATGACAGGACGGGTCAGTCGCCACGGCGGTTCCTACCCAGCGCAGGGGCCATGTGCGTTCCCCCGCTACCATGGCGCGAAGTTGTCATGCCAGTGGCCGCCATGGGTGGAACGCGTTCCTTGGCAGCGACGGTAGCACCCTTTGGGTGGGTCGCCTTCCGCCTCAGCCGCGGCGAACATCAGACGCCACCATCGCTGGCTGGCAGCGCTGCGGTCAGATATACTGGGAAATGGCCCGCCTTGGTGGATTCGAACCACCAACCCGCGACTTAGAATGCTGTTTTATTTCTAACAGTATTAAATACCTAGCACGACTTTTGACCAGTATTTGACGGGAAATCATTCAATTCTTTCTCTATTGGAACATTCGGAATGGACTAATTGAGCTAAAATGTGTTTGCCTTATGATGTGTGAACGCTTATTTACTTAGGGGGGCGGAAACAGTGCTGGGAGGCAGGAAGCCGCGATATGAATGGAGATTTGTATGCCAAAGATTACGACACGAAGCGAGTTCGCGGCCTTAATTGAAGATGCGATAAACTCGTGCCCGAAGACACAATCTGACATCGCAGCGGCGATCGGCTACGTTAACGCGAACATCATCACCTTCTTTAAGAGGGGCAACACTCGCGTTCCGCTAGAGAAAGTCGTGCCGCTTGCCCGCGTGCTCGATCTGGACCCTGGATTGCTGATGCGAAAATGGCTTGAGGCTTACATGCCTGAAGCTGCATCTGACATTGAAGAGCATCTTGGGATGGCTCTCTCATCCGTTGAGAAGGGATGGGTCAAGAACCTACGCGCCACTTTTGGGACTGTGCCTACGTTCGACGCACGGTGGACAGATGGCATTAAGGATTTGGTTGCTCATACCTGATATGGCGGGTTTGAACCGCCCCGGGTTTGCCGGAGGCTGATTTGGTCAAATCAGGCGGCGACTTTGGGCTGATCCAGCATAGCGAAATACCGTTGCTCAGCTTCGGCGGGCGGGATGTTACCGATGGGTTCCAGGAGCCGTCGATGGTTAAACCAGTCGACCCATTCCAGGGTTGCGAACTCGACGGTTTCGAACGATCGCCACGGCCCACGTCGATGGATCACCTCGGCCTTGTAAAGCCCGTTGATGGTCTCAGCCAACGCGTTGTCGTAGCTGTCGCCGACGCTCCCCACAGAGGGCTCGATACCAGCTTCGGCCAGGCGCTCGGTGTATTTGATAGCCACGTACTGGCTGCCCCGGTCGGAGTGGTGCACAAGCCCGCCGCGACGGACGGGCCGGCGATCATGCAGCGCCTGCTCCAAGGCATCGAGGACGAAGCCCGTGTGCGCCGTGCGGCTGGCACGCCATCCGACGATGCGGCGGGCGAATGTGTCGATGACAAACGCCACATAAACAAAGCCCTGCCAGGTGGCCACGTAGGTGAAGTCAGACACCCACAGCGCGTTTGGCCTCGCAGCCTGGAACTGACGCTTGACATGATCCAGTGGGCACGGAGCGGCCTTGTCGCTGATGGTCGTCCTGATCGGTTTGCCGCGGATGACCCCGCGCAGGTCCATGCTCCGCATCAGCCGCTCGACCGTGCAACGGGCGACGTCAAAGCCCTCCCGCCGCAATTGCCGCCAGACCTTGCGCACGCCGTAGACCTGGAAATTCGCGGCGAACACGCGCTGGACTTCCACTTTGAGCGACACATCCCGCTTTCCTCGGGCGGACAGCTTCGCCGGATCCGCCCGCTTGGCCGCGTGAGCATGATAGGTGGACGGGGCGATCGGCAGGACCTTGCAGATCGGCCTTGATCCGCTTCACGGCTCAAGCCCATGCGCCTCGCGGTGATCGTCGATGAACGCGATCATGGCTTGAACCGGCGGTCGAGCTCCGCCTGGGCAAAATACGCTGACGCCTTGCGCAGGATCTCGTTGGCCTGGCGAAGCTCGCGGTTCTCGCGTTCCAGCGCTTTCAGCTTCGCGGCCACATCAGATGGCACGCCGGGCACACGACCGCTGTCGCGATCAGCCTTCTGCACCCATTCACGCAGCGTGTGCGGCGAGCAACCAATCTTGCCGCCAATCGAGACCATCGCTGCCCAGCGCGAGGGGTGCTCGCCTTCGTGCTTTAGCACCATCCGCACCGCTCGGTCGCGGACTTTAGGCGAAAACTTGTTTGTCGTCGGACTGGTCATGGCTCCACTTTCTTAGGAGTTGGAGCCTCCGGCAAACCCGGGGCGGTTCAGGTTCCCTGCGTCCAGACACCTAAACCGCTGCGAAAATCGTAGCGTTTTTTGTGCCTAAGCGCTCTCGCCATTTGACCACCATTTGACCAAAACCCTCTCCAAGACACTCTAAAGTCGGTCAAATGCAGGATAAATTTCCCAAATATAAACCCAAAGCTTATTAAGTGATGTATCGTTTACAGTGGGAAATTCCAGATTTGTATTCAATGCTTTAGGGAAGTTCGCTTTGGCGCGCCCTGGTGGATTCGAACCACCGACCCACAGCTTAGAAGGCTGTTGCTCTATCCTACTGAGCTAAGGGCGCCCTGTCGAAGGTCCGGCTTATTGGCAACCGAATATCGACGGATCGATACCCGATCAAAGCAATACAAGCTACATTTACCCCGGCCGCCCATCCATGCCAATGGCCTACCGCGCCGTGGTACGTATCACGCCTGCCGACCATCGGGCGTGCTTGGGCGGCAAGCGCGGCCCATACATCGGTTCGACCGTGAAGGCAGCCGAACATTCGATCCCACTTTACAAGCAAACCATCCGGCTCACGAAGGCCGATCCGGATGCGCTGAAGCGCCAAGCTGTTTCAACGCCGCGGGTAATCCCAATCCGCCGCCCGGCCATACCCGCGATCGCATTAGTACAGCCCGCCAACGCAAACGGCGTCTGATCAAGCGCTCGGCCATCCAATGCCCCCGGAACCTCAAGCGCCTGGCATAACCGCCCGGGCCCGCTTGCAAAGCAGCCTGACGTAATAAACAGCGCGCCGCTCGCGCATGACATCCATGCCCATCATGGGTTCCAGCGCTCTGATCAAAATCGCGCTGCCCAGCGGTCCGGCGCCGCGGCGGGCACAGTGCAGCCACACGACCGGTAAACATGCGCATGGCCAGCCGGTCCAAACATAGAGGTGTTACGTGCAGTCCACCGCTTAAAGCTGTGAGACGCCGGATCATCCTGGTCATAGGCTTCCGTCGTAACCACGACGCCGCCGGTTTCGCCGATCAACAACGACGTGCCAATCAGGTCCCGAACCACCTCTGGTGCCGGCCGGTGGAAGAATGATCGGTACGCAGGCTGACTGCGGCTCAAACCGCCAGCATCGCCTGCGCACAGGCATCCAGTATCGCATCCGTATCCAGCCCATACTCCCGATACAAGTCGGGAATGTCCCCGCTCTGGCCGAAGCGATCCGGTCCCAGCGGCACCACCCGCTGCCCGCGTACCGCCCCCAGCCACGCATGCGTCGCGGGGTGCCCATCCAGCACGCTGACCAGCGCCGCGCTGCGGGCCAACGGCGCCAGCAGCGTTTCGATATGCGACACGGCCCCGCGATCCCCCGCCCGCCGGGCGCGGCCAGCCGCCAGCCACCCTGCGTGCAGCCGGTCCGGCGAGGTCACCGCCAGCAATCCAGCTGTGGGCTCCTCCTCGCGCAGTATAGCAAAAGCCTCTTCGGCCTCGGGTGCAACCGGTCCCTGGTAGGCCAGTGCGATCCGTGCCCCCTCTGCCGGAGGCACGACCCAATGTGCCCCCGCGATGACCGCAGCCGGATCCAGCACCCGCTCCTTCTGCTCCAACGTCCGCGTCGACAGCCGCAACCAGACCGCGGACCCATCCGACCGCTGCATAAAATCGAACGCATGCCGCAACAGGATACCCAACTCATCAACATGCGTGGGCTCGAAACTGGCCAGCCGATCCGCCGCCATCCCGATCAGCGGGGTGTTGATCGACTGATGCTGCCCCCCTTCCGGCGCCAGCGTCAGTCCCGAAGGGGTCGAGATCAGCAGAAACCTTGCATCCTGGTAGCAGGCATAAATCAGCGCATCCAACCCCCGGTTCACAAATGGGTCATAGACCGTCCCCACCGGCAAAACCCGGGCGCCGGTCATCCCAGGGGCCAGCCCCGCCGCCCCCAGCAACAGAAACAAGTTCTGTTCCGCAATTCCCAGCTCGATATGCTGCCCCTTCGGCGACATCCCCCATCGCTGAGCGCTGGCAAGCTTCGAATCCCGAAACACGTCGTTGCGCGTGTGCCTGTCGAAAATCCCCCGCCGGTTGACCCAAGGCCCCAGATTCGTTGACACCGTGACGTCCGGGGACGTTGTCACGATATGTTCGGCAAGGTCCTTCAACGCCCCCTGTCCCCGCCCAATCTCCGCCAGGATTTCCCCAAAACCACCCTGGGTGGACATCTTCCGCCCAGCCAGCTTCGGCATCGGCAACGCCGCCGGCACGTGCACGGCCGGCGCCGACAACAGCCGCCCCTGCGGCGTTAACGGTGTTCCAAACGGGCAATCCCGCAGAAACGCCCGCAACTCCGCCTCCGAGGCATCCAACCCCTCGAACAGATCCCATTCGTGACCAGGACGGATCCCCATTTCCTGGCGGAACAGCTCCATCTGCTCCTTGGTCATCAGCCCCGCATGGTTGTCCTTATGCCCCGCGAACGGCAGGCCCATGCCCTTGATCGTATAAGCGATGAAACAAGTGGGCTGATCCCCCTCCGCGTCCGCGGTTCGCAGCGCCTCGATGACTGTTTCAATGTCATGACCGCCCAGGTTGGTCATCAGAGCGCCTAGTTCCTCATCAGTCAGCTCATCGATGATCGCCCTGGCCTTGGAGCGGCCCAGGTCGGACAGCAGGGTCTGCCGCCACGCCGCGCCGCCCTGGAATGTCAACGCGGCATACAAGCTGTTCGGGCAGTCATCGATCCAGGCCCGCAGCGCCTCCCCGCCTTCCCGCGCGAACGCCGCCTCCAACTTCCGGCCGTATTTGATCGTGACGCAATTCCAGCCCATATCGCGGAACAGCCCCTCGATCCGCCCGAAGAGCCGGTCCGGCACAACCGAATCCAGGCTCTGCCGGTTGTAATCCACCACCCACCAGACATTGCGGACGTCGTGTTTCCACCCCTCCAGCAAGGCTTCGTAGATGTTGCCCTCGTCCAGCTCCGCATCGCCGCAGATGGCGATATGCCGGCCGGGCGGCAGATCCGTCCGCCCCAGACCGTGCAGCCGCGTATAATCCGCCATCAGCGCCGAGAAACTCGTCATTGCCACGCCCAGGCCGACGGACCCGGTGGAAAAGTCGACCTCCGCCCCATCCTTCACCCGCGACGGATAAGGCTGGATGCCACCGAACTGCCGCAGACCCTCCATCTTCTCCCGGGTCTGCCGGCCAAACAGATAATTCATCGCATGGAACACCGGCCCGGCATGCGGCTTGACCGCAATCCGGTCCTGCGGCCGGGCAACCTCCAGATAAAGCGCCGCCATGATGGAGATACACGATGCGCAGGAGGCCTGATGCCCGCCGACCTTCAGCCCATCCCGATTTGGCCGGATATGATTGGCGTTGTGGATCATCCATGCAGACAGCCAGAGCAGCTTGCGTTCGAGCTGCTTCAGCAAATGCACATGCCGCGACTGCGGCGGCGCCAGCGGCGTAATCGCTGTAAGCGGTGCGTTCATAAGGTCCTCCCGGCGACGTCAGCGCGTCGTGTTCTGGCATTCTTCGTCGGTCAAGTCATCACATCGGCAGGCCAGTTGATCTTCATCCCCTGTTCGACGCACAGTCGCACAAATACAGGTGTGCAAGCAGTGCATTGCGCGTGGCCCTGATCTTGCTACACCATTCCATGAACGAACACGCCCCTATGAACAAATACGCGAGGGAGACCGCCGCCTGATGTCCCAAGCCATCGCCAATCCCGGGGCGGACCCACGGCTGTCCGCTGCCCGCGCGGCGCCAAAACGCCGCCTGCGCCTCTCCTGGACCGACCCCGTCTTCCGCTCGGTCGTCTGGCAGGTTCTTATTGTCGGCATTGTTCTGGGGATCGGCTGGTATCTCGTCCACAACACCAGCACCAACCTCGCCGCCCGCCACATCGCCACCGGCTTTGGATTTCTCGACCGGGTCGCAGGCATACCCATCGGTGAGTTGCTGCTGCCCTACAATCCCGCCGTCAACACCTATGGCCGAGCCCTTTTGATAGGGGTCCTGAATACCCTGAAGGTCGCGGTCATCGGCGTTGTGCTCGCGACAATTCTCGGTACCTTGATCGGCATTGGCCGCCTGTCGAAGAACTGGCTGCTGTCCAAGCTCACCGCGTTCTACGTCGAAACCCTGCGCGACATTCCGCTGCTGCTGCAACTGCTGTTCTGGTACACCGTGCTGCAAGGCCTCCCCGGCCCCAAACAAGCCTGGCACCTGGGCAGTGTCGCCTTCCTGTCCAACCGCGGCATGAAGCTTCCCCTTATAGAATGGGAACCCGCACACACCTGGGCGCTGCTTGCGTTCATCGCCGGCATTGTCGGCACGGTGCTCTGGAACCGCCGCGCCCGCATACAGCAAGATGCAACCGGGGTCCGCCCTGCCGTGTGGCCAGTCGCCCTCGGGCTGGTCATCGGCCTGCCTATCGCCGTCTGGGGCGTCCTCGGTGCGCCCTTCCAACTGGACCTGCCCGCACTGCGTGGCTTCAACTTCCAGGGCGGCGCCACCCTCAGCCCCGAATACTTCGCCCTCATGCTCGGCCTGGTGATCTACACCGCGTCCTACATCGCCGAGATTGTCCGCTCCGGCATCCAGGCGATTCCGATCGGCCAGTGGGAAGCCGCCGGCGCTCTCGGTCTGCGTCCGGGCCAGGTGCTCGGCCAAATTGTTCTGCCGCAGGCCATGCGGGTCATCATCCCGCCGATGACCAGCCAGTACCTCAACCTGACCAAGAACAGCTCCCTCGCCGTCGCGATCGGCTTTCAGGACATCGTCTCCATCGCCAACACGACGCTGAACCAGACCGGCCAGGCGATCGAGGGCATTGCCGTGATCATGGCGGTCTACCTGACGATCAGCCTGTCGATCAGCCTGTTCATGAACTGGTACAACGCGCATATCGCGTTGGTGGAGCGCTGAGCCATGAGCCAATCCGTCGCCACCGCCGACCACATCCCAACCCCCGCCCGCGAGCAGATCAAGGTTGCCGCGCCCGGCCCCTGGGCTTGGCTCCGCGCCAACCTGCTGAGTTCCTGGTGGTCAACGGCGATCACCCTGGTGCTGGGCTACGTGATCCTGCGCGCCCTGTTCAGCCTTTTCGAATGGGGCGTGGTCAACGCCATCTGGACCGTGCCCTATGGACCAACCGGCATCGCCGACACGGCCGTCTGCCAGAATGCCAAAGGCGTCGGCGCCTGCTGGGCGGTGCTGACCGACAAGTACCGCCTGATCCTGTTCGGCCGCTATCCCTACGACGAGCAATGGCGCCCCGCCGTCGTGGTGTTGCTGTTCATCGGCCTCTACATCGTGTCCGCCATGCGCCGTTTCTGGCGCAAGGAACTCGTGCTGATCTGGATCGCCGCCCTCACCGCCGTCGGCGTGCTGATGTGGGGCGGCGTCTTCGGCCTGCAGGAGGTGACCAACGACAACTGGGGCGGCCTGCCGCTCACGCTCATCCTGGCCACCTTCGGCGCCGCGTTCTCCTTTCCGCTGGCCATCCTGGTCGCCCTCGGCCGCCGCTCGACCAAGCTGCCGGCGGTCAAATTACTCTGTGTCCTCTACGTGGAACTGATCCGCGGCGTGCCCCTGATTTCCGTGCTGTTCATGGCCAGCGTCATGTTCCCGCTGTTCATGCCCGCCGGCGTCAACGTCGACAAACTGTTGCGCGCCCAGATCGCGTTCATCCTGTTCTCCGGCGCCTATCTGGCCGAGGTGGTGCGCGGCGGCCTGCAAGCCCTTCCGAAAGGCCAGGCCGAGGCAGCCGACGCGCTGGGCCTTGGCTACTGGAAAAAGACCGGTTTCATCATTCTGCCCCAGGCGCTGCGCCTGGTGATCCCGCCTTTGGTCAACACCTTCATCGGCTTCTTCAAGGACACCAGCCTGGTGCTGATCATTGGCCTGTTCGATCTTCTCACAATGGGGAAGGTCGCCCTCAGCGACCCGCCGTGGCAAAGCTTCTCGACCGAGGTCTATGTGGGCCTCGCGGTCGTCTACATCGCCTTCTGCTTTGCCATGTCAAAATACAGCCGCAGCCTGGAGCGCGACCTCAACCGCTCCCGCGCCCGCTAACAGGGATCTCTCACATGAGCCAGACCATCCAGAGCAACACCCCGTCGCGGACCGGTGCGTCAACATTGGCGAACGGTGCCCTGTCCGGCCCGCCCGCGATCGTGCTGGACAAAGTCAACAAGTGGTACGGCACGATGCATGTGCTACGAGACGTCACCCTGAACGTCGCGCAGAAAGAACGAGTTGTCGTCTGCGGCCCTTCCGGATCCGGCAAGTCCACCATGATCCGCTGCATCAACCGCCTGGAAACGCACCAGGAAGGCCACATCATCGTCGACGGCACCGAACTGACCGACGACCTGCGGGCGCTGGACACCATCCGCCGCGAGGTTGGCATGGTGTTCCAGTCCTTCAACCTGTTCCCTCACCTGACTATCCTCGAAAATTGCACCCTCGCCCCCATCTGGGTCCGCAAAATGCCCAAGGCCGAGGCAGAAGCTCTCGCCATGAGCTATCTTGAACGCGTGAAGATCCCCGAGCAGGCCAAGAAATATCCCGGCCAGCTGTCAGGCGGCCAGCAGCAGCGCGTGGCGATCGCCCGCGCGCTGTGCATGAAGCCCAAGATCATGCTGTTCGATGAACCCACTTCGGCGCTGGACCCGGAAATGATCAAAGAGGTGTTGGACACCATGATCAGCCTGGCCGATACCGGCATGACCATGGTCTGTGTAACCCATGAAATGGGTTTCGCCCGGCAGGTCGCGCATCGGGTGGTATTCATGGACCGCGGCGAGATCGTGGAAAGTGGCCCACCAAACGAACTGTTCGAAAACCCAAGAACAGACCGTCTGAAATTGTTCCTGAGTCAGATTCTGCGCGGACATTGATGCCCGATCCCGATGCCTTGTTCTCCCGATACTTGAGAACCAGGCATCGGGAGAATCAGCCCACAAAATCAACGCCGGGTGGATCTATCTGACAGCACCGTCCGTCAAGTATATCCACCCGGCGACAACACAAAAACGCCCGAAGGGAGGCGTCTGGATCTGGCGGCGTCCTGATATTGTGCCGAGCTTGAAGCAAGGCAGAATAGACTGCATGCAGTCACGATTATCCTGCCGGATCTGGGAGTCTCCCCATTGCATGAATGAAGATCGGGCGTTCTGACCTTGACGCGAAGGCCTGGAGGGCTGGTTGGGCTGGAGGGCTGGTTGGGCTATATCGTCTCTTTCACTTCGACAATCTGCATGCACGGTTTCAGTTCACCGCCCGGTTCTCCACTGAGAGGGATGCCGTGGTGATCCAGGCGCACAATACTGCCGGGGCAACGAAACGTCCCAGCCTCGGTATTGACCAGTCCCGTCGCCTTCGCCTCGCCAAGCGCGAGTGTGACAAGAAACAGCGCAGCAAAAACGATCTGGTTCATGATTGCCTCAATACCGAATAAATATTACTGAAACGTTAATCCTCCCCAAATTCATGGCCTTAACCGCCGAAATGTTAGAGCGGTTGCGCTGCCGCGGCTGACAATTCCTTGATCAGTCAGGGCGCAGCAACCGCAACACATGTGGCGGCTGACGACGTTTGTAGATGCAAAAGTCATACCACTTACGCAGTGCGAGTGGCTATGGAAAAATCCGGTTCGGGTTCGCCGAACCAATGACGGAACTTCCATCCGACAAGCCCGTTGTACAACGTGTTCTTATTGCGTTCCTCGCCGGTCACCCAGCGCAGCGTCACGTATGCATAGCCTGCGTTCGAGCTGCCCCAGGCCCGCGCAGTCGGACGACGACGCTGCTTTGTCGGATGTTGCCGGCGAGCTGTCGCGTGACTCGGGACCTTGTTACGGCGCCAGCGCGGATCGAGAGGACGGTGCCCGATCTTGGAACGGTGTGTGCGTTCCAATGCCTGGCACCCGCGTGACTGCCACGGCGATGCCGGCCGTGAAAACTGGCACCCCTTTCATGTCGGCGGAAGGTCGCTACGCCGCCCGAGAAAAATATCCTGACGAAACAATGGACCCGGCGGGCGCTTTCTACCCGAACACACGCTCGAAAATCCGGTCCACCGACCGCAGATGCAGCGCCGGATCCATCGCTGCGTCCAGTTCCGCCGGCTTGACCATCCGGGCAACATCCGGATCGGCGTCCAGATTGGCACGAAACGACCTTCCCTCGGCCGTTCCCAGCCGCGTCCAGGTCGCCATCGCACAGCCTTGCACGATCCGGTAAGCGTCCTCCCGGAGGATCCCGGCCTTGGTCAGCGCCAGCAGCACCTCCCCCGAATGCACCACCCCGCCCAGGCTTTCCAGGTTCGCCAGCATCCGCTCCGGGTAGACCAGAAGCTTCTCCATCATCCCCGCCAGCCGCATCAACGCGAAGTCCAGCGTAACCGTCGCGTCCGGCCCGATCGCCCGCTCAACGGAGGAATGACTGATATCCCGCTCGTGCCACAGCGTCACGTTCTCCAGCGCCGGCACCACGGCGGACCGCACGATACGCGCCAGGCCACACAGGTTCTCACTGAGCACCGGGTTCCGCTTGTGCGGCATCGCAGAGGACCCTTTTTGTCCGGGATGGAAGAATTCCTCGGCCTCCCGGACTTCGGAGCGTTGCAAGTGGCGCACCTCGGTCGCCAGCCGTTCGATGGCGCAGGCGATGATGCCCAACGTGCAGAAAAATGCGGCGTGCCGATCGCGTGGAATAATCTGGGTGGAAACCGGTTCGGCGCTCAGACCCAGTTTCTCCGCGACATAGTCTTCCACACTGGGATCCAGGTGGGCGAAGGTGCCGACCGCCCCGCTGACCGCCACTACCGCAACCTCCTTCCGGGCGGTGACAAGCCGCTCCCGGTTGCGGGCGAATTCGGCAAAATGTCCGGCCAGCTTCAGCCCGAACGTGGTCGGTTCGGCGTGGATGCCATGGCTGCGGCCGATGGTGAGGGTGTATTTGTGCTCGAATGCCCGAGCCTTGAGCGCTGCCATCACCGCGTCGATATCGGCGAGCAGAATATCCGCCGCCTGGGTCAGTTGCACCGACAGGGTCGTATCCAGCACATCCGAACTTGTCATGCCCTGGTGCACGAACCGAGAATCCGGTCCGACCGCCTCCGCCAGCCAGGTCAGGAAGGCAATAACGTCGTGGCGGGTTTCGCGTTCGATCGCATCGATTTGCTCCACGTCGCCGGCATGCATCGCGGCCAGCTTCGGCGCGCCCTTTTCCCGGATCGTGCGGGCGGCCGCCTGCGGAATGGCGCCGATGCGGGCCATGCCCTCGGCGGCAAGAGCCTCGACTTCGAACCAAATGCGATAGCGGTTTTCGGGCGCCCAGATGGCGGCCATTTCGGGACGGGAGTAACGCGGGATCATCGCTGCCTTGTCCGGTACCAGTGAAAGAGCCAGCTAGACCGAGGCATTCCGGAAGGCAAGCATGGATTGGGCCCAAGACTTGGCCGCGTTGGCTCAGGTGGTAATGATCGACGTCGCCCTCGCCGGCGACAACGCCGTCGTCGTGGGGATGGCGGTGACGGGACTGCCGGCGCGGCAGAAGCGGCCGGCAATCCTGCTGGGGATCGGCGGTGCCACGGTGATCCGCATCGCGATGGGCATAGTGGCCCTCCGGCTGCTGGCGATCATCGGATTGCTGCTGGCGGGTGGTCTTCTCCTGCTGTGGGTTTGCTGGAAAATGTTTCGGGAACTCCGGCGCGTCCGTCGGACGGTTGCCGCTGAAGGTGTAAAGACAGTGCGCCAGGCGATACTGCAAATCATCCTGGCCGATCTTTCAATGAGCCTGGACAACGTGCTCGCCGTCGCCGGCGCGGCGAATGACCGGCTGTGGGTCCTGATCGCGGGTCTGCTGTTGTCCGTCACCCTGATGGGCCTCGCCGCGAGCCTGATCGCGCGCCTGTTGGAACGGCAACGGTGGATCGCGTGGGTCGGGCTGGCGATCGTGCTGTACGTGGCATTGGCGATGATCTGGCACGGCGGGCACGAAGTCGCCGGCGCGATCTAACCCGGGATCGAACAGCAACCGCGGACGCACAGCGACATACCCAAGCCACCGCGGGCCAGGAGCGCGGGCCATGAAACCGGCGCCGGATTTCGTTACGTGGCCCCATTATGTAAATATAGTTTTCAGAAACTTGTCTCCGCAACTCTTCAGAACCATGTAAAGAATGCGCGAACTGGTGGCATGCGGAGCAACATCGACTGCCGCAAACACCGACCGCCAGCCACGCACCCCGGCAGGAGATCGCGTGATGAACAATGTAATCGCAAGTGTATTTGCTGCCTCTGTCCTGTTGGCGGCGACGGTTGTCCCGGCAGAGGCTCAAAGTCCACCCACTCCCGGGCGGACCGTTCAGGCCTCGGTTGCAAGCCAGACGACGCAGGCGCCCTTTAACTCGACCAATCCCGACCAAAGTGTCTCCCAGTCTCGCCCACTATTCACAATCGGCCGCTTGCCGGTCACCGTGTGGGCGCCGGTAGAGCAATTCTATGACGCGAGAATGAACCGGACCGCAGCGGCAAACCCGATTTGGGAGCCAGGAAACCTATAGTTTTCACCCCGACATCCCGGACGGAGGCCAGCCGACACACATTCCAACCGGTCGCCGGTGCGCCGGCAAGGCGCTGCCGTAACGTGTTTATAAATGCTGCCGTCACAGCCATAGTCAAATATTGCTGTCACAGCCGTCAGGGCGCTCCAAATTACTGAGCCATCGGCACCATGAGCAGTCGGAAAATTGTGCTGTCTGAACCTCTTCGGCGCCCCACCTATCCAGCCCACGATGAGCCCGCGACCAAGTCGATAGTGCCGGTCGAAGTCGACATTATCGACGCTTGTCGTCAACCACACGGGACCATGATCTGAAAGCAAATCAAGCCGACGATTTGGATCACGTCCTCGACTGTAACCATCGTAATCATCGGCCTCCGCTCACGCCCTGATCAAATCCAGCAACGCCTCCTCGCTCAGCCGCGCCGCAGTCTCGGATCCATCCAGCAACTCGGACGCCAGATCGCGCTTGTCGCGGTGCAGACGCAGAATACGTTCCTCGATGCTGTCCTGCATGATCAGGCGGTAGATTGTGACCGGCCGCTCCTGCCCGATGCGATGCGCCCGGTCCGATGCCTGGTCCTCGACCGCCGGGTTCCACCATGGATCCAGATGCACCACGTAGTCCGCCGCCGTGAGGTTAAGTCCGGTGCCGCCGGCACGCAGGCTGATCAGGAACAGATCCGCCCCACCCGCCTGGAACGCCGCCACCCGCCGCTCGCGATCGGCCGATGGTGTGCTGCCGTCGAGGTATTCATACCGAATGCCGCGCGCATCGAGCGCCGCCCGCACCAGTTCCAGATGCCCGACGAACTGGCTGAACACCAACGCCCGGTGGCGGTTGCGGATCAGTTCCTCGACCAGTTCCAGAAATGCCTCCAGCTTGCCGCTCGGCACGCCGGCGGCAGGGTCGATCAGCGCGGGATTGCAACAGGCCCGCCGCAGCCGCGTGATCTCGGCCAGGATCTGGATTTTCCGCCGGCCCTCGGGCGCATCCAGCGCCGCGATCCGCTCCAGCGACCGCTGCCGCAGCGCTTCATAAAACGCCCGCTCCGGCTCCGCCATCTCCACATTCATGGTCTGCTCGGTGCGCGGCGGCAATTCGCTCAGCACCGCGGCCTTGGTCCGGCGCAGCAGGAACGGGCGGATCAGCGCCCGCAACGCCTGGCGTGCATGCGGGTCCCGATCACGCTCGATCGGCTTGGCGAAGCGCTTCTGGAAGCCCTCGCGCGATCCGAGCACGCCGGGATTGACGAAACTGAACAGGCTCCAGAGCTCATCGAGATAATTCTCCACCGGCGTGCCGGTCAGAGCCAGGCGGAACCCGGCCTGCAGCGACTGCGTCGCCCTGGCGCGCTTGGTCTCGGCATTCTTGATCGCCTGCGCCTCGTCCAACACCACCATCTGCCACGACCGGCCCGCCAGTTCCTCCGCCGCCTGATGCAGCAGCCCATAGCTGCACACCAGCACGTCGCGCGCCTGCAACCCGCTGATCATACCCGCTCGATCGCCCACCGCCGACAGCCGATGGGTTCGCAATGTTGGCGCGAACCGGGCGATTTCCTGCTCCCAGTTCGGGCAAACCGAGGTCGGTGCGACCACCAGGCAAGGCCCCTCCTCCGCCCGGTCCAGCATGACCGCGATCGCCTGCACCGTTTTGCCCAGACCCATATCGTCGGCCAGGCAAGCCCCGGCGCCCCACCGCGCCAGCCGGGACATCCAGACGAATCCTTCCACCTGATAATCCCGCAGCTCCGCCTGCAGCGTCGAGGGCAACCTCGGCGTCCACCCTTCGGCCGCGCGGATGCGTGCAACATGCCGTTTCCAGGCGGCGTCCGACGTGACCTCGCCCGCCTCCTCCAGCACCGCATCCAAGGCCGGAGCACCCAGCGCATGCACCCGTCGTCCGGACTTATGCGGCTCCGACACCGCGGCCAGCCGCTGTAACTGCGCCTGCAACTGCCGGGTCAGCGCGACGAAGCGGCCGTCCCCCAGCGAGACGAAACGGCCATGGGTGCGGTCCAGCCGCTCGAGCAGGAAACGCATCTCCAGCACCTGGTCATCATCCAGCGAGACCGTGCCATCGACGCTGAACCAGTCGCGGTCCTGGCCGACCCGCAGCTTCAGCTTGCCCGGCTCGACCGGGCTGACCCGCATCGTGCGCCCTTCCGGCCATTCGACCACGACCGGTCCTGCATACGAACGCAACTCCAGCAGCAGCTCCAGGCTGCCTTCAAGGTCCTCGACGACCAGTTCGTGCGCATCCGCGCCGCCGCGGTCACGCAACGTCGGACAGGCCTCGATCAGGGCTTTCCGCTCCACCAGCTCGTTCGGCAAATCCCGGTTGGCGCGCAACTGTTGCCCGTCAATGGTCGCCAGCACGGAGCGGCCGCCTAGCCCGGCAACGTATGCGGGCCCCCTGGGACCGAACGGGCGGACCAGCAGGCCCAGCTGCAATCCGTTTTCATAAGGCACCAACTGGACCACCGGGGTGGACTGCCCCTCGATGCCCGGCTGCGACACCTCGGCGATCTCGGCGCGGACCGGCAGGGTCGGGCTGTTCCGGCGTGCCATGGCAATCACTTGATCGCGCGCCGCAGCCGGTACGATGAGGCCTCCCTGGCCCAGGATTTCCTGCACCGCCAGCATGCGCTGCGGGAACTCCACCACGCGGTAACGGGTCGGCGTCTCGGTCTCCAGGAACACCGTCGGCTCATCCGCCGTGTGTGACAGCGCGATCCGGTAGCCCCCGCGGTGCTCGGTCACCAGCAGTTCCAGCGGATACGACACGAGTTCAATCGGTTGCGACCGGTGGCGGAAATCGAACACCGCCGGATGCCCGACCAGCGCAACGATCGTCCGCTGGCTGTCGAAGCAGAATGTTTCATCGCCGTACCAGCTCGCCGCTTCCTTGCGGATCGTGCGCAGCGCGGCGCGATCCTGCGGCGTCAGGTAGTCCAGCCGCGGGTCCTGTTCATACAGCCGCTTCATTGCCACCGCCCGGCCGTCGGTCCAGCCATCACGACCCTTGGCCGACTGTTCGGCCGCCGTCACCTCCTGTGTCACCGGATTGAGGAACCAGACCAGGCGCTTGGCCTTCCGCAGGGACTTGCCGCCGTCCGCCTTCGCCTCCCCGGCGCCGAGAAACGCGTCCAGGCTCTCCAACGCCCGCTCCCAGGGGTGACGGACTTCGATCAGCCGGGTGAAGGCGATGATCCCAGCCCCGCCAGGCATCACATCGGCCTCTTTGAGCCACACCTTGTAAGGACCGGGATGGGAAGCGACCTCGGCCAGGATTTCAGCATGCATGCGTGTGATCAGGGGCGTCAGTTTGCGCGCCTGCTCGAACCGCTCGTCCAGATCCTGCTGATGCGCACGCGACAGGGTCGTGTCCAACGCATACTCCGCCAGCGCCACGCAGGCGGCGGACAGCGGCGCCACGGGCATGGCCGTGCGCAACCTGCCCAGAAGTGCGCGCGGCTTTGCTTCAACACCCTGCACAAGCCAAAGCAGTGCCTGCATCGCCAGCAATCCACCGTCCGACCGAACCTGCTCGGAGACCGACATCGCGACATCCAGCGCACTTTGCATTTCGGCGTGCAGGTCAGCGTTGTTGGCTCGCAGCAGTGCCATCAGGAAAAACACGCCAAGTTCGTCGGGCAGAAACAGCTTCCGTTTGCCCAGGCGCTTGCGGCGCAGCTTCAGGGCCTCGCGGAAAAACTGCAGCGCTGGTTCGTTGCGCCCTTCCAGGAAAGCAACCGCACCTTCAAGCGCCTGCCGCGCATCGGCGGCGCTGTCCCCCAGCATGGCCAGCCCATCCCGGACAGCATCCAACCGGCCGGCGAGCAAATCATACCGCAGCAAGGTGCTTCGGATAGCGCCGAAGTCGCCCTTCGCTTGACCCAATTGCGTGCGACCGTAGGCGATAAGAGCTTCCAAACCGGGATCAGCGGTGCCAAACGCCAGAAAAGCGCCGAGTTTGGCCTCAAGCAGACCAACCTGAATGGCCGGGTGCCGTGAGGCGATCCAGTCGACCGAAAGCGGCACATCGGCAAACGTCGCCGCGAGAACATCAACTGTGCGATGCGGGGCGAACGTCCGGTCAAACAGATCCCGGTTGGCGGCGAACTCAACGTCCTCGCTTGTGTAGACCGCAAGCCTGATCAGGCGATGGATCGCCTCATGGCTGATCGCCGGGCTGTAGGAATAGGAATAGACACTCTCGCGCCTGGGCGGAAAAACCCGTCGGACTGCCGAGGCCAGTCGACCGCCGTCCTCGGACGCCGCGGCATCGATCGCCACCGGGTGCAAAAGAGCCGGCACGCAAGTGAAGAAATTCGCCGTCAGCAACTCTTTTGCGATCAACTCGTCGAGCACCGTGTTGACCGCCTGGGCGGACCAAGGTCTGCCCTCTGCCGTCCGCCATCCGGTGGCCCTCACGCAGTCAACGAAGTCCGACTTTGTCGTTTGCTCCCCCAACAGGCCCTTGAGGCGCAGAACCAGCATCGCGTCGGGTGACAGCCGAGCGTAGCGTTCCAAAAGGATGGCCAGCGATGGGCGCGCGCTGATGACGTTCATGCCCGCATTAGAATACAAACAGCGGGATTCGTGAACCGGGCGCGAGCGGCCGTCACGGCCCTGCATCGCCACCATCCGCCACCGACCCCTGACAGCGCGCCCTTCGGTCCCTATGTTTCAGGCAACACTGGGAAAGGAGGACCCACCCATGCTGAACCCCGTATCGCCCCTGCCGTTGAAAGACCCGTCGCTGTTTCGCCAGGCGAACTACCTCGACGGCAAATGGGTAGAGGCGGACAATGGCCAGACCATTGTCGTGAAAAACCCGGCCACGGGCGAGGCGGTCGGCGAAGTGCCGTCGATGGGCGCCACGGAAACCCGCCGCGCGATCGAGGCGGCGAACCGCGCCTATCCCGGCTGGCGCGCAATGCTGGCCAAGGAACGCGCCGCCATCCTGCGAAAACTGTCGGACCTGATGCTTGCCAATGCGGATGACCTCGCCCTGATCATGACCGCCGAACAGGGCAAGCCGTTGGCCGAAAGCAAGGGCGAGATCGTCTATGCCGCCAGCTTCATCGACTGGTTCGCCGACGAAGCCAAACGCATCTATGGCGACACCATACCGCAGAACGCCAAAGGTCGGCGCATCCTGGTGCTGAAGGAGCCGATCGGGGTTTTCGCCGCGATCACGCCATGGAATTTCCCGGCAGCGATGATCACGCGCAAAGCCGGTCCAGGCTGGGCGGCCGGCTGCACCGGCGTGATCCGCCCGGCTTCGCAAACGCCGTTCTCGGCTCTGGCGCTGGCGGTGCTGGCCGAACGTGCCGGCATGCCCGCCGGCGTGTGCAACGTGCTGACCGGCGGGTCGTCGGCGATGGGCGGCGAACTGACGTCCAACCCGCTGGTCCGCAAACTGTCGTTCACCGGGTCCACCGAGGTTGGGGCGAAGCTGCTGGCCCAATGCGCGCCGACCATCAAGAAGACCAGCATGGAGCTGGGCGGCAACGCGCCGTTCATCGTGTTCGACGACGCCGACCTCGATGCCGCGGTGGTCGGCGCGATGGGCAGCAAGTTCCGCAACACCGGCCAGACCTGCGTCTGTGCCAACCGCATCCTGGTGCAGGACGGCGTGTATGAAGCGTTCTCCGCCAAGCTGAAGGCCGCGGTCGAGGCGATGAAGGTCGGCAACGGCATGGAGCCCGGGGTCAGCCAAGGCCCGCTGATCAACGCCGACGCCGTCAAGAAGGTCGAGGAGCATGTCGCGAACGCCCTGTCGCTTGGTGCGTCCGTCGTGACCGGCGGCAAAAGGCACCGCCTCGGCGGCAATTTCTATGAACCGACGGTGCTGGCAAACGTGCCGCACGATGCGCTGATCTTCCGCGAGGAAACCTTCGGCCCGGTCGCACCGCTGTTCCGCTTCAAGACCGAGGAGGAAGCGATCCGGCTGGCAAACGACACCGAGTTCGGCCTGGCAGCGTATTTCTACGCCCGCGACATCGGACGGATCTTCCGCGTCGGTGAGGCGCTGGAATACGGCATCATCGGCATCAATGAGGGGATCATCTCGACCGCCGAAGCGCCGTTCGGTGGCATGAAGTCGTCCGGTCTGGGACGCGAAGGATCGAAGTACGGCATCGAGGATTACCTGGAGATCAAGTATCTGGCGATCGGCGGAATCGGCACCTGACGTTCAGGCCCTTCTGACGATAACCGGTGGAGAGATGCATGCCGCGCGTGACGTTTGATACGCGCGGCGCAGCCCCCGACTGCGGGACGCGCGGCATGGCACACGTGGCAGAACTGAACACGCGATCCCGGTGGACATAGCTTTGCCAACGAGACGGAAAGGGGAGAAACCGTCCAACCGAAGAAGATGCGAAGCCGATTAACCCAGCGTCCGTATGCTACGGCTCGAGCTGATCGCGATGCCGAACGCCCATGGTCCGCTGCGGTGGCGACCAAACAGGGGTGTCGGTTCGTCCTGTCTATACTTTTGCATCGTGTTGACACGTCACTTTTGCATCGTGTGGCCATGTCGCCGCAAGTGGCGCAGCAGAACGCAGGTCATTCTGCACCGGCGCAAAAGGGATGCAGGCACCATTCGTTACCCGGTCCGGTTTCCGGCAGCGGCCAGTGTGTCGATCCCAATCGCCTGTGTTCCGCACACACTACCCCTGTAACCAAGCGCGCCGGACGATTCCAGCGGCGTGGCCAAGCATCAAACGTCGCTCGTGTTATCGCTGACGGCCGCGGCGGCCCGCTTACGAGCAGCGCGACCATCGGTATAGCCAGCCCAAAATGCCAGCCGATCGCCGCATTCAAGCGGGTAGGACGGGGTATCATCGCTCATAGCCGCAAGATATCCGGCCTGCCAGTCGGCTGGGCTTCTGATAGTTTGCTTCATATCGTCTTCTCCGTATCCCGAGACATCATCGCAAAAGCCGTTCGGCTATCGGTCGGACATGGTGCCGAACGGCCTTTTGCAAAGACGGCCCCGCCATAGGACGGCCCGCCGCGATCATTGACCCCGCATGAGGCGTCTGCTGCTCCCGATGATATTCCCGCAAGCGCCCCTGGTGAAGGCCGACATCCCTGATGCGCGGTCCGTTGCCACCGGTGACGCCATCAGACGGCGGCTCATGGCACAGGTCCCGCGGCACCAAAATCATGCAACGCGATCAATGTACCACACGCTTGTCATGTCATGCGCCACCTGGCGGCAGGTTGACGGAGCAGACTTGGCTTCCATCGGCACAAACAGTGAAGCAATAATAGACCGCGCAAGAATAATAAAACGCTGTCAAGGGAGCCTCACGATGCTTGGTCTTATGCAGCAGAAGAACCTGCTTCTGTCCTCCATCATCCAGCACGCCGCGCGCTGGCACCCGGACGGCGAAATCGTCTCCCGCATCAGCGAGACCTCCATCCAGCGCTCCGACTACGCCACCATCGAGCGCCGCTCCCGCCGTCTGGCGAACGTAGTGCGCCGGCTCGGTGTGAAGCACGGCGACCGCGTCGCCACCCTGGCCTGGAACTCGTATCGGCATCTTGAACTGTACTGGGCCATCTCCGGCATGGGCGCGGTCTGCCACACGGTCAACCCGCGCCTGGCCCCGGACGACATCCACTATATCATCACCCACGCCGGCGACTCTGTCCTGTTCGCCGACCTTTCCTTCGTGCCGCTGATCGCCGAGATCGCCCCCGCCATCGCCACCTGCGTCCGCCATGTCGTGCTGATGGCCGACCCCACGGAGATGCCAGACCTGCCGCTACCCCACGGCATGGCGCTGCACTGCTACGAAGCCCTGATGACACAGGAGGACGATGACTTCGACTGGCCGGACTTCGACGAAAACACCGCCAGTGCGCTCTGTTATACGTCCGGCACCACCGGACGGCCGAAAGGCGTCCTGTACAGCCACCGGTCCGCGGTGCTGCATGCGCTTGCCGTGAACGCCGCCGACAATTATGCGTTCCGAGCGATGGATCGGATCTTCATGGCGACGTCGATGTTCCACGCGACCGCCTGGGGCTGGCCTTATGCCGCCGCCATGAGCGGTGCCGCCCTGATCATGCCCGGACGCTGGCTCGACGGCCAAACCGTCCTCAACACCCTGAACGATGAACGCATCACCTACTCCGGCGGCGTGCCCACGATCTGGCTTGGTGTCCTCGACGCACTCAGAAAAAGCGGCGGCACCCTGCCCCACCTGAGACGCCTGATGATCGCCGGCTCCGCCTGTCCTCGAGTGCTGATCGAGGGCTTCGGCGCCCACGGCGTGGACGTGTATCAAGCCTGGGGCATGACCGAAACCAGCCCGATCATCACCCATCACGCCACCATCCCAGCCACCGCCAGCCTGGACCAGGAAGCCGCAACCAGACTGCGCCTCAAGCTCGGCGATTTGCTCACCCGCGGTGCCTGGGTCTGCCGCGAATATCTGCTCCGCGGCAGCGAAGGCGCGGCGGCTCCGGACGGCTGGTTCGCCACCGGCGATGTCGCCACGATCGATCCGGATGGCCACGTGGAACTGGTCGACCGGTCAAAGGACGTGATCAAGTCCGGCGGCGAGTGGATCAGTTCCATCGCACTGGAAAACATCGCCGTCTCGCATCCCGACGTCGCAGAAGCGGCCGTGATCAACGCCAGGCACGAACGCTGGCAGGAACGCCCCCTGTTGCTGGTCGTGCCCCGCGACGGACGGACAATCGATACGTCCAGCCTGATGAAACTCTACGACGGCGCGGTTGCCAAATGGTGGCTGCCGGACGCGATCGTGGTGGTGGACGAACTGCCCCATGGCGCGACGGGCAAGTTGAACAAGCTGGCGCTGCGGCAGAAGTATCAGAACTATCTGCTGGAAGGCGGCGGCACCCCCTGACTGCCGATGCCCCGCCGGCGTCCAGGATAGAGGCGTCCGGGATTGACGGGTCCGGGATCAAAAAATACCCCGGACCCTCGGTTGGTGGGCGACTACAGATTTGAGGATCGGGACACCAGCGCCCTCACCCAGTCGCACGCTTCGTCCATCGCAACCCCGGAAACGTCCACCACCCCCGGCCAGAAGAAGAAGCCGTGGTTCATGCCGTCCCAGCGCTTCATTTCAGTCGCCACGCCCGCCTGCCGCAGTCGATCGGCATAGGATTCGCCCTCGTCCCGCAACGGATCGTATTCGGCGGTCACCACCAAGGCCGGCGGCAGCCCGCTCAGGTCTTCGGCCCGCAGCGGACTGGCATGCGGATTGGCCCCGTGCGACGGATCAGCCAGATAGTGGTCCCAGAACCAGATCATGCCGTCACGGGTCAGCCCATATCCCTCGGCATTCTCCATCATCGAGGCCGTGCCAGGGTCATAATAGTCGGTCACCGGATAGATCAGCAGTTGCCCGAGCAGCTTTGGGCCACCCTCGTCGCGGAGCCGAAGCGCGGTGACGGCGGCAAGGTTGCCGCCCGCGCTGTCGCCCGCGACGATGATCCGACCGGGATCGGCGCACAGGGCGGCGGCATTATCCGCTGCCCAGCGGGTCGCTGCCAGACAGTCGTCCGCGGCGGCGGGAAACTTGGCTTCCGGGGCCAGGCGGTAATCCACCGAGACCACCACGCACCCGGTGCCCGCACACAAATTGCGGCACATGCCATCGTGTGTGTCCAAGCTGCAGACGACGAACCCGCTGCCGTGGAAGAACACGATCAGCGGGAACGGCCCGTTGCCCGGGGGCGTATAGATGCGCAGCGGCAGAGACCCTGCCGGGCCTTGCATGTCTCGGTTGGTGATTTGGCCAACCTCGGGCCTGCGCAGGCCAGGAAAGTCGCGCGCGGCGAACTGCGCTCGGGCATCTGCGACCGAAAGTGTATGCAGCGGCGGCAGAGCGGCGCGCAGATTGAGCAACGCCTGGATTTGCGGATCAACGGACATGTCAGGCCACCTCGAAAAGGCCGGCAGCGCCCATGCCGCCACCGACGCACATTGTTACTACGACGAACTGGACGCCACGGCGTTTGCCCTCGATCAGGGCATGCCCGACCATTCGGGCCCCGGACATCCCGTACGGATGCCCGATGGAGATCGCACCACCGTCGACGTTGAGCTTGTCAGGATCGATACCAAGCCGGTCGCGGCAGTAGATGACCTGGCAGGCGAAGGCCTCGTTCAGTTCCCACAGGCCGATATCGTCGACCTTCAAGCCATGGCGGGCAAGTAGTTTGGGCACCGCGAAGACCGGGCCGATGCCCATCTCGTCGGGGGCACATCCGGCGACCGCCATGCCGCGGTAGATGCCAAGCGGCTGCAGGCCACGACGGGATGCCTCGGCTTCCTCCATCAACACCGCAGCCGAAGCGCCGTCGGACAGCTGCGAGGCATTGCCGGCGGTCACAAATCGCCCCTGCTTCACCACCTGCCCGTCCGCGAAGACCGGCTTCAGGCTGGAAAGCCCATCCAATGAGGTTTCCGGCCGGTTGCCTTCATCCTTGGTGATGGCGACTTTCCTGCGGCTGGTCTCACCGGTCGTCTTGTCCGTCACCAGCATTTCCGTCGGCAGGGCAACGATCTCATCGTCGAACCGTCCGGCCTGCTGCGCGGCGGCAGTGCGCTGCTGTGACCGGAGCGCATATTCGTCCTGCGCCTCACGGGAAATCTTGTACCGATCGGCAACCAGTTCGGCCGTCTCGATCATCATCATGTATAATCCGGGTACCCTCGCCACCAGTTCGGGGTCCTGCGCCCGGCTACGGTTGACCGCATTTGTCTGCACCAAGGAAATCGACTCCAGCCCGCCACCGACGGTGACCTGCATGTCGTCTTGGATAATCTGCTTGGCCGCAGTCGCGATCGCCATGAGGCCCGATGCACATTGCCGGTCCACCGACATGCCGGCCACGCTGTCCGGCAGGCCAGCCCGCAGTGCGGACTGACGGGCGATGTTGAAACCCTGCGCACCCTGCTGAAGGGCTGCTCCCATAACCACATCGTCCACCTCAGCCGGTTCCACCCCGGCACGCCACACCGCCTGGGCGATAACATGGCCGCCTAATGCCTGGCTTTGCGTGTCGTTGAAGGCGCCTCGGTACGCCCGGCCGATCGGCGTGCGGGCAGTAGAGGCGATGACGGCGCTGCGCATTGGCCTGTTTCCTTGTGGACGTTTGCCGCACTATGCCCGCGCGGCGGCGTGATTTGAAGTGCCACCCGTGCTTGAACCAGCACCCGCTGCAGGCCAGCCAAGGCCGGTCGCAAGACACAACCGCCGGCCAGCGAGTTCGGCGACCAGTCCGGGGTGGCAAGCAACGACTTCCGCCTTCGACGACAAGCCCATTGAACCCGAAGTCGTCGGCGTGGGCAAACGCCCGGGCAGCTCTGTCATGCCACCCGTCATAGTGACGCGCACCGCGGTCGGACCTACAGGCAAAGGCTGGATCTCCGGGACACCGCGTGTGTCAGACGGCGATTCGCCGTGCTGTCAGAGCGGCCTCGTTGATCATCAGCCCGAGCCCGGGCGCGTCCGACAAGTGAAACAGCCCGTCCATCGGTATTGGAGGATTGTCGAAGACCGCATGCGTCCGGGTTGAAGGATCATTCCACTCCGCCGGCTTGGTGCCCTGCAGCAACGACGCCACCACATGCAGGTTGGCCATATGCCCGATCATCGGCTGGGTCTGGTGCGGCACCAGTTCGACCCCATACGCCTGAGCCAGTGCCGCACAGCGCAAAAGGCCGGTCACCCCGCCCATCTTGACGATGTCCGGCTGCACCATTCGCACCCCGGCATCGATCAGGTCTGCCAGTGCCGCCAAGGTGTAAGTTTGCTCGCCCGCCGAAACGGTGATGTCCAGCGCTCGGGCCACCTGCCCCATGGCGCGGACGTGGTAATGCTGCACGGGTTCTTCGAACCACCAGTACCCCAGGTCCTCCAGCGCGCGGCCGACCCGGATCGCACCGCCGGTCGTGTAACAATTATTCGCATCGAACGCCAAGGGCAACGCCTCGCCGACAAGTTTCCGTACCGCGCGGGCTTTGGCGATATCGCCCGGAATGTCGGCGTCCAGCGTCGTGCGATTATTATCGAACCGGATCTTTATCGCCGCCGGCCGGTCGCGCAAGCGAGCCTCGACCACACGCAGCACGGCATCGACCTCGCGATCGCCGTTGCCACCGATCGACGCGTAGAACGGCACTGCCGTCCTCCAGGCGCCACCGATCAACTTGTAGATCGGCAGTCCGGTCAGTTTGCCCTTCAAATCCCACAGTGCAATGTCGAGTGCCGCCAACGCCCCGGTCAACGCGCCCTCGGGACCCAGCTTGACAAGCGTGTGCAACGCCTGATCCAGCAGCACCGCGTGGTCGAGCGGATCCCGCCCCACCAGCATTGGCGCGATGTCATGCGCGATCATCCCCAGCGACGCGCGCCCACCCTGCATGGGGGACGCTTCGCCAATGCCGGACAGACCGCTATCGGTATGGACACGCACGAAAGCGCTGCGCTGGGTGGGGGTGTCGGCTGGCGCCCAGCTAACCTGGAATACCTCGATCTGGGTAATTTTCATGCCTTGATCTCCTGCCCTGTCCAGCGGCTTCCCGTTTGGACATCCTGGTTACCCGCACCGCCCCTCATTGCCGCCGCTTCACTCTGCATTTTCATTACCGCGGATATCCTGAAGGGCGAAATCCGCCATACCTGGCGTCACTGCAAGAGCGTTGGTGGCTGACGTCTCAAGCCGTTGAAACACGCCGCTGCATAGCTAGGATGACGAGCGCAGCACGGTATCCTGCGCGGCTTGGGGGCACGAATTCGGTGCCTGATTCGGAATCAATCTTGCATTGTATCGACCGCTTGTTCTAGTCGTAGACGCGATCACACTTTTAGGCCACCGGTTCACGACCCTGCCCCGGCCAGGGACAACTATTTGGAAATATCCCACGCGCATGGACGTTCACGACGCCAATCGAAACGGCAAGCCACATATTGCCCTTGTCTTTGGCAATGTGACGCTCAAGAACAAAGTTCTAACTGCGCTAAGCCCGTTTTATATGTGTAGTGAGTATTCGAACATCGTGGAAGCCACCGCCGGTTGTCGGTCGTCAGTGCCGGCGGTGATCGTGGTTGGTGAAGAAATGCGTTCGGGTAACGGCTACGACTTTGTCCATATGCTGCGGTTGGATCCGGTGGTGGCGGCGGTTCCCGTCGTAATGATGGTCGCCAAGGACGACAGCCGGACACGCAACGCGGTCGCCAAATGCAAGGCCGATTGCCATCTGGCCAATTCCTGTGGGCAAAGCGTTCTGGTTTCGACGGTATCCAACCTCTTGAACCGCAGCGTCGAGAGCAAGTGGCAGACGCTGCCGACCCTTCAGAAGCAGGCGCTGACGGGCACCTTGGATCTGTTCAATGGTCTGTCCAATGCGATCGTCAACGGCGAATCCCTTCAGTATGGGTCCGTCAGCGACGCCTGCAAGCCCCTCGTTGACGCGGTTGCCAACAATGATTTCAAGGGAATTCTGCGTGGCGTGAAGCACCACGATAATTATACCTATGCGCATTCGGTTCGCGTCGCGACGTTGCTTGCCCTGTTCGGCTTTAATCTTCATCTCTCAAAAGAAGAACAAGCTATTCTGGCGAGTGGCGGGCTACTCCACGATGTCGGCAAGATGTCGATCCCCAACGAGGTGCTGAACAAGGCCGGTCGGCTCAGCCCAGCGGAATTCGCCGTGATGAAGGGACATGTCAACGCTTCCATGGCGTATCTGCAAGGCTGCCAGGATCTGCCCAACGGCATCCTTATCATCGCCTCGCAACACCACGAAAAACTAGATGGAACCGGCTATCCTAACGGGTTTGCCGGGAAGAAGCTGGATCGACTGGCGCGTATGGCGTCGATCATCGACGTGTTCAGTGCGTTGACCGACCGGCGTGTTTACAAACCGGCTATGACCCCCGAAGCAGCGCTTAAAATCATGGTTGACGAAATGGCATCCCACTTGGATATCACGTTGGTCGGCCTCTTTCGCCAGATGCTGCTCGACGCCACCAGTGATGATATTTCCGCCGGCTGACGACCGCCGCAGAGATTACCAGCGCGCTGTCCGTGCTTTTTGGAGCCCTTCCCTGTCTGATGGGTGCCGTCCAAACAGGTTGCGAAGGCCGGACAGCATGAACGTAAGCGGCGTCCAAACCGGCCGCGACAGCAATAATCGGACGCCAGCCCCGGCGGCAGTTTGAACCGGTGCCGGACCGACTGCTTGACGCAACGGCGTCCTATGGTATTTCGGCGATCGGCAGGATCTCAAGATCAGCCACCATCGTCTTGCCCATGGTTTCCGGACTGAAGAACAGCGTGATCACGAAACTGATCAGACCGCCAACCGTGCCGATCACCATGGGGACTGCGAACCCCATGTGCCGCTCGACCGCGAAGTAGGTCGGTACCGGTGGCACGAAGCCCCCCGGCAACCGCCCCATATGGTAGCAGAACGCAGCCGCCGTGGCCCTTATCTCCGTCGGGAAACGTTCAGCCGAATAGCTCGGGTTAATCCCGTAGAGCGCACCCGCGAACGCACCCTGGATCGAGGACGCGACGACGATCGTCGTATAGGCAGTTGTCAGCAGATAGATCGGTGCGATCGCGGCACCGATCATCGCCGGAATGATCATCGCCCAGCGCCGGCCAATCGTGTCGGTCAGCCCACCCCAGAAAAAGCGCGCCGCGAACGTCAGTCCGTTGAAAAACACCAGCGGCCACCCGACCTGCGACGCGGTCAGGTACAGTTCCTTCGTCATGTACGTCGCGAACAGCCCGAAGATCGAGTAAGGCGACGCCCAACAATAAGTCAGCCAACCAAAGCGCCATCTTTACGGCATCGACCTGAACCGCTTAAGCCCAAACAGCCCCTTCCGCCCGTGGCACTAAACGGAAAACCAGGCGCCCCCACGTTCACCCGATGACCCGGATCGGAACGGCAACAACAAACCTTGACTTATTTCCTATATCGATCTAAGCTACAGGAATGGAAACCTCCTCCACCCCGCATCCGGACATCGACCTCTCCACGCACCTGTACTACCAGCTCGTGCTACACCCTGACCGACCTGTTGCCCCCGCCGCTCGATGACACCCCCGAGGCACTGTACACCCGAAACCACGCCGCCATCGCCAAGGTCGCCGCGCTGCTGCCGGTCAACGCGAATGAGGCTGACCTCGCCGCCCAGTGCATCGCCGCCCGCGCCCAGGCCGAGGACATCTTGCGCCTGCTCCGTCAGCACGCCAACGACATCGGTCTGGTCATGCGCCTGAACGCACAATACGGCTCGATGGTGCGGACATCGCTGTCGGTGCACGCCCGCCTGATGCGGGTGCAGGCGTCGCGCCAAAAGCGGGAGGCGATTGAGGGCGCGGCAGACCACGACGCCTGGGCGCAGCACGTCGCCGAGCGGTCGATGACCGAGGTATTAAATACGAACGCCGGACCGCACGAAGCAGCGCTGCCCGAAGCGCCGTCAGCCGAGGATAATGACGGCCTACGCGCGAACAACGTCTCAGAAGATGGGATAGATTCTCATACCGCGGCTTTTGAGACGTGGTTGATCACACAATGCCAGAGCCAAACGTCCGAACCACCGGATGCTGACCGTCTTCATGACCTCCTGCGCAAAGCCATGGCCGGATCGCATTTGGCCGCTCGGGAATTGGCTGCGAACAGTCGCGACAGTCCCGCAAGGACGACCTGACCCGGCCACATCGGTAGCAAAGCTCACGCCCACATGGCCCCGTCTGCTGCCCCGAAACCGTTATCACGACCCGCTCGGACGCAGCCCAACCCAACGCGCGTGAGCCGCCGCGCCCTTCCTACCACTTGCCGCCGCCCCGGCTTTGCCGGGATGGCACCATGTGGATAGAAAATCGGCAGCGACCTGAAGCGGTTATTGTTCGGCGTTGCCGAATACACGGTGAAAGCGCTCATCAGCCACCAGCAGCCGGTGATCGTGTTGAGCCGCACGCCTTCGCGGAAGATCGCCGCCAGCGGCACTTTCATCTGTGCCTGTCTGGCCTTCTGCTGTTTCTGGTTTTCGATCCAGAGGTCCGGCTCCTTGACACCGAAGCGGATCCAGACAACCGCCAGCGTCGGCAGTCTGCGTTGAATTCCTTGGCAATCGGCACAAGCAAGAACAGGAGCACGGTGAAGTCGCATGCGTCCAGCGTTCAGCCAGGCCAAGAAGCGATAAAGGCGTACCAGTTGTCTTTGGTGGGTTCGCGCCACCACGGACCCAAAGCCGGCGACCTTGAAGCATAGGACATGTTGTAGTCTCCCTGATCATCGTATTTTGTGCGCAACGGCATTCCAGGGCGGGTTGACCTGCCTCCATGAGCCGAGTGTGCCTGAACCGACTCACGCGTCAAATGGCAACTGTCCCTCCAGGCGCCCTGCTTGCGCCGTCGTTCTCAAAGCCACACATTGGCGGCTATCAGAGGGAGGATTGCCGCATGGACTTTGATCTGTTTGTCATCGGCGGTGGTTCGGCCGGGGTACGCTGCGCGCGGATTTCAGCCGGCCATGGCGCCCGTGTCGGCATCGCCGAGGAACGCCACTGGGGCGGCACGTGCGTCAATATTGGCTGCGTGCCGAAGAAGCTGCTGGTGCAGGCCGGTGAGTATGGTGGTTGGGCCGAAGATGCCGCCGGGTTCGGCTGGACGATCCAGAAAGGCCCGCACGACTGGGGCAAGCTGATCGCCGCCAAGGACCGCGAGATCACCCGGCTGGAGGGTATCTACCGCAAGCTGCTGACCGGCGCGGGCGCGACAGTGTTCGACGGCCGCGCCGTATTGATCGATCCCCACACGATCGAGGTCGCCGGCAAGCGGGTCACCGCGGAGAAGATCGTCATCGCGACCGGCGGCCACCCGGAGCGTCCCGATATCCCGGGCGCCGAACTCGGCATCATTTCGGACGACGCGTTCTACCTGAAGACAATGCCGCGGCATGTCGTCATGGTCGGCTCCGGCTATATCGCGGTTGAATTCGCCGGCATTTTCCGCGCCCTGGGCGCCGAGGTGCATCTCGTCTATCGCCAGCCGCTGCCGCTGCGCGGGTTCGACCATGACATCAGGGAATCGATGGTCGAGGCCCTGCAGGCGCAAGGCGTTATCCTGCATCCGAACAGCAAGCCGGAAAGGTTGGAGGCTGATGGCGACCGCCGCATTCTGACACTGGGCGACGGTCAGGCGCTGGCGTCTGACCTGGTTTTCTTCGCCACCGGCCGACGCGCCAACGTAAGTGGCCTTGGGCTCGACAAGGTCGGTGTCGAACTGAACGCCAAGGGCGCGATCAGGGTCGATGGGCAGTTGCGCACGACCGCAGCCGCATATCTACGCCATGGGCGACGTGACGGACCGGGTGAACCTGACGCCGGTCGCGACCGCCGAGGGTCATGCTCTGGCGGATACCCTGTTCGGCAACAATCCGCGGACGATCCAGCTATGGAACATCCCGTCGGCGGTGTTCACGACGCCCCCCGTGGCGACGGTTGGGCTATCGGAGGAGCAGGCCTGTGCATTGGGGCCGGTGGATATCTACCTCACCCGCTTCACGCCGATGCGCCACAACCTCTCCGGACGGGCCCGCCGGACCACGATGAAGCTCGTCGTCGACAAGGCGACACAGAAGGTCGTCGGCGCGCACATGCTGGGGGAGGACGCGGCCGAGATCATCCAGGGCATCGCGATCGCGGTCGTCATGGGGGCCACGAAAGCCGATTTCGACCGTACCATCGGCATTCATCCGACCGCCGCCGAGGAATTCGTGACCTTGCGCACCTTGACCAGGACAGCGGATCTGGCCAAGGCAGCGGAATAGGCTCCGGCCTCTTATCAGCTTGCGTGCCCGAAGATCTGAGAATTCGCCTGGAGCGAGCACGCTGGCCGACGAGAACCTGAAGCCACGATCGTTCGGCAAAGACCGAAGCGGAGGAAACAATGAAGCGGCGCACATTTCTCGCCACAACGGCGGCGGCAACACTCGCCCGACCGGCCATCGCCACCTCGGCCAAGCCACTGGTCTTCGTGCCCCAGGCGAACCTGACCAGCCTGGACCCGGTCTGGACCACGGCCACCACGACGCGAAATTTCGCCTACATGGTCTACGACATGCTGTATGGCCGTGACGAGGCATTCGTCCCCCGCCCGCAGATGGTCGAGGGCCATGTCATCGACGATGACGGCAAGCGCTGGACCATGAAACTGCGCGATGGCCTGCTGTGGCATGACGGCACCCCGGTTCTCGCCCGGGACTGCCTCGCCAGCCTGCAACGTTGGATGAAGCGGGACGCGGTCGGCTCCACCATCAGCCTCCGTGTCGATGCGATCGAGGCGCCAGACGACCGGACCCTGGTCTGGCGGTTGCGAAAGCCTTTCCCGCTGCTGCCGCATTTCCTCTCCAAGGTGCAGCCGCAGCCGGTGATGATGCCGGAGCGCATCGCCGCCACGGTCGATCCGTTCAAGCAGGTGACCGAGATTGTCGGCAGCGGCCCGTTCCGCTTCCTTGACAAGGAGTACATCTCCGGCAGCTTCGTCGCCTTCGAGAAATTCGATCGCTATATGCCGCGTAACGAGCCGCCGTCCTACAACGCCGGCGGCCACGGCGTGAGGATCGACCGCGTCGAGTGGAAGGTCATACCGGACAGCGCCACCGCCGCCAACGCGCTGACCAGCGGCGAGGTCGACTGGCTGGAACTGCCACAGCCCGATCTGTTGCCCATGCTGAAGCGGGCGTCCGGCGTCGCCACCGGCCTGATCGACCTGTACGGCACCGTGGGGGTTCTGCGTCCGAACCACCTGAACGCGCCCACCAGCAACGTGGGCGTGCGTCGCGCGATGTTCGCCGCAATCGACCAAAAGGAGGCGATGCTGGCGGCAATGGGTGAGGATCCGACCACCTGGCGCGCCCCAATGGGGTATTTCCTGCCGGGCTCAAAAGCCGCGAACGACGCCGGGATGGCGTTCGTGCGCAAGCAACACAGCGTCGACGAGGTCAAGCGGATGCTGGACGAAGCAAAGTACGGCGGCGAGAAGATTGTGTTCCTTCATCCGACCGATCAACTCGTCTACAACGCGCTCAGCACCGTCGTGGTCGATGCATTCCACAAGGTTGGTCTGAACGTGGACGAGCAAATGACCGACTGGGGCACCGTGGTCCAGCGTCGCCCGTCGAAGGAGCCGCTGGAAAAGGGCGGTTGGTCGATGTTTCCCGCGGGTGCGCCGGGACCGGAGTTTGTCGATCCGTTGCTGGCCAACACCTTACGCAGCAATGGGTCGAAGGCCTGGTTCGGCTGGCCGGACGATCCCGCGCTGGAGGCGGCTTACGAGGCCTGGATCGACGCCACCAACGATGCCGAGCGGCACAAGCAGGAAGTCGCCTTCCAGACCGCGGCGTTCCAGTCGATACCAAGCATCCCCCTGGGCCAATATCTGCCGCACGCCGCCTGGCGCTCGAATGTGACCGGACTGGTCAAAGGGTCAGCGCCGGTCTTCTGGGGGGTAAGAAAGGAATAGGACTGCCAACCCGTTGCCCGGCATCCCCCAACCCCTTAAATCAATGCGATCGAAGGGGCCGCCGGCCCTTTCGCGGGCCCGGGCAGAGCCCGGCCTATACCGACCATCCGGGCAGAGCCCGGCCTTGACCCACCATCCGGGCAGAGCCCGCCTTCTGTCCCCCATTCCAGGCCTCCTCTCCCGCATGTGCACCGTCGTCATCACGATCCAACCCGATCAAATCCAGCTTGCGGCCAACCGCGACGAGCGTCTGGATCGTCCCTGGGACCCGCCCGCCGCCTGGTGGCCCGACCATCCGGGCATTATCGCCGGCCGCGACCGCACCGCGGGTGGCACCTGGATGGGCATGAACCCGCAGGGCGTCGTCGCAGCCGTGCTCAACCGTCCCGGCACGTTAGGTCCGACCCCTGGCAAGCGCAGCCGTGGCGAACTGCCGCTGATAGCGCTCGCCCATCCCACAGCCGCCGAAGCCGCGCAGGCGCTGGAGCAATTGGACGCCGGGCTCTGGCGCGATTTCAACATGGTTCTCGCCGACCGGCATGGTGCGTGGTTCATCAAGGGACTGGGGCGCCGGCACCCGCAAGCCGAAATCCTGCCAGCCGGCGTCTCGATGATCACCGCCTACGATCCGAACGACTTGCACAGCCCTCGCACTGCGCGCCATCTACCGAAATTCCAGGCGGCCAAACCAAGCTGGGATGCCTGGCGCGACCTGCTGTCTGATCAGGGAGGCAACCCAGCCGAGCAAATCAATGTCACCCCCCGGGGCGGATTCGGCACGGTATCATCATCTTTTGTGACCCTGCCGGCCAGCGGCGACCCCGTCTGGCTGTTCGCCCAGGGGCCACCGCACGAAGCGGCGTTCAAGCCCGTTGACTTAGGCGGGTCGCGACCGGTCGAGGCCGCGACGACGTCCTGCGCATGATTCGATGGCAGCCCGGACTTTTGTGCTAAGAACACCGCTGCTATACGACCGCACCCGCACGAACTATACCCGCGCCGCCGCCTGCTCTATACCCGCGCCGCCGCGCGATGCGGTGACCACCTAAGGAACCCCGCGATGGCCCGCCGCCGACAGCTCTATGAGGGCAAAGCAAAGATCCTGTTCGAGGGTCCTGAACCAGGCACTCTGGTCCAATATTTCAAGGACGACGCCACCGCCGGCAACGGCGCCAAGAAGGGCATCATCACCGGCAAGGGCGTGCTCAACAACCGCATCAGCGAATACCTTATGATGCGGCTGCACGACATCGGCGTGCCGACCCACTTCGTCCGCCGCCTGAACATGCGCGAGCAGCTGATCCGCGAAGTCGAGATCATCCCGCTGGAGGTCGTGGTCCGCAACGTCGCCGCCGGCAGCCTGGCAACCCGGCTGGGCATCGTCGAAGGCACCCGCCTGCCCCGCTCGATCATCGAATACTACTACAAGAATGACGCCCTGAACGACCCGATGGTGTCGGAAGAGCATATTACCTGCTTCGGCTGGGCCAACACCGCCGACCTCGACGACATCGTCGCGCTGACCCTGCGGATCAACGATTTTCTGTCCGGACTGCTGCTGGGCGTCGGTATTACCCTGGTCGATTTCAAGCTGGAATTCGGCCGGCTTTGGGAAAACGACGAGATGCGGATCATCCTGGCCGACGAGATCAGCCCGGACAACTGCCGTTTATGGGACAGCAAGACCAACGAGAAAATGGACAAGGACCGCTTCCGCCGCGACCTCGGCAAGGTCGAGGAAGGCTATCAGGAAGTTGCCCGCCGCCTGGGAATCCTGCCCGAGGCAGGCACCCGTGACCTCAAAGGACCGGAGTTGATGCAGTGAAGGCAACGGTGACGGTGATGCTGAAGGCGGGCGTGCTTGACCCGCAAGGCAAAGCGATCGCCCACGCGCTGGAAACCCTGGGATTTAACAACGTCCAGGACGTGCGGGCCGGAAAAGTGATCGAACTGGAACTGGCGGAAACCGATCCGGCAAAGGCGCATGCCACCGCCGAGGAAATGGCCCGCAAGTTGCTGGCGAACACCGTAATCGAAAGCTTCCGGGTAACCGTCGAGGCCTGAGGCAGCCCTTATCTTCACGGCCCGGCATCTTCACGGCCCGGCGCGTTATTCAACGGGAACATCTGC
>CAWBPF010000003.1:0-13864 GCA_963790515.1 uncultured Alphaproteobacteria bacterium | reverse complement strand
CTTAATTGCTTTGTTTGTTAAGCCAATACTCAATATTTCATCCAGTGTTGATGATTATTCTTCCTTATACGCAGAGTATTCCCTTTTGTATGGGAAGTTTAGGCTTCTAGTCGATGCTATCAGTTCGGAGAGAATTTACATTCTCGCCAACGGAGGGCTCACTACGACTACTGCGAATGCGTTGCGAGAAGCTCGATTGAGAGTTACAGAGCTGGCTGCGAAAGGTGACAGGAACCCCAATATGGTGCTTACCGCCAGATTGCAGGAGGATGTAAATCGGGACATCCCGCCTTCGTCTCTTTGGCTGCCACAAGACGAGTGACGATAATGAGCTTCACAACATCAATCGAACCACCTTTTCCGTGGCCTCTGCCGCCGCTAACGCCGACACCTAGGCCGGCACCCACCCCTTCGACGCCCACGGGGCCGCCGCCTACGAAGCCATCGTCATAAGGTTTTACTTATACCGCGGCCTTCAATGTAGGGCTAGTGTGCGGCGTATGTATCCTATGATAGCCGAACTGAGACCTGTAGCGGTGCTTATCCATATGAGCAATGGAATACAGATCGTCCCTGCCAGCCATTGCCAATTGTGGGAGCAAAACCGCCCAAAGGCTTGTGCTGGAGCAATCGCAACGGAAATTTCGCTCTCGTAGGACGGTAGGTCTACCACCTCGACCTTGTCCTCGATTCTTATACGCATCGAGGCAAGGAGCCGAAGGCGATGCCGCCCGTGTCGCAGGGGGTAACATCAAACTCCCACCGCGTCACTGAGACCTTGTGAACCAGCTGGTCTTGCGTATTGAGGGAGTTAATCGAAAAGTCCTGCGGGTCGGCTGTGAGCGTGACTCGCATAAGGGGCGTAAGCTCTAAACGGTCGATTCTTGGCGCTCCTCGACCACGCAGACCCGCTCATAAGATTTCGGTGGCTACGTCTGCATTACCAACGCGCACCTCTCTCCGCTCGCAGCGCTGGTCCACGCATCCGACTGGAGGGCTCCAGAGTATAGAGCCAAGTTCGTCGCGAGAGTTGTTCGGTGCGGCGTGACCGGGAGCGCTAACGACCTTGTCGCCGCCGACTATGTCTCCGCCTATAGTCAGGATCTTCCCAACGCTATTAATGCCGCCCTGCGTCGATCCTCCGCTGCATGCCGCGTCGCCTCTTCGGCTCTGCGTCGCTCCTCCGCCTCCGTCCATCTCCGCTCGCCCAGCTGATCGGCGACCTGCCGATCACGCCGACGCTCGTCCGCATACCGCGCCTCTTCGACTCTGCGTCGCTCCTTCAACATCCCTGCTGTCAAGTTGGTGAACGTCGCGTCCCCTGTTTCAGCTCGTATGTCGCCTAGCTTGATCCGGCCGCTGGTCACGAGGTTCTCCACCAGCACGTTCACTTTGCTGGTAATGTCACCCACCTCGATATTCCTATCGCTCGCCCGGGTAGCGATGGCCTCGCGAAGCGCGTGGGCGAGCTTTGCAAGTTCGGCGTCGGCCCCTAGACCGGCTTTGGTGAGCGTTTCGGCAGCGCCCCTTGCGCCGTCTCGGATCGCGGATCGTCCTCCAAACTTTGCAGGACACCGTCCCTACCGAGCTTGATGAGGATCAAGGCCCGCAAAGCGTCATCGGCGTCCGCGACAGCCCGACCGCCAACCTTTCCGGCTTTGGCAAGAGCGCCGGCCACTAAGGCTCCGATGATACAGGCCAGAAACTCAGTCATTGGCGCACCTGCCCAGTTGCCAACGGCACCGTCGCGCATGAAAGGCATTGCGCAATAGCCTTGCCTGCGTTTGCCTGAGGAGGATTGCCACCTCCGCCACTGGGATCGGCTTTACCGTTATACCTGACGCCGAGTTATCTGATGCTGTCCGTCCGCGTGCCGCACAATGTGCTGCTGTAGCGAACAGGGCACGAACGTCGCTGCTATATCCTTCACCTTCACTTGCTGCGAAATTCTTGATTAATGACCTGTCGCCGTGTCGCCGCCAATGCGCGCACCCCAAACCGGCGCCAACGGCTAACTATCCCCACCGTCGCGGCTCGAACCCTGTCATTATTCACGTTATGTTCTTGACATCGCCCGCAACCAGCGCTAGAACAAACGCACAACTGCACACCGGACCGAACCCATGGCTCTCCCACCCAACTCGTTTCTTGAAACGATCATCGCTTTCCTGCTGCCATACTTCTCCGCAGCCTCCAGGGACAAGCACGAAGCCCGGTCCGAGATCCTCGACACCCTGGCCTGCTACGAAACCCGCACCAGAGCGGAAATGCTGATGGCGGCTCACATAATCGCCCTCGGCATGACCACCCTCGACGTCCTCGCCGAGGCCAAAACCGCCGAGATGTCACAATCGATGCGCCTCCGCTACCGAGGCTGCGCCAACAGCCTCAATCGCTCCACCCTGCAGACCGAAAAGGCGCTCGACCAGCGTCTCGGCGACCAAATTCCAGCCGCCCCCGCCGAAATGCCGGAGCCCGTGGACGACATGCGGCAGGACGAGATAATGGCCGCCATTCAGCAATACAAAGCGGAGATCGACGCCCAGCGCCCCCGCGCCAACCCCGCCACCGGCCCGCACCTCGCGCCAGACCAGACGTGGGACCCCGAACTCTGGGCCACCGCGATGCTGAACTCGTTGCAGCAGCAGGGCGCTCCGGTCCAACCCTCCCCATAGTGCAAGCAGCGCGCCGAGCGGAACGTCCCTGCGCGCGTAAATCACCCTAACAAACAGATAAACCTTTTTCAGCCCGCACAATCAGGTTGAAAATGGTCTACTCCGCCGCCAAAGCCACCTCCGCAACCTCTTCCCGCATCCACACCGCGATGTCGTGAAACACCGCGCCACCCCAAGGCGGCCCCGGATCGTCACTCGTCAGCGCGTTGATCCCGATCCCGCCTTCGAAACATTCGCTCGGCCAGATGCTCTCCGACACCAGCACCCCCGGCTGCTGGCCATCCGAAATGCGCGCATGCAGAACGACCTCGCCGCGCACGTTGCCGAGCCGCACCTTGGATCCATCGACGATACCCAGGCGCTTCGCATCGTCGGGATGCATCAGCACCGTCGGCCGCCCCTCCCGCCGCTTGCCCGACGCCATTTCGGTGAAGCTGGTATTGAGGAAACTGCGCGCCGGCGCGGTCACCAGACGGAACGGCGCGTCAGGACCGGCCGCCTCGATATTGTCCATCTGATCAGGCAATTTCGGCATCACCCCATCTTTGTCGCCGAGCGCCTGCCAGTTCGGTGCGAAATGGAATCGCCGGTCCTTTGTCGCGAAACCCATCGAGGAAATGCGCCGCCCGAAACGACGGCATCTCATCCACCCAACGCTGCTCCAGCACCGTCTTCGCATCGGGATAGCCGGATGCGAGCAAAGTCGCGTCGATGATCTCCATCGCGGTCATGTCGAACCCTCGATGCTTCGCCCCAAGCCGCGACGCCAGACCCTGGATCACCTCGTGGTTGGAACGGCATTCGCCCGGCGGTTCGATCAGTTTGGGACCGATCTGAACGTGGCTGTGGCCGCCGGCCTGATAGATGTCGTCATGCTCCATGAACATCGTCGCCGGAAGAACGATATCCGACCAGCGGGCCGTTTCTGTAAGGAACTGTTCATGCGTCGCGACGAACAGGTCGTCGCGGCCGAAACCACGCCGCACGCGGTTGCTGTCCGGGCAGACCGTCAGCGGGTTCTGGTTCTGAATGATCATCGAATGAACCTGCGGCCCGTCGCCGAGTTCGCTGCGGTCGCCGGTCAGCACGCTGCCGACGCGGCTCATGTCCAGCACCCGGATCGACGGATCGAGCGCATCCAGCCCCTCGATCAGCGTCTTGTTCCAATGATACATGCCGCGGTTCGACCACAGCGCGCCGCCGCCTTCGTGCTGCCAGGCGCCGGTGACGGCGGGCAGGCAGGTCACGGCATGCATCGCCGCGGCCCCGTTGCGGCTGCGCGCGAAGCCGTAGCCACAGCGGATGAAGCTGCGCTTGGTCCGCCCATACAGCGCGGCGAAAGCTTCGATCGCATCGACCGACAGGCCGGTCACCTCCGACGCCCATGCCGGACCGCGATCCCGCAGATGCGCCTCCAGCGCCTCCGGGCAATCGGTGTAGTCGCGCATGTACTCCCGGTCCGCGTAGCCGTCCCGGAACGCGACATGCATCACGGCGCAGGCCAGCGCGGCATCCGTTCCCGGCCTTGGCGCCAGATGCACATCCGCCACGGCCGCGGTCGGCGTCTTGTACGGATCGATCACCACCAGCTTCGCGCCACGTTCCTTCCGCGCCCGCGCGACATGGGTCATGACATTGACCTGGGTGGAGACCGGATTGCCGCCCCACACCACGATCAGGTCGGACTTCGCCATCTCCCGGGGGTCGACGCCGCGGCTCGCCCCCACGCCCGCCTGCCATCCCACCTCCGGCAACGCCGTGCAGATCGTCATCTTCTGGCGAGAATAGCGCATCACGTGGCGCAACCGGTTGATGCCGTCGCGCTGCACCAGCCCCATCGTGCCGGCAAAGAAGAACGGCCAGACCGCTTCCGATCCATGCCGCGCCGTATCGGCGGTGAACCGGTCGGCGATCCGGTCGAGCGCCTCGTCCCACGAGATCGGCCGGAACTGCCCCGCACCCTTCGGCCCGGTGCGCAGCAGCGGCTGCGTCAGCCGATCCGGATGATGGATGCGCTCGGCATAGCGCGAAACCTTCGCGCAGATCACGCCGGCGGTATAGCTGTTGTCCTCGGCGCCGCGCACCGCGCCGATACGGGCGCCGTCCAACACCTCCACCGACAAGGCGCAGGTGGACGGACAATCATGCGGGCAAACCGAGGCTTTGATGGCGCGTGTCATGGCACGCCAGGGTATCCGGAGAAGGCGAGGCCGCGCAACGACGCCTCAGCCCGCGAATGTCTCGATGATATCCTGATGCAGCGACCCGATCTCCCGCTGCACGTAGTCCAGGAACGGCGACAACTTTGCCCCCCGGCCAGTTCGGCCACGTGCTGATAGGTCATCATGCCGTTCAGCATGATCCAACCGCTCCAGCGCCGCCGTCATCCGCAGGAAATACCGCGACCGCAGCGTTGTCAGATGCCACTCGATCTGTGCCAGATTTAGCCCGACCGAACGCGGGAACGCGGTGTTCGCCAGCAGGAAGCAGGCGACCTCCGTCGCATTGTATCCGCTGGGATGTTCCCGCCGATAGGCGTGGTACCCGGCGGCAGGCTCGCAGCAACGCGTTCCACTGCCCCGCATCGATATCGGCATCGACAGCGTCCGACCGCGGAGCCAACGCATGGAACCGCGTATCCAGCAGACGGGTGGTCTGGTCCGCCCGCTCCAGATACCGGCCGATCATGTAGAAATGCCAGGCCTGGTCGCGATACAGCGTGCCCTCGGTGATGCCGGTATGCGCCTGCGCGCCGTCCTTCAGCATCCCGCAGACCGCGGTAAAATGGTCCGGCGTGACCTTCTCGGCGCTCAGCGCCCGGATTTTGCCGTAGAACACATTGATCTGCAGCCACATCTCGGTCGAGATCAGCGCGCGCAACGTTCTGGCGTTCTCCCGCCCGGCGATGATGAAGGATTGCACCGAGGTCGGGTTGTCCGCGTCCAGCAGATAGAACTCGCCGACGCTGCGCTGCGTCGCCTCGGTGTGCTTCTTGTAGAATTCGGTCAGGTCGCCATTGATGCGCGGGATCGACAGCCAGTTGCGGGTATCGTCGGCGTCACGGGCAAAAGTGTTCGTTACGTCCAGGATGCGCGCCAGGTTCTCGATGCGCTCCATATAGCGGGCAAGCCACAGCGTGGCTCTCCGCATGCCGCGCGATCAGGTGCACTTTGTGCTGCTTCGGGACCAGGTCCATCACGCCAGCACCCAGGTGTCCTTGGAACCCCCGCCCTGCGAGGAGTTCACCACCAGCGTCCCAGCCCGCAGCGCCACGCGCGTCAGTCCGCCCGGCAGCACCCAGGTGTCCTTGCCGGTCACCGCGAACGGCCGCAGATCGATGTGGCGCGGCCGCACGCCCTCGTCGCAAAGCGTCGGCGACACCGAAAGTTTCAGCGTCGGCTGGCTGATATAATTGGCAGGATCGGCCTTCAGCAGCGCGCGGAAATCCGCCAGCTCCGCCTTGGAGGCATGCGGCCCGATGATCAGCCCGTAACCGCCCGATTCGGCCACCGGCTTGACCACAAGCTCATGCAGATGGTCCAGCGTATAGGCCAACGCGTCGGGTTCCGAGCAAATGCGGGTATCGACGTTCGGCAGGATCGCCTCTTCCGACAAGTAATACTTAATGATTCTCGGCATGTAGGCATAGATCGCCTTGTCGTCCGCGACGCCTGTGCCGACCGCGTTGGCGATCGCCACCGCCCCACGCCGCCACGCCTCGATCAGCCCGCGCACGCCCAGCATGCTGTCCGGATTGAACGCGTCCGGGTCGAGGAAATCGTCACCGATGCGCCGGTAGATCGTATGCACCTGCGCCAGGCCCGAGGTGGTGCGCATCCATACCTTGCCGCCCTCGACGCAAAGGTCGCGACCCTCAACCAGCGGCACGCCCATCTCGCGCGCCAGGAAGACATGCTCGAAATAGGCCGAGTTGAAGATGCCGGGCGACAACACCACGACCTGCGGATCCTCGACGCCGGGCGGCGCGATCTCCGCCATCGCGTTGTGCAGGCGCAACCCGTACTCGTCGACGCCACGGACCCGAGGCCGGTCATCAGGTCGGACATGACGCGCAGGCTCATGTGCCGGTTCTCGACCACGTAAGCCACGCCGGACGGCGTGCGAGCATTATCTTCCAGCACCCGGAACGTGCCGGTTTCATCGCGGACGATATCGGTGCCGCAGACATGCACGTAGGTGTTGAAGGGAACGTTGAAGCCGACCATCGCCTCGCAATAGCCGGCATTCTTCAGGACCAGCTCGGCCGGCACGATCTTATCGGCGAGGATTTTCCGCTCGTGGTAGATGTCATACAGGAACATGTTCAGCGCGCGCACGCGCTGCACGACGCCGGTTTCGATCTGGTTCCACTCGGCAGGGGTGATCACCCGAGGGATCAGGTCGAACGGCAGAATCCGGTCGATCGCGGTGGCATCGGAATACACCGTGAAGGTGATGCCGCGTTCCAGCAGGTCCCGCTCCGCCTCCGCCGCCCGCTGCCGCAGACTCTCGATCGGCAGCGCCGCCAGCCGCGACATCAGCAACGTCAGGGTCGGATGCTGCGGCTGGCCTGGCCGAAGCATTTCGCAGAAAAACGAATTGGGATCGTAACCCTGCATCGTCCCGTGGGGCTGCAGTTGAGGCTGCAACTGGCTTTGGACCTGAGTCTGGCTCGCACCACCCGCCGGCATTCGCGTCTCCGTTTTGCAATGCGGCATGATAAACAAAACCGGAGGGCTGGGAAGGACTTTCCTCAGTTCCCGGCCAGACGCGAAATGCCGCTTTTTTCCAACGCCTTCGCGCGGTATTGGCAGACGCTATTCGCCGGAGGGTGCCTTGGCTGACGATTCGCACGCGCGGGAGCAAACGACCGAAATCGCCGAGGCCCGCACGCGCGCCACCTCGACGATCCGCCCGACCGTCCCCGCGCTGGAAGCTATGCTGTTCCAGGCGTTCCCGATCCTGGATCACGGCTTCGTCCGCGTGATCGACTACATGGGCGACGACTCCGCCATCGTGCAGGCCGCCCGCGTTTCCTACGGCCGCGGCACCAAGCGGGTGCAGGAAGATGCCGGCCTGATCCGCTACCTGATGCGCCACCGCCACACCACGCCGTTCGAGATGTGCGAGATCAAGTTCCACGTCAAACTGCCGATCTTCGTGGCGCGCCAGTGGATCCGCCACCGCACCGCCAGCGTGAACGAGTATTCCGCCCGCTATTCGGTCCTGGACAGGGAGTTCTACATTCCGTCCCCGGATCATCTGGCCGCGCAGTCGCTGGCCAACCGCCAGGGACGCGGCGATATCCTGGACGGGGAAGAAGCGTCCGAGGTGTTGGACCTGCTACGCTCCGACGCGGAACGCTGCTACGATCACTACGCACGCATGCTGAATGAGCATGATGGCGCCGACCCCACCCGCCAAGGACTGGCCCGCGAGTTGGCTCGGATGAACCTCACCCTCAACACCTATACGCAGTGGTACTGGAAGACCAACCTCCACAACCTGTTTAATTTCCTGTCGCTCCGCGCCGATGCGCACGCACAATACGAAATCCGGGTTTATGCCGATGAAATGCTGCGGATAACCGACGCCTGGGTCCCGGTCGCCGCAGCCGCCTTCCGCGATTACCGTCTTGGGCGCCGTCACACTATCGGCCCAGATGCTCGCCGTGGTGAAGCGAATGATCGCGGGCGAGGCCGTCACCCAAGAGACCAGCGGCCTCAACCGGCGTGAGTGGGCCGAGTTTGCCGGCCATTTTAGGATCTGAGCCGTCCGTTCACAAGACCAGCGTGAACTTCGGCAGCGTCACATCATCCGTCACCGCATCGAACACCACCTTCACCGGCGCCCCCATGCGCAAATTCTCGGTCTTATCGACCAGATTGCTGACCACGACCGGCCCTTCCTCCAGCCGCACCAGACACACCCGATACGGCAGTTCGCCTTTGAACCCGTCCCAGTAGGCCCGATGCATGTCGACCCACGACTCCAGCGTCCCTTTGCCCGAGGACTCGACCCAATCCTGCTCCCCCGCCAGGCATTTCGGGCAAACCGGCGACGGGCGGAAACCGCGTATCGCCGCAGGACGGACAATGGTGCAGAAGCAACCGGCCTTCCCTCGCCGCCGCCCAGAACGGCGTGTTCAGCGTGTCCAGTCGCGGCAGTGGCTTGTTGTAGGTCATTGACCCGTTCTCCCTCAGCCGCGCGTGTAGATGATCGAGCGCGTGCAAGGCGTGGCCTGCACATATTGCACGACCTCGCAGTCCGCGATCTGCCGAGCGCCGCATTCCCCGCGAAGCTGCCGCACGGCCTCAACGTTCAAGGCCCAGCCCTGCATGTAGGAGTTCGAAAGATGCCCGCCATCGGTATTGACCGGCAGCCGGCCGCCGAGGCGCAGCGCGCCATCCTCCACGAAAGCGCCCGAACTCGCCGCGCCCGCAGAATCCCAGCCCCTCCAGGGCTGAACAGCACGGTCGGCGAGAAATTGTCATAGCACATCAGCGCATCGACATCGCCATGGCGTGACGCCCGCCATCTGATAGGCCTGCTCGCCCGCCGCTTTGACCGCCGGATACCAGAAGTCCAGATCGAAATTGGCGATCGAGGACGGACTGAAGGTCTCCTGCGCGCCGAACCCGGAAATCAACACCGGCGGCTTGGCAAAATCGCCGGCTCGTTCCTTTGACGTCAGGATCAGACAAACCGCGCCATCGTTGATCAGGCAGTAATCCAGCAGTCGCAATGGGGCGACGATGAAACGCGCGCTCTCATGATCCTCGATGGTGATCGGATCGCGCATCACCGCGTCGGGGTTCAGCGAGGCATGATATCGAATTGCTACGGAAACTTCCGCCAGTTGCCGCGTCGTGGTCCCGTACATCTCCATGTGCCGGCGAAAAGCCATCGCATGGGCCGCCCCCGGCGAGGTAAACCCCCACGGATCCCAGGTCCCGGGACTTTCATCGCCACCGTAGTTCACGCGCCGCGACCGCCCGATATTGGCATACAACAGCGCGGCATAATCGCAGTGCCCCGCTGCGATCGCGGTCGCGGCTTCGATGATGCCCATGCCCGACATCCGGCCATGACCCGGCAGCGTAATGGTCCAGCGCGGGTTGATCCCCAGCACCTCCCCCATACGCGCGTAATACGGAATGCGAGACACCAGCATCCCGTCGATCTTGTTCTTGTCGATGCCGCAGTCATTCACCGCGTTACGGAAAGCATGCGCGGCCAGGCCGTAATCGTCGATCTCGGGGAAGTTGCCATACTTGGTGTTGCCGACGCCGATAACCGCGACTTTGTCCTTGAGTTCGTTCAGGTCGAACATGCGTTCCTCACTGTCAGCCGCCAGTGACCGGCGCCGGCCCGGTCACGACATAGATCCCAGCACGCAAGAACTCAGAACCCGACCCGGTCCCCGCCCTTCAGCTTCAGCATCTCCCGCGCCTCCGCGGGCGTCGCGATCTCCAGGCTCAGATCCTCCAGATATACGCCGGATCTTCGCCACCTGCTCGGCGTTTGACTTCGCAAGCTGGCCCTTTCCTATGTAAAGACTGTCCTCCAACCCGACCCGGACATTGCCGCCGTTGATCCCCGCCATCGTGGTGAATGCCATCTGATGCCGCCCCGCCGCCAGCACCGACCAAACATACTGATCCCCGAACAACCGGTCCGCCGTCTCCTTGGCGAACAGCAGATTCCGCGGCTCCGCTCCGATCCCGCCGGTAATGCCGAAGATCGACTGCACGAACAGCGGCGGCTCGACGATGCCGCGATCCAGGCAGTATGCCAGATTGTATAAATGCCCGATGTCGTAACATTCGAATTCGAACCGGGTGCCGTGGCCCTTGCCCAGCTTCTCGACGATCCCCTCGATATCCTTGAAGGTATTGCGGAAGATGAAGTTGTCCGTGGCATCCAGGTAGGGCTTCTCCCACGGGAACTTCCAGTGCTTGATCCGGTCGCCGGCCCGCGAGATATTGAAGTTCATGCTGCCCATGTTCAGGCTGCACATCTCCGGTTTCGCCACCAGCGGCGCCGCCAGGCGCTCGTCCAGCGTCATCGTCAGCCCGCCGCCGGTGGTGATGTTGATCACCGCGTCGGTGCTCTGCTTGATGATCGGCAGGAAGTTCATGAACACCGCCGGATCGGGCGTCGGAGAGCCATCGACCGGATTGCGCGCATGCAGGTGAATGATCGCCGCGCCGGCCTCGGCCGCCTCGATCGAGGACCGCGCGATCTCCTCCGGGGTGATCGGCAGATAGTCCGACATGCTGGGCGTGTGGATGGCACCGGTGACGGCGCAGCTTATGATGACCTTGGCCATGGACGTTTCCCCTTCGACAGACGATCGCCGCGGACTGTGCCGCAGACCGGCCGGAAGGACCAGAGGCGGTCAGCGCGGCAGTGTGGCCATCCGCGGATTGGGAAGCTGTTCCGTCAACAGGTCGATCTGGACCACCCGTCCGCCCCAGCCGCGCACGAGATCAGCGCCGACCACATCCTCGGCGGCATGATTGGCGCCCTTGATCAGAACATCGGGCCGCAGCGCCTCGATCAGTGCCTCCGGGGTGTCTTCCTCGTACAGACAGACCTGATCGACGCAGGCGAAACTCGCCAGCACGGCCGCCCGAGCGGCTTCGGGCTGCACCGGATGGGGGCTGCCCTTCTGCCGGCGAACGCTGGTATCGGCGTTCAAACCGACGATCAGCCGGTCGCACGCCGCCCTGGCCTGCTCCAGCAACTGGATATGCCCCTGGTGCAGCAGATCGAAGTAGCCGTTGGTGAAGCCGACGCGCCAGCCGCGATGGCGCCAGCGCTCCGCCTGTTCCACCGCCTCCTCGCGGGTGACGATCTTTCGCAGCGCGCTGTGCTGCGGCGTCAGCGCGGCGAGCAGATCGGCCTCCCGCACCACCGATGCCCCCACCTTGCCGACGGAGATTCCCGCCGCCAGGTTCGCCAGCCGCACCGCCACCGGCAGCGAAAGCTGTGCCGCCAGGGCCGCCCCGAGCGCAGCCAGAGCGGTGTCGCCTGCCCCGGAGGTGTCGAATACATCCGCCGCCTCGGCCGGAAAATGCTGCGAGCCGTTGGCATCCACCAGCGTCATGCCGTCATTGCCGCGCGTCACGACGATGGCGCCGAAGCCGTGCTGGGCCCGCAGGTGCTGGGCGGCGGCGACGATCGCTGCCTCGGTGTCCACCGGCATGCGAGAGGCAGCCGCGAGTTCCTGGCGGTTCGGCATGACCACGTCGGCCCCGGCATAGCGCGCGAAATCGCTGCCGCGGGGATCGACGATCAGCTTGCGGCCGGCCTTGCGCGCGGCCTGCACCAGCCTGGCCGGCACGTCAGCGGACAGCACGCCCTTGCCGTAATCCGACAGCACGGTGACGCTGGTCGCCGCCATCGCGTCCAGCGCGATGCGCAGCAACCGGTCCGCGAGCTTCGGGTGGATCGGGTCGGTTTGCTCCCGGTCGGCGCGCAGCAACTGCTGGCCGGCGGCGATCAGGCGCGTCTTCAGCGTGGTGGTGCGGCCGCCCTGCACCAGCAGCCAGGGCTCCACATTCGGCTGGCCGCCGATCAGCCCGGTCAGGTCCGATCCGGCCTGATCGTCGCCGACCACCGAGATGAACGCCGTCGCCGCACCCAGCGCGGTCAGGTTGCGCACCACGTTTCCGGCGCCGCCCGGCAGCGCGACCTCCCGCTCGATCGCCAGAATCGGCACCGGCGCTTCCATGCTGATCCGCGTCACCTCGCCATAGGTGTAGCGGTCGAGCATCACGTCGCCGATGACCAGGACATTGGTATGGCCTAACCGCCGAACAGCCGCGGCGAGATCGGGCTGCGGCTCATCCGGGCGCGGTGCGGATCCGGGGGTTATCTGGTTCATTAAACCTGCCGTAACCAGGGTGTCATTGGGGTGCAACTATCTTCGCTTGCTGCAATGCAACAAGCAAGTGCGTTCGCGAATCGGCCCATCATCCAAACGAACCAATCCAGATCGCCCTCATGTTCGCTTCCCTGCGAACATGGGGTGAAGCTCTGAGTCTCCCGATCACAACAGGAGCAGTGCCCGCCACGATCACCGAAACTCCGCCTATCCCTGCAGAAACCCGACCTTATCCTCTTCCAGTACGACACAGGTCAACGCCCCGCCCAGCACCGCGCCGGTATCGATCGCGATGCGGTTGGGCTGGACGATCGGCTCCCGCTTCGGGGTGTGCCCATGAACAATAACCGCACCGTGATCAGCCCGGGAGGACAGGAACGGTTCCCGGATCCACAGCAGATCCTGGCGTGTCTGCTGGGCCAGGGGAATGCCGGGCCGGACCCCCGCGTGGACAAACATATATGAGCCGATCCGATGGCTGATTGCCAGGTCGCGCAGAAACATCAGATGCCGCATCGGGATGTGGCGGGCCCATTCCGCCGGCGACACGGCGCGGGAAAGCCCCCAACTCAAAAGTGAATCCGCGCCGCCGTTCATCAGCCACTGGTTCGGCGCCTCCTTGTCCTCCCCCACGACGGCAGCCAGCATCATGTGCTCGTGATTGCCCATCAGATTGACGAATTCGTCAGCCGGAACGGGGGGTTGATTGATCAGCCATTCGACCACCTGGGCGCTGTCGGCGCCCCGATCCACATAGTCGCCGAGATGCACCAGTGTCGTGTGTTCGGCTGGCCGGGCGGCAATGTCCTCGGCAATCGTTTCGTGCAGAGCGACGAGGCGGTCCAGACAGCCGTGAATGTCGCCAATAGCGTAGATACGCTCACCGGGTGGCAAAGTGGCGGGGGCGGCGGTGAAATCGATCATGGGGAGGTAGCCTAGACCATTTTCAGCCTGAGTGTGCAGGCTGAAAATTTTTCTAGCGCATTGTTTGATCGGATGATTCGCATCCTGGGGATGTCCCGTTCAGCACAATCCATGCTCCAAAGCCGACGGCGGGCTCCTGCCAAACTTCTCTTGGCCAAACTTCTCTTGGCGGATGTCTCTGAGCGCCTTATCCGGACGCGCATGAGTGTCATCCAGGTAGACAATCTTTCCAAACGATACGGCGATGTGCGGGCGGTGGACGGCATCAGCTTCACCGCGAAGTCCGGAGCGACGCTCGGGTTGCTGGGCGGCAACGGCGCCGGGAAGACCACGACCATCGCCATGTTGCTCGGTCTGCTGGTTCCAACCTCCG
>CAWBPF010000002.1:0-11047 GCA_963790515.1 uncultured Alphaproteobacteria bacterium | reverse complement strand
CGGCGGCGGTCTGGCACTGGGCCTGGCACTAATCTACTCGATGAATCTGGTTCCGGATCTGGACTTTTGGCATCTGGTCTATTTTCGTGCCGCGCAGACCGCTGCTTTGGCCTTGCTGTTTGTTCCGATCAGCACCATCGCCTATGCCACGGTGCCCGCGGAGCTGAATGGCGACGCGACGGCGCTGTTCAGCATGGCGCGCAACGTCTTCGGCGGGATCGGCATCTCGGTCTCCACCGCGCTGGTCACCGAGCATTTGCAGATCCGGCAAGCGCATCTGGTGCACAACCTGACGCCGGTGAACCAGCCTTATGATGTGCTGCTGCAACAGGTCCAGCAGGGCCTTGTTGATGGCGGCATGTCGATGGCCCAGGCGGTGCAGATGGCCCCGGGCCAGGTGTTCCAGATGCTGCAAGGGCAGGTGGCCGTGCTCGCCTACAACGACGTCTTCCTGATCACCGCCTGCCTGTCGTTTGTGATGATCCCGACAGCACTGTTCATGTCCGGCATTAAAACGAAATCGAGCGGCGGGGCCTGACCATGCGACGCCCGTGGACCCGCGCCGCGACCGCGATGCTTGGCGCCAACTTAATCGGTGCGCCTTTGATCGCGGGATGCACCGTCGGCCCCAATTTCACCCCGCCGACGCCGCCCCAGGTCACCGATTGGCACGAAAAATCGGCGCGGGCCGCGACCGCGGTCAGTGAACGGACCAACCCGGATCCACGCTGGTGGAATAGCTTCAATGACCCGGTCCTGACCGATCTGATGCAGAAGGCCATCGCCGGCAATCTCGATCTGCAACAGGCGGTGCTTCGCGTCGCCGAGGCGCGCCAGGGGGAAGTCAGCGCACGCGCCGCCGGCCTGCCCACCGTCGGCGGCACCGGCAGCTATATGCGTGAGCAGCTTGGGTTGCATGGCCTGCTGCTGTCACAGGGTGTCTACGGCCAGTTGAATACGCTGGCCAACCAGAATTCGCCGCTTAACCAGTTCAGCCCCGGTCTCGGCAGCCGGACCAGTACGGCCATCGGCGGCGCCCTGGACCAGTTCAGCCAGCCGGTCAACCTGTTTCAGTACGGGCTGAATTCGTCATGGGAACTGGATCTTTTCGGCCGCGTGCGCCGCTCCGAAGAACAGGCCGGCGCTCGGACCGAGGCGCAGATCGAGGCCACCAACGATGCGCTGGTGATGCTGGAAGGGCAGGTGGCCCAGGCCTACGTGCAGCTTCGCGGCGCCCAGGCGCTGACCGCCAGCCAGCAGGAGAACGTCCGCACCGCGCAGGCGGCGTTCGATCTGACGCAGAAACGGCAACGCCAGGGACTGACGACCGAACTGGATGTGGAGCAGGCACGCACCCAGCTCGCCAACACCCAGTATCAGCTTCCAGGCTACGAGAAGCAGTCGCAGCAGGCGATGAACCGGCTCAGCGTGCTGACCGGTCAGCCCCCCGGCACCCTGGACACCATGCTTGGTTCGACCGCACCGCTGCCAAAGATCCCGCCAGTGGTTGGGATCGGCGTGCCGTCCACCCTGGCCCGCCGGCGTCCCGACATTCGTCAGGCGGAGGCGCAGTTGCACGCGGCCACGGCAAATGTCGGCGTGGCGGTTGCCAGCTTCTATCCGGATGTCTCGTTGACCGGCAACTTCGGGCTGCGCGCCCTGGACGCCAGTTACCTGACCAACTGGGCCAGCAGCTTCTACTCGTTCGGCCCCAGCATCTCGCTGCCGATCTTCCAGGGCGGCCGCCTGACCGCCGGATTGCGTCTGGCACGCGCCCAGGAAGCGGAAGCCGCATTGGCCTATCGCGGCACCGTCCTGAATGCACTGCGGGAGGTCGAGGACGCGCTGGTGGCCTACCGCACCGACCGGGCCGGGCGGGACAAACTGGCCGAGGCGGTTCGCTCAGGCGAAACCACACTTTACTTGGCGCGCGACGGTTACACCCACGGGCTGAGCGATTTCATCCAGGTGCTGGACGCCGAACGCACCTTGGTCGGATCACGGCAACAACTGGTGAGGCCGATGTGCTGCTGACCAACGACGTGGTGTCGCTGTATGACGCGCTGGGTGGCGGCTGGCAGGACGATGCCGGGGCCAGCAAGCCACCGCCGACCGACGACGCACCGCCGGTCACGCCGGCTGCGCTGGACAGTGTGGCCGCAGGGACGCCACGCTGATTCAATCGGTTGCATCGCAGCCTCGCCACTGCTGCATTGCAACCTTATGGCTTGCAAAGCCTCGATTGGTCACTTAAATGGACGTTTCCCCACCATTCTATCCCGGAGGCTGAGCGCATGGCGCGCGTCACCGTTGAAGACTGCGTTCAAAGAGTTCCCAACCGCTTCGAGCTTGTTTTGCTCGCCGCGCAGCGTGCCCGCAACATCAGCCGCGGGGAAGAACTGACCATCGACCGCGACAACGACAAGAACCCTGTCGTCGCCCTGCGCGAGATCGCTGATGAAACGATCGAGCTGCCGCGGATCGAGCAGGACCTGATCAAGTCGCTGTCCCGCTCGCCGGAGCCGGAGCCAGCCGACGAGGAAGTGCTGGATCTGATCCCGACCGACCAGAATATCTTCGGCCTGCAGGATGTCGCAGCCGAGGAAGAAGCGGCCTCGCTGCCGGCTGAAGGCGGTGAGGAGATGTCACCAGAAGATCTGGAAGCGGCCATCGAGGCAGAACTCGGCGGCCGAGCCGCTCGGTAGTCGCCCATGAGCAGTGGGGATTTCGGCGGCGACATGAACCGGTCCGCGCCGATCCCCGCTCGGGCGGCTGTTTCGCTTGCCCTGCCTGCCGACCTTGTCGACCTGCCCAAGCCACCGGGCCCCGGCGTCATCCCGCAGTGCGAGCTGACGCGGAAAATCCTCGACTATGACCCGAAGGCCGATACCGCGCTGATCGACGCCGCCTACGATCTGGCGGAGAAAGCCCACAGCACCCAGCGCCGGGAAAACGGCGACCCGTATTTCAGCCATCCCGTCGCTGTCGCCGATATCCTCGCCGGATACCGGCTGGACGTCGCCTCGATCGCCACGGCGCTGCTGCACGACGTCGTCGAGGACACCTCCTACAATCTGCAGGAGATCGAGGCCCGGTTCGGCAAGGAGATCGCCGGCCTGGTCGACGGCGTCACCAAGCTGACGCGGCTGGAACTGCAGTCGGACCGCACCAAGCAGGCGGAGAATTTCCGCAAGCTCGTGCTGGCCATGAGCCGGGACATCCGCGTGCTGCTGGTCAAGCTGGCGGACCGGCTGCACAACATGCGCACGCTGCATTTCGTCCGCGATCCGGACCGGCGCAAGCGCATCGCCCGCGAAACCATGGAGATCTACGCGCCGCTGGCCGAACGGATCGGCATGGACGCGGTGAAGACCGAACTGCAGACGCTGTGCATTCACCCAGCTTGAACCCGAAGCCTACGCCACCATCCAGGCGCGGCTGAACTTCCTGCGCGGGCAGGGCGCCGATGTCATCGACGACGTCCGGCGGGAACTGATCCAGGTCTGCCGCGAATCCGGCGTCGAGCCGATCGAGATCATGGGGCGCGAGAAGTCGCCTTACTCGATCTGGGAGAAGATGCACCGCCGCAACGTCGCGTTCGAGCAGTTGTCCGACATCATGGCGTTCCGCATCGTGGTGCAGACCAAGGCGGATTGCTACGCGGCGCTGGGCGCGGTGCACTCGGCCTATCCGGTGATCGCCGGGCGGTTCAAGGACTACATCTCGACACCCAAATCGAACGGCTACCAGTCGCTGCATACCGGCGTGACGCTGCGCGAGCCGCGCAACCAGAAGATCGAGGTGCAGATCCGCACCGCCGAAATGAACGACGTGGCGGAAAACGGCGTCGCCTCGCACTGGGTCTACAAGGCGCCCGACAAGAAGGTCGACGGCACCGACGTCCAGCGCTTCCGCTGGGTGCAGGACCTGCTGGAAATCCTGGACAATTCGTCCGCGCCGGATGAGTTCCTGGAAAACACCAAGCTGGAACTCTACGCCGACCAGGTGTTCTGCTTCACGCCGAAGGGCCAGCTGATCCAGTTGCCGCGCGGCGCCACGCCGGTCGATTTCGCCTACGCGGTGCACAGCCAGGTCGGCGACACCTGCGTCGGCGCCAAGGTCAACGGCCGCCTGATGCCGCTGCGCCATCATCTGGAAAACGGCGACCAGGTGGAGATCATGACCGCGCGCGGCGGCACCCCGTCGCCGCAATGGGACCGCTTCGTCGTCACCGGCAAGGCGCGCGCCCGCATCCGCCGCTTCATCCATCAGGAACAGCGGCAGCAAAGCCGCGACGCCGGCCGGGTCGAACTGACCAAGGCGTTCCGCCAGGCCGGTGTGGACGGGTCGGAAAAGGCGCTCGAACCGGCGCTGAAGGCGCTGAAAATCGCCACTGTCGACGAGCTTTACATCGCGGTCGGCAACGGCAACCTGGTCGCCAAGGACGTGGTGCACGCCGCCTATCCGGAACTGCGGCAGGCGCCGCGCGGCGCCGCGGATGATCCCGCCGATGCTGCCGCGCGGCAAGCTGCCGACCCGCCACGACCGCGACATGCCGGTCACCGGCCTGGTGCCGGGCATGGCGTTCACCTTCGCCGGCTGCTGCCACCCGGTCCCGGGCGATGAGATCGTCGGCATCGTCACCACCGGAAAAGGCGTCACCATCCATGGGCGGGAGTGCCAGACCCTGACCGCGTTCGCGGCCACGCCGGAGCGGTTCATCGACGTCGAGTGGAACTACGAGGCGGTCGGCAAGGGCGGCAGCGACTGAAAGGCTTCGGCCACACTGCGCGGATCAGCGTGATCGCCGCCAATGAGCAGGACACGCTGGCCGACATCTCCAACGCCGTGGCCAAGCAGGAGGGCGCCATCGTCAACCTGAAGATCGTCAACCGCCAGCAGGACTTCATGGAGGTCCTGATCGATGTCGACGTGCGCGATATCGGTCATCTGTCGAGGGTGATCGTCGGGCTGCGCGGGCTGAAGGCGATCAAGGGCGTCGAGCGGGCAACCGGCGGATGACCCAATGACGGCGTGGTATCGCCAACACGGACATCGCTGCCATGATCCTTGGCATTGGCTCCGATATCTGCGACATCCGACGGATCGAGAAAGCCATCGAGCGGCACGGCATCCGGTTTCTGGAACGGGTGTTCACCGAAACCGAGCGGTCGAAGGCGATGCGGCGCACCGAAAAGATCCAGGCGGCGACGTTCGCCAAACGGTTCGCCGCCAAGGAAGCCGCGGCAAAAGCCCTCGGCACCGGCTTCCGCCACGGGGTGTTCTTTTCCGACCTCGGCGTGGTCAATCTTCCGGGCGGCCAGCCGACGCTGCGGATGACCGGCGGGTCGGCGGAGCGCCTGCGGACGATCACGCCGGCGGGCATGTCCGCCCAGGTCCACCTGACGATGACGGACGAATATCCGTATGCCTATGCCCAGGTGATCATCTCCGCTATTCCTGAGACTTGACGCGTTTCCTTGACAGCGAGGGGACGCCCGGGCTTCATCCGCCGGTTTTTGACGGCCCCGGTCCTCGCGGTGCCTGCGTTCTGCGATCTGTGTCCCACATGACCATGAAAGTTCGTTGCCCCCATGGCGACTACTAAGGCGAAACCCAGGCGGCAAACCAACGCCTGGGTCGAAAACATCAAGACCATCGTCTATGCGGGGCTGATCGCCGTCGGCGTACGGACCGTGGCGTTTGAGCCTTTCAACATCCCCTCGGGCAGCATGATCCCGACGCTGCTGGTGGGCGACTACCTGTTCGTGGCGAAATACAGCTACGGCTACTCGCACTATTCGCTGCCGTTCTCGCTGCCGCTGTTTTCCGGCCGCATCTTCGGCTCGCTGCCGAAGCGGGGCGACGTGGTGGTGTTCAAATACCCGCGTGACACCTCGATCGACTACATCAAGCGCATCGTCGGCCTGCCGGGCGACCGGATCCAGGTGCGCCAGGGCCAGCTTTACATCAACGGCGAGCTCTGCCCGCGCCAGCCGGAGGGCGACTACCTGGCCGACGACAACGGCATCAAGCTGATGCGAAAGCTTTACCAGGAAACCCTGCCGAACGGCGTGAGGCATGAAATCCTGAAGGAGCGCGACGACGGCTGGGTCAACAACACCCAGGAATACGTCGTGCCAGCCAGCCATGTGTTCGCCATGGGCGACAACCGCGACAACAGCGCCGACAGCCGGTTCATGGACGGCGTCGGCTTCGTGCCGGTGGAAAACCTCGTCGGACGCGCGGAAATCCTGTTCTTCTCGATCGACGCCGAATACCCGTGGTGGGAATTCTGGGAATGGCCGTTCGAGATCCGCTGGAGCCGGTTGCTTAAACCCGTGCATTGAATGAGCCAGGCGTTCGAAGCCATCCTCGGTCACGCGTTCACCCGCCCGGACCTGCTGCAAGAGGCCTTGACCCATCGTTCGGCGGCGCAGACCAAGGGCCGCACGCGTGCATCGAATGAACGGCTGGAGTTCATCGGCGACCGGGTGCTGGGACTGACCATGGCGGAATGGCTTGCCGAACGCTTCCCGCAGGAGCAGGAAGGCGACCTCGGCCGCCGGCTGGCCCATCTTGTGTCGCAGCCTGTCCTGGCGACCGTGGCGGAGACGATCGGACTCGCGGCCGCGCTTTCGGTCTCCCCCGGTGAGGCAAAGGCCGGAGTTGCCAAGCGGGCCACGGTCCTGGCCGACGCGCTGGAGGCAGCCCTGGGCGCGCTGTACATGGATGGCGGTCTGGAGGCGGCGCGGGATTTCGTCCGGCGCGCCTGGAACGATGCGATGGTCGAGCAAGCCGACCCGCCAAAAGATGCCAAGACGGCGTTGCAGGAATGGGCGCAGAAAAGGGGTAAGGATCTGCCGATCTATGAGATGACGGGACGCTCCGGGCCACCGCATGCGCCCGAATTCACCGTGACGGTGACAGTCGGAACAGCGGAAGCCGCAGGCACCGCCGGCAACAAGCGGGCGGCGGAACAGCGTGCCGCTGAGGCGTTGCTCGCACGGCTGCCGGCATGAGTTCGCCGCCGCCGACCCGGTGCGGCTTTGTCGCGATCGTGGGCGCGCCGAACGCCGGAAAGTCGACGCTGATGAACCGGCTGACCGGGGCTAAGCTGTCGATCGTCTCGCCCAAGGCGCAGACCACCCGGTTCCGCGTGCTGGGCATTCTGATGCGGGCGGAGTTGCAGGTGCTGCTGGTCGATACGCCGGGCATCTTCCGGCCCAAGCGCAAGCTGGACCGCGCCATGGTCGCCGCCGCCTGGACCGGCGCCGCCGATGCCGACGTGGCGATGTTCCTGGTGGATGCCCGCGCCGGCCTGCGCGACGACGTGCGGGAGATCGCCCAGCAACTGGGTGCTTCCGGCCGCCGCTGCTGGCTGGTGCTGAACAAGACCGACCTGGTCACGCCGCCCGCTTTACTGCCGCTTGATCGCCTCGCTCGGGGCGCTGGCGACAGTTCGAGGAAACCTTCATGGTCAGCGCGCAGACCGGCGACGGCATGCGGCGTCTTGGCCGATGCGCTGGCCGAAGTGGTGCCGGAAGGGCCGTGGCTGTATCCCGAAGACGACCTGACCGACCTGCCGGACCGCCTGCTGGCGGCCGAGACGGTGCGCGAGCAGATTTTCATGCAGACGCACGAGGAAGTGCCATACGGCGCCACCGTGGAAACCGAGTCCTTCAAGGACCGCAAGGATGGTTCGGTGCGGATCGAGGTCACGATCTACGTCGCGCGCCCCGGCCACAAGGCGATCCTGATTGGCGATAAAGGCAGCAAGATCAAGGCGATCGGTGCCAAGGCGCGGCACGATCTGGCGGGTTTGCTGGACCGGCCGGTGCATCTGTTCCTGAATGTCAAGGAACGCAAGGGCTGGGACGAGGAGGGCGCCAGGCTGCGTGCGATCGGGCTGGAGGATCCGGGTAATGTCGGCGGCCCCAAGCGCTGACCGGTAATGCCGACCACAAAATCAATAAGATAGCGGCTTTTGGTACATACATGGGTCAACAGCCGCTGGTATAAGGTCCGGATCACACGCGTGAACCCTGGCCCCCGGCTCAATTCGGCACCGCACCCCGCCGGCGATGATACCGCCGGCGACAGGCCGTCCTATCTCCAGCAACGTCGGGGTGACAACGTCCAAAGCTGCTGTGCGATCCCTGCCGACATCAGGCCGCCGCCGGCTGACCGGCCATTGCGTCGATCGCACGGCCGATGCGGCTGGCTGTCGCAGGGTCCTGCCGGAAAATCATCGCCAGCACCCCATCGCTGCAGCGCACGACGCGGCCGGAGACGCTGCCCCCTCCGTTCGGTAGATCCAACTCGATCTCCTGTCCGGGCAGCAGTTGCCAATCGCCCACGATCGCCGCTCCGCTGCGCGAGATATCCCGCAGCGGTGCGACGGAATCAGGCAGGTCGGCGACCCGCACCGTGACCGGTTCGGCATTGCCGGATACCCGCTCATGGGCGCGCCGCGTGGAGCTGTCGTCACGCACCGCAATCAGGAACTGATCGATCTCCGTGCGCAAAGCCGTCGCTTCCCGACCGATGTCGAAGACGCCGCTGCGAACGGTGTTGCTGACCGTGCCGGCCTCATCGGCTGCTCCGACCACCTCGGTCATCGCCTGAACCGCTTGATCGGTGGCTTGCGAAACGGTCTGCACGTTCAGCGTAATCTCGCGCGCCGTCGCGCTCTGCTGCTCCACCGCGGCCGAAATCGCCGTGGTGACCGCATCCATCTGCCCGACAATGGAACCGATCTCTTTCATCGAGGCGATCGCGGTCTCGGCTGCGCTGCGCACTGCGACAATATGGGTGTCTATCTCGGCCGTCGCCCTTGCGGTCTGGCGTGACAATGCCTTGACCTCGCCGGCAACGACGGCGAAGCCCTTGCCGGCTTCCCCGGCGCGGGCTGCCTCGATCGTGGCGTTCAGCGCCAGCAGGTTGGTCTGCCCGGCAATGCCGTCGATCAGGCGGATCGCATCGCCAATCCGCGTCGCGGCGTCGGCGAGGTTGCGCATCATGCCGTCGTTCATCGCAACCCGTTCTGTCGCCGTCCGCGCCACCTGGGCGGCGGACGCCACCTGGCGGGTGATCTCGTTGATGCTTGCGGTCATCTGCTCGATTGCCGCGGCGATCGATGTCAGATCCTGTGACGATTGTCCGGCGCGTTCGGCGGTGCCGGTTGCCTGCCGGTGCGCGCCAGTCGCCGCGGCCGACATCGCGTCCGCCGCCTTGACCATGATCTCGGTCGAAACCGCGAGCGCGCTCATGACGCCGGACACCGACGTGCCGAAATCCTGTGTCAGTTGCTCCATCGCCGCCTGCCGCCGTTCCTTGATGGCACGCGCCTCGGCCTGCTCCGCGGCCAGCTGCCGGGCTTCGATGGCGTTGTTCTTGAAGACCGCGACCGCGCGCGCCATGTGGCCGATTTCGTCCCGGTCGCTGGCGCACGGTATCCCCGCGGTCAGGTCGCCGTCCGCCAGCCGCCGCATCACCCCGGTCAGGCGATAGACGCGGCCGGAAATCCCCCGCGCCAGAACCACCCCGATTGTGCCGACCAACAGGACGGCAAGCACGCCGGCGATCCCGATCATCCAACCCATCGCCCGCCGAGCCCCGTTGAGCAGGATAAGATCCTGCTCCGCCGCATCTTTCTGGTAGGCCGTAAGCTTGCCGAGACCCTGCGCCATCTGTGCCTCGGCGGCCGCGAAGGGACCATTCAGCACGATCACCGCCTGGTCCTGCGCAAAGCTTTCGCCCAGGTGGAACACGTCCTCCGCCGCCTGGGCCGCGGCCGTGACACTGGCATCCACCTCCGTGAGCAGGGCCGGCAACGTCGGATCGTCGCCGCGCCGCTGAGCCGCGAGCGTCGCCTTGATCGCGGCAACCAATTCGCTGAAAGTGGTGTGGAACTGGTGCTGCTTGTCGAGATCGAGTTCGGCCGGCGCGCGTGCTGTCAGCCCCCGCGCGCGCTCCCACAGCGTCTCCACCCGGTCAGCCTGGCTGACGCCCTGAACGCCACGATACAGTCCCGCCCCGGCAACCCCCATCTGCTCCGCCGCGTGCACCGCGATCGCGATCAGCAACGACAGCGACAGAATAACGAGTTCCGACCAGGAAATAGAGTTTCGCCGCGATGCTGCGCAATCGGCCGGTCATGACGTCACTCTTTCCTTGTCCCACCGGACCCGTGCTAGCGACCCGTGCTGGATTAGTTGGCGGCGACCGCCTTCGCCGCTTCGATGACCTTGGTCGCATCCGCGGACGCCGGCCCCATGGTGACCAGGATCAAGGGCTGGCCGACCGTCTTGTCGGTCTTGATGACGGTAAGACCGGGCCGCACCGACGCGGCTGCGATCACCCCGAACGCCGTGGGCAACTGGGCTGCCACCTGGCCGATCTGCGGTGCGTTGGGCAGTTCCTTCGCCTGGGCCAGGACCGAGGCGCCGCCAAGCAGCTGGCTCTCCACCACCGAACGGACGCCGTCGCCGCGGCTGGCGACAACGACGACGATGGGCTGGTCAGCGCCGCCGACCTCACTCCACTTCGTTATCTTCCCGGACAGAATATCTGCGATCTGCGCGAGCGTCAGCGTGGTGACGGGGTTTGCCGCATTGACCACGAACGCGACCCGGGCCTCGCCGATCGGATGCGCGACCAGCTTGGCGGGGTCGAGGCTGCCCGGCGTCTTGGCGTTGGTCGCCGCCACCTCGGCATCCAGCGGGGCGGAGATCATGGCGATTTCGGCTTTGCCCGCGACCAGATCAGCAAGACCGCGCCCCGAACCGTTGCCGACGATGTCCAGGGTCGCGCCCGAGGTCTGCTCGATCTCCGCCTTGTGCGGCATCATGACGGCGCCGGATACGGTGGTGGAGCCATGCACCACGATGGTGTTGGCAGAGGCGGCGGCGCTCATCGCAAGCAACGCGGTGAATACGGTAGCGGAAAAAATACGTTGCATCGGCCAGCCCCTACAGTGGTATTTCGTGGGACGATCAGTTGACCACAGAAATTGCTAATCGATGGTTAATGGTGACACTGACTG
>CAWBPF010000001.1:0-41694 GCA_963790515.1 uncultured Alphaproteobacteria bacterium | reverse complement strand
CAACGTTCCACCGGTTCGGGGAAACCCAGCAGAAAGCTGTGCATCGACGTAATTCTTGGTAGCGGCCTGCGAAGGCCAAGTTGGATCGCCGGCCAATGTGAGGCTACCGACCAAAGTCCCACCCGCGAGGGACAGCGCCGTCTGCAACTGCGTATCGACATAGGACTTTGGTGCTGCCTGGAGCGGCGACGATGGTGCTCCGGCCAGCAGCAGCGGACCGGTCAGCGTGTCTCCAGCCCGTCCCACTTTAGTGTCGACTGTACTGTTTGGTAGCGGCCTGCAGATTCAATGTCGGGTCGAGGGCGAGCGTAAGAGGCCCAGAGACGGTGCCCCCTGCCCTGGGCAGCGCTACAGCCAGCTGGCCGTCAACATAATTCTTGGTCGCAGCGTGATTAGATATGACCGGGTCTGCACTTAGCGTTAACGGCCCCGATAGTGAGCCACCCGACTTTGGAAGCGCCGCAGCACCAATGAGGTCTGCGTAGTCCTTGGTTGCGGCCTGCCGGCCAGATGTCGGTGATCCCGCGAGCGAGAGAGGTCCCGTGAGGGAACCTCCGGCAAATGACAACACACCACTTGCAAAATCCGCCAGTTTTTGGACTGTATTCGATCCTGTAGGCTGTACTACAGCCTGAGAGACATTAAGATTTGGAATACCGGAGATGCCACCAAGGAATTGGGTATAGCTTACCGCAACATTTGACCCGGACTGTAGGAATGGGATCAACTCACTACCAGACGGCGTGATACCGACTGGAAGTTGTGATACAACGAAAGGCGATGAGGCTGCCGTAAGCGTTCCGCCCATCAGTGTAAGATTGGCACCTAGACTGATGGTCTCCACTGAGCCGACTTTGGCGCTGCTGCGCCCGAGGATCGAGCCGCTAGGCAGCGACAGCGTAGGCTGCAGGCCCGCGATCACCTGCGCTCGAGTGATCTTCCTCGTAACGCTGGATTGGCTAACGAGCAGCTGGTCTGTATCAGATGCAGCAGTTGCAGGTGCAAGTTGGTCAATTGTTGGCATTTTTTGGTTGCACTCTCGGCATTAGGACGTCCGGCTGCAGGAACCTGGGAAGGGCATTGCACGATAGAGCCATAGTTCTCGGAGGTGTCACGACGAAGAGTACGGGATTACCATTCTGATCTGTCAGCACTACGCCCGCGACGGTTTGGATTGCCAGTGCAGGTACGGCTGGGACCGATAGCATCAGAACCGGCAAAAGTACACTCCGTTAAATCATTCGGCCACTTGCAGTACTAATCAGTATAGTTACCATATAGACTGTACCAGCCTGGCCACCACTGAACCATAACACCGCCCGCGTGCCGTCGGCGCCGGAACCCGTCAGCGAGAGGTCTCCAGGTGCGCTGGGCGCGACAGTGACGTCCAGCGTCGCTATACTATCAGCATCGTTCCCAAGAACAGCAGGGGAAAACTGAATTACATAATCGAAAACATCAGATGGATCCTTCGCTGGCCAATTTAGGACCGGAGGCGCAACTGCCTCCGACCCTCGAGGAACGGCGATAAAGCTGTCGATAACGACCGTCCGTGCGCAGCTCGGCAACATAACATGGGAGGCAAAGGTCGCCATGATTTCTCTTTCATTCGAGGTTCTAACCATGAACCCGAGGCGCAGCCTAGAATGCCAGTAGAGTGAGGCAGCCACTACCTGGTGTCTCGCCTGGCTGCCCACCTAGTCCATCAGTCCGCTCGTTAGCACCATTACGCCGAAACATACGTCACCAACGGACAACAACCATGCCGGATGCGCCGGCGGCACCATTGTAGGAGGTCGCACTGTTCGCACCGGTGCCAGCCCCGGATGCGCCGCCGCCGGGGAATACACCCGGAACACCGGTTGTTCCGCTGTTTTGAGATCCACTCATCGGGGCGGCGCCTCCCATACCGCCTTGGTTGAGGATCCCGGCCTGCCCTGCCGAACCCATGAGATTGACGTCACCTCCAACCCCGCAACCGGCTGGCGTCGCTCCGTTCAGAGGATTTGAAGCAGTGGCGAGGTAATTGAGACTGCCGCCCGTAGCACTCACAAACGCGCCAAAGCTTGAGGTCCCCCCGGCCGACGGCAATGCACCTGCTACAGGTCCCCCCGCGCCACCCAAACCCACATTAACTGAGATAGATTGCCCGGGCACAAGACCAACGATCCGCTTGCGGGCGTAGCCGCCACCAGATCCCCCACCGCTGGGCTGAGCCGAGGCCGAGGCAAAGGTTCCGGCTCCGCCGCCCCACAGTTCTACTTCAACTTGCTGCACTCCAGGCGGGACGTTAAATGCAGACGAAGTGGTAAATGTCTGCGTCCCGGACCCGAAACCCGGGCGCAAAGAAGGAACCTTCCAGTAAATAAATGGAGCTGTCGGAAGGCAGAATATATCAGATGCGGACACCGAGCTTTGTCCATATCGCACTGTAATCCCGTACAAGCCAACCCATCCGGTGTCGATCGGAGGCGTGACCGCCTGACCGCCGCTACCGGATGACGTTGCGAGCTTGAGTTGCAACTCCGCTTTCTGAGCGCGAAGAGTAGCCTGCGGAGTGCCTCCGTTAGACGGGCCACTATACGGTTGAGAGGGATTTGATGCGTTATAATACGGTAGCACGATCTGGTTGACGTCAACCTCCTGAAAAGCGACCTGTATCAGGTAGGTATTCGTCTGCCCCGGAACCGTCGGAGCACTGAGATTGAAAGGCGTGTTTATAGCCGTTATGCCCATCTTCACAACAGATGTAGACGTATCAGCTGGCAGGGATCCATAATCTAATGTGTCGAGAGCCGAAAGCTGGATGATGCTTCCCGGTCCCACATTTATCTGCATCGAGGCGGGAATTGTCGGAGTGCAAGACAATCCGTCAACGAACGGGCCGCTGCCGATCAGACTCTGCGCAAGAAACCCGAACGCAATCATAGTATTTCGGTTGAGGGTCAGCAGGTCTGTGTCGAGCGGAATGCTTCCTGGATAGACTATATTACGGTCCATATAAATAATTCCACATCATTCTGTTATTTGCATCCAGCCAGTCGTTGCAACAGGCAGAACGGCGGAGACTGCATGATAAATATCATAGTCAGTGACTTTATCACTCATTAGATCCAGATTACCGTACTGAAGCAATCCACCACCATATGCCGCAGACGAGCATCCCCATCCCGGCATGAATGAAATACCCATTGGAAGTGGACGGTAGGCTGTTATAAAGAATTGGAACGGCAACGACAAGTTGCCCCAACCTCCGGCCATGTTGTAAGCGAGGCCACCCGATGTCGCCGGATCGACGCCATATCCGCCCGTGTCGAGCGGCCGAGCTGGCTCGAAGATCTTCGGTGCCCTTCCAGTAAGGTCTGTCAGGGTCGACACCACGTCGCGCCGAGTGCCCCTGTTCCGAAGAAGAGCAGCGCATATTCTCGTGCGAAAGCGCTCGTCCAATTCTCCTCGTCTCCGAGCAATATCCGGACCAAAGTAGTCGTTGGCTATGAGATCCAACCGAATATCCGTGGCGGTGACGACACGTCCCTGTCGCCTCACAAATTCGATTTGGCCATGGATCCACGCCCAAGCATTCGATAGGCCTGTCAGCAGAGAGTTGAGAAGCGGACTGTCATCTCCGAACCATCCAATAGGTAGCGTCGCCCTAATGCGAGCGGTGATGTCGGCTTGGTCACCTACCATCAAGAAACCACCAACGACGACAATTTTATAACACCACGCCTTATAACCGTTACGTCCGCCATCGCGCCGTTAGCGAGTAGGTTGGTCACATTTGTGACGCGTGGATCGGCGTCATAACCTAATTGGGCAACGCGGGTAATCGGAAAACTCGCCCCGACCGGAAGACTATTGACGAACTCCGTTATGCATTGGGTAACAGCCCCAATTACCGCTTGCCGGTCAGCACCTGGCAGAACCTCAACATGTGCAGAGATCGCCACCGGTTGAACCACCGGACCAATGACATTGAAGACAGAGCCAACTGGCCGCACGTTGTCCACCGCCAAATTGACAGCGGCCAACAGCGTTGGAGACGGAGTGCCGGTGCCGTCGTCGACAGTGATTAGAAAACTCCCATTACGGAAGAAACCACTTTCATCCTGGTTCTCGTCAATGGAATACGACAAATTTTGCTGGATGGATGTTATGGCATTTTCTACTGCGAGAGTAGTCGCCTGTGACCGACTGTTTATGAACAGTAGGAAACGTCGGCGGAATGCCTGATCATCCTCTTGATCCCGTCCGTCATAGGTAGCGTCGGAGTTCGTTATCGTGTCGATCCCTAGGAGGGGGGAAGCGATAGTTGTGATCGAACCAGCTTGAACATTTCCGGCTCTGCCAGCCACGAGGGCAACAACCGGCACTTCGATCGAGGCCACGTTCGCATCGACAGCGTAGGTGTTCCCCACGGGATTCCAGGCGGGATTGGAGTTGTCTACACTGACTGCAAATGCCTGATTACCGTCGCCCGTCTTGACGAGCGTTCCGGGCGGAATTGAGGTGCTGATCGACACCGCGTATCGGGAGAACGTCACAATACCGACCGCGCTGCAAGGAGGCAGTCTGACGAAATTGAAATCGCCCATCCAGGTATCTAGATCAACTCCAGTCGACGTCGATGCCCGAGTCATCCGCAGCACACATACAATCAGCCATTGCAACCATAGTACCAAAGAGGCATTCGCCTCCAGAATGGCGCGTAGGACGGACCCGACACTCAGATCCAAAAGCAGATTCGTCCCGGCCTGCACCGCCGCGGCCGAATTCGCTACAACAGTCTCGAAAGTCTGAAGATTTAGCTTCACAGGGACTTGTTTCCCAAAGTAAAACTCAGGGTCTGTAGATCTCCGAGTTCAGTATCTGCATACTGCACCTGCACGAACACGGCCCCGGTCGAGTCCGCAATATCAGCCGTGATGCGAGGCTCAGGAGAGCGACTGACCGAACGTTCTAAAAAGATCTGCGCCCTGACGATGGCGGCAACTTGCGATGAAGCAATCGGTTGCCCAACGAAAGACCCTAGGCCCGCGCCGTAGTCTGCGTGCCAGAGATAATCCCCACGATTGGTTAACAATCGTCGCAGGACCCTTTGCTGTCCCGCCGTTTCGCGGGCTACGAAGGCGAGGTCTCCTTTAGCGTTGATCGATAGGTCGGCGTTCCAAGTATGATAGACGTCTCCCATGGATCATTGGTCCCGAGTAGTAGATGCAGATGTAGGTCGCCCTAGAGCGTCATTGTGGGTATGAGAGTTGTAAGCTGCCCGAAGCCGAGACAGGGGACCGGCTTTGTCATATATGTCGCCATTCACATGCAGGTCCCCAGCGATGCGCACTGTTCCATCATTCATGATCTTCAGTGAGCTGCCACTATTATGGACCAACCAGAATTCGCCCAGAGGCGCGAGCGGTACACGTCGATTATCCGAGAACATCCCCCCCACAACCACTCCGCTGCCCGCATCGCCATCATGACAAATTACCATGACTTGATCGCCAGGCGCGGGAAGACACACAAGCCCCCAGCCGTTACCTGTCCAAGACGAGAGGATCGGAAGCCATCCACTTAAAATGCCTTCAGGCTGATGAAGAACTCGCGCACATGCTGTTTGAGGATCTACGGATGAAACGATAGCCAGACGGGGCGTCGCCTGTAGCTGATCCAAGCTTGCCGCGCAGTCTTTGACCACATTCATCAGATGATCCAACAACGGTCTCCCTGTTCAGCTAATAGACGGTCTGGCGAGTTCGATATGCTATATGCAGACACGCGCTGCAAAAACCCGGAGGCGGGGCTGATTACGCGCTCTACAGAGTTGACCTGATATATTTGGTCGAAATCAGACTGTGTCCCCTGAAGGGAGAAACTCGACCGAGGTGTAAGGCTTTTTTCGCCGGGCATTGTGATTTCGACTCTTTGCTCATGGCGAGCGAGCTCCTCAACACGATTTCGGGCCATCTTCACAGCATGATCTGAAGATACATTCGGCTGCACAAGACAATATCGCTGGCTTATGTTTTGCTCGACTGTTCCGATATTTCCAACGACGGGCAGTCGCCGCGACACAACTGTCTCACTCACCGCTAGGTTCTTCTTGGAATCCCAGCTTTTCACCGTCACCACGATGTCCCCACCAAATCGCAGTCGGCGCCGTGCCTTGAGTGACATCAGGTCGTTGGGCCGAAGAACAATCGTCGTATCTAACCCGCCGGATCGAGGCTGGAAATAGAGCGTATTACCCACGACAAATACGTCAAAGCTCTCGCAACGAGCGAGAAATACGATCAAATCCCACTCCGTCGAGGTCCTACTGAACTGGTTGTGAGCGGTCTTCGAAGTATCATCACGATAGAATTGCCCAGCGAAGGTCGACGTGGGGACGACCGCCGGCACCAGGCCATGGCGGAATGCAAGAATGGTGGCGATCTCACTCGATGTCCGGTTTGAGAAAGTATCGTTAGTCGGCGTATCCTGAAGGCCAGACGACAAGTCTCGCCCACAGATTCGGACCGTGCTCGCTGCATGATCGTAGGCCAAGTCATCGCCTCTCCCCACAGACAACTGTGAAAAGTCATCCTCAGCACCGAGATTTACGGCGATATTGAAGATCGCATCTACCGGCATCGCCAAGCTATCCGAGAATCGTTGGCTCCCCTGGTCTCTAATCAGGCCGATAGAAAACCTGTCGGGTGTGTAGAAGCTGGTTGACGTTACTCGGTACATCGCGAACACCGCGCACGATCTGGCCGCCAGCTATTACTTGTATTTTGGGCTTTCGCGCCACTGAAGGAGAGTTAACCAGCAAAGATGCCGCCAGCCTGGAGGTTGGCCGCGTCTGGCAGGTTGATCGCGGTAACGGACCCTATGAAGGGATCCATCATATTGTTCAAGTCAGCTATATAAATCCACTTGGTCGCATCTCCGAGATACAGATCCGCTATTTGGAATAGATTTCCACCAGATACGATAATAGTACGCATTGCTTTCTTTCTGTCTACGTCTTCCTAAACGAAAGGAGCGCTCGGGCCAATACGAAACGGCTCATACACTGCGTGGCATCCTCTAATGCCCCCAGTGCCGCTATAGCCTCTTGGGCTGTCGAAGCCGCCGATGAATTAGTTGATAGTAGAATGAATTCTGCCGATTGTAGGCCCAAATCGACTGATGCTTCTTCTGTCATAACGCCTGCTGCCTCGGGCGCAGGCACTGACGATCGCCCTGCGTTATTAGTCGCCCCAACCACCCCAGGCGACAAGTCGGGCCCAGACACGCCTCCGAGTGTGGATATGGTAGATGCAAGCGCGGATGCCATGATTACATCATCGGCCGCGACATTGTTTGGATCAAGACTCAATGTATCATGTTCTATGACAGAACAGACCAATCTAAATGGTATCCATGCCCGGTTTTCATAAGTTGCGGCAAACTTAGTGACGATTACCTGGAAGTATAGACTTCCGTAAGACAGAGGAGAGACGGCACCACTAACCCGTAGGAAATCAATAGTTTGTGCCCTTTCAGCCGCGTCAGTCCCGGAGAATATACCCGCCAACGCTATATCCGAGCTTTCTTGTCCTAAGAGATCAATCACTTTTCGTCCACCAATAAGGCGATGAACGGCGATGTTCTGGCGACCACCAAAAGTAATTTTTGACGGGACTTCAAAGTCCCTAAAGTAGACTGAGCCGAGCCTCATGAAGGGTCACCACATCGCTTGATTTGCAGACTGTTTGGCCGCCTGTGGCACTCCGGAAGAATGCCATGTTTGGCCGTCAATATGGGCGCTTTTGGTGAGCGCTGCCTCAGGGATACAGAGCCGATCCGAGGCCCGGAGGGGCAATACGGCCATCCGGGGCGGAGGGAGACGCGAACGTCGCAGTCGATAAACTGTCCGATAGGTGACGGATCACCCAGGCGCCGAGTTCAGCCCCATCGAGAATAAGTTCGCCTTCGACCGTAGGCGATACCCCACCGGCTCCGGCCTCAGCGCGTGCCACCCCCTGATCAGTTATCATTTCTGCCGGGTAGCCTACCCCTGGGCCCGGCAACACCGAAGTTGAGCTCGGATGGGGGATCGACAACGAATTAGCCCTTGCGGCAGGCGCCCATCGACGTCCCTCAGCGAAGCGAATGTTAAGTGGCGTTCGCGATTGCTTGCGGGGCTTATAGGGTACTGCCGTTTCACCCGCCGTTGGTCCTGAAATTGGAGGACGGAATTGCGACAATACATCCAGACGGCTTCGGGCGCGTGGGGAAAATGTCGAGGAAGTTGGTCGATAATATCCGAAAGAACTCGCACGCGCCAGCGGTCGCTTTTCTGGTGGACGGTCTCTGGAATTGCCAGAAGCCAATACCGCCCCGGCGATGCGCGAAGGCGGTCGCCCGAATTCACCTGTCAAATGTCTGACGAGCTTCCAACTCTTGTCACCGAGAGGATCCGAGTATTGCCTATCCCTGGCTATCTCGTAACGCTTCGCAATGCGAGAAGTGGGAGAGGCCCAGTTGTTCGGCGAACCAGCAGATCGAGTTAATGTCAGATGGCTGACCCTCGACAGTGCCTTCATAGACCAAGTCTGAATGGCTGAAGGCTTTTGACCGCGCATCCTCGCGCGTGGTGGGGACCCTATCGGTGCCCATACCACGCCAGCGGGTCCATAGGCGCGCGATATCGTAGGCCCGCGCGCACGCAAACCAGTTTGCGAAAAGACACGATCTGGCAAACGTCCCAAACTCCGCGTAGATCTCAACGAACCCTCGTGGTTGTGGCTGCCTAGTGCGAGTTAGCGACGAACCTGTGAACATAAGAAAAGAGGCGATCAATCAAATCAATTCAGTTATCAGACCACTGCATAGTGTTCCAATTAAAAGCATGGCCAGACAACACGCCCATTATGATAATGTAGGCAGCACGCTCGTCGTTTGGTAATGTAAACGCAATCTCGTACGGCACCCCATTCCTGACCAGGTAAAGACAGTCGATCAGGTCGGGGTGCCTCGCGAGTTTCCCGATATGGCCTTGATATCACGCTCTTCGTCGTCTTCGAGAGCGGCTGCGACAGCCGCCAGCCCATCATCATCCAGCCTGGACACGGCCGTTTCGATCTGCTGCTCGTTAGAGGGGATCGGCACCGGCACGCTATCGATAGCAGCAACCGAGGCGGCTAGAACGGCCATACCGAACCAGGGATGGTTTTGCGCCAACTCCGGCCCCGCCGCCTTAAACAAGCGAAGCCGCTCAAGCACCGAAAGTCGACGAAGCGTTAAGACCCGACCTCGCTTATCGACCGCCTCGATCGTGATATTTGGACCACTCTTGTCAGTCTGGCCGGGCATCAGATCCGCCGCCTCCGATTAGCGAAAAAGTCTAGCTTTTGCTTCACACTAGTGTCTCCCTTCCATTGCCCTGCGCTTGCTAACCTGAACGTCACCCCATCGAACTGGTAAGTGGAGGTCGATCCGTCTGGCTCTGCGATGTACTGATACATAATAGAAGAGCCAAGAAAAGCCCCTGAGTAATAGTCTTGCTCGGAGGAGGCGATAAAATCCTCTACGGCGGAGCCGCCGCGCTCAAGTTCAAAACTTCCCTCCCACCCCTTAGGAATTTCGGTTCCCATCTGGATGCCGTCGAGTTGGCTGATTTGCACAGACTGCGTAACTTGGCGCGATTCGAATCCGGAGACAAAGCTGAGATCAAGGCGACCCTTGGGTCCCACAATGACAAGTTGGGCGTCGCGACCAATCGAAAAGGTACTTACAGACAACGGACTCTCCTACGAAGCACTGTCGCTTGGGAGTATCTGGGTGCTTACTTGCACTGACTGGCCTCCTTCGAGATTAACTATGAACTTCTCGTTTATAGCCTGATATTGAACCTGAACGTCAGCCTGAACATAACCTAGGGCAATCCGAGTCCGAGAATTGTTTGTCCAATCACAAATCACCGTAAAAGGAAGCGAGCCGTCTGCTGCCATGGTACCAAGAAGCCCCTGGTTCAGCATATTCTGAAGGAAAGATAGAAGTGTCGCACGAATGCGTCTGAATAAATCAATGTTGACTACCTGCCCGACATATTGTCCCATTCCAGAGGACAGTGTGGCGGCAATATAATTCGTCAGGCGCGTATAGTTATCGCCGTTTGTACCGGAGGCCGACGAGGTATTGTGGCCGCCACGGAGTCCCCAGAAGGCGCCGCCAGGCTGGGGCCGACAAATGACGTCGAGGCCCGCTCCTAAGAGTGCGCCTAGATCGGCATAGGAGTAACTGCCAACCTGGGTCGACCCCGGCTCCCCCGTGCGGTCACTACCAATTATGCCATAAATCGGCTTGTTGAGACCGGATTGTTCTGGTGACAGATTTGCCAACCGCCCCGCGGCAAAGCCCTGTGGAGAGACCAACCTCACGAGGTTGTTCACTTGATCTGACCACCAAAGCCAATCGCCGAACAGCAACTTCACCGCGTAGTAGTCCAACGCTGCCTGGTTCTTCACGGTTATGCTTGACTGGACTGATTGACCGGCAGGCCCTGCGATGATCATATAGATGCCTTCATCTAAGCCGAACGTGGCTTGGCTACTCCAGCAGGTCCAATCATCAGCGTCGGACAGTAACCCGATGCTACATCCTTGCCCCCGAAGCACATACATGCCCTTTCGAGCCGGACCGTCGCTGCCTATCAGCGTCGACGCGGTCGCCGACACTGCCCCGTCAGTCCCGGGGACCGCACTTCCCAACGTTAGCGATAGCATTGCCGGAGCAACCGTCGCTCCGCCCGGGTCTACAACAATGAGCTGGGACCGTGCCCGTTGACTCCCCTGCCCCTGGTTGACTGCCGCGGCGAGAGCCTGCCAAAAAGCCGCTCCCGTCCCCCCGATATTGTCATACACTTCCGGTTGCAGGCCAGGGAGGGTGACCGTAAGCCGCCATGTTCCGACCTTAGAGCCAGACTGAAGTATAACGCCTATGGAGTTTCCGAGGGATCCCGTGTAGAGAGCCGTGAAGGTTACTGTCGACCCTGGGATTGCGGCCTGCGCTACCGTGTCGGTCCCATCAGTCACCCTCACGCAGCGAAAACTCTGGGCGCCCTGCTGGACCGCTGTAGCTACCTGTGTCCCCATGTCATATTTGCGAGCCACGACTGGCCCTAAACTACTAACGTACTCCGCCATAGTGCCAACGAGGACAGGTTGGTTGACTGGGCCCCACGACGCAGTTCCAACGACACCGATAACGTCGGTTGGCACTCCGTTGAGAACCAGGTTTTGTGGCGCGACAATCTGAACATATAGATCAGGTACAAGAAGAGCCGTGGTGTTAATTGCACCCTTCTGAACTATAGGCATGGTTTTTAATCTCTCGTGTTACGCGGCTTTGATTCAACATGTATCATGAACTATTCGGCTTCTTAGTTCTCTAAAATCCTGTCCCGTTTACATCCAGGAATTTCGAGACTTCCTTAGGGTCTATTCACCCGATTATCTCAACTGCACCCATTTTGATGTCTCCGAAAAGGAGTGCTGGAGCGCTTGACTCAATAACGGTTGGATATTCTATCGTATAAATCAAGTCTCGCCGATACAACAGCGCATTCTGTGCCTGATCATATTCAGCCGTTGTGTTATATGTCACGCGACAACTCGTGCCTTCGGGGATTGCAAGGAACGGCATGCCAGCAATCGACCCGTCAATTGTGCGGGCGACGTCATCGCGAAGTGCCGGACTTGGACACCAGCAGGATATAGCAACCTCACACTCCTGACGTCTAATTTCGGCCAGCGATGATGTATCACTCACTACACGTGCAATGACTCTCCAGGCTCCGGGGATGGTGATCATTGCGCCAGCTAAATTGCATATGCGGTCTCGATTGATCAGAACCGCACATGCGGCAGCAACCGCGCTCGCAGAATCGGACCCGGACGGCCGGTATGAATAGGGGACTCCATCTATCAGGTACTCCCACACAGTGGGAATGGGTCGGAACGCCAGAAAATGTGACAACGTTTGCAGAGGCAGTAGCACTTAATACGCTCGGCGCTGTCTGTGAGCTGTACACGATTGGAAGTGTAGGCAGGCGTCGAGCAGGAGCTGCAGACGGGTAGACAGTGACATTGACGATGCCCGCGGCCAAATCGGCATTTAATCCTGCTGGAAGCGGCCAGCCTCGAAATACCCGACACATCGCACCTAGCGCACTCGATGCGGCAGTCCCATTCGGATAAAGAATGCCTACGATGAAGTCGACAAGTGTATCTTCGACGTCCGCTAGATCTGCCATCAGCAGCTCCGATGTTGAACCTATTGGCCTTGTCGCGCATTCGGTGGATGACTAGGCCGTGGCGTCCTTTGCCATGAGGCGCCATCCCAATCGCGTTAGTTCGGCAGCGGCGATTACGCCGTTGCGGCCGAGATCGTCGACAATCAAGTCTGATACTCGGAGCGTCACCATCGGGATGGCCGGTAGTAGAATAGTCCAATAAGCAGTGGGGACATCAGTGGGCAAATTGGCGGAATTCCGGCCGGATTCCGAAATGCCAAGCACGCTTGCTGGCCACTCGCCTGTGATTGGAACAGCGGTTCCCGCTGTGATCCCTGCATAGCCATTGGACCCTGCACTCAAAGGCGGTCCTGGACGGGATATCACAACAACCCTGTTAGTCTCGATACACAGGCTAGGCAGGAAGCGATCTTGGGCAGCTATAAACCATCGGCCGGAGTCCGACACGAGGTAATCACCAGGCTGGGTATAGGATGCATCATATATACCGACGCGCAGCGCGTCGCCATAACTTGCCGGTCGTGCGAACCCGCCCCCAACGGGGGTGATCAGGACGGGAATCCGTAAAAACCGGTTCTTTGGAGCCAGTGGGTCCCATGGTAAGTCCGGCCGATAGGCAACAGTAGGTTCACCTATCGCGCGAGCAGCCACGTTGTTCCCCCAATGGATCAGATCGAGGATGCGACTAGAGTGCATCAGACGATAAAGGACAGTGAGGGACCGGCGACGAGGCCTGGTCCTGGTGACACGCCAAGGAATTGACACAGCCGACGACGCCAAATATCCAGCAGCTGAACGCGATCTTGCGCCTCTGTTCGGTTCCGGGACCAAGTTGCCGCTTGATCTGTGTCAAGGTTATCGCCGGCTTTAGGCACCGCACTTTCCAACACCAGCAGGCTTCCCAGTTGCCGACGCAACACAGCTTCCTCGCTAGCTGTCAGATGGTTCATTCGGTTATCCAGTGTCCCGCGACTTCGATACACCGGCCAGGGCATCAATTGCACTTCGGCCGATCCCAGGAGCGGATAACCACAATAGCGTCGCACATCGGTCTTCTCGGCGTCAGACAAGGCCATCACACATATGACCCATCACCGCGCGTCAGAAATATTGTCCCTGCGCCACTCCCAAGTATCGCCGCACCGTAGGTTACAGCTGGATTGACGGCAATCATTAGTTTGGCGTTCGGTAGTATAGGCATGTCAGTATTCGACGCCGTTACCGACGGATCTACGCCGAACCTCACGAACGCTAAGGACGAGGTAGGATTCGTAATCACAATGGCCTCGCCGCCGCCGCTAAGCGCGCAGGCGCTCGACGTCGTGCTCGCGGCAATCGGAACGGTTCCCGTAGGACGAAATGCACTTGCCGAGCCTAATGCCATGTTTCCTTGCCTCTCTAGCCAACATGCTCAATCATCACCGCGCGCTTGTAGGCGGCATTTGTTGCAGTTGGGACCGTAAGAGAATTCGTGACGGTATCCGACGGCGCACAAAAGCCACCAATCCAATACCACGATTGTGCGATGATTTGCTGCAAGCGATCGATTGGTTCTCTGGTCACCATCGCTATACCATCAATGACTGACACGATTGAGTCGGAAGGGGCCACATCCGGGTTGACCAAGCCGGAGAAATCACCCTCAACAAGCGCCCCCTTCCCACATACGATTGGGCGCCGAACTAGCAGGTTGGCAAGCGTTGGATGCGCCTGCACGTAAGTCTCGGTCGTCGAGATGAAGCGAAGACCAAGAAAATCGTTTGTCATTCCCTTGCGGAAGACCTGATTTGCTGAGGTAGCCCCCTGAAACAATTGCTTGAAATCGGGATCCGAGAAGAGCTGCCGGGCGGATACGGGATCCAAATAACAATTATAGACCCCGTCGATCTCTGGCACCGCATTCTGTCGGAGCTTTGCCACTGCGTCCAGTAAGCAAGACATCGTTAGCGTGTCGCTTACTGTGAGCTGGCCGGTGTTCCCGCGCTGTGCCGGGCGCAAAACTACGGCCGAATTGCTCGCCTGAACGGTGTTTCCAATCGTCCCATCGGCGACAGTAATGTTGACTGAGCAAGTGAGGACGCCGGAAATACCGGAGGGAGTCGTCGACACATTGGAGGCGTCTGCAGTTGCTCCGATGACACTGTAGGTGTTCAAGCCAACGGTCACCAACAACGATGAGCTGCTTTGGACCGGCTGCTGTACGCCGTTGACGAATACCGTCTGAAATCCTCGAATATCGTCAACTGCGACGGTCGGGCCGGCGCTGGTCAATGTGGTCCGCACACGTGTATTACCGGAAAAGTATGCATTGAAAAGCGCATTTCTTGCTAATTCGTCAAGACTGCGTGCTGCCTGTTCACCATTCACATAAGCGTTCTGGAGAAATTGAGAGGCAATCCCCACCTGGCTGGTGATGATATTAAGATCGGTCGTCGCCGCATAGTGGTTCATGCTGAGCGTATATTGCTCGACACCCCAAGTGGTAGGCGTCAACCCATTATCCAAATTGGTGTTGCTTGCAGCAGCCAAAGGGGTTGTGACTGATGGCTTGAGGCCGGCCCGGGTCTTGGTGATCGTCTCACCGATGCCAACCGCTATCGGTTCCCGATCGGCACAGGCTCTGTATCCAAGGCGAGAGCGAAGCGCTTGATCAAATTCGCGCTCCAGGAACCCCTGCTGGATGATGGGTTGTAGCGCCAATGGAAAGTTCTGGATAGCCATGTTTAATCCTAAAATGCTGCCTGAAGATGTCCAGACGCATATTGATCAGTTACCAGGTCGCGTGGCTGTGGTTTCCGCTTACGGATCATCCAAGCCTGCCGATAGCTTCTTGGGGTATCCGGCTGGAAGTCTGTAGTTACGCCCGATGCCTCTGAGGGTGCGGCAATGCCGTGAGAGTTTGTTCGGCTATTTCCTGTGCTGCTTCACGATGTTTGCGCGCGCCACCCGATATTCCGCATCCGTCATCTCCATTGCGTACTTCTGTGTCGATGGCTGCGCAGGCGGTGCGGCAATAGGCGCAGATGAAGAAGTTACTTGGAAGAGCCATGGCTTCTTCGATTTAAGTTCATCGATCATCTCGGCGGCTCCATTCGCGTTGTCGTCCTCGCCAAAGCGAACCTTGCTCAAGTCGACCAACCGCAGTCCGTCGAGATCTACGATCCCCGCCCGTACCGCCTCGATCTTCAGTTCAGACATGACCAACCGAGAAACCATTTCTTTCTTGGCTTCGGCTATATCTCGTATCAGATCGTCGTTTTGTCGCCTTAGGTCGTTAAGTTCTTGGAGGGACGGCTCCGAGTTTGACATATCAGCCATGGTCTACCTTCGACGCTATATCTTCGGATATTTGTGAAAGCTCGAAATCAAAATCTTCAACGTCATAGTTCGCAGCAATTGCCTTTGTGGCCGTCTGGCGGCTAATAAATCCACATTGCGCTAAAGTTGCCAACGTTTGTGCATCTTTTTGGCGATCATCTGCCGTCGGTGGATACCATCGAGGCCAGCGAAGCGACAAGCGGATTGCGCTATTCATAGGAGGCACGCTTCGACCGAGCACGAGTAGTGGGTATATCTGAGAGGCTCGGACCATCATCCGCCCCAGTTCAAGCAGTGCGATCTCGCCGTAGCTGATACGAAGATTGTCGGAGAGCCAGACCAACCCCTGATTCAGCAGTTCGATGGCCCGGCCGGATTGCGCCGCTCCGAGTCTTTCCGGGTTCGCTCTGTTCCCGTGCACGCTCTCGAGTGCGAACTCACGAAGGGTCCGGACATACTCGACAACAGCAGCGGACGCGGATCCGCCAATCTCCAATAGTCGCGCGTCGCCTTTTTCAGAGACTATCAAGGCGTTACCGGCACCCTTAATGATTTCGCCGTCTGAGCAGGCTGGTTCCTTGATTAGAAGGGTTGGATCACTGCTGTACTTAAGGCCGCGCCCCGCTTGGCTTAGCTGATAATCGATCTCAATCTGACTTTCGATTGCTGCCCGGAATGTGCAGCCTCCGTCGTTTTTGTCTCCGGTCGAAGAATTCCCTGGCAGGTTCTTGATCCACACGATCGGAACGAACCCGAGGCCGTGACGGACGGTTCTGGTTGAATCAATGGTGTGCGGCAATCCTTTCGTCACTGGACACGGAATATACCAGTTCTCAAATTCCGTGTCCCATTGACGAACGAACCAGTACGATAAGCTCATGTCCTCGATGGCGTAACCGTTGCCAGCTAACACTGCGCCGGAAACCTTATAGGCTTCTCTAACCGTGGCAAGCGCATCAGGGCACGATGGGTTCCATTCGGCAGTAAGATAAGTGGTCTGCATCACCTCGAAAAATAGGCGGCCACTCAGCACTCTCATCAGGATCGCAGCAGATCCGACGGAACCGCGTATGGCAGCTTCCGTCATGACCAGATTGAGGCGAGTCTCCTTAACAATATCTGCAAACGTGATTTGCATAGTCTTGTCGATACAATCAAAACTCGGGAAATGCCCTTCGCTGAATAGCAAGGAGACGCTGTCTTCTACAACTATCCTGACCAGTGTATACCTGACGTTGGGACGTCGATTTCGTAATGGAATGTACTCGCCGGCTGCGGTTCTCTCGTCATGAAATTCGTAAGGCAATACATCATACAGCCGCCCATCCAAAACCCTGGTGAGTATATCCAGCTGACGGGTGCGGAGCGGATAATCGTTATCCTGAGGGATCAGACGACAGATCGTCTCGAACATGGATCACCCTGAATCTGAGGTCGTTTGGACATCATCCCTTCGACGCGCTTCAACACTGGCTCACCAGGAGGCAGAGGTTAGCGATTGAAAACAGGGATGCTCATCTTTCTCGAGAGTTGTGTCGGTGCAAGCAACATACTGAATGCTCGTGACAGCGCGTCTACATGGTCGTCCTTGCGGCCAAACGGGAATACCTTAAGTTCATCGAGAAGCGCATAGTTCCAACCCGCCCGCACCAATCCGACGTTTCCGGAACCAATTTGGGATGCAACCGGTGATGCACGAACCGTCTTTCCACCGGTCTCGCGCGATGCCGCGACGTTGTATCCTGCCAATCGGCCTGTGAGGTATGCGACTTGGGCTTTGCCAGCTTGCCCCGGGTCCTCTGGGATGCCAATACGCACCTTAGGGCCGTCTAAAGCTGCAGTGGCGAGGATGGCTTCCTCGACCTCTCGAGGAGGCCCCTGAAGCCGTACCACATCTAGGATCGTGTAGGTTCCCTCGGAACTACGCGAAAGCTTCACCCCGACAGACCAGTCAGGGTCATTAGCACCATTCGCAGCTGTAGCCGCGAGATCCCATGCCCTAACAGCTGGCTCCGTTAGCGCCCCACTGGGCATTTCAACGAACCTCATGCGTGACACATCAAACAATTGCCCGGTTTGCGGCTGTGGTGATTGCTGGAACAACGCTGACCAAGTCCTCTCGCCGACCACGAGCCGCTTCCGGCTCAAATCACTCAGGTTCTCCCATTCAGGCCAAAGTGGTTCTCCGATCGTACGTCCGAGCGGGTCGGTCGCTTCTGCAAGTGCAGGAAGACGCAGCACAGTCCAACCAGCGTCACCCTGCGCAAGCAGCCTCCCACCGAGATCGTCCTCATGCCATCTGGTCATGATTAAGATGACGCGGGCCTGCGGCTTCAATCGTGTTGTAAGGTCGGACTGATACCAACCCCATGTGCGGTCTCTAAGAAATGGGCTATCAGCCTCAATCTGAGACTTGACCGGATCGTCGATGATAACCAGGTCTGCTCGCCGCCCAATGAACGAGCCTCGAGTGCCTGCCGAATAATACTCTCCGCCGCTCGACGTCGTCCAATGTGCGGCAGCACGATCCGAAGAAGAGATCGTATATCCCAACCGCGCGGCATGCTGGGTCACAGTGTCTCGCGTACGCCGACTGAAATAGGTCGCAAGTGTTGAAGTGTGCGATGCTCCGATAATGGAAGATCGCGGATGATGTATATACCACCATGATGGGAAAAGTATTGATGCGTAAGTTGATTTTGCCGAGCCCGGTGGCATAAGAATCATGAGCCGATCTATTTCTCCGCGACTCACCTTCGCCAGGTAGCTCAGCAACAACAGGTGATGGGCAGCCGGTGACTGGCCACTACGCGCCATCACGTATGTTGCCCAGGCCGAGAGATCGGCCCGGACTGATGTGCGTAATGCAACTTCGTAGCGCGCACAGGCGCTGTCTTTGCTCACCCCCCGCATCACAATTCGCCATGTGCATGGGAGAGGAAACGCGAGGGAAGCAGGAGCACCTCGATGAAAGGATATGCAAATCCGACGCAGATGCAACATCGCGTCCACGCGTCCGGTAGATTGAAACACGCGGCTGCAAGCGGCTCTACTTACGTCTGGCCCGGATGTCTTAATGCCTAAGCTGGTATCATAGGTGAAACTATAAGGGATTCTGGGTTAGGTAGGCAAGAAATTTTTCCTAACCAGGCCTCTCCTTATGTAGGTGGATCAGCCGCGCGGTCGACGAGTGATCCCCCACCTAACCTCGACTTGCTGCCGCGGCCGTTTTCGACCAGGTATCACGCAATCCAATCGTCCTATTGAAAATCGGACGGTCAAGCCTGCTCTCGCGGTCATGGCAGAAATAGCCCTGTCGCTCGAACTGCACGGCATCAAAGGATGCTGGCTTTGCGGCTAGCGGTTCGACCAAGCATCCCTGTATCACATCCACCGATCTCGGGTTTAGATCAGCCAGAACACTGCCATCGACACCCGGATCAGGACGGACGAAGAGATGGTTGTAGAGTCGGATCTCCGCGCTCACTAAATCCGCGGCGGCTACCCAATGCAGCGTTCCCTGGACTTTCCTGCCGTCCGGTGCGGTCCCGCCACGCGACGCCGGATCATAGACACAGCGCAACGCAACGATGGTGCCATCAGCGTCCCTAACGACCTCTCGGCATGTCACCAGATAGGCATAGCGAAGCCGCACTTCTCGACCCGGAGACAATCGAAAGAACTTCTTCGGCGGATCCTCAAGGAAATCCTCCTCCTCGACGAAGATCTCTCGACCAAATGTAAGCGGCCTCTGACCCATCCCGGGGAAATCAGGATGATTTGCTGCCATCAGAGTCTCGGTCTTTCCCTCCGGGTAGTTTTCGATAATCACCTTCAAGGGATGTAGGACCGCCATTCGCCGCTCGGCGACAGAGTTAAGTGTCTCGCGAATCGTCGCCTCAAGCAGCGCGACATCCACAACGCTGTTGGCCCGGGCAACACCCACCCGCCGGATAAACTCCCGTACTGCGGCCGATGGAACGCCGCGGCGCCGCAGGCCAGCAAGCGTCGGCATGCGAGGGTCGTCCCAGCCTGAGACGAACCCGTCGCGTACCAGCGTCGTCAGAACACGCTTCGACAGCACGGTGTAGCCGATGTTCAGTCGAGCGAATTCATATTGCCTGGGTCGTGCGGGCACCGGCAGGTTATCGATCAACCAATCATAAAGAGGACGATGATCCTCGAACTCCAATGTGCAAATGGAGTGCGTGATCCCTTCGATTGCATCGGATTGACCGTGAGCAAAGTCATAGGTTGGATAGATGCACCATGCATCGCCCGTCCGCGGATGTGGCACATGAATGATGCGATAGAGCACCGGGTCACGCAGGTTCATGTTACCGGAAGCCATGTCAATCTTCGCGCGCAGAACCCGCGCGCCATTCGGGAATTCACCCGCACGCATGCGCCGAAACAGGTCCAGGTTTTCGTCGATCGAGCGATAACGGTAAGGGCTGTTCTGCCCGGGTTCGGTAAGTGTACCCCGCGCGGCCCGCATCGCGTCCGCGGGGGTGTCATCGACGTATGCCTTCCCGGCCTTGATCAGGTGCTCGGCCCATTCATAGAGCTGCTCGAAATAGTCGGACGCGAAAAAAAGGTGGTCGCCCCAGTCGAAGCCTAGCCAGCGCACGTCGCGTTGGATGGCATCAATATATTCCTGTTCCTCCTTCGCAGGATTAGTATCGTCAAATCGCAAATTGCACTGGCCGCTAAAGTCCTGGGCGATCCCAAAATTGAGGCAGATCGACTTGGCATGACCGATATGGAGGTAGCCGTTAGGCTCCGGCGGAAAGCGGGTTATAACGGTCTCAATCCGGCCCGCAGCCAGATCCGACTGCACGATGTCGCGCACGAAGTCCCGTCCCGCGTCAGTTGCCGTCGTCTCGCTATCACCCATGTGGCTGGCTCCCGCCAATCAGATACTGCGTTGATCGCAAACCTCAAGCCGCGCTGCGTAGCCGGTTTGCCTCGGTTTTGCATCCCCCATGTCGCCGTACCACCCTCAACGTATGCGCGTTCTCAGGTCGTCAGGAGCATCCGCTGCGGCCATATCGAGGCTACCGCAGCCATCCCGGCTATGCCGCACAGCAACCGAAAGGAAACCTCCCGTGCAAATGGTCAACCCAACCTCTCCCGCGGCCTGGAACGTCGCTGACCTTGAAGCGGACCCATCGTGGATCGTGTCGTTGGACGATCAGGCACGCCGCGATCTGGTTGCGACCATCAGGCGTGCCCGCGATCCGGCCAAAACACTCTTCGACTACCGGCGCGACGATTTTGATCTCGACTCAGCGTGGCCTGCCATCGCGGCAGCGTTATCCGAGATCCGGAACGGCCGTGGTTTTGCACTCCTCCGCGGACTGCCTAGGGCTGACGTAACACCCGAGGAGTTCGAACTGCTGACCTGGGCGATCGGATTGCATGTCGGTGTCGCCCGCCCGCAAGGAAAGGCGAGCCAATACATCTCGGCCGTGCGTGACACCGGCACTGCGTACCGCACCAGCCGCGGCCGGGGCTACTCCTCGAACGCGGACCTCGATTTCCATACCGATAGCGCCGATATTGTCCTGCTGACGTGCTACAATGTCGCGAAGTCCGGTGGCATGAGCCTGGTGTCCAGTTCTGTCGCCGCGCACAACCTGATCGCGCGGACCCGGCCAGACCTCGCCGAATTGCTTCATACTCCATACTTCTTCAGCCGTCAGGACGAGCAGGCGCCAGACGAATCCCTTGCCTATCCGAATCCGATCTTCGATGAAGCGGAGGGAGTCCTGTGTAGCAAGTGGAATCGGAATCGCCTTCGCTCGGCCCAGGCTATTCCCGGTGTCCCGCCGATCACGGTGCCCCAGCAGGAGGCATTGGCGTTGCTGGATGTCACGCTGCGAGACCCGGCGTTGATGTATCAGATGTACCTGCAGCCGGGTGACATGCAGATGCTGAACAACCACGTCACCCTGCATTCACGGACCGAATTTGTCGACTTCGACGAGCCTGAGCAAGCAGCGCACGCTGTTCCGCCTCTGGCTCGCTCCACCGGATTGGCCGCGGCTGCCGGAAAGCTGGCGGCCTGCCTACCGCGCCATCGACGCCGGCACCGTCCGTGGTGGGATCCGTGGCCAAGCCTACGACGGCACCCGACGAGCTTTCGAACGACGCCAGGCCCTGGATCTCGGCATGCGCATCGAACCGGAGCCGGCCGCCCCTACCCCGTCATGATCAGCCGCGCGAGCGCTGCAGGCTCGGTCAGCATCGGGTAGTGGCCGGTGTCGAGCTCGAACCACTTCGCCTTGAGGCGTTCCGCCGCGCGGCGCTGGTGGCTGACCGGCGGGTTGACGCTCTGACGGCACCAGATCACCGACGCCGGCCAGTCGAGGTCCCAAAACCGTTCCAGCCGGACCGGTGCGGTCATCGCCGCGACCGGATGGGGCGTGTATCGCTCGAGAGCCCAGGCCTTGGTAGCTGGGTCCAGTGAGGCGAACATGCGATCCGCCGCATCCTCGCGCGAGGGACCGGTGGCGAGTGTGGTCGTGACGGCCGTCGGGCGCTTGACATGATCGGCGACGCTCTCTCCATCGAACAGCGCCAGCGCATCCGCCAGGACGATGCGTCCGATCCGCTCGCGGGCAAGTTCCGCGACCCTGCAGCCCACCATGCCGCCGCAACTCGTGCCGACCAGGACGACATCGTGCAGGTCCTCGAAGAACAGCAACTCCGCTATCTCAGCGGCTTGGCTTTCCGTGTCGATGCCAGGCCGCAATGCGTGACGGCGTTCGGCACAGCCATCCAGGGTCGGAGCAAACACGAGGTGCCCGGCGATCCTCAGGAACGGCATCACACGTTGCCAGATCCAGCCCCCCTGGTACGCCCCATGGAGCAGCACGAACGTCGACATCGCCAATCCCCCCGTTTGGGCAGCCGCTTAGCCCGCGCCGCCGGCACCAGCGTAACACCACGATCAGTGGGTTCAACATCGGGGCAAACCCCTGCTTCTCAGCCCATCGGCCTGGTATCGCGACCATCCGTGCCATTCTCCACGCCGGCACCATCCTCCGGTTCCGAGCGCTTGCGTCATGGTCTGCCCTGTGTGAAGCCTGCCGCAGGAAGCGGGAAAAAGAGGCAGGCCATGATGCAGCGCGACGTTCTGATCGTTTCGGGTGCGCGGACCGCAATCGGCGATTTCGGCGGCAGCCTGAAGGATATCCCTCCCACCGAACTCGCAGCGCAGGCGACGCGCGAAGCGCTTGCGCGCGCCGAGGTAGACGGCGCAGAGGTCGGACAGGTGGTGTTCGGCAACGTCATCCACACCGAAGCCAAGGACATGTATCTCAGCCGGGTCGCCGCGATGGGGGCTGGGATCGCCGAGGGCGCGCCGGCGCTGACGTTGAACCGGCTGTGCGGCTCCGGCCTGCAGGCGATCGTCTCGGCGGCCCAGGCCGTCATGCTGGGCGATGCCGACATCGCGGTGGCCGGCGGTGCGGAGAGCATGAGCCGCGCCGCCTACCTGGCCCCGGCATGCGCTGGGGCGCCCGGATGGGCGACAGCAAGATGATCGACATGATGACGGCGGCGCTGCACGACCCGTTCCACAACATCCACATGGGCGAAACGGCGGAGAACCTGGCCGAAAGCCATCAGGTGACGCGCGCAGCAGCAGGACGAGCTGGCGCTGGAATCGCACCGGCGCGCCGCGCACGCGATCCGGAAGGGCGCTTCAAGGCTCAGATCGTCCCGGTGACGCTCAAGACCCGCAACGGCGAGACCGTGTTCGACACGGACGAGCATGTCCGCGCCGATGCCAGGGCGAGGACTGGCGAAGCTGCGGCCGGTGTTCCGCAAGGACGGCACGGTGACGGCCGGCAACGCCTCCGGCATCAACGACGGCGCCGCCGCGGTGGTCCTGATGGACGCCGACACGGCGGCAAGGCGGGGCGCCAAGCCGCTCGGCCGTCTGGTCGCCTATGGCCACGCCGGCGTCGATCCGAAGGTCATGGGCATCGGGCCGGTGCCGGCCACGCGCCAGGCCCTGCAGCCGGCCGGGCTCAAGCTCGCCGACATGGATGTCATCGAATCCAATGAGGCTTTCGCTGCGCAGGCCTGCGCGGTCGCCAAGGATCTTGGGTTCGATCCGGCCAAGACCAACCCCAATGGTCAGGCATCTCGCTCGGCCACCCCGTCGGCGCGACCGGCACGATCCTCACCGTCAAGGCGCTCTACGAACTGGAGCGGATCGGCGGCCGCTACGCGCTGGTGACGATGTGCATTGGCGGCGGCCAGGGCATCGCGGCGATCTTCGAACGGCTCTGAACACCTGCCTGGCGCTGCCCGCCGGGCCTCGATGGCAAGCGAAATAACGGCCGCCGGGTGGAATATCTGGCGGCCGGCCACGGTTAAGCGGATATGGCCTGACAGACAGGACGACCGCCGTGGCCCCGGAAGATCGAAAACGCCGGTTTGAATTGCTGGCCCTGCCCCACCTCGACGCCGCCTACAATCTGGCCCGCTGGCTGGCCGGAAACGGGGCGGATGCCGAAGACGTGGTCCAGGACGCCTATCTGCGGGCCTTCCGCTATTTCGACGCCTGGCAGGGCGGGAATTTCCGGGTCTGGCTGCTGACCATCGTGCGCAACTCCTTCATGACCTGGGCGAAGGAGAACCGCTCGCCACGGATGATCTTCCGCCCTGAATTCGCCGCCGACGACGCATCGGAAATCACCGACACGATGTGGGGCCAGCCGCCGCGCGACCCGGAAACCCTGCTGCTGGAGCGGCTGGACAGCCAGACCCTGTCCGACCTCATCCAGCGCCTACCCGTTGAATACAAAGAGGTTCTTCTCCTGCGGGAGGTCGAGGACCTGTCCTACAAGGAGATCGCCACGGTGGTTTCGGTGCCGATCGGCACGGTGATGTCCCGCCTGGCCCGCGCACGGCTGGCCTTGCGGCGCCTCTGGTTCAACGACGACGCGCGGGAGGCGGCCCATGAAGTGTGACCAGGCCCGCCCGCTGCTGCCGCTGCGCCATGGACCGGGAACTGTCCGTCCTCCGCCGCCTCCGCCTGTCACGGCACCTGGCAACCTGCCACGCGTGCACCGCCCATCTGGAGACTCTGCAAACCATGCAGACCGCCCTGCGAACCAGTCTGCCGTTCCATCGCGCGCCGCCCGGCCTGGCCGCGCGGATCGGCGGTTCGCTGCCGCGGGAGGCGCCGGCCCCCGTCCAGCGCCGCCCGCTTCGCTGGGCCTTTGGCGGCAGCGGCCTGGCCGGGGCGCTCGCCGGCGTTGCGCTGACCCTGCTGGTCCTGCATGGCCAGACCGAGGATCCGATGACCCGCTCGATCATCGGCAGCCATATCCGGTCGATGATGGCGGACCACCTGACGGACGTGCTGACTGAGGATCGGCACACGGTAAAACCGTGGCTTTCCAGTCGGTTGGACATCTCGCCGCCGGTTCGCGACCTGGCCTCGGACGGCTTCCCGCTGGTCGGCGGCCGGTTGGACTACATCGACGGACATCGGGCCGCCGCCGTCGTCTACCGGCACGACAGGCACGTCATCAACCTGTTCGCCTGGGCCGCGCCCGGCAGCGCCGATGCCGGGTTCAGCCACGAGACCCGCCAGGGCTTCAACCTGGTCAGCTGGCGGCACGACGGGGTCGCCTACTGCGCGATCTCCGACCTTGAGCCCGACCAGCTCCAGGCCTTCGCCCGTCTGATGGCAAGCGACTGAAATCGCAGCGTTATCGTTTCAGACGTGCTCCGGCCGCAGGTCGTTGTTCGGCCGATGGTCGCCGGCCATCCAGCGAGCCAGTTCGGCATGGGCGTCGGCGCGGCGGATCGCCTCGATCTGCTCGACGCCCGGCGGATCGACGGTGAATTCGACGATCAGGCCGTCGGGTGAGGTGCAGTACATCGACCGGCAGTAGCCGTGATCAGTCTCCCGCAGCGGCACGTCGGAAGCTTTGACGCGGCTGGCCAGCTCGTCGTACGTAGCATCCGAGACCTTGAAGGCGACGTGATCGAAGTTACTGATAACAGGCGGCTTTTCGGCCTGGCATTTCTGGTACACCTCTTCATCGGCGAACGAGAAGAAGGCCAGCGCGCCACCATCGGCCATGCCGTAGAAGGTGTGGCACATCGCGACCTCGCGCCCGACCCACGGGCTGCGGTGGCTCTCGCACCAGGTGGCGACGAGCGGAATTCCGAGCACATCCTCGAAAAATCGACGGTTGGCTTCCTGGTCCTTCACGACATAGGCATGGTGATGCAGGCGCTCCGGCAAACGGGACAGCAGCTTGCCCATTGGACCCCTCCTGGGTTGCTATTTTGGAGGAGCTTGCGCCCTCCCCGCATCCCCCAGCAAGCCGCAAAACGGGGTGAAAATCGCGACACAATCGTCTACACGATCGTGTAGACAATTGTGTCGCGACGAAGAGCGGCCGAGGGGTCCGCCAGAGGTGGGATAGGACATTTTTCTTAGATTTGGGATGCGCCGCGCACTGGAACAGACTGATCCTGCGGCTGTTCCGCGTTTTCAGAATATCGTCAATGGGTTACGGGGCGTTGTTGATTCTCCGACCCCGTAATCAGCCTCCAATGGCGCAAATACGGCCCGATTTCCCGCAGGACTGGTACAATCTGGAACGTCGTCGCGCGGTCAGGCAGCCCGCACGACAGACCCCGCGCCGGCAAACCTGAACCGGCGCCGCAACAGGAATACCGCGATCGCGGCGTTCACGACATTCCAGGCGACGCCGTTGGCGAACGCCGCGCGGTACGAGCCGGTCAGGTCGTAGATCACCCCCGACATCCAGCCGCCCAACGCCATGCCCAGCAGGGTCATTGCGATCACGATAGCCCGACCCGCGCCCCTGCCTCCCGCGCGGGAAAGCATTCCCGGATGATGATCGCGTAGCTTGGCACCAACCCGCCCTGGAACAGGCCGAACAGGGCGGAGATCACGTACAGCGACGTCAGCCCGTCCATCAGCAGGTACAGCGCCAAGGCGGTCATCTGCGCCAGAGAGCTGATCAGCAGCGTGGCGACCCCACCCAGCCGGTCGGCGACGAAGCCGGACGCGACCCGGCTGATGATGCCGAAGCCAAGCATCAGCGACAGCATCTGCGCCCCGCGCGCCACCCCATAACCGAGGTCGCCGCAGTAGGCGACGATGTGGACCTGCGGCATCGACATGGCCACGCAGCAGGCCAGGCCGGCCAGCGCCAGCAACCCTTGCAGCATGCCCGGAGAGAGCCCCATCGTGCCAAGCACCGCCCGGGCCTGATGGGCCGTGCCGGCCTGGCGGACCGGGGCGTGGCTGCGCAGCAGCAAGGCCATCGGCACCATCGTTACCACACAGAAACCTCCGATCAGCATGTAGGCCACGCGCCAGCCATACAGCCCGATGACATGCTCGATCAGCGACGGCCAGATCGCGCCGGCCAGGTAATTGCCGGAGGCGCACAACGCGACCGCGATGCCGCGGCGGCGCTCGAACCAGATGCGAGATATCGGCGATCAGCGGCACGAAGGTGGCCGACGTGCCGACGGCCGATCAGCACGCCCGAGATCAGCCGCGAACTGGGACAGACTGCCGGATTGCGCCGACAGCCCGTAGCCCGCCGCGAGCATGATCGCGCCGCCGATCACCGGCACCAGGATCCCCAGCCGGTCCGCCACGCCGGCCCATCAGCACGCCGCCGGCCGCGAAGCCGATCATCGTCAGCGTATAGGGCAGCGAGGCGCCGCCGCGGGCCGCCCCGAAATCGGCCTGGACCGCCGGCAGCGCGACGACCACCGACCACATGCCGACGCCGCCCACGGTGGACAGCGCAATCGACACGGCCAGGCGAAACCAGGCGTAGCGGGAATCGACTTCCCGCGTGGATGACAGGTTCACCGGACTGCAACTCCCCCCAGGCGCCCGCGATGCTTGGCGCCGACGATGCGTGGGGCCACGATGTGTGGCGCCAATGATGCGTGGCGCGGGTCAGGTCTTCTCGAAGTCGATCCGCTCCACCACCGGCAGTCCCAACAGGAATCGACGCAGGCAATCCAGACCCAATTCCACCGCGCCGAGGCGGACCCATTCGCGCCCGCCCAGGATGCGGGAGCGGCGGAATTCGGTGCGGTCGGCGGTCGCGATGCCGATCCAGATCGTGCCGCCGAGGTCGATGCGGTCGGCGCCCTCATCGAGCTCGATCAGCACCGCCAGCGCGTGGGTGGCGCCGCTTTGCTGCTGGGCGGCCCGAACCACGGCTTCGGTCGCGTCCTGGCTCATCTCGCCGCCCTGGTGGATGCCGGGCAGGTGGACGCCGGGCAGGTCGAGGCAATGGCTCAGCTCCCCCATGTCCCGCACCACGATGCCGCGGCGGAACACCAGTTCGGCGCTTGGGCAGATGCGCGATGCGGGCGGCGATCTGGCCGGCGGTGAAGGTCTCCACCACGCTCAGCGTCCCCTCCCCGCCCAGCAGCGCCGCCAGGGTGACGCCTTCCAGCGTCTGGTCGTCCTCGGCGATGATGAAGTTGCCCAGCCGCTTCTTCACTTCGGCGGTGATCGGCGCGAGCTTGCGGTGGACGTCGTCCATGTCGGTGCCGCGGACGGTCAGCTTGGTCTCGAGCTGCGGGTAATGGGCGCGGAACCCCAGCTTCACGCCGCCCGTCGGATCCAGCGCCTCCACCCCGGTCAGCAGCTGGTCGACATGCGATTCGCCGAGGCCGTAGGAATGGAAGCGCTTCAGGTGGATCGAAGCCGGCTCGCCGGAGCGCGCGAGAATGCGGGGGATCACCTGTTCTTCCAGCATGCGGCGGAGTTCGCGCGGCACGCCGGGCGTGAAGAAGAAGCGGGCCTTGCCGATATCCAGCGCGAAGCCGCAGGCGGTGCCGATCGGGTTGTCGATCATCTCGGCGGTCGCCGGCAGCATGGCCTGCTTGCGGTTGTTGGGCGGCATGGAACGGGCGCGGCGGGTGAAGAATTCCTCCATCTTCGCCAGCCATTCCTCGTGCAGGACGAGGTCGACGCCGGCCGCCTGGGCCGCGATCTCCTGCGAGAGGTCGTCCACGGTGGGGCCGAGACCGCCATTCACGATCACGGCATCCGCGCGGGTGGCGGCGAGCCGGAAGGCGGCGAGCAGGCTGTCGCGGTCGTCGCCGACGGTGGTGCCCCAGTGGACGGAGAGGCCGACATCCTCGAGCTTCTGCGCCATGTAGCTGAAGTTGGTGTTGACGATCTTGCCGGTGAGCACCTCGTCGCCGGTGCAGATGATCTCGATGCGCATGGTTCCTCCCCGTCGTATCCGCAGCTTGGGCGGCGGAGGGGGTTTGGGCAAGGTGATGGGCATGGTCGGTCCGGCCCCCCGCCCGCTCCGGCCGCCGCACGTGGGCAGCGGTCGCCGTGCGGATCAATGCGGTGCGAGCTTCAGGCCGGCGATCCCGATGACGATGAGGCCGATGCAGGCAAGACGGATCGGATGGGCGGTCTCCTGCAACAGCAGCATGCCGAACACCGCGGTGCCCACCGTCCCGACGCCTGTCCAGACCGCGTAGGCCGTGCCGAGCGGCAGGCTGCGAAGGGCCATCCCCAGCAGCCCCAGGCTGACGATCATTGAAATGACGGTGGCGACGTCGGCCACGGACGGGTGAAACCCTCGGCGTATTTGAGGCCGACGGCCCAACCGACCTCGAACAGGCCGGCGGCGAGCAGGATCAACCACGGCATTCCCATCTCCATTGCTGGATTGGGGCCGTCCCCACGAAACCTGCTGGATCGACGAGGCCGTCCTCGCGCCGCGAAGACCTGGGAACGGCCACGGTCGACGGCAAGGATTGCCGGGGCGCCCTGCGCCATCGGGCGGTTCGATTTGATCGGGTTCCCGCGCCAGACCCTGCCCGCCGATGGACGCTGCCGGCCGCGGCGATCGGGGCGCGCCGGCGGTTTCACGCAATTCTGCACCCACGCCGCGGCGGCGTCTGGCAAGTTGGCGCCTCCCTGACAGCGAGCAACACCGACATGGCCTATTATACGCGGGTGCTACAGCCGGATGAGCGGGTGCTCGTGATCGGCCGCCTGCACTGGACGATCTACCTGCGGGCCATCCTGGTGCTGATCCTGGCGGCGGCGATCCTGGCCGGCTCGTTCTCGCTGCAGGACGCGAACCAACAGGCCGTGGTGCAGGTGGTGGCGGCGGCGGTGGCGGTGGTCGGGCTGGTGATCGGACTGGGCGTGGCGATCCGGCGGCATGCGACCGAGATCGTGGTGACCGACCGGCGGGTGATCTTCAAGCGCGGCGTCCTTTCGCGCCACACGGTCGAGATGAATGTCAGCAAGATCGAGACGGTGGATGTCGAGCAGGGCCTGCTGGCGCGGATGTTCGACTACGGCACGGTGATCATCCGCGGCACCGGGTCGGGGTTCGAGCCGCTGCGGGGGGTGGGTTCGCCGCTGGCGATCCGCAATGCGATCGTGGTGGGGTAGTGGGGTGCTGACGGTGGCGACTTTGGGAGGTCCGTGTTGCGAGCCGGGGGGTGCTGGGGGCGTCTTCATCGACGGGATGGGGGTGTCGTTGCGCCGGGGTGATCCGACCGATGGGCTTATCCATTCGGGGCGGTGGAGCGGTATGGGATGGCTTAGGTTTACACAGAGTTTCGATGAGTTATTACGGAGTTTCGTTGAGCTTTATTTTGGCGCGGTTCGACGGAGCGGTGGGGAGGCGACAGGGCCTGGCGGCGTCTGGGTCCGGGTTTCCTGGGCGTCCGTCGTCGCTGCACCGGACTTTGGCCCGGCATTGGGGGACTTCTTCGGCGGCGGCTTTGGGCGTTCCGTTTGGTTGGCGGAGGTGGGCCCCGCTTGCGCGGGGGTGACACGGCTGGGATAGCACGGCTGGGGGCGACTGGGGGTCGCCTTGTGGCTAGGTGTTGACCAGCACGTTTTCCGGCCGGGGCGGGATTTCGCCGCGTTCGACGCGCAGCACCTGGCGCGGTCAGCATCTCGTGCGTCGGCGCGGCGACGCCGACGCGAGCGCCCTCGCTCGGCGATGAAGCCGTTCATCAACTCGATCTCGGTGCGGCGGCCCTTCGCCATGTCCTGCGCCATCGAGGGGCGCTGATATGGCTGCGCGCAGACCTCGTCGGTGCCGCCGAGCATCAGCGCCTCGATTTCGTCGAGCGCGGCCGCGATCGCCTTCCGATGGCGCGGGCCAGCTTCTCGGGCGGCAGCGCGCCGATCTTGCCCAGCTTGTAGCCCAGCTTCTGGCCGACCCGCACCGACTCGCCGCCCAGCGCGATGCAGACGCGGCGGACGGCGTCGTGGCGGTCGCGCGCGTTGCCACCCATGCCGGTGGCGGCCGAGACGCCGTTGCGCATGCCGTTGACGCAGAGCTTGGTCCAGCGCTCGCCCCACAGATTGTCGGTGGCGTTCGCGGTGTCGACGTCGTTCATGATCGCGGCCAGTTCCTCGACGCGTTGGGTGATCACGGCCGTGCGGCTCGCCGACGTAGAACGACGTCACGTGCGGGCGCTTCGGCATAGCCGCGGCGGATATGGCCGGGCTCGTACAGCTCGACGCCGACGCCGCCGCCGACGATGCATGCCCAGGGTGCGGCCCCAGCCGACGACGGAGGCGACGCGCTCCTCGTTCACGCAGTTCTGCATCGAGACGACGATGCCGCCGGGCGACGAGGTACTGCCGGATCATCTGGCGTCGCCCAGATCGTGTCGTACGACTTCACCGAGATGAACGCGATGTCGATCGGGCGCTGCTTGGCGAGCTGCTGCAGCTCGGTGATGTGCATCGCGTTGACCTGGACGGTGCGGCGCTCGGCCTCGGTCATGCCGTAGAGGTTCATGCCGTTGGCGCGGATCGCCTCGACATGCGCGGGCCAGGGATCGATCAGGGTGACGTCGTGGCCGGCATGCGGCCAGGCTCGCGCCGACATAGCCGCCGACCGCGCCGGCACCGACGAAGGCGATGCGTTTTGCATGCGGATCCTTTCGTTTCTTACCTCGGTGCATTGCCGCCGGCGGGCATGGGCATGGGTGACGCGTTCCTGCTTCGGTGGCGAGCACGGTGGGGCGTGGGAACCGCGTCATTCCGCCGCGAGCGGCATCTCCGCGGCCGCGGCGCGCAGCCAGACCGCGGTATCGTGGAACACCGCGCCGCCGATGGGCGGGCCCGGATCGTCGCTGGTCAGCGCATTGATCCCGATGCCGCCTTCGAAACGCTCGCTCGGCCAGATGCTTTCCGCCACCAGCACGCCGGGCTGCAGACCCTCGACCAGGCGCGCATGCAGCACCACCTCGCCGCGCGCGTTGCCGAGCCGCACCCGGGCGCCCTCGGCGATGCCGAGCCGCGCCGCGTCGTCCGGATGCACCAGCACGGTCGGCCGGCCTTCGCGCTTCCGGCGCGACGTGGCATCTCGGTGAAGCTGGTGTTGAGGAAGCTGCGCGCCGGCGCGGTGACCAGCCGGAACGGATGCTCCGGCGTGGCCGCATCGATCGCCGCCATGTGGTCGGGCAGGCGCGGCATGCAGGCCTGGTTCGCGCCCAGTCGCCGCCCAGTCGGGCGCGAAATGGAAGCGCTTGTCCGGCTGCGGAAAGCCGTTGAGGAAATGCGCCTCCTCGAACGGCGGCGCGGCGTCGATCCAGCGTTCGCGCAGCACCGTCTCGCGCGTCCGGCCAGCCGGAGGCGCGCAGGGTCGCGTCGATGATCTCCATCGCGGTCATCTCGAAGCCGCGATGCTTCGCGCCGAGCCGCGTCGGCGAGACCCTGCAGCACCTCATGGTTGGAGCGGCATTCGCCGGGCGGCTCGATCAGCTTCGCGGCCGATCTGGATGTGGCTGTGGCCGCCGGCCTGATACAGATCGTCGTGCTCCATGAACATCGTCGCCGGCAGCACGATGTCGGCCCAGCGTGCGGTCTCGGTCATGAACTGCTCGTGCACGCAGACGAACAGGTCGTCGCGCGCGAAGCCGCGGCGGACCCGGTTGCTGTCGGGGCAGACCGTCAGCGGGTTCTGGTTCTGGATCAGCATGCGCGTGGACCGGCGGGCCGTCGCGCAGTTCGCGTGCGGTCGCCGGTCAGCACGCTGCCGATGCGGCTCATGTCGAGCATCGCGGATCGTCGGGATCGAGCGCGTCGAGGCCCTCGATCAGCGTCTTGTCCCAGTGATAGATGCCGCGGTTGGACCACAGCGCGCCGCCGCCTTCGTGCTGCCAGGCGCCGGTGACGGTCGGCAGGCAGGTCACCGCGTGCATGTTGGCGGCGCCGTTGCGCGCTGCGCGCGAAGCCGTAGCCGAGGCGGATGTAGCTGCGCTGCGTGCGTGCCGTAGAGCGCGCGCGAACGCCTCGATCTGCTGCGACCGGCAGGCCGGTGATCGCGGCGGCCCAGTCGGGACCGCGGGTCGCCAGATGCGCCTCCAGCGCGTCCGGGCAGTCGGTGTAGCTGCGCCATGATAGGCGCGGTCGGCGTAGCCGTCGCGGAACGCGACGTGCATCACCGCGCAGGCCAGCGCGCCGTCGGTGCCGGGACGCGGCGCGAGATGCATGTCGGCCACCGCGGCGGTGCCGGCGTGCGATACGGATCGACCACCACCAGCTTCGCGCCGCGCTCCTTCCGGGCGCGCGCGATGTGGGTCATCACGTTGACCTGGGTGGAGACGGGATTGCCGCCCCAGACCACGATCAGGTCGGACTTCGCCATCTCGCGCGGATCGGGCCCCGCGGCTCTGGCCGACGCCGGCGATCCAGCCGGCCTCCGGCAGCGAGGTGCAGATCGTCAGCTTCTGCCGCGAATAGCGCATCACGTGGCGCAGCCGGTTGATGCCGTCGCGCTGCACCAGGCCCATCGTGCCGGCGTAGTAATACGGCCAGACCGCCTCGGTGCCGTGCTGCGCGGCGACGTCGATGAACGCGCCGGCGACGCGGTCCAGCGCCTCGTCCCAGGCGATCGCGGCGGAACTGGCCGCTGCCCTTCGGGCCGGTGCGCAGCAGCGGCTGGGTCAGCCGGTCGGGATGGTGGATGCGCTCGGCGTAGCGCGACGACCTTCGCGCAGATCACGCCGGCGGTGTAGCTGTTGGCCTCGGCGCCGCGCACCGCGCCGATGCGGCGGCCGTCCAGCACCTCGACCTCGCAGCGCGCAGGTGGAGGGGCAGTCGTGCGGGCAGACCGAGCGCGTGAATTTCGCTCTGCATCGGCTGCGAAGCAGCCTAGCGCGAGGCCGGCAGGCTTGGCAAAGTGCCGCCAACTCGACTCTGGGAGACTTTGACCATGCTGACCCGCCGCACGCTGCTAGCCAGCTCGGCTGCCGTGCTCGCCGCGCCGTGATCGTCACGCGAGGCGCGGGCCGCCACGCCGAAGGGCGTCGGCGGTCATGGCCAAGCAGATCGACGACATCGTCAGCTTCGACCCGGCCGAGTCGTATGAGTTCACCAACGGCGAGGTGGATGCCAACTGCTACCGCCGGCTGATGCGGCCGGATCCTGCAACGAGCGGCGAAGATGTCGGGCGACCTGGCCGAAACGCTGGACGGTCAGCAAGGACGGCCTGACCTTCACCTTCAAGCTGCAGCAGGACGCGAACTTCGACTCCGGCAATCCGGTGACCGCGGATGACGCGGCGTTCTCCTTCAGCGCGTCGTGCAAGCTGAACAAGACGCCGGGCTTCATCCTCACGCAGTTCGGCTTCACCAAGGACAACGTGGAGAAGTCGATCCGCGCGCTGGACGACTACACGCTGGAGATGAAGCTGCCGGACGAGGCTGAGGCGACCAGCTTCGTGCTGTACTGCCTGTCGGCCAATGTCGGCAGCGTGGTGGACACGAAGACGGTGATGGCAACATGCCAGGCGAACGGCGACTACGGCAATGGCTGGCTGAAGACCAGCACCGCCGGCGCCGGCGCCTACAAGCTGACGAGTGGGCGGCAGTCGGATCAGCGTGATCATCGACGCCAACCCGCATTCGCGGCATCAAGGCGGGGATGCAAGCGGATCGTGGTGCGGCACGTCGCCGAACCCTCGACACAGCTGCTGATGCTGCAGAAGGGCGACGCCGACATCGCGCGCGACCTGACCGCCGACCAGTTGAAGTCGCTGTGCCGGCAACAAGGACCTCACGATCAGCCAGCGCCGGCAGGGACCTCGATGTACATCGCGATGAACCAGGCCGACGCCCGAACTGGCGAAACCGCAGGTGCACCAGGCGATCAAGTGGGCGATCGACTACGAGGCGATCGCCAAGAACATCACGCCCGGCACCTGGAGCGTGTGACCAGTCGTTCCTGCCGAAAGGATTGCCGGGCGCGTTGAGCGACGCGCCGTTCAACAAGGACATCGCGAAGGCCAAGGCAGCTGCTGGAGAAGGCCGGGCTGGGCGGCGGGTTTTCGTGCAGCATGGACTACATCTCGGCCGCGCCGTTCGGCGACATCGCGCAGGCGGTGCAGGCGGACCTCGCCGCGGTCGGCATCAAGGTGTCGTTGCAGCCGGGCGAGCAGAAGCAGGTCATCACCAAGACCCGCGCGCGGCAGCACCAGCTGGCGATGCTGGTGTGGGGATCCGACTACTTCGACCCGAACTCCAACGCCCAGGCGTTCTGCGAGAACCCGGACGATTCGGACACCAGCAAGCTGAAGATCCTCGCCTGGCGCAGGCACTTCAAGGACACCGACCTGACGGCGCAGTCGGCGGCGGCGGCGAAGGAGCTCGATTCGAAGAAGCGTATCGCGATGTATGAGGACATGCAGCGCAAGTTCATGGAGCAGCGCGCCGTTCGCCATGCTGCTGCAGAAGAACGCCAGCGCGGTCGCGCGCAAGGACACCCAGGGCTTCGTGGTCGGGCCGCTGCCCGATTACACGCGATACGAAAGCATCGTGAAGAGCTGATGCGTCCCCGCGCCCAACAGGAAGGAAACCCCACGATGCTGAGCCGCCGCACCCTGCTCGCCGCCTCCGCCTCCACCCTGGCCGCGCCGGCGCTGCTCGCCCGGCCGACGCCGCGACGCCGAAGAACGCCGTGGTGATGGCCAAGGCGATCGACGACATCGTCGGCGGCTTCGACCCGGCGCAGTCCTATGAGTTCGCCGACAACGAAGCCTGCGGCAACATCTATCGCAAGCTGATCGTTCCCGACCCGGCCGACACCAACAAGCTGGTGGGCGACCTGGCGGAGACATGGGAGGTCAGCAAGGACGGGCTGACCTTCACCTTCCATATCCGCAAGGGCGTGCTGTTCGAGAGCGGCAAGCCGGCTCACCGCCGAGGATGTCGCGTTCAGCCTGCAGCGCGTGGTGAAGCTGAACCTGACGCCAGGCTTCATCCTGACCCAGTTCGGCTGGAATGCCGACAACGTGGAGAAGATGATCCACGCGACCGACGACTATACCCTGCAGCTGATGCTGCCGGAGGTGCAGGCGACGACCTTCGTGCTGTACTGCCTGTCGGCCACGGTCGGCTGCGTGGTGGAGAAGGCGACCGTGATGGCGCACCAGGTCAAGGACGACCTGGGCAACGAGTGGCTGAAGACGCACAGCGCCGGGGCCGGCCCGTATCGCCTCGTCGAGTGGCAGGCGAGCGACCACATCATCCTCGACACCAACCCGCACTCGGCGGTGAAGCCGAAGATCCCGCGCATCGTGGTCCGCCACATGGCGGAGCCGGCGGCACAGCTCCTGGTGCTGCAGCGGGGCGACGTCGACATCGCGCGCGACCTGAATGCCGACCAGCTCAAGACCATCGAGGGCAAGCCGGACTTCCGATCGCGCGCATGAGCCAGCTCACCTCGATGTATATCGGGATGAACATGGGCGTGCCGGAGTTCCAGCAAGGTGGAGGTGCTGCAGGCGTTCAAATGCGCGATCGACTACGACGCGATCGCCAAGAACATCACGCCGATGCTGTGGAACGTCTGGCAGTCGGTGCTGCCGAAGGGCTCCCCCGGCGCGATCGACGACACGCCGTTCAAGAAGGACGTGGCGAAGGCGAAGGCGTTGCTGGCGAAGGGGGGCTACCCGAACGGCTTCACGGTCACGCATGGACCACTTCTCCCACTCGCCGTATTCGGACATCGCGCAGGCGATCCAGGCGGACCTGGCGGCGATCGGGATCAAGGCTGCACCTGCTGGCGGCCGAGCAGAAGCAGGTCATACAGCAAGATGCGCGCGCGGCAGCACCAGTTGGTGCTGTCGAGCTGGTTCCCCGACTACCTCGACCCGAACTCCAACATGCAGGCGTTCTGCGCCAACCCGGATGACTCGGAGACACAGCAAGCTGAAGATCCTCGCCTGGCGCTGCCATTTCTTCGACAAGGACTCACCGGCCTGGTCGGATGCGGCGGTGAAGGAGCTGGACCCGCCAAGAAGCGCATGGCGATGTACGCCAAGATGCAGCGCCAGTTCATGGAGCGCTCGCCGTTCGCCATGCTGCTGCAGAACGCCGAGGTGGACGCCATGACCAAGGGCATGTCCGGCATCGAGATCGGCGTGCTGCCCGACTACACCCGCTACGCGCAGATCGCCAAGGCGTGACGACTGCACCGTCTGCGCCAGACGCTGGCGGCCCTTACCAGCGTCCCGGTCACGCTGTTCGGCCTGATGCTGGTCACCTTCCTGATCGGCCGGGTCATGCCGATCGACCCGTGATCGCGATCGCCGGCGACCATGCGCCGCCCGACGTGATCGCGCGGGTACGGCTGGAGCTGGGGCTGGACAAGCCGCTGCCGGTGCAGTTCTGGATCTATCTGGGCAACCTGGCTGCACGGCGATCTCGGCCACTCGGTGATGACCTCGCGCCCGGTCACCGAGGATATCGCGCGGTTCTTTCCGGCGACGCTGGAGCTCGCGACGGCGGCGATCATCATCGCCATGCTGATCGGCATTCCGCTGGGGGTGATCGCGGCGGCGCGGCAGGGCTCGCGGTTCGATCATGTGGTGCGGGTGATCAGCCTGGCCGGGCAGTCGGTGCCGGTGTTCGTGCTGGGCCTGGTCTGCCTGCTGGTGTTCTACGTGAAGCTGGGCATCGCGCCCGGCACCGGGCAGCTCGACGTCGCGTACGAAGGCATGGTGCCGCGCGTCACCGGCATGCTGGTGATCGATTCGGCGATCGCCGGCGAGTGGGATTCGTTCTGGGATGCGCTGGCGCATCTGGCGCAGCCGGCGCTGGTGCTGGCGTATTTCTCGATGGCGCTACATCACGCGCATGACGCGCGCCTTCATGATCGAGGCGCTGTCGGGCGAATACATCATCACCGCGCGCGCCAAGGGGCTGTCGGCCAGCGCGCATCCTGTGGCGGCACGCGTTCGGCAACATCGCGGTGCGGCTGGTGACGGTGCTGGCGCTGGCCTATGCCGGCCTGCTGGAAGGCGCGGTGATCACCGAGACGGTATTCTCCTGGCCGGGGATCGGGCTTTATCTGACCGGTTCGCTGCTGAACGCCGACATGAACGCGGTGCTTGGCGCCACGCTGGTGATCGGGCTGGTCTACCTGGTCCTGAACCTGCTGGCCGACTTGGCTTATCGTCTTGCTCGACCCGCGCGTCAGATGAGCGGGGACCTCGTGCTGTCGCGCGACTGGCTGCTGAGCGAGACGCCTGCATCGCGTGCGCAGGCCGCGTGGGTGCGGCGCTATCGCGGCTGGCTGCAATTCCGCGCCAATGGCCTGGCGATGGTCGGGCTGGTGACGGTCGCTGGTGATGATCGTGGCCTCGCTCGCCGCCCCGCTGCTCGCGCGCGCAGGACCCCAGCGCGCAGGACCTCGCCGGCCGGCTGGCGCCGCCGTCGGCCGCGCACTGGTTCGGCACCGACGAGCTGGGCCGCGACATCTTCGCCCGCATCCTGTACGGCGGCCGGATCACGCTGGGCATGGTGGTGGCGGTGGTGCTGCTGGTGGCGCCGATCGGGCTCGCGGTGGGCAGCGTCGCCGGCTATCTCGGCGGCTTTGCGGACCGCGTGCTGATGCGCGTGACCGACGTGTTCCTGGCGTTTCCCGCGCCTGGTGCTGGCGCTGGCGTTCGTCGCGGCGCTGAAGCCGGGCATCACCAGCGCGATCATCGCCATCGCGCTGACCGCGTGGCCGCCTTATGCGCGGCTGGCGCGGGCCGACACGCTGACCGTGCGCGACACCGACTACATCGCCGCGGTGCGGCTGACCGGCGCCGTCGCCGGGCGCATCATCCTGCGCCATATCGTGCCGCTGTGCCTGTCCAGCGTGATCGTGCGCGTGACGCTGGACATGAGCGGCATCATCCTGACCGCCGCGGCGCTGGGCTTCCTCGGCATGGGCGCGCAGCCGCCGATGCCGGAATGGGGCACGATGATCGCCGCCTCGCGCGCCTTCATCCTGGAGCAGTGGTGGGTGCCGACGATCCCCGGCGTCGCGATCTTCGTCGCGTCGCTGGCGTTCAACCTGCTGGGCGACGGGATGCGCGACGTGCTCGACCCGAGGCAGCGCTGATGCTGGTGGAGATCGACAACCTGCGCGTCCAGTTCCCGACCGCCACCGGGCTGTCGGAGGCGGTGCGCAACGTCTCGCTGACCCTGGGGCAGGAGAAGCTTGGCATCGTCGGCAAATCCGGGTCGGGCAAGTCGCTGACCGCGCGGTCGATCCTGCGGCTGCTGCCGTGGAATGCGGTGATCACCGCCGACAGGCTGCAGTTCGACGGCATCGACGTGCTGCGCGCCGACGAGGCCAGCCTGCGGAAGATCCGCGGCAGGCGGGCGCGGGCTGATCCTGCAGGACCCGAAATTCTCGCTCAATCCGGTGATGACCGCCGGCGCGCAGATCGCCGAGGCATGGCGCGTGCATCGGGGCGGCAGCCGCAAGGTCGCGACGCAGGCGGCGATCGATCTGCTGGCGCAGGTGCAGATCCGCGATCCGGCGCGGGTGGCCGAGGCATATCCGCACGAGCTGTCGGGCGGCATGGGCCAGCGCGTGATGATCGCGATGATGCTGGCGCCGGACCCGGAGCTGCTGATCGCGGACGAGCCGACCAGCGCGCTCGATGCCACGGTGCAGGCCGAGATCCTGCGGCTGATCGAGGACCTGGTGTCGCGTCGCGGCATGGGCCTGATCCTGATCAGCCACGACCTGCCGCTGGTCTCGCATTTCTGCGACCGGGTGGCGGTGATGTATGCCGGGCGCATCGTCGAGGAACTGCCGGCCAGCGAGCTGACCCGCGCGCGGCATCCCTATACACGCGGGCTGCTCGACTGCCTGCCGACGCTAGCCACCAGAAGCAGCGCCTGCGCGGTGATGCAGCGCGATCCGTCATGGCTGAGCATGATCGAAGTCGCCGGCCTCGTCGTCCGCTTCGGCCGGACCGAGGCGGTGAAGGGCGTGTCGTTCTCCGTCTCGCGCGGGCGAGAGCTTCGGCCTGGTGGGGGAAAGCGGCTCCGGCAAGTCCACCGTGCTGCGCGCCCTGTCCGGCCTGAACCACGACTGGACCGGCCGGATGGCGATCGCCGGCCAGGAACTGACCCCGCGGCGGTCGCGCGACTTCTATCGCCGCGTGCAGATGGTGTTCCAGGATCCGTACGGCTCGCTGCACCCGCGCCAGACGGTGGACCGGCTGCTCAGCGAGCCGCTGCTGGTGCACCGCATGGACAATATCGAGCGCCGCATCCTGCCGCGGCATGGCCGAGGTGGCGCTGCCGCGACACCATGCGCTTCCGCTACCCGCACCAGCTCTCCGGCGGGCAGCGCCAGCGGGTGGCGATCGCGCGCGCGCTGATGTCGGAGCCCGACGTGCTGCTGCTGGACGAGCCGACCAGCGCGCTGGACGTGTCGGTGCAGGCCGAGGTGCTGAACCTGCTGGCCGACCTGCAGGCGGCACGGCGGCTGACCTATGTGCTGGTCAGCCACAACCTCGCCGTCGTCGCGCATCTGTGCCAGCGGATCGGCGTCATGCAGGGCGGCGAACTGGTGGAGACGCTGACCGCCGACGACCTGCGGGCCGGCCGGGTGAAGCATCCGCATACGGCGGCGCTGCGCGAACTGAGCGTCGAACTGGAAGAGCCCGAGGGAGCCGCCTGATGGCCGTGGCCACCCACATGGTGGCGATGCGCGACGGCGTGCGCCTGGCCACCGACGTGCACCTGCCGGAGGGCGGCGGCCCGTTCCCGGTCATCATGGAACGCACGCCCTACGGCCGGCACGAGACCAGCCGCAGCGAGATCACCGCCGCCGACCGGACGCCCGCCAGCCGTGCGGAGATCGCCGCCGGCTTCACCGCCGCCGGCTACGCCGTGGTCTACCAGGACACCCGCGGGCGCTACGGATCGGAAGGCGTGTTCGTCAAATACCTGTCGGACGGGGAAGACGGTTTCGACACCTGCGCCTGGCTGATCGCGCAACCCTGGTGCGACGGGCGCATCTGCACCATGGGGCTGTCCTATGCGGCGCACACCCAGGCGGCGCTGGCGTGCCTCGACCCTCCGGGACTGGTGGCGCAGATCCTGGATTGCGGCGGCTTCGCCAACGCCTGGCGCGGCGGCATCCGGCAGAACGGCGCATTCGAGCTGAAACAGGCCACCTGGGCCTTCAAGAACGCCAAGGTGTCGCCCGAGGCGCTGGCCGATCCGGTGCTGGCGGCGGCGCTGGAAGCCGAGGACATCCGGGACTGGTTCACCCGCATGCCGTGGAAGCCGGGGCACTCGCCGCTGCGCCATCATCCGGATTACGAGGCCTATCTCTTCGAGCAATGGACCCACGGTCCCTTCGACGCCTTCTGGCAGCAGCTCGGCATCTGGACCGAAGGCTCGTCACGACCGCTACAGCCGTGCCGCCTGCGTCCACATGTCGTCGTGGTGGGACCCCTATCCGCTGACCGCGACCGCGAACTATGTCGGGCTGAAGCGGGCGGGACGCGGCCCGCAGCGGCTGATCCTGGGCCCCTGGATGCATGGCGACCGCAGCGAATTCCTGGTTCGGCGACGTGGAGTTCGGACCGGACGCGCCGCTGGAACTCCTGGGCGGGCGACTGGCGATCGTACCGGCTGCGGTTCTTCGAGCATGTGGTGAAGGGCGTGCCGCTGCACGAGCCGCCGGTCCGGGTGTTCGTCATGGGCGGCGGATCCGGGCGGCGCAACGCGGCCGGGCGGCTGGAGCATGGCGGCCG